>CAWDOT010000001.1:0-32232 GCA_963803995.1 uncultured Acidobacteriota bacterium
GCCGTCCAGGCGCAGTGCGCGCGCGCCCTCGGCCTCGAACCGTCGGCGGTCACGGTCCACGTCGAGCTGGTCGGCGGCGGCTTCGGCCGCCGGCTGGGGGTCGACTTCAACCTCGAGTCGGTCGAGGTCGCGCGCCGTGTCGAGGCGCCGGTGGAGCCCGTCTGGACGCGCGAAGACGACCTCGTCCACGGCTACTTCCAGGCCGCCTCCGCGCACCGGCTCGAGGCCGGCCTCGACGCCCGCGGCCGGCTAGTCGCATGGACCACCGCAAGGCCTCGACCCCGCACAACGCGCGGCGCAAGCCGACGGCCGAGCAGCTGGCGAACGCCGAGTACCTCGCGGGCAGCTCGTGGGGCGTCACCGACAACCCCTACTTCGTGTCCGATCTCGAGACCAGCTATCGCGTGGTCGAGGCGCCGGTGCCGATCGGCCCCTGGCGGTCGGTCTTCGCTCCCTCTTCGGTTTCGCGCGCGAGAGCTTCGTCGACGAGCTGGCCGAGAGGTCGGGCCGCGACCCGCTGGGGCTCCGTCTGGAGCTGCTCGGCGCCGGGGATCCGTCGGTACCGGCGCAGGCGGCTCCGGCGGCGTGCGCATGGACCGGCGCCGCCTGCGCAGAGTGCTCGAAACCGTGGCAGCGCAGGCCGGCTGGGCCGCGCCGCTCCCGGCCGGGCGGGCGCGCGGTCTCGCCGCCGACGTCTTCCACACCGAAACCTACGTCGCTTACGTGGTCGAGGTCGCGGCGCGCCCGGCCGCGGGCCCCGGAGCGCTGCCCTTCACGGTCGAGCGGGTGGTTGCCGCGGTCGACTGCGGCGTCGCCGTCGACCCCGACGGCGTCGCGCAGCAGGTCGAGAGTGGCGTCCTCTGGTCGCTGTCGAACGCGCTCGGCGAGACCACTTTCGAGGGGGGCCGGGCGCGCGAGACGAACTTCGACCGCTTCCGCGTGGCGCGGCTCGCCGACACTCCGAAGACGATCGAGGTTCATCTCGTGGCGAGCGCCGACGAGCGCCCGCACGGGCTCGGCGAGCCCGTGGTGAACCCCTTCGCCCCGGCGCTGGCGAATGCGGTGGCGCGGCTCACCGGCCGCCGGATCCGGCGGCTGCCCCTGCGGGCTGGTGACTTCGGGTGACGCCGGCCGCTGGCGGCTGTCGTAGTCTCCGGGCCCGAGGCCCAAGATGAACCCACCGCCGCTCCGCCAGGCGCTCGAGCGCTCCTTCCTCCTCCCCGTCGCCCGCGACGCGGTCTTCCCCTGGCTCACCGGGTCGCGCCGGTTCTCGACCTGGTGGGGGGCCGATTCCTCGATCGACCCGCAACCGGGCGGCGCGGGTGCGCATTCGCTATCCGAACGGCGTCGAGGCGGCGGGCGAGGTGATCGCAATCGAGCCGCCGGCACGCATCGTCTTCAGCTACGGCTACGCCAGCGGAGAGCCGATCCCGCCCGGCGCCTCGCGGGTGACCATCGAGCTCGTCGAGGACCCGGCCGGAACCCGCCTGTCGCTCCGGCACGCGTTCGCCGAAGCGACCGTGCGCGACCACCACGTCCAGGGCTGGCGCTACCAGCTGGCGCTCTTCGCCAACGTGGTCGCCGACGAGGCCTTCGCCGGCGCTGCCGAACGGATCGACGCCTGGTGCGCCGCCTGGGGAGAACGCGACGAGGCCGGCCGGCGCGCGGCCTTCGCCGCGCTCGCCACCGGCGGCGTCACCTTCCGCGATCGCTACGCGTCGTGGCGGGGCTCGACGAGCTGGTGGCGCACGTCGGCGCCCTCCAGCAGTTCTTCCCGGGCGCGCGGCTCGAACGCAGCGGCGACGTGCGTCACTGCCAGGGCACCGCCCTCGCCGACTGGCGCTCGAGCGCCGCCGACGGAGCCGAGATCGGCCGCGGCACCAACGTCTATCGCTTCGCCCCCGACGGCCGGATCGCGGCCGTCGTCGGACTCTGGACGCCGCCCGCGGCGGGCTGACCCGGGCCCGACGGATTTCCCCGCCGGGACCCTGCGCTAGGATCGCGCCCCGGAACCCCCGCCATGGACGTCCGCATCGACAAGTGGCTGCACGTGGCGCGCGTCTTCAAGACGCGCAGCCTCGCGACCCGGGCCTGCCAGCTCTCGCGCGTCCGGCTCAACGGCGTCGCGGTCAAACCCCACCGGACGCTCACCGTCGGCGACCGCGTCGAGGCCCAGGTCCTGCCCGACTGGACGCGCGTCCTCGTCGTGCGCGAGCTCGCCGACAAGACGCTGGCCAAGGCCGAGGTGCCGCGCCTGTTCGAGGATCTCTCGCCGCCGCGGCCGACCGCCGACCCGATGCAGCGCCTGATGCGCCGGCCGCTGGTGGCGCGCGAGGCGGGCGCCGGCCGTCCGACCAAGCGCGACCGCCGCGTGATGGAGGCCTGGGAGGAGTTCCTCGAGAGCGACGACTGACGCGCGGACCGGCCCCGAACGCCCCACCCGTCTGCGCTTCGCGACCCACCCGTTCGGTGATTCACGGCGCCCTCGCCGGCGCGCACTCTGAAGGGCAGAGACCGCCGGCCACGTCGAACCGGCCGCTCGACCCGACGGGGAGGTGGCCATGGGCGCCGAGGCGACCCGACCCGAGCCGATGCGGGTGCGCACCAGCGCACCCGATCCGGACGCGCTGCACCGCTTCGCATTCGTCATCCATCCGCTGAACGTCGGCTTCATCCACAGGCACCCCGCCTTCCGCTGGACCCGGTTCCTGCCGAACGACTGGGTCGAACGCTTCGCCGCCCACATGCCGCCACGGCCCGTCGGCCGCATCACCGGGGGCCGCTCGCCGGAGACCGGCCAGCGCATCGAGGGACACCTGTTCACCGTCGGCGCGACGCCCCGCCAGATGCTCACCCGTCCGCCGCGCTTCACCTACGACCGGCTGGTCCGGGCCGCCCACCAGGCCGCGCGCCAGGGCGCACGGATCATGGGGCTGGGCGCCTTCACCAAGGTGGTCGGCGACGCCGGCGTCACGGTCGCCCGCGAGGCGCCGATTCCGGTGACTTCGGGCAACAGCCTGACCGTCGCGGCCACGCTCGAGACCGCCAAGATCGCGGTGCAGAGGATGGGCACGCGCGACCTGACACGCGGCCGCGCCATGGTGGTGGGCGCGACCGGCGCGATCGGCTCGGTCTGCTCGCGGCTGATCGCGCAGGCGGTGGGCGACCTCGTGCTGGTCTCGATCGAGCCCGAGCGGTTGCGCGCGCTGAAGCAGCGGATCGAGGCCGAGTCCCCGCGGGCGCGCGTCGAGATCGCGCTCGAGACGACCGGGCTCGCCGGCGATTGCGACCTGGTGATCACCGCCACCTCGGCCTTCGGCCAGCGCGTGCTCGACCTCGCCCACTGCAAGCCGGGAGCCGTGGTCTGCGACGTCGCGCTCCCCTCCGACATCAGCGCGGAGGAGGCGGCGGTGCGACCCGACATTCTGGTGGTCGAGAGCGGCGAGGTGGTGATCCCCGGGCCGATCCGCTCGAGCTTCGACATCGGCCTGCCGCAGGGGGTCGCCTACGCCTGCCTCGCCGAGTCGGCGCTGCTCGCGATGGAAGGGACCTTCGAGTGCTTCACTCTCGGCCGCGACATCGACGCCGAGCGGGTCAAGCAGATCTTCCGGCTCTACCGCAGGCACGGCTTCGGCATCGCCGCGCTGCGCGAGTTCGGCCGCGTCCTGACCGCCGCCGACCTCGAGGCCAAGCGTTCGCTCGCCGACCGCCTGCTCGCCGACCCCGAGCTGCGCGCCCGGACCGAGGCCGAGGCCGCCGCGCGCCTCGCGAAGATCCCGCCCCGCTCCAAAGGCGTGCCGGCGACCACCGCCCCCGTCGACGGCGCCAAGCGGCTCGGCGACGACGCCTCCGCTTCCCGCCTCGCACGCCACGACGCGGCCTGACCCGCCTAGCCGTCCGCGCCGGCTCCCTCGGCGATCGCCGCGAGGAGGGCGGAGCCGTAGCGGGCGAGCTTCTTCTCGCCGACGCCGGGAATTTCCGCAAGGGAGGCGAGGTCGGCCGGACGCCGCGCGGCGATCTCGGCGAGCGTCGCGTCGTGGAAGACGACGTAGGGGGGACGTGCTGCTCGTCGGCGAGCCGGCGCCGCAGGGCGCGCAGGCGCTCGAAGAGCGCGGCGTCGGGCGCCCCGGCCGGCGCCAGCGCGCCGCGCCGCCGGCTCCTCCCGCGCGGCGCCGCCGCGCGCTCGCCGCGCAGGACGACCCGCTCGCCGCCGGTGAGGACGCCCTTCGCCTCACGCGCCAGGCGCAGACCGCCGTGCCCCTCCTCGTCGGGCAGCAGCAGGCCGCGCGCCACCAGCTGGCGGAAGAGCGAGCGCCACTGCCGCTCGGGCAGCTCCTGGCCGATCGCCCAGACCGAGAGCCGCTCGTGTCCGAAGCGGGCAGTGCGCTCGTCGCTCTCGCCGCGCAGCACGCGCGTCAGGTGCTGGGCGCCGAAGCGCTCGCCGGTGCGGTAGACGGCGGAGAGCGCCATGCGCACCGCCTCGGTCGCGTCCCAGCCGGCCACCGGCTCGACGCAGTTGTCGCAGGCGCCGCACGGCCCCGCGTAGCTCTCGCCGAACCAGCGCAGCAGCGCCTCGCGGCGGCAGACTGTGGTCTCGACGTAGCCGACCATGGCGTCGAGCTTGCGCCGCTCGACCCGCTTGCGCGCGTCGTCGGCGTCGGAGGACTCGATTCCGCCGGCGCGCGAGCACGAGGTCGTCGAGCCCCCAGGCGAGCCAGCAGTCCGCGGCGCCTCCGTCGCGGCCGGCGCGCCCCGACTCCTGGTAGTAGGCCTCGAGCGAGGGCGGCAGGTCGCCGTGGACGACGAAGCGGACGTCGGGCTTGTCGATGCCCATGCCGAAGGCGACCGTGGCGACCATGACCACCGCGTCGCCCGAGCGGAACCGCTCCTGGTTCGCCGTGCGCGTGCCGCCGTCGAGCCCGGCGTGGTAGGGCAGCGCGTCGAAGCCGCGCCCGGCGAGGAAGGCCGCGGTCTTCTCGACCGCGGCGCGCGTCGCCCGGTAGACGATGCCCGAGGCGCCGCGCCAGCGCCCCTCGAGCAGCGCCGCGATCTGGGCGTTGCCGCCGTCGCGCTCGACCACCCGGTAGAAGAGGTTCGGGCGATCGAAGCTGGCGACGAAGGTCGGCGCGCCCGGCAACAGCAGCCGCTCGTGGATCTCGCGCCGGGTCGCGGGATCGGCGGTGGCGGTGAGCGCCAGGCGCGGCACCGCGGCGAAGCGCTCGCGCAGCATGCCGAGCTCGAGGTACTCCGGGCGGAAGTCGTGCCCCCACTGCGCCACACAGTGCGCCTCGTCGATCGCGAAGAGCGCCAGGCGCGAACGCTCGAGCAGCGCCCGGAACCGCTCGGTCGCCATCCGTTCGGGCGCGACGTAGACGAGGTCGAGCTCCCCCGCCGCCAGCCGCCGCTCGCCTTCGACGCCTCCCCCGGCGCCAGGTTCGAGTGCAGCGCCGCCGCCGCGACGCCGACCTGGCGCAGCGCCGCGACCTGGTCCTCCATCAGCGAGATGAGCGGCGAGACGACGACGCCCGTGCCGTCGCGCAGCAGCGCCGGGATCTGGTAGCAGACCGACTTGCCGCCGCCGGTCGGCATCAGCACCAGCGCGTCCTCGCCCCGCTCGACCGCGGCGATCACGTCGCGCTGCTGGCCGCGGAAAGCCGGATAGCCGAAGACGGAGTGGAGCAGCTCCTGGGCGCGGTCGGTCACGGCTGCGGTCTCTATCATGTTTGGTTCCTCAACGATCCAACGTCGATGGTCGATGCCGCGGCGGTGGAACCGAGTCCTCTCTCCGCTTGCGGGGAACCCCACGGTCGATCTCATTCTGTTCGCGTGGGGACCCCCCGCCGTCTGCGCGGAGAGAGGACTCGGTCCCCCGCCGCTGACGATGGGGAGCGGCGCCTGCTACGTCGAACTCCCCACCACCGAGGAAGCCGAGCCGCACCGCCGACCACCACCGCGAGGGGGCGTGGCGAAGGGTTCCTCTTCGCGCAGACGGCGGGGGGTCCCCACGCGAACAGAGTCCAATCAGACCGTGGGGTTCCCCGCAAGCGAAAAGAGGAACCCTTTGCCGCGACCCCGGAGCACTCGCGAACACAGCTGAAGAGACGACGGCACCGTCACGCGAATCTCGCGTGCTACCCTCGACCCATGCCCCGCGTCGACTTCTTCTACTCCCGCCCGAGCTGAAACAGCTGCAAGAGCACCCGTGCGGTGCTCACCGAGAAGAAGGCCACCGTCGCCGAGGAGCGCTCCACGAAGCAGCCGCTGTCCACCGCCGAAGTGAAGGACCTGCTGGCCGGGGTCGAAACCGTCGTGATCGCCCGCGGCCGCAGGGTCGACCGCGTCCCGGCGCGGAAAGTGAAGCCGGCGGACCTCAAGGGCCCGACCGGCGGCTTCCGGGCGCCGATGCTCCAGCTGCGGCAGGACGCTCCTGGTCGGCTTCGACCCCGAGAGCCTGGCGGCGCTGCTCGGGCCGACGCCTCCCACCCGGCCGGGTCGGCGCCGGGGGGCCGCCTCGTCCTCAGGATCCGCACGATGCCCGACGATCTCGCCGCGCGCGGCGCCGCGGTCCTCGCCCGCGCGTTCGACACCTACTGCGACGCCTTCGCCGCGATCACCGCGCGCGCGCCGCGCCGCTTCGCGCGCCGCGACTGGCACGGCATGCAGTGCGACGCCCTCGAACGCCTCGAGCTCTACTCGAAGGTGCTCGACGTCGCCATCGCCGACCTGGTGCGCCATCTCGCCGGCACCACGCACTCGAAGGCGACCTGGTCGGCGATGAAGGAGGAGTTCGCGGCGCTCATCGGCGGGCGCGGCGACTTCGAGCTGGCCGAGACCTTCTTCAGCTCGGCCTCGCGCCGGATCTTCACCACGGTCGGCGTCGACCCCCGCGTCGAGTTCGTCGCCCCCACCGCGTCGAGCCTGCTGCGCATCCCTGGCGCGCCCGTCTACACGGCCTACCCGCCCGCCGCGGACACCGCCGCGACGCTCGCGCGGATCCTCGAGGAGCGCGCGGTCGAGGCGCCGTTCGAGGACCTCGAACGCGACTGCCGGCGCGCCGCCGAGCGCATCGAGGCGCGCCTCGGCGGCAGCTTCGCCGCCGCCGGCGTCGAGGCGATCGACGCGGTCCGGCCGCTCTTCTACCGCAACAAGGGCGCCTACCTCGTCGGCCGCATCTTCAGCGGCGCCGACGCGCATCCCGCTGGCCTGGCGCTGATCCACACCCGGAGGGCCGGATCGTCGTCGATCGCCGTGCTGCTCGACGAGGACGAGCGTCAGCATCGTCTTCAGCTTCACCCGCTCCTACTTCCACGTCGACGTCGCGCAGCCCTACGAGACTGGTGCGCTTCCTCAAGCGCATCATGCCCGCGCAAGCCGCTCGCCGAGCTCTACATCTCGATCGGCTACAACAAGCACGGCAAGACGGAGCTCTACCGCGACCTGCTGCGACCACCTCGCCAGACCCGGACGAGCCGTTCGTCATCGCGCCGCGGCGACGAGGGCATGGTCATGCTGGTCTTCACCATGCCCTCGCTACGACATCGTCTTCAAGCTGATCAAGGACCGCTTCGACTACCCGAAGACGGCGACCGCGCAGGACGGTGATGGCCAAGTACCGACCTGGTCTTCCGCCACGACCGGGCCGGGCGGCTGGTCGACGCCCAGGAGTTCGAGCACCTCGAGTTCAGCCGCGACGCTTCTCGCGACGGAGCTGCTCGTCGAGCTGCCGCAGGCCGCCGGCGAGCGTGTGCATCGGCGAGGACAGCGTCGTCATCGCCCACCTCTACGTCGAGCGCCGGGTGATCCCGCTCAACCTCTATCTGTCCGCGAGGCGCCGCGAGGCGGCGGCCCGGGCCGCGGTGCTCGACTTCGGCCAGGCGATCAAGGACCTCGCGGCGACCAACGTCTTCCCCGGCGACCTCCTGCTCAAGAACTTCGGCGTCACCCGCCACGGCCGCGTCGTCTTCTACGACTACGACGAGCTCTGCCCGCTCGAGCAATGCCGCTTCCGCGACCTGCCCGAGTCGGACGACGAGCGCGACCAGGGCGGCGAGGCCTGGTTCTACGTCGGCGAGAACGACGTCTTCCCCGAGGAGTTCGGGCGCTTCCTCGGCCTCCGGGGGGAGCTCCGGCGGGCCTTCCTCGAGGCTCACGGCGACCTGCTCACCCCCGGCTTCTGGACCGACATGCAGCGCCGTATCCAGGCCGGCGACTTCCCGGACTTCTTCCCCTACCCGCCAGCCCGCCGGCTCGGCGTCGCCGCCGGCTGACCGGAGTCCTGGGGCGGGCGCGCGCTCGTCGCGAGTTCGCCGGGGGCGCGGCAAAGGGTCCCACTTTTCGCTTGCGGGGAACCCCACCGTCGATTGGATTCTGTTTGCGTGGGGACCCCCCGCCGTCTGCGCGAATAGTGGGACCCTTCGCCACGCCCCCTTGCGTTGGTGGGGAAGGAGACGGCGTGGTTGAGGCGCCGAGGGCGAGTCCGCTTCGGGCTCCGCACATCGACGGAGCGGCGGCGGGCCGAGTCCCTTCTCCGCGCAGACGGTGGGGGGTCCCCATGCGCAACTAGAGAATGAGATCGGGGCATGGGGTTCCCCGCAAGCGGAGAAGGGACTCGGCCTGCCACCGCGGCCGCGACCACCAGCGCCCCCCGGGCTGGAAGGCCAGCCGCCCGCCCCACCCCGCCGCGCGTTTACACCCCCCCGGGGCAGCCCCGTACAATCGACCCTCTTTGAGGAGGCCGACCCGCATGACCAGCCCGAAGCCGATCGTTCCGCCGGGCGGAGCGAAGATCACTCTCGACGGGGGCAAGCTCAACGTCCCCGACAACCCGATCATCCCGTTCATCGAGGGCGACGGCACCGGCGCCGACATCTGGCGCGCCAGCGTGCGCGTGTTCGACGCCGCGGTCGCAGAAGGCCTACGGCGGCAAGCGCAAGATCGCACTGGATGGAGGTCTCGCCGGGGAGAAGGCCTTCGAACAGCTTCGACAACTGGCTGCCGGACGAGACGGTCGAGGCGTTCCGCGAGTACCTCGTCGGCATCAAGGGCCCGCTCACCACGCCGATCGGCGGCGGCATCCGCTCGCTCAACGTCGCGCTGCGCCAGATGCTCGACCTCTACGTCTGCCTGCGCCCGGTGCGCTGGTTCAAGGGCGTGCCCTCGCCGGTGAAGCACCCGGAGAAGGTCGACATGGTGATCTTCCGCGAGAACACCGAGGACATCTACGCCGGCATCGAGTTCGAGGCGGGCAGCGCCGAGGCGAAGAAGATGCTCGAGTTCCTCCAGGAGCGAACTTCCCGCAGCATGTACAAGAAGATCCGCTTCCCCGGACAGTCGCCGGCATCGGCATCAAGCCGGTCTCGCAGCGAGGGCACCGAGCGCCTGGTGCGCGCGGCGATCGAGTACGCGATCGCCAACAAGCGCAAGAGCGTCACCCTCGTCCACAAGGGCAACATCATGAAGTTCACCGAGGGCGCCTTCCGCAACTGGGGCTACGCGCTCGCCGAGAGCGAGTTCGCCGACCAGGCCTACACCTGGGACCAGTGGGAGCGCACCAAGCGCGACCAGGGCGAGGACGCGGCGAACGCCGAGCAGAAGGCCGAGCTCGCCGGGCAAGATGCTGATCAAGGACGCCATCGCCGACATCACGCTGCAGCAGGTGCTGACGCGCCCGGACGAGTTCGACGTCATCGCGACGCTGAACCTGAACGGCGACTACCTCTCCGACGCGCTGGCCGCGCAGGTCGGCGGCATCGGCATCGCGCCCGGCGGCAACATCAACTACATCGACCGGCCACGCGATCTTCGAGGCGACCCACGGCACCGCGCCGAAGTACGCCGACCACGACAAGGTGAACCCCGGCTCGGTCATCCTCTCGCGGCGAGATGATGCTCCGCTACATGGGCTGGACCGAGGCGGCCGACCTGATCATCAAGGGCATGGACGGCGCCATCCGGCGCAAGACCGTCACCTACGACTTCGCGCGCCAGATGGAAGGCGCGACGGAGGTCAAGTGCAGCGAGTTCGGCGACGCGATCATCGCGCACATGGGCTGACGCGGCTTCCACTACGCTCCGACCTTCGAGGCCCGCACCGATTCGTTCGGAGCGGGCCTTGCGTATCGGGGTCTGCGAGTGCGCCGGGGGCGCGGCAAAGGGTTCCTCTTTTCGCTTGCGGGGAACCCCACGGTTTGATTGGACTCTGTTCGCGTGGGGGCCCCCCGCCGTCTGCGCGAGAAAGAGGAACCCTTCGCCACGCCCCCTCGCGGGAGTGGTCGGCGGGGCGGCCCGGCTTCGTCGATGGTGGCGAGCTCGTCGCGGCGGGCGCCGCACACCATCGTCAGCGGCCGGGGGACCGAGTGCTCTCTCCGCGCAGACGGCGGGGGGTCTCCACGCGAACAGAATGAGATCGACCGTGGGGTTCCCCGCAAGCGGAGAGAGCACTCGGTCCACCGCGCGCGGCAGCGACCACCAGGGCCAGCCCGCACCGGAGCCCGGGAGCCGGCTCAGGAAACCGCGTACTTCGCCGCGAGCTTGCGTACGGTCCCGATGCCGCGGAAGGTCGATTCCGCCCCGACCGCCTTCTCGAACCGCACGTTGGAGAACTTCGACTCGCTCTGCCTGGCCTCGCAAAGCCACCAGACCTCGCGGCCGTGGACGTGGAAGTCGTCGACCTCGGTGCGCAGCGCGAGGAGCGCCCGCACCGCCGACGCGTCGAGCGGCGCCTTGAGGAAGGCGACGTTGAGCGCCCTCGCGGCTTCCAGGCGGTCTGCCGGGAAAGGCGCGTGCGCGGCGATCGCGGCGAGCTCCGCAGGGGTGCGCAGAAAAGTCGCCACTTCATGGCCGAGCGCCGCCTCGAGCGCCTTCTCGATCTTCGCCTCGAGCTTCGCTCCGTTCCGTTCGGCGGACTCGAAGATCACGTTGCCGCTGGCGATGAAGGTCTCCACCGCGCCGAACCCCATCGCCTGGAAGTGGCCGCGCAGGGCCTCCATCTTCACGACGTGGCGGCCGCCGACGTTGAGGGCACGCAGGAAGGCGACGTGGCGGGGCATGCGGGGCTCCAGTCGAGGCGTAGTGCCTCGGATCGGCAGCGTTCTTCTCACTTCGGCGGCAGCGCCGCCGCGAACTCGACGGCGCGGCGCACCCAGCGGCCGAGCATCTCGGGAGCGACGAGACCGCGCGGCTGGATCATCAGCCAGCCCTTCATCGAGCGGCCGGTGACGTCGAAAACCCGGGTGTTCGGCTCGGCGAGCGCCGCCTCGGCGGCGGCCGGGTCGAGACGGACGATCAGCTCCTTGCCGTAGATCCCGCAGGCCGATGTTGCCGGCGACGAAGAAGGCGACGCCGCCGAACATCCTCTTCTCGGTGATGCCGTCGCGCCCGGCGAGCTCCGCGCGGACGCGCTCGGCCAGCTTCGGATCGACCGTCATCGCCCACCTCCTCCGGCCCCTCGCTCCGCACCCCGAAGATACGCCTCCCGGTTCGTCCGGGCCTTCAGGCCCCCTGCCCCGCCTCCGGCCGCCCGTCGCGCGCAGCCGCCAGGATCACCATTCCGGGGACCAGGAAGAGCAGGAAGAAGGGCCGGCCGCCGGTCGCCGCCAAGGCGCCGGCGCCGAAGGCCAGATAGGCGAGACCCACGATGCGGGCGGGCCGCCAGTCGACTTCGCGGCCGCGCAGGGCGCGGATGAAGGAGTCGACGACGACGGCGCCAAAGCCGAGCATCGCGACGCCCCCGAAGTGCCAGCCGACCGCCAACGCGCGGGCGAGATCCGGCGGCGGCGCGAGCTTCCCCAGCTCGGCCGCGAGCTCCGGCCAGCCCAGCAGCGAGTGCGCCGCGGCGCTCAGGATCAACAGGGCGCCGGCCGCGAGTCCGAACCAGGCTCTCGTGTGCATCGTCGAAAAAGCTCCACAGAAGGGTCGTGGACGCCGGGGCAGCTTCGCGAGCCCTCGTCCGGTTCGTCGATTTAGCGCGCCGGCGCGGCGGCCTTCGTCTCCATCTCCTCGCGCCTCTTCCGGCAGGACATCTCCGCCGCCGGCGGCAGGTTCTGCACGTGGGGCGCGACGCGAGCCGGCAGCTCCAGCCCCTCGCGCTCGTAGGCCTGGCGGATCGCCCAGAGCGCGCCGTCGACCTCCGGCTCGCCCCGGCGCTTCGCCAGCGACTCGGCGAAGCCCGGAAGCGCGTAACCGAAGATCCTCTTCTTGTACCGCTCCGGCCCCCCGTTCGCGAGTTCCTGGAGAGTCAGCGCCTCCTCGAACGTGTTGGTGACCAGCCAGGTCCTCAGCAGGAAGTCCATGCCCCGCCAGTAGGCGAGCGCGACGCCTGCGCCGCCCAGGATCAGTCCGGCCACGAAAGCAAGGACGAGTCGAACCGTGGGCTTCATTGCCTCCCCCTTCGCCTTCCCAATCGCGGCCAGAGGCCGCAAGCCACAAGTCCCTTCTATGGACGCTTTTCGCTTGGGAAGCCTACGGCGCAACGACACGGCAACCAACCCCCTACTTCAGGCTCCCCCGCCCCCGCCGACCAGCCCACCCTCCGTCTGCCGCCGCGCGTCGAGGACTTCTTCGAGCTCCCCGGAGGGAAGGACCTGGCGCTCGACGCAGATCTCGCGGACGGTCTTGCCGGTCGCGACCGCCTCCTTGGCGATCTCCGAGGCCGCGTCGTAGCCGATCTTCGGCACCAGCGCGGTGACCATGGCGAGCGAGAGCTCGACCAGCTCGGCGCAGCGCTCGCGATTCGCCGTGAGGCCCGCGATGCAGCGGTCGACGAGCAGGTTCGACGCGCTCGCCAGCAACCGGATCGACTCGAGCAGGTCCCAGGCGATGACCGGCATCATCACGTTCAGCTCGAAGCTGCCGGACATGCCGGCGAGCGTGATCGTCTGGTGATGGCCGATCACCTGCGCGGCGACCATCAGCGTCATCTCGCGGATCACCGGGTTGACCTTGCCGGGCATGATCGAGCTGCCGGGCTGGAGCGAGGGGAGCGCGATCTCCCCGAGGCCGCAGCGCGGGCCCGAAGCGAGCCAGCGCAGGTCGTTGGCGATCTTGGTCAGCGAGACGGCGAGGCGTTGAGCGCCCCGGACATCTCCACCGCGGCGTCCTTCGCGGCCTGCGCCTCGAAGTGGTTCGCCGCCTCGCACGAAGCGGGTGCCCGGTGCGCTCCGCGAGCCGGGCGATCACCGCGCGCCGAAGCCGGGGTGGGTGTTGAGACCGGTGCCGACCGCCGTGCCGCCGAGCGCGGAGCTCGGCGAGGCGCGGCTTCGCGGCGGCGATCCGCTCGGCGCCGGCCTCGATCTGCCGCGCGTAGCCGCCGAACTCCTGACCGAGGCGCACCGGCGTGGCGTCCTGCAGGTGGGTGCGGCCGATCTTGACGACGTCGTCGAACTCGCGCGCCTTCGCGCGAGCGAGGAATGCAGCCGGTCGCAGCGCCGGCTCGAGCTCGCTCGGCGATCGCCTCGGCGACGGCGACGTGGATCGCGGTCGGGAAGACGTCGTTCGAGCGACTGCCCGAGGTTGACGTGGTCGTTCGGGTGGACCGGACGCTTCGACCCGACCTCGCCGCCGAGGCTCGCGATCGCCCGGTTGGCGATCACCTCGTTGGCGTTCATGTTCGTCGAGGTGCCGGAGCCGGTCTGGAAGACGTCGAGCGGGAAGTGGTCGTCGAGCTCCCCGTCGGCGACCTCGGCCGCCGCCGCCTCGATCGCCGCGGCGAGCTCCGGCGCGACGATCCCCATCTCGCCGTTGACCGCGGCGCACTCCCCCTTGATCGTGCCGAGCGCGGCGATGAACCGGCGCGGGAAGCGCAGGCCGGAGACCGGGAAATTGCGCCGCGCCCGCTCCGTCTGCGCGCCCCACCAGGCGTCCGCCGCGACCTCGATCTCGCCCAGGCTGTCGGATTCGATGCGCTGCTCGGGCATGGCCACCCTCCCGCCGGGAAGCGTTCGGTGGCGACCCTATCAACCGCCGCGCCGGCTGTCGCCGGAGCCCGCGGTGCGGGCGCGACTACGAGCTCGGCAGGTCGGGGTCGAACGAGGTCGACGTCGATGCGCGGCGGCGGCTCTCGGTCTCGCGCCCGAGACTCTGGGCGCCTGGAGCGCCGTCGCGCTGCGCGCCCTCGGGAATCGCGAAGGCATCGCGCGGCGCGCTGTTGCCGACCGATCTCGATTTCGTCGCCTGGCGCACGGCCTGGCGGTCGCGCTCGGCCTCCCGCGCGTGGAACTCCCGCTTGGAGCGCTTGACTCCCGCCCCACTCAGCAGCTTCCTGCGGATCATGTAGAGACCGACGAGAACGGCGAGGACGGCGAGCGCGACCAGGACACCGGTAAAGGACTTCACTTCACCTCCAGCGCTCGCGCGCGCGGCGATGAAAGCAGCGGGCCGCAGGGCCATGGTGTCACGTTTCGCCGGGCGGAGCGCGGCCACCGGCACGGGCTCCCGGAACCGGGTCGGGTCAATCGCCTTCGTAGACGGTGTCGACCTCGAGCCGGTCGCCGCGCAGCGCGGCCACCGCCAGCTCGTCGGCGCGCTCGTTCTCGGGGTCGCCGGCATGGCCGCGCGTCCAGCAGAGCTTCGCCGGGTGGCTCTCGAGCAGCGAGAGCAGCTCGGCCCAGAGATCGGAGTTGAGGGCGGGGGTCTTGTCGGCTTTCCGCCAGTTGTTCTGGCGCCAGCGCTTCGCCCACCCCTTCTCGACCGCGTGCACGACGTACTGCGAGTCGCTCCAGACGGTGACCCGGCAGGGGCCCTTGAGGGAGCGCAGCGCCTCGATCACCGCCATCAGCTCCATCCGGTTGTTGGTGGTGTGGCGGAAACCGCGCGCCAGCTCCCGGCGGTGGTCGTTCCAGAGCAGGACCACGCCGTAGCCGCCCGGCCCGGGGTTGCCCGAACAGGCGCCGTCGGTGTAGGCGACGACCTCTTTCAAGCGCCCGCCCGGACCTGCGTCGGTTCGATCCCGGCGTGCCGGAGCTCCTGCAGGGAGCGCACGGTGATCGCGCCCCCGGACAGGGCCGCGATGCCCTCGGCGGCCGCCAGCGCGCCCGTGAGCGTCGTGATGCACGGAATCTGCGCGCGGATCGCGGCCCGCCGGATATAGCCGTCGTCGATCGCCGCGCCGCGGCCGGCCGGTGTGTTGACCACCAGCTGCACCTCGCCGTTGATCATCGCGTCGACCACGTTCGGCCGCCCTTCGTGGACCTTCAGCACCGGCGTGACCGCGAGGCCCTGTGCGGAGAGGAAGGTCGCGGTCCCGGCGGTCGCGATCAGCTCGAAGCCGAGCCCGGCGAGCCGCTCGGCGACCGGCAACAGCCGGGGCTTCTCGCGGTCCGTGACCGACAGGAACGCGGTGCCGTGCAGGGGCAGCGTGTGGCCGGCGCCGAGGAAGGCCTTCGCGAAGGCCCAGCCGAACTCGGCGTCGACGCCCATCACCTCGCCGGTCGACTTCATCTCGGGCCCGAGCAGCGGGTCGACGCCCGGGAAGCGCTTGAACGGGAAGACCGGCGCCTTGACGAAGACCGCCGGCACCGTGGGCTCCTCGACGAAGCCGATCCGGGCGAGGGTCTCCCCGACCATCACCCGGCTCGCGATGTTGACCAGCGGCACGCCGATCGCCTTGGAGACGAACGGCACGGTGCGCGAGGCGCGCGGGTTGACCTCGAGCACGTAGAGGTCCCCCTGGTGGCGCGCGAACTGGACGTTCATCAGGCCGCGCACGCCCAGGCGCAGCGCGAGGCGCACCGCGATCTCGCGCATCTCGTCGACCTCGGACCGGCGAGGCCGAGTGCGGCGGCAGCACCGCGGCCGAGTCGCCCGAGTGGACGCCCGCCTCCTCGATGTGCTGCAGGATGCCGCAGACCACCGCCCGTTCGCCGTCGGCGACGAGGTCGACGTCGAACTCGGTCGCGTCCTCGAGGTAGCGGTCGACCAGGACCGGGTGGCCGCCCGCGACCTCGGCGGCGAGCGCCATGAACTGCTCGATCGCCTCCTCGTCGTGGCAGACCGCCATGGCGCGCCCGCCGAGCACGTAGCTCGGCCGCACGAGTACCGGGTAGCCGAGCCCGCGCGCCACGGCGAGCGCCTCGGCGAGCGTGCGCGCCGTGCCGTTCTCGGGCGCCGGATCCGCTCCTCCTCGAGCAGCGCGCCGAACCGCTCGCGGTCCTCGGCGCGGTCGATCGCGTCCGGGCGAGGTGCCCCAGATCGGCACGCCGGCCGCTTCGAGTCCTTCGGCGAGCTTGAGCGGCGTCTGGCCGCCGAACTGGACGATCACGCCGTCCGGCTTCTCGCGCTCGTAGATCGCCAGCACGTCCTCGAGCGTGAGCGGCTCGAAGTAGAGCCGGTCGGAGGTGTCGTAGTCGGTCGAGACGGTCTCGGGGTTGCAGTTGACCATGATCGTCTCGATGCCGAGCTCGCGCAGCGCGAAGGCGGCGTGGACGCAGCAGTAGTCGAACTCGATTCCCTGGCCGATCCGGTTGGGTCCGGAGCCGAGGATCATGACCTTGCGGCGCGCGGTCGGCTCGGCCTCGTCCTCGCTGCCGAAGGTCGAGTAGAGGTAGGGCGTCTTCGCCTCGAACTCGGCGGCGCAGGTGTCGACCCGCTTGAACACGCGGCGGATGCCGAGCTCGCGCCGGCGCGCCGCCACCTCCTCGGCCGGCGCGGCGAGCAGCGAAGCGAGGCGGGCGTCGCCCAGGCCGTCCTGCTTGGCGCGGCGCAGCAGCCCCGGCGGCACCGAACCGAGGTTCCAGCAGGCGAGCTCGACCTCGAGCTCGACCAGCGCCGACATCTCGCGCAGGAACCAGGGGTCGATGTGGGTCAGCGCGCGGAGCTCCTCCACCGTCCAGCCCTGGCGCAGGGCCGCGAAGACCGCGAACAGCCGCTCCCAGTTGGGCACGGCCAGCCGCTGCCTGAGCCTCACCGGGTCGCCCATGCGCTCCTCGCGCGCCGAGATCGAACCGTCGAGCTCGAGCGAGGAGAGCCCCTTCATCAGGGCCTCGCGGAAGGTGGCGCCGATCGCCATCACCTCGCCGACCGACTTCATCGGGTGCCCAGCGTGCCGGTCGACCCGGGGAACTTCTCGAAGGCCCAGCGCGGGATCTTGACCACCGTGTAGTCGAGCGTCGGCTCGAACGCCGCGAAGGTCTTGCCGGTGATGTCGTTGGGGATCTCGTCGAGCGTGTAGCCGACGGCGAGCAGGGCGGCGATCTTGGCGATCGGGAAGCCGGTCGCCTTGGAGGCGAGCGCCGAGCTCCTCGACACGCGCGGGTTCATCTCGATCACGATGCGCGCGCCGGTCTGCGGGTCGACCGCGAACTGGATGTTGGAGCCGCCGGTGGCGACGCCCACCCGCCGGATGACCTTGAAGGCGTCGTCGCGCATCGCCTGGTACTCGCGATCGGAGAGCGTCTGCTGCGGCGCCACGGTGATCGAGTCGCCGGTGTGGACGCCCATGGCGTCGACGTTCTCGACCGAGCAGACCACGATGGCGTTGTCGCGCTGGTCGCGGATGACCTCGAGCTCGAACTCCTTCCAGCCGATGACCGACTCCTCGACGAGGATCTTGTGGACCGGGCTCGCGGCGAGCGCGGAGGCGCCGATCTCGTCGAGCTCGTCGCGGTTGTAGCAGGTGCCGCCCCCCTCGCCGCCGAGCGTGAAGCTCGGGCGCACGATGACCGGGAAACCGATGTCGTGGGCGACCGCCTGCGCCTCCTCGAGCGAGCTGGCGTAGCCGCTCCGGCAGACGCGCAGTCCGATCTCCTCCATCGCCTGCTTGAACAGCTCGCGGTCCTCGCCGACCTGGAGCGCCTCGACGCCGGCGCCCAGCAGCTCGACCCCGAACCGCTCGAGCGCGCCCGACTCGTGGAGCGCGAGGGCGAGATTGATGCCGGTCTGGCCGCCGACCGTGGGCAGGATGGCGTCCGGGCGCTCCTTCTCGAGGATCCGCTCGACCACCTCCGGCGTGAGCGGCTCGATGTAGGTCGCGTCGGCGAACTCCGGGTCGGTCATGATCGTCGCCGGATTGGAGTTGACCAGGACCACCCGGTACCCCTCCCGGCGCAGCACGCGACAGGCCTGCGTCCCCGAGTAGTCGAACTCGCAGGCCTGTCCGATCACGATCGGTCCGGAACCGAGGACCAGGATCGATTGGAGGTCCGTCCGCTTGGGCATCGCGAGGAGAGATCCTATCAGCCGGGGGGAGCTCGCCCGGGGAGGTGCGCGGCCCGCGCCAACGGGTGTGGACGGCGCATGGTCGCCGTGTTCCGATCGAGCCCCGAGGGAGCGGAGGGATACGCCGATGGAAACGGTTCGCCTCGCGCGCTGGGTCCTGTTCTGGGTTGCCGCCATCTCCGCGGTCGCCGCGCCGCCCGCAAGGGCGCAGCGCACCGTCGAAGGGATCGCCTCCGTCGCCTGGGGCGATCCTGAGCGCGGATCCTCGGGCGGTCCGCTGCGGCTCACGGTCCGGGACGACTCCGGCTTCGAACAGGTCTTTACCCTGCCTCACGGCAGCCCGGCGGCCGGCTTCGACCCGGGCCGAGCCCAGGGGCGGCGGGTGCGGGTGGTCGTCGACGACGACGCCGCGCCGGGCTCCCCGCCGCTCGCCGTGGTCTTCTTCGACCTCGCAGCGCCCCACGCGGCCGAGGTCGCCGGGTCGCAGCCCTGGGTCTCGCTGCTCTGCAAGTTCTCGAACGTGGCGGCCGAGCCGCACACCCCGAGCTACTTCTCCGAGATGTTCGCCAACTCGCCGGGACGGCTCGACCACTACTGGCGCGAGGTCTCCTATGGCCAGATCGACGTCGTCGGCTCGGCCGCGACCTCCTGGCTGGTGCTGCCCCAGGTGCAGACCGCCTACGTCCCGACGCCCGGTTCAGGCTGCCTCGACGGGAGCACCACAAACGACGCCAACCTCTCGGCGCTGTTCAACGACTGCACCGCCGTCGCCGACCCCTTCGTCGATTTCTCGGTGGGCGGCACCGGGGGCTTCGCGGGCATCAACCTGATGTTCAACGGCGACCTCGACGGCTGCGCCTGGGGCGGTGGCCGCTACGCCACGCTCGATGGCGTCAGCAAGTCCTGGCGCACGACCTGGGAGCCCCCGTGGGGCTACGCCAACGTCGGCGTGATGGCGCACGAGATGGGGCACGGGTTCGGGCTGCCCCACTCGAACAACTGGGACGGCGACGGCTCGCCCTACGACAACTCCTGGGACGTGATGAGCGACGCCTGGAGCTACTCCGGCTCCGACCCGACCTACGGCACGCTCGGCAAGCACACGATCGGCTACGGCAAGGACCGCCTCGGCTGGTTCGCGCCCGCCCAGGTCTTCACGCCACCGGGGAGCGGTATCTACCCGGTCGAGCTCGCCGACATCGCTCTGCCGAATCCGGTCGACGGCTACCGCCTGATCGAGCTGCCGATCCCTTCCGCGCCGGGCAAGTACTGGACGATCGAAACCCGCGACCTGACCGGGCTCTACGACGGCCACCTGCCCGGCCACGCGGTCGTCGTTCACCAGATCGACCCGGGCCGCGGCGAACCGGCATGGTGCTACGACTCCGCCACGCCGCCCGACGGCAACGCCGACAACGAATCGGTGATGTACCGCGTCGGCGAGGTCTTCGCCTCGCCGAGCGAGGCGACCTTCGTGAGCGTCGACGCGGAGACCGCCGACGGCTACGCCGTCACCGTGTACTTCGGTGTCGGCGTGCTCTTCCTCGATGGCTTCGAGACCGGCAGCTTCAGCCGCTGGTCGGTGACCGGCGCGGAACCCTGACCGCCCGCCGCCGCGAACGCAGCGGTCGCCTCGGCGGCGCGCGCCGGGCCCTCCGGGAACCGCGGCGCCGGGCGTCGCACCGCGAGCAGCTCGCCCATCCGCGCGACCCAGGCGCCGCTCTCGAGATCTTCCCAGGCGATCGCCGCGGCGCGGAATTCGGGGACAGCAACCCGTTTCCGACGGCGTCCGCGGCGAGTTCGGCGAGCCTCGGCTCACCCACCGATGCTCCGCTGGCGTCGAACGGCGCGAGCCGCTCGAGTCAGCGCTCGTCGTCCGCGTGCGGGCCGCGCTCGTCGTCGTTGACGAAGACCGAGGCGGTGATGGGCATCGAGTCGACCGGGCAGAGCCCTTCGCGGATGACGCGTGCCGCGAAGGGCCGGGGCCGCCCGGCGCGCCGCCTCAGGGCAGCGTGTAGAGGACCTGAATCGCCTGGACCGCAAGCTCTCCGGCGGCGACGGTATTCCCCCCGGTCATGCAGAGCTCGAAGTAGTACCAGTGGCTGTCGTTGTCGACCACCGCGTCGACCACCGAGAGGTCGGAGCGGAGCTGCCAGCCGCCGGATCCGGAGGTCGAGGCCGTCGCCAGCACCGACGAGACGACCATCGAGTTGATCGGCGAGCGGCGCAGCGCGAGCGTCAGGCCGCGGTCGGTGCGGGCGTCGTAGAGGTTGGCCAAGACGCCGGCGATCGTCGCGCCGTGCGCCAACTCGAGCGGCGCGACGCCGCACGGGGGCGTCGAACCGGAGGCGTTCGGCAGGGAGTAGGTGCCGAGCGCGCCGTCGAAAACCCAGGGCCACTCTGGGGTTTTCGCCGCCGACGAGAAGCTCGCCGCCGAGAGCCACTTGGTCGCGAAGGCGGGAGGCGGCGCGCCCCAGGCCGACGTGTCGCCCGATTCGAAGTCGTCGGCGAAGAGGGTGAGCTGATAATCGACCCGGATCGAATAGAGCCGCTGCGAGGTCGTGTCGAGCGGGTTACCCGAGGTGGTCAGGTAGTAGATGTAGACGTCGTCGACGACAGGGTACTGTAGCGTCGGGTCGACGACCAGCACCTGCCCCGCCGGCGAGATGCCCAGCGAGCTGATCCGCGCCACCTGCTGAGCCGCCACCGCGTTGCCCCGCCGCTTGCGCAGCAACTCGACCCAGAAGTCGCCGCTCGCCTCGCTGTCTCCCAGGTAGCCACTGAACTGGGTGATCACCGCGCCGTCCGGCAGATCGACCGGAGCGATCAGGTGCCCGGAGCCGCCCCCCTTCTGGATCCAGCCGGAAAACTCCGTGAACGCGTGGCCCGAGCCGTCGGCGTTGTGGAAGTCGGCCGCGGAGACGATGACGACCTCCGCGCCGGCCGGCGCGACCGAGAGTGCCGCGAGGAGGAGGAGCCGTGGGTTCGAGCGGAAGCGCATGGCCGGTTCCTCAGTTCGTGAAGCTGACGTAGAGACCGCGGAGCTCGGTCGGACCGTCGGGGTCTGAGAAACGGGGCAGGCAGACGTGGACGAAATACCAGTACGTTGAATTGTCGACGACGCCGCTCGAGATCGAGAAGTCGGAGAAAACCCTCGAGTTGGCCGTCGACCCCGAGCTCGTGACCGCCGCGAGCTCCAGAACGCCCGTCGAGCCGTCGACCGTGAAGCGCCTGAGGATTGCGGTGGAATCCTCGACCGAGTTGCTGTCGCGGACCCACATGAGGAACCCGGTGACCGTCGCCGCCTGTGGCAAGTGGATCGGGGCGTAGCCACAGCTTCCTTGGTTGTCGTCGATCCACACGGAGCCCGTCGCGGAATCGAGGACGAGGTCCTGGGTGGGTTGGCCGGCCTGGAAAAGCGACGCCGGCGACACCGCATGGTAGCTGGTGGTGCCCTCGTGGGCCTGGAGGATCCACTCGACGACCGCGCCCGCCTTCTCGGCCGGCACGCCGTCGAGAGCCGACTGAATCTGGGCGTCGAGGTCGTCGCTCGCGCCCGCCGCCGCGAGGGCCGGCGGGATCCCGACGGCCGCGAGCCCGAGCTGCACGAGAGTCAGCGCCGCCACGAAAGGCCGCCGTGGTCGCGCGGAACCGCTCACGGAGCGTTCTCGAGACACGGTCTGTTCCTCCGATCTTCGGGGGAATATAGCAGTGAAGCTGCAACGACTGATCCGATCGGCACTCGACTGTCGCACCCGGCCCGAGCTCGGCGGCGGTGGCGCCTGAGCGTTTCACGCTGCTTCTCCAGGGCGCCGATCGCCACCCTGGTGCTGCCCGGCGTGCGGCGCGACCAACCGCCCGCCGGCGCCCTGGTCTTCCTGACCGATCCCGAGCGCCAGCCTCTGCCGCCCGCCGATCTCTTGCGCAGCCGTTTCGGTCTGTCCAACGCGGAGGCGAGGCTCGTACTCGGCCTCGCACAGGAGCCCAGTCTGCCTCGAGCCGCCTCTCGCCTGAAAATCGGACGCGAGACCGCCCGCACCCAGCTCAGCAGCGTGTTCCGCAAGGTCGGAGTGACCAACCAGGCCGAGCTCCTCGCCCTCGTCGCTCGCCTGCCGGCCCCTGCGGTTCCGGCCTGAGCTCCTGACGCGCCTGGCGGACGGGCGCTACGTGCCGCTCGACATCGGCCCGCGGCGAGCGGCGAGGTCACTCCGTGCGCGGCGCGGGCGGGGGGGAGACGCGGCTCTTCGTCAGCACGAGGTGGACGAGCTCGGCCTGACGGGTGGTGCCGAGCTTCTGGTAGATGCGCTTGAGGTGGGAGCGCACCGTCTCGACGCAGATTCCCTGCTGCTGCGCGACCTGCACGATCGACGAGCCGCAGACGAACGCCGCCGCCACCCGGGTTTCGGCGGGGGTCAGACCGTACACGCCGCGCAGCGTGGTCTCCACCTCGTGCAGAAGCTCCTCCGGCGCGGACCGCGGCAGCAGCACCTCGGCCGCCGGGGGCGGCAGCGCCGGGCCGGCGCCGGCGCGCAGCGAGAGGCGGAGCGCGCGCTCGAGATGCGCGGCGACCCTCGCGATTCCGCCACGATCCGCCTCGCGCCAGGGCCTGGAGGCCGAACCGCGCGCCAGCGTCAGCCGGGCGACCAGCGACGTGCCCCGCAGCGGAAACCGGCAGATCGCCGCGCGGCCGTCGAAGTGCAGCGCGAGTGGCGGCCCCTCCGCTGCCGGGGCCGACCGCTCCACGAGGCGCAGCTCGCTCGCCGACCGCCCCGGACGCCGCGGAGCGCTCGCGGCCGCGAAGCGCGTCGCCCCGCTCGTCAGGTCCACGACCTCGATCCCGGCGCGCCGGGCACCGAGCCGACCCGCGACGGCGCCGAGCGCGCACGGCCAGCGGGCGACATCGGCCGCGGCCTCGTAGAGCTCGGCCAGCCAGTCCGCTTCGACCTCGTGCGGCGTCGCCACGCCCTCGCCGTCGGTGGCCTCGGGGACCCTCGGGCTCGGGTTGGCGATTCCAGCCGACTCCAGCCCCCCAGGTCGTCTCGATCTCATTCCGAAACCTCCGGACTTCTCACTCCCCCCGACGAGACCGAAACCCCGACCAGGAAACTTCCGGAAACGGGCGCGAAAGAGCTGCGGTATCTACCACACTCGGCGGCCTGTGCCATGACGGGCGTCAGGCAGCGCAGCGCGAGCGGGCCCAGGGGGCTACCTCTGCCACCCCGCCCCGACCGGACCTCCCCCGGTCGACGCCTCCCGGCGCGCGGCCCGCTGGCGACGCTGCCCTATACTCCTGCCATGGAATCGACCGCGGTGGCGCTCGCCGGGGCGACCGCGTTCGCGCGCGCGATGCGACCCGACCTGCCTCTCGTCGACCAGGGCCTGACGGCCCTGCGCGGGCTCCTCGCCGAAGCCGGCGTCCCGCACGCGCTGGTGGGGGGCGTCGCCGTCCTCCATCACGGCTACGTCCGCGCCACCCGCGACCTCGACCTGCTGCTCGCGCGCGCCGACGTCGAAAGCCTCGAACCCCTGCTCGATCGGCACGGCTTCGCGCGCACCGCGGCCAACCGGCTCCGGCACGGGCCGAGCGGGGTCGACGTCGATCTGCTGTTCGCCGGCGAACCGAGACCGCGGCCGGGCGCGCCGCCCTACCCGTCGCCGCTCGAGCTCGGCCGCAGCGCACGCGAGCCCGACGTCGTCGATCTGCCCGGGCTGCTCGAGCTCAAGTTGACCGCAGCGAGGCACCAGGACCTCGCCGACGTCGTCGCCCTGCTCAAGGGCCTCGACGACGCGGGCTACCTCGCGGTCGAATCCCGCCTGCGCCCCGAGCTCCGCGCGCACCTGCTCCGCCTGCGCCGCGACGCCCTCGACGAGCTCGCGCTCGACGACCGTTCGCGCTGAAGCGCTCGAGGCCGTCGCGCGGACGCGCGTCCCGTGCCGGAAAACACGACGCCGGTCAGTTCCGATCCCTCGCGAGGAACTCTGCGATCGCGGTCGAGGCGCTCGCCGCGCCTTCGGAGGGGAGCGGCGTCGAACGGGGCTCGGTGAGCAGGGCGTCGAGCCGCTCCACCCAGGAGCCGCTCTCGAGCTCCTCCCAGGCGATCGCCGCGGAGGGCAGTCGCTCCGCCACGTGGCGCTCGAGCACCGCCGACTCCCGGAAACCGGAACGCGGCACGTAGAGCATCCGCGCGCCGGCGGCGACGGCCTCGGTGACGGTCGAGTAGCCGAGTTTGCCGACGAGGAGGTCCGCGGCGGCGACCAGGTCGGGATGGTGCACTGGAGAGTGGTGCGGCAGCAGCCGGAGATTCCCCGCCCATCTCTCCCGGTCGGCGGCGCCGGGCAGGACGAAGACCGCCTCCCCGCGCTCGCGCAGCCGCGCCAGCCGATCGAGGCGGTGTTCGACGCCGCCCAGCGAGACCAGGACCAGCGAGAAGCCGGGCTCGATTCCGAGCCGCTGCCGCACGGCGAGCCGTCCCGCGCGCGGCGAACGCGCGACCAGCGGCACGACCCGCGCACCCGGCGCCGGCGCGCAGACCGGCTCCATCTGGATCCGCAGATCGGCGAGCGCGCACCAGGAGCGGAAGGCGCTCGACCCAGGGCACCAGTCGCGGCTCGGCCGCGACCAGCTGCGCGTAGATCCAATCCCAGGTGAAGTTCTCCAACAGAACGGATCGCACCCCGGCGTCGCGCGCCGCCACCAGACCGAGGGGGGCGATGTCGCACACGACCAGATCGCACCGCTCGGCCACGAGCGCCCCGACCACCTCCCTTAGATGGAGCTTTTCGACGGCAGTCCACCACCGCTCCAGCCCGGCGACCGTCGCCGGCAGATCCTCCTCGACCGGGCTCTTCTGGACCAGTCCGACATCGCAGGCCAGCGGGCGGTACCGGAAGGGGACGGTCAGCGACTCCCGGAAGAACCACTCCGGAACCGTCGTCCAGAGGTCGAGCTCGAGGCCGGGGAGTCGCAGGCCGAGCGCCTCGGCGATCGCCGCCGGAGCGCGCGGCGTGACCGAAACCGTGGGGACTGACGAACCAGGCGACGCGCGGCACGGACGAGACTCTATCGAGCCCCGCTCCGAGGGCCTCGGAACCAAAATTGCATCCGTCCGTATCTCATGTTGCTCCCATGGAGGTCCATGCCATGAGCACGGGATCCCCGCGCCGGTTCCTGCAGGCCCTGGCCGTCACGCTGCCGCTGGGCCTCGACCCGGCCGGAGACGGCGGCGTCGCGCCGCGCGTCGCGGTGCCGCCGGAGATCGTCGCCGACATCGGTTCGTTGGGGGCCGTCGGCCTGGTCTTCCGCCCCGGCATCCGCTCCGAAGTCTGCGCCGCCGTGGCGCTGCGCGACCGCGCGCTGGCGCCGCTGCTCGCGTCGCTGCACTGGCGCGCGTCCGCCGGTCCCGGCCAGGCCGAGATTCTGCCCGTCGAGCGGCTCCCCTCCGTCGAGACGCCGGAGGGCTTCACGGTCTGGTTCGGCTGCGCTCCGGCTGCTTCGCCAGGGCCCGGCGCCGCGGTCTCCGCGATCCTCGTCCCGCCGAAGACGGCGCCAACCCCGGCCTGGCGGCGGTTCGACCTGCCGGGGATTCGAGCGGCGTCTGGCACTGGCGCCTCGTGGCGCCGGTCGAAGCCCGCGCGGAGCTCGCCGTGGCGCCGCAGCGGCCGCGGACCGAGGAGCGGCCGCGCGGCGTCGCCGTCTTCGCCGCGACGCCGCCCGACTGATCCGCGCGCGTCGGGGGAAAGTCAACACCCCGGCGGGCGCGACGGCCCGCGGATCGGCGCGGTTTCGCGGCGCGCGTCTTCTGCGGTATCCTCTCGACTCCGGTCCCGAGGTCTCGCGCCCGGGGCGCTGTCGGCCCGACCCGCTACATCACCGCCGGAGTTCGCCATGTCAGAGAACGAGAACGCCCCCTTCGCCACCGTAACCGCGCCGAGCCCGAGCCGGCCGCCCAGGCCGAGATCGTCGCCGCGGAGTCGCCGGCGGAGGCGGGTGAACCGGCCGAGGTCGCCGCCGCCGAACAGATCATCGCGGGCGACGCCGTCGCCGTCGACAGCGAACCGGTCGCCGCCGAAGCCGTCGCCACCGAGGCGGGCGCCGAGGCGCCCGCGGCCGATGCGACGCCGAAGGCGGCCAAGGGGCCGCGCACGACCGCCAAGAAGGCCCACAAGGGCAAGCCCCGGCGGCCTGGCAAGGTGGACGAGGTCGTCCCGCCCAGCCCCGAGGACCTCGCCGGCATCCCGAGCGACGTCGCCCGCGCTGCGGTCGAGGCCGGGCATCCGGTCGAGGGCAAGGTCATCGGCTGGAACCAGGGCGGCTTCCACGTCGTGGTCGACGGCATGACCGCCTTCTGCCGCGCTCCTCGATGGAGCTCGGCGCGCCCCACGAGCCGGGCCAGTATCTCGACAAGACCTTCGCCTTCCGCGTCCTGCGCGTCGAGGAGAAGGGTCATCGCCTGGTGCTCTCGCGCGCCGCGATGCTGCGCGAGGAGCGCAGCACGCGGCCGACGAGCTGCGCAAGAAGATCCAGGTCGGCGAGATCGTGAAGGGCAAGGTCGTCTCGCTCACCGACTTCGGCGCGTTCGTCGACCTCGGCGGCATCGAGGGGATGATCCACGTCTCCGAGATCCGCCACGTCCGGGTGGCCAAGCCCGCCGACGCGCTCGCGCTCGGCCAGGAGGTCGAGGCCAGGGTGCTGAAGCTCGCCTCCGGCGGCGACCGCATCTCGCTGTCGATGAAGTCGCTCGAGCGCGATCCGTGGGACGGCGTCGCGGAGCGCTTCCCGGCGGGCGGCCAGGCCACCGGCAAGGTGCTGCGCAAGAGCGAGTTCGGCTGGTTCATCGAGCTCGAGCCGGGCGTGGAGGGGCTGATGCACCACACCCAGCTCGCGCCCGGCATGCACGCCGACGACGCCCGCCTCGCCGCCGGCGAGACGCTCGAGCTGTTCGTGCGCGAAGTGGACGGCCGGCGCAAGCGCATCTCGCTCTCGATGCGCGAGACGCCCACGTCCGATCCCTGGCACGGCGTCGAGGTCCTCACCCGAGGGCGCCGTGGTCAGCGGCACGGTCGAGAAGATCGAGAAGTTCGGCGTCTTCGTGATCCTCGAGCCCGGCCTGACCGGCCTGCTGCCCGGCTCCGAAATGGGCCTGCCGCGCGGCGCCAACGTCGGCCGCGTCTATTCGGTCGGCAAGCAGGTCAAGGTCCAGGTCGCCCACATCGACGTCAAGCGGAAGCGCGTCTCGCTCACCCTCGAAGGCAAGACCCTCGAAGGCTCGCGCTCCGACTACCAGACCTACGTCAAGCAGACCCGCAAGTCGACCGGCCTCGGCGCCCTCGCCGCCGCGCTCGAGAAGATCCGCCCGCAGGGCTGAGACCGCAGGGACTTCGAACGGGCGAAAGCCCCCAGAGAGCCGGGAACGCGCGAGCGGTTCCGGCTCTTTCCTTTCAGCCTTCGTCGGTCTCTCTGGCTCCTTCCGCCGGGCGTCGACTCTCGAAGCGTCGGTTGGACCCGGGAACTGAACAGCCCATAGAAGGAAAGACGCAAGCGAGGCGCCCGACGATCGATGGACCGACGGTCGGCTCGGGGTCGTCGCTCTCCCTTCTCTGGTCTTTTCGAGGCGGCCGTCACGGCAGCCACGCCATCCGGTCGGGCCCCCGGCCGGGCGCGGCTCGGGAAGCGCCGGCGGCTGGTAGCATTCTCGGCCTCATGTTGTCGGGGATCGGCGGTGGGGACGCACGGCTGAAGCGGCGGCTGCTCTCGGGTGCGGTCGAGGACAACGTCCGCGCCATCGAGAACCGGCCGGCGGGCAGGCTCTACCGGAAGAAGCCCTTCCCATGGGGCGCTTCTTCTCCGCGCTGGTGGTGGTCGTCGCCGGCGCGCTGGTCGCGCTGCCCCGCCTCGGCCGGGGGCCGTTCGCCGAACCGGCGCCGGGTTCGATCGTGCCGACGGTCCGGCCGCAGGCGGATGGAACCGGTCCGCCTCCCGGCACGGCGGCGACGCCGAAGCCCACCCGGCTGCCCGGGATGGTCTTCCCGGTCGAGGTGCAGCGCATCGTCGTCGACCCCGGGCACGGCGGCGGCGACGAGGGGACGAGACCCCGCCGGGCTCGCCGAGAAGGAGATCACGCTCGACGTCGCCGCCGCCTGGCTTCCCGTTTGCGTGCCGCCGGCTACGAGACCCTGCTCACTCGCGACAGCGACCAGCGCGTGCTGCTCAAGGACCGCTCGCGGACGGCCAACGAGCACCAGGCCGACCTGTTCGTCTCGATCCACGTCAATTCCTTCGAGGACGGCCGCACGAACCGCGGCATCGAGACCTATTTCCTCGGCCCCTCCGACGACCCCTACCTGATCCGGCTGGCGAGCGCCGAGAACGTCGAGTCGGGCTACTCGATGACCGACGTGAAGCGGCTGCTCGAGAGCGTCTACTCGGACTTCCGCCAGGAGCAGTCGCAGGCGCTCGCCACTTCGGTCCAGCGCCGCCTGGTGCGCTCCGTGCGCGAGGTCGCTCCCGAGGTGGTCGACCGCGGCGTCAAATCGGCCCCCTTCCTGGTGCTGGTCTCGACGGAGATGCCGGCGATCCTGGCCGAGATCTCCTGCCTCTCGAACCGGGAGGAGGCCGAGCTCCTGGCCCGCCCGGAGTACCGCGACCGGCTCGCGCAGGCGCTTTTCGAGGGAATTCAGTCATACTCGCATTCCGTGAGAAAAGGCGGCTAGAAGAGGGGGTATCGTGAGCGCCAAATCCCAGATCCTTTCGGTCGGCATCGACCTCGGAACCTCGCAGAGCGCGATCGCGACCTCCACCGACGCGCGCCACGTCGTCGACAGCTACGTCGGCTGGCCGGTCGACATGGTGGCGAAGAAGGTGGTGAAGAAGCCGGTCCTGATCGGCGCCGAGGCGCTCGAGAACCGCTCGCTGCTCGACCTCCACCGGCCGCTCGAGCAAGGCCTGATCAAGGAGGGCTCGGAGAAGGACATCGCGGCGGTCAAGGAGATCCTCGGCCACCTGATCGGGCTCGCCACCGAGGGCGACCTGGAGCGCAAGGCACGCGCCGTGGTGGGCGTGCCCGCCGAGACGCTGCGCGTCAACAAACAGCAGCTCCGGCAGGTGATGCGCGGCATGGTCGACGCCCTGATCATCGTTTCGGAGCCCTTCGCGGTCGCCTACGGCATCGAGGCGCTGCTCCACACCATGATCGTCGACGTCGGCGCCGGCACCACCGACTTCTGCGTGATGAAGGGGCGCTACCCCACCGAGGATGCAGCGCACGCTGACCAAGGCGGGCGACTCGGTCGACGAGCTGCTCGCCAAGCTGATCGCCGAGCGCCACCCCGGCATCGAGTTCACCATCCACATGGTGCGCGGGTGGAAGGAGCAGCACGGCTTCATCGGCGAGCCGGCGGGCAAGGTCGTGGTGAACGCGCCGTCGCACGGCAAGACGACCCAGCTGGACATCACCGACGAGGTCCGTCTCGCCTGCGAGAGCCTGGTCGCGCCCTTCACCGAGACGATGCTCGACCTGCTCGCCGCGGTCGAGCCGGAGTACCAGGAGCAGCGTGCGGCAGCCACGTCATCCTGTCCGGACGCGGCTCGAGGATGCGGGGCTGACCGGCGCTCGAGAAGGCGCTCGCGGAGTCGGCGGCGGCCAGGTCGGCGGCGTCGACGACCCGGTCTTCGCCGGCGCCGCCGGCGGTCTCGCCATCGCGCTCGACTCCGACGAGTCGGATTGGGAGAAGCTCGCAGGCGTAAGCCGAGCGAAAACGATGGCCTGCGCGAGCGACGCCACCGCACCCTTCAACCGGTCGACCCGCGTGCCGCTCGACGCGGTGGTGCGCCTGCATTTCGAGGGTGAGGTCTCCTACCAGAACGGCTTCTCTGCCAACGTGTCGGCCACCGGCATGTTCGTCAAGCACCCCGAGCCGCACGAGGTTCGGCTTCGCACCTGGTCTTCGAGTTCCTGGTGGGCACGCGGCGGCGACCGGTGCAGGGCGTGGGCGTGGTCACCTGGGTGCGCGCCAGTACGAGGGGCCCGGCAAGCCCGCCGGCATGGGCATCGGCTTCGAGGACCTCGACGCCGGCAGCCGCGAGCACCTGACCGAAGCGCTCTTCGAGTTCCTCGAGGAGTCGCTGGGCGCCGGAGTCTCTCGACGCCGGCGAGGAGGAGCCGGTCGTCGCGCGCGCGCTCGAGCCGCTGCCACCCGAGCTCGAGGCCAATCTGACCGAGGAGCAGGAAGCGGCGCCGGAGCCCGTGCCGGAGCCCCTCCCTGCGTCTCCGCCTCCGGCGCGGCCGACCCGCTCGTTCGCCATGGCGACTCCTGTCGACGGCATCGAGGCGCCGCCCGACTTCTCGCCCGCCATTCCTCCCGACGTCGCCCCGACGTCCGCGGAAGCGCGGCGAGCCACCTTCTCCTACGCAACTGCCGAGCGCCGAGCCGGAGGTCGCGCCCGCGGAGAGCGACGACGAGCGGATCGATCGCCTGGTGCGCGCCGCGCTCTCCGAGGAGCCGCTGGTGGGCATCGAGACCGGCGCGGCGGCGAGCGTGAAGGCGTCGCGGAAACCTGCCGCTCTGGGTCTGGGTCGCCGCCGGCTTCGTGCTGCTCGGCGCCGGCTGGGCGGGGTGGCAGTACTGGCTGGCACCCCGCGCGAAGGCCGAGCGCCTGCCTCCGGCGGCAGCCGCCAGCGCGGCGCCGACGCCCGCGCCGCGCCCGCCGCTGTCCGCCGTGGCCGCGCCGCAGACGACGCTCGCCGACACCGTCGGTGCGACGGACGCCGCGCAGACCGCGCCCGAGACTCCGCTGCCCAGGGGTGTCGCTCCGCCGGCCGACGCTGGCGCCGCGGACGAGGCGTCCGAGGGCGCCCCCGTCGCCGCGGCCGCAACGCCGCTCGCGACGGCCGCCGGCCCGACGCCGGCGCGCGACGCAGCGCCGGACCGCTCCGCGCCCGCCGTCGAGCCGATGCCGGCCGAGGAGGGGGCAACCCCGCGCCCGGTCGGTCAGCGACATCGACTGGACCGAGGCAACCGGCGTCACGGTCGTGACCATCGCCGGCGACGGCCCCTTCCCCGCGGGGTCGTTGAGCTACTCGGAGATCGGCGGCGAGAAGGCGCGCGTGCTGGTGCGCTTCAAGGGGCTCGAGCTTCCCTTCCGCAAGTCGAGCCTGCCGGGCTCGGCACCGCCGCCGTCGCCGGCATCCGCACCGGCTGGCACGACCGCCCCGGTGGCGCCGAACAGCACATCGTGATCGACCTCGCCGGAGCCGGCGTCCGCCTCGAGGGCTTCGAGTCCCTCGGCAGCCGGATCGTCCTCAAGCTCGCCGTGCGCTGAGGAGAGCGCCCGGCCCGGCGCCTACGGGCAGCCGGAGAGGGCGTCGACGTCGGCGACCGTGTGGAAGGGCTCGCCCAGCGGGCTCGTGTAGACGGCGCTCTCGCCGCTCACCGTGTCCTCGACGGTGAGCGTCACACCGAGATCGGTCAGGCCGCCGGCGAAGACCCACCAGCGGTCGTTGACGAAGCAGCCGTCGAGCACCTTGACCATCAGCTCGAGGTTGTCGCGGGCGAAGAACCAGAAGGCGCCGGTGTCGGGGGTAGAGGGCGGACGTAGCCTGCGCCGCCGCCGGCACTCGTGGACCAGGCCGCGGTGACCCGGAAACGCCCGTCGCGCAGGCAGAGGCTGGTCGCGTTCTGCAGGCAGGTGCCCGAGCCGCCCGCGACGACCTCGAAGGCGGCCTGGTCGAACAGGGCGTAGACCGGAAAGTCACCGCCCGCTTCGAGCTTCTCGGTGCCGAGCCGGACGCTCGCGGCGGCCGCGGCGAGCGGCGCCGTCACCTCGCCCCGGAGCTCGATCCAGAACCAGTAGCGCTCGTCCGTCGACGCCAGCCGCTCGGTGGCGAGGGGGGCGCCGGCACAGGCCCCGTCGGAATGCCAGGCCACCTCCAGGAACGAGGCTGCCCGCGGATGGTCGGGCCCGAGCAGCGCGGCGAGCGCGCTCGCCCGGTAGGGCGCGCCGGCCTCGACCGGAACGCACTGCCAGGCACCGAAGGAAGCCCCCTGCGGGTCGGCGATCGCGACGTCGACCTGCATCGAACCCGA
>CAWDOT010000002.1:0-9174 GCA_963803995.1 uncultured Acidobacteriota bacterium
CAGTTCCAGCCGCCCTGCTGACTTCGGCGGCGGTCAGCATGTCGATCACCGAACCGCAGACCTGTGGCGCCTCGACCAGGGGATGCCGAGGCGGTCGAGGCGCGCAGGGCGGCCGGGCGCGCGTAGGCGTAGATCGCGTCGCCTCGGCGCACCTGGTCGACGTCGACCAGGGTCGTGACCTGCTCGAAGGTCGCGCGGTCGCCGCGCGGGATCCGGATGCGGACGGGCTCCTCGGCGTCGAGCGCCGGGCTGGCGGAGGGTACGGCGGAGAAAGCGCCCAGAGGGCGAAGACGAGGAGGGCAGGGCGTTGCACGAACCGAAATTCTATTCCTGCCAGTCCCAGAAGAGGTCCTTGTTGGAGAGGGCCTCCTCGTCGCTCTCGCCGGGCGCCGGCTCGGCCGCCAGGCCGCGGGCGACGCGGGCGACCACCGCGGCCTGCTCCTCGAGATCGACCGTCTCGCGCTCCCAGGCTTCCTCGCTGCCGAACTGCGGCCAGTGGCGCGGGAAGATCGGGTCGTGCCAGCGGCGGGCGAGCCAGGCCGCGTAGTGGATCATGCGCAGCCCGCGCAGCGGCTCGATCAGGCGCAGCTCGCCGCGGTCGAAGGCGCGGAACGACTGGTAGCCCTCGAGCACGATCTCGGTCAGCTTGCGCGCGGTGGCGTCGCGGCCGGGCAGCGCCAGCCAGAGGTCCTGCACCGCCGGGCCGACCATCGAGTCGTCGAAATCGAGCAGGCGCAGCTGGCCGTCGCGCTCGAGGACGTTGCCGAGGTGGAGGTCGCCGTGCAGGCGCACGAACGGCACGCCCTCGACGAGCTGGTCGTAGGCGTCGCAGATCGTCCGCGCGGCGTCGCGGTAGCGCCGTTCGCAGGCGCGCGGGAGAGTGCCCTGCGCGACCAGCCAGGCGAGGTCGGCGCGGGCATACTCGGCGCTCGTGAGAGCCGGCCGGTCCACCCCTTCACGCGCCGCGCGCCGACCGCGTGGACGCGTCCGGCCAGCATGCCGAGCCGCTCGGCGGTCGCGTCGGTCAGCTCGTCGGGGGCGCGGCCCCCCTTGCGGTCGAACACCGCGTAGTGGATGCCGTCGATCGTCTCGAGCGTCTTCCCGCTCGGGAAGGGGCGCGCCGGGCAGACCGGGATCTCCTCGCCGTCGAGCTCGGCCAGGAAACGGTGCTCCTCGAGGATGCGCTCCGCCGACCAGCGGCCGGGGCGATAGAACTTCGACACCACCCGCGAGCGGTCGGCGAGCTCGACCTCGTAGACCCGGTTCTCGAACGAGTTGAGCGGATAGCAGAGCGGCCGCACGGCGAGGCCGGCGGCCTCGACGGCGTCGAGCACGCGCTCGGGAGTCAGCTCGAGGAAGAGATCGGTCGCGACGGGGGCGCTCACCGCCCGATTGTCTCGCGATCGGCGGCGGCGACCAAACGGCTCGCGCGCGCGCAGGCGAGCGCTGCGGCGAGCGCGAGCGCGGGGAGCGCCGGCAGGCCGAAGCGGGGCAGGTTCTCGGTGAGCAGGGCGTGGCCGGCGGCGGCGGCGAAGACGGCGAGCGCGGGCAGCGCCGCCGCGAGGTCGCCTGCGCGCAGCGCGCGCACCCCGCCCACCGCGGCGGCGCCCCAGAGCAGCAGCGCCCAGAGCGCGGCGAGTCCCCAGCCGGAGAGCGGCTCCGGATCGCGCTCGACGAAGAGGCCGCGCCAGAACAGGGTCGCGCTCGAGGCGAGGTGGCCGAGCGGGTCGGCGCGGAAGACCGCGGCCGCCTCCGCGGCGGCGCGGCGGCCGGCCGCGGCGCGGTCGGCGCTCGTCCGCACGAGCTCGGCCCAGCGCAGGCGGGCGCGCACGAAGTAGTGGCGCTGCTCGCTCCAGACCGGGCGCAGGAGGACGTCGAGGTCGGCGCGCACCGCGGCGCGCTCGGCGAGCGCCGGCACCGGCGTCCAGGCGAGCGCGGCGGCGAGCCGGCGGCCGGCGAGCGCGCGGTCGAGCTCGGCGCGGATCAGCAGCACCGCGCCGGCGCGCGACTCGAGCAGCGCCGGCGCGCCCGGCAGGGCGAGATTGCGCAGGCGCCAGAGCGCGAGCGGCGCCGCCGCAGCGGCGAGGAAGAGCAGGATCGCGGCGGCGGCGCGCCGCCGGGCCGCGCCTGCCGGCGCGCGCCGCACCGCGAACGGCAGCAGCAGCGCGCCGAGCAGCGGGACGACCAGCCAGTCGACGCGGGCGAGCGCGAGCAGCCCGGTGGCCGCGCCCGCCAGGGCGGCGCGCCGGAGAGTCGGGCGCGCGAGCGCGGCGGCAAGCGCGACGACGGCGGCGAGCGCGAGCGGCGCCGCCAGCGCCTCGACGGCGTAGGTGGCGGCCGCGCCGGCGAGCGCGGGGCTCGCCGCCACCGCGGCCGCGGCGAGCCAGGCCAGGGGCTCCGGCGTCCGGCGCGCGGCGGCGAGGCCGGTGAGCGCGGCGGTCGCGGCGAGCAGCGCCCACTGCCCCCAGGCGATCGCCGGCGGGATCGCCTCGCCCGCCGCGAGCGGCGCGGCGCAGAGCCGCTCCGGAGCGGCGGCGGCGAGCGCGGCGAGGACGAGCGGGTAGAGCGGCTCGCGGTAGGCCGAGGGCGGGGGTCGGAGGCGTCGAGCGGATCGAGCGACAGGGTGCCGGCGCGCAGGATCTGACAGGCGGCCCGGCGGTAGTCCTCCTCGTCGCCGACGCGGTCGGCGCCGGCCCAGGCGCGGGCGAAGAGGAGGGCCGAGAGCGCGGCGAGCGCGATTGCGGCGGCGGGGCGGAGCGCGGAGCGGGGCGTCAACGCCCCATTCTCGCCGGAATCGGAGCGGGTTAGCGGGGCGCGGTCAGGCGCTGGCCTTGAGGACCAGGAAGGTGACGTCGTCGCAGGGGGGCGCGCCGGCGGTCCAGTCGAGCGCGGCGGCGCGCAGCGCGGCGACCGCCGCCTCGGCGCCCCCCTCGGCCGCGCGTCCGAACAGCTCGCGCACCCGCTCGTAGCCGAGCGGCTCGCCGTTGCGGTCGGGCATCTCGGGGAAGCCGTCGGAGAGGAAGAGCAGCGCGTCGCCGGGCGCGAGCTCGACGCTTCGCTCGGCGTAGGGGAACTCGGCGCGCGCGCCGAGCGGCGTGCCGGCGAGCTCGATCTCGTCCACCCGCCGCTCGCGCGCGCGGTAGTGGAGCACCGGCGGCATGCCGGCCGAGGAGATCGTCAGCGTGCGGCCGGCGAGGCGCGCGACGGCGAGCGCCATCGCCATCCGGTAGAGCCCCATGCGGTGGACGACGCCGGTGGCGTGGGCGAGGAAAGTCGCCGGTCCGGCGGCGCCGCCGCCCGCCATGAACAGGCTCTTGACCGCCGTCACCATCGTTCCCGCGGCGGGCCCGTGGCCGGTGGCGTCGCCCACCGCGAGCACCAGCTCGCCGGGGCGATCGGAGAGGAAGTCGTAGTAGTCGCCGCCGACCTCGGTCGCGGTGGTCATCGACACCGCGAGCTCGTAGCCGGCGAGCGCCGGCAGCTCGCGGGGCAGCAGCGAGAGCTGGAAGCGGCGCGCCTCCTCGAGCTCGCGGCCGCGCCGCTCGTTCTCGGCGGCGAGCAGCGCGCGCTCGATCTCCTGCTGCTTGCTGCGGCGCTCCTGCTCGACCAGCCGCTGCTGGTGCTCGGTGAGCTGCTCGGCCATCCGGTTGAAGGTCGCGGCGAGGTGGCCGAACTCGTCCCGCGAGGCGACCGGCACGCGCGCCGAGAGGTCGCCGGCGGCGATGCGGTCGGCGCCCTCCTCGAGCCGGCGCACGTTCTTCAGCAGCCCCGACGAGATCGGCACCATGCCGACCAGCGCGAGCGCCACCAGCGCCAGGCCGTAGGCGAAGTTGCGGGCGGTCGCCCGCTTGAGGTCGGCCATCGGTTCGGAGAGCGGCTTGGCGATGCCGAAGCGGAAACCGGTCGAGGGGTCCTTGCGGGTCACCAGCACCCAGTCGTCGCCGGCCGCGGCCGGCGCGACGGGCGCGCCCTTCTTGAGCGCGGCGATCGCGGGCAGGCCGTTGAGCTTCTCGCCGTCCTCGCTGCTCGCGACGAAGAGGGTGTGGGCGTCGTTGAGCGCGAACGGGATCTCGCCCTGGCTCCGGTCGGTCTGCGCGAGCACCGACTTGAGCAGGTCCTTGGCCTTGATCTTGGCCTTGAGCTCGCCCACCACCTGCTCGCCGCTGGTCACCGAGCAGGAGACGTCCTTCGGGAAATGGGCGGCGGCGGGGGCCGGCTCGGCCGTCTCTTCGGGAGCCGCCGCCTCGGGCGCCAGCCGCGCCAGGTGGCGCTGCTCGCGGCCGAGGACCTCGAGCGCGCGCTGCTGCTCGATCACCAGCTCCTTGCGCTCCTCGGCCGAGGTCGCGCGACTTCGCGGAGTCGGAGAGCGCGCGGGCGACCTCCTCGCGGACCTTCTCGAGCTGGACCGAGAGCTGCGCGTGCTGCTCGGGCGTGAGCTCGGTGCCGGAGATCCGGAGTCCGAACTGGACCGCGGCGTCGACCATGGCGGCAGCCGGGGCGCCGGGGACGGGCGGCGCCGGCGCGACCGGCTGGACCGCCCCGACCCGCCCGACCGGACCGGTCTTGGCGACGGGGGCGACCGGCTCCGGCGGCGCCGCGGGCTGTGGCGCGGGGACGAACTGGAAGCCCTCGATGAAAGGCAGCGCCCCGGCGAGGTCGGCGAGCACCTTCTTGCCGGAGGCCCCCGCATCCTCGTCGCCGCCGCCCAGTATTCGGCGGGCAGGCGGGCGAGCGCCTTGACCCGCTGGTCGACGCTCGACGCCACCGTCTCGACGCGCATCTCGAGCTCGCGCGCCATGATCTCGGCCTCGGCCTGGGCGGCCCGGCGCAGCGCGGCGCTCGACGAGTTGTAGGAGTAGAACGCGAGCGCCGCCAGCGGCAGCGCCGAGAGGAGCAGGAAGGCGAGGGCGAGTCGGAGTCGCAGGCGCATGTCGGGCAGGACCCGGTCCGGGCCCGTGCGGTTTATACGACATCCGGAAGACAAGGTTGCCCGGCCGGCCCCGCCCCTTCCCCGTTCGGCCCTGTCGCAGACCCATCGGCTGGCACCTGCGCCGGCCCAGCGACCCAGCGGCTGGCACCTCGGCGTGGGGGCCCGCGGCCAAGCGGCTGGCACCTTGGCGTGTAACTGCTGGGGAAAGTGTGGTTTAGGCGGGATCGAACAGGGCCCAGGCGGCGGCGCCGGAGGTGGCGAGGGAGGTCACCAGCGTGCGCCGCGGCGGGGGCAGCGGGCGGCCGTCGTGGGGGGCGAGGTCGAGCTCGGGGTCGGGCTCGGCGAAGCCGGGCGTCCGCCCGCCGGCGCCGGCGGCGAGCAGCGCGGCCGCGGCGAGGAAGCCCCGCGCCGTGCTCGCCGAGCGTCGCCTTGGGCGCGACCACCGGCGGCAGCGGCCGCCCGCCCCAGGCGCGCCGGAGCGTCTGCGCCTCGAGCCGGTCGCCGCGCCGGGACCCGGCGGCGCCGGAGACGATCCGGTCGATCCCCTGCGGCCCGCCGCCGGCCCGCTCGAGCAGCCGGACCAGGCGCCGCGCGAGGACCTCGTCGCCCGTCCCCCAGTCCCGGTTGGGCGCGCTCGGGTCGAAGCCGGCGCCGCCGCCGGCGATCGCGAAGCGGGGCGTCGCGCCGCGCGCCTCGGCGGGCGCGCCGGGGCTCGAGCACCAGCACGATCGCGCCCTCGGCGGCGAGCACGCCGTCGCGCCGGCGGTCGAAGGGGCGGCACGCTCGACACCCGGGACGTCGGGGCGGGCGAGCGCCCGGAAGCGGTCGAGCACGGCGTGGAGCAGCGGCGTCATCTCGTCGACCACCCGCACCAGCGCCCGCCGGCGCGCCCGGCCGCGATCTGGCCGACGGGCCACGCCGAGCGCGAGGGGCGCCTCGCCTCGCGCTGGGTGACGGTGAGGCTCGGGCCGCGCAGCTTCCAGAGCAGCGCCACCTGGGACGCCGAGGCGTTCGCCACCGACTCGGTGAAGAGCGCCGGCGAGGCCTGCTCCGGCCCGTCGAGCAGGATCTGGCGCAGCAGCGGCTCGGTCACCGACGACGGTCCGAAGGCGGTGCCGACGACGATCGCGGTGTGGAGGTGGAGCCGGGTCGTCGAGCCCCGCCTCGGCGAGCGCGAGCTTCGCCGCCGCGCAGGCGAGGCGCGACGGCGGGCACATCCGGCGCGCGGCCGCGTGGGCAGCAGCCCCGCGAGGTCGAGACCGGCGGCGGAGAACGCGGTGCGCGCGCCGCCCGGCCGGTGGTAGCCGGCGCTGCGGTCGACCGGGAGCGGGCGCGGCGCGTCGGCGCCGAGCGGTCGGCGAGCGCGCGCGCCAGCGCCGCGGCGCCCAGGCCGGCGGGGCCGGCGACGCCCAGCCCGGTGACGACCACGCCGCCCGTCGCGCTCACGCGCCGGCTCCGGCGATGACCGCGGCGGCGTTGGCGCCGCCGAAGGCGAAGCTGGTCGAGAGCCCGAGACGGGCGCCGGGGAGCGCCCGCGGCGGGCCGACGACGAGGTCGACCGGCGCCCGGGTCGGGGTCCCCGCGCCGGGGGTCGGCTGGACCGCCCCGTCTCGAGGCCGAGCAGCGTGGCCACCGCCTCGATCGCCCCGGCGCCGCCGAGGAGGTGGCCGACCGCGGCCTTGGTCGAGGTCACCGGGAAGCGCGCCACGCGCTCGCCGAAGACGTGCGCGAGCGTGCGGGCCTCGGCGGAGTCGTTGTGCGGCGTGCCGGTGCCGTGGGCGTTGACGAAGTCGATCGCGGCGGCCTCGAGGCCGGCGTCGGCGAGGGCGGCCACGATCGCGCGCGCGACCCGTCGCCGCCGGGTGGGGCGCGGTCATGTGGTGGGCGTCGCAGGAGGCGCCCAAGCCGGCGAGCTCGGCCAGGACCCGCGCGCCCCGCCGCCGGCGTGCGCGCGCGTCTCGAGCACCAGCACCGCGCCCCCCTCGCCGATCGACAGCCCCTCGCGGTCGGCCCGGAAGGGGCGGCAGGGGCGCTGGTCGACCGAGCGCAGGGAGTTGAATCCGGCGTAGGTGAGCCGGCAGAGCGAGTCGGCGCCGCCGGCGAGCGCGACGTCGACCTCGCCCGCGCGCATCGCGTCGAGCGCCGCGCCGAGGGCGAGCGCCGCCGAGGCGCACGCCGACGACATCGTCGCGACCGGACCGCGGACGCGGAGGACGCGCGCCACCGCGTCGCCCGGGCAGTTGATCTGCTGCGAGGCGACGAGCCCGAGGCGAGCGCGCCGGCGCGCCGCCGCGGTGAGCTCCGCGACGTAGTGCTCGCACTCGAGCATGCCGCCGGTGGAGCCGCCGAAGAAGAGCCCGGCGGCGAGGCCGTCGAGCCGCTCGGGCAGCCCCGCGGCGGCGAGCGCCTCGGAGGCGGCGAACAGCGCGAAGCGGTCGGCGAGGGTCGTCCGCTCGTGGTGCGACCAGGCGTCGAGCGCCAGCCCCTCGGGCACCTCGGCGGCGACGTGGGTGCGGAAGGCAGAATGGTCGAAGCGGCGGAAGTCGCCGATCGCGGTCGCGCCGGCGACGAGGCCGCGCCAGAACGCCTCGACCCCCCAGCCGAAACCGGAGACCGCACCGAACCCGGTGACGGCGACCGGCGCGCGGCTCACGGCGCGGGCGCTCCGGCGCGCGGCAGGCGCGGGGCGAGCCACTCGGCGAGCGCGCGCACGCTGTGGAAGGCCTCGGAGCCGACCTCCTCGGAGGGACCGCGACGCCGAATTCGCGCTCGAGCGCGACGACCAGCTCGAGCGCGTCGACCAGTCGAGCCCGAGCTCGCCGCCGAACAGCGGCTGGTCGTCGGCGATCGACTCGGGGTCGAGCCCGTCGAGCTTGAGCCCCTCGACGATCATCCGCTTGAGCAGCGGCACGAGCTCTGCGACGGTCGCGGGCGGGATCAGGCGGCGCTCTCTCTCGGGAATCCGGCCGCGGGGTCGCGGCGGGCGATGCGCTCGACCAGCCGGAAGCGGCGCTGCAGACGGACGCAGAGGAAGAAGCCCTCGATCAGCAGCCGCGTGCGCCGGCGCGGTTTCCAGATGCCGGCGAGCACGGTCACCACGGCCCGGAAGAGGGCGGGCGGCGGCCCCGGCTGGAAGAAGAGATCGCGGAACTCGGGCGTGTAGAAGCCGTGCACGAAGCGGCGGAAGACCGCGAAGCGGCGGCGCTGGATGCCGTCGAAGCGCACGAAGCGGGCGGCGGAGAAGTCGCCGGAGCGGGCGGCGCGGTCGAGCGCGTCGGCGGCCTCGAGCCCCGACTCGAGCGCGATCGAGACGCCCGAGGAGAAGACCGGATCGAGGAAAGAGCCGGAGTCGCCGGCGAGCAGCCAGCGGTCGCCGGCGTACTGGCGCGCCCGGTAGGAGTAGTCCTTCTCGACCCGCACCGGCCACTCGAGGCGCGCCTCCCGCATCCGCTCGGCGACCGCCGGAGTTTCGGCGCAGGCCGCCTCGAGCATCTGCGCCGGATCCCCCTTGGCGAGGCGGTCGTAGAGGGCGCGCGGCAGCACGACGCCGACGCTGGTCAGCCGCTCGTCGATCGGGATCAGCCAGAACCAGCCGGCGTCGCGGCGGGCGACGATGAGGATGTCGCCGCCGCTCCGGCCCGGCGCCGGGGGGAGGCCCGAGTAGTGGCCGTAGATGGCGACGTTGGCGAGCCGCGGCTCGTCCTCGCGCAGGCCGAGCTGGCGGGCGAGCAGGCCGGCGCGCCCGGAGGCGTCGACCACCGCGCGCACCCGCTCGCCGCCGGCGGCGTCGGCGCAGCGCACGGTGGCGCCGTCGGCGTCGAAGTCGATCGCGGCGACGCGCTGCCCTTCGCGCACCTCGACGCCGACCTCGCGCGCGCGCTCGAGCACCATCTGGTCGAACTTCTCCCCGGCAGACCTGCCAGGTCTGCGGGCGCGCGACCTCGGGCGACGCCGCGAACTCGACCGGGCGCCCGAGCCGGCCGTCGTGGGTGAGCAGCTGCGCGCCCCATTTCTCGGGGAAACCGGCGGCGCGCACCCGCTCGGCGAGGCCGAGCCGGTCGAGCGCGCCGTTGGCCGTCGCCAGCAGCGACTCGCCGATGTGGAAGCGGGGGAAGCGGTCGCGCTCGTAGAGGACGACCCGGTGGCCGCGGGAGGCGAGCGCGATCGCCGCCGCGCAGCCGGCCGGGCCGCCGCCGGTGACGGCGAAGTCGAAGTCGTGACGGTGCGGGGTGGACAAGGCCGGT
>CAWDOT010000003.1:0-77099 GCA_963803995.1 uncultured Acidobacteriota bacterium
TCCAAAATGTAAGGCAATTTCGTAACTCTTGCAATTAAAGGATATTACGAAAACCGCCACATGTTCACAATTTAAATGTCAAGCGAAAAACTACCTCATCTCCTTAATTTTTTTATTAATTTGCCCAACGCGTCCATGCAATTTTCTAACCGGACAATGCTTTCGGGGAAGACTACTGGGCGAACTGCTTGATGGAAAACCTCACGAGCAGTTCCTATGGGGAGGGGCTGGAAACGGACCGGATATCCGGCAAGGCACCGCGCCAGTCCCTGACCCGACAGACGGCCTTGGATGAATTGAAAACCCACTTGCGGGGAGCTCGCATAGTCCTACGCAGCAAGAGGCCAGACTTGGTGCGCCAGGAGTTCTATGGCCTCCTGATGGCCCACTTCGCCATCCGGGGCCAGATGCATGAAGCGGCCCTCAAGTCGGATGAAGACGCGGACCGGCTCTCTTTCGTTCACGCCGTGCGAGTTATTCGCCGCAAACTTACCAGCTTTGCCGCTATTCCCCCCAGGAGATTGGGCAGCGTTCCATGAGGCTGTATTGGCGGAGATTCTGGAAGAGCGGGCGGTGTCCAGCCGCAATCGGCGTAACCCACGCGGCGTCAAGCGCAAGATGAGCAATTTCCCTCTGCGCCGTCGCGGCTCTGATCTAATGCCCAAAATCGACCTCCAAACAGCTATAAATATATTAACTGAACAGTATTGGGATTAGGGGGGATTTAAGAACCTACAAACAGAAGAAATTTATGGCAAATGCTTTAAATTTCCTCCAGACTAATACCGAGGTGCAATTAAAAATTGCAGACGTATGGACGCACCTGTGAGTTTCCCCCTTGGGGGGACACGCAAGTCCCCCCTACTTTACGTGATTAATGATAGTAGGCCTGGATTTATCAAAAATGCGGCATCTGGCGATAATGCGGATGAGAGGTGTCGCATATTCTGCAACGGACGAAAAAATGCCGCCCCAGGTAACCCGAAAATGTGTGCGCTATCAGGTGGATTGGCAGGTGAAAACCTTCAATGGCCAGCCGGTGGCGGAAACCTCATTGTTTGATATCAGCGCCATCGGCGCCAAGTTAGAGGGTCCGAGACCTTTGGCCCCGCGAAATCACCTGGAATTTACTTATGTCAGACCGGGAGACGACCGGGAGAGAAGCCATACAGGGGTAGTCATGTGGATGCGGCCTCTGATCCATAAACCGGGGCGGTTCCAGATGGGGGTTAAATTTTTCGAAACCGACTGGTCGCTGGACCAGGAACTCCGGCAAGGGGCTAAATTTTGAAAAATTTTCGGGGGGTGGGCCAGTTTCGCCCGCCGCCGCCGTCCCCAGAGGCATAGTATTCCTTGGAATGCCTGGAACCGGGGCAGAGCTTGTCGGAGACCAAAGTCAGGCTGATCACCAAAAACATTCTGGTCGAGACGCGGGTCATCTCATGGGGGTTAACCCCGGAAACACGATTTTAATCTCCAGTTTTGAACAAAAGAAGCCGGGATGCCGACAATCTCCCTGATAGGCGACAATTACGGCGAGAGCGAAATCATCCCGCGGCGGAGAGTCAGACTTGAGGGGCTGGTGGATCAGGCTAGGTCGCCAGGGCCCGGGAGAGATTAAGGGAAGCCATGGATAATCGCGACGAAATTGCGCCGAAAGCCGAGGAGGCAGCCGGGATGAGCCTATCCGAGCCCCAATCATTCCAGGATTTGGGGCTGCCCTCGTTATTCCTGGGGCATCTCACCTTGAAGCACTGCTTCTATATGGATTTCTTCACCTTGGGAGATCTGATCGGTCGATTGAAGGTGTCGGCCAACATCATCTCTGAGGTACTGGAGTACTTGAAGAAGTCCATGTGGGTCGAGGTCCGGGGTCCCGACCCCATGCATCTGATGGTATCTTCTTTGAGCCTGGCTAACCGGCATTCCCTGACCGATGCGGGGAGAAAACAGGCGGCGCTGCTGATCGAATACGATTCCTATGCAGGACCGGCGCCCGTGGTGCTGAAAGATTACTGGCGGCAGGTGACCCACCAGAGTATCGGGAAGGTTGGCGTCAGCCCCGACCACATCCACAGGATTCTAAAGGGCTTGGTGTTGTCCGCCGAGGTCCCGGAGCAATTGGGGGTAGCGGCAGTAAGCGGCAAACCCCTTTTCCTCTATGGCCCCCCTGGAAATGGCAAGACTGCCATCTGCCAGCGTTTTGGCAGGGTTTGGGAGGATGACATCCTGGTACCCTACGCCCTCTTTGTGGACGGCCAGGTGATTCAGGTCTTTGATGAAATTACCCATGTGCCCTCGGAGTTGGCGGCCTCGGAGGGGGAGAGAATGGACCGCAGGTGGGTACGGTGCCGCCGGCCGGTGGTGACGGTGGGGGGCGAACTCACCTTGGACATGCTGGATCTGGCTTATAAGCCCACGCTCAAATATTTCGAGGCCCCCATCCAATTAAAGGCTAACAACGGGGTGTTTATCGTGGACGACTTCGGCCGTCAGCAGATTTCACCTCAGGAACTGCTGAACCGCTGGATTATTCCTCTGGAAACCCGCCAGGATTTCCTGCGCCTGCGCACCGGGCAGAAGTTTGCCGTCCCCTTTGACCAGTTTATTGTCTTCGCCACCAACCTTGAGCCGCGCTCCCTGGTGGACGAAGCTTTTTTGCGGCGCCTGCGTTCCAAGGTCAAGGTGGATTACGTAAATCGGGCCCAGTTTGTGGAGATCTTCCGGCTCTGTTGCGATCAGCACCATCTGGAGTTTGACCCGGAAGCGGTGGAGTATCTCCTGAGCCGGTACTATGACGACGGTAAACGCCCGCTGACTGCCTGCCATCCCCGGGACCTCCTGGAGCAGGTCCTGGATTATTGCCGGTTTTACCAACTGGTTCCCCGCCTCACCCCGGAAAACCTGGACCGGGCCTGCCACAACTATTTTGTCGCCTGAGGCCAAGTTGCCGTCATAAAGGTAATACTTACTTTATGATATAATCCCACGTAGGGGCGGTGAGCGCACCGCCCCTACAATTATGATTGTTACCTGTTTGACGGCAACTTGATATAAGAAGATTTTTGTCTTACGAAAACTAATATTAAAAGGTTATTGATTTGATAGGTCTTTAAAAGCGGGAATAAGCGATGCTGTCTTTTTCAAACCGCCCTCTACGAAGAGCTCAAGCGGATCGCCCGCGGCCAGCTGCGGCGCGGCCGGCCGGGCTCGCTGCAGACCACCGCGCTGGTCCACGAGGCCTACCTCAAGCTCGCCGCCGGCGGCACGGTGCCCGCCCGGGACCGCGAGCACTTCTTCGCGCTCTGCGCCCGGGCGATGCGCCACCTGGTCGTCGACCAGGCACGGGCTGCGGCGAGCGCGAAGCGCGGCGGCGGCGACCGGGCCCTCACCCTCGACACCGCCCTCCACCTCGTCGCCTCGCCCGACGCCGAGCTCACCCGGGTTCACGAGGCCCTCGAGCGGCTCGAGCAGGTCAATCCCCGGCTGGTTCGACTGGTCGAGCTGCGCGTCTTCGCCGGCTTCTCCGAAGCCGAGGCGGCGGAGCTCACCGGCGCGAGCCTGCGCACCGTGCAGCGCGACTGGCAACGCGCCCGGGCCTGGCTGCGCGTCGAGCTGGGGGAGCCGGAATGACTCCGGAAGACGGCGCCGACCTGCGCCGCCGGGCCGACCGTCTGCTCGACGAGCTGCTCGATCTCGACGACACCCTTCGCGCCGAGCGGCTCGCCGCGGTGGCCGCGGCCGAGCCCGGCCTCGCGGCGCTGGTCGGACGGCTGCTCGCTGCCGCCGGCGAGACTGCCTCCGACTTCGAGCGCTGGCGCGAGGCCGCGGCCGCGTTCGGTGCGGGCCCCGCTCCGGAACCGGCGTCGGGCGCCCGCTTCGGCGCCTGGCGGATCGTCGCCCCGCTCGCCCGGGGCGGCATGTCGCAGGTGTTCGTCGCCGAGCGCGTCGAAGGGGGCTTCCGCCAGCGCGCGGCGCTCAAGCTGTTCACCGCGCAGGCGAGCCCCGCCGACTCGCTCGCGCGCCGGTTCGAGCAGGAGCGCCAGATCCTCGCCGCGCTCGAGCACCCCAACATCGCCCGGGTGCTCGACGGCGGCGTCGCCGCCGACGGGCGGCCCTTTCTCGTCCTCGAGCTCGTCGACGGCGAGCCGATCGACGTCTGGTGCGCGCGCCACGCCCTGGCGCTCGCCCCCCGCCTGGAGCTGCTCTCGGTCGTCGCGCGCACCGTCCACTTCGCCCACCGCAACCTGATCGTCCACCGCGACCTCAAGCCCTCCAACGTGCTGGTCACCGTGGACGGCACGGTGAAGCTGCTCGATTTCGGGATCGCCAAGGTCCTCGAGGGCTCCCAGGCCCTCGCCGGCGCTCCGCTCGCCGCGCCCGAGACGCGCACCACGGCGCGCCCGCTGACACCGGCGTACGCCGCGCCCGAGCAGCTCCTGGGCGGCGTGATCACCACCGCCTCCGACGTCTACCAGCTCGGCCTGCTGCTCTACGAGCTCGTCGGGGGCCGCCCCGCGCACGTCTTCCGCGAGGACAGCTGGCGCGAGCTCGAGCGCGTGGTCTGCGAGGTCGATCCGCCCCGGCTCGGCCATCTGCCGGAGGCCACTTCCGGCGTCGGTCGCCGGGGCGTGCGCGTGCCGGGCGACCTCGAGACGATCGTCTTCAAGGCGCTGCAGAAGGACCCCGCGCGCCGCTACGTCTCGGCCGAGCAGCTCGCCGAGGACCTCGACCGCTTCCTCGCCGACCAGCCGGTCGTCGCCCGCCCCGACACGGTGACCTATCGGGCGCGCAAGTTCGTGCGCCGGCACCGGGTCGCGGTCGCGGGCGCGGCGGCGGTCGCCCTGCTCGTGCTCGGCTCCGCGGCGGCGCTTGTCCGCCTCTCCGCCCGGCTCGCCGGCGAACGCGATCGCGCGCGCTCCGAGGCCCGCCGCGCGGAGGCGGTCACCGGCCTGCTGGTCGGCCTGTTCGACGCCGCCGATCCCGAGCTCGCGGCGGGCGCGGTGCCCGACGCCCGCGAGCTGCTCGACCGGGGCGCCGCGCGCCTCGAGAGCGAGCTCGCGCCCGAGCCCGCGCTCCTGCGCACGCTGCTGCCCCGGGTCGCCGAGATGAACCTGCGCCTGAACCGCGCCGGCGTGGCCGAACGGCTGGCGCGGCGCGCTCTCGAGCTCGCCCGGACGGCGGCCGCGGGCGGCGACGACGCGGCGCGCGCCGACGTGGCGCGCGCCGAGCTCCTGCTCGGCTGGGCGGCGGACGCGCAGGGGCGCTATGCCGAGTCGGCGCGGCTCTACCTCTCCGCGCTGCGCGCACTCGAACGCCTGACCCCGCGCGACGAGCCGGAGATCTTCCTGGCGCGGCTCGGCTACGGCAACGCCCTGCAGCGGCTCGGCCGGCCGGCCGACGCCGCCGCCGAGATCGCCACGTCGCTCGCGGCGGCCGCCGGCGGCGTCGCCGTCGACGCGGTCGCCCTCGGCAACGCCTGGGGGAGTCTGAGCGTCGCCCGCCTCGACGCCGGCGACGCGGCGGGCGCGGAGGCGGCGGCGCGCGAGGGGCTGCGCGGGCTGACCGCCGCCTTCGGGCCCGATCACCCGCGCCTGCTCTTCGCGCTCGGCAACCTCGCGCGCGCCCTGGAGACGCGCGGCGACCTCGATGGCGCGCTCGAGAACTACCGGCGCTCGATCGAGATGCGGCGGCGGGTCTACGGCGAGGAATCGCCGGCGATGGCGACCGCCCTGCACAACCTGGCGCGCCTCGAGAGCGTCCGCGGACAGATCGAAGCCGCCTGCGAGACCGGCGCGCGGGCGCTCGCGCTGCGCGAACGGCTGCTCGGCGCCGGCCACCCGGACACCGCCCTGACCCGCTCGAACCTCGGCATCGCCGTGCGCGAGGCGGGCGAGCCCGCGCGCGCGCTCGTGCTGCTCGACGCCGCCCTCGCCGCGCAGCGCGCCGCGCTCGGCGACGACCACCGGCTCACCCAGAGCACGCGCTCCTACCGCGCCTTCGCCCTGCTCGACCTCGGCCGGGTCGCAGAGGCGACCGCCGAGGAGGGTATGGCGCGCGCCGTGCTCGCGCAGGCGCCGGCGCGGGACGCGACGAGCGCCGCTCTGCTGCTCGGCCGCCTGGCGCTCGCGCGCGGCGAGCGCGACGCCGCGCGCGAGATGTTGCGGCGGGCCGAGGAGTCGGGGGGTGCTCTGGGAAACCCGGGGTTCCGGCCGCTGGTCGAGGCGCGGCTGCTCGCCGCCGCGCTCGACGCCGCGACGTCGCCATCGCCCGCGGCCCGCGACCGGCTCGCCGCCGCGGCCGCCGCGGCCGCGCCGCAGACGCCCCGTCTCCACGCCCTCGCCGCCCGCCTGGGCGCTGGCGAGGAGACCGCGACCACCTCGCTCGCCGCCTTCCGCGGGGAGCCCGCCCGGCGCTAGGCTGCGCAGGACCGATGCCCGCCCCCGCCCGCGCCGCCCTGCCGCCCGAGGCGCTCGACCACGAGGTCAAGCTCGTCCTGCCGGCGGCGTCCGGGGCCGCGGCCCACGCGCTGCTCGCCGGCGTCTGCCGTCCCGAGACGCCGCACGCCGGCGGGGTGGTCGAGACGGTCTACTTCGACGACGGCACGCTCTCCTCGCTCGCGGAGAAGGAAGCGAGCGACTACCTGAAGACCAAGGTGCGCCTGCGCTGGTACGACGGCGGCGGCCCGGTCTGGCTCGAGGTCAAGCGCCGGATCGGCAGCCGCCGCGACAAGGCGCGGCTCGAAACGGGCCTCGACGGCGCCGAGCTCGCCGCGCGCGGTCTCGCCGGCCTCGCCGGCCTCGACCTCGCCCGCCTCGCCGCAAGGCACGGCGTCGCGCTGCCTCCGGGCCTCGCGCCGGCGCTGCGCCTGCGCTACCGGCGCGACCGCTTCGTCGAGGCGGGCACCGGCGCCCGCCTCTCGCTCGACCGCGAGATCCGCGCGATCGAGCGCCGCGGCCTGCCGCGAGCGCCGGCAGCGCGCGCGCTCGACCTCGCGCTGGTCGAGCTCAAGGGGCGCGAACGCGAGCTGCCGCCGGCGCTCGCCCCGCTGCACGCGCTGGGGGCACGGCGGGGCTCCTTCTCGAAGTACTTCGCCTGCTTCATGTCCGATCCGATCTGAGGAGATCCCGATGGCCGAAATGCTCGAGCGCTGGACGAGAGTGTGGGAGGGGCGGGGGCTGCCGCTCGGGGCCGGACAGTTCCTCGTACTGCTGCTGGTCTCGGTCGCGGCCGCGATGGTGGTCGGGCTGCTCTACGTCCGCTTCTTCGGCAGCCGCGCGACCGGTAGCGACATCCACCGCGCCTTCCCCCTGCTCGCGCTGGCGGTGACCGCCATTTTCGTCTGCATCCAGTTCTCGCTGCCGCTCTCGCTCGGCCTGCTCGGCGCGCTCTCGATCGTGCGCTTCCGCACGCCGATCAAGGAGCCCGAGGAGATCGGGTTCCTGATGGTGGTGATCGCGACCTCGCTCGCCGCCGCCACCGGGTTGCTGCCCTACCTCGGCGTGGTGGTGGTCGTGGCCGTGGTGGCGCTCGTCGGCCAGCATCTGGCCCGCCCGGTCTACCGCCGGCGCGGAGAGAGCGGCCTGGTGATCGCGACCTTCGACGCGGCGGGCTACGACGCCGCGCGCGTCGCACTCTTCGCCGCGCTCGCCGGAAGCGCGCGCGGCGCGCTCGAGAGCGTCACGCAGCAGGAGGGGACGGTGACGCTGGTCTGGCGCTTCGGCGGCCTCGCGCGCGCCGCGGCGCCCGAGCTCGAGCGGAGGCTCTCGAGAGAGGCCACGCCGCGCACGCTGTCGATCGTCTACGACGCGGGGACCGGCGCCGTTTGAACCGGCGAGCCGCGCGGGGTCCGGCGCGCTGGGCGGTCCCCCTGGCGCTCGCCACGGGTGCGCTGCTCGTCGCCTCGGGCGCGAGCCTCGCGCTCTGGCGGCTCGCCGCTCCGCTCGCCGAGCCGACCGCGCCGGCGACCGGCCTCGGTTCGGCCAAGCTGCGCGCCGCGCTGACGCGAATCGGCACCCTCGCCCTGCAGCCGCCGACGGTCGCGGACCTCGAGCGGTCGGCGGCGACCGGCGAGTGCCCGGAGTACCGGATCGGCGCCACGCCGCCCGCGCCCGAGGCGCAGCCCGCGAGCGTCGCGACACCGCCGGCCGAGCGCGGTCGCTGGCCGGTCCTGGCCTCGCTCTGGGTCGATCCCTGCCGCCTCGCCTGGCTCTATCAGCACCCCTGGGACCGCGGCCGCGCGACCGAGCAGCCGGGTTGGATCGCAGTCTGGGAGCAGGGGCAGCTGCGCTTCGCCTCCGCGGTCGGCGTTCGGATCCACGGCGGGATCGCACGCGACGATCCGCCCTACAGCTTCCGGATCTACTTCCGGGGCGAGTACGGCGAGGCCGGGTTGCCCGCCGAGCTGCTCTCGTCCGATCTCGCGGGTCCGATCGCGCGGATCTACCTCGACGAGAGCCTGGATTTCGACCGCGACCGACGCCGCTTCTTCTTCCCCGCCGAGATCGCCTACGAGATCGGACGGCGGCTGGGCGCCCCGGCGCCCCGCACCCGGCCGATCCGGTTCACGCTCAACGGCGACGCGTCCGCGATCTACGTCCTCGGCGAGCACATCGGCGAGAGCTTTCTCGAGCGCCACTTCGGCCACCGCAACCTCGACCTCGTGCGCGGCAAGCGCGAGGCCGGAGATCAGGCCGAGGCGCTCTGGCGCGCCGAGCTCGACTGGATCCGGTCGGTCCCTCGCCCGCTGACCGCCGCGCGCGCCGCCACCCGCTACGATCTCGACCAGCTCACGCGCTGGCTCGCGACCGTGCTTTTCTGCGCCACCGGCGAGCTCCATCAGGACGCGATGATCCGCGACCGCTCCGGTGTGCTCGCCGGCGGGCGCTGGACCTGGATCCATTGGGACCAGGACATGAGCTTCCGCAATCCGCCCGGCAACTCGCGCTTCGGCCGCGAGCGCGAGGTCCTGCCCTTCCTCCTCTGGAACCATCGCCCGGAGGAGTCCGCGCCCTCGCGCGAGCTCGCCCGGCGGCTCCTCCTGGAGGATCCCGCCTATCGGCAGCGGCTGGTCGAGCGGATCGAGCGCGCGCTCGCCGAGGAGCTGACGCCGGCCTTCCTCGAGGACCTCGTCACCCGCTACGAGACGGCCGCGCGCGAGCTCGGGGCCGAGGATCTGGTCTTCGCCGAGCGGCTGCGCGCCTACTTCGCGGCGCGGCCCGCCGAGGTCCGGCGCCAGCTCGACCTGCTGGCGTCGGTCGACCCGTCGGGAGAGCGGCCCGGCTGGCTCGACCGCCCCCCGCGTCGCCGGCGCGCCGCGGATGCCGCGGTCGATCGCGGCACGTCGGTGCGGTAGGCTCTCCGCTCCGGATGCGGAGCCGCCGACCGGCGCGCCCGACCCAACTCCCGAGGAGACCCCGATGGCCGGCATCTTCAAGGCGTACGACGTCCGCGGCATCTACCCGACCCAGATCGACGAAGCGATCGCGCGCCAGGTCGGGCGCGCTTTCCGCACGGTGCTCGACGCGGCCGACCTCGCCCACGGCGGCGAGCGGGTGGTCGTCTCGCGCGACATGCGCCCCTCCTCGGAGCCGCTCTCGGCAGCCCTGATCGAGGGCCTGCGCGCGGGGGGCCTCGACGTCGTCGACATCGGGCTCGCCACCACCCCGATGAACTACTTCGCCATCGGCCACCTGAAGACGGCCGGCGGCGTACAGGTCACCGCCTCGCACAACCCGGCCGAGTACAACGGCCTCAAGTTCTCGAAGCACGAGGCGCGGCCGGTGTCGGGCGACCACGGCATCCCGCTGCTCGAGCGGGCGGTCGCGACCGGCAGCTTCCCCGCCGCTTCCCGCCAGGGCGGCCTCGAGCGGGCGGATGTCTCCGCCGCCTACCGCGACCACGTCCTCTCCTTCCTCGACCGCCCGGCGCACGCGCGCCGGCTCAAGGTGGTGGTCGACGCGGCCAACGGCATGGCGGTCGTCGACCAGGCGATCTGGGACTCGCTCGGCGTCGACCTCGTGCCGCTCTTCTTCGAGCTCGACGGCACCTTCCCCAACCACGAGGCGAATCCGCTGAAGCTCGAGAACCTGCGCGACCTCCAGGCCCGGGTGAAGGCGACCGGCGCCGATCTCGGCGTCGCCTGCGACGGCGACTTCGACCGGGCCGCCTTCGTCGACGAGAAGGGCGAGCCGGTCGGCAGCGACCTCGCCACCGCGCTGATCGCGGGCGAGCTGCTCGCCCACGACCCGGGCAAGGCCGTGCTCTACGACCTGCGCTCCTCGCGCGCGGTGCCCGAGTACATCCGCGAGAAGGGGGGCGTGCCGGTCCGCGAGCGGGTCGGCCACTCCTTCATGAAGGCGACGCTGCGCGAGCGGCAGGGGGTCTTCGGCGGCGAGCTCGCCGGCCACTACTACTTCCGCGACCACTTCCACGCCGACTGCGCGATGGCCGCCGTGATCGAGATCCTCAACCTGCTCTGGCACTCGGGCCGGACGATGTCGCAGGTGGTCGCGCCGCTCGCCCGCTACGCCAAGAGCCCGGAGACGAATTTCGAGGTCGAGGACAAGGCCGCCAAGATGAAGGAGCTCGAAGCGGTCTACGCCGACGGCCGGATCGACTGGCTCGACGGCATCACCGTCGAGTACGACGACTGGTGGTTCAACGTGCGCCCCTCCAACACCGAGCCGCTGCTGCGCCTGGTCTGCGAAGCGCGCACGGCCGGGCTGCTGACCGCGAAGATGGGCGAGCTGGTCGCCCGGATCGGGCACCCGGTCGACCACTGAGAGTTCCCCCCGGCGGGCGACGCCGATGAGCGAAGCGATCGGGACAGAGAGCGGCCGGCGGGCCGGCGGCTGGCCGCGCTGGGCGGCGCTTGCCGCGCTGCTCGCGTTCGCGCTGGTCCTGCAGGGAGCGCGCCCGCTGTTCGACACCGACGAGGGGCGCTACACCGCCGTCGCCCTGCAGATGCTCGACAGCGGCGACTGGCTGACTCCGCGCCTGCACCACGAGGTGCCGCACTTCTCGAAGCCGCCGCTCACCTACTGGGCGCTCGCCTCGTCCATGGCTCTCCTCGGCCGCAACGAGTGGGCGGCGCGGCTGCCGAACGCACTCGCCTTCGCGGCGACCGTTCTCCTCGTCTTCGTCATCGCGCGACGCCTGACGCGCGCCCGACCCGAGCTCGCGGCGCTCGTCCAGGCGACGTCGCTGATGCCGTTCGCGGCGGCCAACGTGATCACCACGGATACGCTGCTGACGCTCTTCGAGACCCTGGCGGTCGCCGGTTTCGTGCTATTGCGCTGGGGCGGGGCGCCGGCCGAGCGGGCGCGCTGGATGCTGTGCGGGGGCTTCGGCCTCGCCTTCCTGACCAAGGGCCCGCCCGGCCTGCTGCCGCTGCTGGCGATCGTCGTCTTCACCGCCTGGGTCGACGGCGGCCGCGGGCTCGCCCGCCTCGTCTCGTTGCGGGCCGCCGTGCTCTTCCTGGCGCTCGCTTTCGGCTGGTACGGCTGGCAACTCTCGCAGCGGCCCGACCTGCTCGGCTATCTGCTCGGCGACGAACTGGTCGGCCGCGTCGCCACCCCGGAGTTCGACCGCAACGCGACCCTCCTCGGGCTGTTCAAGATCTACCTTCCGGTGGTCGTGATCGCGCCGCTGCCCTGGTGGCCGCTCGTCCTCCGCCGGCGCGGCCCCCGAACGCGGGCACCGCGCGAGAGGCTCGCCGCCCTGCGCCGCGAGCCGGAGCGGCTCTTCCTCTGGCTCTGGCTGCTCCTGCCGTTCGCGATCTTCTGCGTCTCCCGCTCGCGGCTGCCGCTCTACCTGCTGCCGCTCGCCGTGCCGGCGTCGCTGCTTCTCGCGCGCGGCCTCGCGGATCGAATCGACTTCCGGTTCCGGCAACGCGTCCTGATCGCGGTCTGGATCCTGGCTCTCATCGGCCTCAAGGGCGTGGGCGCGACGCTCGCCCCCGACCGCAACGGCCGGCTGCTGGCCGCGGCGATCCGGGCCGCCGCGCCCTATCCGCCGGGCGAGGTCCTGTTCGTCGAGCACCGGGCCTTCTACACACCGGCCTTCTACCTCGGCGTCGAGGTGGAGCAGGTGGACCTCACGACGTCGGACCGCTACGTCCCCTCCCCCTCCTACCGCCCCGTGACCACGACCCTCGCGCAGGAGTTCGCGGAAGGCGAGCAGCGGCGCGTCTTCCTTCTGGCCCCGGGGCAGGAGAGGGCCTTCCTCGCCGAGCTCGCCGGCCTGGGCGCCACCAGCCGCAAGGCCGGCGCGTTCGGCCGCTTCCTGATCTATCTCGAGCCGGTGCCGGCGCTGCCGCCGCTCGTGCCCTGACCGGTCAGAACCGGAGGCCGACGCCGGCGACCACCTCGGCGTCGTCGGCGAGCACGATCTTCAGCTGCGCGTAGGGCGTCATGCCGGAGAGCTTCCAGCCGATGCCGCCCAGCAGGTTGGCGCCGAGGTCGGTCTCGCTGTCGCGCCCCTGGCCGCTCTCGCTGTAGATCGCGCCGAGGCCGGCGCCCGCCCAGAGATAGAACTGGCGCTCCTCGAGGAAGTCGTAGTGGAAGTCGGCGTTCAACGAGACGCGGTCGCGCTCGTCGGCGAAGACGAACTCGACGTTGGGATTGAAGAACCACTCGCTGCCGCCGAGCCGGGTGAGCAGCTCGAGACCGACGTACGGATCCTCGTCCTCGAGATAGGCGCCGGCGCGCACGCCGAAATCGAGGCCGGCCGCGTCGGCGGGCCGGGGAACGGAGAGCGTCAGCGCGGCCGCAGCGAGCGCGGCGAGGAGCGTGACCGGTGTCGCACGGTTCATGTCGAGCCTCCCTGTCGGTTGCGCGTCGAGCACGACGCGGTGCGACGGGAGGCTTCAAGTCCCGTGCCGGGAGCTGTGGAATCGAGTGGAGTGCTCCACTCCGGAGTTCACCATCCGATGCCTGTGTCCTCGCCGTAGTTCGACGCCGCGCCCCAGAGCGTGCCGTGCGCCCGGTCGATCTGGATCGCGGTGACCGGCCCCGAGGTGCGCTCGTCGAAGTCGAGCCGGTAGCCCATGCGCCGGAGCTCGTCGCGCACCCACTCGGGCAGGTCCGAGCGCAGCGTCAGCCGTCCCGGCTCGCTCGCGTGGTCGCCGAAGGAGCTGCGCATCTGGTAGCTGTTCACGTTCGCGGCCTCGACTGCTTCCTGCGGCGTCATGCCGAAGTCGACGACGTCGAGGAAGAACTGCAGCAGGTTCTGGTCCTGCGTGTCGCCGCCCTGGACGGCGAAGGCGAGCCAGGGCCTGCCGTCGGCGAGCGCGAGCGTCGGCGTCAGCGTCACGCGCGGCCGCTTGCCCGGCGCGAGCACGTTGTAGGGGCCGTCGCTCTCGTCGAGCACGAAGCTCTGCATCCGCTGCGAGAGCCCGATGCCGGTCGCGCCCGCCACCACCGCCGGCACCCAGGCGCCGGAGGGGGTCATCGACACCACCCAGCCCTCGGCGTCGGCCGCGACGACCGAAGTCGTGCCGGCGCGGAAAGCCTCGTCGAAGTCGAGCGACGAGACCTGGAAGCCGGGACGCGTCTCGCCCGCCGCCGGCGCCCGCCACGCGCGCAGCAGCGCGGCGAACGGATTGCTGCCGCCCTGGAACGGGTAGGGGTCGCCGGGGCCGAGGTCGGTCCGGTTGCGCGCCGGGTCGAAGCCCTTCCAGCGCTCGCGCGCGTAGTCCTTCGAGAGCAGGCCCGCGACCGGCTCCTCCGGCGGGAAGGCCGGATCGCCGTAATAGAAGTCGCGGTCGGCGAAAGCCATGTGCATCGCCTGCGCCACCGTGTGCAGGTAGCGCGCGCTGTTGTAGCCCATGGCCTTCAGGTCCTCCTGCTCGAGCAGGTTGAGCGCCTGGAGCAGCGCCGGCCCCTGGGTCCAGACCGTCAGCTTGTGCACCTCGACGCCCCGGTAGGTGGTCGCGACCGAGGGCTCGAAGCGGGGGCGCCAGGCGGCGAGGTCGGCGGCGGTGATCAGCCCCCCCTCGGCGGCGACCGCGGCGGCGAGCTCGCGCGCCAGCGCGCCCCGGTAGAACAGCTCGTCGGCGGCGAGGATCGCCGCCCGGCGGTCGGCGCCGGCGGTGAGCGCGGCGCGCTCGGCCTCGACCAGACGGCGCAGCGTGCGCGCGAGATCGGGCTGCCGGAAGATCTCGCCCGGCGCCGGCGGTTCTCCCGCGCGCGGCAGGAAGAGGCCGCGCGAGAAGGGCCAGCCGGCGAGCCGCTCGCGGTGACGCCTCAGGCTGCCGGCGAGCTGGGCTTCGATCGGGAAGCCATCGGCGAGCTCGATCGCCGGCTCGAGCACTTTCGCGAGCGGCAGACGCCCCCACTCGGCGAGCATCGCGAAGAGGCCGCCCGGAGTGCCGGGCAACACCGCCGCGAGCGGTCCGTACTCGGGCGGATAGCGGAAGCCCCGCTCGCGATAGAGCGCCGGCGTCGCCGCGGCGGGGGCGGTGCCGAGCGCGTTGACGCCGGTCACCTTGCCGGCGCGCGGATCCCAGACCAGCGCCTGCGTCTCGCCCCCCCAGCCGAGCGTGTCCCAGAGCGTGCAGGTCGCGGCGAGCATCGCGCAGGCCGCGTCGACCGCGTTGCCGCCGGCGAGGAAAGTGCGCGCGCCGGCGACCGCTGCGAGCGGCTTGCCGGTCACCGCCATCCACTTCTGGCCGTGCAGTGGCGGCTTCTGCGTGCGCACGGCGGCGGCCACCGCGGCGAACGCGGCGAACGCGACGAGCAGGGCGATCGACAGGGCGGCGAGCGGCGAGGGGCGTCGGGGCATCGGTCCGGCCTCCGTTCCGCAAGCGACACTACCGAAACGGCGAAGGGCCGGCGAATCGCCGGCCCTCCGGAGCACCCGCCCCCTTCGGGAACGGAAGTCAGTCGCGGCTGCGGCCGCCCAGCAGGCCGGCGCGGAAGAGGAAGTAGAGCAGGGTGAGCAGCGTCGAGATGGCCGCGGCGACGTAGGTGAGCGCGGCGGCGTTGAGCACCCGGTCCATGCCCTCGCGCTCCTGCGGCAGGACGATGCCGTTGGCGACCGCGAGCTGCTTGGCGCGCGCCGAGGCGTCGAACTCGACCGGCAGCGTGACGAGCTGGAAGGCGAAGACGCAGGAGAAGAGGACGACGCCGACCAGGAACATCTGCATCGAGCCGAGGATCAGACCGAAGGTCATCACCAGGTAGCCGACCGACGAGCCGATGTTGGCGGTCGGCACCAGCAGCGAGCGGAGCCAGAGCGGCTTGTAGGCGGTGGCGTGCTGGATGGCGTGCCCCGCTTCGTGGCAGGCGACGCCGACCGCGGCGATCGAGGGCACCCCGAAGACCTGCTCGGAGAGCGCCAGCGTCTTCGTCACCGGGTTGTAGTGGTCGGTCAGGTTGCCCTGGTGGGGCACCACTTTGACGTCGCGGATGCCGGCCGAGTCGAGCATCCGCTGCGCCGCCTGGGCGCCGGTGAGGCCGGTGGCGACCCGGACCTTGGAGTACTTCGAGAACGCCGACTTCGTCCGGAAGCTCGCCCAGAGCGAGAGCAGCAGCGCCGGCGCGAGAAAGACGAAATACATGGGGTCGAAACCGATCATGGAACACTCCTCCGTTCGGTCCGAGAGAACGCGCAGCGCTCCCTCGACATTCCCTACGCGCGATCGCGCGCCTCAGCTTATCGGACCCGCTCCGGCCTTCCGGCTCAGGCGCCGAGCAGGTGGATCTTCCGCTTCTCCGGGTCGCGCTGGGGGCGGTAGAAGACCGAGACGTGGCCGACCCGGCCGACCTCGGCGCAGCCGAGGCGGTCCTCGATCCCGGCGGCGAGCGCCGCCTTCTCCTCCAGGTTGTCGACGTAGCGCAGCTTGATCAGCTCGTGGTCGTCGAGGGCGCGGTCGATCTGGGCGAGGACGGCCTCGGAGAGCCCCCCTTTGCCGAGGTGGACGACCGGCTGGAAGGCGTGGGCCATCCCGCGCAGGAACTTGCGCTGGCGTCCGGAGAGCTCGAGAGCAGGCATCTGCGCCATTCTACGACGCCCCGGCGTCTCCGGCCGGGGGTCAGGCGCCGAGCCGGCGCGCCACCGGCGCCTCGGCGAGGATCCCGTCGAGGCGGGCGGCGACGTCGCCCGCGACGAAGCCGCCTTCGGGCAGATAGGCGACCAGCCAGCCCCGCCGCGTCTCCGGGCGAACCTTGACCCGGTGGGAATCGGTGATCGGGGAGCCGAAGGGCCCCTCGGAGTCCGCCAGGAAGGGCTTGCCCGCGAGGTCGAGCGGCCCGCGCATCGAGTCGAGGATCTCGCCCGCGCGGCCGGCGCCGAGCGTCACCGGGAAGGAGAAGCTGCCCGTCGCGAGCACGCAGGCGGGGACCTTGAGCTCGATCGAGAGGGCGTTGTTGAGATCGACCAGCGGGTGGATCGGGGCGAGCTCCTCACCCTTGAGCAGGCGGCGCAGCAGCGCCTCGGAGGAGGGGCGGTAGCGCGTCGGATCGGTGCCCGCCGCCCGGAACAGGCGGCGCAGCGCGGCCACCGTCGGGTCCTCGCCGAGCTCGGCCGCCGTCCAGCGGCTGCGCAGCGCGGCCGCCTGCCGCGCCCGGAAGGCGATCAGCCGCTCCGCCGCCTCCGGATCGCCCGCCGCCTCGAGCTCGAACCAGACGAGCTCCCAGCCAGGCAGCTCGATCTTCACCTCGGGAGCGCTGCTCATTCCCCGATTCTGCATCGAGTCCCCGCTGGCGCGCGCTATCGTCGCGGCAGTCCATCCCGCCCGAGGAAACCGCCATGAATCCACACCCCGCCCCGGTCGACCTCGCCCACCGCCGGACATGACCGGGAAGACGACAGCCCGTCCCGCCAAGTCGGCGCCACCGGCGGCCCGCGAACCGTCGCTGCGCTTCTTCTACTCGCGGGACCTGCATCGACGTGCGCTCGGCGTGCTCGACGCGCTCGAGGGCGACGCCGACCCGACCCGTCACCGGCAGGCGCTCGGCGAGCTCGTGGTCGAGCTGACCGACGCCGGACTCGACTACTACTTCCTGCGGCCGCTCGAGCTCGCCGACGCGGGGTTCGTCGTCCGGCAGTCCGCGAACCTGGGCATGATGGGCGCGAAGAACTTCATGTCGCCGGTGCTGCGCAGCGTGATCGGACGCATGGAGGTCTTCCAGCTCAGGATCGTCGCCGGCTTCATCCGCGGGCTGATGGACTAGCGCCTTCGAAAAGACGCCGCCCCGGGCGGCTCGGCCGGCGGCAGCGCGACCCGGTCAGGCGAGGTTGTGGAAGACCTTCTGGACGTCGTCGTCCTGCTCGAGCGTGTCGATCAGCTTGAGCACCTCGTGGGCCGGCTTCTCCGCGAGCTCGACCGGGGTGAGCGGCACGAACTCGGACTCGGCCGAGATCGGCGTGATGCCGCGGTCCTCGAGCGCCTTCTGCATGTGGCCGAAGTCCGAGAAGGCGCAGCGGATGAGAAGTTGCGGCTCGCCCTTCTCGCCCGCCGTCTCGCCCATCTCCTCGAGCCCGAAGTCGATCAGGTCGAGCTCGAGCTCGTCGGCCCGGAGCCCGGCCGGGTTCAGGCGGAAGGCGCCCATGCGCTTGAACAGGAAGGTGACGGCGCCGGTGTTGGCGAGGTTGCCGCCCCCCTTGTTGAAGTGGGTGCGGAGGCTCGAGACGGTGCGCGCCGGGTTGTCGGTCGCGGTCTCGACCACCACCGCGACGCCGTGCGGCGCGTAGCCCTCGTAGAGGATCTCCTGGTAGTCGGCCGCGTCCTGGCCGGAGGCCTTCTTGATCGCCGACTCGACCTTGTCCTTCGGCATGTTGACCGCGCGCGCGTTCGCGATCGCGCGGCGCAGCCCCGGGTTCGCGTCCGGGCTGGGGCCGCCCGCCTTGACGGCGATGGTGATCTCCTTGCCGATGCGGGCGAACTGCTTGGACATCTTGTCCCAGCGGGCGAACATCGTGTGCTTGCGGGTTTCGAAGATGCGTCCCATGGTCTTTCGCTCGAGGACCGAGAGTGGGTGAATCGGGGTTCCGGACGCCCGGCCGGGCCGGACGGCGGAAACGAGGCGAAGGATCGCCCGATCGAACCTCCGGAATCTAGCCCGACTCGACCCGCCGGGCAAGGGCGGCGGCCGGGTGGGGGCGCTCCGGGCGCCGTCGTTCTAGACTCTTCCGACATGCCCGGCGAGCTCACCGTCCGCGAGATCGGCCCCGAGGAGTTCGACCTCGTCTGGCCGATCTTCCGCGCCGTCGTCGCGGCCGGCGACACGTACTCCTACGCTCCCGACACTCCGCTCGAGGAGGCGCGCGCGCTCTGGACGGCGCCGCCGGCGCGCTGCTTCGTGGCCGAGCAGGACGGCGCCGTGATCGGCACCTACCGGCTCAAGGCCAACCAGCCGGGTCTCGGCGACCACGTCGCCAACGCCGGCTACATGGTCGCGCCCGCGGCGCGCGGGCGGGGCATCGCCACGCAGCTGTGCGAGCACTCGATCGACGTCGCGCGCGCCGCCGGGTTCAAGGCCATGCAGTTCAACTTCGTGGTCTCGACCAACGAGGCCGCCGTGCGCCTCTGGTGGCGCCTCGGCTTCGAGATCGTCGGCCGCGTCCCGCGCGCCTTCCGCCACGCCGAGCTCGGGCCGACCGACGTGCTCGTGATGTACCGCGACCTCTGAGGCGAGCGCCCGCCGCGCCGGCCCCGTCCGCTCTTCTGCACCTGCCATGGTCCGCCCCGCCCCACGCCCCGATCGCGACGCCGAGTTCACGCGCCTGGTCGACGCCGAGGGGGCGCGGCTGCTCGCCTTCGGGCGGCGCTTCTGCGGCGACGGCTCGGACGCCGAGGACCTCGTCCAGGAGACCTTCGCGCACGCCTATCGCGCCTTCGACCAGCTCGAGGACCCCGGCCACGCCCGCGCCTGGCTCTACACGATCGCCCGCCGCGCCTGCCAGCGCATGCACCGGCGGCGCTCCGGCGAGCCGGTCCGGCTCGAGTCGCTCGCCGAGCTCGAGCCGCGCCGGGGAGAGATCCTGGCGGAGCTGCCCGGCGAGCCGGGCGATCCGCACGGCGACCGGCTGCGCTCCGAGGCGCGCGAACGGGTGGAGCGGGCGCTGGCGGCGCTGCCGGACCCCTTCCGCCAGACCCTCGTCCTCGCCGACCTCGCCGAGCTCTCGCTCGCCGAGATCGCCGCCGTGCTCGGAGTCAAGGAAGCCACCGTCAAGACGCGCCTCCACCGGGCGCGGCTGAAGCTGCGCCAGGTGCTCGCCGAGGAGCTGCCGCACCGGCCCGCCCCCGACCCCGACCACGCGCGCCGGGTCTGCCTCGACCTGCTGCACGCCAAGCTCGAGGCGATGGACCGCCAGGTCCCCTTCCCCTACAGCGACAAGGCGCTCTGCGAGCGCTGCCGTAACCTGCTGGGAACGCTCGACCTGGCGAGCGACTCCTGCCGCGCCCTGGGCGCCGGACCGTTCCCCGCCGGGCTGCGCACGAGAGTCCTCGCGACCGTCCGGAAGGGCTAAGCTTCCCGGGCGGCGGCGCGGCGCGGGAACCTAAGGCGGCAGCCGTGCCTCTCAACCAGCGAGCGCAGCCCGGTCGCAGCCGGGACCGCCCGACCAGCCCCGCCAGAGGAGAGAGAACGTGAAGCAGATCGAATACATCGGAAACGCGCAGGACTTCCAGACGAGCATCGCCGGCTCGACGCCGGTGCTGGTGGACTTCTGGGCCCCCTGGTGCGGCCCCTGCAAGATGATCGCCCCGGCCCTCGAGGAGCTCTCCGAGGAGCTCTCCGGCAAGGTGCGCATCGCCAAGGTGAACGTCGACGACCTGCCGGAGCTCGCCTCGCCCTTCTACATCCAGGGCATCCCGACGCTGATCCTCTTCAAGGAGGGGCGGGAGATCGACCGCATCGTCGGCGCCGCGCCGAAGGCCCGGATGAAGGAATGGCTGCTCGGCCGCGCCGCCTGAGCGCGAGCGGCGCCCTCGCCGCGCTCTTCTTCGTGCTCCACGCCGCGGCCGGGGCGCAGGCGCCCCCGGCCGCACCGACGACGCCGTCGACGCCGCTCGCCAACCAGCGGACGCCCCTGCCCGGGATCTTCACGGGCGGCGCGCCGAAGACGGTCGACGGCATCCCGGCGGTCGCCGCGCTCGGCATCCGGACTTTCGTCGACCTGCGCACCGACGCCGAAGCGACGCCCGAGGTGAGAGCCGCGGTCGAAGCGGCCGGCATGGCCTACGAACGGGTGCCGATCGGCGGCGACGCCGATCTCGACCTCGCCACCGCCCGCGCGCTCGACCAGCTGCTCGACGATCCCGCGCGCTACCCGGTCGCGGTCGTCTGCTCGAGCGGCAACCGGAGCGGCGCGCTGCTCGCGGTCGAGGGCTTCTGGCTCGACGGCCGGCCCCCGGAGGAGGCTCTCGGGCTCGGCAGGAGCGCGGGTCTCACCCGCCTGGAGCCTTCCGTGCGCCTCCTGCTCGGCCTGCCGCCGCTCCCGCCGCCCGCACCCGCCGCCGCCCCTCCGAGCCGCTGAGTTCCGGCCCCGCGCGACGCGGGGGGCCGACGCGGCCTAGACTTCCCTCCGGAGGATCTCCATGGAGACCACCGGATGACCGATCCGCTCTTCTGGCACCGCCTGCAGTTCGGCTTCACCATCACCTACCACTACCTCTTCCCGCAGCTCACGATGGGGCTGGCGCTGCTGATCGTCGTCCTCAAGGGGATCGGCCTGCGCACCGGACGGCCCCGAGTGGAACGACGCGGCGCGCTTCTGGATCCGCATCTTCGGTCTCTCCTTCGCGATGGGCGTCGTCACCGGCGTCCCGATGGAGTTCCAGTTCGGCACCAACTGGGCGCAGTTCTCGGCGAAGACCGGCGGCGTCATCGGCCAGACGCTCGCGATGGAGGGGATCTTCGCCTTCTTCCTCGAGTCGAGCTTCCTCGCCCTGCTCGTCTGGGGCGAACGCCGGCTGGGCGAGCGCAGGCACTTCCTCGCCGCGGTCGCGCTCTGGGTCGGCAGCTGGCTCTCGGGCTACTTCATCGTCACCACCAACGCCTTCATGCAGCACCCGGTCGGGTCACGAGCTCGGCCCGGACGGCACCTTCCAGCTCGCCGACCTCTCCGCCTTCCTCTTCAACCCCTGGGCGATCGCGCAGTACGCCCACACGATGATGGGCGCGATCGTCACCGGCGCCTTCGCGATGGCGGCGCTCGGCGCCTTCTGGACGCTGCGCGGCGAGCACCGCGAGGCGGCGCGGGTCTCGCTCGCGACCGGCGTCGTCGTCGGCCTCGCCGCGTCGATCCTGGTCGCGATGCCGACCGGCCACGTCCAGGGGCGGCTGGTCGCCGAGCACCAGCCGGCGGCGCTCGCCGGCGATGGAGGGGCGCTTCGAGAGCGGGCCGCGCGCGCCGCTCGCCGTGATCGGCCAGCCCAACGTCGCCGAGCGCAAGCTCGACAACCCGATCGAGCTGCCGGCGATGCTCTCTTACATCGCCTACGGCGACTTCTCGGCCGACGTCCGCGGGCTCGACTCCTTTCCCGAGGACGAGTGGCCGACCAACATCGAGCTGCTCTACTACGGCTTCCACGTGATGGTCGGGCCTCGGCACGCTGTTCATCGGCGTGATGGCGCTCGCCGCGCTCCAGCTTCTGCGCCGGAAGCTCGCGTCGAGCCGCTGGCTGCTCTGGATCCTCGCGCTTCGCCTTCCCCTTCCCGTTCATCGCCAACACCGCGGGCTGGATGACCGCCGAGCTCGGCCGCCAGCCCTGGCTGGTCTACGGCCTGCTGCGCACCGCCGACGGCGGCTCGCCCACCGTGCACGGCGGCTCGACGCTGTTCACGACCCTCGGCTTCGCCGGGCTCTACCTCGTGCTCGGCATCCTGTTCGTGATCCTCGTCGTGCGCGAGGTCGGTCACGGCCCGCGCCCGCTCGGCGCGCCGGGGCAGCCGGCGGCGGGGCACTGAGGAGATCGCCATGGAAACGCTCTGGTTCTGGATCGCCTCGGTGATGGTCGCCGTCTACGTCGTGCTCGACGGCTTCGACTTCGGCGCCGGCATCCTGCATCTGGCGGTGGCGAAGAGCGACCGCGAGCGGCGCCAGGTGCTCGCCGCGATCGGCCCCTTCTGGGACGGCAACGAGGTCTGGCTGCTCGCGGGCGGCGGCGTGCTCTTCCTCGCCTTCCCGAAGGTGCTCGCCTCCGGGCTCTCGGGCTTCTATCTCGCGATCATGCTGGTGCTCTGGGTGCTGATCCTGCGCGGCATCGCGATCGAGTTCCGCTCGCACGTCGGCGACGGCATGTGGCGCGGCTTCTGGGACGGCACCTTCTGGCTCGCCTCGACGCTCGCGCCGGTGCTCTTCGGCGCCGCGCTCGGCAACCTCCTGCGCGGCGTGCCGCTCGACGAGAGCGGCTGGTTCGCGCTGCCGCTCTTCGATTCGTTCTCGCCGTCCGGCGCGCTCGGCATCCTCGACTGGTACACGGTGCTCGCCGGCCTGCTCGCGCTCGTCGCGGTCGTCCACCACGGCGCGCTCTTCCTCGCCTGGAAGACCGACGGAGCGGTCGCACGAGCGGAGCCGCGCGTGGGCCGGGCGGCTCTTCCCGGCGGTGGTCGTGCTCTGGCTCGCCGCCAGCGTGGCGACCGCGAGCGTCGCGCCGGAGGTCTTCGCCGGCATCCCGGGCCGTCCGCTCGCCTGGCTCGCGACCCTGCTCGCGGTCGTCGGAATCGCCATGAGCTTCGTCCACCGCCGAGCCGGCCGCGACCTCGCCGCGTTCCTCGGCTCGGCCGCTTTCCTGCTCGGCATCCTGGCGGCGACGGCGGCGTCGATCTACCCGACGATGCTGAAGTCGGCGACCGACCCGGCGCTCTCGCTGACCGCGATGAACTCCGCGGCGAGCGCGACCTCGCTCACCCGCGGCCTCTGGTGGTGGCCGGTCGGCCTCCTGCTGGCGATCGCCTACGCCGCCTTCCTCTTCCGCTTCCACCGCGGCAAGGTGCAGGCCGCGGCGGAGGGCGAGGGGTACTGACCGGCCCGTTCCGGCGGGCTCAGTTCCAGCGGGACGTGTCGCCGACCTCGAAGTCGTCGGAGAACAGGTGGCCCGGGGGCAGCGCGTAGATCACCATCACCGCGCCGGCGTTCGCGCCCGAGATCTCGCTGCCGATGTCCTCCTGCGGTACGCCGATCGCGAGATCGTCCCGCCCGTCGCCGTTGAAGTCGCCCGTGGCGAGGGACTTTCCGAGGACGTCCCCATCTTCCGCGACGCCCGGAACACCCGCCGCGAACTGGCTCCAGTTCTGCCCGCTGGGGGCCGTCATGGAGGTCCCGCCGCTCAGGATCTGGACCAGGCCGTCGGCGTCGTCGGTCGCCCAGTCCTCGCCGGGGACTCCGATGGCCAGGTCCTCGCCTTCGGCCCCGTCGAAGTACCCGCTGGCCAGAGCTTCTCCGAAGTAGTCGTACGCCTCTGGAGCGGAGGAGACGCCGTCCGAGTCCTGATCCCAGAGCGAACAGGAAGTGCAGCTGACGGTCAGGGAGCAGCGGCAGACGAGCACCCAGCCCGCGTCCTGCGCGCCGGGAGGGTCCGCCCGGCGGCTGCCGATCGCCAGATCGGGCACCGAGGGGGGCGGCGCCACCACGAACCTGCCGGTCGCGAGCGATTCGCCGAAGTACGCGCCCGGGCTCGAGCCGCGGTCGAGGTAGTCCTCGGTGTTGTCGAGGCCGCCGGCCGAGCCGCGCAGGATGTGCACCGAGCCGCAGAGGGTGAGCGGATCCGTGATCGGGTAGCACGCGGAGTCCGGAGCGCCGACCACGAGCTCGTCGTAGCCGTCCAGGTTGAAGTCCGCGGTCGCGAGCGCCCGCCCGAAGTAGGAGATGCGGTCGCTGGCCCAGCTGAACGCCAGATCCGCCGGCTCCCAGTAGTCATTCGAGAAGGTGGGCGCGACGAGGCCGGAGTCGCTGCCGTAATAGAGGAGGACGGCTCCGGTCGCATGACTGCCGGAACCGGTCTTGTCGGAAGCACCGGGGGCGCCGACCGCGAGATCGTCCCGACCGTCGCCGTCGAAGTCGCCCGCGGCCAGCGCGAGCCCAATATTGAAGATAGCCCGTCCATTCGGCGGAGAAGAAGAAGGTCGAGAAGCTCTGGTTGCCCGACGAGCCGAGACCGGAGGCCGACCCGTAGAGGATCTGGATCTCTCCGGTCCTCTCCTCCGCGCCGTCGTCGTGGTAAGGCGCACCGATCGCGAGATCGTCGTAGCCGTCCCCGTCGAAGTCCCCGGTCGCCAGAGTCGTCGCCCACTCGTCGCCGTCCTCGGGAGAGCCCTGGAGCAGGAGATTGGCCTGGCTCCAGACCTGGGCTCGGCCGCTGGCGAGACCGTCCCGGGTCCCGTAGAGGACGGTCAGGGACCCGGCGTCGGTGCGGAAGCCGTCGGGCGGAATCGCGAAGTCCTCCCCCGGAACTCCGATCGCGAGATCCGCGAAGCCGTCGCCGTCGAAGTCGCCGGCGGCCAGGCCCGACCCGAACTTGTCGTTCTGCTCGGATTCTCCGGGCACGCCCTCGGCGCCCTGTTGCCAGAGCTGCGAATGGACGGCCGAGAGCTGCGCCGCGAGGACGCCGGGCAGGAGCGCGAAGCCGACGATGCAAAGCAGCAGCGCGGCGCGGAGAGAGCACTTCGCAGGCATGGTTCGAACCTCCTCGTGTCATGGATCCACATACGGTTACGCCGAGGAATCGAGAGAGACAGGACGGCCGGCGGCGTTCGTCGCGCCCGCGGTCGGGCGCTCCGGCGTGCGCGTCGACTCCAGCTTGGAGGCCCAAGGGAAGATCGTGGCTTCGAGGCGAGGCGGGATCGGGACCGTCGATTCGAGGCCTCGGCGAGAAACGCGAGAGGCTTCGGGACTGCTGGAGGTCCAGGGGCCGCGAGCATGCCTCGACCCTCCTCGCCGGGGAGCGACTGCTCCTCTCGTACGCCTCCTCGGAGAGCCTGTCAACCTCCCGCGAGGCGGGCGGGGGCCGTTACCTCCCGGCGCTGGCCAGCGGCACCCGCACGCTCACCGCGCCGCGCAGGTCGCCGGCGGCGTAGCCGGTGGCGGGGTCGTCCGGGAAGCGGCGGGCGAGGATCTCGGCGACGCCGGGGGCGAGGTCGGCGGCCTGACCGTGGCAGGCGAGGCAGTGGGGCGCCACCACCACCGGTCGCAGGTAGCGCAGCTCCGCGGCGCCGCCGCCCGCCGGGGTCACGACTTCGGCGACCTCGGGAGGCAGCCCTTTCGCCTTCATCTCCGCCGCCAGCCGCTCGAGCGCGGCGCGCTCGTAGTCGTCGGGGGCGTCGGCGGGATTGCGGTAGCGCAGCGAGACGCGGCGCACGGAGAGGCCCGACTTCGCCGCCTCCTCGCGGGTCGCGCCCTGCGCCTTCTCGGCGCAGGCTTCGACCGCCGCCGCGGGGCCGCCGCGGGACATCTCCTGCTCGAGCAGCCCGCGCACTCTCGCCATCACCGCGTCCGCCGCCTGCCGCGCCTGCGCGAGCTGCGCTTCGGGCAGGGCGCCGGGCAACGGAGCGGGAGTCTGCGGAAAGAGAATGGCGGCCCCGCCGGCGAGCGCGGCCGTGAGTCCCAACGACAGCACCCAGTCGCGACGGATCATCGCTGCCTCCTCGGCGGGACGTTCAGGGCTCGTCGTAGTCGATCCTGCAGCCGCAGCCGTCCCACATGCGGTCGTAGGTTCCCAGCCGGCGGTCGACGAACGCGTCGGCCGCCGCACGGTCGTCGAATCGGCGGAGCAGAAGGCGGCCGTCCGGCGCCTGCTCCTGCACCCAGTGCTCGCCGTCGAAGACGAGCAGGCGGATCGGACCGGCGAGCGTGGTGTCCTCTTCGCGGAGCACACCCGCGCGCAGCAGGATCGCTTCCCAGGTGGGGACGTCGATCTCGCGCGGGGATACGGCAGTCGCGGTCACGCTCACCCTCTTCGAGTCCCGGAGATCCCGGGCGCGCTCAACCCTCGGCGGGGGCGTGCTTGCAGCAGCCGCAGCCCTTGCCCTGGCCGCCCTGCGCCTGCGCGCCGTGGCGGTGGCCCTTGCCCTGGCCACCCTTCATCGCGCAGCCGGCGCCGCCAGTCATCGCCCAGCGCGGCGCGCCCTCGGCGTCGCGCAGCTCGTAGGTCGCCTCGCCCTTCTTCACGGTGCGGGCGAGGAAGTCGGCGGGCGCGTCGTTCTTCGGCTTCGAGCCGGTCACCGCGATCTCGTCGCCGGTCGAGAAGCCGGCGCCGATCTCCGCGAGGTAGGCGCCCGGCCCGAGGCCGACCTCGACGTCGCCGGTGGCGGTGGTCAGGCGGACGTGGATGCCGGCCCTCGGGCAGGACTGCGGCAGGACCTCGGCGACCTTGCCGGTGAGCGTCGTCTCGGCGGCGAGGTCGTAGACCGGCGGGCCGCCGCCCTGGTGGTCGTGCCCGGTTTTCGCGGCCGGAGCGTCCTGGGCGAGAAGCGGTGCGGCGACGATGGCGAGCGCGGCGAGCGCGAGCGACGGAATGCGGAGCTTCATCGGGGTATCTCCTCGGTACTGAAGAGGCGCGCGGCGGCCGCGCGGTTCCCGGCGCGCCGCACGCTTCCTGTTCGCCCGTCAGTTTCGCTCGCTCCACCGCTCCGCCGCCCACCCCTCGGGGCGGTCCGCTCAGGCCGCGAGGGGATCGAGCAGCCGCAGGCCCTCGAAGCGGCGGAAATCGAGGTCGTGGGTGGCGAGCGTCGCTCCGTGCTCGAGCGCCAGTGCGGCCAACAACGCGTCCGGAACCAGCGGGCCGCGGGCGTTCGAATCCTCCAGCAGGGGGCGCGCGATGTCCCAGTAGCGAGGGCCCGGCTCGAGCAGGACCACCATGGGACGCGCGAGCCAGGCGTCGACGGCGCGGGTCGCCTCGCCGAGAGTGAGCGGCGCGGGGAAGACCGCGCGGTTCGTCGTCAGGCGCAGGAAGGCTCCGATCGTCGCCCAGCAGAGAGCGAATGGCTGCGGCGAGCTCAGGCTCTTCTCGAGCCAGGTCCGCGCCCGGTCGTGCTCCGGCGCGCTCGAGTTGTACGCGTAGAGCAGCAGGTTGGCGTCGCAGAGGATCATCGGTGTCCGGGGCCCTCGGCCACCTCGAGCAGCTCCGCGACGTTGCTGTAGTCGAGGCCGGGCGCGACGCCCAGAGGACGCGCCTCGACGGTGAACGGCGGCGCGCCGGCGACCGCCCGCCGCCGCGCGAGCCCCTCGCGCAACGCCTCGTTGAGCGTCGCCTTGAAGCTCTTGCCGGTGCGCTGCATCTCGCGCCGGAGCCGCTCCGCGACCTCCGGGTCCAGAGTCACGGTCGTGCGCATCGTCATGATGCTAGGAACAACGCATCATGATGTCAATCGGCACGCCGCCGGCTCCGCGGGGCTCTCACCCGGCCGCGTCGTAAGCGACGCGCACCCAGGCGACGAGCTCGGCGTCGACCTCGGCGGGAGTCGAGATCCGGACCTTGTACTGGCACATGCCGCCGGGCGGCAGCGCGACCAGGCGTTCGCCGGCGGCGAGGCCTTTCGCGTTGATTCCGATCTCGACCTGGGTCTTCGTCGCGGGACCCACCATCGCGAACTGCTTCTTGCGGCGCAGGCTGAGGTAGCCCTTCTTGGGCGCGATCTCGAAGGGCCCGAGCTTCGCGATCGCCGCCATCACCGCGTCGTGCGCCGGGCGCAGCGCCGCCTTCGGCCCGGCGTAGATCTCGTCGACGGCGGCGTCCGGGCTCGCCGCCGGCGCGGCCGACGCTCCGGTCGAGCGCAGATAGAGCGTGACCAGCGTGTTGGCGTCGCCGTGGCCGAGCCCGAGCCCGCTCTTGGCCGCGTCGCGCAGCTCGCCGTGCTTCGCGAGCCCGCGCGACGCGAGCCAGGCGTGGAGCTCTTCGAGCGACTTGCCGGTCTTCTTCTGGATGTTCGCGAGCTGGGTCTGGATCGCCTGGTCGACGTCGGTCATCGGTGCCGCTCCTCTCGCGGGCGTCGGTGGTGCCCGCGATCCTACTGCCGGGGCGCTCCGAACCGTGCGTAGACGGCGGGCAGGACGAGCAGAGTGAACAGCGTCGACGTGACCAGCCCGCCGACCAGAACCACCGCGAGCGGGCGCTCGAGCTCCGAGCCGCCGAAACCCAGCAGCATCGGCAGGAGGCCGAGGATCGCGGCGCCGGCGGTCATCAGTTTGGGCCGCACCCGGCCGATGGCGGCCTCGCGCAGCGCCGAGATGAACGGCGCGCCCCGTGCCACCAGCTCCCGGGTCTGGGTGATCAGCACGAGACTGTTCTGCACCGCGACGCCGAACAGTCCGATGACGCCGACGATCGAGCTCGCGTTCCAGCTCTCGCGCGCCAGCCAGAGCGCGACCAGGCCGCCCGCCAGCGCGATCGGCAGGGTGCCGAGCACGACGGCGACCTCGCGCCAGCGTCCGAGCGCCAGGTAGAGCAGCGCGACGACCAGCGCCAGGGCGACCGCGGAGGCGACGCCCAGCCGGCGCTCGGTCTCGCGCGCCTCCTCGACCTTGCCCGCGAGGCCGACGCTCACCCCCGCCGGCAGCTCGAAACCCGCCAATGCCGCCTCGATGCGCCGGGCGGTTCCCCCGAGATCCCCCGCGGTGCGCACGTTGAAGCCGAGGCGGCGCTGCCCGTTCTTGCGCTTCAGCATCGACGGGGTCGGCGCCTCGACGATCGACGCGACCTGACCGAGCTCGACGATGCGCCCCTCCTCGACGACGATCGGCAGGCGCTTCAGGCTCTCGGCGGTGAGGCGCCCGTCGGCGGGGAAGCGCACCACCCGTTCGATCTTCTGCGGCCCGTCGAACGTCGGCGCGAGGGGGATCCCCTGGAGCGCGGCGCTCGCCGTCTCGAGCAGCGCCCGGCGCGGCACGTCGAGCCGCCGCAGCGCCGCCTCGTCGGGCACGATCCGCCAGGACGACAGCGGGGCCCCGGTGTCCACGGCGACGCTCGCGACTCCCGGCACTCCGGCGAGCAGACGCTGGATCTCGGCCTGCCGGGCAGTGACCGCGGCCAGGTCCGCCGCGAACAGCTCGACCTGGATGTCGGCGGGCGTGCCGCCGATCCCCTCGGAGATGCGCATGTTCATCGGGGTCGTGATCTCGACCGCGAACGGCATCCGCTCGGCGATCGCCGCGACCTCGTCCTCGACGGCCGCCGCGGCGGCGCCGTCCTCGAGCACGACCAGCACGTCCGAGAGATAGGTCGGCATCGGATCCTCGGTCACTTCGCCCCGGCCGGTGCGGCGGTAGACCGAGGCGATCCCCGCGACGCCGCCGAGCGCTTCCTCGAATTGCCGGTTGGCGGCGTCGATGGCCGCCAGACTCGAGTCGGAGGGCAGCACCGTCTGCACCATCAGCGCGCCCTCGTCGAGCGCCGGCAGGAAATCCGAGTCGAGGCGCGTGCCGAGCCAGAGCGCCGCCGCCGAGAGGCCGAGCGCGAGGACCTGGACCAGCGCGCCGCGGCGCAGCGCGAAGTCGAGCGCGGGCCGGTAGAGGCGCTTGATCGCGCCGACCAGGCGGGGCTCGTCGAGCCGGGCGCCCGGCGGCAGGAAGCGGTCGACCAGGGCCGGCACCAGAGTGAAGGAGAAGACCAGCGACAGGGCCATGGCCGCCGCCACCGCCACCGCGAGCGGCGCGTAGAGCTTGCCTGCGACCCCGCCCAGCGCGAGCAGCGGGACGAACACGGCGAGGATCACCAGCACGGCGGTGGCGATCGGCGCCGCGACCTCGGCCGCGCCGCGCGCGATCACCCGCGCGCGCGACGCCTCGGCGCGGCGCGGCTCGCCACCAGCGCCGGCCGCGGCGCGGTGCTCGTGGAGGCGGTGCGCCAGGTTCTCGACCATGATCACGCCGGCGTCGACCAGCAGGCCGACGGCGATGGCGAGTCCGCCGAGGGTCATCGCATTGAGCCCGAGGTCGAGCCCAGCGAGGGGGATCGCCGCGCCGAGCGTGGCGAGCGGCAGCAGGGCGATCACGATCGCGGCCCCGCGCACGCTGCCGAGCAACAGGACGAGGACGAGGGCGACGAACAGCGCGCCGATCATCAGCGCGTTGCCGACGCCGCCGAGCGCATGCTCGACCAGGCTCCCCTGGTCGTAGAAGAGCGTGAGCGACATCCCCTCGGGCAGCGTCCGCCGGAGCTCGGGCAGCGCCGCGCGCACGCGGCGGGCGGTCGCCAGGGTCTCCGCCGCCGGCTGCCGGATCACGCGCAAGGAGACCGCCTCGAAGCCCTGGAAGCGCGCGAGCCCGGTGCGGAACTCGGGCACCTCGCGCACTTCGGCGACGTCGCCCAGCGCGACCAGCCCGTGGGCGGTGTGCACCGGCAGCGCCGCGATCGCCTCGGGGCGCCGCGCGAGCGACGCGACGGTTACGTTCCACTGCTTGTCCCGAACCTCGAGCACGCCGGCCGAGACATCCTGCGCGCTCCCCTCGAGCGCCTCGACCACCTGGCCGAGCGAGACCCCGGCGGTCCGCATCTTCTCGGGCGAGACCGAGATCTGGATCTGGCGCCCCTCGCCGCCCAGCATCTCGACCCGCGCGACCCCGGGCACCGACTGCAGCCGGGGCACGAGCACCCGGACGGCATGGTCGCGCAGCCGCATCGGATCGACCGCGGGGCCGTCGAGCACCAGCTCCTGGATCTCCTGGAGTCGGCCGGCGACCGAGGTCAGGAGCGGCGCCGCGGTGCCCTCGGGGAACGCCCCCGCCACCTGGGCGAGCCGCTCGGCCACCAGCTGGCGCGAGCGCCAGGGATCGACTTCCGATTCGAAGGCGACGATGACCTGCACCACCCCGGACTGCGTCGTCGACGTGGTGCGGTGGACGCCCGGGAGGCCGGCGAGCGCCTGCTCGACCGGCTGCGCCACCGCGAGCTCGAGCTCGGCCGCGCTGCGGCCCGGGCTCTGGATCAGGAGCTGGACGGTCGGCAGCGCGAGGTCGGGGAAGAGGTCGCGCGGCAGGGTCGAGAACGTCCAGGCCCCGAACAGCGCCCAGGCCGTCGCCAGCGAGAAGATCAGTCCGCGCCGCGCGAGGACCCCCTCGAACCAGCGCCGCGCCCGCAGGTGAGTCGCCGAGTCGTGCCGATCGGGTGGCTGCGGCGCGCCGTCAGTGGTCATGGCCTTCGCCTCCTCCGGCGCGCTTCAGCCAGAGCGCCTTGAGCAGGTAGGCGCCCTCGGTCGCCACGATCTCGCCCGGCGCGACGCCGTCGAGCACCATCACGTCGCCGCCGAGCTCGGGTCCCTTGCGCACGGGACGCAGCTCGGCGTCGCTCCCCCGCGCGCACGAAGACGCCCCAGACGCCCTCGATCTGCTGCAGGGCTTCCTGCGGCAGGACGACCGCGCGCGCCAGCGGCACGCGCGCCTCGAGCGGCGTGCCCGCGAGCGGCAGATCTCCCTCGGCGCCGCCGACGAGGCGCAGCAGATAGCCCAAGCGCCGCGTCGTCGGCGAGAGCGCCGGCGGAGTTCCTTCGACGATCGCGCTCCAGACGCGCCCGTCACTGCGCCGGACCTCGGTCGTCGCACCGGCGCGCCACGCCTGGGGTCCCGGCAGCGGGAGCTCGACCTGCACGCGGGCCGCGCCGGACGCGACGATCGTGGCCAGCCGCGCGCCCGCGGCGACGGTCTCGCCGACCGCGGCCTCGTACGTCGCGAGCGTGCCCGCGCGCGGCGCGCGCAGGACCAGGCGCGCGCCGACACTTGCCGGGTCGAGCCCGCGGCCGGCGAGGGCCAGCCGGGCGGCCTCCCGATCGGCGGCCGCGACCGCGGCCTCCGCCTCGGCGGCTTCGACGTCGCGTCGGGCGGTGGCGCCCGCCGCGAGCAGCCGGCGCTCGCGTTCCAGATCGCGCGCCGCGCGCGCACTGCGCGCGTCGGCCGAGATCCAGGCCGCGCCGAGGTCGGCGAGCTCGGCGCTCTCGATCTCGAGGACCGCGGCGCCGGCGGCGACGGGCGTGCCCGGCGTGGCGAGCAGCGCGACCAGACGCCCCGCCACCGGCGTCGAGACCACGGTCAGCGCGCCCGGATCGGCGATCGCCTCGGCCGCGAACCAGGCGCCCTCCTCCCGTGGTTCGCCGACCGGCGCGAAGGTCACGCCGCGCACGCCGGCGAGGTCGAGCGCGGCGCCGCCCGCTTCCTCGTGCCCCTCCGCCCCGCCCGCGGGTCCGGCGTCCTCCTCATGGTGTGCGTCGTGCGACGCGGCGTCGGGCTCCGTCGAACAGGCGGCGAGCGCGAGCAGGGCGAGAGCGAGCGGCGGCGTGGACGACCGGCGGACGACGAGTCTCATGGCGCGACTCCGGACGGGGTTCTGGGACAGAGCGCCGCCAGCTCGGCGGCGGCGAGCGCGCGCTCGGCGCGGGTGTCGATCGCCGCTTCGCGCGCGGCGAGCAGCTGACGGCGCAGCGGCAGTGCGTCGGAGGGCCGCGACCTGCCTTCGGCGAGGCGCGCTTCGAGGGCCGTGACGCCGGCGGCGAGCTCGTCGTCTCCGCTGCGGGGGGCGGTACCGGCGAGCCGCGCGCGCGCCGCCTCCCGGCGGGCGGCCAGCCGGGCGAGCTCGAGCTCCGTCGCGCGCCGCTCCGCCGCGGCCGCCGCCGCGCGCAGCTCGTCGAGCGCCAGCCTCTCGCCGCGCGGCGGGAAACGGTACGCGAGCCCCAGGCGGGCGACGTCTTCGTCGCCCTCGCGCGCGAGATCGCTCGCCAGCGCCCAGCGCGCGCTCTCGGCGCGGGTGGCGAGCCCGGCCTCGGCGATCGCCAGATCGGCGCGGGCGCGCGCCGCGCGCTCGAGCTCCGAGCTCCCGGCGCCGGGAGAACAGGCGGGCGGCTCGGTCGGCGGCGAGAGGCGCAGGTCGCCTCCGGGCAGAGGCACGAGCGCCGAGAGCGCCTCGCGCGCGGCCGCGACCGCGCCTCGCGTCCGCTCGAGCTCGAGCGCCGCGCGATCCCGTTCGCCGCCGACCAGGGTCGCTTCGTAGGCGGGGTCGGCCCCCTCCGCGACCCTGCGCCGGGTCGCGGCGAGCCAGCGCTCGACGAGCGCCAGATCCTCGGCGCGCAGCGTCGCGAGCGCGTCGAGCCGCCAGAGCTCGCCGTACGCCGTGGCGAGAGTGAGCTCGGCCTCGGCGCCCGCAGCGGCGCGCAGCAGCGGCTCGGCCGCCGCGAGCGCCTCGGCGAGCGCCCGTTGCTCGGCGCGCGCCCCGAGGATCGGCAGCTCCAGGCCGACCGCGACGTCGGTACGGGTCTCCCCGCCTTCGAACCGTCGGGGCCCCGCCGCCACGGAGAGTTGCGGCCCGCCGAGCACCGGCCCGGACGATCGCGCCAGGACCCTGCGGGCGGCCGCCAACCGCTCCTCGGCCTCGAGCTCGGCCGGATGAGGCCGGCGCGCGGCAGCGAGCTCGGTGAACGCGACCGGCGCTGCGGTCCCGACCTCGGCGCCGATCGGCGCCGGCATCCCGGCGAGCGCCAGCGCGCCCGCCAACAGAGTGCTTCGCTGCATGGAATCCTCCCCGCAACGCGCCCTGCGGCGCGCGGTCGAATCGATCGTCCGGAGTCGAGACCGAAGACGACTAGTCGCGGGGGAGCGGCACCGGCTCGGGTACGCCGCGGGGCGGAGTGCAGCGGCGGATCGGGTACCCGGAGACCGCGACCGCGGTGGTGGAGGCCCGCACGCCCGGCGCGTCGGCGGGCGCGATCGCGGCGCCGAGGCAGAGCCCGCAGTCGCCACAGCCGGGCTCGCACTCGTCTTCGCAACCGCCGGCGGCCGCGAGCGCGGCGATCGGCGCGACGAGCGCGAGCAGCATCAGGAGCGCGAGAGCGCGGCGCCCGGTCATGGCGGCCGAGTCTAGCCGATGCCCGGGCGGCGCACCGGGGTGCCGGAAGATGCTCTTATACGCTCGTCGCAATAAGTTAGCGTATAATTCGCACATGGCCAGCGCCCGCCTGCCCGCGACCGTCACGACGGTCTACGCCGAGTTGCTCGACCAGGCGCTCGCGGTCGAGCGTCTCGAGAACGCTGCGGGAGCGCTGCCGGGCGGGCCCGTCGCCAAGGAGATCCGCGGCCGGCGCTACCTCTACTGGCAGATCCGCAGAGGGAACCGGACCGCGCAGCGTTACCTCGGCCCGGACGCGCCGGAACTGCGCGCCGAACTGGACCAGAGGCTTGCCGAGCGGGAGAGTCTCGCCGCGGATCGGGAAGCGCTCGCCCGGCTCGCGACGATGGCGGTGCGCGGCGGCGCGTTGCGCGAGGAGACGGCGGTGGCCGAGGTGCTCGCTCTCCTCGCGGACCTCGGGCTCTTCCGGCGCGGGGGGGTGCTGATCGGAACCCAGGCCTATCGCGTCTACGGCAACCTGCTGGGAGTGACGGTGCCGGCGGCCGCGCTGCGCACGCAGGACATCGACGTCGCCCACGATCTGGCGATCGCCCTCGCGAGCTCCGCAGAGCCTGCGCCTCCCGTGGCCGAACGCCTCGCCGGTCTCGGATTCCTCCCGGTACCCGGCCTCGATCCGCGCGAGCCGTCGACCTCGTTCAAGGTCCGCGGCCGCGACCTGCGGGTCGACTTCCTCGCCCCCGCGCGCTCGCGGGCGCGCCCCGGACTGGTGCGGATCGAGTCGCTCGGCCTCTCGGCACAGGCGCTGCCGATGCTCGACTACCTGATCGAGGAGCCGGTACCCGCGGTGGTGCTGTCGAATCGCGCGGTCCTGGTGCGGGTGCCCCGACCCGGCCGCTACGCGCTGCACAAGCTCTGGACCGCGGGCGAGCGCCCGGTCTCGGAGAGCGCCAAGGCGCGCAAGGACCGTGCGCAGGCTGCCGCGCTGATCGCGCTGCTCGAGTCCGAGCGCCCCGGCGACCTGGACGAAGCCTGGGCCGCGCTGGCGCGGAGGCCGAAGGCCCACCGCGTGGTGCAGCGAGAGGCGAAGCGCCTGGCGGCTGGCTGAGCTCGCGGTTCTTCGCGGCGCTCGCCGGCACCCTGGCGGAAGAAGGCGATCCGCGCCGGCGTTCCGGCGGTCAGGATGGCGCGGTTCGGGTGGTAGCCGCGCTGGACGACGATCTCGACTTCCTGCGGGGTCTTCTCGGTCATGGCTGCTCCTCTCGTTGGCCTGCAAGAGAGCAGACGGAAGCCTCGCTAGGTCCTTACAGCCCGGCCGCGGCCCGCTCAGCCGCGGACGGTGACCGCCCCGCGCAGGGTCAGGCGCAGCCCGGTGCCCGCGGGCAGCTCGATCGTCTCGCCCTTGGTCGCGGCCGCGACGCCGGTGCCGGCCGCGCCGCCGAGCACGCCGCCGATCACCTTGCCACGGTCGTTCCTCTTCGACTGGTTGCCGAGGATGATGCCGATCGCGGTTCCGGCGGCGATGGTCGCGGCGTCCTTGCCGGTCTCGCTCTTGCCCACGCGCGCGAAGTGCGCGGCGATCGGAACCTCGCGGCCGTCGACGACGGCGGTGTCGAGCGAGAAGGAGAGGCGTGCCTGGCCGCCGATCTTGGCGAGCGCGTGCGCCTCGGTGACGCGCCCAGCGACGCGCGTGCCGGCGGGCAGCGCGACCCGGCCCTCGACGACGACCGCTTCGGTCAGCTCGGCGCTGACGCCGTCGCCGACCTGCGCGGTCTGGCTCGACAGCGGCGCGGTCAACGCGAGCGAGAGCTGCGTGCCGTCGGGCACGGTCACCGGCGTTGCGGGTTGCGGCGCAGGCGCCGCCGGCGCGCTCTCCGCCGGACGCGTCTCCTCCTGCGTCCAGCGCTCGCCTGCCGGACGCTCCGTCGCCGCGGGGCGGCTCGGCGCCGCAGCCGGAGGCCGATACGCCGGACGTGGCGTCGCGGCGACCGGCGCGGGCGCGGCGGGAGTCGTCGCCGCCGATGTCCCGGGCGCCGGGCTGGCCGGCGCGGCAGCGACCGGCTCCACCTGGCCCAACTCGGGCCGCGCCGTCGCGCCGCCGCCGGTGCCGCGGCCGAGCAGGAATCCGATCAGGACGGCGAGCACCGCCACGGCGGCGCCCACCGCGATGTTTCTCTGGGTGCGAACGTCGGTCATGTCGCTCTCCTTTCCGTGCGCGGGAGAGGAGTGCAAACCGGGGACCACCACGGCGCCCGGAATGTGGAGTCGCTCACACCGCGCGGGACTGCGGACGCAGGTCGCACGCTCGATGCACTCGAGCACCGCGGCGAGATGAGGTCCTTCGAGATCGAGTCGACCGGTCAGGGACCTGCAGCCGACCAGTGCCGGATGTCGCCGCTCTCGAAATCCTCGAGGTGGATCAGCGCGGCGAGATCGTCGGGGACCCGAACCTCCAGGCCGTCGGCGAGAACCGTGTCGCGATCGAGCTGGTGGGCCGGGAAGACGCCGGTCTCGTAGACCGAGCCCTCGGCGAGGCCGTCGCGACCGCGGCCGCGCACTGCGACGACCTCGAAGTGGAGGACATCCTCGACGTCCAGGAAGTAGTCGTAGGGATGCCCCAGGGATCGAGCTCCGGCACGTAGGGGACGTAGTAGAAAGTGCAGCTCTCGATCAGGAGCGATCGCAGATCCGCCGCGCTGATCGGCGGGAAGAGCCCGAGATCGACCGCCTCGCCGAGCAAGGCTCCGGTCCGGCTGACTTGATCGATGACCCAGCTCAGCATCCCCGCGCTCATCATGGCGATCTCCCGCTGCGCGCGGTCCAGACGCGAGCGTGGATCGAGCAGCGCCGGCCCCGGCCGCCGCAGCCAGGACAGGTCGAGCACCACGAGGTCTTCCTTCAACGTCGTCGTGTCCGCTCGTTCGTAGAGGGTGCCCTCGAATGTTGCGTCCGCTCCGGCGCTCCGGACCACGGCGACATGTGGCGCGAGCGGATTGGTGACGGCGAGACGGAACTCATACGGGTTCCCCCAGCCGTCGAGCTCGGGCGGCGTGTCGAGATAGACCGGAACCAGCAGTGCCTCGAGCACCGGGTACTTGATCGCCGGGACCGTGGTGACGTCGAACGGGTCGTCGCAGCCGGTTCCCGCGCGCGACAGCGGTCGGCTCACCTGGTCCGATAGCCAGGCGCCGATGCCGTCGCGGATCGTCCTCAGGCCTGCCTGCGTGATCCGGAGCGGCTCCATTTCGGCCGGTGCGATGGCGGCCGGCGGGATGGCGGCGGGCGGGATGGGGTTGGCCGGGCGGGGCGCCGCGACCGCGAGCGCGAGGATCGCCGCGACCATCGGAGAGAAACTCCGCGGGCGAAGGAGAGACAGGCGAGCGCTGGGAGGGGGCGACATCGAGGCACCACGAGAGCCTCGAAGCAGATTACACCCGAAGCCCGTCAGAGCCAGCCCCTGCGCAGCCGCAGCGCGTTGCGATCGACCTTCGGCCGGGAGCCGCGCAACGACGTAGGCCCTCGGGTCGGGCCGCACCCCGGCGATCACCTCGTCGAGTCCGAGATCTCTCGCCACCGCCGCCGCGATGCGCTAAGGGTCGCCGGTCAGAATGACGACCCGAATCCCCTCGACGTGGAGGGCGTGGATCGCCGCCGGCGGCGTCGCCTCAGAGCCGGACCAGGTGAGCCGCGCTCGCTCCTTCGACGGCCGCGAGCGGGATCGCGCCGTCGAAGGTGACGAGGCGGCCGCCGTGGGCGACGGCGAGGGCGAGGAGGTAGGCATCCGTCACCTGACGCGGCCCGTGGAGAAGCCTGCGATCGATCGCGCGCGCGTCGAGCAGGCTCGCGTCGCAGGGCCAGAAGGCGTGGTGCGCACCGCGCGCCGCGCGGGCGAGACGATCGATCGCGGTGGCGACCGGCACCGGGCTCGGATAGCGCGGCTGGCTCACGACGCGCACGAAGCCGTTCTCGGTGATCGCGCAGGAAGCCCAGCCCGCGGCGATCTCTGCTTCCAGCCAGGCGCGGGCGCGGCGGTGGTCGGCGTGGTCGGCGTCGAGCAGCGCGACGAGGACGTTGACGTCGAGGAGAGCCCTCACCCCTCCGGCTCCTCCTCGCGCAGGCGGTCGATCAGGTCGTTCGAGACCACGGCCCCGCGCCGCGGCAGCGGTTCGAAGCCGTAGAAGCTCTCCGGTTCGGCGACCTCGGTCGAGGGCGCGCTTCCGGTGAGCGCCTGTCGCGCGAGCTCGGAGAGAACGGCGCCGGCGCTCCGGCGCTCCCGCCGCGCCCGCTCCTTGGCGGCCAGCAGGACGTCTTCGTCGATGTCCAGCGTGGTGCGCATGCATCATGATGCTGACGCATCACGATGCCGCTCGCGTCAGAGCTGCTGGCCGCGCAGCCGCAGCGCGTTGGCGATCACCGACACCGAGCTGAAGCTCATCGCGGCGGCGGCGATCATCGGCGAGAGCAGCCAGCCGGACCAGGGGTAGAGCACGCCGGCGGCGATCGGCACGCCGAGCGCGTTGTAGACGAAGGCGAAGAAGAGGTTCTGGCGGATGTTCGCCATCGTCGCGCGCGAGAGCTGCGCGGCGCGCGGACGATGCCGCGCAGGTCGCCCTTGACCAGGGTGACGCCGGCGCTCTCCATCGCGACGTCGGTGCCGGTGCCCATGGCGATGCCGACCTGGGCCTGGGCCAGCGCGGGGGCGTCGTTGATGCCGTCGCCGGCCATGGCGACGACGCGCCCCTCGGCCTGCAGCCGCGCGATGACGCTCGGCCTTCTGGTCGGGCAGCACCTCGGCGATGCACCTCGTCGATGCCCGAGCTCCTCGCGACCGCCTCGGCCGTCGCGCTGCGCTGTCGCCGGTGAGCATGACGATGCGGATCCCTTCGGCGTGCAGGGCGCGGATCGCCTCGCGGCGTCGTCGCCTTGATCGGGTCGGCCACCGCCGACGAGCCCGGCGGCGCGGCCGTCGACCGCGACGAACATCACGGTCTGGCCCGCGGCGCGCAGCTCGCTCGGCGCGCTCGCCGAGATCGCCCGCGCGTCGACGCCGGCCTCGTCGAGCATCGCGGCGTTGCCGAGCGCCACGCGCCCGGCCGCCGACCGTCGCCGACGCACGCCCTTGCCCGGTCGACCGAGCGCGAAGCCCTCGCGCCTGCGAGAGCTCGAGCGCCGCGCTCCTCGGCGCCGGCGACGATCGCCGCCGCCAGCGGATGCTCGCTGCCGCGCTCGAGCGCTCGCGGCCAGCGCGCAGCAGCTCCGCTCTCGCTCGATGCCCGCCGCCGACTCGACGTCGACGAGCCGCGGCTTGCCCTCGGTCAGCGTGCCGGTCTTGTCGACGACCAGCGTGTCGACCTCGCGGAGCAGCTCGATCGCCTCGGCGTTGCGGAACAGCACGCCCACCGAGGCGCCGCGGCCGGTGCCGACCATGATCGACATCGGCGTCGCCAGGCCGAGCGCGCACGGGCAGGCGATGATCAGCACCGCGACCGCGTTGACCAGCGCGTGGGCGAGGCGCGGCTCCGGGCCGACGTCGCCCAGACCGCGAAGGTGAGCGCGGCGATCGCCAGCACCGCCGGCACGAACCAGGCCGAGACCCGGTCGGCGAGCCGCTGGATCGGCGCGCGGCTGCGCTGCGCCTCGGCGACCATCGCGACGATCTGCGCGAGCAGGGTCTCGGCGCCGACCCGCTCGGCGCGCATCACGCAGCGCGCCGGTGCCGTTGACCGTGGCGCCGACCACGCGGTCGCCCGGGCCCTTCTCGACCGGGATCGGCTCGCCGGTGACCATCGACTCGTCGACGCGCTCGCGCCCTTCGACGACCACGCCGTCGACCGGCACCTTCTCGCCCGGCCGCACGCGCAGGCGGTCGCCGACCTGCACCTCGTCGAGCGGCACGTCGCGCTCGGCGCCATCGGCGCTCGATCGCGGCGCGCCGTCTTCGGCGCCAGGCCGAGCAGCGCGCGAGCGCCGACGCCGGTCTGGCTGCGCGCGCGCAGCTCGAGCACCTGGCCGAGCAGGACCAGCGTGGTGATGACCGCCGCGGCCTCGAAGTAGACCGGCGACCACGCCGCCGTGCGCGCAACGCGTGCGGGAAGAGGCCCGGGCAGCGAGCAGCGCGACCACGCTGTAGCCGTAGGCGACCGCGATGCCGAGGCCGATCAGCGTGAACATGTTGAGGCTGCGGTTGACGACCGAGGCCACCGCGCGCGGAAGAAGGGCCAGCCGGCCCAGAGCACGACCGGCGTCGCGAGGGCGAGCTGCAGCCAGAGCCGGAGCTGCGGCGAGAGGAGTCGCGCCCAGCGGATCGCCCGGGATCATCTCGCCCATCGCCAGGACGAGGGTCGCGGCGGCGAGCGGCACCGAGATCCAGAAGCGCCGCGTCATGTCGACGAGCTCGGGGTTCGGTCCCTCCTCGACCTCGACCGTGCGCGGCTCGAGCGCCATGCCGCAGATCGGGCAGGCGCCGGGCTCGTCGCGGACGATCTCCGGGTGCATCGGGCAGGTCCACTCGGTCTTCGTCGCCGGCGCGACGAGGCAGCGCCGGCTCGAGCGCCATGCCGCACTTCGGGCAGGCGCCGGGCGGTCGCTCTCGACCTCCGGGTCCATCGGGCAGATCCACTTCGTGCCGGCCGGCACGGCGGCCGCAGCGGCGGCGTGGGCAGGACCGGCGTGGGCGCCGCCATGTCCCATCGGCTCCCGGTGCCCGGCCAGGTACTTGCCCGGATCCGCCTCGAACTTCGCTCTGCAGCCGTTGCAGCAGAACCACCAGGTCTTCCCCGCGTGCACCGTCGAAGGCTTGCCGGCGTTCGGGTCGACGGTCATGCCGCAGACCGGGTCGATCTCGCCGGCGGAGGCGGCGGGGAGGATGGACAGTCCACGCCGGCGCGGGGCGGCGGGGCTCGGGGCGTTCGGATCGTCGGGTTCCATGGCGTCGAGGGCTCCTCTCTCACCGGCGCAGACGGAGCGCGCCGGCCGACCTTACAGCGGCTCGCGCGCGGCCCCCCCACGCGGCGGGGGGGCTGCTGCGAGGGCCCTTGCCCCCCGCCACGACTGTGGCAACCTGCGCGCTTCATCCACAGTCGGCAGGGAGGACAACGCCATGCGTACCCGCTGGATTCCCCTGGCATCCGCCGTCGTCGCGGTCGCTCTCGTACCCGCCGCACCCGCGGTCGCGGATCATGGCGACGAGGGCTCCGGCCACGGCATGGTCGAGTTCGCGAACAGCTGCTCGTCCGCCGTGCAGCCCCGCCTCCTGCGCGCGGTCGCGCAGCTCCACTCGTTCGGCTTCGAGTTCGCCCGCGCCGGCTTCGAGGCCGTCGCCGCGGAGGATCCGGCCTGTGGCATGGCGTACTGGGGGATCGCCGCCACCTGGTACCACCCGCTCTGGGCGGCGCCGACGCCGGCCGAGCTCGCGGCGGGGCGCGCCGCGGCGCAGAAGGGGGCGGCGGTCGGGCGCCGGCAGCGAGCGCGAGAAGGCCTGGATCGCGGCGATCGGCGCCTTCTACGCCGACTACGAGACCACCGACCACGCCACGCGCGCCGGGCGCTATCGCGACGCGCTCGCCGCGATCGCCGAGCGCTATCCGGACGACCACGAGGCGCGCATCTTCGAGGCGCTGCTCCTGCTCGGCACCGCGCCGCCGCGCGACACCACCTACGCGCAGCAGAAGAAGGCGGTCGAGATCCTGACGCCGCTGGTCGCCGAGCACCCCGAGCACCCCGGCGTCGCGCACTACCTGATCCACTCGCTCGACTATCCGTCGCTCGCCAACCTCGCGCTCGACGCGGCGCGCCGCTACGCGCGCATCGCGCCGAGCTCGGCGCACGCGCTGCACATGCCGTCGCACATCTTCGTCCGCCTCGGCCTCTGGCCCGAGTCGATCGCTTCCAACCTCGACTCGTCCGGCTCGGCGCACTCGGTGCGCAGCCTCTACCCGGAAACCGCCTCCTTCGACGAGCTCCATGCCCTCGACTACCTCGCGTACGCCTACCTGCAGACCGGGCAGGACGCCGAAGCGAAGGCGGTCGCGGCGCGCGCGGCGGCGCTGTTCGATCCGAAGAAGCCGCCGCAGTTCGCCGCCTACTACGCCCTCGCCGCCATTCCGGTGCGCCTCGCGCTCGAGCGCGGCGACTGGGCGGCCGCGGCCCGGCTGCCGGATCCGATGCCGCCGGAGGCGCTCTCGCGCATCTCCTACGTCGCGGCGATCCCGGCCTACGGCCGGGCCATCGGCGCCGCGCGCAGCGGCGACCTGGCGCGCGCCGAGGCCGAGATCGCCCGGCTCGCGGAGCTGCAGGCGAAGCTCGCCGCCACTCCGCCGCCGGGACCCTACGACTGGGCCGGACACGTCGAGGCGACCCGCCTCGCGGCCGCCGGGCTGCTGGCGCACGCCAGGGGAGCGAACGACGAGGCGGTCCGGCAGCTGACCGCCGCCGCCGAGCTCGACGCCAGGGTCGGCAAGAGCCCCGTGACCCCGGGCACGGTGCTTCCGCCGCGCGAGCTGCTCGCCGACCTGCTGCTCGAGCTCGGCCGCCCCCGCGAGGCGCTGGCCGCCTACGAGGCCGACCTGGTCGAGGCGCCCAACCGCCTGCGCGCCCTCTCCGGCGCCGCGCGCGCCGCCGAGCGCGCCGGCCTGCCCGAGCGTGCCCGTACGCTCGAGACCCAGGTCGCGTCGATCGCCGTGCCCGGCGCCGACCGCCCGGAGGTCGTCCGCGCCCGCGCCGCGCTGAAACGCGACTGAGGGCGGAGGATCGGCTCAGGCGCCGATCTTCTCCACCTTGTCGCCGCAGCGGAGCATCGCCTTGCCGTAGTAGGGATTGGCGACCGGCTCCGACGCCTGCAACCAGTAGCCGTCGGCCATCGGGCAGTAGTAGAGCGACCAGCCCGGCGTCGCCGTGGCGCGGAGGTAGGCGTCCATGGCCTTCGAGAAGTCCTTGAACTGCGCGCGCAACGCGGCGACGTCCTTGCCGTTCACCTTGCCCGCCGCCGCGGCGATCGCCTCGAGCGCGGCCTTCTCCGCCGCGGAGACCCCGCCGGCCTTCGCCGCCGCGCCGGTGTCCGCGGCGACCCTCGCCGCCTTCTCCGCCACGCCGGCCGTCGAGTCCGCCACCAGCGCAGCCGCCATCTCGTAATAGCTCGCGAGCACCTTCCCCCCGAGCTCCTGGCCCGCGGCCGCAGCGGGCGTCGCGCCCGCGATCGCCATCGCCGCAACCGCCACCACGCCCGCACCGAACATCGATCGCTTCATCTGCCTTCCCCTTCTATGGAGCTGTTCGCTCCGGTTGTCGTCTTCGCCGCGGCGTCACGCGGACGCCGGGGCCTCCGATCCAGAGACTTTGTCCAAACCCCGCTTCTCCGTGCGCAGCTTCCAGAGCTTGTAGGCGACCGGGTAGATCAGCAGCTCGGCGAGGAACGAGGTCACGAGGCCGCCGATCATCGGCGCCGCGATCCGCTTCATGACGTCGGCGCCGGCCGAGGTCGCGAACAGGATCGGCAGCAGGCCCATGAACGCGGCGGCGACCGTCATCATCTTCGGCCGCGCCCGCTTGACCGCGCCGTGCACGATCGCTTCGTCGATCGCGGCGAGCGTGCCGAGCCGGCCCTCCCGCTTCGCCTCCGCCCAGGAGAGGTCGAGGAAGAGCAGCATGAAGACCGCCGTCTCGGCGTCGAGGCCGAGCAGCGCGATCATGCCGACCCAGGCGGCGATCGAGACGTTGTAGCCGAGCAGGTGGAAGAGCCAGATCGCGCCGATCGCCGAGAAGGGCACCGAGACCAGGATCAGGAAGGTCTTGAAGCCCGACCGGGTGTTCGCGTAGAGCAGCACGCAGATCAGCGCCAGCGTCACCGGCACGACCAGCTTCAGCCGCTCGCGGACCCGCAGCATGTTCTCGTACTGGCCGCTCCAGGCGAGCGTCGTGCCCGCCGGCAGCTTCAGCCGCTCGCCGACCGCCCGCTTGGCCTCCTCGACGTAGGTGCCGACGTCCCGCCCGGCGACGTCGACGAAGACGTAGCCGGCGAGGAAGCCGTTCTCGTTGCGCACCATCGCCGGCCCGCGCACCAGCCGGATGTCGGCGAGCTGGGCGAGCGGCACCTGCTGGCCCGCCGGCGCGCGCACCAGGACGCGGCCGAGCTGGTCGAGGTCCTCGCGCAGCTCGCGCGGGTAGCGGACGTTGACCGGGTAGCGCTCGCGCCCCTCGACCGTCGTGGTGACGTTCTCGCCGCCGATCGCCGCGCCGACGACCATCTGCACGTCGGCGATGGTCAGGCCGTAACGCGCCAGCCGCTCGCGGTTGCGGCGCGATGTCCACGAAATAGCCGCCGGCCACCCGCTCGGCGTAGACGCTGCGCGTGCCCGGAACGCCGCGCAGGATCCCTTCGATCTCCTCGCCCAGCCGCTCGATCTCGCCGAGGTCGCGGCCGAAGACCTTGACCCCGACCGGAGTGCGCACACCGGTCGACAGCATGTCGATGCGCGCCTTGATCGGCATCGTCCAGGCGTTGGTGACGCCCGGGATGCGCAGCGCGCGGTCGAGCTCGGCGATCAGCTCCTCCCAGGAGATGCGATCGGGCCAGAACGGGCGCAGCAGCGGCTTGGTGAACTCCGGCCAGCCGTCGTGCCAGGTCGGCTTCGCCCGCCACTCCCGCTCCGGTTTGAGCACCACCGTCGTCTCGATCATCGAGAACGGCGCCGGGTCGGTCGAGGTCTCGGCGCGCCCGGCCTTGCCGTGCACCGACTCGACCTCCGGGAAACCCGCGAGCACCCGGTCCTGCCGCTCGAGCAGCTCCTGCGCGGCGCCGACCGAGAGGCCGGGCAGCGTGGTCGGCATGTAGAGGATCGAGCCCTCGTTGAGCGGCGGCATGAACTCGCTGCCCAGCCGGAAGTACATCGGCAACGAGAGCGCGAGGACGAGCGCCGCGACGCCGAGCACCGTCTTCGGCCACGCCAGCGACCCAGCGGCAGACCGGCTCGTAGACGCGGTGGATGGCGCGCGAGATCGGGTGCGCCTCCTCGGCGTGGTAGGTGCCGACCAGGGCGCCGGTCGCGAGCCTCGCCAGCCAGCGCGGCCGGAACTCGAACGGGTCGATGCGCGCGAAGAGCATGCGCATCGCCGGGTCGAGGGTGACCGCGAGGAGCGCCGCGAGCGCCATCGCGAGGTTCTTCGACCAGGCGAGCGGCTTGAACAGGCGCCCCTCCTGGTCGACCAGCGCGAAGATCGGCAGGAAGGCGACCGCGATCACCAGCAGCGAGAAGAAGACCGACGGGCCGACCTCCTTCAGGGCTTCGAGCCGGACGTGGAAGAACTCCCGCCGGCGCTCCTCGCGCGCCGCGGCCGAGAGCTCGCCGCGCCCGCGCCACCTGCCCTGCCAGAGGTGGATCCGGTTGTAGGCGTTCTCGACCTCGACGATGGCGCCGTCGACCAGCACGCCGATCGAGATCGCGATGCCGGCGAGCGACATGATGTTGACGGTGACGCCGAAGTAGTAGAGCGGGACGAAGGCGAGCAGCACCGAGATCGGGATGGTCAGGATCGGCACGATCGCCGAGGGCAGGTGCCAGAGGAAGAGCAGGATGACCAGCGAGACGACGATCATCTCGATCGTCAGCTCGTGCTTGAGCGTGCCGATGGCGCGGTCGATCAGCACCGAGCGGTCGTAGGTGGTGACCACCTCGACCCCCTCGGGCAGCGACGCCTCGAGCTCGTCCAGGCGCGCCCGGACCCGCGCGATCACGTTCTTCGCGTTCTCGCCGTGGCGCATGACCACGATGCCGCCGACGTGGTCGCCCTCGCCGTTGAAGTCGGCGACGCCGCGCCGGATCTCGGGGCCGAGAGCGACCCGCGCCACGTCGCGCACCAGGACCGGCACGCCGCCCGGGCCGACCTTGACCACGATCGCTCCGAACTCCTCGACCGAGCGGGCGTAGCCGCGCACCCGCACCATCGACTCGGCGCCGCTCCACTCGATCAGGCGGCCGCCGGTCTCGTCGTTCGAGCGGCGCACGGCGTCGGCGAGCTCGGCGATCGACAGGCCGTAGGCGGCAAGCCGGTTGGGGTCGACGGTGATCTGGATACTGCTTGCCGTAGCCGCCGAGCGACGCCACCTCGGCGACGCCCGGAACCGCCTGGAGCGAGTAGCGCAGCGTCCAGTCCTGGAAAGACCGCAGCTCGTCGAGCGAGTGCCGCCGCTCCGGTCGCGCAGGACGTACTGGAAGACCCAGCCGACGCCGGTGGCGTCGGGTCCGAGCTCGGTGCGCACGCCGGCCGGCAACTGGGGCTGGATCTTCGACAGGTACTCGAGCACCCGCGAGCGCGCCCAGTAGAGATCGGTGCCGTCCTCGAAGATGACGTAGACGTAGGAGAAGCCGAAGTCCGAGAAGCCGCGCACCGCCTTGACCTTCGGCGCGCCGAGCATCGACGAGACGATCGGGTAGGTGACCTGGTCCTCGAGGATGTCGGGCGAGCGGTCCCAGCGCGAGTAGACGATGACCTGCGTGTCGGAGAGGTCGGGCAGCGCGTCGAGGCGGATGACTCCGAGGATGTGCACGGAGAAGGCGATCGCCGCCGCGGTCGCCAGCAGGACCAGCGCGCGGTTCTTCGCCGAGAGCTCGATCAGCCGGGAGATCATCGGGGGCCCTCGGTCGGCGCCGGTTGCGGCGCCCCGGCGCCCAGCTCGCGCGCCGAGGCCGGAGATCGCGGCGCGCAGCCGCGACTCGGAGTCGAGCAGGAAGTTGGCCTTGACCGCCACCCGGTCGCCCGGGGCGAGCCCGGCAGAGACCACCGCCTGCCCTTCGCGGCGCAGCGCGACGGCGAGCTCGCGCGGTTCGAAGCGGCCGGGAGCGGTCTCGACGAAGGCGATCTGGCGCTCGCCGGTGTCGAGCACGGCGGTGTCGGGGACCAGGATGCCGGTGACTTCGCCGAGGTCGAGCACCACGTCGGCGTACATGCCGGGGCGCCAGGAAAGGTCCCGGTTGGCCACGTCGAAACGGACGCGCAGCGTGCGGGTCGCCGGGTCGAGATCGGGGAAGATGTAGGCGACCTTCCCCTCGCGCACCGAGTCCGGCTCGTAGCTGAGCGAGAGCCGGGCGGTCTGGCCCGGGCGCACCTTGGCGGCGTCGGCCTCGTAGACGTTGGCTTCGACCCAGACCGAGGAGAGATCGGAGAGCGTGACGATCTCCTGGCCGGGCGTCACCATCTGGCCCTGGAGCACGCCCTTGCTGACGACATAGCCGGAGATCGGCGCCGCCAGGGCCACTCTGCGCCGCGGCCTGCCCTCGCGCTCGAGGTCGGCCAGGAACTCCTCGGGCAGGCCGAAAACCTCGAGCCGGCGGCGCGCGGCGTCGACCAGGTCCTGGCCGCCACGGCGGACCTCCGGAATCGACGAGGAGATGAACTGCTGCCCCTTCTCGCGGGCGAGCAGGAACTCCTGCTGCGCGGCGACCAGCTCGGGCGAGTAGATCTCGGCGACCGTCTCGCCCGCGCGCAGGTAGCGCCCGACGAAATCGGCCGAGAGCGCCTCGATCCAGCCCGAGAAGCGGGCCTCGAGCCGGCGCGCGCGCCGCTCGTCGGCAACCACCGAGCCGACCGTGCGCACGACGCGCGCCAGCGAGCCGGCGCGCGCCGCGGCGACCACCACGCCCGAGATCCGCCGCCCTTCCGGGTCGAGATCGACCGCCGCGAAGCCGCCGGGCGCCGCGTCCGCCGCCGCGTCCGCTCCCTCGCTCTTGCCGACGAGATCCATGCCGCAGATCGGGCACTGCCCCGGCTCGTGGCGGACCACTTCGGGGTGCATCGGGCAGACCCAGAGCGTCGGCTTCTCCGCCGCCTCGCGTCGGACCAGGTCCATGTGGCAGATCGGGCAGGAGCCGGGGCGGTCGGCGACGTAGTCGGGGTGCATCGGGCAGTACCAGACCTCGCCCCCGGCGTGGCTCTCGCCCCGGCAGCCGGTGAGACCGAGGAGGCCGACGAGGGCGGCGGCGGCGAGGGTGAGCGCGACGATGGCGCGGTGCGAACGGAAACTCATCGGGAACCTCCCTCGGGGGCAGCCGGCAGCGGCGAGGCGAGCAGCGCCTCGATCTCCGCCCAGGCGGCGTAGAGATCCGCCTCGGCGCGGGCGAGATCGACGCGGTCGTGGTACCAGTCCTCGAAACGCATGAGGACCTCCGAGAGCGGGCCGCGGCCGGCGAGCAGCTCGGCGCGCGCGGCGTCGAGCGCCGCCGAACCCTGCGGAAGCACGGCCTCCCGGTAGCGGCGGCGGACGGTCTCCAGCCGGCGTCCCTCGGCGAGCCAGCGGACGAGCTCGGCGCGGGCGCCGAGCTCGGCTTCGTGGCGGCGCGCGAGGTCGGCCTCGACCTCGAAGCGGGCCGCCTCGACGCGGGGCCGCTCCCGGCGGGCGCGGAAGAAGGGCAGCTCGATGCCGACGCGGGCGACGAGGTTGGGGTCGCTGCCATCCATCAGCAGCAGGCCGCCGCCGACCGAGAAGCCGGGCGAGAGGCCGGCCTCGAGCGCGGCGACCCGGCTCTCGGCGACCAGGACGCGCCGGTGCGCGATCACCGCCTCGAGGGTGTAGGGCGCCGCGGTCGCCGGGTCGACCTTCGGCAGCACGACGTCGGGCAGCGCCGCGACGCGCGGGAGCGCGCCGCTCGCGCCGCCGCCGGCGAGAGCGGCGAGCCGCGCCGCCGCGGCGGCGAGCCTCGAGTCGGCCGCCTCGACGTCGAGATCGTGGCGCGAGAGCTCGAGCTGCGCCATCAGCGGCGCTCCGAGCCCGGTCTGTCCGGCGGCGTAGAGCGTCGAGGCCGAGGCCACCAGCAGGTCGAGCAGCTCGTGCGCCTCGGAGAGCGCTTCGAGCTCGCGCGAGAGCGCGTAGATCGCCGCCCAGGCGAGGCGCACGTCGCGCAGCAGGCGCTGCTCGACGCCGCCCGCCTCCGCCTCGGCGAGCGCGATCTCGGCGGCGGCCAGCTCGCGGGCGGCGCGGCGCTGGCCGCGCCCGGGCAGCGGCTGCTCGAGCACGATCGTCGCCTCGGCCGGGTCGTGCTCGCCGGCCGGCAGGAAGTTGCGGGCGTCGACCTCGAGCCTCGGGTCGTCGAAGATCCCCGCGCCTCCGGCGGCGGCCCGGCGCGCCGCCAGGTCGGCGCGCGCCGCGGCGAGCGACGGCGCGTTGGCGAGCGCCTGGCGCTCGACCTCCTCGAGCGACTTCGGCTCGAAGAGCGCCTGGTGGGTCATCTGCCCGCCGGCGGCGCCGGCGAGGGCGGCGGCGACGGCGGCGACGGCGGCACTGCGACGGCGGACGGCGGACATGCGCAACGCTCCTCTCGGGACGCCAGAGACCGTTTCCGGGCGAGGCACGGCCCCGTCCGGACACACTTCTCCCCTGAGGGGCGCTTCAGTTGCGGAAGACGGACAGGAGCGTGAAGAGACCGAGCGAGTGGATCGCCTCGGCGGCGCGCTCGCGCGCCGCGACGGCGACCGCCGGCAGCGGCGCGTCGAGGCGCGCGGCGAGGTCGGCCGCGAGCGGCAGCAGAGCGACCGGCGCCGGCTGGAGCTGACCGTCGGCCGCGGAGGCCGGCACGGGCGCGCTCTTCGTCCGGCAGCAGTCCATCGGCGCGGCCATCGCGCCCGCGCGATGGCAGAGCGGGCCCGCCGCGCTCTTCATCAGCGGGCAGCCGCCGCCCGCCGCGGCCTTGCAGCGCGCAGCCGGCAACGGCGCCGCGAGCGCGACCGCGAGGAGCAGGGCGACGAGCGCCGCGAAGGAGCGAGAGCTCCGCATGGACGCGCATTCTAAGCCCCCTGTCAAGCCCGCCCGCCGCGCGAACGCCCCGCGCCCCGCACGCGGCAGGGCGGTGGAGCCCCCGTCTGTTAAGGTCCCCGGCCAGCCCGAATTCCGAGGAGTGCGCCCGCCATGCCCCCCGTCCCCGAGCCCGACGCGCCGCGCGTCTCCGTGCTGGTCGCGACCTGGAACTGGAGCTCGGCGCTCCGCCTCGCGCTCGCGTCGGCGCTCGCGCAGACCGTCGCCGACATCGAGGTCCTGGTGATCGGCGACGCCTGCACCGACGACAGCGCCGAGGTCGTCGCCGGCTTCGGCGACCCCCGCCTCGCCTGGCACAACCGGTCCGAGAACTCGGGCAACCAGGCCGCGCCCCACGACGACGGACTCGCCCGCGCGCGCGCGCCCTGGGTCGCGTATCTCGGCCACGACGACCTCTGGCACCCTCGCCACCTGGAGGATCTGCTCGCGACCGCCGCCGCGCGCAACGCCGACCTGGTCCACGCGATCGCCCTCAACTACGGCTCGCAGGAGAGCGGCGTGCTGGTGGCGAGCGGCATCGAGCCGAGCGGCGGCCACCGGACTCCGCCCAACCTGCGCCCCAGCGCGGTCGCGCACCGGCGCGACCTGGCGCGGGCCGTCGGCGGATGGGGCGACCCGCGGGCGACCGATCGCCCGGTGGACGACGCCTTTTTCGACCGTCTCTGGGAGAGCGGCGCCCGCTGCGTCGGCACCAACCGGGTGACCGCGTTCAAGTTCCCGGCCGGCTGGCGGCGCGACGCCTACCGCCTGCGCGACGTCAGCCAGCAGGCGGCGCTCTGGGAGCGCCTGCGGGTCGAGCCCGACCTGGTCGAACGCGAGCTCACCCGGCTGCTGGTCGCCCAGGCCGACGGCACCGGCGGCGTGGCGCTCGAGCCCGACCCGCCCCAGCCCCCGGGGTGGCGCGAGGCCCGCCGCCGCTTCAAGGGGCTCGAGCCCGGGGGAGCCGAGACGCCCGCCGGCGACCGCCTCGACCTCGGCGCGCCGTTGCCCGGGCTCGAGTGGCATCCGGCCGAGAGCGACGGCCACGGCGCCTTCCGGTGGAGCGCGGCGCGCGAGTCGGCGCTCGAGGTGCCCTGGTCGACCCTGCCCGGCGAGCCGGCGATGCTGCGCGTCGGCCTCGCCTACCTGCTCGAGGGCACCGATCTCGGCGCGCTCGGGTTCACCGTCGACGGCTTTCCGGTCGCGCTCGAGCGCGCCGGCGACGCGGCCGGCGGACCGGTGCTCGAGGCCGAGCTGCCGGCCGTGGGCGACCATCGGCGCCGCTTCGCGCGCGTGGTCGTGCGCTCGCCGGCGCTGCGCCGCCCCTGCGATCTCGATCCCGCCAACCCGGACCGGCGCCGGCTGGGGGTTGCGCTACGCTGGGTCGAGATCGTGGCGGGCGAGGGGTCTGCCGAATGACTGGCGGCGCGAGGGGGACGAGATGAGCGCGGGCGAAGCGAAGGTCGCACTGGTGACGGGAGGCAGCCGCGGCATCGGCCGCGCGGTCGGCGAGGCGCTGCTCGAGCGCGGCTTCCGGCTCTTCTTCTGCGGGCGCAGCCCCGACCTCGTCGAGTCGACGAAGCGCGAGCTCTACGTGCGCTACCCGGGGCGGGTCGACGCCCGCCTCTGCGACGTGCGCCGCCAGGACGAGGTCGACGCGCTGGTCGCCTGGGTGCTCGACGCGGCGGGCCGGCTCGACGTGCTGGTCAACAACGCCGGCCTCGGCCGTTTCGCGCCGGTCGACGAGATCTCGGGCGACGACTTCCGCGAGACGATCGAGACCAACCTGATGGGCTCGTTCTACGCGATCCGCGCCGCCGCGCCGGCAATGAAGACGCAGGGCGAGGGGTGGATCTTCAACATCGCCTCGCTCGCCGCCAAGAACGCCGTTCGCCGGCGGCGCCGCCTACAACGCCTCGAAGTTCGGTCTGGTCGGCATGTCCGAGGCCGCGATGCTCGACCTGCGCCACTTCGGCATCCGCATGGCGGCGATCTGCCCCGGCTCGGTCGAGACCGACTTCGGCAGCGGCGTGATGAAGGACGGCGGCTCCTGGCGCCTGCAGCCGGAAGACGTCGCCAGAGTCGTCACCGACCTGCTCGACTTCCCCGCCCGCGCCCTCCCCAGCCTGATCGAGATCCGCCCCAGCCGGCCGCCGAAGAAGTAGGCGTCAGGAGCCGAGCGCCGACCAGGACGCCGTCCCGTCGCACTCGAAGCCGTCGGCGAAGATGAACGAGGTGTCGCCCGAGCCCGAGAGCCAGATCCGGTCGCAGGTGCGGAAGGTGCCGGACGTCGTCGTCACCTCCGCGACGACCGCCTTGAGTCCGTCGCCGGCCGTGAGGTTCCAATTCGGGACGTTGGCCAGGAAGGGCTCGAAGGCGGAGAAAGCACCCGTTTCGCTGGCGAATCGCATCTGCGCGCCAGAGCCGGGTGGCTGGTACAGGTACAGGTCGACGATCGCGGTCGACGTCGCGAACTGCTCGCGCTCGATGATCACCGGATAGCCCGTGGCCCCACCGCGCGCCCCGAAGACCTGGGTCCAGTAGTGCTGCAACCCACAGAACGCACAGGCATTCGGGCACTGCTCGACGCCCGTCGGCGGCTCATCGGCGCACTGGCAGTTCGTGTTCGAGTCCAGTTGCACATTCGCCTGATCGCCGACCTGCTGGACGTAGCCCACGCCGATCTCGCGGTAGCTCGACGACAGGATGTTGCCGCGATGGCCCGAGCTGCCCATCCAGGTGGACATGACCGTCGCCGGGCTCGACTGCCCGCCGGCGATGTTCTCGCCCCCCGCCGTCCAGCCCGTGTAGCCGGCGTTGGTCATCCGCGTGCCCACGCCGATGCAGCTCGCTACGAAGTCGAGGTGGGAGAAGTAGTTGTTCACCGCCATGGAAGAACTGTGCTCCTCGGCGGCCTGAATCAGGTTCGTCTGGTGCTTGAGCGGCGGTTTGGGGCAGCCCTCGCCGGCCGGACAGTTCAGTCGCTCGACGTTGACCTGCTCGACCACCTGCTCCTCGAAGGTCGCGGCGGGCGCGAACGGCTGCAGCAGGAAGTCATCGGCCGGCGTCGTCCGTTCCCGGTCGGGCACGACGACCAGCGGCGCTGGCATGACGGCCTGCTGAGCGGCGAGCCCGGAGGCTGCCGCCAGTCCGACCAGTAGGACTCCCCACGAACGAATCCGACCCATGGTGCCGCTCCTCGACGACTGCGAGAGCAATTGTCGTTCCGGCCGCGGGGCCCCTTCTATGGCGCTTTTCGCGCCCCGGACCGAGGCAGTGCCCCAGCGAACCGACAAGAAGCGTCAGTTGCGACCGACGCCCTGCGTCGGTCGCGGGGGGGCGAGCCCGGCCAGATGGCGGGAGACCAGGCCCTCGAGGATCCGCTCGGCCGGGATGCCGCGCAGGCGCAGCGGCGGGGCTTCCGAGAGGAGCCCGTCGGCCAGCGCGAGCAGCCGGCGGCGCGCTTCCGGCGGCCGGCCGGGGGCGAGCGCCGCGCCGCGCGCGGCGTGGGCCGCGATCGTCCAGGGCGCGGCCGCGCGCGCGTCGGTGAAGTCGCCCGCCGCCGCCAGCCGGGCCGCCGCGTCGAGCAGGAAGAGCCCGCCGCCGCCCGCCAGATAGCGGTCGACCGCGCCGCCGAAGCCGTCGATCGCGGCCGCCAGCCGCTCCGGATCGGGGGGCTCGGCGGGCCCCAGGAAGAGCGAGAGCGAGCGGCTGCGCAGCGTCGCCGGCAGATCGAGCCGGGAGGGGGCGAGCAACAGGAAGTGACGGGGGCTCGCGACCCCCGGCTCCTCGATCGCCTTGAGCAGGGCGTCGCCCGCCTCGGCCGAGAGCGTGTCGGCGGCGGCGACCACGAAGACCTGGCCGCGCGCCTCGAAGGGCGACGACTGCGCGGCGCGCAGCCACTGGCGCGTCGCCTCGGCGGAGGTCGAGGTCTTGAGGTCGCGTTCGAGCACCGCGAAGTCGGGATGGAAGCGCTCGCCGGCGGCGTCCGGCCACGCCACGCGCCGGCAGTTCCGACACTCGCCGCAGGGGCGCGCGGCGATGTCCTCGACCGCGCAGAGCAGCGCGCGGCCGACCTCGACCGCCGCGGCGCGCCGGTCGCCCTCGGCGCCGCCGTGGAGGATGACCGACGGGTAGAGCCGCCCCCGCCGCACCAGCTCGAGCGCGCGGGCGAGCGCCGGCGGGGCGCTCACGCGCCGCTCCCGAGCAGGTCGGCGAGCGCCGCGTCGACCGCCACGGCGGTCGCTTCCGGCGGGCCCGAGGAGTCGATGATCCGGAACCGCTCGGGCTCGCCCCCGGCGAGCGCGAGGAAGCCGGCGCGCACCTTCTCGTAGAACTCGAGCGTCTCGGCGTCGAGGCGGTCGATCTGGCCGGTGCGGCGCCGCGCGCCCGAGCGCCCCCGGCGGCGGGCGTGGACGGCCGGCAGGTCGAAGAGCAGGGTGCGGTCGGGGCGGCGGCCGCCGGTCGCCAGCTCGTCCACCCGGGCGATCGTCTCGAGCGGGACGCCGCGCCCGGCGCCCTGGTAGGCGACGGTCGAATCGGTGAAGCGATCGCAGAGCACGTGGCGCCCCGCGGCGAGCGCCGGCTCGATCACCTCGAGCAGGTGCTGGCGGCGGCTGGCGAAGACGAGCAGCAGCTCGACGGTGCCGTCGACCTGCCGGAAACGGCGGTCGAGGAAGACCCTGCGGATCGCCGAGCCGAGCTCGGTGCCGCCCGGCTCGCGGGTGGTCGTGTGGGCGACGCCGCGCTCGGCGAGCACGCGCCCGATCCGCTCGAGGTGGGTCGACTTGCCGCTGCCGTCGAGGCCTTCGAAAGTGATGAAGAGCGCCACGCGCCCGGAACGCTAGCACGCGCGCGATAGACTGGAAGATCGATGCACTCGATCGGCTCGCCGCTCTTCTGGACGCTCTTCCTGGCCGGCGTGGCCGCCATCCTGGTCCTCGACCTCGGCGTGCTCAACCGCAAGGCGCACGCGGTCCGGCCCCGCGAGGCGGCGCTCTGGACCATGTTCTGCGTCACGCTGGCGACGCTCTTCGCGCTCTGGCTGGGCTGGCGCTTCGGGGCGCGGCCGGCGCTCGAGTTCACCACCGGCTACCTGATCGAGTACGCGCTCTCGGTCGACAACCTGTTCGTCTTCCTGGTCGTCTTCAGCTACTTCAAGGTGCCGCCCGAGTTCCAGCACCGCGTGCTCTTCTGGGGCATTCTCGGCGCCCTCCTGTTGCGCGCGGTCTTCATCCTGACCGGCGCCGCCCTGCTCGCCCGGTTCCACGGCCTGATCTACGTCTTCGGCGCCTTCCTGGTGGTGACCGGCGTCAAGCTGCTGGTCTCCGGCGAGGGCGAGGTCGATCCCGAGCACAACCCGATGCTGCGGCTGGCGCGGCGCTTCCTGCGCGTGACCCCCCGCTACCACGGCCAGAAGTTCTTCGTCCTCGAGCAGGGCAAGCGCTTCGCGACGCCGCTCTTCCTGGTGCTGATCGTCATCGAAGGCACCGACGTCGTGTTCGCGGTCGATTCGATCCCCGCGATCTTCGGAGTGACCCAGGACCCCTTCCTGGTCTTCACCTCGAACATCTTCGCCATCCTCGGCCTGCGCTCGCTCTACTTCCTGCTCCACGACTTCATGGGGCGCTTCCACTACCTCAAGTACGGCCTCGGCCTGGTGCTCGCCTTCGTCGGCGCGAAGATGGTCGCGAGCGCCTGGTTCAAGGTGCCGATCGGCATCTCGCTGGGGGTGATCGTCGCCCTGCTCGGCCTCTCGGTCGGCGCCTCCTGGCTCTTTCCCCCGAAGCCGGAGCCCGCGGGCGGCGATCAGGAGAAGTAATAAAAGAGGAAGAGGCCGAGCGCCAGCCGGTAGACGACGAAGACGGTGAGCGGCCGCGTGCGCACCCAGGCGAGCAGGGCCGCGATCACCGCGTAGCCGGCGAGGGCGGAGACCGCGATCCCGATCAGCACGATCGAACCGTCGAGCCCGGCGATCTCGCCGCGCGCGAAGTCGAACGCCTGCTTCGCCCCCACCAGCAGCCCGATGGGCACCGAGAGCAGGAAGCTGAAGCGGGCGGCGCTCTCCCGGTCGAGGCCGAGCCCGAGCGCCGCGGTCATCGTGACGCCCGAGCGCGAGGTGCCGGGCACCAGGGCGAGCGCCTGCGCACACCCGATCAGCAGCCCCTCCCGGCGGCCGATCGCCGGCAGGCCCAGGCGCCGGGCGCCGAAGCGGTCGGCTGTCCCGAGCAGCAGGCCGTACACGATCGCGGTGGTCGCGATCAGCTGCGGGTTGCGGCCGTAGGTCGAAATCCAGTCCTTCGCGAGCAGGCCGACGATGCCCGCCGGAATCGTCCCCCAGACGAGCGCCCAGGCGAGCCGGGCGTCGGGCGCGTGCGCTCCGGCGCCCCCCGGGCGGAGCGAGGCGAGCGCGCCGCGCAGGATCCGCCCGAGATCGCGGCGGAAGTAGGCGAGCACGGCGAGCAGCGTGCCGGTGTTGGTGGCGATGTCGAACTCGAGCCCCTGGTCGCTCCAGCCGAGCAGCCGGGGCGCAAGGATCAGGTGACCCGAGGAGGAGACCGGCAGGAACTCGGTCGCGGCCTGGACGAGCGCCAGGAAGACGGCCTGGAACGGGGTCAACTCGGAACTCCTCTCGCGGCGGCGCGGGCCGTCCGATGCGCGGCCGGCTCAGCGGCCGGCCTGGCGGTTCTCCGTGCGCCGCTGCCAGAGCACGGTCGCGCCGAGCACGACCAGGCTGACCACCAGGATCGCCGTCGCCATGACGTTGACCTGCGGCGGATAGGCCGAACGCTGCGCGCCGTAGACGTAGAGCGGGTAGGTCACCCGCGCGCCGGCGTTGAACAGGGTGATGATGAAGTCGTCGAGCGACAGGGCGAAGGAGAGCATCGCCGCGGCCACGATGCCGGGCGCGATCAGCGGCAGCGTGATCTTCGTCGACCACGCGCAGCGGCGTGGCGCCGAGGTCCATCGCCGCCTCCTCGAGGCTCCAGTCGAAGCCGCGGATGCGCGCCTTGACGGTCAGCGCCACGTAGCTCACCTGGAACATGATGTGGGCGATCACGATGGTCGCGAAGCCGGAGCGGGTGTCGAGCTCGAGGAAGAGCGAGAGCAGCGCCGAGCCCATCACCACCTCGGGCGTGGTGAGCGGCAGCACCAGCAGCAGGTCGACCGCCGAGCTGCCCCGGAACCGGTAGCGGCAGAGCGCCAGCGCGATCAGCGTGCCGAAGACGATCGCGACGCCGGTCGAGATCGCCGCCACCTGGAGCGAGAGCTTCATGGCGTCGACCAGCGACTGGTACTTGAACGGGTCGCGCCAGGCGTCGAGCGAGAAGGATTTCCAGACGAAGTTGAACCGCCCTTCCGGCTGGTTGAAGCTGTAGAGCACGATCACGAACATCGGCACGAACAGGTAGAGCAGGACCAGCCCGGCCACGAGGTCGAGCACACGGCCGCGCCAGCCGCCGAGCCCCGGGTCGCGCGCCGGCGCCGGCTTCATGCCAGCTCCTCGGTGCCGAGCGCGCGGGCGTAGGACAGCACGCCGATCGTGATCACCGCCATCAACAGGAACGAGAGCGAGGAGGCGACCGGTAGTCCCGTACCTCGAGGAACTGGTTCTGGATCACGGTGCCGATCATCTGCTGGTTCGGGCTGCCGAGCAGCTCGGCGTTGATGAAGTCGCCGGAAGCCGGGATGAAGGTGAGCAGGCTCCCGGCGAAGACCCCGGGCAGCGACAGCGGCAGCACGACCTTGGCGAAGGCCCGGCCGGGGCTGCAGTAGAGATCGGCGGCGGCCTCGATCAGGCGGCGGTCGATCTTCTCGAGGCTGACGTAGATCGGCAGGATCATGAACGGCAGGAAGTTGTAGGTGAGGCCGCCGACGACCGCCGCCAGCGTGTTGAGCAGCCGGCCGTCCTCGGGCAGCACGTGCAGCCAGCGCAGCACCGCGACCATGATGCCGTTGTCGCCGAGGATCGTCTTCCACGCGAGGGTGCGCACCAGGAAGGTGGTGAAGAAGGGCAGGATGACCAGGCCGAGCAGCAGGTTCTTCAGGCGCCCCGCCCGGAAGGCGATCACGTAGGCGAGCGGGTAGCCCAGCGCGATCGACAGCAAGGTCGCCGAGCAGCGCGTAGCCGAACGAGCGCGCGAAGTGGCCGCCATAGGCGTCGATCGCGTGGGCGTAGGCCGACCACCACGGGGCATCGCCGGCCGGCACCGAGGTGCCGGCCAGGGTGAACAGCGGCACCGCGAAGAAGGCGAGCAGCCAGAGGATGCCCGGCGCGATCAGCAGGTAGGGGGCGAGAGGCGAGCGCCTTCCGCCCCCGGAGGCGGTTCCTGCCATGGCTCGGTTTAGGCGCCGATCGCGTCCTGGAAGACCCGGTTGAACTCCTGGTCCTCCTCCTCGGAGAGCGCGCGGAAGACGTGCAGGCGCGCGCGCAGCTCGTCGGGCGGGTTGACCAGCGGGCTCGTGGCGAGCTCGGGAGCGATCTTGGCGAGCACTTCGCCGACGCCGCGCACCGCCGAGATGTAGGGTGCGGCGACCACGATCTGCGCCGAGTGCGCCGGGTCGTAGCACCAGTCGAGCCAGGCGTGCGCCTCGTCCATGCGATCCGACATCTTGGGGATCAGCATGTTGTCCGAGTAGATCATCGCGCCCTCCTTGGGCGCGATCCAGACGCAGGTCGGGGTTGTCGGCGGCCAGGCCCTGGATGTCGCCCGACCAGGAGATCGCGATCGCGATGTTGCCGGCGGCCAGGTCGGCGGCGTAGTCGTTGCCGGTGAACGCGCGCACCTGCCCGCTCTCGCGGGCCTTCTTGACCTTCGCGCAGGCCTTCTGGGCGTCCTCGAGCGTCGCCTTCGCCGGGTCGATACCGAGGCCGAGCATGACCAGGCCGAGCGTGTCGCGCATCTCGGTGAGCATCGTCACCTGGCCCTTGAACTTCGGGTCGAAGATGTCCTCGACGCTGGTGAGCTCGCGGCCGGTCTTCTTCGGGTTGTAGCCGATGCCGGCCATGCCCGACATCCACGGCACGCTGTACCTGCGCCCCGGATCGAAGCTGACGTCGCGCAGGCCGTCGACCAGGTTGGCCAGGTTGGGGAACTTCGCCGGGTCGAGCGGCGCGCAGTAGCCGCGCGCGATCATCCGGCCCGACCATCCAGTCGGTGAGCACGACGATGTCGCGGTCGATCGACTGGCCGCGCTTCAGCGGCTCGTCGATCTTGGCGAAGAACTCGTTGTTGTCGTTGACGTCCTCGCTGTACTCGACCGGGATGCCGGTGGCCGCGGTGAAGTCGGGCACCGTCTTCTCGTCGATGTAGAGCGGCCAGTTGGAGATGCGCAGCGTCTTCTTCGCGATCTGCGGCGCGGCCGCCGCGCCCGCGGCCGGCGCTTCGGCGCCCTTCCTGCCGCAGGCGGCGAGCAGGCCGCCGCCGAGCGCCAGGCCGCCCGCGGCGAGCGCCGACCGCCCGAGGAACTGCCGGCGGTTCTGCGCGGCGCGCAGGATCCTGCGGATCATCGCTTCCTCTTCCCGCTTCCGTCTCTTCGGCTCATGGTCTCCTCCGGTTGGAAGTCAGTGGTGCGCGGCGGTCCCGTTGGCCTCGTGGGCGGCTCCACTTCGCCGCCGCCGGGGGCCGCGGCGGCAGCAACCGCCCCGCCTCGACGTCCCAGCTCACCCAGTAGTCGCGGCCGTCGCCGAGCGCGGCCGCCGCTTCGGCGTGGTCGAGATGGCAGACGATCTCGGTGCCGTCGGCGAGCGCGAGGGCGCAGCGCACGACCGGGCCCTGGAACAGCGTGCTCGCGAGCGTCGCCGGAAGCGCGGTCGCGACCGCGGGCCGCGCCTTCGTGATGGTCAGACGCTCCGGCCGGACGACCAGGGTCACCGGGTCGCCGGGCGTCGAACGGGTGCCGTGGGGCACCGGCAGCCGGCTGCCCGCCATCTCGGCGGTCGCCGCGCCGCCCGCGGCCTCGGCGACTACGCGCCGGCAGCAGGTTGGCGACGCCGATGAAGGTGGCCACGAACAGCGTGTCCGGCTCGTGGTAGATCACCTGCGGCGCGCCGAGCTGGTCGACGCGCCCCTCGTTCATCACCGCGATGCGGTCCGACATCGTCAGCGCCTCTTCCTGGTCGTGCGTCACGTAGATGAACGTGATGTCGACCTCGCGCTGGATCCGCTTGAGCTCGATCTGCATCGCCTGGCGGAGTTTGAGGTCGAGCGCGCCGAGCGGCTCGTCGAGCAGCAGCGCGCTCGGATAGTTGACCAGGGCACGCGCCAGCGCGACCCGCTGCTGCTGGCCGCCGGAGAGCTGCGCCGGCCGGCGGTCGGCGTAGGCCGCGAGACGGACGACCTCGAGCAGCTCGCCCACCCGCTGGTCGATCTCCGCCTTCGGCAGGCCGCGGCTGCGCGGCCCGAACGCGACGTTGTCGCGCACCGACATGTGCGGAAACAGGGCGTAGTGCTGGAAGACCGTGTTGACGTTGCGCCGGTACGGCGGAATGTGCGAGACGTCGTGGCCCTCGAGCAGGATGCGGCCGCCGGTGGGCTGCTCGAAACCGGCGATCATGCGCAGCGTCGTCGTCTTGCCGCAGCCGGAGGGACCGAGCATCGAGAAGAACTCGCCCGCGCCCGATCTCGAAGTGGGCCTCGTGTACGGCGACGACGTCGCCGAACCGCTTGCTGACGTGCTCGAGGGTGATGACCGGATCCACGTCGCTCAGTCTCCCCCTTCCACCTGCGCTCCGCGCGCCGCGAACGCGCGGTTGACGGACCGCTCCCGGGCCGCCAGAATCGCCGACCGTCCTGCCGCTCCCCTCGCGGTCGCGTGCTCCCGGACGAGTTGGTTCACTCGGAATTCGCCCGAAAGATAACCCATGACCCCCCCGATCCCCACCCCCGCCGTCCCAGGATTCGACCCGCGTGCTCGAGCGCGCCCGCGAAATCGCCGACCGCGGAGACTGCCGCGGCTGCTCGACCGGACCCCCGCCTCGGCGCGGCTCTACGAGCGCGCAGCCCGGATCCTCCCCTTCGGGGTCGTCTCCTCCTTCCAGAAGGGCTTCCCCTACCCCGTCTATCTCTCCCACGGGCGGGGCAGCCGGGTCTGGGACCAGGACGGCAGCGAGTACGTCGACTTCCACGGCGGCTTCGGAGCCATGGTCGCCGGCCACGCCCACCCGCGCGTCGTCGAGGCGATCGCCGAGGCGGCCGGCCGGGGCACCCACTTCGCCGTGACCACCGAGGAGGCGGTCGAGTGCGGCGAGGAGATCTGCCGGCGCTTCGGGCTCGAGATGCTGCGCTTCGCCAACTCCGGCACCGAGGCGACCATGGACGCGATCCGCGTCGCGCGCGCCGCCACCGGCCGCGACGTCGTCTGCAAGATCGAGGGCTCGTACCACGGCCACCACGACGCCGTGATGTTCTCGGTGATCCCCAACGCCGACGTCATGGGGGGCCGCGAGCGGCCCGCCAAGGCGCCGGTCTCCAGAGGGCTGGTCCGCGACGCCCACCGCTACATCGAGGTGGTGCCGTTCAACGACGCGGCGGCGCTCGAGCGGCTGTTCGACGAGCGGGGCGAGGAGATCGCCTGCCTGATCATGGAGCCGGCGATGATGAACATCGGCATCGTGCTGCCGCAGCCCGGCTACCTCGAGCGGGTGCGCGAGCTGTGCACGAAGCACGGCGTCGTCCTCATCTTCGACGAGATCAAGACCGGCTTCACGATCGCGGCCGGGCGGCGCCACCGAGCGCTTCGGCGTGCAGCCCGACCTCGTCTGCCTGGCCAAGGCGATCGCCGGCGGGCTGCCCGCGGCGGCCTTCGGCGGCCGCGAGGACCTGATGCGGCTGATCGAGCGCGGCGTCTCGCAGATGGGCACCTACAACGGCAACCCGCTGGTCGCCCACGTCGGCCTGGTCCTGCTGCGCGAGGTGCTGACCCCCGACGCCTACGCCCACCTCGCGCGAGCTCGGCCGGCGGCTCGCCGCCGGCTGCCAGGCGGCGATCGAGCGCGCCGGGCTGCCCGCGCACACCGTCGACCTCGGCGCCAAGGGCTGCGTCTCCTACCGGCCGACGCCGATGCACGAACTACCGGGACTTCCTCGAGACCCTGCCCGAGCTCTTCGCCGCCTCGTACCCCTGGCTGCTCAACCGCGGCATCTTCATGACTCCGGGCGACGAGGAGCAGTGGACGCTCTCGCTCCAGCACAGCGACGCCGAGGTCGACCTCTACGTCGAGGTGTTCGGCGAGTTCTGCGCGGCGCTCGTCGCCTGAGCCGCGCGGCCGCCGCAGGTCCCGGTTGATAGACTCGCGGCGCCGCGACCGGCGCGCCCGCCGGCCCCGCGTTCCGCAGCCCGGACCTCGAGGAGAGAATGAAGGGAATCGTGCTCGCCGGCGGCTCCGGCACCCGGCTCTACCCGGTCACCCGCGGGGTGAGCAAGCAGCTCCTGCCGGTCTACGACAAGCCGATGGTCTACTACCCGTTGTCGAGCCTGATGCTCGCCGGCATCCGGGAGATCCTCGTCATCTCGACGCCGCACGACCTGCCCTCCTTCGAGCGGCTGCTCGGCGACGGCGGCGCCTTCGGCCTCGACGTCTCCTACGCCGCGCAGCCCCAGCCCGGGCGGCCTCGCGCAGGCCTTCCTGATCGGCCGCGACTTCGTCGGCGCCGACCGCGTGGCGCTCGCCCTCGGCGACAACATCTTCTACGGCCATGGCTTCCCGGAAGAGCTCCAGGCCGCCGCTGTGCGCGAGCAGGGCGCCACGGTCTTCGCCTACCGGGTGCGCGATCCGGAGCGCTACGGCGTCGTCGAGCTCGACGCCGCCGGCCGACCCCTCGCGATCGAGGAGAAGCCGGCCCGGCCGCGCTCGCACTGGGCCGTGACCGGCCTCTACTTCTACGACAACCGCGTGCTCGACATCGCCGCCGGCCTGACGCCGTCGCCGCGCGGCGAGCTCGAGATCACCGACGTCAACCGCGCCTACATGGCCGCCGGCGAGCTCGCCGTGCGCCGGCTCGGCCGCGGCATCGCCTGGCTCGACACCGGCACCCACGAGTCGCTGCTGCAGGCCTCGAAGTTCATCGCCGCGATCGAGCAGCGCCAGGGCCTCAAGGTCGCCTGCCTGGAGGAGATCGCGCTGCGCATGGGCTGGCTCGACGGCGAGGCGGTGCTGCGCCTGGCCGGCGAGCTCGGCAGGACCGACTACGCCGACTACCTGCGCCGCGTGGTGGCGGAAGAGGAGGAGCGGTGAAGCTCGTCGAGACGCCGCTGCCCGGCGTGATCCTGATCGAGCCCCACGTCTTCCGCGACGACCGCGGCTTCTTCCTCGAGGTCTTCCACGCCGGCAAGTTCGAAGCGCAGGGCCTCGCCGTCCGCTTCGTCCAGGACAACCACTCCGAGTCGCGGCGCGGCACCCTGCGCGGGCTGCACCTGCAGACCCGCTCGCCGCAGGGCAAGCTCGTGCGCTGCGTCGCGGGCGAGATCTGGGACGTCGCCGTCGACGTCCGCGTCGGCTCGCCCTCCTTCGGCCGCTGGCACGGCGAGCGGCTCTCGGCCGCCAACTTCCACCAGCTCTGGATCCCCGCCGGATTCGCCCACGGCTTCTGCGTGCTCTCCGAGGCGGCCCAGGTCGAGTACAAGTGCACGACGCTCTACGACCCCGAGAGCGACCTCGCGCTGGCCTGGAACGATCCCGAGCTCGCCGTCGGCTGGCCGGTCGCCGAGCCGCTGCTGTCGGCGCGCGACGCCGGAGCGCCGCTCGTCGCCCAGGCGCTCGACCTGCTGCCGCGCTACCCCGGAGTCAGCGCGCTCTGAGCGCCGCCGGCGGGCTCCGGGACGCCGACCTCGAGCGGCTCGCGGCGCGCGGCCTCCCGGCCGCCGCCGTCGCCGCCCAGCTCGAGCGCCTGCGCCGGCCGCCGGCGCCGGCCCGGCTCGACCGCCCCTGCACGATCGACGACGGCATCGAGCGCGTCGCGCCGGAGCGCGCCGACGGGCTCGCGGAGCGCGCCGACGCGGCGCGCGCGGCCGGGCGTCTCGCCCGCTTCGTGCCGGCCTCGGGCGCCGCCAGCCGGATGTTCCGCGCCCTCGCCGCCGCCGCCGAGCGCCCCGCCGGCACCACCCGGGCCGACCTCGAACGGGACGCCGACGCCGGCGACGCGCTCGCCGGAGAGGCGGTCGCCTTCCTCGACGCGCTGCCCCGGCTGGCGCTCGGCCGCGCGCTCGCGCACGCCGCCGGCGAACCCCTGGAAGAGATCGTCCGGCGCGCGGGGAGCGGCCCGGTCCGGCCCCTGTTCGAGCTCGTCCTCTCGCCGTCCGGCCTCGACGCGGCGCGGCTGCCCAAGGGACTCCTCCCCTTCCACGGCCGCAGCGACGGCTGGGTCACCGCGTTCGAGGAGCATCTCGCCGAGGGGGTCGAGGCGCTCGCCGACCGCCACGGCGTCTGCCGCTTCCATTTCACCGTGCCGCCCGGCGAGGGGCGCGCGGCGTTCGAGGCGGCGCTCGCGGCCGCGCGCGTCCGGCTCGAGCGCGGCGGCCGCCGGCTCGACGTCGCCTTCTCCGAGCAGGAGCCCGCGACCGACGCGCCGGCGCTCGACGCCGACGGCGAGCCGGCGCGGGACGGCGGCGGCGCGCTGCTGCTGCGCCCCTCGGGCCACGGCGCGCTGCTCGGCAACCTCGAGCGCGCCGGCTTCGACCTCGCGACGGTGAAGAACATCGACAACATCCTGCCGCGCGAGCGACACGGGGAGGTCAACCGCTGGAAGCGGGTGCTGGTCGGCCGCCTGGTCGAGCTCGAGGCCGAGCTCGAACCGCTGCGCCGCGCGCTCGCCGCGGGCGACGACCCCGCCGCGACGCGCGCCGCCTTCGAGCTCTGCGCGGCGCGCTTCGGCCGGCGCCCGGCCGCCGCGGCGCTCGCCGGCAGCGCGGCCGAGCGCGCGGCGGCGGCGCGCTCGCTCGTCGAGCGCCCGCTGCGCGTCTGCGGCGTGGTGGCCAACACCGGCGAGCCGGGCGGCGGCCCCTTCTGGGTGACCGGCGCGGACGGCACGACGACACCGCAGATCGTCGAGTCCTCGCAGGTCGACGGCGCCGACCCCGCGCAGGCCGCGATCTGGCGCGCCTCGACACACTTCAATCCGGTCGACCTCGCGCTCGCCCTGCGCGACGCCGACGGCCGCCCCTACCCGCTCGACCGGTTCGTCGATCCGGAGACCGCCTTCGTCGCGCGCAAGAGCGAGGCGGGGCGCGAGCTCACCGTGCTCGAGCGCCCCGGTCTCTGGAACGGCGCGATGGCGGGCTGGAACACCTGCTTCGTCGAAGTGCCGGGCGCGACCTTCGCGCCGGTCAAGACCGTGCTCGACCTCGCCCGCCCCGAGCACCGCGCCGGCTGACGCCGGCGTCCCACCGGCTCAGCCGTGCGGCTCGCCCGCGGCCGGCGCCGACCTCGCCGCCGCGCGCCGCGCGAGCTCGGCGAAGCGCGGGTCGGCGCGCAGCGGCGCGAGGTCGGCGTCCTCGGCGAGCTGCTGCGCGTCGGAGAATCCGGCGTCGATCGCCCCGGCGAGGGCGGCGAGCGCGGCGTCGATCTCCCCGGTGCGCGCCCGCGCGCAGGCCAGGTTGTAGCGGGTTCCCGGTTCGGCGCCGAGCGCGACCGCCCGTTCGAGCGGGGCGACCGCCTCGGCCGGAAGGCCGAGCTGGAGCCGGGCGAGACCCAGAATCCCGAGGTCGATCGCGTCCATCCGCGGATCGCTTTCCACCGGGGTCAGCCCCTCCTCGACCTGGGTCCAGCCGCGCAGTTGCGCGGCCAGCCGCGTCGCGCGGCGGCGCAACGCCCAGTCGTCCGGCGCGACGCGCGACGCCTGCTCGAGCGCCAGCATCTCGCCCACCGGGCTGTTCATCCCTCGGCGCGCCCAGGCCAGGTTCTCCCAGGCCTGACGGTCCTCGCGCGCCGGGCCGTCGACCTGCTCGTTGTAGAAGTCGTGCGCACGCTCGTACTCCCGGCCGAAGAGCTGGGCCAGGGCCTCGCGCGCCGCGCGCCGCTCCTCGGTCTCGGCGACGAGCGCGGGAGGAGCCCCGAGCCGGGCGTCGATAAAGCCGAGCACCTGAGCCACCGTGGCGAGACTCTCCGCCGAACGGTCGAAGGCGTCGAAAGCGTGCGGCAGGCCGGGCGCCTCGACCACCGTCCAGGGCGCCCCGGCGGCGCGCGCCCGCCCGGCGAGCGCGCGCTCCTCGGCGACGAGCTCCGGCCCGTCGCGCCCGGCGATCACCAGCAGCACCGGCAGGTCGGCGCGCACCCGCTCCGCCTCGCCGGCGCCGTAGAGCAGCGCCGCCGCCACCACCCCGCGCGGCGCGCCCTCGCCCATCACGAAGGGCAGGGCGCCGCCCACGTTGGCCGAGCAGGCCCAGACCAGCAGCCGGCCGGAGTCGATCCCGAGCTCGTCGCCCCGCTCGGCGAGGAAGCGGAAGAGCGCGGCCAGACTGCCCGGCACGTCGCGCGGATCGCTCTCGCCCATCACCCCGACGTAGCCCCGCGCCGCCACCGTGCGCAGCCAGGAGCGGTAGATCTCCCAGCTCCTGAGCGGCGCCGCCGGATCGTCGCCGAAGCCGGCGACGAAGACCACCGCCGGCCGGCGCTCTCCGGCCGCCAGGCCGGGCGGCGGGTAGAGGTCGAGCGCGAGGTCGCGGTCGAGCGGCCGGCCGAAGACCAGGCCGGTCCGCGCCACGACCGACTCGGCGCCGGGCTGGCTCCAGACCAGCGGGTAGCCGGTCGGGTCGTGGATCGAGCGCGCCGGTTCGACAGCGGCGAGGGCGGCCGGCGCGAGGACGAGCAGCAGCGGGAGCAGGAGCAGGAGCAGGTGCGGGCGGCATCCGGGCATGGTCGTCTCCGGGCCGGATTCTAGGCCCTGCGCTTGCGTCGCGGCCGACCGGGCGGATACGATTCCTGCGGCTTCGCCGCCGGGAAGGAATCCCCATGCCCACGCTGTTCGTACCGAAAGAGATTCGCGCCGGCGAGCGGCGCGTCGCAGCCACTCCCGAAACCGTCAAGAAACTGATCGCGGCCGGCTTCGACGTCGAGGTCGCCCGCGCCGCCGGCGAGACCGCCGGCATCACCGACCACGCCTACGAGGCGGTCGGCGCGCGCATCGTCGCCGGCGTCGACCCGGCCTGGCGCGCCGCGGACGTGATCCTCAAGGTCCAGCCGCCGACCGACGCCGAGGCCGAGCTGCCGAAGTCCGGCGCCCTGCTGCTCGCGTTGCTCGACCCGTACCGCAACCTCGAGCTGGTCCGCAAGCTCGCCGCGCGCGGCGTCGCCGCCTTCGCGATGGAGCTGGTGCCGCGCACCACGCGCGCCCAGACGATGGACGTGCTCTCGTCGCAGGCCTCGATCGTCGGCTACAAGGCGGTGATCGCCGCCGCCGACCGGCTCGGCAAGTACTTCCCGCTGCTGATGACCGCCGCCGGCACCATCCAGCCGGCGCGCATCGTCGTGCTCGGCGCCGGCGTCGCCGGCCTGCAGGCGCTCGCCACCGCCAAGCGGCTCGGCGCGGTGGTCGAGGTCTCCGACGTGCGGCCCTCGGTCAAGGAGCAGGTCGAGTCGCTCGGCGGCCGCTTCATCGACCTGCCGCAGATGCCCTCCGGCGAGGGCCAGGGCGGCTACGCCAAGGAGCTGCCGCCGGAGTTCCTGGCCAAGCAGCGCGAGATCCTCACCGCCCGCATCGCCCTCGCCGACGTCGTCATCACCACCGCCCAGGTGCCGGGCAAGAAGGCGCCGACGCTCGTCACCCGCGCCATGGTCGAGGCGATGAAGCCGGGCGCGGTGGTGGTCGACATCGCCGCCGCCCAGGGCGGCAACTGCGAGCTGACGAAGGCCGACGAGGAGGTCGTGCACCACCACGTCAGCATCCTCGGCCCCTCGAACCTCGCCGCGACGGTGGCCGCCGACGCGAGCCTGCTCTATGCGCGCAACCTCCTGGCGCTGCTCATGCTCTGCGTCACCAAGGAGAAGCAGGTCAAGCTCCCGGACGGCGACGACATCATCGAAGGCACGCTGGTGACCCGCGGCGGCGAGATCGTCCACCCGGCGATCGCTCCGCTGGTCGCGGTTCCCGCCGCCCACTAGCCCCGGGCAGCCCGACGGACACCCCGGCCCGGCGACGGGCGGCCGGCTGCGGCCCCTGCCGTGGTTGCCGCCCGCTCGCGGGCCCGACTAGACTTTCCTCCGACCGTCCCGAGAAAGGGCGCCCATGGGCACGCACGACGTCAAGGAGCTCGACTCCCAGAACCTGCGCACCTTCACGCAGAAGCTGCTCGCCGACCTGCGCGCGCTCGAGCTGATGCTGAAGTCGGGAGCGATCGAGACCGGCGTGCGCCGGATCGGCGCCGAGCAGGAGCTGTTCCTGATCGACCGCAACTGGGGCCCGGCGCCGCTGGCGGTCGAGATGCTCGAGCGGCTCGGCGACGAGCACTTCACCACCGAGGTCGCCCGCTTCAACCTGGAGTTCAACACCGACCCGCTCTCCTTCGGCGGCGACTGCCTGTCGGCGGATGGAGCGCCAGCTCGACGAGCTGCTCGCCAAGGCGCGCACGGCGGCGCACGCGCTCGACGCCGAGCGTGGCGATGATCGGCATCCTGCCGACGCTCGACATCTCCGACCTGACGCTCGACAACATGACGCCCAAGCCCGCGCTACTTCGCGCTCAACGAGGCGATGACGGCGCCTGCGCGGCAGGCGACTTCGAGTTCTACATCAAGGGCACTCGACGAGCTGTCGATCCGCCACGACTCGGTGATGGTCGAGGCGTGCAACACCAGCTTCCAGGTGCACTACCAGGTCGGGCCCGAGGAGTTCGCCGAGCTCTACAACCTCACCCAGGCGGTGGCCGGGCCGGTGCTCGCCGCGGCCTGCAACTCGCCGCTGCTGTTCGGCCGCCGGCTCTGGCGCGAGACCCGCATCGCGCTCTTCCAGCAGTCGGTCGACCACCGCGCCGCGGGGCTGCACCTGCGCGAGCAGGCGCCGCGCGTCTACTTCGGCCGGCGCTGGGTCGACGACTCGGTGCTCGAGATCTTCCGCGAGGACATCGCGCGCTTCCGGGTGCTGCTCTCGGCCGAGATCGACGAGAACCCCTTCGATCGGCTGCGCGCCGACCAGGCGCCCGCAGCTCAAGGCGCTGCGCCTGCACAACGGCACCATCTACCGCTGGAACCGCGCCTGCTACGGCATTCTCGACGGCAAGCCGCACCTGCGCATCGAGAACCGGATCCTGCCCGCCGGCCCGACCATCCTCGACGAGGTGGCCAACGCCGCGTTCTGGTTCGGGCTGCTCTCCGGCCTCTCGCGCGTCTATCCCGACGTGCGCAAGGTGATGGAGTTCGACGACCGCGCTCGACAACTTCGTCGCCGCCGCCCGCCTCGGCCTGCGCGCCCAGTTCGGCTGGCCGGGCCACCAGCACGTGCCCGCCCAGGAGCTGATCCTGAAGGAGCTGCTGCCGGTCGGCGCGCGAGGGCCTGAAGGTCAAGCAGATCGACGACGCCGACATCGACCGCTACCTGGGCGTCATCGAGGAGCGCGTGCGCACCAAGCGCACCGGCGCGCAGTGGCAGCTCGAGTCGTTCGCCGCGCTGAAGCTGCAGGGCGCGCGCGGCGGCAAGCTCGCCGCCATCGTCTCGGCGACCGTCGCCCACCAGACGACCGGCCGGCCCGTGCACGAGTGGCCGCTCGCCGAGATCGGCGCGGCCGGCAGCTGGGAGGGGCACTACGAGCGGGTCGAGCAGTTCATGACCACCGACCTGTTCACGGTCGGGCCCGACGAGGCGGTCGAGCTGGTCGCCCACCTGATGCAGTGGAAGCGGATCCGTCACGTGCCGGTCGAGGACAACGAGCACCGCCTGCTCGGCATGGTCTCGCAGCGCTCGCTGGTGCGCCTGATCGCCGAGCGTTTCCACGAGATCGGCCAGCGTCCCTTCGCCGCGCACGAGGTGATGACGCCCGACCCGGTGACCGTGGCGCCGGAGACGAGCATCGGCGACGCGATCAGCCTGATGCGGACGAACCGGGTCGGCTGCCTGCCGGTGGTCAAGGACGGCCGCCTGGTCGGCATCATCACCGAGTTCGACTTCCTCGGCATCGCCGCCCGGCTGATCGACTCGGAGCTGCGCGCCCAGGGCGGCAAGCTCCTGCCGCCGCCCCCCGTCGACGAAGCGTAGGACCGTCCGACGGAAGCGCTGGCGGGTCCAGGTCGCGCGCCGTGCCCCTCCTCCTCTTCCTCGCCTGCGCCGCCCTGCTGCTCCGGGCGGCGCGCCACGCCTTCGGGTCGCCCTCCACGCCGGCCGCCGGCGCGCTGATCGCCATCGCATTGGTCTTGCCCGGCTTCGCGCTGGCGACCGGCCGCGTGCTCGCGCCGCTCGACGCCTACTTCCGGTTCGCGCCGCTCTCCGGTCTGCCGGCCGCCGAGCGGCCGCGCGACGTGTCGGCCGGGATCCTGAGCGACGTCCAGACCCAGATCCTGCCCTGGCGGGCGGCGGTACGGTTCGCCTTCGACCAGCGCGAGTGGCCGCTCTGGAACCCCTTCATCCAGGGCGGCGATCCCCTCGCCGGGAGCGCCCAGGCGGCCCCCTACTTCCCCACGCAACTGCTCTCGCTCGTGCTCCCCGTCGAGGACGGACCGGCCTTCGTCGCCGCCTGCCTGCTCCTCTCGGCCGCGCTCGGCATCTTCCTGCTGGCGCGGGACCTCGGATGCCGCGAACCGGCGGCGCTGGTCGCGGCGGCCGGATGGACGCTCTCGGGCTTCCTCATGTTCTGGCTCCCCTGGTCGCTCGCCCAGGCCGTCGCGCTGACGCCGCTGGTGATCCTCGCGACCCGCCGGCTGATCGGGCGACCCGGGCTCGGCCGGGCGCTGCAGCTCGCGGTCGTGCTCACGCTGCTCTTGCTCACCGGCCACCCCGAGTCGATGCTCCATGTCGCGACGGTCGGCGCGATCTGGGGCCTGACCGAGCTCGCCACGCGGCGCGCGCGCCGCGCCGAGCTGCTCCGCACGTCCGGCTGGGCGCTCGGCGCCGGTGTGCTGGCGCTCGGCCTCGCCAGCTTCTCGTTGCTCCCGTTCGTCGACGCTCTCCTGCAATCGACCGAGCACTACCTCCGCGGGGAGGTCTTCGTCGGCGCCCGGCGCGACCTGCCGCTCGGCCAGGCGCTGCGCCTCCTTGCCGCCTCCTTCGTTCCGTTCGTCCACGGGGTCCCAGGGCGCGAGCTCGGCGAGGTCTCGGAGCGCTTCTCGCTGCCGGCCTCCGGTTACGTCGCCTCCGTGCTCCTGCTGCCAGCCCTGGCCGGGCTCGGCGCCCCCGGCCGGCCGTTGCGCCGTCTGCTGGGTGGGCTCGCACTGTTCGGGCTTGCCGCCGGGAGCGCGCTGCCGCCGGTCCTCGACCTGATGGCGAAGCTCCCGCTCTTCACGCTCGCGCTCAACGAGCGCCTGATCTTCCTCGTCCCGCTGGCGCTCGCACTCCTGGCAGCCTACGGCGTCGACTCCTGGCAAGACCACGCGGAGGCGCGCGGCCTCACCGCGGCGCGCCCGAGCGGCCGGACGGCACTCGTCTGGGTCGGCGGCATGGCGCTCTCCCTGGCGCTGCTCTGGCCCTCGATGCGGGCGAACGGCTTGTCGGTCGCCTTCCTGGTCGAACGCTCTGCCTGGTGGCTGCTGCCGCCGTTGGCGCTCACCGTTGCGCTCCTCTCGCGGATGCCGACGCGGGTCCTCGCGGCGGGACTCGTGATGCTGGTCGCGGCCCAGCGTCAGGGCGAGCTCGGACACCTGCACCGGTCGTTCGAGCGCAATTTCTATGCACCGCGGGTTGCGCCGCTCGACCTTCTGCCGGACGACGAGGAGCCCTATCGGATCGTCGCCCTCGGCTCGACCCTCCTGCCGAACTCCGCTGCGCTCTGGCACCTGGAGGACATCCGCGGCGACCAGGCGCTGACCTTGCGCCGGCTGGTCGAGACGCGCCGCCTGCTGGGGCGCGCGAACGACATTGCCCGACTCCTGATCGACTCGCTCGACTCTCGCTTCCTCGACTTCCTCAACGTCCGTTTCGCCCTGGTTCCCGAGGGCTGGGCGCCGATTGCGGGGTGGCCCGAGCTGGCGAAGGCCAACGGCGTCCGTCTGCTCGAGAACCCACGCGTGCTGCCGCGCGCCTTCCTGCCGCCGACGGTGCGGGTCGGCTCGGACCCCTGGCGGCTCGGCGCCGAGCTCGCCGCCGCCGCGCGCTTCGGACAGCGCGCCTGGATCGAGCCCTGGGACCCCGGCGCGCGGCCGGTACCGAGGACGCAGCGCAACGGGCACGGCGAGGTCCGCATCCGCCGGGCGGGACTCGGCTACCGGCTCACCACCCGCCTCGATCGCGCCAGCTGGATCACCGTCTCGGTCCCCGCCTGGCGCGGCTGGCGCGCCGTCGCCGACGGCGGCGAGCTGCCGCTCGCTTTCGCCAACCATGCCTTTCTCGGCGTGCGGGTGCCCGAAGGCGCCCAGGTGATCGAGCTGCTCTACCGACCCCGATCGTTCGATCTCGGTCTCGCGATTTCTGCGGCGAGCCTTGCGCTGCTCATGGTCGCGGCGTCGGTTCACCGGCGACGCGGGAAACCCGCGTCCGCCAACCGCTGAGCCGGGCGTCCGCTCAGCCGCCGAGTCCGGCGAGCACGGCCTCGAGGCGGGCGCGCTCGGCCGGATCGGCCTCGAGCCGGTAGGCCGAGCGGAAGGCGCGCAGCGCCGCCTCGCGGTCGTCGAGGGCCTCGAGGTAGACCGCGCCCAGCGTCTTCCAGATGTCCCCCGTTCGGGCGCCAGCCGCAGCAGCGTCTCGTAGAGGATCGCCGCTTCGCGCGCGCGGCCGAGCGCGAAGCAGGCGCGCGCCGCGTTCTCGAGCGGCACCGGGTCGGTCGGGGCGCGCCGCGCCGCCTCGCGGAAGTCGGCGAGCGCCGGCTCGATCCGTCCCGCCTCGGCCCGGCCGAGCCCGCGCTCGAGGAAGACCGCGGGCCCCAGCGCCCCGGCGGCGAGCGCGCGGTCGAGCACGGCGGCGGCCTCGGCGGCGCGGCCGCTCTCGCGCAGCAGGCGCGCCAGCGGCACGGCGGCGTCGCCCAGGCTCGGGTCGAGGATCAGCGCGTGGCGGAACTCGCGTTCGGCCTCGCCGGCGCGGCCGAGCGCGAGCAGGCAGCCCGCGACATTGACCACCGGCACGGCCGAGAGCTCGTTCTCCCGCGCGGCGCGCTCGTAGAGCGCGAGCGCCTCGGCGTGGCGGCCGGCGTCGCGCAGGCACTGCCCGGCGAGGGTGAGGGCGGGGAAGTTGTGCGGGTCGTCGCGCACGATTCCCTGGAGGTCGCGCAGCGCCCCGTCGCATTCGCCCGCGCTGGATCCGTCCGGCCGCGGCGTGCAGCTCGGCCGCGACGCCGACCCGGTCGCGCGGGTCGGGCAGCTCGGCCGAGACCGCCGTCGCGGCACCCGCTCCCCCGAGATAGCCGAGGCTCGCGAGCTGCCGGCTCTGCTCCGCCGAGAGCGCGGCGGTCGGCTGCGCCGCCGCGGCGAGCGTCTCGCCCGCGCCGGCGAGCAGCCGGCCGAGCCGCTCGCTCCAGAGCCGGAGCAGGCCGGGCTCCGCCGCCGCCAGATCGCGCGTCTCGCCGCCGGCCACGTCCAGCCGGTAGAGCGACGGCCTGGGCGCCTGCAGGAAGAGCGCGCGGCCGTCCGAGAGGGCGCGCAGCGGGTACCACTTGTAGGCGAAGTAGGGCAGGAAGCTCTCGCTGTAGGAGATCCGGTCGCAGCCCGCGCCGGCGAGCGGCAGCAGCGGCCGGCCGTCGAGGCCCGCGGGCAGCTCGACGCCGGCGAGCCCGGCGAGGGTCGGCGCGACGTCGGCGGTGCGCGCGAGGCAGGGGTCGACCGCCCCGCGGGCACCCCCGGCCCGGCCAGCAGCAGCGGCACCCGCCGCGCGGCCTCGTAGAGGAGCAGGCCGTGGCTCGCCTCGCCGTGCTCGCCGAGCATCTCGCCATGGTCGCCGGCCACCGCCACGACGGTCTCGGCCGGCAGGCGCTTCAGCAGCTCGCCGACCTGCTCGTCGACAAAGGCGATCTCCCCCTCGTAGAGCCGGTCCGGGCCGGAGCCGGTCGCCGCGAAACGGGTCGGCGGCCGGTACTCCTCGTGCGGGTCGTAGTAGTGGACCCAGAGGAAGAAGGGGGGCCGGAGCCGCTCGAGCGCCGAGAGCGCCGCCGCCGTCGCCGCGTCCGCCGTCCGCTCGGCGACTTCGGTGCCGAGCGCGTAGCCGGCGCCGAGGTCGTCGTCGTAGCGGGCGAAGCCCTGGTCGAGGCCGTGGCGGCGGGCGAGGACGACCGCCGAGACGACCGCCGCGGTGTCGTACCCGGCGGCGGCGAGCCGCTCGGTGAGGGTCTCCGCCGCGGGCGCGAGCGCGAAGATGCCGTTGTCGCGCACACCGTGGCGCGGCGGGAAGAGGCCGGTGAGCAGCGTCGCGTGGGCGGGCAGCGTGACCGGCGCGGAGGTGTCGCAGCGGGCGAAGCGGGTGCCCCGGCGCGCCAGGGCGTCGAGGTTGGGCGTCCGCGCGGCGGCGTGGCCGTAGGCGCCGATACGGTCGGCCCGCGTCGTGTCGAGCGTGATCAGGACCAGATTCGGCCGGGTCGGCGCCACCGTCGCGCCGCTCGGGGGCGTGGCCGCTCCGGAGGCGGCGCCCACGAGCGCCGCCAGGGCGACGGCCGGGAGCGTGAATCGGAGCCGGCAACGCACGCGCGGCAGTTTACCGTCCGCCCCTGAAAAAGACTGTTTCATCCCTCCGGAGGACCTCTTCGTCCCGACTTTTCCCTTGACAGTCTCGCGCCGACCTGATTATCGTCGCCCCCGGTTCCCAGTTTTCAATCTCGAGCTCCGAAGTCCCCAAGGCCGCAGACGCAGGACCAACTCCTCGCAGGCGTGGTGTCCCGGGTCCGAGTCCGGCCGTAGTGAGCCTCTGATGCAGGGCCGTGAATTCTCGCGGAACATTCCGCGATCATCCCAGAGGAGGCAGCAGACATGAAGGACTCGACGACCCGGACGGTGCGTAAGCTCTGCCTTATCACCGCCGGCCTGGTGCTCGCGGCACAGGCCGGCGCGGTGGTGCAGAACCAGCAGAGCAGCGACCTCCACTCCCTCGCCTTCGAAAGCTCCCGCCTCACCGTTGCACCCGAGAACGCCGCGCTCGACGAGGCGCGCGCCAGCGTCGGCCTGGACGCCGACCTCGCGTTCCAGTCGTTCGCGGCGACCAGCGGCGGCCAGTGGGTCGGCTACGTGGACCGCCGCACCGGTCAGATCGGCTACTTCGAGGGCTCCGGCCTCGCCTGGATCCCCGGCCGCGGCAACGCGCTCGAGCTCGACTCGCTCGCGACCGTGCCCGGCCTGTCGCCGGCCGTCGATCTCGCGCTGCTCGACTCGAAGGCGCGCGACTTCGCGCGCACCGCGGCGCCCATGCTGGGCCTCGACCCGGCCGGCCTGCGGCTCAACCCCGGCCGCTCGGGCAGCCCCTCCGCGCACGTCTGGTTCGTCGACTACGACTATCTGATGAACGGCGTGCCGGTCGAGGGCGCCCGCGTCGTCTTCTCGATCAACAACGGCAATCTGGTCGCCGTCGGCAGCGAGAACCTGCCGATGCCCGGCAGCCGCATGCCGCGCGTCGCGGTCTCCGCCAACCTGGCGCCGCAAGACGGTCGAGGCCTGGGTCGGCGGCCTGCGCGGCGACGAGATCTGGGTCGACGCCGGCTCCTTCCACCTGCTGCCCGCCAACCGCGTCGACCTGCGCTTCGACGGCGGCTACGAGCCGGGTCGCGGCCGCGACGTCGCCGGCGTCTGGCAGTTCACCTTCCGCCGGCCCGGCGAAGTCGGCACCTTCCGCGCCCGCGTCGACGTCGAGAGCGGTGACCTGCTCGACTTCCTCGACGTCAACGAGTACGGCAGCGTGACCGGCGGCACCTACCAGCAGGACCGCGTCTCCGGCTCGACGCCGGCGACCGAGCGCGTCCTGCCGATGCCCTTCGCCAACTACGGCACCGGCACCTACTCGAACTCGGCCGGCATCTTCTCCGGCACGACCGGCACCACGACGCTCTCCGGCCAGTACGTCGGCATCAGCGACAGCTGCGGCTCGATCTCGAAGGCGGCCGACGGCACCGGCCTGATCGCCCTGGGCAGCTCGACCGGCACGGACTGCACCACTCCCGGCTCGGGCGGCGCGGGCAACACGCACGCCGCGCGCACCCAGTACTACAACGTGACGCGGGCCAAGGAAGTCGGCAAGGGCTGGCTGCCCTCGAACAGCTGGCTCAACGGCAAGCTGACCGTCAACGTCAACCTCAACCAGACCTGCAACGCCTACTGGAACGGCTCGTCGCTCAACTTCTTCCGCTCCGGCGGCGGCTGCAACAACACCGGCGAGTCGCCGGGCGTGTCGCTCCACGAGTGGGGCCACGGCCTCGACTCGAACGACGGCGGCGGCTCCTCGCCCGACAACGGCACCGGCGAGACCTACGGCGACTTCTCGGCCGCGCTCGCGACCCACAACTCGTGCATCGGCAACGGCTTCCTGCAGAGCGGCAACGTGCGGCGGCTACGGCAACACCTGCACGAGCTGCACGGGCGTGCGCGACATCGACTGGGCCAAGCACACGCGCAACGTCGCCTCGACGGTCGCCAACTTCACCCAGACCACCTGCCCGCAGCCCTCGGCCAACAACCCGAACTACGTCGGCCCCTGCGGCAAGGACGCCATCGCGCGCGCGCAGACCACCAAGAAGCGCGAGGGCCACTGCGAGTCCTGGTCTCGTCCGAGGCGCTCTGGGACCTCGCCGCTCGCGACATGCCGAGCCCCGGCTCGGGCACGGCGTGGACGGTCGTCGACCGCCTCTGGTACCTGTCGCGCTCGACCGCGAGCGCCGCCTTACCAGCGCAACGACTCGGGCACGCACGTGGACCTCGGACGGCTGCAACGACCGGCAGCCTGTTCGAGGTCTTCCGCACCATCGACGACGACAACGGCAACCTCGCCGACGGCACGCCGCACGGCGGCGCGATCTGCGGCGGCGTTCAACCGCCACGGCCTCGCCTGCACCACCGACGCCGGCGCCGAACGCACCTTCCGCCGGTTGCGCAGCCCGGCCGCTCCGACGCTCTCGGTGACCGCCGGCAACAACTCGGCGACCGCTCTCCTGGAGCGGCTCGTCGGGCGTCTACGACGTCTACCGCAACGAGACCGGCTGCAACGCCGGCTTCACCAAGGTCGCCAACGACGTCTCGGCGGCCTCCTACACCGACACCGGCCGTCGCCAACGGCATCGACCTACTACTACCAGGTCGTCGCCCAGCCCTCGGGCAACGAGGCCTGCGCCTCGGCGCCGTCGACCTGCCAGTCGGTGACCCCGGCGCCGGACCCTGCACGCCGCCGGCAGCGCCCACGGGCTCACCGCGACGGCCGCGAGCCAGACCGCCGCGTCGGTCTCCTGGACCGCGTCCTCGGGCGCGACGTCGTACACGATCTCCGCTCGACCACGAGCGGCGGTCCGTACTCGACG
>CAWDOT010000004.1:0-246071 GCA_963803995.1 uncultured Acidobacteriota bacterium
CGAGCAAGACCTGATCCCGCCCGGACGCGCCGGGACCCGCCCGACGGGGCGTTGACCCGGCGCCGCCTCCGGCGGAAGGTGGGGGCGTGACCACGCGCGCCCTGCATCGACCCGTCATCGTCGCCACGCCCCTCGGCGAGGAGAGCGACGCCGCCGTCGCGGCCGGGCTCCGCCTCGCCCGCCTGCTCGACCGGCCCGCGATCCTGCTGCATGCCGACACACCACCGCCCATCCTGCTCGGCGCCCCGGGCGGCGGGTTCGTGCCCGACGCCGGGTTGCTCGACCGCCAGCGCGACGAGCTCGCGGCGGCGCTGAGCACCCAGGCGCGCACGGCTGCGGCCGGCGGCCCCGCGCCCGAGTGCGAAGTGCGCATCGGTCCCGCCGATCTGGTGCTCGCGGCCGCCGCCGAGGAGCGCGACGCCGAGCTGGTCGTGCTCGGACCGCCCCGGCGCCCGGAGCTGGGCACGACGGCGGACCGTCTGCTGCGCCGGCTCGATCGCCCGGTGCTGGTCCTGCGCGAGCCGGACCGGATCCCGCCGCGCCGCGTCCTGGTCGCGATCGACCTTTCCGCCCCGTCGGAGGCGGCGCTCGTCGCGGGCCTGCACCTGCTCCGCTCTCTGCCCGGACCTCCGCCGGCGGTCGAGCTGCTGTTCGCCCTTCACCCCCAGGAGCTCGCCGCGTCGATCCACTTCACGCCGGACCGCGTGCGCGCCTTCGCCGGCGAGGAGCTGCAGCGGCTGGCGCGGCGGGCGGTGCCGGAGTGGGCCGGCGTCGTGGATCTCTGCGTCCGCTCGGGCGAGGCGCGCGACGTCGTCCTCGAGGAGGCCGGCGCCCGCGATGCCGACCTGGTCATCCTGGGCACCCACGGACGCTCCGGACTCGAGCGTTGGCTGCTCGGCAGCGTCGCGGCGGGCGTGCTGCGGCGGGCGTCGTGCAATCTGCTGGTCGTACCCCGCCATGGCGGACCGAACGGAAGAGAGGAGAAGGCATGAAGATCGGCGTCGAATTCCCCGGTGGGCGCCGCGTGGACGCCCGCCTGCGCGGCCACCTCGTCCCGACCGACCAGCCGGCCGACGCGGGCGGCGCGGACGCCGCACCTTCGCCGTTCGAGCTCTTCTTCGTCTCGCTCGCGACCTGCGCGGGCTACTACGCCCTGCGCTTCTGCGAGAGCCGGCAGATCGACATGGAGGGGATGGACGTCGACTTGCGGGTCGAGCGCGCCCCGGACCACGGCCCGATCGCCGCCGTGCGCATCCAGATCACGCTGCCGCGGGACTTCCCCGAGCGTTACCGCGAAGCGCTGCTGCGCGCCGTCGACCAGTGCGCCGTCAAGAAGTTCATCGCCGCCCCGGCGCCGATCGAAGTCGACCTGGTCCCGGCGCCCATCCCCGCCCTGAAGCCGAACTGAGGCCGGCCGCGCCCGACGGCGGCGCTGGTGCCGGAGGCAGGGGTCGAACCTGCACGTCCCGAAGGACAAGGGATTTTAAGTCCCCCGCGTCTGCCATTCCGCCACTCCGGCCCGGGTGGTGAGGCGACGGGATTCTAGCGCCGCGGCGCGGGGCGCTCGCGGCGCGCGGCGCGCAGGGCGGCGAGGGGATAGAAGGTCTCGCGCCAGCGGATGCCCCCCTCGCGCAGATTGATCGCCATCGCGCGGACGCTGATCGCGATCTGCTGAAGGACCGCGAGGGGCAGCAGCGGCGCGGCCCAGAGCGGAATGCCGGTGCGCAGGCCGGCGCCGGCGGCAGCGCCCACCTGCGCGAGCGCGGCCGCCGCCCAGAGCCAGCGGGCCGGTCCGGACGCGAGCGGCGCCGCGACGAACGGAGTGACGTGCAGCGCGAGCAGCAGGGCGAGGCCCGCGATCCCCAGGGGCAGCCGGAACTCGAACGCCGAGAAGATGTTCTTCTCGAGGCCGCGCGCCGCCGCCCGCACCGACGGATACCACTCGACCTCGACGCAATCCCGCCCGCCCGCCAGCATCTGGCGGAAACCGGCGTTTTTCAGCCGGCGGCCGAGCTCGAGATCGTCGTCCGGGAAGAGGCGGATCGCGGAATGCCCGCCGACGGCGCGGTAGGCCGCGGCGCGGACGAGATTGAAGGCGCCGATGCCGATCGCCACGCGGCTCTTCGGGTCGGCCGCCGCCCAGGGCGCGACCCAGAGCCCGAACAGCGTGGTGAAGCCGGAGAGGTAGACGTTCAGCCAGAACCCCTTGCCCGAGACGCCGGGCCCCGCGGTCAGGTGGTCGAGGCCGCGGTCGGCGGCGAGGGCGAGCGCCCGGCGCAGCGCGCCCGGCTCGAGCACGACGTCGGCGTCGGTGAACAACAGCCACTCGCTGCCGGCCCGCTCGGCGCCGCGGGCGAGCGCATGGCACTTGCCGAGCCAGCCGGCGGGGAGCTCGGTCACATGGAGGATCTCCAGCCGCGCGTCTCCGGCCGCCAGGCGGTCGAGGATCGCAGCGGTGCCGTCGCTCGATCGGTCATCGACCGCCACCACCCGCAGCCGGGGGTGATCCTGGGCGAGCAGCGAACGGAGCCCACGCTCCACGCCGCGCGCTTCGTCGCGGGCCGCGACGACGATCGTCACCGCCGGACAGAGGCTCGGGTCGAGAGGTACAACGCCGGAAAGCGCTGGGACCCGGGGCGCGCCGAGGGCGGCCCGGCCGACCAGCCAGAGCACCGCGGCCAGCACCAGGCCGGCCGGCAGGATCGCGACCGGGCTCATTCCGAGAATCCTCGGTTAGAAACGGGGGGAGAACCTGGAGGCGACGGCCGGAATCGAACCGGCGAATGAGGGTTTTGCAGACCCTTGCCTTACCACTTGGCTACGTCGCCCTGAAAGGACGAGAGCCGCCCGAAAGCGGCCCTCGAAGTCTAGCAAAATCTGGAGCGGGAAACGGGACTTGAACCCGCGACCCCAACCTTGGCAAGGTTGTGCTCTACCACTGAGCTATTCCCGCTCAGGGAACGCAAAAGATACCGAAGCCCCGGAGGGGGTGTCAAGGCGAGGACCGGTCAGGGGCATCGCCGACGCTGTCCCAGGCGGTCGCGCTCCCCCGCTCCCAGCTGTCCCGGAACAGCAACCCCGCCGGCTCCGCGAGGCCGGCAAGGCGGCCGATTCCGCCCGCGCCCATGCGCAGGATGGCGCCGCCCATCGCGGTCGAGAGCTGACCAGGAAGGTCGGACGTCGTGTGGTAGAAGTCGTAATCGTCCCAGTCGTTCTCGATCGCCAGCAGCGCAGGGAGCTGCGCGTCGAGATAGGGCACATGGTCCGAGCCCCAGGCCGAGAACGAGGTGACGACCGCCAGAGTAGTGAAGTCGGCCGCCGCCGCGGAGAACGCCGTGACCAGTGACTGACCGATCAGCTCGCTCTCGAGCAGCACGTCGAGCTCCGCGTCTGCCGTGAAGCCGATCATGTCGAGGATCAGGCCGCCTCCCCAGCCCTCCTCCTCCCCGGCCGCCACCAGGTCGGAAGCGTGGTCCTCGCTGCCGTAGAGACCCTGCTCCTCGCCGGCGTAGCAGGCGAAAAGGACCGTGCGCGCCGGAGGGGTCGCGGCGAAGGCACGCGCCAGCTCGAGCACCCCGGCGCAGCCGCTGGCGTTGTCCTCCGCGCCTGGCGCCGCGGTCGCCGGGGACTGCGAGGTCGAGTCGTAGTGTCCTCCGACCAGGTACCACGACGCCGGCTCGACGGTCCCCGGCAGTCGGGCGAAGACGTTCCACCCCGTGCTCGTGGTTACCGGAAAGCTCGCCGTCGAGACCTCCATCCCGGGCAGCTCCGCGAAGCGGGCGGCGAGCCAGTCCCGGGCGGAGAGGATCTGCGTGCCGCGCGTCCATCGGTTCCAGCCGGCAAGAGTCGTCACGTCGGTCAGCCAGCGGGCGGAATCCAGCGCCTCGACCGCGGCCGTCAGCGCCGGCGTGACAGGACCGGCGAGGAGGCGCGCAGCCGCCGGATCGACGGCGTGGGCGAGCGACTCCTCCGGCCGGATCGCGCGCGCCGCGTCGCCCAGCCGCATCGGCCCCTCCCGGCCGCACTCCGCGGCGTGGTAGGCGGCGAAGGGCTCGTCGAGGCTCCGTTCGGGCGCCAACTCGACCACCGCCTGGCGTCCCGCGAGCGCGAGCACCCGGCCGAGCCCTTCGGCCTCGACGCGGCGCGCCCCGCGCACGACCACCAGCCGGTCGCGCGCGACCGCGGGCCAGCTGCGGGACGGTGACAGTCCCGCCGCGACCAGGGCCGCGCGGTCCGCCTCGAGCGGCCGCCGCGCGGCGTCCAGGCAGACGAGGCTCGACCGCCCCGCCTCGACACGGACTTCGACTCCGAGATCCGAAAGGAGATCGACGACCGCGGGAATCGCCACTCCCGCCGTCGGCACCTCGAAACAGGAGAGCTGCGCCACCTGGGCCGAAACCCCACCCGCCCAGAACAGGAAGAGACCGCAAGTCAGGACACGTGAAACGGTCATATCCGGAGCGTACCGCGGTCCCGGGGACACGACAGCGGCGTTCTCCTCTGCCGAGTCCACGCGGCATCGGAGTCACCGGCAGGAAAAGCGCCATAGAAGGAAGTGAGCTTCCTCGCGTCCACGTCGGGTCCGTGTCCCGCCAGCGATCTCCCGACCGAGCGGCCGGCCCCGGTCCGCGGGGCCGGCAGGAGGGCTGTCGACCTTGCGCTCCAGACTCGAGACTCAGGCTCCGACGTCACGGCCGCGAGGTCACGGGCAGGAAAAGCGCCATAGAAGGAAAGCACGGACCCCGGGACCACGGTGGGTCCGAGCCTTCACCATCGCCCCCGGCCTCACCCCTTAACTGGAGCTTTTGGCTTTTGGCTTCTGGCCCAGGCCTCTCGCCTCTCGGCTTCAGCCGAGCTGGAAGGCGTCGCGGAGGTAGGTGATCCGCCAGGAGCCGTCCTCGAGGCGGTCGAGCCCGAGGACGTCGAAGCGGCAGGGGCGCTGCGAGCGGTTCTTCGCCAGGAACATCGCCGCCGCACGCGCGATCCGCTGGCGCTTGCGCGGGCCGACCGCCTCGATCGCCTGACCGAAGTCCTGTCGCGTGCGGGCCTTGATCTCGATGAAACAGAGGGTCTCGCCGTCGAGCGCGACGAGGTCGATCTCCCCGACGTGGCTGGTTACGTTGCGCGCGACGACCTTCATTCCGAGGCCGCGCAGATGGGTCTCGGCGGCGTCCTCCGCTGCCGCACCGCGGGCCCGGTGGTGCGGCAGCCGGTCGAACCCGCCGAGGCGGCTCATGTCTCGGACGCGCGCCTCAGGAGCTGCGCTTGAAGCGGGTCCCCTGCGGGGTGTCCTCGAGCACCACGCCCTGCGCGGCGAGCTCCTTGCGGATCCCGTCGGCCCGCCCGAAGTCCTTCCGCGCCCGCGCCTCGCGCCGCTCGACGATCAGCGCCTCGATCTCGGCATCGGTCGGCCCCGCGGGGACGGAACTCTGTGCGCCACAGTCCTCGAAGAAGATCACTCCGAGCACGGAGTCGATTCGCTCGAGAGCGCCCAGGACGCGCTGGATGTCTCCCCCCCGAGCTCGCTCCGGTCGACCATGACGTTGACGTCCCGTACGAAGTCGAAGAGCGCCGCCAGCGCGGAAGAGATGTTGAGATCGTCGGCCAGAGACGCGCCGAAACTCTCGATCAGAGACTCCGCCCTTCTATGGAGCTTTTCAGAGGCATCGCCGCTTTCACGGGCGTTGCGGACCCGGAAGACGAACTCGTCCACCCGCTTCAAGGCGCTCGCCGCCGCCTCGACCCCCGCGAAAGTGAAGTTCAACTTCTGCCGGTAGTGGACCGAGATCAGCAGGTGGCGCAGCGCGCGCGGCGAGCAGCCCCGGGCCAGCAGGTCGGGCAGGGTGTAGAAGTTGCCGAGCGACTTCGACATCTTCTGCCCGTCGACCACCAGGTGCTCGGAGTGCAGCCAGGTGCGCACGAACGGCCGACCGGTCGCGCACTCGCTCTGCGCGATCTCGTTCTCGTGGTGCGGGAAGATGTTGTCGACGCCGCCGCAGTGGATGTCGAAGGTCTCGCCCAGGTATTTCGCGCTCATCGCCGAGCACTCGATATGCCAGCCGGGCCGCCCGGGGCCCCACGGCGAGTCCCACGTCGGCTCGCCCGGCTTGGCTCCCTTCCAGAGGACGAAATCGCGGACGTCTTCCTTCTCGTATTCGTCGCTCGCCACCCGGTCGCCCTGGCGCGCCTCGTCGAGGCGGAAGCCGGAGAGCTTGCCGTAGTCGTCGTCCGAGCCGATGCGGAACCAGACCGAGCCGTCCGAGACGTAGGCGTGGCCGCGCTCGACGAGCCTCCCGATCATCTCGATCATCTCGGCGACGTGGCGGGTGGCGCGCGGGTAGACGTCGGCGCGCGCGACGCCGAGCGTGTCGAGATCCGAGAAGAAAGCGTCGATGTAGGGCGCCGTGAAGTCGTCGAGCGGCACGCCCTTCTCCTGCGCGCCGCGGATCGTCTTGTCGTCGACGTCGGTCAGGTTCATCACGTGCGTCACCCGGTAGCCGAGGAAGACGAGTGCCCGCTTGAGCAGGTCCTCGAACAGGAAGGTGCGCAGGTTGCCGATGTGGACGGTGTTGTAGACGGTCGGCCCGCAGGTGTAGAGGCGCGCCTCGCCGGCGACCGCCGGCGCGAAGTCCTCGAGCCGGCGCCCGAGCGTGTTGTGGAAGCGGATGGGTCGGGGGGTCATGACGGATTCATGAAGGGCAGCTTCTTGAGCCGGCGCACCGCGAGCTGCTTGCGCAGGCCCGCCAGGCGGTCGATGAACAGGATGCCGTCGAGGTGGTCGATCTCGTGGCAGAAGGCGCGGGCGAGGAATCCCTCCGCAACCGTCTCGAACGCGCGGCCGTCGACGTCCTGCGCGGCCACCTTCACCCGCTGCGGGCGATCGACCTTCTCGGTCAGCCCGGGGATCGAGAGGCAGCCCTCGGAGTCCGCTTCGATACCGTCGCGTTCGACCAGGCGGGGATTGACCAGGACGTGGAGCTTCGAGCCCGGCGCGGCGGGCGTGACGTTGACCACCGCCACCCGCGCGGTGACCCCGAGCTGCGGGGCCGCCAGTCCGACCCCGGGCGCCGCGTACATGGTGTCCGCCAGGTCCGTGACGAGCGCTGCCAGATCCGGCCCGAAGTCGGTGACTTCCGGGCAGGGGCGGCGCAGGATCGGATCGGGATAGAGGACGATGGGGCGGACCGGCATCAGTCGGGCGACGCTAGCAGTTTTTCGACCGCGGCGGCCACGTCCCGGTCGGCGTGCTGGGCGCGCAGAGCTTCCAGGAGCCCGCGCGGATCGGCGAGCCCGGCCATCGATGTCTCGAGGCCGGCCCGATCGACGCGCAGCAGCTGCGCCTTCTCGACCACGCGATAGGTCGCCGGCCAGGGCTTGTGCTCGAGCAGCGCCCGTTCACCGACGATGTCGCCGCCGGCGAAAGTGCGCAGGTGGATCGTCTTGCCGGTCGCCGGATCGTCGACGACCGCTTCGATCTGGCCGCTGGCGATGACGAACAGGCGCTCGATGCCGCTGCCCCGCTCCGCGATCGTCTCGCCGGGGTTCCACTGGGTGATCGCCGCGCCGGCGAAGAGCCGCTTGATCTGCTCTCCGGAGAGGCTCTCCACGAGCTTCGAGAGCGCGAGACCCTGCCAGACCCGCTGCACCTCGACCGGCGAGTGACGCTCGAGTGGGCTGGAGGCGGACTGCGCATGGACCAGCCCCTCGATCGCCATCACCCGGCTGTGCTCGAGGCTCTTGAGCCGCTGGTTCCTGTGCATCCGGGCCAGCACCGACTCGTCGCCCGGCGCCAGGCGGGAGACTTTGGTCAGCAGGGCGAGCGACTTGTCGTAGAAGCCGTCGTCGGTGTAGCAGTCGGCCACGAACATGAACTGGTCGAGCGCCTTCGCTCCCATCCCGGCGACGGTGTAGACCTCGGCGAGCTTGAGGTGCGAGTGGAGGTCGCGCGGGGCGGCTTTCACCCGCGCCTCGAGCCGCTCGATCGCCTCGGAGTAGCGCTCCAGAACGACCAGATCCTCGATCGTCAGGTCCTTCTCCGCGGGCGAACCCGGCGATCTCCCTCCGAACAGCTTCTTGAACATCCCCGACCTCGCCGCTCTCGGACTTTCCAAAAAACGCTAGCAGCGGGCGACGGACTTGTCGAGGAACCGCGGCTGCTTCGCCGTCTTCCGTTTCACACCCGGGCCTCCGGGCCGCACCCGGAGGCCTGGCCCAGACCTTGCTTCCGTTGGAGGGTGGATGGAGGAGGGTGGAGGCCAACGATGAACCCGAGAACGAACTGGCTCACGTGGACGCTGTGCGGCGGGCTGCTCGCCGTGGCGGCTCCGACCGCCGCGCAGGAAGATCGCGACGAGCGCGAGAGCTACTCGTACGTTCGCACGATCGAGGGACCGGTCACCGTCGCGGCGCCCGGACAGGGCCCCGGCGAGGCCGCCGAGGTGAACCAGCCCCTGCTGGTCGGCGACGAGCTGCGGCTCGACGTCGGCGCACGGGCGGAGATCCTGCTCGCCGATCGCAGTCTGATCCGTCTGGGCGGCGGTTCGACGCTCGTCCTCGACCGGGTCGCCTTCTCCGCGGACCGCCAGGACCGCACCACGTCGATCACGCTCGCCGAGGGCGAGCTGCTGCTGGTGGTGACGGACGCGGCGCTGGGCGACCAGCTGCCCGAGATCCGCACCTCCGGCGCCACCATCTACCTGCACGAGCCCGGGACCTACCGGATCGAAGTCGCGGGCCAGGGCTGGACCGAGCTGGTGGTCCGCGCGGGCTACGCCGAGCTGCTCACCGAACGCGGTTCGACCATCGTGCGGGCCGGCGAGGCGGCGAGCACCCAGGGCGACTCCTGGGGGCGCGTGCGTCTGGCGCAGGCGGGTCCGGAGGACGCTCTCGAGCGCTGGGATCGCGAGCTCCACGAGCGGGCCGAGGTCGCCTCCGTCTCCTACGTCGAGCCGGAGCTCGCCTACGCCGCGGCGCCGCTCAACGAGTACGGCTCCTGGATCGAGGTCGATTCCTCCTGGTACTGGCGCCCGCGCGTGGACGCCGGCTGGCGCCCCTACTGGCAGGGGCGCTGGGCCTCGACGCCCAGCGGGCTCACCTGGGTCTCCTACGAGCCCTGGGGCTGGGTTCCCTACCACTACGGCACCTGGTCGATGCTCTCCGGCTACGGCTGGGCCTGGCGCCCCGGCTACGTCTACTCCCCCGCCTGGGTCTACTGGAACTGGGGATCGCGCTGGGCCGGCTGGTGTCCGATCGGCTATTACACCGGCTTCTACAACCCCTGGTACCGCCACGGCTACCGCTGGGGCATCTACGGCTGGGCCGGCGGCGGCTGGGGCGATTACGGCTACTGGAACTTCGTGCCCACCTACTGCGTGCGCGAGCGCGACTGGCGACGTCACCACCGCACCGGCCACGACCTCGAGCGCGAGCACCCCGGCGAGCTTCCCCGTGGCGTGATCACCACCGACACCCGGCTGATCACGCGCGACCGGCTCGCGCATCCCGAGCGGATTCCGACCGAGCTCGCCGAGCATCGCCGGCGCGAGACCGGCGCCGACGTGCCCGACGTCACCGATTTCGTGGCGCGCAAGAAGGTCCTGCCGCCGGGCGTGATCAAGGCCATCGAGGAGCCGAACAACCCGGGCCGGCTCGCCGGAACGCCGCTGGCGCCCGACACCCCGAAGGGCGGTCTCGCGAGCCGGCGGCCCACGCTCGAGCAGCCCTGGCGGCGCGGCAGCGACGACGCGCCCGTCGGCGCGGTCCCGACCCGCGGCATCGGGGTCGACACCAAGCCGCGCTCGACGCCGCCAGTCCGCGCGGGCAGCGGTCGCCCCGCGGTCGAAGACGGATCTCCGGTCAAGGTCACGCCCGCGCGTCCGGCGACCGACGGCGAACCGCGCTCCCGGCCCGTCGCCACGCCGCGCACCGACGCGCCGGCTCCGGCGGGCGAGGCGCGCCAGGGCTGGAAGCTGAAGAACGTGCCCGGGAGCGGGATGCAGCCTGGGCGTGGCGACGAGTCGCCGACGACCCTGCCGCGCGGCGGCTCGCGTGCTGACGACTCTGCCGGTCCCGGCAAGACGCCGCCCACGACGAGCCGCGAGGAACCGGTGCGGCGCGTGGTCGGCGGAGTGCGCAAGGCGCCGGCGCCCGGCTCCGAGCCCCGCTCGTACGATTCGCCGGCGGCCCCGAGATCGGCCCAGCCGCGGTCCTACGACGCGCCGACGACTCCCAAAGCGAGCCAGCCGCGGTCCTACGACGTACCCTCGACCCCCAAGGCGTCGCAGCCGCGGACCTATCAGGCGCCGTCGACGCCCAAGACGTCGCAGCCGCGGACCTACCAGGCGCCGTCGACGCCCAAGACGTCGCAGCCGCGGTCCTACGACGTGCCGTCGGCGCCCAGGACGTCGCAGCCGCGGACCTACCAGGCGCCGTCGACGCCCAGGACGAGCCAGCCCCGGACCTATCAGACGCCGTCGACGCCCCGGACCTACTCCGCCCCGCCGTCGACGCCGCGCTCGGCGCCCCGCGCGTCGGCGCCGACGACCTCGTCGCCCTCCAGCCCGCGTGTGGCGCCCGCGCCCCGCTCGGGCTCCGGCTCGGCGCCCAAGGCGGCGCCGCAGAGCTCGTCGTCGTCGGGCTCCTCGAAGTCGAGCCAGGGGTCGTCGTCGCCGAAGAGCTCCAAGCCGAGCACGCCGCCGCCTCATCGCGGCCACTCCTGAACCGGGGCGGTGCGGGCCGTCGCGGGCGGCTGGGTTAGGATCCAGCCGCCCGTGCGACTCGACCCGCTCTTCCGCATCCTGTTCGTCGTCTACTGCGTCGAAGCGGGCCTCTTTCTCTTCGTCTCGCCCTGGACCCCTTCCTGGGAGCGGTTGATCGCGGTCGCGCCCTGGGACGCGCTGAGCGACCTGGCGCTCTCGGCCCCGTCGCGCGGCCTGGTGAGCGGCTTCGGCCTCGTCCACCTCCTGTGGGCGATGCACGACGTCGACCTGATGCTCCGGCGCCTGCCCCGCTCGGAGTCCGCGGGCGTGCCCCCGGAAGGCGCCTAGCGCTCCGCCTGGCCCGGGCGGGCCGCGCGGGATATCCTGCCGGACGCGCGCGAAACGCACCCATGGGACGCATTGTCGGACTCGGACTCGACCTGGTGGACATCGACCGCATGGCGCGTCTGCTCGACCGCCATGGCGAGCTCGCCGTGCGCCGGTTCTGCCGCGACGGCGAAGCGCGCCCGGGCGAAGGCGCGGCGCGCGTGGCGCACCTGGCCGGGCTGTTCGCGGCCAAGGAGGCGACCATGAAGGCGCTGGGCACCGGCTGGGCGCGCGGCGTCGGCTTCCGCCAGATCGAGGTCGTCCGCGCCGGCGGCGGCGCGCCGGTCCTGCGCCTGCACGATGCCGCCGAAGCGCGCGCGGCCGAGCTCGGCGTGGCCACGCTGCACCTGTCGATCACCCATGACGCGCGCGCCGCGGCCGCGGTGGTGGTCCTCGAAGGGAAGGGCGATTGAGCACATCGGTTCCGTCCACGGAGGCCGCGATCAAGCGCCGCTTCCTCCTGCTCGCGCTCGCCGTGCTGGCGCTCGACCAGTGGACCAAGTGGCTGGTCGAGAGCCACCTGCCGACCCCCAGCTCGCGCGAGATCATCCCGGGTTTCTTCCACCTGTCGCACGTCAAGAACACGGGCGTCGCGTTCGGCCTGTTCGCCGATCTCGGCGAGGCGGGCGCAGCCTGGTTGCTCGCCCTCCTCGGCCTCGCCGCGATCGCCGTGGTGATCGTCTACTTCCGCCGCACGCCGGCCCACGAGAAGGCGCTGCTGACGGCGCTCGCGCTGGTGCTGGGCGGCGCCGTCGGCAACCTCCTCGACCGCGTCACCCACGGCGCCGTCACCGACTTCCTCGGCGTCTATATCGGCAGCTACCGCTGGCCCGACTTCAACGTCGCCGACAGCGCGATCTCGATCGGCCTCGTGCTGCTGCTCCTCGACTCCTTCCGCACGCGCCCGCCCGCCGCCGCGCCCGCGGGCGAGCGGCCGTGACCGCTTCGCCCGGGCCGGGCTACGCTCCAGGCGAGCGGCAGGTTGCGCCGGAGCACGCCGGCGACCGCCTCGACCGCCGCGTCGCCGAGTGGAGCGGCGCGCCCCGCAACCAGGTCCAGGGCTGGATCCATGCCGGGCTCGTCGAAGTCGACGGGCGCGCGGTGGAGCGGCCGGGTGAAACGCTCCGTGCGGGAGCCCGGGTCGGCTGGACTCCCCCGGTCCCGGCGGAGACCCGGGTCGAGCCCGAGGCCGGCGAGCTCACGGTGCTCCACGAGGACGCGGCGCTGGTCGCCGTCGACAAACCTCCGGGCCTGGTCGTCCATCCCGGCGCCGGCCGGTCGACCGGCACCCTCGTGCACCGTCTCCTCGCGCACTACCCGGAGCTCGCCGGGGTCGGCGGCCCCGGCCGGCCGGGAATCGTCCACCGACTCGACAAGGACACGAGCGGCCTCCTGCTGGTGGCACGCACCGCGGAGTCCTATCGCGCGCTCGTCCGGCTCTTCGCGGGACGGGGGATCGACAAGCGCTACCTGGCGATCGTCTACGGCTCTCCCAAGGCCGCCTCCGGCACGGTCGACGCGCCGATCGGACGCCACCCGAACGAACGGCAGCGGATGGCGGTGCGCTCCACCGGGCGCCCGGCCCGCACCGGCTGGCGGCGCGTCGCCGCCGCCGGCCCGGTGGCGCTCCTCGAGCTCGAGCTCCACACCGGCCGCACGCACCAGATCCGCGTCCACCTCCGGCATCTCGGACATCCGCTGGTCGGCGACCCGGTCTACGGCGAGGCGCGCTGGCGCGGCGTCACGGGCGGCGCCGCACGGGCCGCGCTCGCGGCGTTCGGACGGCCCGCGCTCCACGCCTGGCGCCTGCGGCTTCCGCACCCGCAGCTCGGCACCCCCCTCGCTCTCGAGGCGCCGGTGCCGGACGATCTGAAGAAGCTCTGGGAGGGCGCGGCAGGCACGCCCTGGCCCGCGCCCTGAGGCGCGCGGCGGGCGCCTGCTCAGGCGGGGCGCGGGGCTGCCGGCGCCGACACCTTCTCGGCGCCCTGCATCTCGATCTTGCCCTTGAAGAAGGCGCCTTCGGAGATGACGACCTTCACCGCGGCGACGTCGCCCGAAAGCGAGCCGGTGGGAGCGAGCTCGACGCGCTCGCGGCCGCGCACGTTGCCCTCGACGGCGCCGACGATCCGCACCGTGCGCGCTTCGATCTCGCCGACCACGCGGCCGCCGGCGGCGATGACCAGATCGCCCGACAGGCGCACCTCGCCCTCCAGCTCGCCCTCGATCACCACGTCCGTCGCTCCGCCGAGCTTGCCCTCGATCCGGGTGCCGGCGGCGACCGTCGTCGTCCCCCGCCCGCGGCCGGCGGGGGATTCGGCGGCGCCGGCGGGAGCCGGCGAGGTGTCGCGGCGGAAGAAAGACATGGCACGCTCCTCGTGAAAACGGCGGCCTCGCGGCCGCCGGGGGATTGAATGGCTGGAGCGGGCAACGGGATTCGAACCCGCGACATCAAGCTTGGGAAGCTTGCACTCTACCAGCTGAGTTATGCCCGCCTGCTGCGTCCTGCGACCGTCAATCTAGACCGGCGCTCCCCACCCGGTCAAGCGGGTTGCGAGGCCGGCGCCAGCCGCTATACTGATCGGGCGATGCAGGCTTCAGGAACCGACCTGCCCCATCTCCAGCGCGGCGACTCGCTCTACTTCTTTCCCGACCAGCCGATGACCGCGGCGCAGCTCCGGGAGCTGCTCTCCGGAGGAGCCCGCGAGCGTCGCGCCTGGGCGGTCTCCCACCTGCTGCGCTATGCCGACTGGGAGGACATCTGGGCTTTCGTCAGCCGCGACGATGTGCGCGAGCTGTTCGGCGACCTCGACCTCCCCGCCAGCCTGCGCGCCGCCTGGGCGCGCATCCTCAAGATCGAGACCGCTCCGCTGCGCGAGCGCTGGAACTGCCTGCGGCTCAGGGCGCCGGCGTGGCGGCCGCCGCCGGCGGCCCGGGCACGGCCTCCACCGTGCCGGCGGCGCGTTCGGCGAGCAGCTCCGCGGCGCGCTTCTTCGCCTGGCCGAGCGCCCCGCGCACCCGCTCCGCCGGGATCAGGAAGACGCCCAGGGGGCCGCTCTCCATCCGGCCGCGACCGAGCGCGAAGAAGTCCATCATGTCGCCGCCCTGCGCGCCCGCCTCGGCGACGCGCGACAGCACGGTGGCCACCACGCCGACCGGCGCTCCGCGCAGCGTGAAGACCGGCAGGCCGAGCAGCGCCGGCGAGGCGTCGAGCACCCAGGCGCGGCGGGGCTTGGCGATCTGTCCGGCGACGCGCGCCGTCTCGAAGAAGGGCGCGCGGTCGAAGCCGGGCGACATGCGCGAAACCCCGACCACCGACTCGCCCAGGCGCGCCGTCTCCGACTCGCCGAAGTCGATTGCCGGCAACGGCGCTCCGGAGGCTCCCTCGATCTGCAGGAAGGCGAGATCGAGATCGGAGTCGGCACCGGCCAGGAAGGCCCGGTACTCCTCGGCGTGGCCGGGGACCGTGATCCGGAAGTCGGTGGGGGTGATCTTGAGCTGCAGGCCGTCGCCCGCTCCCATCTGCTGCGCGGCCTCGAGCAACCGGCCAGCCGACAGCTGGGAGTTCCAGATCATGACCAGGCCGCCCGCGTCGACGATGGCGCCGCGCGCGTCGAGCGTCGACTCCTGATCCTGCACCGAGCCGCCGAAGTCGTACTCGGTCTTCAGCACGACGCGCACGTTGACGATCGAAGGCGCCACCCGGGCGAGCAGGCGGGCGTAGTCCGCGGCGTCTTCCGCTGCACCGGCGGGGGTGACGACCGCAGCCAGACAGAGGCCGGCCAGGACGAAGCGAGAGAGTCGGAACAGGCTCATGGCTGGGCACCTCCTGCGACGTCCTTCCAGTCCGGTTCGAGGAAGACGAAATGGGTGCGCGGCCCGCGCCGGAGATGGAGCGCCACCACCGCCGGCCGCGCCGCGACGACCTTCTTCATCGCGCCCTCGAAGCCGGAGACGTCGGCGACCGGCGTCTCCCCCACCGCGGTCACGAGGTCGCCGGTCTTGAGGCCGGCCATGTGCGCCCAGCCGCCGCTGGTGACGTCGGTCACCACCACGCCGGACTGGTCGCGCTCCCAGTGCTGCTCGATGCGGTCGAGGAAGGTCAGCTCGCGCACCGAGAACTCGAACTCCTCCTGCCGGCTGCGGCGCGCCTCCTCGGCGCCGAGCGGCCGTGCCTCCAGCGGCACGGCGACCTCGAGCGGGCGTCCGTCCCGGCGCACGGCGAGCCGGGCCGACTCGCCGATGCCGAGCTCCTCGACCGCGCGGCGCAGGTCCTCGCCGTCCTGCGGCCGAGCGGCGTCGAACGGCTTGCCGTCGAGCCCGAGCAGGAGGTCGCCGACGGCCAGCCCCGCCCTGGCGGCCTCGGTCCAGGGGTAGACCTCGGTGACCCGGAAGCCGGGCGTCCCGGCCGCGCCGACCGCCGACGCGAGCTCGGGGGTCAGCACCTGCGTACGCACGCCGAGCCAGGCCTTGGGCAGCTCGCCGCCCCAGCGCCCGTTGCGCTTCTCGGGCACCCGCACGACCGCCAGCAGGCGCTCCTCGCCGCGCCGGATCTCGAGCACCACGTCCGAACCTGTCCCTCGCTCGAGTGCGCCGCCCAGCTCGGCGAGCGTTCGCACCGGCGCCCCGCCGACGGCCGTCAGCACGTCGCCGGGCTGCAGTTGCGGCCGCGCGGCCGCGGCGGGCTGGCCCGGACGCAGTCCGGTCACCAGCAGACCCTGACGAACGCGCAGGTTGCGCGCCAGCGCCATCGGGCCGGTCAGCTCCTGTGCCGAGAAGCCGAGCTCGCGGAACTCCCCCTCCTCGCCGCGCATGCGCTCCAGCTCGGCGACCTGCGCTTCGAGCGTCCGGCGCGTGCCGCCGCGCTCGATCTCCAGCTTCACCCGCTCTCCCACGGGCAGCTCGGCGAAGCGTTCGTAGAGCTCGGGCACCTGCTCGAAGAAGCGCACCGCGACCGGCTGCCCGCCGAGGGCGACCAGAATGTCGCCGGGAGCGAGCCCGGCCGCGGCGGCCGGCGAGTCGGGCAGCACCGCCGAGACGAGCGCGCCGTCGGCGCGTCCGATCTTGGCGACCGGCAGCACCAGGATCCCGAGGTAGCCGCGGCGGATCTTCCCGTCGGCGAGCGCGCGCGCCAGCACCTCGGCGGCCACCCGCGCCGGGATCGCGAAGCCGATGCCGCCGCCGCCCAGTTCGTTGATGCCGACGACCCGCCCTTCGAGGTCGACCAGAGGACCACCCGAGTTGCCCGGCAGGATCAGCGCGTCGTGCTGGATCCACTGGGTGAAGACGCCCGTGGTCTCGCCGTCGCCGAGATCCATCTCCGAGATCTCGCTGGCGGCGAAATCTGTGAAGACGCGCTGCGGGTTCGACACGATGCCGAGGGTGACCGACGAGGAGAGCGCGAAGGGGTTGCCCATCGCCAGCACCGGGTCGCCCACCGCGAGACGGGCGTCGACCGCCAGCCGCGCCGGACGGAATCGGGGCCGGTCGCGCCCCGCGCGCTCGAGGCGCAGGCGGAGAACGGACAGATCGGTGAGCGGATCGTGCGCGACCACATCGGCGTCGACGACCTCGCCCGAGGTCAGCGTGCAGCGCAGCCGCGTCGAGTTGCCGGCGACGTGGAAGTTGGTCAGCACGTGCCCGGCCTCGTCGACGATCACGCCGCTGCCGGCGCTCGGGAAGCGCATGGCGCGCCCCTCGCTGAACTCGCGCGTCACCGCGGTGATGTTGACCAGCGCCGGGTAGACCTCGGCCAGCGCGCGCTCGACCTGCTCGGACGTGGCGCGCGCCAGCGGGTCGACGGCGACCGCGCCGGTTTGCGCGCCGGCGAGGGATGCCGAGGCGGCGAGGATCGAGCAGCCGAGCCGGAGGGCCCGGGCGGCGGCGGCGCGCGCGGACACCGCTCAGCTGTCTCCGTCGAGGAGGTTGCCGAGCCCGCCGAGGATCGAACCCTCCTCCTTGCGGCCCATGCCGGCGATGCCCGAGGCCTGCACGACGCGCGAGGCGAGGCGCGCGAAGGGCAGCGACTGCATCCAGACCTTGCCCGGTCCGGTGACGCGTCGCGAAGAACAACCCCTCGCCGCCGAACAGGAAGGTCTTGACCCCGGTCACCATCTGGATGTCGTAGGCGACGCGCGGTTCGAAGGCGACCAGGCAGCCGGTGTCGACGCGCAGCGTCTCGCCCGCGGCGAGCGTGCGCTCGTGGATGGTGCCGCAGGCGTGCACGAAGGCGAGGCCGTTGCCTTCGAGCTTCTGCAGGATGAAGCCCTCGCCGCCGAACAGGCCGGCGCCGAGACGCTTCTGGAAGGCGATGCCGACCGAGATCCCCTTGGCGGCGCACAGGAAGGCGTCCTTCTGGCAGAGCATGGTGCCGCCGAGCTGGGCGAGGTCGAGCGGCACGATCTTGCCCGGGTAGGGGGCCGCGAAGGAGACCTTCTGGCGCTGGCCGGCGGTGTTGCTGAACACGGTCATGAACAGCGATTCGCCGGTCAGCACCCGCTTGCCCGCCTGGAGCAGCTTGCCCATGAAGCCGCCGCTCCCGCCGGCGGGCGCCGAGCCGTCGCCGAAGATGGTCTCCATCTGGATGCCGGGGTCCATGTAGAAGAAGGCTCCGGCCTCGGCGACGCAGGCCTCGCCGGGATCGAGAACGACCTCGACGAACTGCATCTCGCCACCGAAGATCTCGTAGTCGATCTCGTGCGCGGCGCCGCGCGGCGGCGGCGGTGGCAACGTCGGCGCCGTGGCGAACGCCTCGCGGAACGCCTCGACCGAGCCGATCGGGGCCCAGTTCGGCATGCCCGCCGAGAAGACATGGGCGTCGCGGCCGATGGCGCCGGCGCGGACGCGGTTTACGATCTCCTGAACCTGGAACGGACCCTCCTGCCGGCCCTGGATGGCGACGTAGTACTGGGCTTCGGTCATTCGCGCGCCCTCCTCCGGCGCGGCGGCAGTGTATGGCCAGGGCGGGAGCGAGACAAGCGAAACAGGCCCGCCGCGAAGGCCGCGGCGACGCTAGCGGGCGCTCGCGGCCGGCGCGGGCAGCTCCACCTCGAACAGCGACGGCCACCACTTCCCGGTCAGGTAGAAGACCCGGCGCGCGGGGTTCCAGGCGATGCCGTTGAGCACGTCGGCGCGCGCCGCTTCGTCGGGAGCGAGCAGCCCCGTGGCGTCGTAGGTGGCGGTCACGCGTCCGTTCGCGGGGTCGATCCGGACGATCTCGTCGCTCATCCAGACGTTGGCGTAGATCGCCCCGTCCGCGAACTCGAGCTCGTTCAGGTAGGCGAGCGCCGCGCCGTCGCGAGTGACGCGCAGCGTCCGCCCTGCGGCGAAGTCCCGCGGGCTGCGGAAGGTCAACCGGTCGCTGCCGTCGCTCTGCACGAGCGACGTGCCGTCGAAGGCGAGGCCCCACCCCTCGCCCTCGTAGCGGAAGCTGCCGAGCGGCGCGAAGTCCCCGAGCCTCCAGACGTGCGCGAGTCCGTTCTGCCAGGTGATCTGGAAGAGACGCTCGCCGGCGAGCGCCAGCCCTTCGCCGAACTCGCGCGGACCGAGCGCCACCTCGCGCAGCACCTTGCCGGTCGCCGGCTCGACCTCGCGCAGGCGCGAGACGCCGAGCTGGCCGGTCGACTCGTAGAGCTTGCCGGCGTGATAGACGAGCCCCTGCGTGAAGGCGCGCGGGTCGTGGGGGTGGACCGCCACCACCCGCACCGGCAGGCGCGGTGCGGGCGCTTCGGCCGCCGGCGCCGGCCGCGGCGGCAGGGCGGAGAGAAGCAGCGCCGCGGCCAGCGAGCGGCGCGCCGCCGCCCTCAATGCAGGGCCTCGAAGTCGCACTCGTCGGCCGCCGCGGCGCCGGGCGCGCCGCTCCCCGCAGCGCCGATGGGATCGCCGGGGGGCGCGCGGCGCGCGGCGTGCGGCGCCAGCGCGGGCGGCGCCGAGCGCGCCAGATGGCGCCCGATGTCGGCCGCCAGCGACGCGAAGTGGGCGCGCTCGCCGTCGTCGAGCGCCACCACCTTGTCGATCCGCTGCAGCAGGTCGCCGAGCGCGAGGTCGACGCGCGAGCGGACCCAGGGGGCGGCGTCCGCGTCCTCGGCGAGCAGGACGAGCCGGTCGACCAGCGCCCGCTGCACGACCCGCGCGATCTCCGCCTGGCGCGGCGACAGCGTGACGGTGTCGACGAAGGCGCGGTCGATCGCCGTGTCGACGACCTCCTCGAGCGCGGGCAGGTCGGCGTCGCGCCGGTGGAAGTCGACCAGACGCGCCGCGCGCGCCGGCTCGAAGAGCGCCGCGTAGACCAGGTCGGCGCCGGTCGCGGCGACGCCCAGCGCGTCGAACGCCGGGCCGGTGCGGCCGCCGAACTGCTCCCGGCTGGGCGCGTTCTCCGGCGGCCGCGGCGTGAGCAGCCGCAGCACCTCGTCGGGCAGGTCCAGGAAGCGCGGCTCGGTCGCGTCGAGCAGCAGGCCGAGCGCGCGCCGCTGGCGCTCGGCGCCGATGACGCGCACGCCGCGCTGGCCGTCGCCGGCGAGCGCGTGCCGGTAGTCGATGCCGCCGACCGCCTTGGCCGCCGCCGCGAGCTGATACCGGTGGTGAAGGTAGACCGTGGCCAGCACATCTTCGAGCCGCGCGAGCGGCGTCCCCGCGCGCAGATTCCGGGCGCCGAAACGCTCGAGCGCGCGCTCGCGCACCCGGTAGACCTCGGCGAGCTGGGCGACCGGATCCGCGCCGTTGTCCCAGAGGCTGGCCGCGGGGTTCGCCGCCGCGGCCGGACGGGCGTCGTCGTCGCTCAGGAAGATCTGGCCGGACTCGAGCGTCTCTCGCACGACACGCGCGAGCTCCGTCGCCTCGTCGGCGCCGGGGGCGAACTCGGAGTAGGCCCAGCGCGTCGTGGCGACGTCCCACTCCCCGACTCCTTCCGCGTAGGCGCGCGAGACGTCGAGCCCGCCGTCGGCGCCGACCGTGACCAGCGGCGCCGGATAGTCCATCACGGAGGCTCGGTTGCGGGTGGAGGCGGCGAAGTTGTGCGCGAAGCCGAGCGTGTGCCCCACTTCGTGCGCGGCGAGCTGGCGCAGGCGCGCGAGCGAGAGCCGGATCGGATCGTCGGCGCTCCCCGTGCCGCTGCGCTCGGCGCCGAGCAGGCCCTCGAACAGGAGTCGATCATGCCGCACGCGCAGCGAGCCGAGCGAGACGTGTCCCTTGACGATCTCGCCGGTGCGCGGGTCGATCACCCCGCCGCCGTAGGACCAGCCGCGGGTCGCGCGGTGGACCCACTGGATCACGTTGTAGCGGGCGTCGAGCGGGTGCGCCCCCGGCGGCAGCAGCTCGACCCGGAAGGCGCCGTCGAAGCCCGCCGCCGCGAAGGCCTTCGCCCACCAGGAGGCGCCGTCCACGAGGGCGCTGCGCACCGGCTCCGGCGCGCCGCGGTCGACGTAGTAGACGATCGGTTCGCGCGCCGCCGAGCGCGCGGCGCCGGGATCGCTCTTCTCCAGCCGGTGACGCGCGATCCGGCGCTGCTCGACGTCGCCGTCGAGCGGCGCCGCATAGTCCGTCCAGGAGACCGCGTAGGAACCCATGCGGGGATCGAATCTGCGCGGCCGGTAGCCGGCGTCGGGCAGGCGCAGAAAGGACTGGTGGAGCGTCAGGCTGATCGCGGTGGGCGCCGGCGCGGTGGCGCGCACCTCCTCGCCCGGGTTCGAGCCGGCGAAGGTGAGCAGGGACTCGAGCTCGACGTTGTCGGGAAAGGCCAGGCAGGCCGCTTCGTCGATCGCGCTGCGCTCACGATCGAGCGCGAAGGAGCCCTGCCCGGCGTCCGCGAGGCGCGTGGCGACGCCGTGCGCGTCGCGCAGGAGGAGACCGCCGAGGTCGATCAGCAGCCGTCCGGCGGCGTCCTCGCCCAGGATGTCGGTCGCCCAGAGGACGGACGTGGCGAACGACTCGCGCACCGCGTCCGCCTCCGCGCCGTCGGCGCCGTCGGCGCGGAATCGGGGGTTCACCGCCTCGAGGAGCACGCGGCGCCCCATCCGGCGCAGCTCGACGACCAGCGTCGGGCCGAGCTGCCCGCGGTCGAGGCCGACCGGGTTCGAGCCGAGCCCGGTGAGGATCCCCTCGACGTAGAGATACGCGCCGACGCGGCCCGCCGCGTCCGGCGCAGGCAGGACCGCGAGCACCTTGCCGCCGTCGCGATCGAGGTGGAGGTCGAACAACCCCGGCCTCCGCTCGAGGCCCGCGAGCTGCTGTGCGAACTCGGCCGCGCGGCGGGCGAGGCCCGGCGGCAACGGCGCGCGCTCCGGCGGCGGCGCCGGCCGCGAGGCGCAACTGCCGCCGCCGATCGCCGCGAGAGCGGCGAGCGCGAGCGCGAACCAGCTGTGACGGCGGATCATCGGGCCTCCCCCCCCAGGGGCGTCGCCGCCATGCTATCGCGCGCCGGCGACGGCGCCGATCCGCCCGGCTCGCCGAGCGTCGCCGCCAGCGCGCTGCCGGCCGCCGTGGTCGCGGCCGCCCAGACGAGGCCGAGGAGCGTCGCGAGCAGGACGCCCGTCCAGGGCGGGTCGGCGAGCGCAGCGAGCTCCCGGACCCGGAGCAGGAGATCGTCGCCGACGATCGCGGACCGGGCCGCCCGCCAGGGCGCGAGGTTCGCGACCGCGAGGGAACCGATCTCGTAGGCGTCGCCGGTCGCCGAAAGCCAGGGCGAGAAGGCGGGAGGCAGCGCCGCGCCGAACCAGAACGGCGCTCGCCGCCGGACCGCGCAGCGAACCGCCCAGAGCCCCGGCAGCAGGGCGAGCAGGAAGGGCGCCAGATCGGTGGCCAGATAGACGAGGTCGCTGCCGCCGGTGTCGAAACCGGAGAGCCGCCCGGCGTACTCACCCCCCGCGTGGACAAAAGGAAAGAAGCGCGCCAGCAGGTCGGCGCCATAGAGCGGGTCGATGTCGAGGCGGTCGACACGCCCGCCGGCAAGCCGGCAGCCGGCGGCGTGCAGCAGCTCGTGCACCGGCACGTAGACCCACCAACCCGCCGCGAGACCGGCGAAGACCGCGGCCAGACGGGAGAGGCGGCCGTCCAGGACGCGCTCGAGCCCGTCCAGCAGGTCGCGCGCCGGCGCTACGACGTGGCGCGCCAGCGCCGCTCGGAACCGGCTCACCGCCCTCCCTCGAAGGTCCACTCGAGCGGCTCGCTGGTCAACAGGCGCCCCTCGGGCAGCAGGAAGGTCGACGAGACGGTGAGCGTCGGCGGGCCGCCCCCTTCGAGGCGGAGCTCGATGTCGCCACTCTCGAAGCTCTCGCCCGCCTCGACCAGGGGCGCGAAGAGGCGGACGGTGTCGGCGTTGCGGATCGCGCGCATCGTGTTGCGCTCGCGCCCCTCGAAGAGCAGGTCGACGCGCCGGAAATCGCCGGGCTCGGCGTCGGAGACCCGTCCGCCGGCGATCTTCAGCTCGACGTAGTTGGAGTCGAAGTAGGCCAGGTCGGTCGGCTCCGATCCGACGCTGCGCAGGCGCACGCGGACCCGCCAGAGGGTGTCGGAACGGAAGGGGCGCTCGACCTCGAGCACGAGCTCGGGCTGCGCCGCGTCCGGGGCGAGGACCGCCGCGAGCCCCGCGGCGCCGATCGAGAGCCGCTCCGCCGGACCCGGCTGGCGGTAGAAGATCTCGCCGAGGCGGTTCGGCGACTCCCAGGCGCCGGTGCGCCGCAGGAACTCCTCCAGGTAGGGCGTCGCGGTCCGGACCAGGCGGACCGACTCGCCGGCCGCGAGCGTCCAGGGTCCGGCCGCGCAGGAGGAGCGGGCGACGAACTCGAGGACCTGGCGGTCGACCCCTGCGAGCGAGAATCCGGGCTTGAGCTCGAGCCGCGCTTCGTCGACCAGCTTGCGCAGGTCGCCCTCGGTGGTGGCGGCCTTGACTGCGCCGTCGCGTCCCCTGAGGGTCATGCCGCCGAGCGTCGCCGCGCCGAGCAGGTAGGGGCGCCCCAGCCGCTCGAGCCGCTGGACGCTGCCCTCGACCGACTGCAGGTCCCAGGCGCCCGGGTCCTCTTCTTCGTCGGGGCGCTGGCCGTAGAGGAAACAGACCAGGAAATCGACGCCGCGCGCGATCGCCGCGATCCGCTCGTCGCCGAGCGCGCGACGGTCGACGCCGGCCGAGAGGAAGAGACGGCCTTCGAAGCGGTCGCGCAGGCGGCCGAGGACCTCGCCGAAATCCTCGAACGCTTCGGGCGCGACCTCGAGATCGAAATGGACGCCCACCGGCAGGAGCCCGGCGTGCTCGGCGGCCATCCGCAGTCGGGCCACTTCGGCGTCGAGCGCCACGGCCATCCGTTTCGCGTCCCGTTCGGCGCGCGGCCAGTCACCGCCGACCACCAGCGTCGCCGGCAGGCGCCGCGCCGCCGGCGCCAGCTGCGCGAGCACGAGGCGCGGCTCGGCGCCGGTCCACTCCAGGCGGGCCGCCTCGACGAACAGCTCGCCGAGTCCGAGCGCCTCGAGGCGGGAGAGCGTCGCCGCGTCGACCGGTGCCGAGCGCGCGGCGACCCAGAGCGCGGAACCATGACCCTTCTTCGGCGACTCGCCGCCGAAGCAGCCCGCGAGCAGACAGACCGTCAGGGCCGCCGTCGCGATCCAGGGCCCTGCCGCGCGCGCTCCCCTCATCCCACCGGGATTGTAATCACGGCTTCGAGGCCGCCGGAAGGCCGATTGCGCGCCGTCAGCGTTCCGCCGTGTTCCTCGGCGATCCGCCGTGCGATCGGCAGGCCGAGTCCGGTGCCGCCTGCGTGCATCGAGAAGTAGGGCTCGAAAATGCGCTCGAGCTGCGCCGCGGGCACTCCGGCGCCGCGATCGGCGACCGCGATCCGCGCCGAGACGCCGTCGCTCTCCACCCGCACGTCGACCTCCCCACGCCCGGCCGAGGCGCGCACCGCGTTCTCGAGCAGATTGCGCAGCGCCCGCGGCAGGAGCTTGGCGTCGAAGCGGGCCGGCAGCGCCCCGTCCGCCCCTGCGAGCCGCACGTCGACCCCCGGCGGCGGCGCCGCGCGGTAGGCCTCGACCACGTCGCGCACCGCGGCCGCGAGATCACCCGGCGAACGTTCGAGGCGCGGCACGTGGCTGTAGGTCGAGAACTCGGAGGCGATGCCGCGCAGCTCCTCGACCTGGCGCAGGATGTTGTCGGTGCAGCGGTCGAAGACCGCGGCGAAGTGCTCCCGGTCGCGCGCCCAGGCTTCGCGCAGGTGCTCGGCGGAGAGCCGGATCGGAGTCAGCGGGTTCTTGATCTCGTGGGCGATGATGCGCGCCATCGAGGCCCAGGCCTCGAGTCGCTGGCCGCGCGCGATCTCGGTCACGTCCTCGATCACCAGCAGCGCCTCGGGCTCGCCCGGGCCCTCGAGCGGCGCCCAGACCAGGGTCCACTCGCGCTCCCCCTCCGGGCCGGGCAGACGGACCTCGGCGCGCGCGCCGCGCGTGTCGCGCCCGGCGAGGAACTCCGCCACCGGCGCCAGCCGCGGCGAATCGGCCACCCGTTCCGCGAGCCGCTCGCCCGGCGCCGCGGCGAGCAACCCGCGCGCGGCCCGATTGGCGAGCAGCACGCGCCCGTCGCGGTCGAGGCAGACGATGCCCGCGGTGACGTTCTCGACGATGCGCTCGACCAGCAGCTTCTCGCCGAGCAGGCGCTCGCGCCCCTCCGCGATCCGTCCCGCCATGCGGTCGATGGCTTCGGCCAGGGCCTCGAGCTCGAGCTCGGCCGGCTGGAACTCGAGACGCGCCGCGCCGGCCGCGATCCGCCGCGTTCCGGCGACGAACTCGTCGATCGGACGGGTGAAGCTGCCCGCCAGTCGCGTGCCCGTGGCGGCGAGGACCAGGAACAGCGTGAGCGTCGCCAGCAGCGCGCGCCGGCGGATCCGTCCCGTTTCGACGATCGCTTCCTCCTGCTGCGCGAGCAGCGGCATGGCCAGGAAGAGGCGGGTCGAGCCGCGCGCCGCGCCCGGCACCTCGAGCGGCGCGTAGAGCTCGAGGTATTCGGCGCCGCCCGCCCTGCCCGTGCGGGCCACCAGTCCGTCGCCGTGCAACGCCACGCGCGCCCAGATCTCGCCCGGAATGCGCCGCGGCAGCAGGCCGGCGGTGAACAGGTCGCGCTTCGACGAAGCGTAGACCTCGCTGCCCCAGTAGAGATTCACCTCGTGCTGGACGACGCGCGAGAGCCAGACCAGAAGCTCGTCGTCGATCGCCGTGCCCAGCCCGAAGCCGGGCTCCAGCGAGAGGACGTACTCGCCGAGGACGCGCTGGGCGGAGAGCAGCGCCGCCTCCGCCGCCGCCTGCTGCTGGCGCTCGACGCGCCGGCCCAGGGACTGCGAGAGGAGCGCGTAGAGCAGCGCGAGCGGCACCAGCAGGAGGAGGGTGAAGACCAGCACCAGCCGCTTCGAGTAGGAACGCACCGTGCGCCGCACGAGATCGCGCGTCGCCGGGCGCGGCAGCGCGGCGAGCGCGCCGAGAAGGGCCAGGGCAGCGGCCGCCGCCAGCCCGCCGGCCGCCGTCATCCCGGCGCGTTCGAACGCGGCGAGCGGCGCGAGCGGCGGCACGAGCACCGCCGCGGCCCCGGACGGGCCGGCCGCCCAGGCGAACCGGGCCGGACCGGCCGGCGTCGAAACCGTGGCGCCGGGCGACGCGAGCCGGCTCTCGAAGGCGGCGCGCGCGGGAGTCCCCGTCTTCCAGGGGGACGAGACGATGCCACCCGTGCCGTCGAAGCCGATCCAGACCAGGGGCTCGGGCAGCGCGACGCTGCCCGGTTGCGCTCCCGGTCCGCCGCGCAGGAGTCCGGCCGCGAGGTCCGCCACCGGTCCGGCGGCCAGCCCGAAGCCCGGCCGCGGCACCGCCCAGAACCGGATCGCCAGCGAGCGCTGCAGCTCGACGCGCGATTCGACTCCGCGCTCCCGCCACGCGGCGGGCGCCAGATCGACCCAGCGCGCGGGCGCCAGATCGAGCTGCGCCCGCTCGTCGAGTGGCAATCCGTAGGCGAAGGTCGAGGGCGCCCGCCCCGGACGCTCGACGACCAGGGCGGAGAGCAGGTCGGCGCGGGCGAGCGGCGACTGGCGCCAGAGCGCGAAGGCGAGGTCGCCGCTCTCGGTGCGCGTCTCGCCGGCGCCGATCAGATAGCTCGAGCGTCCGAGCGCGCGCTCGGTGGCGGCCGCGAGGCGGTCGAGCCCGGCCTGCGCGGGCGCCAGCAGCGAGGCGACCCGGCGCGCGGCCTCCGCGCGCAACTGCAGGCGCTCGCCAGCGGTCCACCCGGCGCTCGCGACCAGCGCGGCGAGCAGCGCCACGACCGCCGCCGACGGCAGCCGGCGCAGCCGCCTCGGCGAACCCCAGAGCGCCGCCGAGAAGCCGGCCAGGGCGGCAAGCGCGAGCGCCAGCGCCGAGCGGTCGGCGCACGCCGCCGCCGCCACCGCCGCGGCGAGCGAGCCCCAGAGCGCGGCCTCCGCGAAGCGCCGGGACCGCTCTCGCGCGGCGGCGGCGACCGCGCCGAAGCCGCCTGCCAGCAGCGCAACCCGCAGCGCGACGACGTCCGCACCGCCCGCCAGGGAGCCGCCGAGATCGAGGCCCGCCAGCGGCGGCAGGAGCGCGAGCCCCGCTGCCGCCGGCCCCGCCAGGGCGGCGACGGCCAGCGCCGGCGCGCCGCCGCGCCCGCTCCGCCCCACCGCCCAGCCGGAGACCGCGAGGGCCAGCCCGGCCGCGAGGGCCACGATCGCGCCGGGAGACGCGCCCGCCGCCGCGGCGAGCGCCGTCAGCCCGAGCGCCGCCACCAGCGCCACCTCGGCCGGCGCGCGGCGGCGCGGGAAGACCGTGCCCTCGAGCAGCGCGAGCCCGACCCCGCGCAGCACCGCGAGCACGAAACAGGCGAGCCCGGCGCAGGCCGCGGCGAGCCGCAGCAGGATTCGCGGCGCCGGGGTCGCACGCCGTACCGGCGGCGATTCCAGATGCAGTTCGGGGGGATCGCCCGGGGCGGCGGCCGGCTCGAACGACCAGCCCGAGCTCTCCCAGAGGCGGGCGACTCGACCGGCGAGCGGAGGCGCGCCGTCGCGCCGGCGGCTCTCCCCCGCGACCACTCGCCAGCCGGGCGATCCGGCGACCGGCGCCACCGCGAGCGCCGATGCCGTGGTGGCGCTCTGCAGAAACGTCGTTCCCCGCTCCGGCAGGCGCACGGCCTGGAGCCGATGCACGAGCCCGGCGCCCGCCCAGGCGACGGGCTCCCCCAGCGGATCGAGCAGAAGATAGGAACGGCCCGGGGTCGCCTCGACGCGGCGCTCGAGCGTGGCGAAGGCGGCGGCGATCGACGCTCCGGGCAGCGGCGCTCCCGAGAGCGCCGTGGCGGCCTGACCGGCCTCCGACTCGAGCGCGCCCCACCATGCGGCCGAAGCCGAGCGCGCCAGAGCGCCGGCGGCGGCTTCGGGAATCGCCGCCGCCTCCCATCGGGTCAGTCCGGCGCCGCCCGCGGCGAGCGCAGCGGCGAGGCCGAAGGCGACGCCGCCGATCCTGCGCTCGCGCCGCGGCCGGCCCTCGACCGCCAGCCAGAGGAACGTCAGCCCCGCGAGCGCCGCCACCGCGAGCCATGGCGGCCGCGCGAACGCCGCGCTGGCGAGTCCGGCGCAGAGCGCGACCTCCAGGGCGGGTTGGCGGCCGATTCTTGGCATGCGCTGGGCTCAGCCCCGGTGCAATCGGCCTGCCGGGGCGGCCGGCCGTCAGCCGCGCGGCATCGGCAGGTCGACGCCGCGTTCGTGCGCGCAGGCGAGCGCCTCGGGGTAGCCGGCGTCGGCGTGGCGCATCACGCCCATGCCCGGATCGGTGGTCGAGCACCCGCTCGAGCCGGGCGCGCCGCTCGGCGTGCCGTCGGCGACGACCACCATGCCGGCGTGGATCGAGTTGCCGATGCCGACGCCGCCGCCGTGGTGGACGCGAGACCCAGGTCGCGCCGCGACGGTGTTGACCAGCGCGTTGAGGATCGGCCAGTCGGCGATCGCGTCGGAGCCGTCGCGCATCGCCTCGGTCTCGCGGTAGGGCGAGGCGACCGAGCCGCAGTCGAGGTGGTCGCGCCCGATCACGATCGGCGCCGCTGACGCGCCCGCTGGCGACGAGCTCGTTGAACACGCGGCCCGCCTTGCGCCCGCTCGCCGTAGCCGAGCCAGCAGATGCGCGCCGGCAGCCCCTGGAACGCGACCCGCTCGCTGCGCCATGCGGATCCAGCGCGCGCAGCGGCGCGTCGTCGCGGGAAGATCTCGAGGATGGCCTCGTCGGTCGACGCGATGTCGTCCGGGTCGCCGGAGAGCGCGGCCCAGCGGAACGGGCCCTTGCCCTCGCAGAAGAGCGGGCGGATGTAGACCGGCACGAAGCCGGGGATGTCGAACGCGCTCGGCGACGCCGGCCTCGCGCGCCTGTCCGCGCAGGTTGTTGCCGTAGTCGAAGACGACCGCGCCGCGCTCCTGGAGCGTCGAGCATCGCGCGCACGTGCGCGACCATCGACTCGCATCGCGCGGCGCGACGTACGTCCTGCGGGTCGCGTCGTGCGCAGCGCGCAGCGCCTCGGCGAAGGGCATGCCGTGCGGCACGTAGCCGTTCAGCGGGTCGTGCGCCGAGGTCTGGTCGGTGACGCACGTCGGGCATGATGCCGCGCGCGAGCAGTCGCTCGAGCAGGTCGACCGCGTTGCCTCGACGCCGATCGAGACCGCCTCGCGCGCGTCGCCTGCGCCGCCAGCGCGCGCTCGATCGCCGGCTCGAGCGACGGCGCCAGCTCGTCGAGGTAGCGCGTCTCGAGCCGCGGTCGATCCGCGCTGCGGTCGACCTCGACGACCAGGCGACGCCGCTCGTTCATCGTCGCCGCCAGCGGCTGGGCGCCGCCCATGCCGCCGAGGCCGGCGGTCAGCGACGAGGCGGCCGGCCAGCGTGCCGCCGAAGTGCTGCGTCGCGAGCTGCGGCGAAGCGTCTCGTACGTGCCCTGCAGGATCCCCTGCGTGCCGATGTAGATCCACGAGCCGGCGGTCATCTGGCCGTACATGGTCAGGCCCGAGCGCCTCGAGCCGGCGGAACTCGTCCCAGCGTCGCCCAGTGCGGCACGAGGTGCGAGTTGGCGATCAGCACGCGCGGCGCGTCCTCGTGCGTGCGGAAGACGCCGACCGGCTTGCCCGACTGGACGAGCAGCGTCTCGTCGTCGGCGAGCCGGCGCAGCGTGGCGACGATCGCGTCGAAGCCTGCCAGTCGCGCGCCGCCTTGCCGGAGCCGCCGTAGACGACGAGATCCTCGGGGTGCTCGGCGACCTCGGGGTCGAGGTTGTTCATCAGCATCCGCAGCGCGGCCTCCTGCGGCCAGCCGCGACAGGAGAGCTCGTTGCCGCGCGGGGCGCGGACGACGGTCGGTGCGGTCGAAACGGACATGCCGGGATCTTACCCGGCGGGGCTCTCCCCTGCGCGTCCGGCCGCCCGCTCGACCACCACCAGCGAGAGGTCGTCGCCGAGCGGCTCGTCGCGCAGGTGGGCGTCGAACGCCGCCAGCACCCGCGCGTGGACGGCGGCGGCCCCGCCGCCCGGCGCCACCGCGGCACGCAGGCGCTCGTGACCGAAGGCCGAGCCGTCGGCGCCGAGCGTCTCGACCAGACCGTCGGTGTAGAGCACGAGCAGGTCGCCGGGCCCGATCCGCGCGCTGCCCAGCGCAGGCGCCACCTCGGCGCGCGCGCCGAGCGGCAGGGCGCCGGCGCCGACCTCCTCGAGCTCCCCGCCGGCGCGCCGCAGCAGCGGATAGGGGTGTCCGGCGCAGGCCCAGTCGAGCGCCCCGCTTTCGGGGTCGAGCCGCGCGTAGAAGAGCGTCAGGAAGCTGCGCCGCTGGCCGGCGCGGCGCAGTGCCCGGTGCACCAGGCTGGCCACCGCCGCCGGCGCGGGGTCGATCTCGACCGCCGTGCGCAGCGTGGCGCTGGCCACCGTGGTCACCAGCCCGGCCGCCATGCCGTGCCCGGAGGCGTCCGACACCGCGAGCGCCAGGCGGCCGTCGTCGAGCGGCAGGAAGTCGTAGGCGTCGCCGCCGACCTCGTTGGCCGTGCGGTAGGCGTGCGCGAAGCCCCAACCCGGCAGCAGTGGCGCCGCCGCGGGCATCAGGTCGCGCTGCACCGCGCGCGCGATCTCGAGCTCGTCGCGCACCAGGATCCGGTCGACCAGCTCGACCGCGAGCAGGTAGAGCAGCCCGCCGATCGAAACGAGCATCCAGAACGGCGAGGTGTCGACCACGACCCGGAAGCTCTCGCCCGACGTGAAGGCGAACTTCGAGCCGCTGAGCGCGAAGAGACCGGCTACCAGCGCCACCAGGAAGAGCAACCGGCGCGGCGGCGAGAGCCGGTAGGAGACGCCGAGGAAGAGCACCCTGGCCCGGTGGAACCAGCGCTTCAGGCCCCTGGCCGGCACGTCGCCGGGCGCCTGGTCGCGCGCCAGCACGCTCCAGGCGTGGGCGGCGTCCCGGTCGAACATCCGGCGCACGTCGGCGGCGCGCACTCCCCCCGCGTAGTCCCGGGCAAACTGCTCGAGACGGCGGAAGGTCCCGGAGTCCTGGCGGTGGCGGCGGGCGGCGGTCAACGGCGGCTCTCCCCACTGATTACGTCCGCGGCGGCTCGAGGTTCACCCCGGAGCCCCTTTCTGGCATCCTTGGCGCCGCTTGTCCGCCGGAGCCCCGATGCCCGACCACGAGACCCTTGTCGACCGCCTGGCCGCCTGGGCCGCCGCGACGCCCCAGGCGGCGCTCTGGGCGGACCGCGACGAGCGGGGCGCCTGGCGGACGACCTCCTATGCCGAGGGGTGGCGGGCGGTCGTCGAAGCGGCCCGCGGCCTCGTCGCCCTGGGCCTGCAGCCGGGCGAGCGCGTCGCGGCGCCGGTCGTGAACCGCAGCGAAACGGTCCTTCTCCAGCTCGCCGTCCAGGCGGCCCGCGGCTCGTTCGTGCCGCTCTACTCGACGCTCACCGACGCGCAGCTCGGCGAGCTGGTCGAGATCGCCCGGGCGCGGCTCGTCGCCGGCGAGAACGGAGCGGCGCTCGACCGGGTCTCCCGCGGCGCGGCGGCGCGCGCCTGGCGCCTCGACCGGCGCCTCGCCTTCGAGGGTGACGGGCTCGGGCCGCGCGACTTCGATCTCGCGGCCCTGCGCGCGCTCGGCCGCGACCAGCCGGCCGCGCCGCTCGAAGAGCGCCTGGCAGGGCTCGTCGACGCCGACGAGGCGCTCCTCCTCTTCACCTCGGGGACCACCGGCCGGCCCCGGGCGGTGCCGCTGCCCCACCGTGCCCTGGTCGTCAACGCCGGCCAGTTCCGCGCCGCCTACCCGCGGGTCTTCCGCGCCGGCTACTCGAACCTCTCCTACCTGCCGCTCAGCCACATCGCGGAGCAGCTGGCGAGCGTCGTCGCGCCCCTCGAGGTCGGCGGCACCACCCACTTCTGCCGCCGCCTCGACCGGATGCGCGATCACCTGCTCGAGGCTCGGCCGACCTGTTTCTTCGGCGTGCCGCGGGTCTGGGAGAAGCTCGAGGCGGCGCTCGGCGCGCGCTTCGCCGGCGCGCGCGGCGTCCGCGCACGGCTGCTCGCCTGGGCGCGCGCGACCGAGCTCGCGGCTTTCGAGCGGGAGTGCGCGGGCGCTCCCGCCCGCCGGGGGCTCCGCCGCCGGCTGGCCGACCGGCTCGTGCTCGGCCGCGTGCGCGCGGCGCTCGGCCTCGACCGGGTGCGGGCGGTGATCTCCGGCGCCGCGCCGATTGGAACCGGCACCGTGCTCTTCTTCGCCTCGCTCGGGCTGCGCATCCACGAGGGGTACGGCATGAGCGAGGGAGGAATCTTCACCGGCGGCGTCTACCAGCGCCCGCGGCCGGGTACCGTCGGCCGGCCGCTGCCCGGCGTCGAGCTGCGCCTCGCCGACGACGGCGAGATCCAGGCGCGCACTCCCGCCGCGATGACCGGCTACCTCGACGACCCGGCGGCGACCGCGGAGCGGATCGACGCCGAAGGGTGGATCCACACCGGCGACCTGGGAGCCTTCGATCCCGATGGCCTGCTGCGGGTGGTCGGTCGCAAGAAGGAACTGATCGTCACGGCGGGCGGCAAGAAAGTCGCGCCCGAGGAGGTCGAGGGGCTGCTGCGCGGCCTGCCGGCCGTCGCCCAGGCGATGGTGGTGGGCGACCGCCGGCCCTTCCTCGTCGCGCTGCTGACCCTCGATCCGGTCGGGGCGCCGGCGTTCGCCGCGGAGCGCGGGGTCGCGGCCGCGACGCTCGCCGAGCTCGCCGCCGACGCGCGCTTTCTCGCCTTCCTCGCCGAACAGCTCGAGCAGCGCTGCAACGCCCGTCTCGCCCGCTACCAGCAGGTCAAGCGCTTCGCGGTGCTGGCGAGCGAGTTCTCGATCGAGAGCGGCGAGCTGACGCCGACGCTCAAGCTGCGGCGGAGCCGGATCCTCGAGCGCCACGGCGACCGCATCGAATCGCTCTACGCGACCGCTCCGGCCTGACCACCCCGCTCAGTCCTCCGACCCGGGACGGCGCCGCTCGCGCTTGACCTCGGAGCGGCGCTCCTTCGCCGCCAGCCGGCGCGCTTTGGCGGCCTTGCCCGGCTTCGTGGCGCGACGGCGGCGCGGGACCTTGCGCGCCTCGGCGATCAGCTCGGCGAGCTTGGCGAGCGCCGCGCGCCGGTTCTCCTCGCGCGTCCGGTGCTTGCGCGACACCACGAGGACCTCCCCCGCCAGCGTCGCGCGCCGGCCGGCGAGGGCGAGCAGCCGGACCTTGACGTCGGCGCCGAGCGCGATCGAACCGGGCACGTCGAGGCGCACCCGCACGGCGGTCTCGACCTTGTTGACGTTCTGCCCGCCGGGTCCCGACGAGCGGAGGAACTCGACTCGCACCTCGTCGAGCGGCGAGGGCAGCGGCGCCGGGGCGGCGCCGTCGTCGATATCGGAAGCCATGGTCACCCTCTCCGGAACGGTCAGCCGCCGACCCTCTGCAGGGAGACGTCGGCGACCACGCAGGTGATGTTGTCCGGCCCGCCCCCGTCGAGCGCGGCGGCGAGCAGCTCGGCGCAGGCCTCGCGCGGCGACTTCGCCTCCGCCAGGATCTGTCCGATGCGGGCGTCCTGGAGCGGATCGCTCAGGCCGTCGCTGCACAGCAGCAGCCGGTCGGCCTCCTCGAGCGGCAGGTGGTGCAGGTCGGCGGGCAGGCGCTCGATCCCGTTCGAGCCGACCGCGTGCGAGAGCACGTGGCGCAGCGGGTGGCGCGCCGCCGCCTCGGGTTCGATGCTGCCCTGGTCGACGAGCTGCTGCACGAGCGTCTGGTCGCGGGTCAGCTGTTCGAGCGCGCCGCCGCGGAACAGGTAGGCGCGCGAGTCGCCGACGTGCGCCAGGAAAAGATTGGCGCCGGTGAGATAGGCCGCGGTGAGCGTGGTGCCCATGCCGGCGAGCGAGCGGTCGTTGGCCGCCACCCGCACGACGTCGGCGTGGACGCGGTCGAGCAGGTCGCGCATCCGCGCGAGGACCCGGTCGATCTCGCCCGCGTCGTTTCTCAGGTACCAGGTCGGGCGGGCCAGGTGGTGGAAGAGGCCGGCCTCGATCGCGATCCGGCTCGCCACTTCCCCGGCCTCGGCCCCGCCCATGCCGTCGGCCACCACCAGGATCCAGCCCGCCTCGTCGAAGCGCGGCGGCACCTCGCCCTCCGGCAGGTTGGTGGCGAGGACTTCGAGGGTACGGCCGAGGCGCGCAGCGAGGTGGTGGTCCTCGTTGTTCTGCCGCACGCGCCCGGGATGGGTGGCGGCGGCGACCTCGAGTGCCAGCAGCGGCCCGAACAGCGGCGCGGTGTCGGAGTCGGAATGGCTCACGGCGGGTTCCGGTTTCGGCGCGGCGACCCTAGCACCGCCCGGGCCCCGGACCCAAGCCCGCGGCGTCGGGCTCAGCCGAGGCGCGCGATGTGCGGGTCGAGGGGCGCGCCGAGCAGCGCCTCGCCCGCGGCGAGGGCGGGCGCCATCTCCCGATCCTCCGTCCACTTCGGCACCGCGCCGCGCACCAGCGCGTGCAGCGCCTCGAGCGGCGGGCTCGAGACGAGGGGCCGGAGCAGGTCGATGCCCTGGGCCGCGGCCACCAGCTCGATCGCCAGCACCCGGCGCGCGTTGACGAGGACCGAGCGGAGCTTGAGCGCCGCGGTCATGCCCATCGAGACGTGGTCCTCCTTGTCGGCGGAGGTCGGGATCGAGTCGACCGAGGCGGGGTGTGCGAGCACCTTGTTCTCCGAGACCAGCGCCGCGGCGGTCACCTGGGCCATCATGAAGCCCGAGTTCAGGCCGGCGTTCTCGACCAGGAACGGTGGCAGCCCCGAGAACGCGTCGTTGGTCAGCTTCTCGATGCGCCGCTCCGAGATCGAGGCGAGCTCGGCGAGCGCGATGGCGAGGAAATCGGCCGCGAAAGCGATCGGCTCGCCGTGGAAGTTGCCGCCCGAGAGCGTGATGCCGTCGCGCGCGAAGACGAGCGGATTGTCGGTCGCGGAGTTCATCTCGACCGCCAGCTTCGCCTCGACGTCGGCGAGCACGTCGCGCACCGCCCCGTGCACCTGGGGCATGCAGCGGATCGAGTACGGGTCCTGAACGCGCACGTCGCCGGTGCGATGCGACTCGCGGATGGCCGAGCCCTGCAGCAGCTGCCAGAGGTTGGCCGCCGAGGCGCGCTGGCCCGGGTGCGGACGCACGGCGTGGACGCGCGCGTCGAAGGCGGCGTCGGTTCCGCGCAGCGCCTCGGTCGAGAGCGCGCCGATCAGGTCCGCGGCGCGCACCAGCCGGCGCGCCGCGAGCGCCGCGAGCGCCGCGAGCGCCGTCATCGCCTGGGTGCCGTTGACCAGGGCCAGCCCTTCGCGCGCCGCCAGCCGAACCGGCTCGAGGCCGGCGCGCTCGAGCGCGACGGCGCCCGGCAGCCGTTCGCCGCCGAACCAGGCCTCGCCGCGCCCGAGCAGCGGCAGCGCGAGGTGGGCGAGCGGCGCGAGGTCGCCCGAGGCGCCGACCGAGCCGCGCGACGGCGACCACCGGATGGACGCCCCGGTTGAGCAGCTCGAGCAGCCTCTCGAGCAGCAACTCCCGCACGCCCGAGTGGCCGCGCGCCAGCGTGTTGGCGCGCAGCAGGAGCATGCCGCGCACCTCGTCCTCGGCGAGCGGCTCCCCCATGCCGGCCGCGTGCGAGAGCACCAGCCGCTCCTGCAGGGTCTCGAGAGTTCCGCGGCGTCGATGCGGACGTTGGCGAGGTTGCCGAACCCGGTGTTGACCCCGTAGACCGCGGCGCCGCTCGCCATCGCCTGGTCGATCGCTTCGCGCGCCGCGCGCACGCGGCCCGCGCGCCCTAGTCGAGCAGCGCCGGTCGGCGGTCGAGCGCCACCGCCGCGAAGCGCTCGAGGTTCAGCGGAGTACCGTCGAGTCGGTCATCGGCGCGAGCACCGGCGCAGCATGGTCACTCCCACTCGATGGTGCGCCGGCGGCTTCGAGGTGATGTCGTAGACCACGCGGTTGATGCCGCGCACCTCGTTGACGATGCGGTTGGCCGACGCGGCCGAGCAGGTCGTGCGGCAGGTGGCTCCAGTCGGCGGTCATGAAGTCCTGGCTCTCGACCGCGCGCAGGGCGACGACGTTCTCGTAGGTGCGGAAGTCGCCCATCACCCCGACCGACTTGCACCGGCAGCAGCACCGCGAAGGCCTGCGCAGACCCGGTCGTACCAGCCGCTGTCGCGCAGCTCGGCGAGGAAGATCGCGTCGGCCTCCTGGAGCACGGCGACGCGCTCGGGGCTGACCTCGCCGAGGATGCGCACGGCCAGCCCCGGGCCCGGGAAGGGGTGGCGGCCGATGAACTCCTCGCGGCAGGCCGAGCTCCGCGCCCGAGCTGGCGCACCTCGTCCTTGAACAGCCAGCGCAGCGGCTCGACCAGCTCGAAGCCGAGCCGCTCCGGCAGCCCGCCGACGTTGTGGTGGCGTCTTGATCATCGCCGACGGGCCGCGCACCGAGGTGCGACTCGATCACGTCCGGATAGAGCGTGCCCTGGGCCAGGAAGTGCGATCGCCCGAGGGCTCCGCCGCCTCGCGCTCGAAGACCTCGATGAACGAGCCGGCCGATCGTCTTGCGCTTCGCCTCCGGGTCCTCGACGCCGGCCAGCGCGGCGAAGAACTCGCGCCCGGCGTCGACGGTGGTGACCGGGATGCCGAGGCCCGCGCGTCAGGCTCCGCTCGACCTGCGCGCGCTCGCCCTTGCGCAGCAGCCCGGTGTCGACGAAGACCGAGACCGAGCTGGCGCGCCGATGCGCGCGCTCGAGCAGCGCCGCGGTCACCGCCGAGTCGACGCCGCCCGAGATGCCGCAGAGCACCCGGCTCGCTCGCCGACCTGGGCGCGCAGATCCGCCGACCGCCTCCTCGAGGAAGGCGGCCATGGTCCAGTCGCCGCGGGCGTCGCAGACGCGGTAGAGGAAGTTGCGCAGCATCGGCGCCGCCGCTGCAGGGTGTGCGACACCTCGGGGTGGAACTGGATGCCGAAGAGCCGGCGGCCGGGGTCCTCGACGGCGACGATCGCCGGCGTTGGCGCTGCGGGCGCGTCACGCACGACGCCGGGCGGCGGCGCGGCGACGTGGTCGCCGTGGCTCATCCAGACCGTCTCGCGGGCCGTCGAGCCCCGCGAAGACGGTGCCCCGGCTCGCTCACCGTCGATCTCGGCGCGGCCGTACTCGCGGCGCTCGGCGCGGTCGACCTCGCCGCCGAGCGCGTGCGCCAGCGCCTGCATGCCGTAGCAGATGCCGAGCACCGGCACGCCGAGGCCGAAGAGCTCGGCATCGCGCGCGGCGCCGACTCGTCGTAGACGCTCTGCGGTCCGCCCGAGAGGATGATCGCCGATCGGCTCGCGGCGGCGGATCTCCGCGAGCGGCAGGTCGCAGGGATGCACCTCGCAGTAGACGCGGTTCTCGCGCACCCGCCGCGCGATCAGCTGGGTGAACTGGCTGCCGAAGTCGAGGATCAGGACTTGCTGGTGGGTCATGCGGGACGATCTTATCGCGCGGGCTTTCTTCAGCTGGCCCTTGCCGCGCGGCTTCGGCGGCGGCGGCCGGCGGGTCCTGTCCCTGCGGGGCTTCCCACTGCGGTGCTCGCTCGCTGGTCCGTGCCGCGCGGCCGCAGCGGCGGTGGCCGGCGGGTCCTGTCCCTGCGGGGCTTCCCACTGCGATCCTCGCTCGGCGGCGCGCGCCGCGAGCTCGGGCGGTGGTGGCTCGCTGCGGTTCTCGCGGGAGCCCTCCCCTCCGGGCCACCCGCCGGGCGCAACGCGAGTGGGGCCGCGCTCCTTTCGCTGCGCCCCCTTTGTCGCGATCCCTTCCCGGCCTTCTCCCCTTCTATGGAGCTTCTCGGTTCGCTACCTCTGCTTCACGATCGCCCCACCCTTCATCACGAGAGCGACGTCGCGCAGTCGGCTCACGTCCTCGAGCGGGCTCGCCTCGACGGCGATCAGGTCGGCGTAGCGGCCGGGGGCGAGGACGCCCACTTCCTCCGAGCCGAGCACCCGGGCGGCGCTCGAGGTCGCGGCCTGGATCGCCTGCATCGGGGTCATGCCGCCCTCGACGAGGTAGCCGAACTCCTGGGCGTTCTGGCCGTGCGGGGAGACGCCGCTGTCGGTGCCGAAGGCGATCTTTACCCCGGCGCGGAAGACACGGGCGAAGGTCTCGCGGATCTGGACGCCGACCTTCTCGGCCTTGGGGCGAACGATCTCCGGAAGGTAGCCCGGGGTCTTCGCTTTCGCGCCGACGAAGACGCCGGCCGAAAGCGTGGGCACGTACCAGGTTCCCTTCTCCTTCATGAGTCTCGCGGTCTCCTCGTCCATGAAGCTGCCGTGCTCGACCGAAGTCACGCCGGCGCGCACCGCGCGCTTCATGCCCTCGGTGCCGTGGGCGTGGACGGCCACCGGGAAGCCGTAGTCGCGGGCGGTGGCGACGATCGCCGCCAGCTCGGCGTCGTTGAACTGCGGGGCGTCGGGGCTGCGCGCGAGGGAGAGCACGCCGCCGGTGGCGGTGATCTTGATCAGGTCGGCGCCGTCCTTGTAGCGCTGGCGCACGGCCTTGGCCGCTTCGTCCGGACCGTTGATCACGCCCTCCTTCGGACCGGGATCGTTCTCGATCAGGTCGCACCAGCCGTTGGTCGGATCGGCGTGGCCGCCCGTGGTCGCGATCGATTTGCCGGCGCTCCAGATGCGCGGGCCGTCCACCACGCCCCGCCGGATGGCGTCGCGCAGCGCGATCGTCGAGTTGTAGGAGTCGCCGAGGTTGCGCACGGAAGTGAAGCCGGCGCGCAGGGTCTTCATGCCGTCGCCGTAGGCGCGCAGCGCGATGTCGGCGGGATTCTCGGTGAAGCGCTCGATGTACGCGGTCGGCGAGACCTCGCTGCCGAGGTGGACGTGGAGGTCGATCAGTCCCGGCAGCACCCAGGCGCCGGAGAGGTCGACGACGGTCTCGCCGGCGGCGGGCGCGCGGAAGCCGTCGACGATCTCGACCACCCGGTCGCCCTCGACGACGACCGTCGCGCTCTCGCGCACGGTCTCGCTCACGCCGTCGATCAGGTGGCCGGCGTGGACGAGCTGGCGGGCCGGTGCCGCGGCGAGCGGCGGGGCGGCGACGGCGCCGAGCGCGGCGAGGACGAGAAGGGCGGCAGGCTTCCAGGGCATCGGGGCTCCTCCGAAGGCGGGCGAGACTAGCACCGTCACCCCGGCGCGAGCGTCGCGCGGATCCGCGCAAGCACCCGGTCGAGCATGGCCGGAGTGAGGCGGCCGGTGAAGGTGTTCTGCTGCGAAGGGTGGTAGCTCCCGAACAGCCGGAGGCTCGCCACTTCGGCCTCGGCGCCGTGCGCGAAGCGGGGCGCGGGTCCGGCGTGGCGCCCCTCTGCCCGCATCAGGTCGACGAAGCCCTTCCAGGCGATCCCGCCGAGCGCCAGAACCGCGGCGAGCCGGGGCAGGAGCGCCATCTCGCGCGCGAGGAAGCCGCGGCAGGCGGCGATCTCCTCCGGCGTCGGGCGGTTGGCCGGCGGCGCGCAGCGCACCAACGGCGCGATCCAGGCGCCGTGGAGCCGGAGCCCGTCGCCCCGCCCGATCGACTCCGGCTGGCTGGCGAAGCCCGCCCGATGGAGCGCCCCGAAGAGGAAGTCGCCCGACCGGTCGCCCGTGAAGACCCGTCCGGTCCGGTTGCCGCCGTGGGCCGCGGGCGCCAGCCCGACCACCAGCAGGCGCGCCGCGGGGTCGCCGAACCCGGGCACCGGCCTGCCCCAGTACTCGTCGCCGGCGAAGCGCCGGACCTTCTCGCGCGCGACCCGGCCGCACCACTCGCGCAGCCGCGGGCAGCGCCCGCAGGCGACCACCTCGCGCTCGAGCTCGGCGAGGCCGAACCCGCCCCGGGCGCCGTTCAGAGGCGCGACTCCTCTTTGAGCCCGCGCGTCATCAGCTCGTACACCGCCTGCTTGGCGGGCTTGCCCTCGTACATCACCGCCACCATCTGGTCGATGATCGGCATCTCGATGTCGCGCTCGTGCGCCAGCCGCCGGACGACCAGCGAGTTCTTCACCCCTTCGGCGATCTCGGTCGTTTCGGCGACGATCGTCTCGAGCGTCCTGCCCTGGGCGAGCTCGACGCCGGTGCGCCGGTTGCGCGAGAGCGCCCCGGTGCACGTGAGGACGAGGTCGCCCAGCCCGGCGAGGCCGCGCAGGGTCTCCGCCTCGCCGCCGTAGGCGACGACCAGGCGGGTCATCTCGTGCAGGCCGCGCGTGATCAGGGCCGCCAGCGTGTTGTGGCCGAGACCGAGCCCGGAGACGACCCCGGCGCCGATGGCGATCACGTTCTTGACCGTGCCGGCGAGCTCGACGCCGGTCACGTCGGTCGAGCTGTAGAGGCGCAGCGTCGGGGTCGCGAGCGTCTGGCGGAGCCCGGCGGCGAGCGCCGCCTCGGCGCTGGCGATCACCGCGGCCGACGGCGCCGCGCGCGCCAGCTCGGCGGCGAAGGTCGGCCCCGAGAGCACGGCGAAGCGGCAGGGGACGCCCACGCGCGCGCACTCCTCCTCCGACACCCGGCTCATGCGCGCCAGCGTCTCGGCCTCGATCCCCTTGGTCGCCGAGACGACGGTCAGCGGATCGCGCCGGCCGCGCGCCGCCAGGAAGTCGGCGAGCACCGAGCGATAGCCGTGCGAAGGCGGCGCCATCACCAGCGGATCGGCCTCGGCCAGCGCGCCGAGATCGTGGGTGACCTCGAGCTCCTCCGGGAAGGGGACGCCGGGCAGGTAGACGCGGTTCTCGCGCTGCGCCGAGAGCTCGGCGGCGTGCGCCTCCCGGCGCACCCAGAGCAGCGTCCGGTGGCCGGCACGCGCCGCCTGGATGGCGACGGCGGTTCCGAACGAACCGGCGCCCAACACGCCGATCGGTCTCATTGCGTTCTCCTCCGGCCGAGCCGCCGTTCGTTGCCGGCGATCAGCCGCTGCAGGTTGCCGAAGTGCTTCAGGACCACGACCGCGGCGGTGGCTCCGGCCAGCGCGAGCGCGACCGGCGGCGTCGGCGCGATCCAACCCGGACGCGCGAACAGCACCGCGAAGAACGGCACCGAGAGCGCCGCCAGGATGGAGCCGACGGAGACGTAGCGGGTCACCGCGACGACCGTGAGGAAGATCCCCAGCGCGGCGCCGGCCGGCAGCGGCAGCAGCGAAACCAGCGCGCCGAAGCCGGTCGCCACGCCCTTGCCGCCGCGGAAACCGAAGAAGACGGGGAACACGTGGCCGAGCACCGCGGCGAGGGCGGCGGCGGCGACGATCTCCGGCGGCGCCTCGAGCATGCGCGCCACCCGCACCGGGACGATCCCCTTGCCGATGTCGAGCGCGAGAACGAGCAGCGCCGGCCAGCGCCCGCTCGTGCGCAGGACGTTGGTGGCGCCGGCGTTGCCGCTGCCCAGCGTCCGCAGGTCGACACGGCGCAGCACCCAGACGACGATCAACCCGAACGAGAGCGACCCGAGCAGGTAGGAGCCGGCGAGGAGCGCGACCCAGCCGATCATCCGGCCGCTCCCAGTGCGGCCTGCGCAAGGTCCCGGTAGGTCGGCCCGGCCGGCCCGAGCACGCTCTCGACCAGCGAGACCCGGTCGACCGCGACCGAAGTCCCCTCGAGCGGGCCGAGCAGGCCGGCGAATGCCGCGCGCGCTTCCGCGCGCCAGGGCTCCGGGCAGCGCGCGAGCGTCAGGTGGGCGCGGAAGGGCTTGTCGTCCGCGGCGAGGTCGGCGTCTCCCACCGCGGCGCGGACGGCCGCGGCCAGGCGCGCGAGATCCTCCTCCGGCTCGAGCCCGGCCCAGATCACCCGGACCGGTCCGTGCGACGGGAAAGCGCCCGCGCCGGCCAGCCGGGCGGTGAAGGCGGGCACGCCGGCGGCGCGGGCGCGCAGCGCCTCGGCCAACGGCGCGACCGCAGCCGCTTCCACGTCGCCGAGGAAGGCGAGCGTCAGGTGCAGGTGCTCGGCGCGCACCCAGCGCGCCCGGGGCAGCCGGCCCTGGCGGCGCTCCAGCTCGCGCGCCAGGTTCGCGCGCAGCGATTCCGGAGGAACCAGAGCGACGAACAGCCTCACCGCGCCGCCTCGCCGCTCCAGAAAGCGAGCGGCAGGTCGAGCAGCCGGCGGCGCACCAGCTCGAGGGCGGCCGTGGCGGCGAAGACGCGCACCCGTTCGCGATCGCCAGGAAACCGGATCAGCCGGTGCGCGGTCGCTTCGCCCGGCCCGGCCACCGCCAGGTGGACCGTGCCGACCGGCTTCTCCGCGCTGCCCCCGCCCGGGCCGGCGATGCCGGAGACCGCCACGGCGAGATCGGCGCCGAAGCGCCGGCGCGCCCCCTCGGCCATCGCGCGGACCACCGGCTCCGAGACCGCGCCGTGCGCCACCATAAGCCCTGCGGGGACGTCGAGCCCGAGCGCCTTCACGTCGTTGGCGTAGGCGACCAGGCCGCCGGGAAACCAGGCGCTGCTGCCGGGGATGCGGGTCAGCCGCTCGGCCACCATCCCCCCGGTGCAGGATTCGGCGGTCGCGAGCGTCAGCCGCCGCTCCGCCAGCAGGGCGCCGACCGTGGCCTCGAGACTCGCCTGGGCGCCCTCCGCGTAGACCGAGTCGCCGAGCAGCGCGGCGACGCGCGCGCGCATCGCGCCGAGCCGCGTCTGGCGTTCCGCGGCCGGACCGCTGGCGCTGAGGCGGATCTTCACTTCGCCGGGCGAAGCGAGAACCGTGATCGGCGTCCGCCCGAACTCCTCGTAGGCCGGCGCGAGCGCCCGGTCGACCTCCGACTCGGGGCGCAGCGCGGTCTTCAGCGTCACCGTCTCGATCGCGATCTCGCCGGCGTGCGCGGCCAGCCAGGGTTCGAGCTCGCGCTCGAGCAGCGCCTCGAGCTCGTGGGGAACGCCGGGGAAGAGGAAGAGCGTCGCGGCGCCGCTCTCGACACGCTGCCCGGGGGCGGTGCCGCGCCGGTTCTCGAGCACGATCGCCCCTTCGAGCACCTCGGCCTGCTTCCGGTTGTTGGGAGTCGGAACGCGGCCGAACGAGGCGAAGCGCCGCTCGATCGCCCGCCAGACCTCGGGGTCTTCGACGAGCCGCGAGCCGAGCGCGGCGGCGGCCGCCTCGCGGGTGACGTCGTCGGCCGTCGGACCGAGCCCGCCGGTGACGACCACCAGCTCGCACTCGGACAGACGGAGCCGCAGCTCGGCCTCGAGCGCCGGCTCGTCGTCGCCGATCACCGACTTGGCGACCAGGGCGACGCCCCGGCGCTCGAGCCGCTCGGTGATGCGGAGGGAGTTCGTGTCGAGACGGTCGGTCGAAAGCAGCTCCGACCCGACCGCGACGATCGCGGCGCGCACCGCGGCAGGATAACAAAGCGGCGGGCGTCACCCGGGCCGGTTTGACACCCCTTCCGCGCGACCCTTACCATCCTTCCCCGCCATGTCCACGCGCCCGCTCCGCTTCGTCGCCGCGCTCGTCGCAGTCGCTGCAATCTCCGCGGCGCCTTGCGCCGAGGCCGCCGGGCCACCGGCGGTCCGGACGCGGCTCGCCGCCGGCGAGCTGCAGGCGGTCGTCGGCGCTTCCGAACAGGGCGCGCGGCTCGCGCTGCGGATCGTCCACACCGACGGGTCGAGCGTCGAGCTGCCCGAGCCCGGGCCGCGCCTCGCCGCGCACCTCGACGAACCGACACCGGTCGTCGCCGGCGGCGAGCTCGCCGGCCTGCTCTGGCTCGAGGGCGCGACGCGGGAGAGCTACGCCGTCCGGTATGCGCCCTGGGTGGGCGCCGGCTGGGGGCCGGTCGAAGAGGTCGCCGCTCCGGGCGCTGGCAGTCAGCTCGCCCTGGCTGCTCTTCAGCTCGGCGACGGGCGGATCCTGGCGGTCTGGGCGGGCTACGACGGCAAGGACGACGAGATCCTGTTCGCGTTGCGCCCGGCCGCGGGACCCTGGAGCGCGCCGGCCCGCGTCGCGCGCGACAATGACGTGCCCGACATCACGCCGGCGCTGGCCGCGACGGCCGGGCCGGATGCGGGCGCGCTGGTGGCCTGGGGCCGGTACGACGGGGGGCAGTACCGCGTGACGGTCGCCCGCTTCGACGGCGAGCGGTTCCGGGGGGCCAAGGTCATCGGCGAGCCCGGGACGCTCGAGCCGGGCTTCCTCGCGCCGGGTCCCAACGGCTCGCCGCGCCTGCTCTATCGCCATGCGCGTCCGCCCGGGTGGACCGTCGCGGACCTCGATCGCTCGGGAGCGCCCGGGCAGGCCTGGTTCGTGGCGACCTCCGACCCGGCGCGGCCGACGGCGGCGCGGATCCGGGAGGGGCGCCTCCAGCTCGGCTACGGCGATCCCTTCGATCCGGCCGCCCGGCGCTGAGCGCCGCGCGGACCGGTCAGGCGACCCGGTCGACGATCAGCACGGGCGGCGCGTGCGCCGCGGCGGGCTCCGCGATCTCGAAGCAGGCTGCGAATCGCTCGACCAGCGCCGGGTCCTCGCGGCGCAGATAGACGCGGGCCAGCTCCTCGCCCCGCTCGACCGGCCGGCCGAGGCGGGCGCGATAGTGCAGCGACACCCCCTCATCGAGCTCGCCTCCGATCGCCCGCCGCGCGCCACCGGCCTCGGCGAGCAGCAGGCCGAGCTGGCGGGTCGCCACGCGCGCGAGCACGCCCGAGCGCGGCGCGGCGACGACCCGCTCGACCGGAGCCAGCTCGAGCCGGGGCGCGTCGAACCAGCGCGCCTCCGCGCCCTGCGCGACCGCCCAGCGGGCGAAACGCTCGCGGGCTGCGCCCGAATCGAGCAGCCCGCGCAACCCGGCCTCCGTCCAGTCGAAGCCGAGCGAGCGCCCGAGGTCGAGCGCCAGCGCGAGGGTCAGATCGACCGTCTCGCGCGGCCCGCGCCCCTCCAGGCAATCGAGCGCCTCGCGAACCTCGCAGGCGTGACCGGCCCAGTCGCCGAGCGGCTGGCTCATGTCGGAGAGCAGCGCGGTGGCGGCGAGCCCGAGGTCGCGGCTGATCCCGACCAGGAGGCGAGCCAGCTCGCGCGCCTGGTCGAGCCGGGGCAGGAAGGCCGCGTCGCCCACCTTGACGTCGAAGACGATGCCGGACGCGCCGGTGGCGAGCTTCTTCGACAGGATGCTCGCGACGATCAGCGGCAGCGAGTCGACGGTCGCGGTGCGGTCGCGCAGCGCGTAGAGCTTGCGGTCGGCGGGCGCGATGCCGGCCGTGGCGATGCCGAGCGCGATGCCGGTCGTGCGCACGAGCTCGATCGCGCGCGCGCGGTCCAGCTCCTGCCGGATGCCGGGAATGGACTCGAGCTTGTCGGCGGTGCCGGCGGTGTGGCCGAGTCCGCGGCCGGTGAGCATCACCACGGGCAGGCCGGCCTCGGCGAGCAGCGGCGCCAGCACCAGGGTGGTCTTGTCGCCGACTCCCCCGGTCGAGTGTTTGTCGCCGATCGGCGAGACCTCGCGGGCGAGCGCCCAGCGCTCGCCCGAATCGAGCATCGCGCGCGTCAGCGCGAGGGCCTGGGATTCGTCGAGGCCGCGGATCGCGGCTCCCATGAGGAACGCGCCGAGCTGCGCGTCGCTCCAGCCGCCGTCCGCCGCGCCGTCCGCCACCGCCGCCAGGTCCTCGGCGGAGAGGGCCCGGCCCGCGCGCAGGTCGGCGAGGATGCGGTAGGCGTCGCGCAGAATCAGTCTCCGGCTGGCGGCCCGGCCTGCTGTTGGGCGGGGCCGAGGTAGGGCGACTGCGGGTGCTCGTCGACGATGCGGCGATAGGCCGCGCGCGCGTCGCCCGGACGGCCGAGCTGCTCGCAGGTGAGCGCGAGCTGGTAGAGCAGGAGGTCGGCCGGGAGCGGCTTGGCGGGATCCTCGAGCATCTTCTGGATCGAAGCGACCAGCGCCTCGCCCTTGCCCTCCTCGCGGTCGAGCTGGAAGAGGTTCACCCGCACCGTGCCCGCGACCGTGCCGGTGCCGTCCTGGGCGAGGTACTTCTCCCAGAGGGTGCGGGCGGTGGCGCGATCGCCGGTCGAGCGCGCCGACTCGGCGAGATAGAGCTTGGCGACACGGCCGACCGCGGTCGAGCCGTACTGCTCGTCGAGCTGGGTGAACAGCTCCCGGGCGCGCGCGTCGCGCGCGGCCTCGCTGGCGAAGCTGGGGTTGACCGGATCGTCGGGGCGGGCGCCCGCTTCGACCGGCGCCCCGGCCACCTTGAGAGCGCGGGTGAGCAGGTCGTTGGCCGAGGCGCGCCGGCTCGAGGTCCAGGCGAAGATGCCCCACCCGATCACGGCGATCGCCGCCAGGGCGCCCACCGCGGTCAGGATGGTCCGCAGGTGGTCTTCGGCATAGTGGATGGAGGCCTCGACGGCCTCGCCGAGCTCGTTGCGCTTGAGCTCTTCCCGGGACAGATGATCAGCCATGATTCCGCCTTCTCCGTGACGTCGAGCGATGGGTGCGGTGCGTGGTGCGGCTGGGAGGAGTCGAACCCCCGACCAAGAGCTTAGGACGCTCCTGCTCTATCCAGCTGAGCTACAGCCGCCCGGCGCGGAAGTCTATCAGGAGCGGGAGCGACGCCCACCAGCCCGCCGGGCCCCCTCAGAGGAAGAGCGCGAGGTATCCCAACACGAGCACGGCGACCGACGAGACGGCGTAGGCCACCGGGTAGCCGACCGCCGGAACGGCGCTCGCCGTCACCTCCTGCGCCGCGCGCAGGGCCGGCGTGGAGTGGCGAGAGCCGCAGATCGTGCCAAGAAGGATCGCCGCGTTCATCCGGAAGATCCGGCGCCCCACCCACCACGCCGCCAGCGGCGGAACCAACGCGGCCACCATCCCGATCGCGAGCAGGCGGCCGACGTACCCGCCGGTGAAGGCGCCGGCGACGCTGGCGGCGGCGTTGAGGGCGGTCACGGCGATGAAGACATCGAGGCCCAGGGCCTGAAGCAGACTGCGCGCCCCTTCGGAGACGGGGCCGCCGAAGAGCGGATAGCGCGCGCGCAGGAGGCTGAGCGCGATCCCCGCGAGCATCACGCCGGCCGGCGCGCCGAGGCCGAAGGGGATGCGGCCGACGGTGAGGTGGAGCGTGCCCGCGATGAAGCCGACCGCGAGGCCCGCGGAGAGGGTCAGGATGTCCGAGTCCTTGGTAGCGCGCAGGGTCGCTCCGACCAGTCTGCCGGCAGCGTCGGCGTCGCTGCGCCGGCCGACGACGCGGAGGACGTCGCCGCGCGCGAGCGGGAGGCCGGGCCAGACCGGGATCGGCGCGCCGGCGCGCAGGAGCGCCACCGGATGAAAGAGGCGCCCGGCGGGCGACCCGCCGGCCGCGAGCGCCTGGCGCACCTGCTCCGAGGCGTCGCGCAGAGTCAGTCCCACGAGCTCCTTGCGCGTGACGACCAGGTCGGCGACTTCGAGCTCCACGTCGCGGGCCCGTACGTCCGGCATCTCGGGCCCGATCTCCCGCCCCCGTTCGACGAGACGGGTTACCTCGCCGACCACGGTGGCGACGTCGCCCCGGCGGACGGTGGGGTTCGCGGTCAGGTCGAGCGCCTCGCCGTCGCGCAGGACCTGCAGGACGGGAACCGCCGCTCGCGCGGAGAGCTCGCGCACGGAGAGCCCCGCCACAGCGTCCGCTTCGATCCGGTAGGCGCGCACGTCGATCACGGTGCGCGCCAGCGTGTAGGCCGCCTCGGTACCGGCAGGGGGCGTGTGGCCTTCGTCGGCGCCGTATTCGCGTTCCGCCACACGCGCGGCGGCGGCCGCGTCCACGCCGAGCCATCGCGGCAGATAGCGGACGAGCAGGATGATCGCGATCAGCGAGAAGAGGTAGGTGACGGCATAGGCGGCCGCGACGTTGCCAGCGACCGCTTCGGGGGTGAGCTCCCCGGGCGGCTGATAGGCGCCGCCCTCGATGGCGCTGGTGGCGACGCCAACGACCGCCGTATCGGTCATGCTGCCCGAGATCAGGCCCGGGGCGAAACCGGGGGCGAGATCGAACAGCTTGGCTCCGGCCAGGGCGATCGCGAAGTTCAGGACGACGACGACCAGCGCGATCGCCACCCCCTTGGCCCCGTCCTTGCGCAGGCCGGCGAGGAACTGCGGACCGACCTTGAGCCCTACCGCGAACATGAAGAGGTTGAGGAAGACCGTGACCACGAGGCCGGGCACCGCGTAGCGGATGCCGAACCCCAGGTAGGCCCAGAGGCTGATCGCGATCCCGACGAGCAGCGTGCCGGCGGTGGAACCGAGGGTGAGGAAGCCGAGCTTCGCGCGGCCGAGAGCGGTCCCCAGCGCGAGGGTGGCGAAGAGCAGGACGAAGGGATAGGACGCGAGGAAGTCGAGCGCCCCGGCCACCAGCCCGAGCTCGGTGCGGAAGCCGGGACCGGTTTCTCCGGCGAAGGCTGCAGCGGGGGTCCACGCGAAGACCAGCGCGAGCCCGAGCCGGGCCCTGCCCGCCCGAGCGCCGAGCAGCAGCCGGGAGGAGGCGGCGCCGTCCGGGGCGACCGGGCAGTCCTGGGGAGAGTGGGATCGCTGCATTCAGGGCTCGTACATCGAGTTCGCGATGGCCTTCCTCAGGTCGGCCGGCCGCCGGCGCCGCGCCAGCCCCATCTCGTAGGCCTTCTCGGCGACGCTCACCGCGATGGCGAGCGAGATCCTGCGGATCTCCGTCAGGGGCGGATAGAGACAGGCCTGTTCGAGTCGGTCGGCGCCCACCCGCCCGGCCAGCGTGTGAGCCGCCGCCAGGAAGAGCTCGTCGGGCAGCGTGCGGGCGCGGCAGGCCACGGCGCCCAGTCCGATGCCCGGGAAGACGTAGGCGTTGTTGCCCTGCCCCGGGCGCAGCTCCCTGCCGCGGAATCGCACCGGCTCGAACGGGCTGCCGCTGCTGAACACCGCTCGGCCCTCGCTCCAGGCGTAGGCCTGTTCGGCGGTGCACTCGGCCTTCGACGTCGGATTGGACAGGGCGAAGATCACCGGCCGTTCGTTGATCGCGCTCATCCGTTCCACGACCGCCCGGGTGAAGGTTCCCGGCGCGCCCGTGGCGCCGATCAACACGTGCGGCCGGACGGCGTCGATCGCGCGCTCGAAATCGAGCGGCGGGTGGTCGTGCGCGTACGGCCGGTTGTGCTCCAGGAGGTCGGACCGCGACCGGACCACCAGGCCATTCACGTCGACGAACCAGAGGCGACCCCGGGCCTCGTCGGGAGCGAGACCCTCGTTCACCAGCGCGCTCGCCATCAGGTCCGCGATGCCGGTCGCGGCCGAGCCCGCCCCGAGGAACATGACGCGGAGTTCCCGGAAGCGGACCCTGGTGATCCGGGTGGCGGCGAGGACCCCGGCCAGCGCCACCGCGGCCGTGCCCTGGATGTCGTCGTTGAAGCAGAGAACCCGCTCCCGGTAGCGCCGGAGCAGGGCATAGGCGTTCGGCGTGAGGAAGTCCTCGAACTGGATCAGGGCCTCGGGATAGCGCTTCTGGACCGCGGCCACGAACTCGTCCACCAGACCGAGATACGCCCTGCCCCGGAGCCGTCGGCGGGGATAGCCGAGGTAGAGCGGGTCGTCGAGCAGTTCCCCGTTCTCGGTACCCACGTCGAGCGTCACCGGGAGGCACTGGCGGGGCGGGATGCCCGCGCAGGCGGTGTAGAGCGCCAGCTTCCCGATCGGGATCCCCATGCCGTTGGCGCCGAGGTCGCCCAGGCCCAGGATGCGCTGGCCGTCGGTGACGACGATGACCCGGATGTCCTTCTCGGGCCAGTTGCCGAGGATGCGCTCGATCTCCCCGCGATCGTCGGGGGTGATGAACAGCCCCTTGGGCTCGCGCGCGATGTGCGAGAACTCCCTGCACGCCTCGCCGACCGTCGGCGTGTAGATCAGCGGCATCAGGGTCTCGATGTGGTCGATCACCGTGCGGTAGAAGAGCCGTTCGTTGCGCTCCTGCAACGACGACAGCAGCATGTAGCGGTCGATGTCCCGCGGGAGCCGCTCGAGATTCGTCATCACCCGCGCGACGAGATCCCGCTGGCTGGCCAGGCGGTGGGGCAGCAAGCCCCTCAGCCCCAGCCGGTTCCTCTCCGCCCTGGAGAAGGCGATGGACCGGTTCATCGACTTGTCGCGGAGCAGGTCGAAGCCCTTCTTGGGCCGGCTCATGGTCGCGCCAGCATAGCTCCGGCGGGGCCGGAACGGCGCGGGAATCTCCCGCGCTCCCCTCAGTACCGGATGAGGGACTCGACCTCGTAGCCGGCGAGCTTGGCGCGACCGGGCAGGAAGGTGAGCTCGATGATGAAGCCGAAGCCGACCACCTCGCCGCCGAGCGACTCGACCAGCTTGGCGGTGGCGAGCGCCGTGCCGCCGGTGGCGATCACGTCGTCGACGATCAGCACCCGCTCCCCCTTCTCCACCGCGTCGGCGTGCATCTCGACCTGGTCGGTGCCGTATTCGAGGTCATAGGCCTGGAGGACCGTCCGCGCCGGGAGCTTGCCCGGTTTGCGCACCGGGACGAAGCCGGCGTTCAGGTTGTAGGCGAGGGTCGGCGCGAACATGAAGCCGCGCGACTCGATGCCGACGACCTTGTCGATCGGCGGCTTGCGCGTGAACATCCAGGCGAAGCGGTCGACCGTCATGCGCAGGGCGTGCGGGTTCTTGAGCAGGGTCGTGATGTCGTAGAAGTTGATCCCCGGCTTCGGGAAGTCGGAAACCTCGCGAATGTAGGCCTTCAGATCGTCCACGGTCCATCTCCTCTCGCGATCCTGAATCCGGGCTCGGCGGGCGTCTCGGCCGGCGCCGCTTCGATGGCGGCGACGCGCGCCGCCGGCGGGCCCTGGGCGAGCGCGGCCGCCAGACGGTCGAGCGCCGCCGGCGCACCGGCGGCGAGCACCGTCACCGCGCCGTCCGGGTCGTTGCGCACCCAGCCGTCGAGCGCGAGTTCGCGGGCGCGCGCGATCACGAACGCCCGGAAACCGACTCCCTGCACGCGCCCGGTCACCCGGAACCGGCGCGCGCTCATTCCCGCCCCTTCTCCTCCTGCTGCCAGCCGTGCCGGCCGACCAGCGGCACAAACGCCACTTCCTCGCCCTCCAGGCGACGCACCCGTCCGGCGATCCGCTCGTAGAGCACCAGGCGCTGCCGGCGCCGGTCCCCTTCCGGGATCAGCAGCCGGCCGCGCGGCGCCAGCTGCTCGAGCAGCGGCTTGGGCACGGTCGGCGCGCCGGCCGTAACCAGGATGCGGTCGAACGGCGCCACTTCGCTCCAGCCGACGGTGCCGTCGAAGACCTGGATCTTGACGTTGACGATGCCGAGCTGGCGCATGCGGCGGATCGCCTGGTGCGCCAGCTCGGGCACCCGTTCGAGGCTGTAGACCCAGCGCGCCAGGCGCGCCAGGAGGGCCGTCTGGTAACCGGTGCCCGTGCCGATCTCCAGCACCTTGTGCTCGGCGCCGACCTCGAGCAGCTCGGTCATCCGGGCGACCACGTAGGGCTGGGAGATCGTCTGGGCGGCGCCGATCGGCAGCGCGTGGTCGCCGTAGGCCTGCGTTTTCAGGTGGTCGCGCACGAAGAAGTGGCGGGGTACCTCGCGCATGGCCGCCAGCACCCGCGGATCGCGCACGCCCCGCGCTTCGACCAGCTCGCGGACCATCTGCGCGCGCAGATAGGTCTCGTCGATCACTTCCCGGTCCCGCGCGCGGTCCGCGCGTCCAGCCGCCCGGCCAGCCCGGAGTAGGCCTCCAGACCCCGGTAGTCGGTCAGGTCGAGGTGGAGCGGCGTCACCGAGACGAAGCCGTCCTGGACCGCGGCGTGGTCGGTGCCGGGATCCTCCTGCCAGACCGGCGTGCCAGCGATCCAGTAGTAGCGTCGCCCGCGCGGGTCGACGTTCTCGATCACCGACTGCTGGTAGACGCGCTTGCCGAGGCGGGTGAAGATCACGCCCTTCGCCTCGCCGGCCGGGAAGTTGACGTTGAGCAGCAGGTCGCGCGGATGCTCCTCGGCGAGCACGGTCTCGACGAAACCGGCGGCCAGGTCGGCCGAGCGGGCGAAGGAGAAACCCTCGGCGACCTCCTGGCTGAAGGCGATCGACGGGATGCCGAGCAGCGAGGACTCGAAGGTCGCCGACACGGTGCCCGAATAGGTCACGTCGTCGCCGACGTTGAGCCCGAAGTTGATGCCGGAGACCACGAGGTCGGGCGGCGAATCCTTGAGCAGCGACAGGACGGCGAGGTTCACGCAGTCGGTCGGCGTGCCGTCGACGGCGTACCACCCCTCCTCCAGCCGCTGCATGCGCAACGGCCGGGTCAGCGTCAGGCTGTGTCCGGTGGCGCTCTGCTCGCGATCGGGCGCGACCACCACGACCTCGCCGAAGCGGCCGAGGGCGCGCGCGAGCAGGCGGATCCCTTCCGAGAACACGCCGTCGTCGTTGGTCACCAGAATGCGAGTCACCGCGCGGAACCTATCTCGAGCCTCGATCGAGGGACTGCCGGACTTCGACCCGCGCCGCCCGTCCGCTCACCGCTTCCAGGCGAGCTGCGCGCCCGAGCGGTCCAGGTACTTGCCGACCAGCGGCTCGAGGTCGGCGAGCGTGCCGGCGGGGACCAGGTTGGGGTCGGTGATCAGCGACATGCGCAGGGCGTCGGCGCAGTCGTTCGCCACGCTCGCGTCGAGGCGGCCGATCGCGCGCCGGACCACCCGCTGCGCGAGCGCCACGTTCTTGCGCAGCACCTCCATCACGCCCTCGCCGGTGACCGCCTCTTCCTCCTCGTGCCAGCAGTCGTAGTCGGTGATCATCGACAGCGAGGCGTAGGCGATCTCGGCCTCGCGCGCGAGTTTCGCCTCCTGGAGGTTGGTCATGCCGATGATGTCCATTCCCAGGTGCCGGTAGACGAACGACTCGGCGCGGGTCGAGAACTGCGGCCCTTCCATGTTGACGTAGGTGCCGCCCATGTGGACGGTCGCGCCCTCCTGCCTCGACGCCTCGAGCAGGACGTCGGCGAGCGCCGTCGAGACCGGCCGCGCGAGCGAGGTGTGGGCGACCAGGCCCTGGCCGAAGAAGGTGTCGGGCCGGTGGCGGGTGCGGTCGTAGAACTGGTCGGGGATCACGATGTGGCCGGGCGCGTACTCGATCTTCAGCGAGCCCACCGCGGAGACCGAGATCAGGAACTCGACGCCCAGCTTCTTGAAGCCGTAGACGTTGGCGCGGAAGTTGAGCTCGCTGGGCAGCAGGCGGTGGCCCCGCCCGTGGCGGGCGAGGAACGCGACCGGCCGGCCGTCGAGCTCGCCCAGGACGTAGGCGTCCGAGGGGTCGCCCCAGGGTGTCGCGACCTTGCGCTCCTCCGTCACCGACAGTCCGGCCATCTCGTACAGGCCGCTGCCGCCGATCACACCGATCCGGTACTGACTCATCGAACGCCTCCGAAGCTGCCGGGATTCCGTCGCTGGGATGCGGAACCGCGGCGGAGCCGCCGCGGCCCGGCGGAGCTTAGCATGGCGGAGCGGCGCCGGCCGCCGCGCGCGCCACCTCGAGCGCGGTGGCGAGGGCGCGGCGCGCCTCCGGGCCGCCGACTCCGCGGTTGGACTCGCCCCGGCAGGCGGCGACGAAGCACTCGAGCTCGCGGCGCAGCGGCTCGGCGCGCTCGACCGCCCGGTCGTCGGGCAGGATCCTGCGCTCGCCGTTCGCGCGGTCGAGGCGGAAGCCCTTGAGCTCCTGCGCCTGGTAGTCGAGCGAGGCGTAGCGGTCGTTGAAGAAGGCGCGCAGCTTGCGGGTCTTCTCCGCGGAGACGCGCGACGCCGTGAGGTTGGCCACCAGCCCCGACTCGAGCGCGATGCGCGCGTTGGCGATGTCGATGCGGTCCGAGAGGACCGCGATGCCCGTGGCGCGCACCTCGGCGACGGGCGCCGGATCGAAGGCGTGCAGCACGTGCAGGTCGTGGATCATGAGGTCGAGGATGACGTCGACGTCGAGGCTGCGCGGCGAGAAGACGCCGAGCCGCTCGACCTCGACGAAGCGCGGGCTGCCGCCCGAGGCGAGCAGCGCGGCCACCGCCGGGTTGTGGAACTCGACGTGACCCACCTGCAGCGCCCGCCCGGCGGCGCCCGCCGCCGCGATCAGGCGGTCCGCCTCCTCCAGGCTCGCCGCGATCGGCTTCTCCACCAGCAGGTGGACGCCGCGGCCGAGCAGGTCGCAGCCGAGCTCTGCGTGACTCACGGTCGGCGTCGCCAGCACCGCGACGTCGATCTCGCCGGCGAGCGACTCGAAGCTCGGGAAGAGCCGCGCGCCGAACTCGGCGGCCACGGCGCGCGCCGTCTCCTCGCGCGTGTCGAAGACGCCGACCCGCTCGACGCCCGGCAGATCCCCCAGGATGCGGGTATGGTGGCGGCCGAGGGCCCCCAGCCCGAACACTCCGGCGCGCAGCATCTCAGTCCTCCGTCGAGCTCTCTTCGCCGCGCAGGCGGGGCAGCGCCCTGACCACGCCGCGGCGCGCCGTGCGCACGAAGTCGATGAGGTAGGCGACGTCCGGATTGTCCGGGAAGTCCGCCGCGAGCCGCTCGAGCGCCTGGGTGGAGTTCATGCCGGAGCGCAGGAAGATGCGGAAGGCGCGCTGGAGATCGCGGATGCGCCCGCTCTCGAAACCCTTGCGCGCCAGTCCGATCCGGTTGACGCCGAGCACCGCGGGCCGCATGCCGACGGTCTTGACGAACGGCAGCGCGTCGGTCAGCAGCCGGGTGTAGCCGCCGATGTAGGCGTGGCGGCCGACGCGTCCGAACTGCTGCACGGCCGCGAACGCGCCGACGATGGCGTCGTCGTGGACCTCGACGTGGCCGGCGAGCGTCGCGCAGTTGGCGAAGATGGTCCGGCTGCCGACCTTGCAGTCGTGCGCGACGTGGCTGTAGACCATGAACAGGCTCTCGTCGCCGACCTTCGTGAGCGCGCCGCCCTTGCCGGTGCCCCGGTGGAAGGTGACGAACTCGCGGATCACGTTGCGGTCGCCGACCTCGAGCGCGACCCGCTCCCCGGAGAACTTGAGGTCCTGCGGGTCGCCGCCCAGGCAGGCGTGAGGGTAGATGCGGTTCTCGCGGCCGATCTTCGTCGGTCCGCCGATCGATGCGTGGGCGCCGATCTCCGTTCCGTCGCCGATCTCTACCTCGGCGCCGATCGTCACGAACGGTCCGATGGAGACGCCGTCGCCGAGCCGCGCCGAGGGATCGACCGCCGCGAGCGGGTGGATGCGCGCGCTCACGAGCGCTCTCCGATGTCGTCGCGGTCGCGCGGCACGAAGGTCGACAGCAGCTCGGCCTCGGCGTGGAGCGCGCCGTCGACGAGCGCCTTCGCGGCCAGCTTGCAGTGGGCGCTCTTCAGGCGCAGCACCTCGACCTCGAACCGGACCTGGTCGCCGGGCACCACCGGCTTGCGGAAGCGCGCGCGCTCGATCGCCATGAAGTAGAGCAGCTTGTTGTCGCGCTCCGGGTCGTCCTGCATGAGCAGGATGCCGCCGGCCTGGGCCATGGCCTCGATCAGCAGCACTCCGGGCACGATCGGATGGCCCGGGAAGTGCCCCTGGAAGAACTCCTCGTTGATCGTGAAGTTCTTGATCGCGACGATCCGCTTCTTCGAGTCCATCTCGAGCACGCGGTCGATCAGCAGCATCGGATAGCGGTGCGGCAGGATCGACTGGATCCAGTGCACGTCCCAGTTCACACGCGGAGTCGTCAAGGCTCCCCCTCTTCTCGCGAGTCCAGTCCGCTCTCCCGCTCGACCCGACGCAGGCGGCGGAACAGTTCGGCCAGCCGGCGCAGCAGCGCCTGCTGGCGGCGCCAGATCCCGATCGGCACGGCCGGGATGCCGGCGACGGTCGCGCCGGGCGCGACCTCCTCGTAGACCGCGGACTTGGAAGCGACGCGCGCGCCCTTGCCGACGCGCAGGTGACCGCCCACGCCGGCCTGGCCGGCGAGCACCACCCCGTCCTCGAGCACCGCGCTGCCGGCGATGCCCGCCTGTCCGCAGATGATCGCGCCGCGGCCGATGCGCACATTGTGTCCGACCTGCACCAGATTGTCGATCTTGGTGCCGGCTCCGACGCTCGTCGTGCCGAGCAGCGCGCGATCGACCGCCGTCAGGGCGCCGATCTCGACGTCCGCCTCGAGGGTGACGTCGCCCACCTGCGGGATCTTGCGCAGTCCGCTCTCCTGGCTGACGTAGCCGAAGCCGTCCGCCCCGAGCACCGCGCCGGCGTGCACCACCGCGCGGTCCCCGACCCGGGTCCGCCGGTAGAGCACCACGTGCGGATGCAGCACGGCGCCGGCGCCGACCGCGCACGCCGGGCCGATCACCGCGTGGGCGTGGACCACCGCGCCGGCGCCCACCGTCGATCCCGCGCCGACGACGGCGTAGGGTCCGATCGCGGCGGTGGGGTCGATCCGGGCGTCCGCCGCGATCACCGCCGTCGGGTGGACCCCGGCCGGCATCGCCGGCTCCGGATACATCCACTCGAGCAGCTCGGCCAGGGCCAGCGACGGTTGCGCGACCACCAGCTGCGCGGCCGTCGCGCCCTCCAGCCGGCGCCCGACGAGCAGCGCGGAGGCGGCGCTCGCGAGCGCCGCCTCCTGGTACCTGGGATGGGTCAGGAAGGAGAGGTCCCCGGGGCCGGCGGCGTCGAGGGTGCGGATCCCCCGGACGCGGAGCTCGGGATCGCCGACGAGGTCCGCACCCAGGCGCCCGGCAAGCTCCCCGAGCGACCAGCTCAATCCGCTACTGTCCCTTGGCCGGGGCGGCCGGGACGGCGTCGAACCGCTGGACGATCTGGTCCGTGATGTCCGAGCTCTCGATCGCGAAGACCAGCCCGCTCTGGAACTTGTTGAAGATCAGGGTGTAGCCGCCCTCGCGGCCGACCTGCTCGATCAGCGGCGAGACCTTGCGCTCGATCTCGGCGAAGGAGTTGTCGCGGCTCTTGTTGAGCTCGCGCTCGGCGTCCTCCTGGAAGCGGCGGAAGCCCGTGACCTTCTCCTCGAGCTGCTTCTCGAGCTCGGCGATCTTGTCGTCGGCGAGCGAGAGCCGTCCCTCGTTCAGCTTCTTGCGGAGCGGCTCGATCTCGTCCTGCTTGGCCTTGCCCTCGGCGATCTTGTCGTCTTGCAGCTTCTTCAGCCGGGCCAGGGCCTCCTTGCCGGACCGAGTCGGTGACCAGCCGCTGGACGTCGATCACCGCGATCTTGAGCGCCCTGCTGCGCCGCCCGGGCGAGGCCGCCGCGAAGGCCGCCCGCCGAGGACGAGCCAGCCAGAGGCCGGCACGCACGGATCCGCACGAAGACCATCCTGCATGGGTTCCACTCCTTCGGGTCAGAACGTGGCACCGATGCTGAACTGGAAGCTCTCGAACCGGTCGTCCGGGAGCGGCTCGATGTTCGTCGCGTAGATGAAGCGCAGCGGCGCCCCGAACACCGGGACGAAGATGCGCAGCTCGGCGCCGGCCGGTCAGGCGGTAGCGGCTGAGGTCGATCGACTGATCGTCGCCGTAGACCGTTGCCGACGTCGACGAAGGCGAGCACACGGAAGGGGCCGCCGACCAGCACATGGTACTCGAGGTTGAGCTGCAGGAACTTGTTGCCGCCCAGCGGGAACCGCGTAGCTGTCTCCGCAGGGACGGTGTGGCCAGTCCTGCCTCGCACGCACCCAGATCGAGCGGAACTTGAAGCCGCGGACGTTGGTCTCGCCGCCCAGGAAGTAGAGCTCGAGGAAGACGATCGGCTCGGTCGTCGATCGGGCTGAGCCATCCGCCCTCGACGTTGATCGCGAAGACGGTCTTCACCGGCTGGAAGGTCAGCGGCATGAAGCCAGGTAGCCCGACCTCGGGGCGCGACGAAGTTGTTGTCGCCGCCGAGCACGCCGCCGGCGTACTCGACCGAGCAGCTGACGCGCTGGCCGCGGGTCGGCTCGACCCGGCTGTCGCGGCTCTCGTAGACGTAGGCCGGGCGGATCGACGAGTTGTTGAGCTCGTAGGTCTGCGTCGACGACCTCGCCGTCGAGGTTGATAGGGCTGCGCTGGTCGTCGAGTCGGACGGGTGTAGCCGATGGAGAAGGTGTTGAAGAGGCCGAAGGAGCGCCCGTAGGTGAGCGTCGCCGCCCTCGCTGCTTGCGCACGCACGTGCTGCGACGTGTAGAGCTGCGTGTAGTCGAGGTCCGACTTGAAGATCTGCAGGCCGACCGACTGCGGCCGGTCGAGGAACCAGGGCACGTCGTAGGTCACGTCTGTACTCGTCGCGGTAGCGCCCGATCTGGAAGGAGACGCCGACCGACTCGCCGCGACCCAGGAAGTTCTGGGTGCGCACCGAGAGCTGGCCGAAGAAGCCGTCGATCTCGCTCCAGCCGCCGCCCACCTGCAGCTCGGTGCGGTCGGCCTCCTCGCCCCGCACCTTGAGGTCGACCGTCTTCTTCTCGCTGTCGAAGTTCTCGAACAGGATCGGGTCGTCCTCGTTGAGCTTGAAGTAGCCGGAGCTGGTTGACCTTGAACAGGCTGTTCTTCACCGCGCCCATGTTGAGCAGGGTGCCTTCCTGGACGCGGAACTCGCGCCGCAGCACCTTGTCGCGGGTGCGCGAGTTGCCCATGAACTCGAGCCGGCCCACCTTGTACTGGTCGCCCTCGATGACCTTCACGAGCAGGTCGGCGACGTTGCCGTCGCGCTCGCGCAGCTCGGTCTCGATGCCGGCGAAGATGTGCCCGTAGTTGCGGTAGGCCTCGTCGACGGCCTTGACGCCCTCGTCGACCGTCTTGGCGCGCAGCCAGCCGCCGCGCGGCCGCTTGAACTGGCGCAGCAGGGCTTCGTCGCTGAACACCTCGTTGCCGTCGATGGTGATCTCGCCGAGCTTCCAGCGGGCGCCCTCGTCGATCGGGATCGCGAGCCGCAGCCGGCGCTTGCCGCCCTTGCCCTCGGTCTCGAGCACGGGATCCTCGACGATGACGTCCTTGTAGCCGATCTCGCGGTAGACCTCCTTGACCTTCTGGAGATCCTCCTGCACGGTGGCGGGGTTGTAGATGTCCTTCTTGAACAGGCGCCAGACGATGTTGGTCTCTTTGGTCTTGCGCATCGTCCACTTCAGGCGCATGTTGCCGACAACCTCGTTGCCCCGGAAGTCGATGTCGCCGATGCGCACCTTTTCCGCCTCGTCGATGGCGAACAGCACGCGGCGCTCGTTGGGCCCGGCGTCCTCGAGGGAGTACGTCGCCTCGGCGAAGCGGTAACCCTTGTCGCGGTACATCTCCTCGATCGCCGCCTCGAGGCGCCGCAGCTCGCCGAGATCGAGCGGATCGCCCTCGCGGACGTCGATCTGGTCCTTGGCGATCCGCTCGTTGATGTCGGTGCGGGAGAGCCGCTTCAGGCCCTCGTAGTCGACCGAGCGCAGGATCGGCCGCTCGACCACCGTGATCACCAGCTTCACGCCATCGGCCACGGTCTCGCGGTCGATCCGGATGTCGTCGACCAGCCGCCGGTCCCAGAGCGCGTGAAGATTGCGGTTCAGCTCGCCCTCGTCGAGCGGCCGGCCCTCCTCGAGCCCCAGGTAGAAGCGGAGCGTCTCCTCGGCCAGGGTCTGCAGGCCGCGGAACTCGATCGCACGCACCACCTCGGCTCGGGCGCCCGCGGCGCACAGGGCGAGCCATGCCAGCACCAGCGCCGTCTTCCGCCAACCCGTCGTTCTATGCCGCGTCGTCACGCAGTCCTCTCCCCCGTGTCCACAGCCACCGCTCGGAGGCATGTTCCGGCTGCAAAAGGAATACCGGGCCGACGACAGCCGGTCCGGCGTCCGCCGCTTCAGCTCCGGCTCGTCTCGAGCTCCCGCCGGCGGACCTTGAAGGCCAGCTCGTCCCCCTCGACATCGACCTCGAAGCTCTCGATCTCGTCCCCCTCCGAGCGGATCAGCAGCTCCGAGATGGCGTCCTGCACGTGCCGCTGGATCGTCCGCCGCAACGGGCGGGCGCCGGTCGAGGGGTCGACGCCGGAGCGCTTGAGCAGCCAGGCCTTGGCGGCGGGCGCGAGCGCCACCGTCAGGCGGCGCTGGGCCAGCGTCTCGTTGACCTCCCCGATCTGGATGTCGACGATTTCGGCCAGCTGCTCGGCGCCCAGCGGGTGGAAGACGATCACCTCGTCGACCCGGTTGATGAACTCGGGCGAGAAGGCGCGCTTGAGCTCGCCGAGGATCTCCTCCTCGATGCGGCGGAAGGCGTCCTCCTCGCTCTTCCCGGCGAAGCCCATCCGTCCGCCCCGGAGGACGAGCTTCGAGCCCAGGTTCGAGGTCATGATCACCAGGGTGTTCTTGAAGTCCACCTGGTTGCCGTAGGAGTCGGTCAGCGTGCCGTCCTCCAGGATCTGGAGCAGCAGGTTGGCGACGTCCGGGTGCGCCTTCTCGATCTCGTCGAACAGGATGAGCGAATAGGGCTGCCGCCGCACGCGCTCGGTCAGCTGCCCGCCCTCCTCGTGGCCGACATAGCCGGGCGGCGAGCCGATCATCTTCGACACCGCGTGCTTCTCCATGTACTCGCTCATGTCGAAGCGGATCATGGCGCCCTGGCTGCCGAACAGGAACTCGGCCAGCCGGCGGGCGACCTCGGTCTTGCCGACGCCCGACGGGCCGAGGAAGATGAACGAGCCCATCGGCCGCTTCGGGCTGGCGACGCCGAGGCGCGACCGGCGGATGGCGCGCGAGATGGCGCTGATCGCCGTGTCCTGGCCGACCACGTGGCGCTGGATCGTCTCCTCCATGCGCAGCAGGCGGTCCGCCTCGTCCTTCTGGAGCGCCGAGATCGGGATCCCGGTCCACGACGAGATGACCTCCTCGATGTCGCGCGGCGTGACCTCGACTTCGGCCTCCTCGCCGCCGGCGACGGAGACCCGCTCGAGATCCTCGCGCAGCTCGATCTCGCGCTCGCGCAGGAAGACCGCCTGCTCGAAGCTCTTGTCCGAGATCGCGCGCTTCATGTCCTGCACGACCACGCGGATCTCCTGCTCGAGCTTGCGCAGGTTCTGGGTGTCACGCACCTTGCGCAGCTTGACCTTGGCGCCGGCTTCGTCGATCACGTCGATCGCCTTGTCGGGCTGAAAGCGGTCGGTGATGTAGCGCGAGGACTGGTAGATCGCCGTTTTCAGCGCCTCGTCGGCGTAGCGGACCTTGTGGAAGGACTCGTAGCGGTCGCGCACGCCCTCGAGGATCTGCAGCGTCTCCTCGGTACTCGGCGGCGCCACCTGGATCGCCTGGAAGCGACGCAGCAGCGAGCGGTCCTTCTCGATGAACTTCCGGTACTCCTTGAGCGTGGTGGCGCCGATGCAGGAGACCTCGCCCGCGCGACAGCGCCGGCTTCAGGATGTTGGCGGCGTCGAGCGAACCCTCCGCCGAGCCGGCGCCGATCAGCGAGTGGATCTCGTCGACGAAGACGATGATGTCCTTGTTCTCGCGCAGCTCCTTGAGGATGCCTTTCAGGCGCTCCTCGAACTGGCCGCGGTACTTGGTGCCGGCGACGATCAGCGACAGGTCGAGCGCGAGTACCCGCTTGCTGGCGAGGAAGATCGGGACCGTGCCCTCGACGATGCGCTGGGCCAGGCCCTCGACGATGGCGGTCTTGCCGACCCCGGGCTCGCCGAGCAGGATCGGGTTGTTCTTGGTGCGCCGCGACAGGATCTGGACGATGCGCTCGACCTCCCGCTCGCGGCCGACCAGCGGGTCGAATCCGCCCTGGATGGCGAGCGCGGTCAGGTCGCGCGCGTACTCGGAGAGGAAAGGCAGCTCCTTCTTCTGCTGCGACGCCTCGCGCTCCTTGGCGATCGAGAGGACCTCCTCGCGCAGGGTGTAGACGTCGAAGCCCTGCTGCGAGAGCAGGCGCATCGCCAGACAGCCCTCGACGCGCAGGATGCCGACCAGCAGGTGCTCGGAGCCGACCGCGGCGTGCAGCATCGATTCCGCCTCGTGCGCGGCGTAGGCGAGAACCTTCTTGGCCTCCTCCGAGAGGGGCAGCTCGGCGGTCGAGCTGATGCGCTCGACGAACACGCGCTCGCCCTCGATCTCGCGGCGGAGGTCGTCCGGCTTGACGTGGAAGCGACGGAAGAGCTCGGTGACCGACTCCTCGCCTTCGCGCAGGATGCCGAGCAGGACGTGCTCGGATTCGATCACCCGGGAGCCGAGCTTGGAGGCCTCGTAGCGCGCGAAGAACAGCGCGCGGCGGGCCTTTTCGTTGAACTTCTCGAACACGTTAGTTACCGAAGTCCAAGTCTATCAAGGGTTTCCACCCCGGAGCAGGCCTCCTTCGAGCGACAGCATCCTACCACAGCGGCGCGCCAGCTCCGGATTGTGCGTGACCACCAGCGCGGTCGTGCCGTGGCGGCGCTGGAGATCGACCAGCAGGCGGAAGACGCCCTCGCCGGAAGCCGGATCGAGGTTGCCGGTCGGCTCGTCGGCGAGCACGAGCGGCGGCTCGAGCAGGAGCGCCCGGCAGAGCGCCACGCGCTGCTGCTCGCCGCCGGAGAGCTGTCCGGGGAAATGGTCGGCACGGTCGGCGAGACCGACCTCCTCGAGCAGCGCCGCGGCGCGCCGCTCGAGCTCGCGTCCGGCGAGGCCGGCGATCCGTCCGGGCAGCGCCACGTTCTCGAGCGCGGTGAAGTCGGCGAGCAGCTGGGAGAACTGGAAGACGAAGCCGACGGTCCGGTTCCGGTAGGCGGCCAGCTCGCGCGGCGAGAGGCGGTCGAGCCGGCGGCCGCCGATCTCGATCTCGCCGGCGTCCGGGCGGTCGAGCCCGCCGAGCAGGTGCAGCAGGGTCGACTTGCCGGAGCCCGAGGGGCCGACCACCGCCGCGACCTCGCCCGGCGCCAGCTCGAGGTCGATCCCGCGCAGCACTTCGACCGCGCGCGCCGCGTCCCGATAGGTCTTCACGACCCCCCGCGCCGAAACCGCGACGCTCACCGACGCAGCGCCTCGACCGGGTCGAGCTGCGCGGCCCGCGCGGCCGCCAGGGCCGAGCAGCCGAGCGCCAGCGCCAGGGTGATGCCGAGCACGGCCGCGACGTCGGCCGCGCGCAGCTCGAACGGCAGGTAGTCGAACAGCAGCACGCCCGAGGGCAGCGAGAGCAGGCGGTAGCGGTCGAAGAGGAGCGCGCCGGCGCAGCCGACCAGCGCGCCGGCCCCGGCGCCCAGGCCCGCCAGCAGGAGGCCGAGCCAGAGGAAGACCTGCCGCACGCCCCCGGCGTCGGCGCCGAGCGCGGCGAGGACGCCGATTTCCCGCCGCTTGCTCGACGCCACCAGCGAAAGGTCCGAGAAGAGCGCGATCGCCGCGACCGCGACCACCAGGGAGACCGCGAGGAACATCACCGTCTTCTCCAGGCGGAGCGCGAAGAAGAGCGGGCGGTTGAGGTCGCGCCAGGTCGCCACCCGCGCTCCCGGCGGCAGCCGCTCCGGCAGGCGCGCCGCGAGCACCAGGGCGCCGTCGAGATCGCGGGTCGAAACCTGCAGGATGCGCGGCCGGTCGGCGCCGAGCAGGATCTCCGCCCGCTCGAGCGGCAGCGCGGCCTGCGCGACCTCGTCGGTGCGCGCCGACCGATAGGTGCCGGCCAGGCGCATCGAGAGCAGCCGGGGCTGCGGGCCGATCGGGGTCAGCGTCGGGCGCGGCGAGGCGAGCGTGACGATCGACCCGGGATCGAGCCCTAGCCGTGCGGCCTGGACGTCGGCCAGATAGAGCCCGGGCGGCAGGCCGGCGGCGTCCGGAAAGGACGCGGGCACCGCCCCTTCGTGCCCGACCAGCTCGAGCGGCAACGCGGTGCCACCGGCCACGATCCAGCCCCGTCCGCGCAGCACCGTCTGCACCGACACGACCTCGGGCTCGCGCGCGAGCCAGCCCTCGACCTCGAACCGGTCGGCGGCGGGCGGCAGGGAGATCTCGAGCGAGGGCGTCCGCCCCAGGATCTCCTCGCGCAGCAGCCGCTGCATCCCGGAGAGCGCTGCGAGCGCCAGCACGAGCGCGGCGACGCCGAGGCCGATGCCGCCCGCGGCGACCGCCGAGAGGAAGCTGGTGAAGGAGTCCTTGCGGGTGCTCTTCAGCCAGCGCAGGGCGAGCGCGAGCGCGAACGGGATGCGGGGCGTGCGGTACTCCCTCACCGCTCCGGATCGCCGGCGGAGGCCGGCGCCGGGGCCTCGGGCCGCAGCAATGGGAAGAGGATGACGTCGCGGATCGACGACCGGTCGGTGAACAGCATGGTCAGGCGGTCGATGCCGATGCCCTCGCCGCCGGCCGGCGGCATGCCGTGCTCGAGCGCGCGCACGTAGTCGGCGTCGAAGCGGTGCGCCTCGTGGTCCCCGGCGTCGCGCGCCCGCAGCTGGTCGCGGAAGCGCTCGGCCTGGACGTCCGGGTCGTTGAGCTCCGAGAAGGCGTTGGCGACCTCCATGCCCCCCATGTAGAGCTCGAACCGCTCGGTGAAGCGCGGATCCTCCGGCTTCTGCTTCGACAGCGGCGAGATCTCGACCGGGTGGTCGATGATGAACGCCGGCCCGTCGAGCTTCTCCTCGCACAATTCTTCGAAAACAAAAGCCAAAAGCTTTCCATAGAAGGGGTTGGGACCTTGGAGCTCGGGTGGCAAGGCCAACTCGCGGTCCGCCGCTTCGGCCAGCAAGCCCTCGACGGTGCCGGTCCGCGCCGGCTCGACGCCGGCCAGGCTCGTGGCAGCGCCTCCGCCATCGTCCAGCGCGGCCCACGGGCGCTTCAGAGTCCAGGGTCTTTCCCTTATATGAAAGCTTTTCCGGTCCGAGGACCGTGGATCGCCAGCACCGACCAGCAGCTCCTCGGTCATGTCCATCAGCTGATGGTAGTCCGCGTACGCCCAGTAGAACTCGAGCATGGTGAACTCGGGGTTGTGCTGGGTCGAGATCCCCTCGTTGCGGAAGTTGCGGTTGATCTCGTAGACGCGGTGGAGCCCGCCCACCAGCAGGCGCTTGAGGTAGAGCTCCGGCGCCACGCGCAGGTAGAGCTCGATGTCGAGCGCGTTGTGGTGGGTGACGAAGGGGCGCGCGGCCGCGCCGCCCGGGATCGCCTGCATCATCGGCGTCTCGACCTCGAGGAAGCCGCGCGTGTCGAGGAAGGCGCGGATGCCGGCGACCAGCCGCGCGCGGACCTCGAAGACCCGCCGCGACTCGGGGTTGGCGATCAGGTCGAGGTAGCGCTGTCGGTAGCGCGACTCGGTGTCGGCGAGGCCGTGCCACTTCTCCGGCAGCGGCCGCAGCGCCTTCGCGAGCAGCGTCAGCCGCTCCGGAGCGAGGGAGAGCTCGCCGGCGCGGGTGCGCAGCAGCTCGCCTTCCGCGAGCAGATAGTCGCCGAGGTCGAGGTCGGCCAGCAGCTCGGCGGACGCCGGATCGAGCAGCTGCCGGCGCACGAAGAGCTGCAGCTTGGCGGCGCCGTCGTGCAGGTCGAGGAAGACGAGCTTGCCCTGCTCGCGGATGGCGCGGATCCGGCCCGGCACGCGCAGGCGGAGCTTCGCCTCGGCGAACTGCTCCGCGCTCCACTCCCCCCACCGGGCCTGGACGTCCGCCGGCTCGAGGTCGTGGGCGGCGCGCGCCGGAAAGGCCTCGACCCCCCGCTCGCGCAGACGGTCCCGCTTCCGGCGCCGGAAGGCGATCTGTTCGTCGAGCTCCGACATGGCTGGCGAAGGATATCCGAATGCCCCTGCTAGGATCGCGCCCCATGGACCACCGCGCCGCAGAGCTCGCCGCAGCCGTCGCGCGCTGGAGGGCGCTCGGCCGACCCGACCCCGACGTGGCGCTGGTCGCCGGCTCGGGCCTGGCGGTCGACTTCGGACCGGCGCTGGTCGCGCCGGAGCCGCTCGCTTCGTGGGTGCCCTTCGCCGTCGGCGCGGTGGCCGGCCACGGCCACGAGCTCGAGCTGTTCGAGACCCCGACCGGTTGCCGCGTGCTCTACTTCCGCGGCCGCATTCACGGCTATCAGGGCTACGACCCGGCGGAGGTGGTCTTCCCGGTCCGCTTCGCCGCCCGGCTCGGCGCGCGCGCGCTGGTCATGACCAACGCGGCCGGAGGCGTCCGCCCCGAGTGGCCTGCCGGCACGCTCGCCGCCGTCACCGACCAGCTCAACCTGACCGGGCGCAACCCGCTCTTCGGCGAGCCGCCCGCGGAGTGGGGACCGCGCTTCCCCGACATGCTCGACGCCTACGATCCGGCGCTGCGTGCCCTCGCCCACGAGCACGCCGCCGGACTCGGAATCGACCTGCGGGAGGGCGTCTACGCCGGGCTGCCGGGGCCCAGCTACGAGACTCCGGCGGAGGTCCGGATGCTGCGCGCGCTCGGCGCGGACCTGGTCGGCATGTCGACCGTCCTCGAGGTGATCGCCGCCCGCCACCTCGGCCTGCGCTGCCTGGTGCTCTCCCTGGTGGCCAACCCGGGCGCCGGGGTGACCCCCACGCCCCTCGCCCATGAAGAGGTCCTGGACGCGGGGCGCGCGGCCGCCGAGCGCGTGCGCGCCCTGCTCGGCGCGATCCTCGCCGACCCCCGGCTCGCGCCGCGCTGAGCCGGCCCCGGTTCAGGTCGAGGGCCGGTTGACCAGCAGCCAGAGGCCGCTGTAGTCGCGGATGAGGCGCATGCGCAGGAGCTGGAGCTGCTGCGCCTCGGAGAAGTTGCTGTCCTGGATGGCCTGGTCGATGAAGGCGCCGAAACGCTGGACGTAGCCGTCGGCGACCCGTGTCGTCTGCCGCGCGCGCGCGAAGACGGGCGCGTCCTTGGTCACCGAGGTCTCGTCGAGCAGCTCGGTGATCTCCACCGACTCCGAGTTGATGCGCAGGCGCAGCGCCGCCGCCTCGAGCAGGAAGCGTTCGACCTCGGTGTCGCCTTCCGGCGTCACCCGCACGCGGCGGTAGGCGATCACCTCGCGCGGCTCGAGCCGGAGGTGGTAGATCTCGCGCTTGAGCGCGACCTCTTTCGGGGCCGCCCGGTTGTCGGTGCCCTCGAGGCCGTCGAGGATCTCGCGGTAGAAGACGCCGAGCGTCTCCTCGGCGCTGGCCGACGAGGGCGCGGCTCCGCTCTGCTGGTCCGTGGGCTGCGCGGACACCGCGATCCGCACTTCCGGCCGCGCCAGCCGGGGCATCAGACCCTCGACCTGCCGGCGCAGGTAGGCGAGATCCTCGAGCTTGACGTTGTCGGTGCGCTGCTTGCGCTCGAACTCCTCGAACTTGCGGCGGAACTGGGTCAGCTCCTGGTCGAGCTGGGTGTCGACCAGCACTTTGCCCTCGAGCTCGAAGATCCGCTGCGACTCGGCGAGGATGCGCTGTTCCTCCATGTGGTAGTGCTGGCGCACCTTGTTCTTGACCGCGAGGTTGGTCTCGACCACGCCGATCGCGATCTCCGGGTGCAGGAGGTAGCGGCCGAGCTGCTGCTTCAGCTCGCGGTAGCGCTGGACCAGCTGGCTGTCGTTGAGCCGCTCGAGGTCGGCGACCGCGGAGAGCTCGCGCCGGAGGTCGGCGAGCTCGCCCTTGCGCGCTTCGAGCCACCCGGGCTCCGGGTCGAGCCCCTCGACCGCTCCCCAGAAGCCCTGGAAGAGCTCGCGCAACCGGGTCGGATCGCGCGGCACGAGGCCACCGGTCGGCAGCGCCTCCTCGCCGAGCTTGGTGAGCAGGTAGTCGACCTTGTCGAGACGATCCGAGCTCAGCCCCTGATCCCCGGCCGTCAGCAGATAGAACTTGACCATCTGCGCTAGGATCTGGTCGTCGAAGTTCTTCACCCGGTCGAAGAACTGGCGCAGCAGCGACGGCGAGACGCGCGCGTCCGCCGCGGAGAGAATGCCGACCATCTGCTCGAGCTGGCGCCGCGCCTGTTCGAGCTGGGCCGCAACCTCCGCGGTACCCGGGCCGGTCAGATTCTCCGCGACGCTCTTGAGCGTCTGATGGATGTCGTGGAAATCGGACGGGTAGCGGCCGACCTCGGCCTCGACGAAGAACTTCTGGATGCCCTGCAGGAACTGGTGGAACGTCCAGGCGGCTTTGAATCGGCCGGCGAGGTCGACGTAGCGTCGGTGCAGGGAAGGCAGGTCGTGGACCGTCAAGGGCTCAGTCACCGTTGATTTGCACAGGATTGTAAGCCATGCCTGCCGGAAAACCGAACCACCGCGTCCGCACCCTGATCGACCAGGCCACCATCGAGGCCCGGATCGCCGAGCTCGCCGCCGACATCGACCGCGACTACGAGGGCTCTGAGGGGCTGATCGCGATCGGTGTGCTCAAGGGCTCGGTCTTCTTCTTCACCGACCTGGTCAAGCGGCTCCGGATGCCGCTGGCGATCGACTTCTTCCAGACCACGAGCTACGGCGCGGGCACCACGGCCGGCGAGGTGCGTATCAAGCGCGACATCGACCTGTCGGTGCGCGGCAAGGACGTGCTGCTGGTCGAGGACATCGTCGACACCGGCTGGACGCTGCGCACGATCCTCGACCTGTTCCGCTTCCGCGGCGCGAAGAGCGTCCGGCTCTGCGCCCTGCTCGACAAGCACGAGGCGCGCGAGGCCGAGGTGCCGATCGACTATTGCGGCTTCCGGATCGGCCGCGAGTTCGTGGTCGGCTTCGGCCTCGACTACGGCGAGCGCTACCGCAACCTGCCCTACATCGGCGTCGTCGAGTTTCTCGAGGAGGGTCAACAACAATGAGCGCGCTCGTTCCGCACCACACTCCGTCGGCGCCGCCGGCGATCGGTCCCTATTCGCAGTCGATCGAGGTCGACGGCTGGCTGTTCACCTCGGGCCAGATCGGGCTCGATCCGGCCACCGGCGAGCTCGTTCCGGGCGGTTTCGAGGCCCAGGCCCGACGGGTCTTCGGCAACCTCGAGGCCGTGCTCGGCTCGGCCGGCTGCGGGTTCGAGGACGTGGTCAAGACGCTGGTCTTCCTGGCCGACATGGCCGATTTCCCGGTGCTCAACGGGATCTACGCCGAGGCCTTCGGCGCGCACCGGCCGGCGCGCTCGACGGTCGCGGCCGCCGGGCTGCCCAAGGGCGCGCGGGTGGAGGTCGAGCTGGTCGCCCGCATTCCGCGCTGACGCCGGCCGGACGCTAGGGCGCGTCGCTCAGCCAGCGGAAGCAGGAGACGGCCAGTCCGGCGGCGAGCAGCAGGAATACCCCGCAGCCGAGGGCCAGGAGGCGCAGCAACCGGGGGATGACCACGCCCGTGGCCATGCCGTCCGCGCCGGGGCCGGGCGGCGGCCCGCTCATCGCCCGAGCCCCCGGAGGATCGCCACCGCGCGGTCGATCGCGACGCCATCGAGATCCCGGTGGGTCACCAGCCGGACCCGGTCCGGACCGAAGCTCGACGCCAGCAGGCCGGCCGCGCGGGCCCGCGCGACCCAGCGCGCCGCCGGCGCCTCCGCGCCGTCGCCGGCGCCGGGCACCCTGAAGACGATGATGTTCGTCTGCACGCCGTCGAGCTCGATCTCGACGCCGGCGGTTTCCGCGAGCGCCTCCGCCAGCCGGCGCGCGTGGACGTGGTCGCGCCCGAGCAGCGGCGGGCTCTCGGCGAGCGCCACCCGGCCCGCGGCGGCGAGCACGCCGACCTGACGCATGGCGCCGCCCAGCTGGCGGCGCACCTGACGCGCCTCGGCGATCCGCTCGCGATCGGAGCAGAGCAGCGAGCCGACCGGCGCACCGAGCCCCTTGGACAGGCAGAACATCACCGTGTCGAAGCCGCGCGCGAGCTCCGCCGGCGTCGTGCCGAGCGCGAGCGCTGCGTTCCAGATGCGGGCGCCGTCGAGGTGGACCGGCAGTCCGGCGCCGCGCGCCAGCTCGAGGATCGGCTCGAGGCGGGCGCGGGGGTAGACGCGACCGCCGGCGACGTTGTGGGTGTTCTCGAGCGCCAGCGCGCCGGTCGGCACCCGGTAGCCCCCGCGGGGCGTGATCGCCGCGCGGAAGGCCGCGGGCTCCGGCAGGCCGTCGGCCGACTCGAGCGGCCGCGCCAGGATGCCGGAGAGCGCCGCGAGCGCGCCGACCTCGAACATCACGACGTGCGCCCGCGTGTCGCAGAGCAGCTCGCTGCCGCGCGGCGCCAGCAGGCGCAACGCGATCTGGTTGCCCATGATCCCGGAGGGGACGAACAGGGCCGCCTCCTTGCCGAGCGCCGCGGCGCCCTCCTCCTCGAGCGCGCGCACCGTCGGGTCCTCGCCGTAGACGTCGTCTCCCACCTCGGCTTCGGCCATCGCCCGCCGCATCGCGGGGGACGGTCGGGTCACCGTGTCGGAGCGCAGATCGATCCAGTCCGTCATGCAGGAGTCTCCACTCGCCTCACCGGAGCAGCTCGGCGAGCACCGGGTTCGACAGCAAGTATCCCTCCGGCCGGAGCCGCAGCCGCCCCTCGCGCTCCTCGACGAACCCCGAGAGCCGGGCGATGCGCCGGCGCGCTTCGGCGCCGGCCACTCCCGCCGCGGCGAGCGTCTCGAGCGGGATCCCCTCTTCGAGGCGGAGGCCGAGGAAGACCCGCTCGGCGGCCGGGTCGGCGGGCAGCTCCTCGACCGCCATCGGGTCCGCGATCCAGGCCTCGAGGTCGCGCGGGTGGGCGAAGCGGCGGCCGTCGACGCAGGAGTGCGCCGCCGGTCCGAGGCCCAGCCAGGGCTCGCAGCGCCAGTAGCGCAGATTGTGCCGGCACTCGCCCCCCGGCCGCGCGAAGTTCGAGATCTCGTAGTGCCGGAAGCCCGCGGCGAGGAGCCGCTCGCGCATCGCGAGGTAGCGGCGGCGCTGCGGCTCGTCGCCCGGGAAGAGGCGCGGCCGCTCGCGTCGCAGGTAGTCGATCTCCGAGCCCTCGTGGACCTCGAGCAGGTAGAGGCTGAGGTGATCGGGCCGGAGCTCGATCGCGCGCGCGAGCGAAGCGGCGAAGCTGCCGTCGGTCTGACCCGGGATGCCGACCATCAGGTCGAGGCTCAACCGCTCGAAACCGGCCGCGCGCGCCGCGCACAGCACTTCGGCGGCGCGGGCGGCGTCGTGGCGGCGGCCGAGCAGCTTGAGCTCGCGGTCGACGAACGACTGCACGCCGATCGAAAGCCGGTTGACCCCCGCCGCGCGCAGCCGGCCGAGTCGCGCCACGTCGAGGTCGCTCGGGTTGGCCTCCGCGCTCACCTCGACGCCGGGCGCGACCGAGAAGCGGCGGCCGAGCCGTTCGAGGATCGCGCCGATCTCCTCGGGCTCGAGCAGCGACGGGGTGCCGCCGCCGAAGAACACGGTCTCGACCCGGCGGCCGTGGAGCGCGGTCCAGCCGTCGATCTCCCGCTCGAGGGCGGCGACGAAGCGGTTCATCCGGCCGCGGTTCTCCCCCACCCGGTAGAAGTCGCAGTAGCGGCAGCGGGTCCGGCAGAACGGCACGTGGACGTAGAGACCGAGGTCGGCGTCCGTCATTCCCGTCGACCCTCCGCGCCGCCCAGCCAGTCGGCGTGCAGCGCCTCGAGCCCCCGCGCGGGCGTCGCCGCGAGCGTCTCCTCGATCAGCCGGCGCCCGGCGCCGGAGAGCCAGTCGACGATGCCCAGGTTGCCTTCGCGCGCGAGCGCGGCGAGATCGAGAGAGGTTGCGTCCACGTGGCGGGCCGCGGCGAGGAGCGCCTCGCCCTCGGGCTCGCTCCGCCCGAGCCGGAGCCAGAGGTCGCCGGCCTCGGCGAGCGCCGCGGCGAGCTCGCGGTTGCGCGCACCGCGCGGCGTCGCGCCCGGGACCGGGGGCCGCCGCGCGAAGAGCTCGAGGCCGCGGCGCGCCGCGGCGCGGGCGACCTCCCGCTCGGCCGGCGGCGAGCCGTGAAAGACCTCCTCGTAGTGCGCCTCCCCGACCGTTTCGGCGAGGCGGCGCCGGTCGGCCGGCGCGAGCTCCGGCACGGGCAACAGGAGCGCGGCGGGGGCGAGCGCGGCCAGCGCGTCGAGCCAGGGCTCGAGGGCCGTCCCGGCGGGCGTCACCCCGGGCAGGAGCGGCAGCACCGCCCAGGCGATCCCGGCCGCTGGCGCCGTCGCGCGCAGCCACTCGAGCCCCTCGTCGCCCGGGGCGAGCAGCGCCGCCGTCAGGTCGATCGCCCGCAGCTGCGCGCCGGCCGCGTCCGCGCCGGGACCGGCGATCTCCTGCGCCAGCACCGGCATACCGGCGGCGGCCAGCGCGGCGGTGAGCGCCGCGCGCCCGGCGGCGAGGCCCGCGGGCACCGGCGGCAGATAGACGAGGTCGGCGCGCGGCGGCGCCGGCGTGGCGGGCTCCGCACGGACGGCCGCGGTCGACGGCCAGAGCAGGCGGCGCTCCGCGAGGTCGACGCAGGGCGCCGCCGGCGCCGGCCAGCGCCGCGGGCTCCAGCGGATCCAGAGTCGCGCGGGCTCCGGCGCGTGCTCGCGCCAGGTCACGGCGCGATCGGGCTCGCGCCGACGCCGCGGAGCGCGAGCGCGCGGTCGATGTATTTGGCGAGGATGTCGGCCTCGAAGTGGAAGGCGTCGCCCGGCCGCGCCGCGCCGAGCGTCGTGACTTCGAGGGTGTGCGGGATGAGCGCGACGGTGAACGAGCGCGCGAGCAGGCCGGCGACGGTCAGGCTGACGCCGTCGAGCGTCACCGAGCCCTTCTCCACCACGCAGGCCTCGAGCCCCGCGGGCAGCTCGATCTCGAACTCGGACTGCTGATCGAAATCCACGCGCTTCAGCAGCCGGGCGAGGCCGTCGACGTGCCCCTGCACCCAGTGCCCGCCCATCGCGTCGCCGAAGCGGAGCGCGGGTTCGAGGTTGACGTGGGCGCCCCGGCGCAGCCGACCCAGACGGGTCCGGGCGAGCGTCTCGCGCGAGAGCTCGACCACGCTCTCGGTCGCGCCGCCCTCGATCACGGTCAGGCAGACACCGGCGACCGCGAGGCTCGCGCCGATCCCGAGTCGCGACCCGACCGCCTCGGAGTGTTCGATCACCAGCCGGAGGCCGCCCCGCGGCGACGGTTCCGGATCGGCCTTCAGCCGGCCACGCTCGACGACAATGCCCGTAAACACTCGAGGTTCACTCCTGTCAGCATGAGGTCCGGACCGCGGCGCCCGACTTCGAGCCGGGCGAGCCGCCCCGCCTCCGCGAGGGGCCCGGCGCCCGCGCCGCCGATCGCCGGGCGGGCCGAGTCGCCGCCCAGCAGGAGCGGCGCGACGAAAGCGACGACCCGGTCCCAGAGGCCCGCGTCGAAGAAGGCGCCGGCTGCGCCCGCGCCGCCCTCGACCAGCAGGCTCTGGCAGCCCCGGTCCCTCAGGTCGGCCAGCACTGCGGCCGGCGTGACCTCCGCCAGGCGGACCACCTCGGCGCCGCGCGCGGCGAGCGCCGCGGCGCGGCCCGCGTCGGCGGATTCAGTGTACACGACGGCCGGTCCCGGCTCGTCGAAGAGGCGGGCTGCCGGCGGGCAGCGCAACCCGCGATCGAGCAGGGCGCGCAGGATCGGGCCGGCGGCGAGCCCGAGCCGGCGCGTGAGCCGGGGGTCGTCGGCGAGGACGGTGCCGATGCCGACCAGGATCGCGTCGTGCTCCTCGCGCAGCTCGAGCGCCGAGCGGCGCGCCCGCGCGCCGGTGATCCAGCGGCTCTCGCCGCCGGCGCTGGCGATCCGGCCGTCGAGGCTCGCCGCCCACTTGAGCGTCACCGCCGGCCGGCCCAGGACCTGCGCGACGAGGAAGGGCAGGTTGAGCTCGATCGCGGCCCCCGCGCCGGGTCCGGTCTCGACCTCGATGCCCGCGGCCCGCAGCCGATCGAAGCCGCGCCCGGCGGTCGCCGGGTTCGGATCGCGGTGGGTCGCGACCACCCGCGCCACGCCGGCGTCGATCACCGCATCGACACAGGGGGGCGTGCGCCCCTGGTGCGCGCAGGGCTCGAGGGTGACGTAGAGCGTGGCGCCGCGCGCCGCCGCTCCGGCCGCCGCCAGCGCGTGGACCTCGGCGTGCGGTTCGCCGGCCCGGACGTGGAAGCCCTCGCCCACGATCCTTCCCCCGCGCACCAGGACCGCGCCGACCTTCGGATTCGGCGCCACGGTGAACCGACCGCGCGCCGCCAGCGCCAGGGCGCGGCGCATCGGCGCGGGCGGCCGTTCAGGCGAGGAGCGCAGCGGCGAACTCCCGGGCATCGAAGTCGACCAGGTCGTCGGCCTTCTCTCCGACGCCGAGGTAGAGCACCGGCAGGCGGAGCTCGCGCGCCACGGCGACCACCATCCCGCCCCGGGCCGTGCCGTCGAGCTTCGCCAGCAGCAAGCCGTCGACCTGCGCGGTGGCGAGGAAGGCGCGCGCCTGGGCGAGCGCGTTCTGGCCGGTGGTGGCATCGAGCACCAGCAGCGTCTCGACCGTCCAGCCGGCGGCCTCGCGGTCGATGACGCGGCGGATCTTGGCGAGCTCCGCCATCAGGTGCTCCTTGTTGTGGAGCCGCCCGGCGGTGTCGACGATCAAGCGGTCCACCCGGCGGGCCCGGGCGGCCTGGAGAGCGTCGAAGACGACCGCGGCCGGGTCGGACCCGGCGGCCTGGCGCACCACTTCGACGCCCAGCCGCTCCCCCCAGAGCGCGAGCTGCTCGATGGCGGCGGCGCGGAAGGTGTCGGCGGCGGCGAGCAGCACGCGCCGCCCGGCGACGAGCTCGCGCCGCGCCAGCTTGGCGATCGAGGTCGTCTTGCCGGCGCCGTTGACGCCGACGACCAGCACGACCCGCGGGCCCTCGGGCAGGGCCGGAGCCGGCGTCTCTGCGAGCACCTTCGCCACCTCGTCGATCAGCAGCTCGCGCAGGCGTCCCTCGGCGGCGAGGTCGGAGCGACGGACCCTGTCGCGCAGCCGCTCGACGAGGACGCCGGTGGTCGCCACGCCGAGGTCGGCGGCGATCAGGGCCTCCTCGAGCTCCTCGAGCGTGGCGGGGTCGAGCGAAGCCGGGCGGTCGAGCAGCGCGCCGACCCGTTCGGAGATGCGCTCCTGGGTGCGCGCGAGACCGGCGCGGAGGCGGCCCCAGAGGCCGGCGCCGGAAGCCATCAGGAGACCGCGAAGAGCGCCCGGGAGAGCTGCTCCCGCGCCGCCTCGAGGGCGCGCCGCGCGGTCGCGGCGAGCGCCGGAGCGCGCTGCACCAGGACGAGGTAGTAGCCGTCGGGCAGCGGCACCGCGTAGAGGTGGAGGCCGTCCTTCTCGATGTGCAGCCAGCGCGGCTCGCCGTGTCCCTCGGAACGGAGAAAGGTCTCCATCTGGCGCAGGTAGATGCCGACGTAGGCGCCGACGACCCGCATCTGGTACGGGCTCGACTCGGCGACCGCGAGGTCGACCGTCTCGCCGGTGTCGTCGAGGAAGAGCACGCCGACCGCGCCCTCGTTCTCGGCGAGCAGGTTGGCCAGGATGTAGTGGTAGGGCATCGCTCCTCCCCGGCTCAGGTATTGGCCGCCGCCGGCAGCTCGGCCTCTAGCTGCGCGACCAGCGTCGCGTCGCTCGGCTCGACCTGCAGGTCGCCGACCTCGTAGGCGCGCAGGAACGCGGTGACCACCTTGGCGTCGAACCGCGAGCCCGCGAGCTTGGTGATGACCTCGCTCGCGTAGCGCGGCTCGTAGCCCTTCTGGTAGGGCCGGTCGGTCGTGATGGCGTCGAAGCAGTCCGCGACCGCGACGATGCGGGCCATCAGCGGAATGTCCTCGCCGCGCAGCCCGTCCGGATAGCCGCGTCCGTTCCAGTTCTCGTGATGCCAGCGCACCGCCGGCAGCATTTCGCGCAGCTCGACCAGCGGCTGGAGGATCTCCGAGCCGACGGAGGGATGGCGCTTCATCTGCTCGAACTCCTCGGCGGTCAGCACGCCCCCCTTGCGCAGCACGCGGTCCTCGATGCCGATCTTGCCGACGTCGTGCAGCAGGGCGCCGATCCAGAGCCGCTGCTGGAACTCGTCGCTCAGGCCGAGGTGGCGCGCGATCGCCTTGGAGAGCTCGGCGACGCGCTCCGAGTGGCCGCGCGTGTAGGGGTCCTTGGCGTCGATCGCGGCCGCGAAGGCGCGGATCGAGCTGATGAACAGCTCGCGGTTCTTCTGCGCCGCCTCGCGCAGCTTGCCGACGTAGCCCTCGACGTAGCCGCTCATCCGGTTGAAGTCGGCGGCCAGGTCGGCCATCTCCGCGACCACCCGCTCTTCCTCGAGCCGCTTGCCGAAGTTGCCCTCGGCGATGTCGTGGGTGGTGGCGATCAGGCGGCGGATCGGCTGGCCGAGCCAGCGGCTGACGACCAGCGCGAGCAGCATGGCGAGCAGCAGCAGGAGAATCGAGGAGAGGATCGCCGACCACACCATCTTGCGCGCCGACTCGTAGGCGGTGGCCACCGGCTTGTGCACGACGACGCCCCAGCCCGCCTCCTCCACCGGCGCGACCTGCCCGAGCATCGCGACCTGCCCGCGGTCGGTCTGGACGTTGTACTCGGCGGTCAGGTGGAGCGGCTTGCGCACGAAGTCGCGCACCAGGTTCGAGCCGGCCATCGACGCGGCGGTGAGCGCGTCGGCGCCCTCCGACCAGAGCAGGCGGCCGTCGCGGCCGATCAGGAAGACACCGACCCGGCCCTGCGCCTCGCGTTCGAAGACCGCCTCCATCAACCGGAGCCGCGCCAGCGACTCGACCACCAGCGCGACCTCGCCGCTGTCGGCGGCGACCGGAATCGCCAGCACCGCGACCGGCTCGTTGGCCGGCGGCAGCACGGCGAAGCGGTAGGTCGAGCTGCCCGAGGCGAGCGCGCTGGCGAAGGCGTCGTCGAGCGCCGCGGAGAGCGCCGGGTCGAGGTCAGGCGGCGCGAAGCGGGGTCCGGCCCCGTCGCGGTCGAGCACGCGCAGCGCGAGGAGATTCGGCTCGCCCACGATGAAGCGCTGCAGGTAGGCGCTGACCCAGGGCTCGCGCAGCCGGGCCTCGATCTGCTCCGGCCCGGGCACCGCGAGCAGGCCGGTGCCTAGCTGGTGCAGCTGGCGCTTGGTGCCGGCGAGGTAGCCGTTGACTTCGCTCGACAGCGACTGCGCCGATTCGGTGAGGTAGCTCTTCTCCTCGGTCTCCAGCAGGTCGCGGTTCTGGTGGATCAGGACCGAGTTCGAGATCGCCAGCGGAACCGCGCCCGCCAGGACCAGCAGCAGGAAGACGAGCTGGCGGAGCCGGAGTCTCCGCGTGAAGGGGTTGAAGCTGCGCATCGGTCGCTGGCGGGCGGGCGCACAACGCCCCCGCCGGGCGGCATTATAGAGGTCCGGCGGCGGTTTGCCCCGGCAGCCACTCGGCGAGCCGCGCCGCGACCTCCGCGTCGGGGATCCCGGCCGTCAGCACGGCCCGTCCCGGGGCGATCGGCAGCACCCAGGTCAACCCCGATTCGCGCGCCTTCTTGTCGCGCGCGACCAGCTCGAGCAGGGCCGGCACGGCGAGCGGCGGCAGCGGCGGCACCGCCAGCCGGTCGAGCAGGGCCTCGAGCCGCGCGCCGTAGCCGGGCTCGAGCCCGCGCGGCGCGGCCAGCCGGAGGACGAAGCGGAGGCCGTGCGCCACCGCGTCGCCGTGGCGCAGGCGCCCGTAACCGGCCGCCGTTTCGAGCGCATGCCCCAGCGTGTGACCCAGGTTGAGCAGCGCGCGCGGGCCGGCCTCCTCGGGGTCGCTCTCCACGAGGTTCGCCTTGGCGCGCGCCGCCGCCGCCGCGACCGGGCCGAGCGCGGCGGGATCCGCCGCGAGCAGACGATCGAGGTCGCGCTCGATCCGCCCCAGCAGCCCGGCGTCGAGCAGGGCGGCGGTCTTCACCGTTTCGACCAGACCCGAACGCAGCTCCTCGGCCGGCAGCGTCGGCAGCCAGCCCGCGTCGGCCACCACCCAGGAGGGGTGGTGGAAGGCGCCGACCCCGTTCTTCGCCTCCGGCAGGTCGATCGCCGTCTTGCCGCCGATGGCGGCATCGACCTGGGCGAGCAGCGTGGTCGGCAGTTGGACGATCTCGACGCCGCGCAGGAAGGTCGCCGCGGCGAACCCGGCGAGGTCGCCGACCGTGCCGCCGCCGAAGGCCGCGACCACGCTGTCGCGTTTGGCCCCGCCCGCGGCGAGCGCGCTCCAGAGCCGGCCGGCCTCGGCCACGCTCTTGGCCGGCTCGCCGTCGGGGACCTCGAGGATCCGGAACGAGCGCGCCGCTCCGGCGAGCGGCGCGAGCGCGTCGCCGTGGAGCGCGAGGACCGGCGCGGAGGAGACGGCGAACAGGGCGCGCCCGGCGAGCCCGGGCGCGAGCTCCTCCATCGCCGCGGCGAGCGCGCCCGCGCCGGCGACCACCCGGGTGACGCCCCGGGGGTGCTTCAGCTCGAAGCGCTCGGCCGCCATCGCCGCGTGTCCGTCAGGCCTTGCGCACGGCGATCGAGAGCTCGCGCAGCTGGCGGGCGTCGACGGCCGACGGCGCGTCGGTCATCAGGTCGGTGGCCGAGGCGGTCTTCGGGAAGGCGATCACGTCGCGCAGGCTGCTTGCGCCGGTCATCAGCATCACCATCCGGTCGAGGCCGAGCGCGAGGCCGCCGTGCGGCGGGGCGCCCAGCCGCAGCGCGTCGAGCAGGAAGCCGAAGCGCTGGCGCGCCTCCTCCTCGCCGATGCCCAGCATGCGGAAGACCCGGTCCTGGACCGCGCTGTCGTGGATCCGGATCGAGCCGCCGCCGAGCTCGGTGCCGTTGAGCACCACGTCGTAGGCGCGCGCGCGCACCGTGCCCGGATCGCTCTCCAGGCGCTCGAGGTCGCGCGGATCCGGGCTGGTGAACGGGTGGTGCATCGAGTACCAGCGGCCGTCGTCGGGGTGCCACTCGAGCAGCGGGAAGTCGGTCACCCAGAGGAACTCCCAGCGCCCCTCCGGGATCAGGGAGTACTGGCGGGCGAGGTCGAGGCGGAGCGCGCCGAGCGCGCCCGAGACGACGTCCGGCTTGCCGGCGGCCAGCACGGCGAGGTCCCCCTCGCCGAGCCCGATCGCCTCGGCGAGGGCTTCGAGCTGACCGGCCGCAAGAACGTTCTTGACCTGGAAGGCGAGCTCGCCGTTCTGCCGGCGCAAAGTGAGCAGGCCCGGCAGCCCGAAGCGCTTGGCCACCTCCCCCCACTGATCGGTCTGCGAGCGGGTGATGCCCGCGCCGCCCGGCATCACGATGCCGCGCACCGCCCCGCCCGCCTTCGCGGCCTCCGCGAAGGCGCGGAACGGCGAGTCCGCGACCGCCGCGGTGACGTCCCGGATCTCGAGACCGAACCGGAGGTCGGGGCGATCGACGCCGTAGCGCGCGATCGCGTCGGCGTAGCTCATGCGGCGAAACGGCGTCTTCGGCTCGATGCCGACGATCGGGAAGACCCGCGCGAAGAGCCCTTCGATCAGCTCGTAGACGATCTCCTCGGTCGGGAACGACATCTCGAGGTCGATCTGGGTGAACTCGGGCTGGCGGTCGGCGCGCAGGTCCTCGTCGCGGAAGCAGCGCGCAATCTGGATGTAGCGCTCGAAGCCCGCGATCATCAGGAGCTGCTTGAACAGCTGCGGCGACTGGGGCAGCGCGTAGAACTCGCCGGCGTGGACGCGCGACGGCACCAGGTAGTCGCGAGCGCCCTCGGGCGTCGACTTGGTGAGGATCGGCGTCTCGACCTCGAGGAAGCCCTGCTCGTCGAAGTACGCGGCGGGTCTCGAAGGCGATCCGGTGGCGCAGGATCATCTTCTCCTGCAGCTCGGGGCGGCGCAGGTCGAGGAAGCGGTACTTGAGGCGGAGGTCCTCGTTGGCCTCGCTGCGGGCGTCGAGCGAGAAGGGCAGCGGATCGCTCTTCGAGAGCACCACGGCGCGCTCGGCGACCACCTCGACCTCGCCGGTCGGCATCTTCGGGTTGACCATGTCGGGAGTGCGCGCCTCGACCCGCCCCTCGACCTCGACCACCCATTCGGAGCGGACCGGGTCGAGCACGGCGAAGGCCGCCGCCGACTCCTCCGGCCGCGCGACCACCTGGGCGACGCCGCTGCGGTCGCGCAGGTCGACGAACAGCACCCCGCCATGGTCGCGCCGCCGCGCGACCCAGGCCTGCAACAGCACCCGTTTGCCGACATCCTCCCGGGTCAACGTCCCCGCGCTCGTCCGCTTCATCGCATCACCCTCTGTCCTGCCGGTCGACTCTTCCTCGTCCTGTGAAAGAAGAGAGAAATCAGGAGAACCTGCAACAGAACGAAACGAAACAGAGAAAAGGCAGAAGCAAAAGCAAAAGCTCTCAGTTAAGGGGTGGCGGGCCTGGCAGCGCTGGTCGACGGCGGCGCTCGCGGTGGCCCGGCGTCCCTTCCTAGTCTCGATCCTCGGGTTCCGTGTAGAGCGGCTTCAGCCGCGCGACGGCCTCTTCGGGTTTCACCGTGACCTGCTCGCGTGTGGCGAGGACCTTCACCGTGACCGTCCCGGCGGCGATCTCGTCGTCGCCCAGGAAGGCCACGGCGGGGCCGCCCAGCTTCTCCGCCAGCTCGAACGCCTTCGCCGCCTTGCCCGGGCCTTCGACGGCAGCGATGCCCGCGCCGCGAAGGCGTTCGGCGAACACGAGGGCGTCCGAAGGTCCACCCCCTTCTATGGAGGCTTTTCCGATCCGACTCACCACCACCGGCCCGGGCGCGCCCCTGCGCGCCGGCGACTCCAGGGGAAGAACCTCGATGAGCCGATCCTCGCCGATCGCGAAGCCGACGCCGTAGGTCGGCGGGCCGCCCAGCTCCTCGACCAGTCCCTCGTAGGCGCCTCCGCCGCAGATCGCGTTCTGGGACCCCAGGCCTTCGGAGACGATCTCGAAGACGGTGTTCGTGTAGTAGTCGAGACCGCGTACGAGGCGGGGTTCGACCACGAAAGGCACAGAAAAGGCCTCCATAGAAGAAAGCACCCGGCCGAAGTGTTGGCGGCTCGTCTCGGTCAGGTGGTCGCGCAGCCTGGGCGCGTCGGCCAGGAGCGACTGCTCCTCGGGGCTCTTGGTGTCCAGGATGCGGAGCGGGTTGGTCACCAGTCGCCGCGCGCTCTCTTCACTTAGATGAGCTTTTTTCGGCTCCAGATGGGCCACCAGCGCTTCACGGTAGGCAGCCCTGGATTCCACGTCGCCGACGGTGTTGACCAGGACTTTCAGGTCCCGGAACCCGAGCTCGCGCAGGAAGGCCACGAGCATGAGCAGGATCTCGACGTCGGATTCCGCGCCTCGGCCGCCGAGCAGCTCGGCGCCGATCTGGTGGAACTGGCGGTAGCGACCTTTCTGGGGGCGCTCGTAGCGGAACTGGGGGCCGATGTAGAGCAGCCGCACCGGCTGCGGGAGCTGTTGCATCCCGTGCTCGACGTAGGAACGGCAGACCGCGGCGGTCGACTCGGGCCGGAGGGTGACGTTGCGGCCGCCCTTGTCGGTGAAGCTGTACATCTCCTTGCCGACGATGTCGGTCGACTCGCCGACCCCGCGCAGGAAGAGCTCGGTCTCCTCGAAGATCGGGGTGCGGATCTCGCGGTAGCCGTAGCGGCCGAAGACCCGCCGCGCCGCGGCCTCGACGCGCGCCCAGACGGCGGTCTCGGGAGGCAGCAGGTCGCGGGTGCCCTTGGGCGCGGAGAATCGCCTGGCCATGGTCAGTATCCCGGTCCGATCGATTGGAGGTACTCGTTCTTGACCCGCACGTAGCGCTCCGCGATCGCGCGGATCGAGCCCCGTTCCGCCTCCGACAGCGGCCGCGCCACCCGCGCCGGGACGCCGAGCGCGAGATGCCCCGCGGGCACCCGGAAGCCGGGGGTCACCACCGCCCCGGCGCCCACCTGGGCGCCCGGCTCGACCACCGCGCCATCGAGCACCCGCGCGCCGATCCCGATCAGGCAGCCGTCCTCGAGCCTGCAGCCGTGGATCATGCAGGCATGGCCGATCACCACGTCGGCGCCGATCGAGAGCGGAAAGTGCTCGTGGGTGACGTGCAGGATCGTGCCGTCCTGGACGCTGGTGCGCGCGCCGATCCGGATCCAGTGGACGTCGCCGCGCGCCGCGGTGTGGAACCAGAACGAGCAGTCGTCGCCGACCTCGATGTCGCCGGCGAGATCCGCCGACGGGGCGAGGAAGACACGGGCACCCAGGCGCGGGCGGCGGTCGAGATAGGGGTGGATCGGCACGGGTTCGCCCGGGACCGCGAGCGGCGCGGCTCCGAACGCCGAAGGATAACGCATCGCCCGCGCCGTGGAGCGGGTGCGCGGCGCCGCGGTCGTGTTAGTTTTTCGCCATGATCGCCGCCCTCCGCCCCGCCGCCGCCCTGCGCCGAGCCCTGCTCGGAATTCCGGCCCTGCTGCTGTTGCTGGCCGCTCCGGCCATCGCCGCGACGCCCGAATCGACGCCGGCGACCGGTCCGAGCTGGCTCTCCAAGCTCGGCCGCGACTTCGACAAGACGTCGCTCGGCCGCGTCGGCGCGCTCGGCCCGAACGAGCAGGACCCGGAGCTCCAGGCGCCGGCTCCGCAGGGCGGGCGCTGGCTGCGCCAGGGCTTCGACCTGCGCGGCGCCGATCTCTTCCGCTTCACCTGCCGGAGCTGCCACGGCGCCGGCGGCCGGGGTCTGCCGCCGGAGATCCTGCCGTTGGTCGACCGCGTGCGGGCGACCTCGGCCGAGCTGCAGAAAAAGCAGGAGAGCACGGCGGCCTCGGACCGCGCGGTGACCGCCGAGCAGCTGCTCCGGCATCGCATCGAGACCGGCGGCCCCTCGATGCCCGGCTTCGACTTCTTCTCGCCCGAGGAAGAGGAGGTCCTGATCGCCTACCTCGAGCGTCTCGCCGGGATCCCGGATCCGAAGCACGCCGACCGCTCGCTGAAGGTGCCGGTCGACCGGGTCGGCGAGCTGATCGTCAAGGGGACCTGCCAGACCTGTCACGACTCGAGCCGCCTCCCGGGCGCCCGGCCGGCGCCCTGGCCGATTCCGACCCTCGAGAGCCTCCCGACCTCGCACTCCGCCCGTGCCTTCGTGCCGTCCTCCCGGCACCGCGGCGAGGGGGGACTGCACGGCCGCGGGCCGGAGGTCTCCTACCTGCGCGACCAGGAGCTCGAGGCGGCCTACTTCTACCTCACGGCCTATCCGGCGCATTGAGCCGGCGAGCGGCGACCTTCGGCAACGCGAGTTGCAGCCTCCGCACCCGATGACCCGGAGCCTGCCGCCGCGGCATGTCGACGTCGACGTCGAGGTGCGTTACGCCGAGACCGACCAGATGGGCGTGGTGCACCATGCCAACTACCTGGTCTGGTTCGAGCTCGCGCGCACCCGCCTCTGTCTGGAGGCCGGCCTGCACTACGCCGAGATCGAGAAGCAGGGACTCCTGCTCCTGGTCACCGGCGCCCGGCTCACCTACCGCGCCCCCGCGCGCTACGGCGAAACCGTGGTCTCTTCCTGCTGGGTCGAGCATCTCGGCAGCCGCGCCGTCACCTTCGCGTACCGGGTCTCGCGCGGCGGGGACGTGCTCGCCACCGGCGCCACCGAGCACATCTGGGTCGATGCTCTGACCCGTCGCCCTGCCCGCTTCCCCGACGAGCTCGTCGCGCCGTTCGCCGCCTTCGTGCCCGAGCGCGGCACCCGCCGCACCCCGCCCGCGCCCGGCGGCTGACGCCCCGCTCCGATAAGCTCCTCCGCATGCGACGCCTCCGACTGACCACCGCGGGTGAGAGCCACGGCCCGGGACTGACCGCGATCCTCGACGGACTGCCGGCCGGGCTCCGGGTCGATGCCGGGCGGCTGGCGCGGGAGCTTGCCCGCCGGCAGCACGGCCACGGCCGCGGGCGCCGGATGCAGATCGAGTCCGACCGCGCGGAGATCCGCGCCGGCGTGCGCGCCGGCGAGACGCTCGGCTCGCCGGTCGCGCTCTGGATCGAGAATCGGGACTGGCCCAACTGGCAGCGCGCCATGGCGGCCGACGCCGGGGAGATCGACCCAGCCTTCGCCGAGCTGCGCCGCCTGCGCTCGCCGCGACCCGGGCACGCCGACCTCGCCGGCGGCGAGAAGTACCTGCGCCGCGACCTGCGCGACGTGCTCGAGCGCGCCTCGGCGCGCGAGACGACCGCGCGGGTCGCCGCCGGCGCCTTCGCGAAGATGCTGCTCGCCGAGCTCGGGGTCGAGATCGCCAGCGGCGTGCGCGCGCTCGGGCCGCTCGGCGCCGGCGCCCCGACTCCCGACTGGGCGGCCGTCGCCGGGGTCGACGACGCCTCGCCGCTGCGCGCCATCGACCGCGCCCTCGAACCGGAGATGGTGAAGCTGGTCGACGAGGCGAAGGCGAAGGGCGAGACGCTCGGCGGCGCCGTCACGGTGATCGCCCACGGCGTGCCGGCCGGGCTCGGCTCGCACGTCTCCTGGGAGGCGAAGCTCGACGGCCGCATCGCGCGGGCGATGATGTCGGTGCCGGCGGTCAAGGCGGTCGAGATCGGCACCGCGCTCGAGGCCGCCCGCGGCTTCGGCGGCGCCGCGCACGACGCGATCCTCCCCCGCCGCGACGACGGCCGCTTCCCGCGCGCCACCAACCGGGCCGGCGGCCTCGAAGGGGGCGTGACCAACGGCGAGGACGTCGTGGTGACCCTCTACAAGAAGCCGATCGCGACACTGCGCGACGGCCTGCCGTCGATCGACCTCGACAGCGGCGAGCCGCGCGCCTCGCAGTACGAGCGCAGCGACGTCACCGCGCTGCCCGCCGCCGGCGTGATCGGCGAGGCGATGCTCGCCCTCGTCCTCGCCGACGCCGCGCTCGAGAAGTACGGCGGCGACTCGATGGCGGAGCTCCTCGCCCACTTCGCCGCCAGCCGCGAGCTGGCGCGCCGCTGGCCGGGCTAGAGCAGGATGAAGGCGACGCCGACGGCCATCATGGCGACGGCGGCGATCTTGCGCAGCGTGATCGCCTCGTCGTAGAGCAGCCGGCCGAGGACCACGGCCGACAGGCCGCCGACGCCGCGCTTGATCGTCTCGACGATCCCCACCGGCAACTCGCGCAGGGCGTAGAGCTGGAAGGCGAGCGCGGTGGCGCCGAGCGCCACCGCCACCGCGAGGCCGCTCCAGTGTCCGGAGACCGCGCGCAGCTCGCGCACCCGGCCCAGCACCGCCAGCGCCGCGAGCCCCCCCACCGCCACACCGGCATTGAGCACCAGCGCGTGGACCTGCAGGCTGGCGAGCGCCAGCGCGCGCTTGTCGAGCAGCAGCGTCGCCGACCAGAGGAAGGCGACCACCAGCATCATCGCGCTGCCCGGCTCGAAGCTGAGGCCGCCCGCGCGCAGGCCGAGGGCGAGCCCGCCCAGCACCACCAGCAGCGCGCCCGCCGTCTCGCGCGGCCCGATGGCGTCGCCGAGGAAGATGGCGCCGAGCAGCGACGCGAAGAGCGGGGTGAACGACAGCATCGGCAGCGTCACCGACAGCGGCGCCATCTGGAAGGCGCGGAAATAGCAGAAGTTGGCCGCGACGTTGAGGGCGACCGCCGCCAGGCCGGGCGTCCAGTAGGCCGCGGTGATCCGCCAGTCCCCCTCGTACAGAGTCCAGCCGAGGAGCAGGGGCAGGGCGCCGGTCGTCGTCGCCGCGACCAGCACCCAGGCCGAGAGGTGGCGCGCCAGGGCGCGCCGCGCGAGGTCGTAGAGCGCCCAGCCCAGGGCGGCCGCCGCGGCGAGCTGGAAGGCGAGCGTGGGGGACACGGGCGCGGGCAATCTATCGCAGGGTCCGGCGCGAGCCGTCGGGTAGACTAGAAACGATGTCCCTCTCGCCGGTCTTCGTCGCGGACGTGCTGCAGCGCCAGGGCCTGATCACGCCCGAGCAGGCCGAGGAGGTCAAGCGCGAGGCGCGCCAGTTGCCGTCGCGGGTCAAGAACGCGATCACCTACGAGCAGAAGGCGGTCGCCTACGACCTGGTCGTCTCGTTCCGCTTCCCCAATCTCCGGGAACCGGGCGGCGTCGTGGGCGAGCTCGAGGTCGCGCGCGCCATCGCGGCCGACGCCAGCCTCGAGCACGTGCGCATCGACACCCTGTCGCTCGACGCGGACCTGATCGAGTCGAAGATCTCGCGCCCGTTCGCCAAGCGCCACCGGATGATCCCCCTGGCGATGGTCGGCGGCAAGCTCAAGGTCGCCTGCGCCAACCCCTACGACATCGAAGGGGTCGACTCCTTCCGCCGCATCGCCGGGCGCGACCTCGTGCTCGCGGTCGCCTCCGAGCCCGACATCCTGCGCGCGATCACCGAGTTCTACGGCCTGCGCCAGTCGGTCAAGCGCGCCGAGCGCGACCTCAAGGCAGGCATCGACCTCGGCAACCTCGAGCAGCTCGTTCGCATGAAGAACGAAGCCGAGATCGAGTCGAGCGACCAGCACATCGTCAACGCCGTCGAGTTCATGCTCCAGCACGCCTTCGACACGCGGGCGAGCGACATCCACATCGAGCCCAAGCGCGACTGGTGCCTGATCCGCTTCCGCATCGACGGCGTGCTGCACGACATCCAGACCATCCCGAAGATCGTCCACGCCGCGATCGTCTCGCGCATCAAGACCATGTCGCGGCTCGACATCGCCGAGAAGCGCCGCCCCCAGGACGGCCGCATCAAGACGACGCGGGCGGGCAAGGAGGTCGAACTGCGCATTTCGACCCTGCCGGTCGCCTTCGGCGAGAAGGCCGTGATGCGCATCTTCGACCCCGACGTGCTGATGCAGGACCTCTCGGGGCTCGGCTTCTACCCGGAGGAGCAGCTCGTCTTCAACGAGTTCATCTCGCGGCCGCACGGCATCATCCTGGTCACCGGCCCGACCGGGTCCGGCAAGACGACCACGCTCTACTCGGCGATGAAGTCGATCGCCAGCCGCGACATCAACATCACCACGATCGAGGATCCGATCGAGATGGTGATCGAGGAGTTCAACCAGACGGCGGTGCAGCCGAAGATCGGCATCGACTTCGCCAACGCGCTGCGCCACATCCTGCGCCAGGATCCCGACGTCATCATGGTCGGCGAGATCCGCGACGGCGAGACGGCGCAGTACGCGATCCAGGCCGCCTTGACCGGCCACCTGGTCTTCTCCACCCTCCACACCAACGACGCCTCGACCTCGATCAGCCGGCTGGTCGACCTCGGGGTCGAGCGCTTCCTGATCAGCTCGACGCTGATCGGCTCGATGGCCCAGCGCCTGGTGCGCAAGATCTGCCCGCACTGCGTCGGCGAGCGCTCGCTCACCACCGAGGAGGCGAACACGTTGCGCCTGGCGGTGCCGCCGGGCAAGAAGGTCAAGGTCAAGGAGGGGCAGGGCTGCCACGAATGCCGCAGCACCGGCTATCTCGGCCGCTGCGGCATCTTCGAGATCCTGCCGATCGACGACGCCATCAAGGCGCTGATCGTCGAGGGCCGCGACGCGCCCGAGATCAAGCGCGAAGCGGTCAAGAACGGCATGCGCACGCTGCGCCAGTCGGCGCTGCGCAAGCTGGCCGAAGGCACCACCACGTTCGAGGAAGTCGTCCGCGTCACCGGGCTCTGAGCCCACCCGCCTCGGGAGCGACCCGGCTCGTCCCGCCCGGCTGGCGGACGGACCGCGTTCCGGCCTAGGCTCGATCGCGCTGGACCGGCCGCGCCGCCGCGGTCCGGGAGCCCGGGAGCCGCACCGATGACGCCACGAGCCTCGACTTCCGCAACCCAGTCCGGCTGGTCCCGCCGCGAGCTGCTCGCCTGCGCGGCGTTGGCGCCGCTGGCGCCGCTCGCCGCCGGATCCGCGCGCGCCTCGGAGGCGCCGGCCGCGCCGGCGGCCGGGATCCGCCGCCGGCCGATCCCCTCCTCCGGCGAGTCGCTGCCGATCGTCGGCCTCGGCACCTACCGGGTGCTCGACGTCGAGCCGGCCGCCTATCCCGGGTTCGACCCGCTCGTCGCCCGCTTCGCCGCGCTCGGCGCCCGCGTCATCGACACCTCGCCGATGTACGACCGCGCCGAAGCGGCGGTCGGCGCGTTGGTCGAGCGGGCGGCCGCGCGGGACAAGGTCTTCCTCGCCACCAAGGTCTGGACCACGGGGCGCGCCGAGGGGATCGCGCAGATGGAGGAGTCGCTGCGCCTGCTGCGGACGACGACGATCGACCTGATGCAGGTCCACAACCTGCTCGACGTCGACACCCACCTCGCGACGCTCGCCGGGTGGAAGCGCGACGGACGCGTCCGCTACGTCGGCGTCACCCACTACACGGCGAGCCACCACGCGGCGCTCGCCGAGCGGGTCCGCAAGGGGGGCCTCGACTTCGTGCAGGTCAACTACTCGATCGCCGAGCGCGAGGCCGAGCGGGAGCTGCTGCCGCTCTGCCAGAGCGCGGGCGTCGCCGTGCTCGCCAACCGGCCGTTCGCCGCCGGCTCCGCCTTCAAGCGCCTGCGCGACATCGCGCTCCCCGACTGGCTCGCCGAGCGCGGCTGCGCCACCTGGGCGCAGGCGATGCTCAAGTTCGTGCTCGGCCACCCGGCCGTCACCTGCGCGATCCCGGCCACCTCGAAGGTCGGCCATCTCGAGGAGAACCTCGCGGCCGGGAGCGGCTGGCTGCCCGACCCCGACGAGCGCGGCCGGCTCGCCGAGGATCTCGGCAGAGCGCTCGCGCCCTGAATCGGAAGCCGCGCGGTCATTCGGACTCGCCGGGCCGCTCAGCTGCGACGGCAAGGCGCACCAGCTCGGCGATGTTGCGCACGCCCAGCTTGGCCATCACGCGGGCCTTGTGAACCTCGACCGTGCGCGGGCTGATGCCGAGCCTGGCGGCGATCTCCCGGGCGTGTCCACCTCGCGCCACCTGCTCGAACACTTCCCGCTCGCGCGGAGTCAGCCGGGCGAGCTGCGTCTCGTCCCGGAGACGGACCTGCGCGTCCTGGACGCGCCGGTCTTCGCGGGCGAACGCAGCCTCGATCGCCGCCCTGAGCTGGCCGTGATCGAAAGGTTTCTCGAGGAAGTCGACTGCGCTCGCGTGAAAGGCGCGCCGCGCCGTGGCCACGTCGGCGTGGCCGGTGATCACGACGAAGGGCAGCCGGCTGCCGCGCTCCTGCACCCTGGCCTGGAGATCCACGCCGCTCATCCCCGGCAGCCGGATGTCCGCGACGACGCACCCCGCCCAGGCGTCGGAGAAGGCGCGCAGGAAGGACTCGGCGTCGGCGAACAGGGCCACGCGGTAGCCCTCGAGACCGAGCATGAGCGCGAGCGAATCGCGAACGGCGGGATCGTCGTCGACCACGTACACGGTGAGCGACTCAGGCCACGACATGGTCCTCCTCCTCTTCCAGGAGAGGCAGGACGAGCCGGAACTCGCCGTGCGATCCGGCGAGCGCCTCGAGGGAACCGCCGTGCGCCACGGCGATCGCGCGGCTCACCGCCAGGCCGAGCCCCATGCCGCTCGCCTTGCCCGAGACGAACGGCTCGAAGATCCGTTGGCGATCGCCAGCTCCCACTCCCGGGCCGCTGTCGAGTACGAGGATCCGGAGGTGACGCGCGTCCAGCCTGCGGACTTCGACCCCGACGCGGCGATCGGCCGCCGGCCGCGCCGCGGCGGCGTCGACCGCGTTCGCGATCAGATTCCTCAGTACCAGCTCGATCTGCAGGCGATCGGCGAGGACGTCGGGCAGGTCCTCGTCGCACAGGACTTCGAACTCCACCGAGTCGCGGCCGGCGGCCTGCTGGCCGACCCTGCGGGCCGCCGCGGCGAGCTCCGCGCAGGAGACCGGTTCCAGCCGGGTAGTGCCGGTCCGGAAGAAGTCGCGCAGCCGCCTCACGATCTCCGCGGCGCGGTCCGACTCGCCGAGCATCTGACGGACCACCCGGGGCAGGTCCCGCGCACCCTCGCCGCCGCGCTCCGCCAGCAGCAGCGCGGCCTGGCCGTAGGTGGAGAGCGCGGTGAGCGGCTGGTTGACCTCGTGGGCGATCGCACCGGCCATCTCGCCCGCGGCCGCCAGCCGCAGCGACTGTTCGAGATCCCGGTTGGCCCGTTCACGCTCGTCGACGACCATCCCCAGGAAGAGCGCAGTCAGGGTCAGAGCCGCGACCAGCGCCTGGATCTCGGCGACCGGCAGCTCGACTCCCCCTTCGCTGTGGATGCCGACCACGACGCCGAGCTGGACGACCGCGATCCCCACGACCGCAGCTTCCATCCCGCCGCGCATCGCGATCCAGATCAGGGGCAGGAAGAGGAGATAGAAGTGGCGCAGGGGGTCGCCGCCGAGGCCGTCGAAGATGAGCCAGGCCGTGGCGATCAGCACGCCCATCTGGAGCATCGACTCGGGGCGCCGCGCGAGCGCCGCCAGGTCCGCCCGGCGCTCGCGGTCCGCGGCCACCAGGAAGAGAGGGGCGGTGACCAGTACGCCCACCGCGTCGCCCAGCCAGAAGCGGAGCCAGCCCGGCGCGACCGACTCGGAAGCCAGAGCTCCGGCGCCGTGCAGGACTCCCACGAACGAGGCGCCGACCACGCCGGTTCCCGCCAGCGTGACCACGGCGAGGAGGGCGAGGTCGCGAGTGGACCGCAGCCGCGAATCGATCCGGAGTCGCGAGCGAAGCAGCCAGGCGATCAGGGCGTAGCCCAGCGTCAACGTGGCTGCGGTGAGGAATGTGACCTCATAGCCCGCCGGGGCGTGGCGCACCAGGACGTCGGCGGCGAATACCGCGACGAAGAGGACCGGGACCAGGCGGAACCCGGCGAGCAGCATCCAGGCGATGGCCAGCGCCGGCTGCGGGTTCCAGGGTGTGATGTTGAAGGCTCCGAGCGGAGCGATGTAGCTGGCCCAGTCGAGCCCGATGTAGCAGGGCACGAAGACCACCGCCTCGCGCAGCGCCCGGGACCAGGACATCGCACCCATTCTGGTGCCGGACCCCTCGACCGGACAAGTACGTGGTTCCGCTTACGCGCCATCCCGAATTGCGCGCGCCGGGCCTGCGGCCTAGCCTGCGGCCATGAACCCCACCGCGATCGAGATCCTCGCCGCCGTCCTCTTCGCGTGCGCGGTCGTGCACACCTTCTCGACCCGCTACTTCGAGCACCTGGCCCACTCGCGGCCCCGGCACTCGGGCCTCTGGCACCTGCTCGGCGAGGTCGAGATCGTGTTCGGTCTGTGGGCCGCGTTGCTCCTCGCCGGCATGACGCTGCTCTCGAGCTGGGGTGAGGTGACCGGCTATCTGGAGAGCCGCCAGTTCGTCGAGCCGATCTTCGTGTTCGTTGTCATGGTGGTCGCCGCGAGCCGGCCGATCCTCCAGCTCGCCTCCGACGGGGTGAACCGTGCCGCGCGGGCCCTCCCCCTCGAGACCGGGATGGCGACCTACTTCGTCAGCCTCTCGCTGGTGCCCCTGCTCGGATCGTTCATCACCGAGCCTGCCGCCATGACGCTGGCGGCGCTGATGCTGCGTGACCGCCTGTTCAATCGCCCGGTTCCGGTCCGCGTGAAGTACCTGACGCTCGGAGTCCTCTTCGTCAACATCTCGATCGGCGGAACCCTGACCAATTTCGCCGCGCCGCCGGTCCTCATGGTGGCCGGAACCTGGGGCTGGAGCGCCGCCTACATGTTCGCCAACTTCGGCTGGAAGGCGGCCGTGGCGGTGCTGGTCAACGCCGCCGCGATCACCTTCTTCTGCCGTCGCCACATCGCGGGCGGGACCGTGCAGTCCGCCCCGCAGACCGGATCCCGGGTGCCGCGCGCGCTCGTCGCGGTGAACGTCGCGATCCTCGCGGGCGTCGTGATGGCCAACCACCTGCCAACCGTCCTGATGGGCGTCTTCCTGCTCTTCCTCGGCCTGGCCGAAGCCTACAAGCGCTACCACGGCCGCCTGATCCTGCGCGAGGGGCTGATGGTGGCCTTCTTTCTCGCCGGTCTCGTCGTCCTCGGCGGTCAGCAGAAATGGTGGCTCCAGGCTCTGCTCACGAGCCTCGACGAGTCGACCGTCTTCTTCGGCGCCGCCCTGCTCACGGCGGTAACCGACAACGCCGCCCTCACCTACCTCGGCTCGCTCGTCGACACGCTCTCCGAGGGCTTCAAGTACGCTCTGGTGGCCGGCGCCGTTGCGGGCGGCGGCCTCACCGTGATCGCGAACGCGCCGAACCCGGCCGGGTTCGCCATCCTCAAGAACTCGTTCGAGGACAAGGCCATCAACCCGCTCGGCCTCGCGCTCGCGGCCCTGCCGCCCACGGCCGTGGCGCTGGTGCTGTTCGGCGTGCGCGGCGGTCCGCTCGACGACCTGTTCGCGCCGTCGGCCTGGGGCGACTGGCTCGCGAGCGTCGACCGTCCCTTCCTCTTCCTGCTCCTCCTGCCGCTCGTCGTGGTGGCGTTCGGTCTCTGGGCGGACAGCCTGGAACGCGCCCGCCGGGCCGCGGCCGGGAACGGTCAGGGAGTCGACCCGAGGCGCGACCGCTGGACCGCGCCGCGGGCCGACGATCTCCGGCACGGCTCCGCGGAGGCGGACCGGACACGACCCGAGTCTGCCGCCTGAACCGGGCACGGAGGTCGCGGTTCGATCCCGGACCGCGAGCTGCGCCCGACGAGCCGGACGGCAGTTGGTACCATCCGACCATGGTCCGGCTCCGGCGCTCCGGAACATTCACCGCGCTCTTCGTCCTGGGCCTCCTCGCGGGCCCTCGGGTCCTGGAGGCGAGGAGCGAGCGCGCACGCTCGGGGGAAGGCGAGGCGGCAGTCGCCTGGGGACCGGGCCAGGTGGTCTGGGAATCGAACCGGACCGGCGCGTTCCGCATCTGGACACGGCCGCTCGAGGGTGGCGACGCGCGCCAGCTCTCGCCCGAGGAGCCGGGGCGGGATCACTGCTGCGCGCACATCTCGCCCGACGGCCGGCGCGTCGCCTACCTCTCGCTGCCGGGCGGCGCGCGCGCCTATCTGCCGCCGGAGACTCCTGGCGTCCTGCGCCTGATCGAGGCCGACGGCACGCTCGACCGCGTCGCGGCGCCGGCGGCGCGCGCCTACGGCGAGCACCGCGCCGCGATCTGGTGGACCGCGAGCGAGCTCGTCCACATCGACGGCGCCGGCGACACGGTACGCCTCGACCTCGCGCGCGGCACGCGGTCGCGGCTCGCGCGAGGGCCGGCGCAGGGTGAAGGGTGGCTGCTCGACCCCACCGGCCGCTGGGCGACCGGCGGCACGCCGAGCTTCTCCGAGCGGACCGCGGACGGCACGATCCGGCGCGCGACGCCGCTCGGCGGGTGCCAGCCCTACTTCGACGCGCGCAGCCGCTTCGGGATCTGGGCGGCCGGCGCCGGCGGACCGATCGACGCCATCGAGCTCGCCACCCGCCGCACGTTCACCCTGCTCGCGAAGAACGACGCGCGCCTCCCCGCCGATCGCGGTTACCTCTACTTCCCGATGCTCTCGCGCGACGGCTCGACTTCTCGCCTTCGCGGCGTCGGACGGAGCGCACGACCACTTCCGCGCCGACTACGACGTCTTCGCGATCGAGGTCGATCCGGATTCGCTCGCGCCGATCGGCCGCGCGGTGCGGATCTCCGCGCACCCGGGCGTCGACCGCTTCCCGGACCTCCACCGCGCGCGGCCGCCGCGCCGGCAACCGGGCGCCGCCGCGACCGCGCCGGCCGTAACCCCGCCGCCCGCCGCGGCGCCGGGCTGGCCGGCGCGCGCCGACGGATTGGCGCTCGTCTGGGAGGGGGCGGACCGCCCCAACCGGCGCGATCCCGACGCCGCCAGCGAGCAGCTCTCGCCAGCCGGGCGCGCCGTCTACGATCGGCGCGGCCGCATGAGCTTCGGCGGCGGCTCGTTCGCGCTCGACGACGGGCGCGCGAGCGAAGTCGCCGCCGAGCTGCGCGGCGCCAACGCGCTCAGCCTCCAGATCGTGGTCGAGCCCGCGACGATCGACGCCGCGGTCTCGGCCCCGATCGTCGCGCTCACCACGCAGCCCGGACGGCGCGGCTTCCAGCTGCGCCAGCGCGGGCGCGCGGTCGAGCTCCTGCTGCGCACGTCCGAAACCGCGGCGACCGCTCCGGCGGTCCACCTCCTCGACCTGCCCGACGGGGCGCCCCACCACGTCGCCCTCACCTTCTCCCCGGGCCGTCTCACGAGCTACCTCGACGGCCGCAGCGTCGGCTCGACCATGGTTCCCGGCGACTTCTTCCACTGGCGCTCGGGGCGGCTCGAGCTGGGCGCCGGGCCGGACGGCGCCGCTCGCTTCCGCGGCGCGCTGTCGCACCTCGCGATCCACGCCCGCGAGCTCCCGGCGGCGGAGGTCGAGGCCGACGCGCGGATCGCGCTCGCCGCCCTCGCGGCGGCGCCGCCGGTGCCCTTCGCCGAGGTCGAGGCGCGCCTCGTCGCGCGCTCGCGGATCCCGACGCTCGAGGAGATCTCCCCCTACCGGCAGGCGCTGGTGGTCGAGGAGTGGGAGGTGCTGCGCCCGCTCGGCGGCGTCGCCGTCGGCGGCCGCATCCGGGTGGCGCGCTGGGCGCTGCTCGACGGCGCGCCGACGCCCGAGAGCGGCGAGCCGCCGGGCACGGTGCGCCGCCTGCGCCTCGAGCCCCACGCGCGGCAGCCGCAGCTCGAGAGCGTGGTCCTCTCCGACACCCTGCCCGCGCCCGCCGCGGGCGGGCCGCCGCTCGGCTTCGACGTCGGCTGGAGCGGGGCTAGGCGCGGCGGGCGATGGTCTTCAGCTCCTACCTCTTCCTGTTCGGCTTCCTGCCGCTCGCGCTCGCGCTCTACTTCGGCGCGCCGCGCCGCGCGCCGCAACCTCGTCCTCACGCTCGTCTCCTACGTCTTCTACGGCTGGACCAGTCCGGCCTTCTGCATCCTGCTGTTCGTCTCGACGGCGATCGACTGGGTCTGCGGCCTGGTCCAGGCCGGCTCCTGGCCCTGGCGAGCCCGACCCCGAGCCGCTGCCGCCGGGCGGCCCGCGCAGCCGCCGCCAGCGGATCGCGCTGGTCGCCTCGATCGTCTCCAACCTCTCGCTGCTCGGCTTCTTCAAGTACTTCGACTTCGCGGTCGACAGCTGGAACGGCGTCGCTCGCAGCGCTCGGCCTCCCCGAGGCGGCGCTCGCGCACGTGCGCTCGCGGTGACGCTGCCGCTCGGCATCAGCTTCTACACGTTCCAGTCGATGAGCTACACGATCGACGTCTACCGCGGCACGCGCGGCGCCGATGCGCAGCTTCGTCGACTTCGCCTGCTTCGTCTCGATGTTCCCGCAGCTGGTGGCCGGGCCGATCGTGCGCTTCTCGGAGATCGCCGACCAGCTGCGAGCCGCGAGGTCACACTCGCGCGAAGTTCGCCCGCGGCGTCGCCTTCCTCTCGCGTCGGCCTCGCCAAGAAGGTGCTGCTCGCCAACCCCTGCGGCAAGATCGCGGACACCGTCTTCGACGCCGCTCGGCTACGTCCGCGCTCGACGCCTGGCACGGACTCGTCGCCTACGCCTTCCAGATCTACTTCGACTTCTCCGGCTACTCGGACATGGCGATCGGGCTCGGGCTGATGCTCGGCTTCGTCTTCCCGAAGAACTTCGACTCGCCCTACGTCGCGCGGTCGATCACCGAGTTCTGGCGGCGCTGGCACATCTCGCTCTCGACCTGGCTGCGCGACTACCTCTACATCCCGCTCGGCGGCAACCGGAAGGGCCCGCGCCGCACCTACGTCAACCTCGCCGCCGTCATGCTGCTCGGCGGCCTCTGGCACGGCGCCGCCTGGAACTTCGTGCTCTGGGGCGGCCTGCACGGCGCCGCGCTCGCCGCGGAGCGCAGGATCACACCGGAAAGGCTGTACGGAAGGCTCCCGGGACCCCTGCGCACCGCTCTCGTCTTCGGATTCGTCACGATCGCCTGGGTCCCCTTCCGAGCGAAGGACCTGCCGGCGACGCTCGAGTTCTTCTCCCGCCTCCTCGGCCTCCAGACCGCGACCCCGTCGGCCAACCTGCTCTCCGGCCTCCTCCATTCCCCTTATCTGGTCTTTTCCTTCTTGACCGCGGCCGCAGTCGTCTGGGGCGCGCAGCAGAGCTGGACCTGGACGCGCGACCTCTCGCCCGCGCGCGCCGCCAGCGCTCTCGGACTCCTCGGCCTGGCGCTCGTCGCGCTCGCCACGCAGCGTTTCAATCCGTTCATCTACTTCATCTTCTGAGATGGCGACCTTCGACCCCTCCTCGCGCGAACGGGAAGCCCATGCGGAGATCGTGGCCACGCGGGTCGCGCCGCGCACCGCCCGCGCGCTGGTCGCGACGGTCCTGGCGTTCGCCGCGCTCGGGCTCGGCCTCGAGCTCGCCGCGCTCATGCGCGGCGCGTCGAGCCTGTCGGAGACCTGGGCGCCGCCCGCCGCGGCTCCCGGTCTGCCCGCCCTCGCCTGGAACCGGGAGGCGGTCGCGCGGCTGCGCGAGATCGACGACCGGGTCGACCAGCGTTCGGCATTGGCGCGCGCGCTGCGCCCCTGGGGGCAGGTCGCGCTGACGGCGCTGGCCCGCTACGGCAACGAGGAGGCCTACGTCGGCCGCCGGGACTGGCTCGTCTACCGGCCCGACTTCGACCACCTGACCGGCCGGGGGTACCTCGACCGCCGGCCCGGAGATCCCGTCGCCGCGATCGCCGGTTTCGCCGCGGACCTCGAGCGCCGCGGCGTCCGGCTGCTCCTGGTGCCGGTCCCGGCAAAGCCGGCGGTGCATCCGGAGAGCCTGGCGGAGGATCTTCCGGACGAGGCGCCGCGCAACGTCGACGACGCCACCTTCGCCACGCGCCTGCGCACGCTCGGCGCCGGCATGCTCGATCCGCTCGACCTCCTGCGCAGCGCGGCGCTCGACGAGCCCGCCTACCTCGCGACCGACACGCACTGGCGCCCCGCGGCGATGGACCAGGTCGCGCGCGAGACGGCGATCCGGCTGCGCGCGCTGGTGGACCTCCCGGTCGGAGACGATGCGGCGCTGCGCGAGGAACCGGGCCGCGTCGAGGGGGTCGGCGACACCGCCGCCCTGCTCGAGCTGCCGGCCGGCGTCCGGCGCTTCGCGCCCGAGCGGGTCGAGACGCGCCGCGTGATCCGAGCCGACGGCACACCCTGGCGTCCGGAACGGGGCGCCCCGGTGCTCCTGCTCGGCGACAGCTTCGCGGCCATCTACTCCCAGGCCGAGCTCGGCTTCGGCGCCGGCGCCGGCTTCGCCGAGCGGCTCTCCTTCCATCTTGGTCTGCCGGTCGATCGGATCCTGCGCAACGCCGGCGGCGCCTCGGCCACGCGCGCGGCGCTCGCGGAAGAGCTTGTCCGCGATCCGCGCCGGCTCGACGGCGTGCGCGCCGTCGTCTGGCAGCTCGCCGCGCGCGAGCTCTCGGAGGGCGACTGGCGGGCCATCCCGCTGCCGGCCGCGTCCACCCCCGCCGGGGACCCTCCCGGTCCCGCCGCCGGGACGAACGGTGCGGAGTCGCGATAGAAACAGCCCATGATCGACCTCCGCTACCCCATCGGCCGCTTCCAGCCCTCCGCGACCTTCACACCCGAGTCCCGGCGTCGCGCCATCGAGGCGATCGCCGCGCTCCCGGCCGACCTGCGGGCGGCGGTCGCGGGGCTCGACGGACGCCAGCTCGACACGCCCTATCGCGACGGCGGCTGGAGCGTGCGCCAGCTCGTGCACCACGTGCCGGACAGCCACCTGAACGCCTACGTGCGCCATCGACTCTGTGTGACCGAGGAGAACCCGACCGTCCGCGCCTACGACGAGAAACTGTGGGCGGCGACGCCGGAAGTCGCGACGGGCGACGTCGCGCTCCCGCTGGCGCTGCTCGACGCGGTTCACGCCCGCTGGCTGAGCTTTCTCGCGGCGTTGCCCGAGCCGGCCTTCGCGCGCACCCTCGTCCACCCGGCGACCGGCAAAGTCTGGAGCTCTCGACGAGAACCTCGAGATGTACGCCTGGCACGGCCGCCACCACACGGCCCACGTGACGGCGCTGCGCGAGCGGATGGGCTGGTGACCGGAGCTCAGCCGCGCAGCGTGGGTTGGGTGTGTGGGGCCTCGGCGCCCGACAGCTCGGCCGAGATCTCGTGCGGCAGCGGGAACCAGCGCAGCGCCTCGAGCTCCTCGGGCAGCGGCTCGGGCTGGACCACGGTCGCGGCCGCCGCCTGACCGAAGATGCGGCGGGCCTCCTCCAGGTAGTCCGCCAGCGCCGACTCCGGTTCGGTCAGGTGGAAGGAGCCGTAGCGCATGCGCCCCTCCTCGTAGCGGATCTCCGCGAGCCGCGCCGCCGGCTGCGGCGGGCGCTGGCGGTGGCGCCACTGGCCGCTCGCCGGATCGAACCGGTACTGCGGCAGCAGTTTCCACCCCTCCTCCGCGATCAGCGAGACGGCGTCGACCAGGTAGCGGAAGACCGCTTCCGAGAGGAAGTAGTTGAAGCCGAGCCGCGTCCAGCCCGGCTTGATCCCCTCGCAGCCGGCCAGGATGCCGCGCTCGAAGCGGTGCGAGGTCTCGAGGTCGATGCCGAGCAGGCGGTGGCCGTACGGTCCGGCGCAGGAGCAGCCGCCGCGCGACTGGATGCCGAACAGGTCGTTGAGCAGCGCGACCACGTAGTTGTGGTGCAGGAAGCCGTCGCCGTGGCGGACGAGGAACGAGACGATCGACAGGCGCGGCGCGGTGAGGCTGCCGAGCAGGCGCAGTCCCGGATGCCGCCGCCACTCCGCGATCGCCCGTTCGACGAAGCCGCGCTCGAGCGCCTCGATGGTCCCGGCGCCGACCGCGGCCTTGAGGTGGAAGACGAGCCCGGCGCGGATCGACTCGAGGATCGCCGGCGTGCCTCCCTCCTCCCGGTGCTGCGGGTCGGCGAGATAGTCGTGTTCGATCGCGTTGACGTAGGCGACCGTGCCGCCGCCCGGCACTGTCGGCACCCGGTTGCGGAAGAGCCGCCGCTTGGCGACCAGCACCCCCGGCGTCCCCGGTCCGCCGATGAACTTGTGGGGTGAGAGGAAGATCGCGTCGAGGTCGGCGTCGGCGAGCGCCGGGTCCCGGCGCGAAGGGGTGACCTCGATGTCGACGTAGGGCGCCGCCGCCGCGAAGTCCCAGAAGGCGAGCGCGCCGGCGGCGTGGAGCCGCCGGGTGATGCCCGGAACATCCGAGAGGATGCCGGTGACGTTCGACGCCGCCGAGAAGCTGCCGATCTTGAGCGCGCGCTCGGCGTGGCGCTCGAGCTCGCGCTCGAGCTGCCCGACGTCGATCCGCCCGTCGGCGTCCTCGGCGATCACCACCACGTCGGCCAGCGACTCGCGCCAGGGCAGCTCGTTGGAGTGGTGCTCGTAGGGGCCGATGAAGACGACCGGGCGATCCGCGCGCGGGATCCGCTCCGAGAGCCGGAAGCGCGCGTCGAGATCGGCCGGCAGCCGGAGGTTGAGCACGTCGACCAGCTTGGCGATCGCCCCGGTCGCGCCCGAACCGCAGAACAGAACGACATCGTCGTCGCCGCCGCCGACCGATTCCCGGATCAGCGCCCGCGCCTCCTCGCGGAAGGCGGTCGTCTGCATGCCGGTACCGGAGGCCTCGGTGTGCGTGTTCGCGTAGCGCGGCAGGACCTCGGCGCGCAGGAAGTCCTCGAGGAACGAGAGCGCGCGTCCCGAGGCGGTGTAGTCGGCGTAGGTGATCCGGCGCGGGCCCCAGGGCCCGACGATCGCCTGGTCGTCGCCGAGGATCGAGGCGCGGATCGTCTCGACCAGCTTCGTCTTGTCGGGGGGCAACGCCGCGTTGGTCATCGCGGCCATTCTCGGTTCCGTCCGCCCCGCCGGGCAAGCCCCCTCCGGGTGGGTCGGCCGCTCCCTTGCGCATCCCCCGTCGACCGGCTCTAATCGCGCCAGCACCGAGCCCGGCGCCAGCCCTTGGTCTTCAGCTCTCCACTCTTCGTCTTCCTCTTCCTGCCCGCCGCGCTCGCGGCCTACTACCTCGCGCCGCGCCGCGCCCGGCACCTCGTTCTCACCCTCTTCTCCTACGTCTTCTACGGGTGGACCAATCCGAGCTTCATGGTCCTGCTGCTGGCTTCGACCACCATCGATTACGTCGCGGGGCTGGCGCTGGTCGGCACCACGCCCTGGTCGCGCGCGGAGATCCGCGAGCTGGCCAAGGGCGAGCCACGCAGCCGGCGCCAGAAGCTCGCGCTCGCCGTCTCGCTCGGCTCGAACCTGACGCTGCTCGGCTTCTTCAAGTACTTCCACTTCGCGGTCGACTCCTGGAACGGCGCCGCCGCGGCGCTCGGCCTGCCCGCCGCGGCGATCGAGAGCGCGGTCGCGGTGACCCTGCCGCTCGGCATCAGCTTCTACACCTTCCAGTCGATGAGCTACGCCATCGACGTCTACCGCGGCGACGCGCGCGCGCTGCGCAACTTCGTCGACTTCGCCTGCTTCGTCTCGATGTTCCCGCAGCTCGTCGCCGGGCCGATCATCCGGTTCTCCGAGATCGACGACCAGCTCCGCTCGCGCCGGCACACGGCCGCGCTGTTCGCGCGCGGCGTCGCCTTCTTCGCCCTGGGTATGGCCAAGAAGGTCCTGCTCGCCAATCCCTGCGGACGGATCGCCGACACTCTCTTCGCCGCCGGCTCGGCGAGCGTCCTCGACTCCTGGTACGGCGTCGCCGCCTACGCCTTCCAGATCTACTTCGATTTCTCCGGCTACTCGGACATGGCGATCGGGCTCGGGCTGATGCTCGGCTTCGTCTTCCCGAAGAACTTCGACTCGCCCTACCGGTCGCGCCTCCTTCACCGAGTTCTGGCGGCGCTGGCACATCTCGCTCTCGACCTGGCTGCGCGACTACCTCTACATCCCGCTCGGCGGCAACCGGAAGGGCCCGCGCCGCACCTACGTCAACCTCGCCGTCACCATGCTGCTCGGCGGCCTCTGGCACGGCGCCGCCTGGAACTTCGTCCTCTGGGGGGCGGCGCACGGCACGTTCCTCGCGCTCGAACGGGCGGTCGGCGTCGAGCGCCTCTACGGCCGCCTGCCGCGTCCGCTGCGGATCGCCGTCGTCTTCACGCTGGTGCTGTTCACCTGGGTGCTCTTCCGCGCGCCCGACATGACGGCCGCGCTCGCCTACTTCGGGCGCCTGTTCGGCGCCGCGCCCGTGCAGGAGGGGGCGGTGCTGGTGAGCGATCTCGTCTACTCGCCCTACCTGCTCGGCACCTTCGCCGTCGCCGCCGCCGTCACCTGGCTCGCGCCGCAGACCTGGGAGTGGACCCGCCGCCTCTCGCCGGCGCGCGCGCTCGCCGCCTTCGCGCTCCTCGTCGCCGCCCTCGCCGTGCTCGCGACGCAGGACTACAACCCGTTCATCTATTTCATCTTCTGAGCGCGCGATGACCCGGATCCCCGATCGAGAGGAACAGGCCCAGGCCGAGATGGCGGCGACCCGGGTCGGCGCCGTCACGCGCCGGGCCCTGGTCCTCGCTTTCCTCGCGCTGCTCGCGGCGGGGCTCGCGCTCCAGGAGCTGGCGCCGCTCCCCGCGGAGCCTGGCTTCCGCCCCACCCCGATCGACTTCGGGAGCTGGACGGAGTGGTGCGACGCGTGGCGCGCGCGGGGCCCGCTCGCCCTCCGCCACGAAGTGCGCGCGCTGCTGCGCCGGATCGACCGCTGGAGCGAGAACGACCTGGTCGTGGTGCGCCGGCTGCGCCAGCCGACCCAGCGCGCCCTGCTCGACGCGCTCCGCTTCGGCAACTCGCAGGTGCGCACGGGCCGGGGCGGCTGGCTCTTCTACGAACGCGAGATCGACTCGATCACCGGCCCCCCCTTCCTCGACCACGAATCGGCCGAGCGCCGGCGGCTCGGCGATCCCGAAGCGGCGATCCGCGACCTCGGCGCGGCGCTGCGCGCCCGCGGGGCCTCGCTCGCGGTCGTACCGGCGCCGGCCAAGACCGCGGTCGAGTCGGCCCGTCTCTTCGGTTCCGGGGCTCCGGAGCGCCCGTTGCGAAACCCCGCCTTCGCCGAGCTCGCGCGCCGCCTCGACCGCGCCGGGATCGCGCTCTTCGATCCGACCCCCGCGCTGTTCGACGCCGCGCGCCGTGGCGAGCCGATCTTCCTGCGCACCGACTCACACTGGCGCCCGGAGACCGTCGACCGGGTGGCGGCGTGGATGGCCGAGGAGATCTTCCGGCGCGGCGTTCTGGAACGACCGGCAGCGCCGCGCTATCACCGCTCGTCGGAAAGGGTCACCGGCCACCCCGACCTCGTGCGCCTGCTGAGCCTGCCCACCGCGGGCGAAGGCCCGCTCTACGAACCGGTGACGATCCAGGTCGTGCGCGGCGCCGACGGCGCGGTCTTCGAGCCGCGCGGCGCCTACGACGCGCCGATCCTCCTGCTCGGCGACAGCCTTGCCGGGAACTACGGCTGGGGGGGCCAGGGCTACGGCTCCGGCGCCGGTCTCGCCGAGCAGCTCGCCTTCCATCTCCAGACGCCCGTCCAGGCGATCCTCGAGCCGGCGGGCGGCGACGCCGACAGCCGGGAGAGGCTCGCCCACCGGCTCCGCCGGGGCGACGACATGCTCGCGGGCAAGCGCCTCGTGATCCTCGAGTTCGCCGAGCGCGAGCTCGCGATCGGCCCCTGGCGGCGGGCCAGGTTGCCCGCGCCCGGCTCCCGCTGAAGCGCGTTCTCCGCGCCCGCGCGCCGCGCGCCGGAAGCCGGCATCCCCATGACCGCCGTCATAGGACCGGATCGGTCCCGATTCCCAGAATGCCTCCACACCGCGGCCCGGCAGCGCGGATCCCAAAGGAGGCTCCATGGCCAGTCCCCCGTCCCCGGATGAGACCCCGCCCCTCGGCCAGCGTCTCTTCGACCGCCCCTTCCTGTTGCTCGCGGCCGGCCTGCTGGTGATGTTCGGTTTCTACACGATCTGGGGTCTGCTCGAGATCTCCTCGCTGCCGGTCGGGAAGCTGCCATGAGCGCGGGCCATTCGTTGCACTCCGGCGTGGTCGCGCCGCGCGGCGTCTGGTGGACGCCGGCGGGCCGCCAGGAGCGGCTCTGGATCGCGATCGCCTTCTGCTGGTGCCTGGTGCTCTTCGCGATGATGCCCTTCTGGCACCTGAAGGGGGGCCAGAACCCGTCGGGCATCCGCAGCACGGTCGAGCCGAAGGACTTCGTCGCGCGCACCTTCCGCTTCGTCGAGGACTACAAGGTCGGCGAGGAGAACGGCATGCCGGTGGTGGCGCCGCCCGCCGGGGCCGACGTCTACCTGCTCGCCCAGATGTGGCGCTGGTACCCGGCGCTGCGCCTGCAGGAGGGCGTCACCTACACGCTCCACCTCTCCGCGATCGACGTCAACCACGGCTTCAGCCTCTATCCGGCGAACCTGAACATCCAGGTCATCCCGGGCTACGACTACGGACTGCGCATCACCCCCAACCAGCCCGGCGAGTACCGGATCGTCTGCAACGAGTTCTGCGGCATCGGTCACCACCAGATGCTCGGCTCGATCGTCGTCGAGCCCGCGCAGAAGGTCGCCGCGCTCTCCCCGGAGGCCCCGCGATGAGCACCGTGGCCCAGACTCTCCCCGGCGCCGCCGGACCCGCGCCGGCCAATCTGTTCTGGCGCGCCCTCGCCCGCACCTGTCCGGTCACCGGGCTGGTCGTCAACCGCGACAGCGAGCGCCTGGTCCGCTTCAACGCGGTCGCCGGCGTCGTCTTCTTCCTGGTCGGCGGCGATCGCCGCGCTGCTGCTCGCGCTCACCCGCTGGCAGGCGGTCCATCTGCTCGCGCCGATCTGGTACTACCGCATGCTGACGCTGCACGGCCTCAACATGCTGATCTTCTTGATCATCTTCTTCGAGATGGCGATCCTCTACTTCGCCGGACCGATCCTGCTCGGAGCGCGACAACCGGCTCCGAAGACCGCCTGGGCCGGCTTCGGCCTGATGGTCGCCGGGGCCCTGATCGTCGACTTCGTCGTCTTCTGGGGCCGCGCGGACGTGCTGTTCACCTCCTACGTGCCGCTCCAGGCCCACCCGCTCTACTACCTCGGCATCATCCTGTTCGCGGTCGGCGCGCTGATCGCGACGCTGCATCTTCTTCGCCACGATGTACGTCGCGAAGCGCGAGAAGACCTACGAGGGCTCGGTGCCGCTGGTCACCTTCGGCGCGCTGACCGCCGCGATCATCGCGGTGATCACGCTGCTGCACGGCGCGGCCATCTACATCCCGACCTTCCTCTGGTCGCTCGACCTGATCGAAGGTCGACCCGCAGGTCTACCGCCTCGTCTTCTGGGGCCTCGGCCACTCGTCGCAGCAGATCAACGTCGCGGCGATGGTCTCGGTCTGGTACCTGCTGGGCGCGCTCACCGTCGGCGCCGTGGTGGTCAACCAGAAGGTCAGTCGCTGGGCGTTCGTGCTCTACATCCTGTTCATCTCGATGGCCTCGGCGCACCATCTGCTGGTCGACCCCGGCGTGGGCCCGGCCTGGAAGGTCTGGAACACCAGCTACGCGATGTACCTCGCGGTGCTCGCCTCGATGATCCACGGCTTCACGGTGCCGGCGCGGCATCGAGATGGGCATGCGGCTGCGCGGCTTCGTGCGCGGCCGCTTCGAGCTGGCTGCGCCGCGCGCCCTGGTCGGACCCCGGCTTCTCCGGGATCTTCCTGTCGCTGGTCATCTTCGGCTTCATCGGCGGCATCACCGGCGTCACCCTGGGCACCGAGCAGATCAACATCATCGTCCACAACACGCTGCGCGTGCCGGGCCACTTCCACGTCACCGTGGTCGGCGGCACGGCGCTGTCGTTCATGGCGCTCACCTACTACCTGATCCCGCTGATCTTCCGGAAGCGGGTGGCGTTCTGGGGCGCGGCGAAGTGGCAGCCCTGGCTGTTCGGCTTCGGCATCGCGCTGCTGTCGATGAGCATGACCTTCGCCGGCAGCTTCGGCGTGCCCCGCCGCCACGCCGACATCACCTTCCCCAACGCGCCCTTCACGCTCGAGTTCCCACCGGTGGTCGACCTGCTCATGGCCGGCATCGGCATCGGCGGCACGATCGCCGCGGTCGCCGTGCTCCTCTACATCGCGATCGCGGTCAAGTCGGTCTTCTTCGGCGAGGCGCTCGATCTCGAGCAGCTCGCGCCCGGCGAGCGGGGCGTGCCGCAGGGCATCGTCCGCCTGCCGCCGCAGACCCACGCGGTCGAGACCTCCGAGGCCGCGCACGCGTCGGGCGCTCCGGGCACCGTGGTCCTCGTCTTCGTCTTCCTGGCGGTCTTCATCCTCTACTACTTCACCAACTGGAAGGTGCTGTCGATGATCTGGAAGATGGGATGAGCGGAGGGGTCATGGGCGCCACCGCAACGCTCGCGCATCCGGATTTCGGTCGCCCTTCGCGGTTCGCCGCTTTCGGTTTCCTGGGCTGGCTCACCGGCACGGTCGCCTGGTGGGCCCTCGCCCTGGCTCCCCTCCCCGCCCCGCCGGAATGGCTCGACCGAGCGCGCGCCGTCTGCTTCGGCTCGCCGCCCGGCGGCCTGCCCGACACCTGGGGCTGGATGCTCCTCGCCCTCGGCCCGCTCTCGCTGCTGGCCTTCCTCGCCGCGGTCTGGGGCCGGGACCTCCTGGCGTGGGCGCGGCGCCTCGCCGGCACCGTGCCGGGAGCCTTCCTGCTCGGCGCGGTCGCCCTGCCGCCGCTGCTGGCCGCGGGGTGGCTCGCCGAGCGCTCCGCGGCGATCGAGCGTGCGGCCGCCGGACCGGTGGCGCTCTCCGCCGTCGAAGGGGAGCGGCTGCCCGACACCTACCCGCGCTCCGCCGATCCCGCGCCGCCGATCCGCCTCGTCGACCAGAGCGGAGCGCGGCTCGACCCCGCCTCGCTCGCCGGCCGGCCGGCGCTGGTCACCTTCGCCTACGCGCACTGCCGCACCGTCTGTCCGGGGCTGGTCAACGCGGTCAAGAGCGCGTCGGAGGCGCTGGGAACGCGAACCTCGACGCTCGTCGTGACGCTCGACCCCTGGCGCGACACGCCGTCGGCCCTGCCCGGCCTCGCCCGGGCCTGGAACCTCGACGGCCCCGGCAGCCACCTGCTCTCCGGCGAGATCGACGAGGTCGTCGCCGTGCAGGCCGCCTACGGCCTCGGCTCGGTGCGCGACGAATCGACCGGGGAGATCACCCATCCGGGTCTGGTCTTCGTGCTCGACGGCGAGGGGCGCATCGCCTACCGCTTCCTCAACCCGCCGGCGAGCTGGCTGGTGGACGCCGTCGCGCGGCTCGAACGGGAGCGCGCGTGACCTCGAGCCCGGCGGGCACCCCGCACCCGCCCGCCGGGACCGCTCCGGCCGGGCCGCCGCGCGCCGCGCGTCTGCTCGCCGCCCTCTTCGATCCGCTCGACCGCCTGTTCGACCGGCTCTACGGCTCGCGCTGGAACCCGCTCCACCAGAGCGGGAACCTCGCGGTGCTCTTCTTCTTCGTGCTCCTCGCGACCGGCGTCTATCTCTTCCTCTTCTACCGGATCGCGGCGCCCTACGACTCGGTGGTCCGGATCGAGAACGGGATCTTCCTCGGCTCCTGGGTGCGCTCGCTGCACCGCCTGAGCGCCGACCTCGCGCTGCTCGCCGTGGCCGTCCACGTGCTGCGCAAGCTCCTGCAGGGGCATACCTACGGCCCGCGCGTCCTCGCCTGGGCGAGCGGCGTCGTGCTGCTCGGGGTGGTCTTCCTGTCGGGCTGGACCGGACTGGTGATGGTGTGGGACGTCCAGGGGCAGCGCGTCGCGCAGGAGGGCGCGCGCCTGATCGATCTCGCGCCGATCCTCTCGCAGCCGCTGTCGCGCTCGTTCGACGGCGAGAGCGCCGTGCCCTCGTCGTTCTTCTTCATGAACCTCTTCCTGCACGTGGCGCTGCCGCTCGGCCTCGCCGCCCTGCTCTGGCTCCACACCTCGCGCGTGGCGCGCCCGGCCTGGCTGCCACCGCCGACGCTGCGCCGCTTCGCGCTGCTCGCGCTCGGGGTCGCCGCCGCGCTCGTGCCGGCGGGGCTCGCGCCGCGCGCCGACCTGCTCGCGCTGCCCGGCGAGGTGCCCACCGATCTGCTCTACGTCTTCTGGCTGCCGGCCGCGGCGAAGCTGCCGCCGCTCGCCCATCTCGGCCTCTGGGCGGCGGGCTTCGCGCTGCTCTTCGCGATGCCGAAGCTCTGGCGCCCGCGGCGCGGCATCCGCCCTTCGCGCGTCGACCCCGACCGCTGCACCGGCTGCGAGAGCTGCTTCCAGGATTGCCCCTACGAAGCGATCTCGATGGTGCCGCGCACGGTCGGCATCGCGCGCTCGGAGAAGGTCGCGCTGGTCGACCCCGCGCGCTGCGTCGGCTGCGGCATCTGCGCCGCCTCGTGCGCGCCGATGGGCGTGGGGCCGGCGGGCTGGACCGGCAGGGACCAGCTCGCCGAAGCGCGCGCCTGGCTCGAATCGCTCGCACCCACCGGCCGCGAGGTGCTCGTCCTCGGCTGCCGCAACGGCCTCGCCGGCCGACCCGCCCTGCTCGAGAGCGCGGGCGTGGCGGTGCGCCCGACCTCCTGCGCCGGCTCCCTCCATACCTCGGTGATCGAGCTGCTTCTGCGCGCCGGAGTCGGCGGCGTCTACCTGCTCACTTGTCCGCCGCGCAACTGCCTCTACCGCGAGGGACCGAAGTGGCTCGCGGCGCGCGTCCACGACGGGCGCGACGCCGGGCTCCAGCCGCGTGTCGACCGGCGCCGGCTGGCGCTCGGCTCCTGGTCGGTCGGGGAAGCGACCGCCGCGCGCGCCGACGTCGCGGCGCTGCTCGCGGGAGTGCGCGCGCTGGCGCCGGCGGCCGAAGACAACCTGGACCTGGTCGCAGCCTGCGACCGGCTGGCGCGGGAGGAGCAGGACGAGCACGAGGTGGCCGCCCTTGGCTGACACGAATCCGGCCGCCGCGCGCCTCCGCTCGCTGCCGCGCCTCCTGCTGCAGGCGATCGCTCCGGTCGCGCTGATGGCCGCGACGGCGCTTCTGGCGCGCGCGCCGACCGGGACGCCGGCGACCGGCAGCGAGCTGCGCGTCGCGCTCTCGACTGCCCACGGCCGGATCGAGATCTGCCGCACGCCGAGCGAGCAGGAGCTCGCCGCGCTCCCCGCCCACATGCGAGCCCGGCGGATCTGCGAGGAGACCGCTCCCGACTACCTGCTGAAGATCGCCATCGACGGCGAGCCCCGCCTCGACCGGCGCATCGTCCCCCAGGGTGTGCGCAGGACCCGCCCGCTGGCGATCGACGCCGCGCTGCGCCTCCCCGCCGGCACCCACCGGGTCGAGATCGAGCTCGCCCCGGCGCCCCTCGAGGTCGCCCTCGAAGGCGAAGCCGCGGAGGCCTTCGAACACCTCCCGGCCGCGAGCTTCGACCGACGCCTCGACTTCGAGCCCGGCCGCATCCTCCTCGTCACCCTCGGCGAGAACGGCGAGCTCCACCCGGTCACCGCGCCGCGCTGAGCTGCGCAACCCGGCCAGCCTGCCGAAGCGACCCAGACGAAGGAGCGCCAATACCAGAATTACAGGATAGAAAGAGGAAATAAGAACAGCAGAAACAGCCCATAGAAGGGCTGGAAGCCGAGGCAGCCGAGGCCAGTGCCAGCCAGCCGTGGTGGCGGGAGTCACCCACTTCCTTCTCTGGAGCTTCTGGCTTCGCCCGCCACACCTGGGTCGCAGCGGTCAGGGCTGAACGGCGAGGGGAAGCAGGCGCCGACCAACCAGGGTCGCGGCCCCCACCTACTCTCTTCTATGGAGCTTCTCGACGCCGCCGCCACGGATGCCGGGCAAGCAGGAACCGGCCCGCGGCTGCTGGCCGCGGGCCGAGGGCCAGCGGCGGAAGCGAGCCTAGTTGGCGCCGGTCTGGACCGCCTTCTTCGCCGCCTCGCGCCGCGCGTTCTCCTCGGTGATCAGCTTGTAGGCGATGTAGTACTTGTAGATGTTGGACACGTAGGTCACGGTCTCCCGCCCGATGCGCTCGGAGGCGATCTGCTCGACGTTGCCGAACCAGACGTTGGGGTCGAGCCCCCGCTTCTCCGCTTCCTTGCGCAGCTGGCGGATCCTGGCCGGTCCGGCGTTGTAGGAGGCGAAGGCGAACAGGCCCCTGTTCAGCTTGTCCATCGGCTCGTCCGCGTAGTACTTGTCGATCATGAACCGGATGTACTTCACTCCGGCGTGGATGTTGTTCTCGGTCTGCCGGATGTCGCCGACATTCAGCTCTTTGCCGGTGGCCGGCATCACCTGCATGACGCCGATCGCGCCGACCTTGCTCTTCGCGTTCTGGTCGAGCCCCGACTCCTGATAGCCCTGCGCCGCCATGAGCAGGTAGTCCATCTGGTACTGGTCGCTGTACTTCTTGAAGAACTCGGCCAGCTGCATCAGCTTCTTCCGCTCCGCTTCGGAGGTCGCCTGCTTCGCGTACTTCGTGTCGGCCAGGTAGCGCTTCAGGATCACGTTGCCCATCGCGGTCCCCAGCCCGTTCTTCGCGAGGAATGCGTTGAGCTCGGCGGCGAGCTTCGGGCTGTTCTTCCGGAAGGGCACGGCGAGCGTGGCGCCCGTGCGCACCGCCACCGTCTCGTGGACGGTGAGGTCGGTGAAGATCTGCTTCCAGAACGCCGCCAGATAGTCGTGGACGACCATCACCGGGATGATGCCGGCGTTGGCCATCTCGAGCAGGTCGTCGTCCTCGAGGTTGCCGGGAACTTCGCGGAGGACGGCGGGCGCCAGGCCCTTCGCCTCGAGCTTGCCGTTCAGGTCGACGATGTCCAGCCAGGCGCTGCTGTCCTTGCGCGCGTAGACGTCCTTGCCGGACAGGTCGTCCACGGAGGAGATCGCCGGGCCCCCGGGGCCGGTCACGACCACCTCGGAGACGTTTGCGCGCGTGGGCTTGCTGAAGTCCACGATCGCCTCGAGATCCGGCCGGACGATGACCTGGGCCACCACGAAATCGACCCTGCCCTGGGTCAACGCCACCCCCATCATGTCGCGCGGGAGCGGCACGAAGACCACGTTGACCTTCTCTGCGGGCTTGGTCTTGAGCTTCTTGTTGAGGAAGTCCTCGAAGGCCACGCCCATCTCGTAGGCCATGCCGCGCTGAACGCCCTTGTCCACGAAGTAAAAGGTCCGGTTGGCGGCGACTCCCACGCGGATGATCCGGCGCTTCACCATCTGGTCCAGATCGCCGAAGAAGGGCTCGGCGAGGTGCGCGCGCAGGGGCTCGGGCAGCCCGGTCTCGAAGGCAGGTGGCGGCAGTGGCTCGTCCGCGCCGTCGGCCGGAACGGAGGCGGCGACGGACCCCGGAGCGGGAGTCTCCGCCGGCTTGCCACCGCAGCCGAGCAGCGTGAAGGCCAGGCTCAAGAGCGCAAACGCTCCCGGCAGACCGGGGGACCAGAGGAATCCGAACCGTCTCGACATGGGGCTTCTCCTCGGTGGAGAGGGTATTACGTTTTGTCGCACGCCCCGAATCCGCGGCCGGAGCCGAAACGAGCCATCCACGGTGCGCCAATCAGGAGTAGACTCTCCTTGGCCGCGCGGGCTCCTGTTCGCGCGGTGCTTCCCAGCTAGCCCGCCGCCAGGCGGGCTCTTTTTTTCTGGGCCGCACATTCGCGACCGCAGCGGGCGCGGGATGGCGGTCGTGGCCGAGTCCCGGGGGCGCGTGGTCGAGCTGCGGGTCGCGCGAGAGACTTGCCCTCTGGACGGCGAGACCCTCCGCGCCGCGCGCTACGATGAACGCGCCGGAGGACACATGGCCCCCCGCTACTACATCAAGGACGCCGACGCGATCTACCGGCGCGTCGACGGCAGGGACATCTGGGATCACGTCGACGGCGAGCCGCCCGACGAAGTCCTCACCCATTCGGGCTGGAAGCACCTCTACGTCGCGCTCGCCTGCCCGCCGGATCCGATCTCGGGAAAACAGGGCAGCGTCGGCGGCGGTCCCGATCCCGAGCTGCTCTTCCGGCTCCAGAACGTCGACGAGGCCGAAGCCCGCCGCTTCGCCGCCGAGCTCAACCTGCCGCTCGCCGGCTGGTAGCCGCACAGTTTCGGCCCGAGAGTTGCCTCCGCTTTACGCCCGCGGCCTTCCGAGCCCCTTTCGGCTCTCGTAACGTGTTGATTCCAATGGTACCCCCGACGGGATTCGAACCCGTGTTTGCGCCTTGAAAGGGCGATGTCCTGACCGGGCTAGACGACGGGGGCGTACGGTGGTGCTTGGTGCGTGCTACGTCCTGCGGTGATGGTCGGTGGTGGGCCCTGAGGGAATCGAACCCCCGACCATCTGGTTAAAAGCCAGCAGCTCTACCAACTGAGCTAAGGGCCCGCGACCGGCGGGCATTCTACACGAGCCCGCCGGCCGTTCTCCGATTCATTTGCTTCGGGTCAGCCGCCGGCCTTCAGGGTCTTCAGCATCTCCTCGAACGCGGCGGTCTGCGCCCGGATCGTCGCCTCGGGGCCGGTCATCTTGAAGAACCAGTTCGCGTCGGGGCCGGGCGCCACCGCGCCGAGCAGCGCGTAGCCCGGGCGCGCCTCGCCCGGGCCGCCCATCATCGAGCCGGCCATGAAGGTGCCGGCCGCCTCGACGATCAGCACCTTCGAGGTGCCGACGGCGAGCTCGCGCGTCTTCGCGCCCCCCGCGAGCGGCTGGCCGTCCGGACCGACGAACTGCGCCGCCCAGCGCTCGGCGTTCGACAGCGGGTCGCCGCCCTGGCCGGGGCCGAAGTAGAAGACGATGCACTCGGCCGCGCCGCCCGGGCCGGGCACCTTGTACTGCGCGCGCCGCATGTTGTTCGAGGGCGGCTCCGCGATCCATCCGTTCGGCGTCGCCCAGGACAGCCCCTTCTGCCCCTGCCCCTGGTTCGGGTCGACCGGCGGCAGCACCGGCGCGGCATCCATCGGCGGATGTCCGGCAGGCAGCGGCGGCTGCGCGGCGTGGGCGGGCGCCATCGGCGCCGAGCCCGACATCGCCGGAGCGGCCGCCGCCGGAGCGGGCTCGGCCTGGCCCGGCTGCTGCGCCGGCGCGGGCGCGCTCGTGGCCGCCGCCTTCGGGTCGGAAACCTGGACGTCCAGGCGCGGCTCGGAACCGCAAGCGCCGGCCGCGAGGGCGGCGCCGGCGACAAAAGTGAGAAGGGCAAGAGTTCTGGCTTGGATCATGATTCCTCCCGGAGAACCCGTAAGATACCCGGAATCCGCCGGCGTCGTCCAAACGCCGGCCACCCGCTCGCCGCAGGATCGCGCCCCCCGCGCGACGCCGCGCCGCGGTGAACGACCAGGAGGATGGATGCCGAAGGAGTCCGGACACCCGAGGGCGCGCAGCGCGCGACGATCGCTCGGTCTGCTGTCGATCGTCGCGCTCGCCGCGCTCGCCTGCGACGGGCGGCGTTCGACGCCGGAGATCAAGGTGACCACCGCGCCGACGAACGGTGCGACGCCGGCGGCGCCCGCCGCGACGGCCCCGGCCGCCCCGGTCCCCGGAGTTCCGGCGCCGCGCGTCGTCGGCTTCGATCCGCCCAACGGGGCGACCGACGTCGATCCCGCCCGCCCGACGCTCGCCGTGACTTTCGACCGCCCGATGGATCCGGAGGGGTGGGCCTGGGTGATCGAGCGCCCCGAGACCGCGCCCGAGCTGGGCGACTCGAGCTTCGACGCCACCCGCACCGTCAACACGGTCGCCGCGAAGCTCCAGCCCGGACACACCTACGTGGTCTGGATCAACTCGCCCCAGTACTCCTACTTCAAGGGCGCCGACGGCACGCCGGCGACGCCGGTGCGCTGGACCTTCACGACCCGCGGCGCCCCCGCGGCCGGCGCCGCTGCGCCGGCGCTGCTCTCGGCGCGCGACACCGCTCCGAAGCTCGTCGCGCTCGAACCGGCCAACGGCGCCACCGGGGTCGATCCCGCGCTCCCCCGCGTGCGCGCCACCTTCGACCGCGCGATGGACCAGAGCTGGTCCTGGGTGCGCGAATCGGAGTCGACCTTTCCCGCCACGACCGGGCCCGCCGCGTTCGAGGCGGACCGTCGCACCGCCTACCTGCCGGTCCGGCTCGAGCCGGGACGCACCTACGTGATCTGGCTCAACAGCGAGGAGTTCCAGCTCTTCCGCGACCTGTCGGGGCGCCCGGCCCCGCCGTTGCGCTGGACTTTCACCACCGCGCCGGCGCGCTAGATCCCGCCCCGACGGGCGGCCGCTTCCGAAGGCCGGCCGGAGTAGCCTCTCCGGCCGAGGGGGGGTTCCAATGCGAAGCTACGTCTCCGCGCTCGGTTCGCTCAAGCTCACCGTGGCGCTCCTGCTCCTGGTCGGCGTCGTGCTCGCCGCCGGGACCATCGTCGAATCCACGCGCGGCGCCGAGGCCGGCCGCGCCATCTATTACGCACCCTGGTTCTTCGGGCTCCAGGCGTTGTTCGCGCTGAACCTGCTCGCCGCGCTCTGGGAGCGCTGGCCGCGCAACCGCTGGCGGATCGGCTTCGCGATCACCCACACCTCGATGCTGGTGATCCTGGCCGGCGCGCTCGCCACCTACGCCTACAAGGTCGAGGGACGGCTGCCGCTCTGGGAGGGCCAGCAGAGCAGCGCGGTCTTCGTGGCGGACGGCGGCGGCGCGACGTTCGAGTTGCCCTACCAGGTCCGCCTCGACGCCTTCGAGATGGACTTCTACCCCGGCACCCGCCGCCCGGCGATGTTCCGCAGCCGGGTCACGGTGCTCGACCCGGCCGCGGGCGAACAGCCGGCGGTGATCGAGATGAACCAGCCGATGCACCGGGGCGGCTACTCCTTCTTCCAGAGCAGCTACCAGATCGACCGGGGCCGCGAGATGACGATCCTGTCGGTTTCCCGGGATCCGGGACAGCCGATCGTCTTCGTCGGTTACACGCTCCTGGTGCTCGGCATGATCGTGGTGTTCGTGACCCGGCTCATTCAGCACGGGGCGATCGGCCGCGGCGCGGCGAAGACCGCCGCCGGGGTCGCCGTGGCGCTCGTCGCCGGCTCGCTCGGTCTGTTCGCTCCCGCTCCGGCCGCCGCCGCAGAAGTGCCGGACGCCGCGACCGCGGCGCGGCTGCGGAGTCTGCCCGTCCAGCACGACGGGCGCACCATGCCCTTCGACACCCAGGCGCGCGAGGCGATCTTCAAGGTCACCGGCAAGCGGGCCTGGCCGGGCATCGACCCGGTCGCGATGACCGCCGGCTGGGCTTTCGATCCGCAGGGCTGGCTCGAGGAGCCGGTGGTCAAGGTCAAGGGCACCGGCGTCGCCGAGGTGATCGGGCTGCCCTCCGGCACGCGCTACGCCAGCTTCCGCAAGCTGGTCGAGAGCGCCGGCCTGCGCGAAGCGGTCAGCGCCGCGCGCGCGCGCCAGGAGACCGAGGAGAAGCTCTCGCCGTTCGACAAGGACATCCAGGCGCTCGAGGAGCGGCTGATCCTGCTCGACGGCATCTTCCGCGGCACGGCGATCCTGCCGATCCCGGTCGCCGACCCGGTCGGCGCCTGGCAGCCCGCGCAGGGCGTCGGCTCGGCGGCCGCGCTCGCCGACGTCGGCGACCGCGTCCGCGCCTCGTCGCCGCCCAACTACCCGAGCCAGGACAAGATCGACCTCGAGCTCGCCTACAACGCCCGCCGCCCGACGCGGGTCGCCTGGATCCTGCTGGTGGCGGCGGCGATCGCCGCCGCGGTCACCCAGACCAGCGACCGCTTCCGCCTGAGCTGGGTGGCCGCGCTCGGCACCCTCGGCGGCTTCGCGGTGATCACCTGGGCGCTCGCTGCGCGCTGGCAGATCGCCGGACGGATCCCGGCGTCGAACATGTACGAGTCGATGCTCTTCCTCGCCTGGGGCGTCGCGCTGTTCGGCGTGATCTCGGTCCTCGCGCGCCAGCGGATGCTGGTGCTCAACGCCGCCGCGACCTCGGCGCTCGCCACCCTGCTGCTCGACGTGCTGCCGATCGACCCGTTCATCCACCCGATGCCGCCGGTCCTCTCGGGGACGCCCTGGCTGGCGATCCACGTGCCGATCATCATGCTCGGCTACGCCAGCCTGGCGATGGTGACGCTCTTCGCCCATCTGGTGGTCGGCGTCGAGCTGTTCGCGAAGGGGCGGCCGCGAGCTCTCCGAGCGCTGGAGCCAGCTCGCCTACTGGTACACCCACGTCGGCTCGATCCTGCTGCTCGCCGGCATCCTGACCGGCTCGATCTGGGCCGCTTCGTCGTGGGGCCGCTACTGGGGCTGGGACCCGAAGGAGGTCTGGTCGCTGGTCGCGTTCCTCGCCTACATGGCGATCCTGCACGCCAGGTCGGATCTCCAGATCGGCGGCTTCGGCGTCGCGATCGCGTCGATCGCGGCCTTCTGGACCATCCTGATGACCTATCTCGGGGTGAACTTCGTGCTCGCCTCGGGCCTGCACTCCTACGGCTTCGGCAGCTCGAGCCTGGTGCGGATCATGGCGCTGATCGCCGCCGTCGAGGCCGGTTTCCTGATCGCCGCGACGCTCGCCCACCGCCGGCGTCTCGCCGCCGAGGGCGCGCGGGGCTGACGCCGCGCTACCCGGCTCAGGCGCCGCGCCCGGCCAGCACGGCGCCGAGCCGCTCCCCCAGCCAACCGTCGAGCGCGCCCTCGCGCACGATGGTCTCCTCCCGGCGCGGGCCGGTCGAGACGATCGCGACCCGCGCCCCGACCTCCTGCTCGAGCAGCTCGACGTAGTCGCGCGCTTCGCGCGGCAGGTCGCGCTCGTCGAGCAGGCCGACCGTCTCGCGCCGCCACCCCTTGACCGTCCGGTAGACCGGCTCGGCGCCCTCGAGCGTGTCGAGGCAGGAGGGAAAGTCGCGCAGCACCTCGCCCCGGTAGCGGTAGCCGACGCAGACCGGGATCTCCTCGAAGGCGTCGAGCACGTCGAGCTTGGTGAGCGCGAGCTGGCGCGCTCCGTTGAGGCGCACGGCGTAGCGCGCCGCCACCGCGTCGAACCAGCCGCAGCGGCGCGGCCGACCGGTCACCGTGCCGAACTCGTTGCCGCGCTTGCGCAGGAACTCGCCGACGTCGCCGGTGAGCTCGCCCGGGAAGGGGCCGCCGCCCACCCGCGTCGTGTAGGCCTTGACGATGCCGAGCACGCCGTCGATCGCGGTCGGCGGCACGCCGGTGCCGGTCGAAGCGCCGCCCGCCGTGGGGTTCGAGCTGGTCACGAAGGGGTAGGTGCCGTGATCGACGTCGAGCAGCGAGCCCTGGGCGCCCTCGAACAGCAGGCTCCTGCCCGCGTCGAGCCAGCCGTGCAGGAGGTGCTCGGTGTTCGCCAGGTAGGGCGCGAGCCGCTCGGCCCAGGCGCGGCAGGAGTCCCCGATCCGCGCCGGCCCCCCCTCGATGCGCGGGGCGCCGAGGGCGTCGAGCTCGGGTTCGAGCCGCGACATCTGCGCGCGCAGCCGCTCCTCGAGCCGGGGCGAGGCGAGCTCGGAGAGGCGGACGCCGAAGCGCGCGATCTTCATCTCGTACGCCGGGCCGATGCCGCGGCCGGTGGTTCCCACCTTGCCCGCACCCGCGGCCTGCTCGCGCGCCCGGTCGAGCTCGGCGTGCATCGGCAGCAGCGCCTGCGCGCGGTTGGAGAGCCAGAGGCGACCCTCCGTCGCGACCCCGGCAGCGTGGAGCTGGTCGAGCTCCTCGAAAAAGGCCTCGGGCGCGACCACCATGCCGTTGCCCATCACGCACTGCATCCCGGGATGGAGGATGCCGGAGGGAATCAGGCGGAGGGCGAAATGGCGGTCGCCGAAGCGCACCGTGTGACCCGCGTTGTGGCCGCCCTGGTAGCGGACCACCGCGTCGAAGGCCGGGCAGAGCAGATCGACGATCTTCCCCTTGCCCTCGTCGCCCCACTGGATTCCGACCACGATCAGATTGGACATCGCACGCTCCTCGCCTCCCGCCGAACCGGCGGATGCTAGCATGCGCGCGTTCGGTGGCTCGACGCAACTGCAAGAAAAAGCTCGACTAAGGAGGTTCCATGCGCACGTTCGTGGCGCTCGTCGGCCTGCTGCTGGTGGCGCGCGCGGTTCAGGGGGCGGAGGCGCCGGCGCGGGTGGCGGATCTGGTGGTCCGCAACGCCGCGATCTGGACCGGCGAGAAGGCGGTGCCCGAGGCGGAAGCGCTCGCGGTGGTCGGCGAGCGCCTCGTCGCGGTCGGCTCGGCGGCCGAGGTGGCGCCCTGGATCGGACCGGCGACGAAGGTGATCGACCTCGGCGGCCGGCGCGTCGTGCCCGGCTTTATCGATGCCCACACCCATTTCGTCTCCGGCGGCTTCGCGCTGCTCGGCCTCGACCTGCGCCACACGGCCTCGCCCGAGGAGTTCGCGCGCCGGATCGGCGCGGCCGCGGCCGAGCTCCCGCCGGGGCGCTGGCTCCGCCTCGGCTCCTGGGACCACGAGGTCTGGCCCGGCTCGCCGCTCCCCCGCCGCGACTGGATCGACGCCGCCACCGCCGGCGTGCCGGTCTTCCTCGAGCGGCTCGACGGCCACATGGGTCTCGCCAACTCGCGCGCGCTGGCGCTCGCGGGGATCACGAAGGCGACGCCCGACCCGCCCGGTGGCGAAATCGTCCGCGACCCGGCGACCGGCGAGCCGACCGGCATCCTGCGCGACGCCGCGATGAACTTCGTCGTCGCGAAGATCCCCCCCTTCACCGACGCGGAGTACGACGCGGCGCTCGCGGCGGCGCTCGCCGAGGCCGCCCGCGTCGGCGTGACCTCGGTCCAGGACATCACCCAGTGGGAGGAGGTGGCCGCCTTCGAGCGCGCGCGCGACCGGGGCGCGCTCACCGTGCGGGTCTACATGCGCACGCCGCTCGCCACCTGGGAGCGCCAGCGCGATCTCGTGCGCGCCGGCGGACCGGGCGACGACCGCCTCCGGTTCGGCGGCTTCAAGGCCTACATGGACGGCTCGCTCGGCTCGACGACGGCGCTCTTCTTCGAGCCCTACGCCGACGCTCCGGGCTCCTCGGGCCTGCTCGCCGACGACTGGTTCCCCGAGGGCATCCTCCAGAAACGGATCGCCGCCGCCGACCGCGAGGGCTTCCAGGTCTCGGTCCACGCCATCGGCGAGCGCGCCAACGCGATGCTGCTCGACCTCTTCGGCCAGGCCGCCGCCGCCAACCCGGTCCGCGACCGCCGCTTCCGGATCGAGCACGCCCAGCACCTGCGGCCGCAGGAGCTCCGGCGTTTCGCGCAGCTCGGCGTGATCGCCTCGATGCAGCCGGTCCATCTCGCCGACGACGGGCGCTGGGCGGAGCACCGCCTCGGACCGGATCGCGTGAAGGGCAGCTACGCGTTCCGCGCGCTCGCGCTCAACGGCGCGCGGCTCGCATTCGGCACCGACTGGCCGGTCGCGCCGCTCGATCCGATGCCGGGGATCGCCGCCGCGGTCGGCCGTCGCACGCTCGACGGCAGGAACCCCGACGGCTGGATCCCCGGCCAGAAGATCCCCGCCGCCGCGGCGCTCGCCGCGTACACCGCGGGCAGCGCCTGGGCCGAGTTCGCCGAGGCGGACAAGGGGACGCTCGCCGCCGGCAAGCTCGCCGACTTCGTCGCGCTCTCCGCCGACCCGCTGGTGGCGCCGGTCGAGGCGCTCGCCGGAATCCGGGCCGAGCTGACCGTGGTCGGCGGCCGCGTCGTGCGCGATGCGACCGGCGGTGCGAAGCGGTAAGCTCCGCCGCACCTTTTCAATCCACCGGGGAGAGCGCCCGCATGTTCTTCAAAGTCCCGTCGCTCCTGCTCAAGCAGCTCTACACCTTCGGCGCGCTCGCCAACGTCGACGGCGGCGTCCGGCTGGCGCTCAAGAACCGGCTGGGCGACGCCGCGGTGACCGGCATCCAGCGCATCGAGGTCGACGGCCGCGCGGTGCCGACCGAGCGGATCACGGTCGACCTCGGCGAGGGCCGGACGGTCGCGGCGAGCTCGATCTCCACCGAGACGCCGCTCGACTTTCCGCTCAAGCGCACCGTCCAGCTCGTGCTCGGCGGCATCGGACCGCTCGCCAAGGGCAACCACGAGATCGCCTTCGAGTTCGAGGCGAAGCCGTTCGGGGCGCTCCGCTTCAAGGTCAACGACGCGATCGCGGAGGAGGCGGTCCGGCGGACCCAGATCCCCTACTCGAAGGAGGACGACCACTCGCGGGAGTGGGCGGGCAAGCGGCGCGACTTCCTCGAAGGGCAGACCGGGGTGAAGCTCCAGCACGTCGACAAGTTCTCCTTCGAACCGGCGCTCACGCGCGGCAACATCGAGAATTTCGTCGGCGTCGCGCAGGTGCCGATCGGGCTCGCCGGCCCGCTGCTGGTCAACGGCGAGCACGCCCGGGGCGAGTTCGTGGTGCCGCTGGCGACCACCGAGGGCACGCTCGTCGCCTCCTACAGCCGCGGCATGAAGGTGCTCAACCTCGCGGGCGGGGTCACCTGCACGGTGATCGGCGACGCCATGCAGCGCGCGCCGGTGTTCGTGTTCGACTCGGCGCGCGAGGCGCGCGAGTTCGCGACCTGGATCGAGGAGAACATGGCGGCGATCCGCGAGCAGGCCGAAGTCGACCTCGTCCGTCGCCAAGCTGCTCTATATCGAGTCCTACCTGGCCTCCAAGTTCACCTACCTGCGCTTCAACTACTCGACCGGCGACGCGGCCGGGCAGAACATGGTCGGCCGCGCCACCTTCGCCGCCTGCTCCTGGATCCTCGAGCAGCCCGAGGTCGCCGAGCGCTGCCGCAAGTTCTACCTGGAGTCGAATCTCGCGACCGACAAGAAGGCGTCGCAGGTCAACATCATGCGCACGCGCGGCAAGCGGGTGGTGGCCGAAGCGACCATCCCGCGCGACGTCCTGGTCCAGCACATGCGGGTCGAGCCCGAGCAGCTCCACTACCACGCCGGCATCGCCAACGTCGGCACGTTCCTCTCCGGCGCCAACAACAACGGCGCCCACTCGCCCAACGGCATCACCGCGATGTTCATCGCCACCGGCCAGGACGTGGCCAACGTCTCGGAGTCCTCGGCGGGCATCGTCTACACCGAGCTCACGCCCGACCGCGACGCTCTACATGTCGATCACCATCCCGTCGCTGATCGTCGCCACCCACGGCGGCGGCACCGGCCTGCCGACCCAGCGCGAGTGCCTGGAGCTGCTCGGCTGCACCGGGCGCGGCAAGGTGAAGAAGTTCGCCGAGATCGTGGCCGGCGTCGCGCTCGCCGGCGAGATCTCGCTCGCTTCGGCCATCTCCTCGCTCGACTGGGTGTCGAGCCACGAGAAGTACGGCCGCAACCGCTGAACCGGGAGCGCATGGCGGAGACTCCGCACGACATCGCCCCGGACGCCGCGCGGACGCCGTCGCCCGCGCCGCCGCCCGGCGACCGCGTCGGCGACTTTCCGCTGCTGATCGAGACGAAGCCGCCCGGTCTCGTCGGGCGCTATTTCGTCACCCAGCGCCACGTCCTCGGCCTGGTGTTCGGCGGCATCCGCTCCTGGGTCCGGGCGCAGCAGCTGCCGCATCCGCGCCTGTTCGGGTTCGCGCGCCTGGTCTCGGCGCTCGCCTCGCCCTTCCTCGACCGCGCGCTGCGCGACCTGCCCTTCCCGGTCCAGCTGCGCCGGCGCCTCGAGATCCTCGGCCCGACCTACATCAAGCTGGGACAGGTCCTCTCGCTGCGCGAGGACATCCTGCCCGCCGAGATCACCGACGAGCTCAAGCAGCTGCTCGACAAGCTGCCGGCGGTGCCGCTCGCGCGGCTGAAGGAGATCATCGAGGCGGACCTCGGCCGGCCGGTGGTCTCGATGTTCGACTGGATCGACCCCGATCCGCTCGGCTCCGCCTCGATCGGCCAGGTCCACGCCGCGCGCACGCTCGCCGGCGAGGACGTCATCGTCAAGGTGGTCAAGCCGGGCAACCGCGAGACGCTGCGCCGCGACACCATCCTGCTCAACCTGTTCGGGCGCTTCCTGCAGACTTTCCTCGAGCGCATCCAGCCGCGCCGGATCATCCGCGAGTTCACCGACTACACGCTGCGCGAGCTCGACCTGCGCCGCGAGGCCGACAACGCCGAGACGTTCGCGGCCAACTTCCGCGACCGCCCCGACATCGTCTTTCCGAAGATCTACCGCGAGTACTCCGGACGCGACGTGGTGACGATGGAGTACTTCCGGGGCGACAAGCCGAACTCCGAGGCCGCGCAGGCGCTCTCCGAATCCGACCGCGACAAGCTGGTCGACCTCGGCGCCGAGGCGATCATCCGGATGCTCTACCGGGACGGCTTCTTCCACGCCGACCTGCACCCCGGCAATCTCATGATCCTGCCCGGGGCGAGGATCGGCTTCATCGACCTCGGCATGGTCGGCCGCTTCACCGAGGAGCTCAAGCGGACGCTGATGTACTACTACTACTGCCTGGTGATGGGCGACTCCGAGAACGCCGCGCGCTATCTCGCGATGGTCGCCCAGCCCGGCCGCAAGGGCGACGTGCAGGGCTTCCGCCGCGAGGTCGAGGAGATCTGCCGGCGCTGGTCGAAGACCTCGAACTTCCGGGAGTATCCGCTGGCCCGGCTGATCCTGATGTCGGTCGCGCAGGGCGCCCGCTTCAACATGTACTTCCCGGTCGAGACGGTGCTGATGGTCAAGGCCCTGGTCACCTTCGAGGGCGTCGGCCAGATCCTCAAGCCGGGCTTCGACGTCGCCTCGATCTCCCAGAAGCACGTCAACGCCATCTTCCTGCACCAGTTCTCGCCGCTGCGTCTGGCCAAGGACAGCCTGCGCGGGGCGCCCGAGCTGGTCGAGGCGCTGTCGAAGGCGCCGATGCTGATCACCGAAGGGCTGCGCGTGCTCGAGCACGCCACGCGCAGGCCCCAGGAGAACCCGCTCGCCGGCCTGCACACGACGCTGCTCGCCGGCTCGAGCCTGATCGCCGCCGCGATCCTGCTCGCCTTCGGCGGCCCCTGGTACGCCTGGGCGGGGCTGCTGGCTCTCGCGCTGGTCTTCGCGCTCTGGCCGCGGCGTTGACCGCCGTCAGCCGCCGCGCGCGGCGCGCGTCAGCAGGTCGTCGAGCTCGGCGTGGAAGCCGTCGACGATGCGCTCGGGATCGGGCACCAGACCGGCGTCCGTCCCGACGCCCATCCGCACCATGCCGTCGTAGCTGAAGATCGAGACGCCGAGGCCCAGCCGCCCGGCCTGCGGCACCCAGAAGAAGATGTCGCGGATCGGGTGCCCGGCGACCCAGAGCGTCTGGCGCGGTCCCGGAACGTTGGTGAAGACCGCCGTCGCCTTCGCCTGGAAGATCGACACGACCAGCCGGTGCGCCGCCAGGGGCAGGATGCCCATGGCGGTCAGGATGCCGTAGACCACCGCCGGCTCGGCCGAGCGCTTGAGCGCCCCGGCGCGCCGCCTGAGCTCGTGCAGGCGGGCGAGCGGATCGGTCATGCCGACCGGCAGGGAGAGGAAGATCAGGCCGAAGCGGTTGCCGAGCTCGGCCACCTCCTCGAGCGGGCGCAGGTTGACCGGCATCGCTGCTCGGAACGCGAGACTCGTGGACGGCGTCCCGGAGCGCAGCAGGTAGCGGCGCAGGCCGCCGGTCATCGCGCTGTTGAGCACGTCGTTGAGCGTGCTGCCGAGCGAGCGGGCGGCGCCGCGCAGCGTTTCGAGCGGGACCCGGTCGGTCCACGCCACCCGCTTGTCGACCACCAGCTTGCCCTTGAACGGGGTCGACGGATCGTTCCAGCGGCCGACCAGCCGCCCGAGCGCCGCGGTGGCGCCGGCGCCCTTGAGCAGCGGGTGCACCCGCCGCATCGCCTCGATCGGCGCCAGCATCAGGCGCAGCGTCTCGGGCATCACCTCTTCGAGCGCCCGGCGCGTGGCGTCGAGCTCGGCGGCCGGACGCCGGAAGAGGTCGAGGAAGGGGTTGACCGTCAGCTCCGAGGCCGGCACGGCGGGGTCGATCGTGGCCGGCCCGTGCGGCGTGAGATCGGTCATCGCCAGCAGGACCATCATCAGCGCCACGCCGTCGCCGATCGTGTGGTGCAGGCGCCCGAAGATCGCGGTGTCGCTCCCCCGGTAGCCGCGCAGGAGGCGGAACTCCCAGAGCGGGTGGGCGCGGTCGAAGGGTCGGCCGAGGTGCTCCGCGATCTTGTCGGCGAGGTCGGCGTCGCTGCCCGGCCCGTCGAGCGTCTCTTCGGTCACGTGGCGGGCGAGATCGAAGTCGGCGTCGTCGACCCAGACCATCCGCCCGCCGTCGTCGCCGATGCGCTGCCGGAACCTGGGGATCCCGCCCAGGCGCCCGCCGAGCAGGTTCGCGACGGCGTCGAACGGCGGCGAGCCCTCGAGCACCAGCACGCCGTGGATGTGCATCAGGTTCGACGGCTCGTCCATGCGCAGCCAGGCGACGTCGACCGAGGAGAGCGGCGTGCCGCGCTCCCCGGGCCGGAGCGGCAGCGGTCGGCCGATCGTCGGCGCGCTCGCGCGCGCGGGAACAGGCTGGGGCGTGCTCATCGAAGCGGGCGGAGTCTACCGCGCGAGGCGATCGCTGGTCGGGACGGGGTCTGCCCGGAGGGTCGGCGAGACCGGCCCACCCCGCGGGGTGGCTGCACCAACCCGTTGGGACGTTTCGTAGCTTGTTCGCGAGCGGCACAATGTTTTGCAGGACACAACCTTATGGCTATATTGTCACGCAGACGTTTCCTCCAGATCGGGGCCGGGGCGGCGGGAGCGGGCGCCGCGGCGGCCGTCGTCCCAGGCACTCCCGCGTGGGCCGACCTGTTCGGCCCGGCCCGGCCCGGGGACCGCATCGAGACGCATCCCCACCTACTGCGACCTCTGTTTCTGGAAGTGCGCGGCCATCGCGACGACGCGCAACGGCCAGCTCTGGAAGATCGAGGGCAACCCCGCCGACCCGCTCTCCCGCGGCCGCCTCTGCCCGCGCGGGACCGGCGGCGTCGGAGCGCACTACGACGGCGACCGCCTCCGGCGCCGCTCGTCCGGCGCAGGAACCGCGGGCGACGACGAGTGGGCCGAGGTCACCTGGGACGAGGCGCTCTCCCACATCGCCGAGAAGCTCGCAGAAGATCAAGGCCGAGCACGGCCCCGAGGCGCTCGCCTTCTTCAGCCACGGCATCGGCGGCAACTTCCTCAAGCACACCTTCAAGGCCTACGGCACGCCCAACCTGGTCGCGCCCAGCTACGCGCAGTGCCGCGGGCCGCGCGACGTCGGCTTCCAGCTCACCTTCGGCGAGGACGTCTCGACCCCGGAGCGCACCGACATCCTGAACGCGCGCTGCCTGGTGCTGCTCGGCTCCCACCTCGGCGAGAACATGCACAACACGCCAGGTCCAGGAGTTCGCCGAGGCGGTCGGCTCGGGCGCCACGGTGATCGTCGCCGACCCGCGCTTCTCGGTCGCCGCCGCAAGGCGAAGCACTACCTGCCGGTCAAGCCGGGCACCGACGTCGCGCTGCTGCTCGCCTGGATGAACGTGCTGGTGACCGAGGGGCTCTACGACCGGGAGTTCGTCGCCGCCCACGGCTTCGGCTTCGAGGCCTTCGCCGCGGAGATCGCGGCCTGGACGCCGGAGTGGGCCTACCCGATCACCAGCATCGAGCCGGCGGCTCGATCCGCGAGACGGCGCGCGAGATGGCGCGCCACCGGCCGGCGACGCTGGTCCATCCCGGCCGCCACGTCACCTGGTACGGCGACGACGCCCAGCGCAGCCGCGCGGTGGCGCTGCTCAACGCGCTGCTCGGCAACTGGGGCCGGCGCGGCGGCTTCTTCTATCCCGTCGAGCGTCGACGGTGCCGAAGTACCCGTATCCGGCCTATCCGCACGGCGAGCGCGGTCCGGTCGACAATCCGGGCTCGAAGCTACCCGTTCGCCGACCTCGGCCTGACCAACGGCATCCGCGAGGCGACGATCACCGGCAAGCCCTATCCGATCAAGGGCTGGGTCGTCTACGCCACCAATCTGCTGCAGGCGCTGCCCATCGCAGGCGGAGACGCTCGCGCGCCATCCAGCAGCTCGACCTGCTCGTCGTCGTCGACGTCGTCCCGAGCGAGATCGCCGGCTGGGCCGACGTCGTGCTCCCGGAGTCGGTCTACCTCGAGCGCTACGACGACTTCAACACCGAGGCGTTCCGCGAGCCGTTCGTCTCGCTGCGCCAGCCGGTGGTCGAAGCGCCGGACGACCAGAAGCCGAACTGGTGGATCGCGCGCGAGCTGGCGCTGAAGCTCGGGCCTCGGCGCGTACTACCCCTGGACGACACATCGAGGAGTACCTCGACACGCGCCTGCAGAGGGCCGGCCTCTCGCTCGCCGAGCTGAAGGCGCAGGGCGTCTTCCTCGGGCCCAGCCAGCCGATCAACCTCGAGGAGGGCGCACGCCGTCGAGTTCCCGACCCCGTCGGGCAAGGTCGAGTTCTACTCGGCGCAGCTCGCAGAGAAGGGGTTCGACCCGGTGCCGCGCTACCGCGCGCACGCCGAGCCGCCGCCGGGCTACTTCCGCCTGCTCTTCGGCCGCGCGCCGGTGCACACCTTCTCGCGCACCCAGACCAACCCGCTGCTCGCCGACGCGATGGACGAGAACGAGGTCTGGGTCAACGCCGACGTGGCGCGGCGCTGGGGCCTCGAGAGCGGCGACGCCGGTGCGCCTGGTCAACCAGGACGGCGTCGTCTCCGACCCGATCAAGGTCAAGGCCACCGAGCGCATCCGCACCGACTGCGTCTACATGGTGCACGGCTTCGGCCACACCGCGAAGGGGCTCGAAACGCACCTTCGGCAAGGGCGCCTCGCGACGCCCAGCTGGTCACCCGCTACGCGGTCGATCCGCTGATGGGCGGCACCGGCGATGAACGTCAACTTCGTCACCTTCCGAGGCGGAGGCCTGACCATGGCGCGCTTCGGCATGGTCATCGACACGACGCGCTGCGTCGGCTGCATGGACTGCGTGGTCGCCTGCAAGACCGAGAACCAGGTCCCCGAGGGCTTCAACCGCGACTGGATCGCGACCGAGGTGCAGGGCAAGTTCCCGACCCTCTCGATGGAGATCCGCACCGAGCGCTGCAACCACTGCGACCGCCCGCCCTGCGTCGACTGCTGCCCGACCGGCGCCACCCACGTCGAGGAGCTCGGCGACGTGGTGCTGGTCGACCACGAGCAAGTGCATCGGCTGCAAGGCCTGCCTCGCCTCCTGCCCGTACGACGCCCGCTTCGTCCACCCGGACGGCTACGCCGACAAGTGCACCTTCTGCATCCACCGGGTGGAGAAGGGCCAGGAGCCCGCCTGCGTGTCGGTCTGTCCGACGCACTGCATGCACTTCGGCGATCTCGACGACCCGAACTCGCGAGGTCTCCCGGCTGCTCGCCTCGCGCCGCCACCACGCGCTGCTCCCCGAGGCCGGCACCACGCCGCGCATCTTCTACCTCACCTGAGAGACGGTGCCCGACCGTGACCGAGCTCACCACCACCCGCGCGAACCACCTCGATCGATCCCGCGCTCCACGTCTGGGGCTGGGAGATCCCGGTCTACCTCTTCCTCGGCGGCCTGGTCGCCGGGATGATGGTCATCTCCGGCTACTTCCTCTTCTCCGGCCGCTGGCAGAACACCCGCTCGGCCTGCTTCGTGCTGCCGGGCCTCTCGCTCGCTGCTCCTCTCGCTGGGCATGCTCGCGCTCTTCCTCGACCTCGAGCACAAGCTCTTCGTCTGGCGGCTCTACACGACCTTCGAGCCGCTCTCGCCGATGTCGTGGGGCGCCTGGATCCTGCTGCTGGTCTATCCCGGCGCTCTCGCCAACCTGCTGCCTGCCGGGTGCCGCCGGCGCGTCGCCCGGCGCGTGCCGGCGCTCGAGCGACCTGTCCGACCGGCTCTCGGCCGATCCCGTCGCCCTGCGCTGGATCGGCGCGATGAACATGGTCTGGGGGGGCCTGCTCGGCATCTACACCGGCGTGCTGCTCTCCTCGCTCGGCGCGCGACCGCTCTGGATCAGCGCGTTGCTCGGACCGCTCTTCCTGTTCTCCGGCCTCTCCGCGGCCGCCGCCTCTCGTCCATCTGATCGCGCCCGACCGTCAAGGAGCGCGAGCTGCTGGCCAAGGCCGACAACGGCTTCCTCCTGGTCGAGATCGGCTTCCTCGCGCTCTTCCTGGTCGGCCTGCTGACCGCCGGCGCCGCCCAGGCGAATGCGGCGGACCTGCTGATCGCCGGACCCTACGCGCCTTCTTCTGGGTCGTCGTGGTCGGTCTCGGCATCGTGGTGCCGCTTGGCGTCCAGCTCCTCGCCGTCGACGCACCGCGTCGCCCACACCCCGATCGCGCCGATCCTGGTGATCGCCGGCGGTCTCGCGCTCCGCTTCGTGATCGTCCAGGCGGGCCAGGCCAGCCACTGGACCCGGCTGAGCCCTCCCCGAGACCTCTGGAGGAACCACCGACATGTCGACCTCACGCCCACGACCACCTCGCGCCGCACCGGCGCCGCTACATGAATCCCTATCTCGCCGGCATCGGCCTCGGCCTCGTGCTGCTCGCCGCCTTCGTGGTGATGGGCCGCGGCCTCGGAGCCTCCGGTGCCTTCGTCTTCGGCTTGCGCCGTCGCTCGTCGACACGGTGGCTCCGGCCCACGCCGAGAGCAACCCGTTCTGGAAGGAGTACCTCGAGGCCGGCGTCGGCCACCCGCTCAAGGAGTGGCTGGTCTTCGAGGTGCTCGGCGTGCTCGTCGGCGGCTTCCTCTCCGGGATGCTCGCCGGCCGCGTGCGCCGGATGCGTCGAGAAGGGCCCGCGCATCTCGACCCGCGGCCGCTTCGCCCTCGCCTTCGTCGGCGGGGCGCTCATGGGCGTCGGCGCCAAGCTCGCGCGCGGCTGCACCAGCGGCCAGGCGCTGACCGGCGGCGCGCTGCTCTCGGCCGGCGGCTGGGTCTTCATGATGCTGTGTCTTCGCCGGCGCCTACGGCGCGGCCTGGTTCGTTCGAAAGGCAGTGGCTATGAACGCCCCCTTCTTCAAGTTCGGCGTCTTCGGCGACGAGATGTCGCTCGTCGTCGCCTTCGTCATCGGCATCGGCTTCGGCTTCTTCCTCGAGCGGGCCGGCTTCGGCTCGCGCCAGGAAGCTCACCGCCCAGTTCTACTTCCGGACATGGCGGTCTTCCGCGTGATGTTCACCGCGATCGTCACCGCGATGCTCGGGCTCTTCTACCTCGGCTGGCTCGGCGTCGTCGACCTCTCGCTGGTCTACGTCTCGCCGACCTACTCTGGCGCCGCAGGTCGTCGGCGGCCTGCTGCTCGGCGTCGGCTTCGTCGTCGGCGGCTACTGCCCGGGCACCTCGATGGTCGCGGTCGCCACCGGCAAGCTCGACGCCCTCGTCTTCGTGCTCGGCATCGTCTTCGGCATCTTCGCGATCGGCGAGGCCTGGCCGTCGATCGCTCGGCTTCGCGGAGTCGATCGACGCTCGGCCGCCTGACGCTGCCCGAGGTGCTCGGCCTGCCGTTCGGCCTCGTGGTCTTGCTGGTCGTGCTGATGGCGCTCGGCGGCTTCGGCGCGGCGGCTCGCTCGAGAAGAAGCTTCGGCGACCGCCGGCAGGGAGGACGCATGAACGCGGCGGACTCTGGTCGGGCCGGCCGCTCCCGCAGCGCCTGGCGCTCTGCTCGGCGTCGCTCTCGGCGTCGGCGCCTTCGCTGATCGGCGACCCCACGACCCGCGGGCGCGTCACCCTCGACAGCGCGGAGCTCGCGGCGATCGTCGAAGGCGAGGTCGATCACGTGAGCCGGACGAGCTCGCCGACTGGCTCGATCGCCGGACGGCAGGACTTCCGGCTCGATCGACCTGCGCCACGAGGCCGACTTCGCGGCTTACCACATCCCCGGCGCGAGCGGCTCGCCATCACCGACCTCCCCGACGCGGAGCTCCCGCGCAACGAGAAGATCGTCCTCTACTCCGCGGAGGGGATCCACTCGGCGCAGGCCTGGATGCTGTTCAAGGCGAAGCAGTACCCGGCGGTCTACATCCTGGTCGACGGGCTCAAGCAGCTGGAAGGAGCAGGTGCTCTACCCGGTCGCATCCCGCCGCGGCCGCCGCGCCGGCGGAGCGGATCGCCTTCGCGAAGGCCGCCGAGCGCGCCGCGCCACTTCGGCGGCACCCTCGCGCGGCCACCGCGCCCGGCACGCGTCCGCGGCGCTCGCCCCGGTCGCGCCGCCCGTGGCGCAGGTGGTCGCCGCCCGTCGCGCCCGCAGGCGCGGCGCCGGCCGGCGAGAAGAAGAAGGAAGGCTGCTGATTCCGTGGAGACCGGCCGATGACCGAGACCCTGATCGAAGAAACCGTCGTCTCCCCCGGCGAAGCCGCCTGGATCGGCGTGTCCGCCGCGTTCGCGGCGTTCAGCCGCGTCTTCCTCTGCCTGGACCGGGGCTTCCGCGTCGTCCACGCCTCCTACGTCCTCGACGACCTGCTCGGGCCCGGCGCCGCCGCGGCCGTGGCCGGGCGGGCGGTCGACGATCTCGTCGCCGGCGGGCTCTTCGCCCCGGGCGGCGCTCTCCGGCTGGCGCTCGAGGCCGGCGAGCGGCGCGAAGGGTGGCGCGCGGTGCTGCGCGGGATCGATGGCGAGCCACGCCTGCTCGCGGTGTCGGCGGCGCCGATCTGCCCGCCGCCCGAGGCCGCCTGCGACCCGCGCGTCGCCTACGCCGTGATCCTCCGCCCCGCGGAAGAGGAGATCGCCGCCGCCGCCGCCGGCTCTCTGTCCCACGGCTGCATCGTCGCCCGCTCCCCCGCGATGCAGCGGATCTTCTCGCTGGTCGAGAACCTCCGCGAGAGCGACGCCACGGTCCTGTTGACCGGCGAGAGCGGAGTCGGCAAGGAAGTGATCGCGCGCGCGCTGCACGAGCGCTCGCCGCGGCGCAACGGCCCCTTCGTCGCCGTCAACTGCGGCGCGCTGCCCGGAGAGCTGCTGGAAAGCGAGATGTTCGGCCACGCGCGCGGCTCGTTCACCGGCGCCGTACGCGACCGGCTCGGCCGCTTCGAGGTCGCCTCCGAGGGCACGCTCTTCCTCGACGAGGTCGGCGACCTGCCGCTGCCCCTGCAGGTCAAGCTGCTGAGGGTCCTGCAGGACGGCAGCTTCGAGCGGATCGGCGAGAACCGCTCCCGCCACAGCCGCGCGCGGGTGATCGCCGCCACGCACGTCGACCTCCAGCGCGCCGTGCGCGAGGGGCGGTTCCGCGAGGATCTCTTCTACCGCCTGCGCGTCGTGCCGATCGAGATCCCGCCGCTGCGCACGCGCGGCGAAGACGTCGAGCCGCTGGTGCGCTCGATCCTGGCGCGCGTCTCGGCGCGCCACGGGCGGACGCTGCGCCTGTCGCCGGAAGCGTTGCGCGATCTGCTCGCCCACGACTGGCCCGGCAACGTGAGAGAGCTCGAGAACGCGCTCGAGTACGCGGTCGCCATCTGCCGCGGCCAGACCATCCTGCCCGAGGACCTGCCCACGCTGGTGCCGCTCGGCGCCGCCGTGCGGCACGCGGCCCCCGCGGGCCCGCCCTCCGCCGTTCGCGAGTCCGGCGATCGCCCGCAGGACAGCGGAGTCCACCCGATCGTCGGCGAGACCGAATCGCTGCGCCGCGCGCTCGAGGACCACCGCTGGCGGCGCGGACCGGCGGCGCGGGCCCTGGGCATCAGCCGCACCACCCTCTGGCGCCGCATGCGCGAGCTCGGCCTCGTGACCTGAGAAGCGAAACAAGAAGAAGAAAGAGAAGCAAAGAAGCAAAAGCCCATAGAAGGGAAGCTGCTGGCGGCTGTTGCGGAGGCGGGTCGTTCGCCGGCGGCGGCAGCTGTTGCCGCGGCTGGCAGCTCTCGCGGAGGCGGGTTCTTCGGCGGCGGTGGTCACGGCGGCCGCGGCTGGAACCGGTCGTAGAGGTGGGTCTATGGGCGCCCGACCTGCCAGGCCCGGCCCGCCGCCCCTCCCTTCTATGGAGCTGTTCGCCTCATCTACCACCAGCGGCCGGTCAGCTGGATGTATCCGATCGAAGGGGTGGCTTCCTTCCGAGCGAGCGTTTCAGGTCGTTTCAACTCCGCTACCGGATGTTGCAGCGGATCGTTTCATCGGGCCCCCTGGCTGGCGTTTCGCGCGGTCGCTGGCTCTTGTTTGCAGCGTTTGCGGTGGAGGCACGGGTTCTGCGACAGGCGGCTCGCGGAGCGCGAGCCCGCCATGTCCCGTCTCGACCTCGACCTGCCGCACGTCGCCCTCGACGCCGAGGGCTTTCTGGTCGACGAGCTCGCCTGGACCCCCGAGGTCGCCGAAGACCTGGCGCGCGCGAGCGGCCTGGCGCGCCTGACGTCTGGGCACTGGAAGGTCCTCTTCTGCTGCCGCGAGGCGAGCGCGCGCGACGGACGCGCGCCTTCGCTCGCGAACCTCTCGCGGCTCGCCGGGATGGCTCCGGCGGAGCTCCGGGAGCTCTTTCCGACACGGACCGAGGCGCTGGTCGCCCGCATCGCGGGACTGCCCAGGCCGCTCCTGTCCGTCGCCGGCTCGTCGAATCCCCCAATCGAGAAGAACCAGGGAGTCGTCCGATGAAACCAGCGCATCGTCTCGCCCTCGCCGGGTTGGCGCTCGCGGCCCTCGCCACCGCCGCGCACGCCACCAACGGCCTCTACCTGACCGGCTACGGCGCAGAAGCGATGGGCCGCGCCGGCGCCAGCCTCGCGATCTCGGATCGCACGCTCGGCCTCAACGCCAACCCGGCCGGCATCGCCCAGCTCCAGGGCGACCACTTCACCGCCAGCCTCGCGGTGATGGCGCCGTCGCTCGAGTTCGAGAACATGGTCGAACGGCCCGACCGACGCCGAGAGCCGCTACTTCCCGCTGCCCGCCTTCGCCTGGGTCCGCTCCGGCAAGGAAACACCCTGGGCCTGGGGCGTCGGCTTCATCGCGCAGGGGGGCATGGGCGCGACCTTCAACGAGCTCAACACCTTCTTCGGCACCCAGGACCAGAGCTACACCCAGGTGCGTTTCATGACGCTGTCGCCGACCGTCGCCTATTCGTTCAGCGAGGACTCGGCGATCGGCGCCACGCTCAACCTCGGCTACGCCGACGCCGCGTTCCGGCTCTTCCCGTCGACCTCCTTCTTCAACACCCAGAATCCGGCGATGAGCTTCTTCGGGCCGAAAATGGAGGATGCCGCAGGACTGCAGACCAGCCTCCGTCTGGGCTGGTGGTGGCGCCCCGCGCAGCGCTGGACGCTCGGCGCGATGTACCAGACCGAAACCGATTCGACCTTCGAGGACGGCAAGCTGTCCGTCAACTTCGAGGCGATGCCGGGTCTCGGGCAGGCCGTGCGCTATGACGCGGAGATGAACGGCTTCACCTTCGCCGCGCAGGCCGGCGTCGGCACCGCCTTTCGCGCCACCGACGACTGGCTGATCGCTTTCGACGTCAAGCGCTACTTCTGGGACGACGCCCTCGACACCATCTCGGTGGTCGGCACCGACCCCTCGGTGGCCGGCGCGCCGCCGCAGGTCAACCTGGACTTCGTGTTCGACTGGCAGGACCAGTGGGTGCTGGCGCTCGCCACGGAGTACCGGCTGAACGAGCGCACCACGCTGCGCGCGGGCTGGAACTACGGCGAGAACCCGGTGCCCGACGAGACGCTGACGCCGCTCTTCCCCGCCACCACCGAGCACCACCTCGCGATTGGCGCCAGTCACCTGCGCGGCAGCGTCACCTACGAGTGGGCGATCGAGCACGCCTTCAACGCCTCGAACACCAACAACAACCCCAACCCGATGGTCAACCCATTCGGCCCCGGCACTCGCGTCGACCACAGCCAGTGGACGGTCGTCTTCGGCGTCTCCTGGGCCAAGGCGCGAAACAAGGGCTGAGAGAGGAGCGCGCCATGAGACCGCATCGCATCGTCCTCGCCGCAACCGCCACCCTGGGGCTCGCCGCGCTCTTCACCGCCACGCTCGCCTCCGGCACCGAGGCGCTGGGCAAGCAGGAAGGGCTCGAGTGCACGGCCTGCCACGACAAGCCGGGCAGCAAGCTGCTCACCGACCAGGGCAAGTACTTCGAGACCGTGCGCACCCTCGACGGCTATGCCGAGCTCAAGTCGACGTTCGGCAAGTGCACCAACTGCCACGTCGCGAAGCCCGGCTCGAAGAAGCTCACCAAGGAGGGCAAGCGCTTCCAGGAGATGGTGAAGGACATGGCCGGCCTCGGCGAGTGGATGAAGGAGCACCATCCGACCCCGCCGGCGCCGCAGGCGCCTGAACCCAAGCCCTGAACCTGCAGGAATCCGACTCCGCTTCCCCGAGGGCCGGCCCCGCGCCGGCCCTCTCCGTATTCGGCCGCGCCTCGTCCACCGGCGATGCGCGCGTCATCGAGGCGAATCGCAAGAGGAAGAAGAAGAAGAAGAAGAAGAAGAGAACAGAGAAAGAAACATGCCCATAGAAGGGGCTGGTGCGGTGGCCGCCGCTGCGCGAGGGACGCTGGTGCCCTTCTCCGCGCTGCGCCAGACGCCTTCGGGCGGGCGGCCTCTGGCTGAAGTCGAGGTTTCCAGCTCCCACGCTCCGGCCCCGGGAGTTCACTCGCCGGAAGACTCCGCAGGGCCCGGCCCGGCCTGGCCTGTCCTGTCCTGGCCTGAACGCTCCGCGCGGCGAGATCGCCACGCTCGACTCACGGCCGCTCCGCCGACCTCTTCCTTCTTCTATGGGCTTTTCGTCCGGGATCGCCCGGATGTTCCGAAGGCCGCGGCTCCGGCCTGCCGCGGTTCGCGCTAGCGCAGGCGGTCCTGGAGGCGGTCGAGGAGCTGGTCGAGGCGATGGATCGTCTCGACGCCGCTCGCGTGCTCGCGGGGCTCCGCCGGCACTCCGACGCCTTCCCAGAGGTCGCGATCCGGGTCCTCCAGGACGTCCTTGCGGAGCTTCGCGCCGTGGCGGCGGAGAATCGGCGCCAGCTTGTCGAAGCGCGCGAGCAGGTCGCGCCGCGTCGCCTGGTAGGCGTGGGCGGCCACGGCGCGCCGCGCCGAGAAGCTGAAGACGTTCGTGAAGAACATCTTGTAGTCGCCGCGCGAGGGCTCGAGGAGGATCACGTCGGCGTTCGGGTAGCGCTTCTCGTAGGCCGCCATGCCGACGGCGAGCCGTGAGTGGATCAGGGTGCGGAAGGTCTGCGAGAGCACCGTCGGCAACCCGCGCCGGACCAGCTGCCGCTCGCTCAGTCCGCCGAGGGCGTCCGCCTCGGTGAGGTCGACCGGCACGATCGGGTTGATGCAGATCAGCAGCTTTGCGCCATGGTTGAGCGCCACCGACGCGTGCAGGGTCTTCAGCAGCACGCCGTCGGCGTAGAAGCGGCCGTCGATCTCGACCGGCGGATAGAGGCCCGGCAGCGAGGACGAGGCCTGCACGGCGCGCGAGATCGGCACGTGGTCCCAGCCCGGCTCGCCGAAACGCACGGCGTTGCCGGAGTCGAGCTCCGCCGCGACGATGTAGAGGGCGTGTCTGAGCTCGCGGAAGTCGTCGGTCCGACCCGGGATCGAGTAGATGCCGCGCAGATAGGCCCGGATCGGCTCGTTGTCGAAGACCCCGACCGGCAGCGCCCGCGACAGCCGCGTCATCGAGTCGGTCAGCGTGCGGTCGTCGGGGTCGCGCGCGAACTGCGCGAACGCCTGCGAGATCAGCCTGGGGACCGAGAGGCCCCGGCGCACGAACTCGCCGACCGCCGGCGTGAAGAACGTCTCGGGGGTGAAGGGGTGCTCGCCCGGCTCGTGCTTGACGATGGCGCGGCACATCTGCGCCGTGGTCAGGCCGTTGACGAGATTGGCGGCGATGAACGCGCCGGCGGAGACGCCGACGTAGACGAAGAGGTCGTTGAGGTCGAGCCCCTCGATCGCCTCGTCGAGCGCCCGCAGGGCGCCGATCTCGTAGATGGCGCCTTCCGGACCGCCGCCCGCCAGGGCGAGGCCGACCTTCGGGTCCTCGGCCTTCTTCCTGCGGGCGGCGGTGGCCATGGGATCAGCGCGTCCGGCGGGGTGCTGCCGCCTTCTTGCGCGGCGCCGGCCGCTTGCGGCGAGCCTTGGACTCGACCAGCGCGGTCAGCTCCTCGACGCGGCGGGTGAGGTTCGAGATCTCGTCCCGGCTCGGCACGCCGATCTTGCGCAGCGTCCCGGCGACCTTGTCGTCCCAGACGTCTTCGACTTTGCCCCAGGCGCCGGTGGCGCCCTGGCGGGCCTTGCCCGCGACGTCGCCGACCTGGTCGCGCAGCCCCTCGAGCTTGCCCTTGGCCTTCGACTCATAGGCCTCGCCCTTCTTGACCAGGTTCTTGAACAGCTTGCCGCCCTCCTCCTCGGCGGTCGCGAGGGCGCCCAGCCCGGCCAGCCAGATCCGCTGGGCCGATTCCTTCACGTTCTTCTGCATGTCCTCGACGTCGATCTTCTTCTTGGCCATTTCAAGCCTCCTTTCGAGGCGTGGATTCGGTGACTTCGGTTGGAGGCTCGACTCAGCGCAGGCTCTCGGCCAGCTTCTCGACGCGGCGGGTCAGCTCCTGCACCTCGCGGCGCGACGGCACGCCCAGGCGGCCCAGAACGACCGCGACCTGGTCCTCGACCACGACGCCGACCTCGCGGCCGACCTTCCTGGCCTGCCGGCGGGCCGTGTCGACCGCCTTCTCGGCCTCGGCGACGGGGGCGAAGCGCGAGCGCCTGCCCTTGGTGACCATGCGGTCGAACGTGCTCGCGGCATTCTCCTCGACGGTGGCGAACAGGCCAAGACCGGCGAGCCAGACCTGCCGGCCGAGCGCGGCGGCTTCGGTGCCCAGGTTGGTGAGCGGGGCGGGCATCTCGCGCAGGCTCTGCGGGATCTCGATGCGGATCATGACGATTCTCCCTTCTTGCGCCGCTCGCGGCGCGCGACGGTCGTGGTGGACGCCGCGGCGCGCGGAACCGCGCGCCGGGCGGAGGGCTTCGAGGGTTGGTCCTCCTCGAGGCGGGTGAGGGAGCTCTCGAGCTCTTCGAGTCGGCTGCGCAGGCGGTCCATCTCCTCGCGGGCGCGGCGAACCGGCCCGAGGCGGTCGATCGAGGCCTGGAAGAAGCGGTCCACCCGGTGCTGGACCTGCTCGACGCCGGTCTCGACCGCGCGCTGGCCGGCCCGCACCAGCTCGTGCAGCAGCTCGGTGGGCAGGAATGCGGTGCCCCGGCGGCCCTCGTCGAGGATGATCTGGGTCAGCGTCTGGGAGGAGACGTCGGCTCCGGTCGCGTTGTCGACGACCTGGACCTCGGCACCGGCCCGGATCCACTCGGCGAGCTCGTCGAGCGAGACGTAACGGCTCTCCTCGGTGTCGTAGAGCTTGCGGCTCTCGTAGCGCTTGATCAGACGGGCCATGGCTTCCTCGCTCCAGGAGTCTTGCCGCAATGCGGCAGCTGCGATAGGATGATTCCGCGGCGCGGCAAGAAAGTCAAGAGCTTTGCGCCGCACTGCGGCAAGATGGACCCACCCCAAGGGATGGTGCCCTAGCATTTTTTGAAGGTAACCTGTACAGTATCGGCGCGCAGGGGCGTCCTGCGGATTTGCCGGACCGTGAACACGAAGGATCGCGACAAGGAGATGATTTTGAAGAAAGCACTGCTCGCCCTGCTGCTCGGCCTCGCCATGGCCGGAGGCGCCAACGCCGCCACGTGTACGATCGACCAGGTGCCGGGCGCCACGCTGCTGCTGCCGTATTTCGAAGTCGACATCGCGAACCCGGCCGGCGTGGACACCCTGTTCACGATCAACAACGCCTCGGCGACCGCCGTCCTGACCCACGTCATCGTGTGGACCGACATGTCCGTCGAGGCCCTCGACTTCAACATCTACCTGACCGGCTACGACATGCAGACGGTCAGCATGGGCCTGATCATCCGTGACGGCATCCTCCCGGTCACCGCGACCGACGGCCAGGACCCGACGGACACCATCAGCCCCCAGGGCATCTTCTCGCAGGACATCAACTTCGCCTCCTGCAACGGCTTCTTCCCGTACGACGAGCCGGCGCTCGACGCGGACTTCCTCGACCACCTGCAGTCGATCCTGACCGGCGGCGTCTCGTCGATCTATGGCAACTGCGGCGGCGCGGACTACGGCGACGGCATCGCCCGCGGCTACGTGACGGTCGACACGATGAACTCGTGCACGCTGCTGCGCCCCTGCGACGCCGGCTACCTCTCCGCCATCGCTTTCCAGAACGTCCTCTGGGGCAACTGGTACATGGTCGAGGGCGACGAGAACTTCGCCCAGGGCGACGCGATGGTCGCGCTCGAGGCCTTTCCCACCCAGGTTCCGCAGCCCTATCCGTTCGTGAACGGCACCTTCTGGGGCCGCTGCGTCGGTGGCGGGATCTACGGCGACTACCGCGAGCCGCTGCCCAGCATCTTCGCTTCGGTGTTCTACGACAACGCGGCGTTCACGGGCGGCACCGACCTGCTGGTGTGGCGCGACTCGAACACCCCGTCGACCGACGGCTTCAGCTGCGCCGCCGGCCCGAACTGGTACCCGATCCCGCAGAACGCGGTCATCGTGTTCGACGAGCAGGAGAACCCGGAAGAGGGCGGCTGCACGATCTCGCCCTGCCCGGAGGAGGACATCTACTTCCCGATCGAGGCGCAGCGCGTCCCGGTCGCCGCGCTCGGCGGCACGCCGGAGTCGGGCTGGACGCTGCTCGACCTGAACCAGTTCGCCGACTACGGGCAGGCCTGGGTGGTTTCGGTGTTCAAGGCCGAGGGCCGCTACTCCGCGGGCATCGCGGCGGCGCAGCCGGTTTCGACCTGCCAGCCGTACCTGAACCTGCGGTTCGCCGACTGAGTCCAGCTGTCCGCACTTTAAGACTTTGTTCACGAAGCAACTCTTACAGGGAGAAGAGAACTTGAGAAAAGCAATCCTCGCAGTGCTCCTCGGCGTCGCTGTCGCCGGGGGCGCCAACGCCGCCACGTGTACGATCGACCAGGTGCCGGGCGCCACGCTGCTGCTGCCGTATTTCGAAGTCGACATCGCGAACCCGGCCGGCGTGGACACCCTGTTCACGATCAACAACGCCTCGGCGACCGCCGTCCTGACCCACGTCATCGTGTGGACCGACATGTCCGTCGAGGCCCTCGACTTCAACATCTACCTGACCGGCTACGACATGCAGACGGTCAGCATGGGCCTGATCATCCGTGACGGCATCCTCCCGGTCACCGCTTCGGCCGGCCAGGATCCGACGGACGGCATCAGCCCGCAGGGCATCTTCTCGCAGGACATCAACTTCGCCTCCTGCAACGGCTTCTTCCCGTACGACGAGCCGGCGCTCGACGCGGACTTCCTCGACCACCTGCAGTCGATCCTGACCGGCGGCGTCTCGTCGATCTACGGCAACTGCGGCGGCGCGGACTACGGCGACGGCATCGCCCGCGGCTACGTGACGGTCGACACGATGAACTCGTGCACGCTGCTGCGCCCCTGCGACGCCGGCTACCTCTCCGCCATCACTTTCCAGAACGTCCTCTGGGGCAACTGGTACATGGTCGAGGGCGACCAGAACTTCGCCCAGGGCGACGCGATGGTCGCGCTCGAGGCCTTCCCCACCCAGGTTCCGCAGCCCTATCCGTTCGTGAACGGCACCTTCTGGGGCCGCTGCGTCGGTGGCGGGATCTACGGCGACTACCGCGAGCCGCTGCCCAGCATCGCGGCGGCGCTCTACTACGACAACGCGGCGTTCACCGGCGGCACGGACTACCTGGTGTGGCGCGACTCGAACGCCCCGTCGACCGACGGCTTCAGCTGCGCCGCCGGCCCGAGCTGGTACCCGCTCGAGCAGAACACCGTCCTGGTGTTCGACGAGCAGGAAAACCCGGAAGAGGGCGGCTGCACGATCTCGCCCTGCCCGGAGGAGGACATCTACTTCCCGATCGAAGCGCAGCGCGTTCCGGTCTCCCGCTTCGGCGCGACCCCGGAGTCCGGCTGGACGCTGATGGACCTCAACATCGCGGGCGACTATCACCAGGCGTGGGTCGTCTCGGTGTTCAAGGCCGAGGGCCGTTACAGCGCGGGCATCGCGGCGGCGCAGCCGGTTTCCAGCTGCCAGCCGTTCCTCAACCCCCGCCCGAACTGAGTTCAGGAGTCCGGTCAGCCCTCGCGGGTTGCCGGTCGAACGGCCGGGCCATCAGGCCCGGCCGTTTTTCTTTGCCTGCAAACGTCGTCCCGCGAGCGTTGAGAGCCTGCGCGCGAGCCGATACAATCACCCCGGCCCGGCGTCGGTCTCCGCTCCGCGCGAAGCGGACGCGGTCCGGACGAGGTGGGCCCTGAGCCTGACGGAAGCGCCCCGAGCATCGGACCTACGGGAGAGCGGAATGCCGCACATCATCACCGAGCCCTGCATCACCGTGAAGGACACGGCCTGCGTCGACGTCTGCCCCGTCGACTGCATCTACGGCAAGAACGAGGAGTGGGTGCAGCTGTACATCCAGCCCGAGGAGTGCATCGACTGCGGCCTCTGCATCGATGCCTGCCCGGTCCAGGCGATCTTCCCGGCCGAAGAGGTCCCGGACAAGTGGAAGGACTTCGTCGCGAAGAACTACGAGCACTTCGGATTGACCCCGCCCTGATCTCGACCCGCCGCGGAACCGCCGCGGCAGGACCCGACCCGGATTGCGAAGGGCGCGCCTCGGCGCGCCTTTCGTCTTTTCTGCGGACGGCGCCCGGGAATGAAGATGCCCCGTCGTTCGTTTAGAAATGTGACAGACTCGCACTCAAGATGTCCTCTTGAGCCGGGTCCGTGCGAGCGCGGACGGAAAGGGCGAACACCTTGGATTACAAGGACTACTACGAGATTCTCGGGGTCGGGCGCGACGCCACTTCCGAGGATATCCAGAAGGCCTACCGGAAGCTCGCCCGCAAGTTCCACCCCGACGTCAACAAGAACCCCGGCGCGGAGGCGAAGTTCAAGGAGGTCGCCGAGGCCTACGAGGTCCTGAAGGACGGCGAGAAACGCTCGAAGTACGACCAGTTCGGCGCCGCCTGGAAGGCGCGCGCGCAGGGAGGCGCCCCCCCTCCGGGCTTCGAGGAGTTCCGCTTCGACTTCGGGAGCGGCGGCTTCGGCACCGGCTCGTCCGGCTTCTCCCAGTTCTTCGAGTCGCTGTTCGGCGAGGCCGCGAAGCGCGGCGCCGGCGGGCGCGGCAACTGGGCGCAGTGGACCAACGACGGCCGCGGCGGATGGGCGCGCCCGGGAGCGAACCAGGAGGTCCTGCTCCGCCTGACGCTCGACGAGGCGGCGCGTGGCGGCGTGCGCGAGCTCGCCCTCCAGTCGCCCGACGGCGAGACGCGCCGGATCCGCGTCAACCTGCCGAAGGGGATCCTCCCGGGTCAGACGGTGCGCGTCCCCGGACAGGGCGAGAGCGGGCGCGACGGCGGCGCCCACGGCGACCTCCTGCTCCGCGTCGACCTCGCTCCCCACCCTGACTTCCGCCTGGAGGGGCGCGACCTCCACATGGCACTCGACGTCGCCCCCTGGGAGGCCGCGCTCGGCACCGAGGCGGAGATCCCGACGCTCGACGGCCGCGTCCGGATCCGTATCCCTGCGGGAACCTCGTCGGGACGGAAGATCCGGGTCAAGGGCCGGGGCTACCCGGGCGGCTCCGGAGGCGACGGCGGCGATCTCTACGTCGAGATCCGCATCGTCGTACCGGAGAGCCTCTCCCCGAAGGAGAAGCAGCTCTTCGGCGAGCTGCGCGACAACTCGAGTTTCCGGCCGCGGGGCGAACGCGGCAGCTGAGGTGACGCCAGATGAGTCTCGATCGACTGACCCAGAAATCCCAGGAAACGGTGGCGGCCGCGCAGGCCGAGGCGGTGCGCCGAGGTCACCAGCAAGTCGACCTCGAGCACCTGCTGTCCGCGCTGCTCGCCGCCCCGGAGGGGCTCGTACCCCGCCTGCTGGCCCGTCTCGAAGTGCCGCTCGGGCCCCTCGCCGAGGCGGTGGAGGCGGAGCTCGCCCGGCGCCCGGCGGTGTCGGGCGGCGGCGCCGAGCCCGGCAAGCTCTACGTGACCCAGCGCTTCCAGGAAGCGCTGGTGCGCGCCGGCGACGAGGCCCGCCGGCTCAAGGACGAGTACGTCTCGGTCGAGCATCTCTTCCTCGCGCTGCTCGAGGAGACACCGCCGGGCGCGGCTGCCCGCCTCCTGCGCCAGTCCGGGATCGACCGCGACCGCTTCCTCGCGGCGCTCACCGCCGTGCGCGGCCACCAGCGCGTGACCTCCGCCGACCCGGAAGCGACCTACGAGGCGCTCGAGAAGTACGGCGTCGACCTGGTCGGCGAGGCCCGCCGCGGCAAGCTCGATCCGGTGATCGGGCGCGACGAGGAGATCCGCCGCGTCGTGCGCATCCTGTCGCGCAAGACCAAGAACAACCCCGTGCTGATCGGCGAGCCGGGCGTCGGCAAGACCGCGATCGTCGAGGGGCTCGCCCAGCGCATCGTCAAGGGCGACGTGCCCGAGTGGCTGAAGGACCGCGCGCTCTTCTCGCTCGACATGGGCGCGCTGCTCGCCGGCGCCAAGTACCGGGGCGAGTTCGAGGAGCGCCTGAAGGCGGTGCTCAACGAGATCAAGCGCAGCGAGGGGCGGATCCTGCTCTTCATCGACGAGCTCCACACCATCGTCGGCGCGGGCAAGACCGAAGGCTCGACCGACGCCGGCAACCTGCTCAAGCCGATGCTGGCGCGCGGCGAGCTGCACTGCATCGGCGCCACCACGCTCGACGAGTACAGGAAGCACGTCGAGAAGGACGCGGCGCTCGAGCGCCGCTTCCAGCCCGTGATGGTCGACGCGCCGACGGTCGAGGACACGATCTCGATCCTGCGCGGCTTGAAGGAGCGCTACGAGGTCCACCACGGCGTGCGCATCCAGGACAACGCGCTGGTCGCCGCCGCGACGCTCTCGAACCGTTACATCTCCGACCGCTTCCTGCCCGACAAGGCGATCGACCTGGTCGACGAGGCGAGCGCGATGATCCGCACCGAGATCGACTCGATGCCGCAGGCGCTCGACGAGGTCACCCGCAGAGTCCTCCGCCTCGAGATCGAAGAGGCGGCGCTCAAGAAGGAGAAGGACAAGGCCTCGCGCGAGCGGCTCGGCGAGCTCCAGGCGGAGCTGGCGGATCAGAAGGAGAAACTGCTCCAGATAAGGGGCAAGTGGGAGGACGAGCGGGCCGCCATCGGGTCGGTTCGGCAACTGCGCGAGGAGCTCGAGAGCGCCCGTCGCGCGGTCGAGGATGCCGAGCGGGCCTACGACCTGAACCGCGCGGCCGAGCTGCGCCACGGCCTGATCCCTTCACTGGAGAGCAAGGTGAAGGAGGCCGAGCTGTCGATCGCCGGCGGAGCCGGCGCCACAGACGGCGCGGGCGGCGCGCGGCTCCTGCGCGAGGAGGTCACCGAGCAGGAGATCGCCGAGGTGGTGGCGCGGTGGACCGGCATTCCCGTCACCCGGCTGGTCGAGGGCGAGCGCGAGAAGCTGCTCCGGCTCGACGAGATCCTCCACCGGCGCGTGGTCGGCCAGGACGAGGCGGTCGCCGCGGTCGCCGACGCGGTGCTGCGCGCCCGCTCGGGCATCAAGGACCCGCGCCGGCCGATCGGCTCGTTCCTCTTTCTCGGTCCCACCGGCGTCGGCAAGACCGAGCTCGCCAAGGCGCTCGCGCAGGCGCTCTTCGACAGCGAGGAGAACCTGGTGCGCATCGACATGTCCGAGTACATGGAGAAGCACACGGTGTCGCGGCTGATCGGCGCTCCGCCCGGCTACGTCGGCTACGAGGAGGGCGGCCAGCTCACCGAGGCGGTGCGGCGCAAGCCCTACTCCGTGATCCTCTTCGACGAGGTCGAGAAGGCGCACCACGACGTCTTCAACGTGCTCCTCCAGCTGCTCGACGACGGCCGCCTGACCGACGCGCAGGGGCGCACCGTCGACTTCAAGAACACGGTGGTGATCCTCACCTCGAACATCGGCTCGGCGCACCTGGTCGAGGGGATCGGGGCCGGCGGCGAGCTCGCCGAGAGCGCCCGCCAGGCCGTGATGCGCGACCTGCGCGCCCACTTCCGCCCCGAGCTGCTCAACCGGCTCGACGACGTCGTGCTGTTCCGGCCGCTCAGCCTGCCCGAGATCGAGCGCATCGTCGATCTGCTCACGGCGGATCTGAGCCGCCGGCTCGAGGAGCGCGGCGTCGCGCTCGAGATCTCGCCCGCCGCGCGGACGCTGGTCGCCCGCGAAGGGTACGACCCGGTCTACGGCGCCCGGCCCCTCAAGCGCTTCCTGCAGCGCCAGCTCGAGACCCGCATCGGCCGCGCCCTGATCGCCGGCGAGGCGGGCGAGGGCGCCAGCGTCCGGGTCGACGTCGCCCAGGGGGCGCTCCGGGTCGAGATCGTCCAGCCGGCCCCGGCCGAACCGGCGCCGGTCGGCTGAGCCGGCCGGCACCCGATCCGCCATGGCACCGTTCGCCCTGCTCGCCCTGCTCGCGGCCTCCGTCGCCGCGGTCGCCGTGGGCCTCGGCCTGCTCGCCCGCCGCTCGCGCGGCTGGAGCGACGAGGAGTACGAGCGCCGGCGCGGAGCGCGCGGCAGTGGCCTGCTGGCCGCGTCGATGAAGGTCCTGGGCGAAGAGCTCGGCCCCGGCGGCAAGCGCGCGGCCGAGGAGCGCGAGGCGTTCGAGGAGGGCGTCTACCGGACCGGCGCGCGCTCCGGCGAGCCCCCTTCGGAGTGACGCCGGCGGCGGCTCAGCCGCCGGCGGCGACGCCGGTGTCGGCCGCTGCGAGCGCCGGGGCGGACAGATCGCGGAACGAGATCATCGTCCGGCGCTGCTCGTCCCAGAGGCGCAGGCGCGCGCAGCGCAGGCTCTGGCGGACGGTGAGGCGGGTCGCCCGCTGCAGCGCGGGGTTCTCGTCGAAGCAGGCGGCCAGCCGGTAGTTCGGGATCTGGCTCGCCAGGTGGTGGATGTGGTGGTAGCCGATGTTGCCGGTCAGCCAGTGGCCGACGCGGCCGAGGTCGTAGAACGAGCTGCCGTGCGCGCCGGCGCGGTAGAAGTCCCACGCCTCCTCGTGCTCCCAGTAGGTGTCCTCGAACTGGTGCTGGACGTAGAAGAGCCAGACGCCGAGCGCGCCGGCGACGACGATGATCGGCGCCTGCACCATGAGGACCGTCCGCCAGCCCAGCGCGAGGATCGCGCCCGAGTAGACGGCGGCGAGCGCGAGGTTGGTCTTCAGAACGCTCAGCCACTCCCGCTTCCAGGCGAAGGGCAGGTCGAAGGGGAAACGGTGCTTCAGGACGAACTGGTAGCTGGGGCCGATCGCGAACATCACCAGCGGGCTGCGGTAGAGCCGGTACAGGAGGCGGCGGAGAGGCGAAAGCGCGCGGTACTCCGCGACCGTGATCGTCACGATGTCGCCGAACTCGCGGTCGTCGAGATTGCCGGAGGTCGCGTGGTGGACGGCGTGGGTCTTCTTCCAGTAGCCGTAAGGGAAGAGGGTGACCACCCCGAGCAGGCCGCCCAGCAGGTTGTTGGCCCGCCGCGAGGGGAAGAAGGAGCCGTGGCCGCAGTCGTGCTGGAAGATGAACAGGCGGATGAAGAAGAAGGCGGCCGGCACGGCGAGCGGGAGCACCGCCCACCAGGCGCCCCGCGTCGCCGCGTACGCCATCAGGCCCCAGAGCAGCGCGAAGGGCAGCGCGGTGTTCGCCAGCTGGGTGAGCGCCGGGCCCCAGGCGGCCTGCTTGTAGGGCGCGAGCAGCGCGCGCCAGTTCTTCTCGTCGCGGAGGGTCTCGTCCATGGCTCCGGAGTATGCCCGGCTCCGGGCGCCCACGCGGTCAGGATTCCGTCAGGAATTCGTCGCCCGGCGGCGCCCCGCCGCACGATCGAGCCCGTCCCGGCTTAGCATGGAGCCGATGAAGCTGCGCCGCTCGACCCAGCTGGTCACCATGTACGTGCTCTCGCTCGGAGCGACCATCGCGCTGCTGGTCGTCTGGGTGGTCTACCTGGTCCGCGCGGGCTCCCGCAGCGCCGCGGCGAGCCTCACCGCGGCGGGAATCAACTGGCTCTTGCTCACGGTCGGCTGCGTGCTCCTCTTCTTCGTCATCGTCGCCCTCACCTACCAGCTCGCCCAGGCCTTCGCGGCGCGGCGCTACGCCCTCAAGCAGGAGGAGTTCCTCTCCAACGTGACCCACGAGCTGAAATCGCCGCTGGCGGCGATCAAGCTGCACGCGCAGACGCTGCAGCAGCCGGACGAGCTGGCGACCGAGACCCGCCGCCGCTTCGCCTCCACCATCGAGCAGCAGGCGGACCGGATGGGCGCCCTGGTCGATTCGGTGCTCGAGAGCAGCCGCCTGCTGGCGCGCAGGCGGCGCCCGCCGGATCTCCAGCCGGTCGACCTCTCGGAGTTCGCGGCCCGCTACGTCGAGTCCGCGGCGGCGCAGGCGGAGAGCCGCGGCATCCGGCTCGCCGCGCGAGATCGACGCCGGCGCCCGGGTGCTCGGCAGCGAGGAGGCGCTGCGCCGCGTCTTCGACAACCTGATCGAAAACGCCGTGCGCCATTCGCCGCCGGGCGGCGAGGTGCGCTGCCGGGTCTCGACCCGGCGCGAGAGCGTCCGCATCGAGGTCGAGGACGAAGGCACCGGCATCCCCAAGCGCGACCTGCCACGCATCTTCGATCGCTTCTACCAGGGCGGCCGCCCGGGCGGGCCGCACCGGCGCGGCACCGGTCTCGGCCTGTCGATCGTCGCCGGCCTGGTGCGCGAGATGCGCGGCAGCGTGACCGCCCACTCGCAGGAGGGGCGGCCCGGCACGCTCCTGGTGATCGACCTGCCGCTCGCCGGAGGACCGTCGTGAGCGAGCCGGGCCTCGCCCGCGTGCTGGTCGTCGAGGACGACGAGGCGATCGCCCAGGGGCTGGTCTTCAACCTCGAGCGCAAGGGCTATCGGGTCGAGGCCTCGGCCGACGGCGCCGACGCCCTCGAACGGATCCGCGGCACCCGTTACGACCTCGTGCTGCTCGACGTGCGCCTCCCCTCGCTCGACGGCTTCGAGGTCTGCCGCCGGCTCCGGCAGGCGGGCGACTACACCCCGATCCTCATGCTGACCGCCCGCGCCCAGCCCGACGACGTCATCTTCGGCTTGAAGAGCGGCGCCGACGACTACGTGGTCAAGCCGTTCGATCTCGCCGAGCTGCTGGCGCGGGTCGAGGGACTGCTGCGCCGCCAGAGCTGGACGCGGCAGAGCGGCGCCGGCGCCGGAACGGAGGGGCGCCGCCACGAGTTCGGCGACTTCTGGATCGACTTCGAGACCTTCGAGGCGGGCACCCGCCACGGCGTCGCGCAGCTCTCGCAGAAGGAGCTCGAGGTGATGCGGCTCTTCCTGGCGCGGCCGAACCAGGTCGTCACCCGGCGCGAGCTGCTCACCGAGGTCTGGCGGCTCCCCCAGCACCCGAACGAACGCGTGGTCGACAACGTGATCGTCGCGCTGCGCCAGTATTTCGAGGAGGACTCGCTGCGCCCGCGCCACATCCTCTCCGTGCGCGGCGTCGGCTATCGCTTCGTGCCCTGACCCGGCCGCGGGTGCGCTACGCTTCCGCCGAGTGCCCGAAGCGCTGCGCTACTACCTCGCCGTACAGCTCGCCGCCGCGGCTTTCCTGCCCCTGGCCGCGCGGCTCTTCCGCCGTTCCCCCGACCGGGGCTGGGCGCTCGCCAAGCCGCTCGGCGTCTTCGCGCTCGCGCTCGCCGACCGCTGGCTCTTCGCTTCCGGATTGCTCGACGCCCCGCCGGCGACGCGCACGCGCGCCCTGCTCGTCCTGCTCCTCGCCGGCGCGGCCGCGACTCTCGCCGAGCCCCGCCGGCGCCGCTGGCTCGCCGCGCTCGTCATGTCGCGCGGACGGGCGCTTCTCGCTGTCGAGGCGATCTTCCTCTTCGCCTTGGCGGGCGGGCTGCTGCTGCGTTCGCTCGACCCCGGCGCCGGCCACACCGAACAGCCGATGGACCTGATGCAGCTCGCCAACGAGCTCGACGCGCCGGCCTGGCCGCCGCTCGACCCCTGGCTCGCCGGCGTGCCGGTCGGCTACTACACCCTCGGCCACGGCGCGGCCGCGGCGCTCGCGCGCGTGGCCGGCGTGCCGGCCGGCATCGCCTACAACCTCGCGCTCGCGGCCTGGTTCGCGCTCGCCGCCGTCGCGCTCGCGGGCGTCGGTTTCGCGCTCACGCGGTGGACGGGCCGCGGCCGGAGGCTCCGCGCGCTCGCGCTGCCGCTCGCCGCGCCGCTCGTGCTGGTCGCCGCCAACCCGCGGGCCGTGCTCGACGCGCTGCATCGCCTCGGCGGGATCGCGTCCGGGGTCGTCCGCACCGACTGGTGGTGGTGGCGCTCGAGCCGCCTGGTGTTCGACGCGGCGGCGCCCCCCGGGCTGCGCGAGGTGATCTCGGAGTTCCCGCAGTTCGCCTTCGTCGTCGGCGACCTTCATCCGCACCTTCTGGCGCTGCCGCTCGTCCTGCTCGCCGCCGGGCTCGCGCTCGCCTGCGCGCGCGCGCCGCGCCTGCGGTCCGCCGAGCTCGCGGCCGCCGCCCTCGTCGCCGGCGCCGCCGTCGCCACCAACAGCTGGGACCTGCCGCTCGTCCTGCTGCTCCTCGCGGGCGGTGCGGCGCTCGGCGGCCTGGACCGGAACGAGCGCCTCGGCCGCGCGCTGCGGATCGCCGGCGCCGCGCTCGCCGGCGGCGCGCTCGTCGCGCTCCCCCACCTCGCGGTCGCCGACGCTCCGATCTCCGCCCTGGTGGTCAACGGCCGGACCCCGAGCTCGCCCGCCGAGCTCGGCGCCCTGTTCGGCGCGCTGCTGCCCGGGCTCGCGCTGCTCTTCGCCGCGGAGCTCGCCGCGCGCCCCGCGGCGCGGCGGCGCGCGCTCGCCGGAGCGCTCGCCGGCGCCCTCGTAGCGATCCTGCTGCCCGCGCTCGCGGCCGCGCTCGCGGCGGCGCCCGGCGCGGGAGGGCTCGAGCGCGCGGACGCCGCGTCGGCGACCTCGGTCGCGGGCGCGCTCGCCGAAAGGGGGTTGCCGGGCGCGCTCGCGGCCGCGCTCGCGGGAGCGCTGGCGGTCGGAGCCGCCGCGCTCGCCAGCCGCGGCCGCGAGCCGGCGGCCGGCGAACGGATCTCGACCGGCGCCGCCCTTCTCCTCGTCGCGGTGGGCGCCGCCCTGGTCACCGGCGCCGAGCTCTTCTTCCTGCGCGACACCTTCGGCACCCGGCTCAACACGCTCTTCAAGCTGCACGCGGGCGCGTGGCCGCTGCTCGCGCTGGGCGCGGTGGCGGGCGCCCTCGCCGCGCGTCGTCGCGGCCCACGATGGGCGGCGGCGGGGGTCGTCGCGCTGGCGGCGATCGCCGGCGGCGCGCTGTTCGGCGGCACCGTCGCACTGGAGCGGGCGCTGGTCGCCGGACGCCCTGTCGCTCGACGCGCTCGCGCCGCTCGCCGATTCCGCTCCCGACGAGCTCGCGGCGATCCGCTGGGTGCGCGACTTCGTGCCGCGCGACGCGCGCCTGCTCGAAGCGCCGGGCGAGAGCTACCGGCCGGAGCAGAGCCGGATCTCCGCGGCCACCGCGCGCGCGACGCTGCTCGGCTGGCGCAACCACGAGCTGCAGTGGCGCGGCCGGCGCTACGCGGCCCTCGCCGCCGGCCGCGAGGCGGCCGCCGCCGAGATCTACGCCGGCGTGTCGGTCGCGGCGAAGGCCGACGCGATGGCGCGCTTCGCCCTCGACTACGTGCTCGTCGGCCCGGTCGAGCGTGCGCGCTACGACGTCTCGCCGGCGAGCGAGCGGGCGCTCGCCGCCGTTGCCGAGCGGGTCTTCGCGCGCGGCGAGGTCGCGATCTGGAGGCGACGGACGCCGTGAGCGCCGACATCTCCGCCACCGCCCGCACCGACCGGCTCGAGCGCGCCGCCTGGCTCGCGCTGCTCGCGCTCGCCGCGCTCTGGCGCTTCGCCGACCTCGGCACGCGCGCCATGAGCCACGACGAGAGCCTGCACGCCTACTACTCGTGGCGCTACGCCGAGCTCGGCGAGTACGCGCACGATCCGCTCCTCCATGGCCCCTTCCTGTTCCACGTCCAGGCGCTCGTCTTCCTGCTCTTCGGCGACGGCGACTCGACCGCGCGCCTGCTGCCGGCGGCCGCCGGGGTCCTGCTGGTCGGCGCGCCCTGGCTCTTCCGGCGCGAGCTCGGGCGGCGCGGCGCGCTCGCCGCGGGCGCGCTGCTGCTCGCCTCGCCGGCGGTCGCCTTCTACTCGCGCTACCTGCGCAACGACGTCTGGTGCGCGCTCTTCGCGCTGCTCTGGGCGCGCGCGCTGCTCGACTACCGGGAGCGCGGCGCGCCCGCCGCTCTCTCCCGCATGGCGCTCGCGATGGCGCTCTCCTTCGCCGCCAAGGAGGTCGCGTACCTGACCGGCGCCGGGTTCGGAGCGATCTGCCTGGTCGCCGCGGTCGCGCAGATCTCCGCCGCGCCGGCGCGCTGGCGCGAGTGCCGCTGGCTCGACCTCGCCGCCGTCCAGCTCGCGCTGGTCGCGCCCTACCTCGCCGCGTTCGGCAGGCTCGCGACGGGCGCCGATCCCGCCGACTTCGACGCCCCGGGCGCGACGGCGGGCGCCGTCACCTGGGGCGCCGCGTTCGCCGCGCTCGGGCTGGCCGCCGCGCTCGCCTGGTTCCGCGCCGCGGGACGGGAGCTCACCCGCAACCTCCTCGCCGCCTTCGGGATCTTCTGGGGGCTCCTGCTGCCGCTCTACACCAGCCTAGGCAGCCGCCTCGGGCGGGGTCTCGCGAGCGGCATCGCCGGCTCGCTCGGCTACTGGCTGGCCCAGCACGGCGTCGAGCGCGGCGGACAGCCCGTCTTCTTCTACGCCCTGCTCGCGCTCCTCTACGAGCCGCTGGTCTGGGCGCTGTCGCTCGCCGCCGCCCTGGCCCTGCTGCTCCGCCTGCGGCGGCCGGCGCCCGCGGCCGGCGGCGCCGGACCGGCGAGCGCGCTCGGCGAGCGGACCGCGCTCGTCCTCGCGCTCTGGTCGGCGGCGGCCTGGCTCGGCTACTCCCTCGCCGGCGAGCGGATGCCCTGGCTGCTGGTGCACATCGTGGTGCCCGGAGCGCTGCTCGCCGGGTGGTGGCTCGACGGCCGCCTGCCGCGGCAGACGACGCCGGCCGAAGCGCGGCGGATCGCTGGCCTCGCGCTCGGGATCGCCGCCGCCACGCTGCTCGCCGCCGGGCTCGTCGCGCACACCGCGCCGGGTCCCGCGCGCCTCACGCGCGGCGCGCTGCTCGCGGCGCTGGTCGCGGGCGGCCTCGCGTGGCTGGCGGTCGAGGCGCGGCGCGTCGGGCGTCCGGCCACCCGCCGCCTCGCCCTGCTCGGACTGGGCGGCGCCGCGTACCTCCTCGTCGCGCGCACCGCGCTCGTCGCCTGCTTCGCCCACGCCGAGCTCGCCGTCGAACCGCTGGTCTACGCGCACGGCACGCCCGCGGTGAAGCCGGCGCTGGCCGAGCTCGAGAGCGTCAGCCGGCGGCTTGCCGGCGGCCTCGACCTCGAGGTCGCCTACGACTTCGAGACCTCGTGGCCGATGGCCTGGTACCTGCGCCACTTCCCGCGCGCGCACGGCTTCACCGCCCCGCCGGACGAGCACGCCCTCGACGCCCCCGCCCTGCTGCTCGGCGACGGCGCCGAGCGCGCCGCCGGCGAGCGCATCGCGGAACGGCTCGCGGGCCGCGCCCGCATCCCCTTCGACCTGCTCTGGTGGCCGGTCGACACCTACCGCGGCTGGGGCCCCGCCGACCTCGCGCAGAAGGCGACCGAGCCCGGAGAGCCTGCGCCGCGCCGTCGCCTTCTGGTTCTTCCGCGAGCTGCCCGGCGTCGCCCTCGACCCCTGGCCCTTGCGCAAGAGCGCGGTGCTCTACCTGCCGGAGCGCCTCCGGCTCGACCCGGCGCCGCCGGCAGGAGCCTCCGAGCCGGCCGAGCCGCCGCTCGACAGCACGCAGGACGTCGACCCGGGGCCGGCGCGCCCCGGCGACTAGAGAGGGCTCTTCACTTCGATCGGGGCGGCGAGCGCGCCCGCGTTGACCCAGTCGGGATGGTCGAGGGTCGGCTCGTCGCCGACGCCGAGCAGGCGCTCGATCGCTTCCACGCCCTGCATGTAGGAGTGGTCCTGGTTGGAGACCTCGTAGCGCCAGGCGCCGAAGCGGCCGCGGGGCAGGACGCCGTGCGTCTCGAAGGCCGGGCGGAGCGCGGCGAGCGCCTCGTCGCGGCCGAGGTAGGGGGTCGGGTAGCCGTGCTCCTCGCGCCGGTGCCAGAGGCTCACGACCTCCGCCTCCAAGGGCACGAGCCCGTCGGCGCGCAGCGCGGCCAGCGTGTCGGCCGCCACTCGCGCGGCGTCGACCGGGCGGTGGGCGCTCTCGCAGACCTCGGCCATCAGCGACCAGCAGCCCGGCTCCGGCACGTGGTGCGGCGAGTAGTTCGAGAAGACGGTGACCCGGAAGTAGGGGCTCGCCGGCTCCGGAAAGTAGATCCAGCACTTGGTGGCGAGGCTCTCCGGGCGCGCGCCGGCGAGACCGACGCCGACCACGTGCACCGCGCTCTTCGTCAGCGTCGAGGCGGCGGCGCGCGCCGGGGCGTCGAGACCCTCGGCGAGCGCGGCGAGGCGGTCGAGCGGCAGCGCCGCGATCGCGTGGTCGAAGCGGAGCGGCTCGCCGCCTTCGAGCCAGGCCGTGCGGGCGCGCAGGTCGAGCCGGACTAAGCGGGCGCCGAAGCGGAGGCGGTCGGCCGGGAGCGCGCGCGCGACGGCCTCCCAGATCGCCCCGGTGCCGCCGGAGAGCGGGAAGCGGAAGCGCCGGTTGGGTCCCCAGCCGACGTCGTCGCGCCGCTCGGCGAGGTTCCGGCGCGCCCGCTCGACGTCGGGCACGGCGACGCGATCGCCCATCCAGGAGGTGCCGAGACGTTCGAGCGGGTGTCCCCAGACCTTGAGGTTGTAGGGGCGCAGGAAGATCCCGGCGAGGCCGGCGCCGAAGGTTCGGTCGATCCACTCGCCGAAATCGCGCGCCGGGCGCTCGAGCGGGCGCGCGGCGGCGGCCTCCAGTCCGGCCAGGCAGCGCCGCGCCTCCGCCTCCGGCAGCCGGTGCAGGTTGTGCTGGAACGGGTAGGGCACGAAGCGCCCCGCGAGATGGATCCAGGACTCCCGGTCGTGCCAGAGCCAGGCGTCGCCGAGCGCGCGATCGAGCGCCCGGTCGTAGCGCTCGTAGTGGCTGAACTGGACGTGACCGCCGAGGTCCCAGGTGAAGCCCCGCTCGTCGACGTAGCTCGCGGCGAGCCCGCCCGGCCGTTCGCGCGCCTCGACCAGCAGCCAGTCCGGGTGCCCGGCCTCGACCAGGCGCTCCGCCGCGCCGAGCCCGGTCGGGCCGGCGCCGACGATCAGGATCCGCCCGGGGTCACGCACCGGAGCCTTCCCGGTAGAGCACCGACAGGGTCTCGAGCATCGAGCGCGCCGCGCCGCGCGCCAGCCGCCCGGAGACCAGCGTGCCGGCGTCGCTCCGGCGCGTGACATGGGGCACCGGGACCTCGACGACGCGCCAGCCGCGCGCGAGCGCGAGCGCGGTGAGCGCCACGTTGGGCGCGAACAGGTCGGCGGGGAGCGTGGCCAGGGTGCCCTGCCAGCGCTCCCGGCGCAGCAACCGGAACGGGATGTTGACGTCGGCCGCGCCGGCGCCGCCGCCGAGAACGCGCACGGCCGCGCGGGCGACCGCCGACACCGCGCGCCGCGCGGCACGCTGGGGCCGGCCGATGCGCCGACCGAGCACGAGGTCCGCGCCCCGCCGCCGCTCCCAGAGCGCGGCGAACGCCGCCGCCGGGATCTCGCCGTCGGCGTCGGCCTGCGCGATCCACTCCGCTTCCGCCTCGCGATAGCCGCGCAGGACCGTCGGGCCGTGCCCCCGGTTGGCCTGCCGGGTCACGCGCAGGCGCGGGCTGCGCTCCGCGCGGTCGGCCAGGATCTCCGGCGTCGCGTCGCGCGAGCCGTCGTCGTAGATCAGGATCTCGTAGTCGATGCCGAGCCCGGCGAGCGCGCCGTCCCATTCGGCGAGAACGTCGCCGACGCGCGAGGCCTCGTCGAAGGCGGGCAGGACGAGCGCGAGCTCGCGCGCGGGCATCGCGGCGAGCCTAGCAGAGCGTCCGGCGGCCTCCGGGCGCCCGCCGCCTCGTGCGAGACTCGCGCTGCAGCCCGCCCGCGCGGGTGGGCTGTCCCGGCCGGCGCGGTGCGATTCTGGAGGCGCGAGTTCCCGCGCAGCTCGCAGGAGGTGCCCATGCGCGTCCAGAAGATCCTCCACCCCACCGACTTCTCTCCGGCCAGCCGGGCGGCGCTGCCGGCCGCGCTCTTCCTGGCGGAGCTGTTCGACGCCGAGCTGCTGATCGAGCACATGCTCGTCTTCCGCAGCGCCGACCTCGCCCACCCCGAGGCCCACTTCCCCGCCCCGGACGAGCTCTTCGCGAAGCTCCAGGCGATCGCCACGTCGCAGCTCGGCGAGCTGCTGAAGGGCGCGGCCGACCGGCCGCTGCGACTGCGCCAGCGGGTCGTCCAAGCGCCGGACGAAACCCGCGGCATCCTCGATCGCGCCGAGGAGGAAGCGGTCGACCTGATCGTGCTCGGCACGCACGGGCGCACCGGCGCGATGCACCTGCTGATGGGCAGCGTCGCCGCGGAGGTGCTGCGCCACGCCCGCTGCCCGGTGCTGACCGTCCCTTCGGCCGCCGGGGCGCGGCCGTTCCGCAGGCTCGCCCGGATCCTCGCTGCCGACGACTTCTCGGCGCCGGCACGCCGCGCGCTCGACTTCGCGGCCGCGCTTGCGCGCAGGGTCGGCGCCGAGCTCGACCTCGCGCACGTGCTCGAATCGCCTGAGATGCCGGTGCCCCCGGGACCGGTGCCCATCGGATGGGGATCGACCTTCTACGAGGAGCTCGAGCCGACGGTGAGGGCCGGCCTCGCCGCCGACCGGCAGGCGCGCGCCGCGGAATGCGCCGGCCGCGACCACGTGCTGCGCGGCCGCGGCGCCCTCGCGCTGATCGAGGCCGCCGAGGCGGAGAGCGTCGACCTCGTCGTCCAGGCCACCCAGGGGCGGACCGGACTCGACCGGCTGCTGCTCGGCAGCTTCGCCGAGCGGGTCGCCCGGCTCGCCCACTGTCCGGTCCTGACCGTTCCGGCGGGGGGCAAACTGCCGGTCTGAACCGGGGCGGAAGGACGCCCGGGTCGTCCGGAACTGCCGGGCCGGCGTAGGGATCGGTGAGGGCGCGGCCGCCTCTCCCCGGTTTTCCTCCCTGCGGCGGCGGCGCTCTCGATTCTCCCGGTCTGCCCGCGCCTCAGGTCCGGGCGGCGTGCGCTTCCGCCTCGGCCAGCCACCCCCGGCGCAGCTTGCCCGGATCGACGTTCGACAGGTAGGGCTTGAGGTCGACCACCGGCGTGCCGTCGAGCATGTCGACCCCGCGCACGCGCAGCCGCGTCCCCTCGCGCCCGAGCAGCTCGACGACGGTCAGACCGAGGCGGTTCGGGCGCGTCGGCGAACGGGTCGCGAAGACGCCGTGGGACCGCTGCGCGTTCGGCGGATGCGCCACCAGCTCGACGCCCTCGACCCGGTCGAAGATCCAGAGCACGTAGAGGTGGGAGAAGCCTTCGATGTCGGCGAGGCCGGCCTCGAGCTCGGGCCGGACGTCGATCGTGCCCTCCGCCTCGTGCTTGGCGCCGAGCCCCTTGGGGATCTCGCCGGTGGCGGTGAACGGCGAGCGAACGGTGCCGATCGGGACCAGCCGGAACTCCTGCATGGCGGCGCTCCTCTCGCCCCTGCTTCTATCACCGTCGGCGCCGGGCCGCTCGCGGCCTGCCGGCGCGTCGGCAGGCAACTCGCGGCTCCTCCGCTTCGTATCTGACCTGGAAAGGGCCTCCGGGGCCTGTCCCCGGCGGCTGGCACCCGGTGTGCTGCCCCGGAGGATGAACGCCGCGAGGGAGGGAGCTTCCGATGACGCCGAACCGACCTGCCCGCCACCGCCTGGCGGTCTGCGCGCTGCTCGTGAGCGGCGCGGCCACGCTGTCGGGGTGCGCCTCGGGCGGCACCGGCGCCGGGCAGGTCGAGCAGATCCGGATCCAGATCCGTGAACGGGGGCTCGATCCGGTGGCGATCGCCGTCCCCTTCGAGACCGACGACGAGATGCGCGGCTGGGCGCGGGCCAGCGTCTCCCGGGACGCGAAGGACGAGGAGCGGCTCCAGGAGCTGCTGCTCGACCTGCTCGAGCGCGACGGGCGCAAGCTCGTCTACGACCGCAACCGGACCGCCACGGCGCGCGAGGTCTGGCGCGACGGCGTCGCCAACTGCCTCTCCTTCACCCATCTCTTCGTCGGACTGGCGCGCGACCTCGGCCTGCCCGTCTACTACCTGCGCATCGCCGACTCTCCCCACTACGAGCGGGAGGGCGAGCTGGTGGTCGCCTCCGAGCACGTCGCCGCCGCCTGGGGCCCGCCCCACAAGCGACGCGTGCTCGACTTCAGCGAGGAGCCGGTCGGCGTCTACCACCAGACGCAGGTGGTCTCCGATCTGACCGCGGTCGCCCTCTACTACTCCAACCTGGGCGCCGGCCGGATCCGCGCGGGCCGGATCGAGGAGTCGCTCGCCGCGCTGGAGATCGCGACGCGCGTCGATCCCGAGCTCGCCGACGGCTGGGTCAACCTCGGCGTGGCGCTGCGCATGACCGGGCGGACCGGCGAGGCGGAGTCGGCGTTCCGGCGCGCGCTCGAGGTCAACCCCGCGATGATGTCCGCCTACAACAACCTCGCCTCGCTGCTGCGCCAGGGCGGACGCGACGAGGAGGCGCGCCGGCTGCTCGAGGTCACCGACCGGCGGGCGAACCGGGACCCCTTCAGCTATCTGGCCCTCGGCGACCTCTCGCTCGCCGAGGGGCGCCGCGAGGAGGCCGCCCGCCTCTACCGGCGCGCACTCCGTCTGCACCCGGGCCGTGCCGACCCGATGGCAGCGCTCGGCCGCTGCGCGCTCGCCGCCGGCGAGCTGCGCGACGCCGAGCGCTGGCTGCGCCAGGCCCGGCACGTCGACCCGCAGGCGCCGCGCGTCGTCGAGCTCGAGCGCCTTCTCGCCGCGGCCCCCTCCCGCTCCTGAGCGCCGTTCACCCACCCACCCCGGGGCGCGGTGCGGCTCCGGCGCGCCCTTGCTAGCTTGACGGCAGCGGTCGGCGCCGGATTCCGATCGCCGTTTCCTCCCATTCTCCCGGCGCCGCCCCGACCCTCTCCATGACCGAAGAAGCCATCCTCCAGCTGCGCGAGGAGCGGGCCCGTCTCTATCTCGGCGGCGGCCCCGAACGCCTCGCGAAGCAGCATGCCGCGGGCAAGCTCTCCGCCCGCGAGCGCCTGGCCCTGCTCTACGATCCGAACACCTTCCAGGAGTGGAACCTCTACGTCCGCCACCGGTCGGACCACCCCGAGCTCGCCGGCCGCGAGCTGCCGGGCGAGGGCGTCGTGACCGGCGTCGGCACCGTCGCGGGCCGCCACCTCTACGCCGCCAGCCAGGATTTCACCGTCGCCGGCGGCTCGATCGGCGAAGCCGGCGCGCGCAAGATCTGCGACCTGATGGACGGCGCCCTGCGCACCGGCCACCCCTTCCTGTTCGTCAACGACGGCGCCGGCGCGCGGATCCAGGAGGGGGTCGACGCCCTCGACGGCTACGGCCAGATCTTCTACCGCAACGTCCTGCTCTCCGGCGTCGTGCCGCAGCTCGCGATCATCGCCGGCCCCTGCGCCGGCGGCGCCGCCTACTCGCCGGCGCTCACCGACTTCATCATCCAGGTCAAGAGCGAAGGGCAGCTCTACATCACCGGGCCCGCGGTGATCCGCGAGGTCACCGGCGAGGAGGTCACCGCCGAGCAGCTCGGCGGCGTCGAGAGCCACTCCCAGTACTCGGGCGTCGTCCACCTGGTGGCCGACAGCGACGCCGACGCGCTCGCCCTCGCCCGCCGCCTGCTCGCCCTCCTGCCCTCGAACAACACCGAGGACGTGCCGTTCGTGCGCGACCTGCACGAGGAAGCGGTGTTCGCCGACGAAGGCTTCGACCGCGTGGTCCCCGCCGACCCGCGCGAGCCCTACGACATGCGCGACGTGCTGGTGCGCGCGGTCGATCGCGCCGACTTCCTCGAGATCCAGCCCGCGTTCGCGCCCAACCTGATCGTCGGCTTCGGCCGCCTGATGGGCCGCACCATCGGCGTGGTCGCCAACCAGCCGATGGTGCGCGCCGGAGCGCTCGACATCGACGCCTCCGACAAGGCCGCGCGCTTCATCCGGTTCTGCAACGCCTTCAACATCCCGCTGGTCACCTTCGTCGACGTGCCCGGCTTCCTGCCCGGCGTGCGCCAGGAGCTCGGCGGCATCATCCGGCACGGCGCCAAGATGCTGTTCGCCTACGCCGCGGCCACCGTGCCGAAGGTCACCGTCGTCGTGCGCAAGGCGTACGGCGGCGCCTATCTGGCGATGTGCGCCAAGTCCCTCGGCGGCGACCGCGCCTGCGCCTGGCCGGGAGCCGAGATCGCCGTGATGGGCGCCGAAGGCGCCGTGCGCGTGCTCAACCGCAGGGAGATCGAGCGCGCCGCGGACCCCGACGCGGAGCTCGCGCGGCGGGTGGCCGAGTACCGCACGACCTTCGCCAGCCCGCGCGTCGCCGCCGGCCGCGGCATGATCGACGACATCATCGAGCCGGCCGAGACCCGCGTCTACCTGGCGGGCGCGCTCGAGGTCCTGCGCACCAAGCGCGAGCTGCGGCCGGCCAAGAAGCACGGCCTCATCCCGATGTGAGGCCGCTCGCCGCGATGAACTTCACCCACCAGCAGTTCGGGCTCGAGATCACGCTGGTCGGCCTGGGGATCGTCTTCCTCGCGCTCCTGCTGATCGCCGGCGCCATCACGCTGATGAAGCGGCTGGACGAACGCTGGCAGGAGAGCGAGCGCCGGAGCGAGGAGGCCGCCTTCGGCCTCGCTCCGACCGTCGACTCGACCACGGTCGTGCTGATCGCGGCCGCCGTGGCCACCCTCCTCGTCGGCCGCCATCGCATCCGCTCGGTCCGCCGCCTGTCGGCGGCCGATTCGCCCAGCAGCGCCTGGTCGGTCACCGGTCGGGCCGTGCTGCAGGGATCGCATGTCATCGCTCCGCGCGCGCCGCGCCGCTGACCGGACCCGCGCGCGCTTGCAGGAACCGGAGAACCGAAGCATGAAGCTCAAGATCACCGTTCACGGCGTCGCCTACGAGGTCGACGTCGACGTGCTCGACGCCGGCGAGGGCTTCCCCGCCCTCTCGCCGTTGCCCGTGCCCCCGTCCCGGACCTATCCGGGCGCCAACGCCGGCACCTTCGCCCCGCCGGTGCCGGCCGCTCCCGCAGCCGCCGGCGACCGCCGCGCGGTCGCCTCGCCGGTCGCCGGCACCGTGCTGGAGGTCAAGTGCAGGGAGGGCGACGCCGTCGAGGAGAACCAGGTTCTCTTCGTGCTCGAGGCGATGAAGATGAAGACCTCGATCGCCGCGCCCGCCCGGGGACGGGTGGCCGAGGTCCTGGTCGCCCCGGGCGACGCCGTGCAGGAGGGCCAGTCGCTGCTCCAGTACGCCTGACATGGGCACGCTCCTCGACTTCCTGCACGCCGGCGCGTTCGGCAACTTCACCTGGGGCAACCTGGGGATGCTCGCCGTCGGTCTCTTCTTCCTCTACCTGGCGATCACCAAGGACTACGAGCCCCTGCTGCTGGTGCCGATCGGCTTCGGCGTCCTGATCGGCAACATCCCGTTCGCGCAGGGCATGGGCATCGGCATCTACGAGACCGGGCAGCGTGCTGTCGATCCTCTACCAGGGGGTGACGTCGGGCTGGTACCCGCCGCTCATCTTCCTCGGCATCGGGGCGATGACCGACTTCTCCTGCATGCTCTCCAACCCGCGCCTCATCCTGCTCGGCGCGGCGGCGCAGGTCGGGATCTTCGGCGCGCTCTGGGTCGCGCTGCTGCTCGGCTTCACGCCCGAGCAGGCGGCGGCGATCGGCATCATCGGCGGCGCCGACGGCCCGACCGCGATCTTCCTCGCCTCGAGGCTGGCCCCCGAGTTCCTCGGCGCGATCGCCGATCGCCGCCTACTCCTACATGGCGCTGGTGCCGGTGATCCAGCCGCCGATCATCCGGCTGCTGACCAGCCGCGAGGAGCGGCTGCATCCGCATGAAGCCCAACCGCCCGGTCTCGAAGCGGATGCGGATCCTCTTCCCGATCGTCGCCTTCCTGCTCTGCGCCTTCATCGCGCCCGGCTCGATCACGCTGATCGGCATGCTCTGCTTCGGCAACCTGCTCAAGGAGTCGGGCGTCACCGAGCGTCTCGCCCAGACCGCGCGCACCGCCTTCCTCGACGCCATCACCATCGTCCTCGGCGTCACCGTCGGCACTTCGACCGACGCCTCGCGCTTCCTGACGCCCGCTTCGATCAAGATCTTCGCCCTCGGCGCCTTCTCGTTCGGCGATCGCCACCGCCGGCGGCGTCCTCTTCGCCAAGCTGATGAACGTCTTCTCGCAAGCGACAAGATCAACCCGATCATCGGCTGCGCCGGCGTGTCGGCGGTGCCCGACTCGGCGCGCGTCGCGCAGCTCATCGCCGCCGAGGAGGACCCGCAGAATTTCGTGATCATGCACGCCATGGCGCCCAACGTCGCCGGGGTCATCGGCTCGGCGGTCGCCGCCGGCGTGCTGCTGGCGACGCTGCGCTGAGCCGTGCCGGACTTCTCCCATCGACGCCGCGCCCGCCGCGCCGCGACTCCGCTAGACTCGACCCGCGCTGCCGTTCCGAAGCGGGCCACATTCGCATCCCGAGGTGCCTCATGAGCCCGAGAAGCCCGATCCCCGGCCTGTCGATCGCCGCGCTGCTGGCCGGCGCCGGCCTCCTGCTCCCGGCGGCCGCGGCCGCCGCCGAGACCTGCGCCTCCGCCGGCTGCCACGCCACGCTGGTCGCCGGCAAGAGCGTCCACGCGGCGACCGACTCCTGCGGCGACTGCCACGAGAGCGTCGCCGAGCCGCACCCGCAGCAGGGCAAGGCCACCTTCAAGCTCGCCGCCACGGAGCCGGGGCTCTGCGCGAACTGCCACGACGCGTTCGGCAAGAAGGCGCACGGCCACGAGCCCGTGGCGACCGGCAGCTGCTCGACCTGCCACGACGCGCACGCCTCCGCGCAGCCGAAGCTGCTCCTCGCCGACCAGCGCCAGCTCTGCGGCGACTGCCACTCGGACCAGCTCGCCGCGGCGCACCCGCACGGCCCGGTCTCCTCGGGCGAGTGCACGGCCTGTCATACGCCCCACGAGTCGGACCAGAAGGCGCTCCTGCTCAAGGCCGGCGACGCCCTCTGCTTCGACTGCCACGGCGACATCCAGGACCAGCTGAAGAAGCGCTCGGTCCACGCGGCGGTCGACGAGGGGTGCACCTCCTGCCACGATCCGCACGGCGCCGCGCACCCGAAGCTGCTCGCCGAGTCCGGCGGCGCCCTCTGCTTCCAGTGCCACGACGACATCGGCGAGAAGGTGAAGAGCTCGGCGGTCGCCCACGCCGCGATGGACGAGGGCTGCGCGGCCTGCCACGCCCCGCACGCGTCGGACCAGCCGAAGCTCCTGCTCGAGCCCGAGAAGGAGACCTGCATCGGCTGCCACGACGGGGTGCTGACCGCGGAGATGACCGTGCTTCACCAGCCGATCGCGGACGGCACCTGCACGCCCTGCCACGATCCGCACGGCAGCGCCAACGCGCGCCTGCTCACGAAGGCTTTCCCCGACAAGCAGTACGTTCCCTACACCGACACCGCCTACGAGCTCTGCTTCGACTGCCACAACCGCGACCTGCTGCGCTACGCCGACACCTCGTTCGCCACCGGGTTCCGCGACGGCGACGTCAACCTCCATTACCTGCACGTCAACGACCCGCAGAAGGGGCGCTCCTGCGTGCTCTGTCACAACGTCCACGGCGCCGCCGGGCCGAAGCTGCTCGCCGACAAGGTCCAGTTCGGCCAGTGGCAGCTGCCGATCAAGTTCGTCAAGACCGAGACCGGCGGCGGCTGCGCCCCCGGCTGCCACAAGCCGCTGAGCTACGACCGCCAGGCCGCCGTCAAGAAGCCCGCAGCGGCCAAGGCGGGCGGCAGGCGCTGAGCCGGAGGCCGCGCCCCGGCCTGAGGGACCTTGGCAACTCCCTGCAGAGCGGCTGGTCCGCCGGGCCGGCCGCTCGGTCTGCAGGCTGAAAAAGCTCCATAGAAGGGTCCTGTCGCCGGATCGAAGTCGGGTCGCTTCAGCACTCGCCAGGCGCCTCGAGGGACAAGCTCGAGAAGGCAACAGGGCCGCAAGGACCTGGGCCCGCGCCTGCACCGTCCACTCCGCTCAGAGAACCAGAAAAGCCCCATAGAAGGGGTACAAACCTCCGCGCGCGCTCGGGCCGGTTCGGCGAAACCCGGCTGCGTCAGGCGGCAGGGAGGGAACGGCGGCAGGGCCGCAGAGACCTGGGCCAGGATCCGGCCCGGACTCCAAGCCCTTCAACAGAAAGCTTCTCGATCGCGCGACCTCGAGCGCCGCGCGAACGGTGGAGTCGGGCCCTGGAGCGCCGGCTCCAGAGCCTGCTGGACCCTCCGCCGGCAGGGACGCCACCCCCTTCAACAGAACGCTTTTCGAGCGGTCGACCTCGAACGCTGCGCGCGCGGCAGGACCCGGAGACGTCCAGCCCGAGGTCTGCTGGGCCTGCCTTCGTCGTGGCAGGCACCCCTTCAACAGAAGGCCTTTGCTCTTTCGTCTGGGCTGCCTCAAGCGCGGGGCCTGTGGATCCGACGCAGCGCCCGCTGCCCTGCCGGGGGCGGGCGCTGCTCCGGTGCGTCAGGGGTAGGCCAGGTGGTCGTGCGGCACGCCGTGGCACATCAGCGTGCAGTTGCCCATGCCCGCGCCGAGGCTCTCGTAGAGCGGCACCGGATAGCCCGTGAGGGGCTGGACGGTCCGGGTGTCGAAGTTGATGAGGCTGGTGTGCGAGCCCGAATCGGCGAGCGCCGCGAGACCCCGGTCGGGGATGCCGTGCGGATCGTGGCAGGCCGCGCAGGAGGCGCCCGCCGCGAGGTGGCCGGAGTGTCCGCCGCCGCTCGAGGTGGTTTTCGCGCTCTTCGTGCGGAAGCTCTCGTCGGCGAGGATGCTGCCGCGGTCGTGGCAGTCGTAGCAGAGGTTGTAGGCCTCGAAGCTCTCGGCGCCCCCCTCGAGGTCGTAGCGCGCGCGCAGGATCGGCGCGAAGTCCGAGCCGTGCGGGCCGTCGGAGACGTCGTTGTCGTCGGCGTGGCAGGACGAGCAGTAGATCGAGCCGTTGACCGAGAGCCCCGCGCCGCCGCGCAGGCTCGGTCCGCCGCCGCGGCCCGTGCCCACCACCGGGTGGCTCGAGCTGTTGGCCGGATTGAAGTCGAGACGGGTGTTGGTGCTGCTCACCACGCGCGGCACGCGCTCGAAGTCGCCCGCGTTGTCGGCGTGGCACTTGAAGCAGATCTCGTACTCGAACTGGGCGCGCTCGACCTCGATGCCCTGGCGGTTGACGCCGTTGACGTCGCGCAGCAGGCCCGAGGCGTACGGGGCCTCGCCCTCGATGTCGACCGCCGAGTGCTCGTTGTGGCAGTCGCCGCAGCCGACGCCGCGGATCCCGCTGCGCGCGGCTTCCTTGGCGTTGCGGCGCGATGTCGAGAAGACGCCGGGCGTCTCGTGGTGGGCGGAGGCCTTCTTCACCTGCCCCGCGATGTCGGCCCGCCCCTTGCCCGCGTCGAGCGCGAGGAGATGGGAGCGCGGCACGCCGGGCGTGACCGCGTGCGGCGGCCCGGGCTCGCTCGAGTGGCAGCCGGCGCTGGTGCAGGAGAAGGGCTCCGGCGGACCCGCGGTGAAATTGAGCAACTGCTGCGGCGTCGCCGCGAAGTGGGGCGAATGGCAGGTCTCGCAACCCCACTCGGCGACCGTCGTCCAGGTCGACTCGGTGCGCGGCGGGCGCGGCAGGATGCCGACCGTCGACTCCCCCGAGGTCTGGTGCTGGGAGCCGATCCAACCCGGAATCTCGTGGCAGCGGATGCAGAGCGCCGAGTAGCGGTTGTCGCGGACCAGGAACTGCCCGTACTGGTCGTTGTGCGGATCGTGACAGGTGCTGCAGTGCACCTCGTCGGCGCCGCCGAGCGTCAGCTCGGGCGGCGGCGTCGACGCCAGCTCCGGATTGGGCAGCGAGCTCGAGTAGGAGAAGGAGACCGGATGGTGCGCCGAGAGGTCGATGCCGAAATCGGAGAGGCTGCCCGACGGGAACGTGCCGCCGCCCGACATCGGGATGCCCCCGGGCGGAACCACCACGGCGCCCATCGCCACCGTGCCGTCGTGGCAGCTCAGGCAGAGCCGGGTCGGGCCGGTCGGCTGCGGGATCGGCTCGGCGCCGAGCGTCGGGCTGGTGTAGACGTTGTAGGCCTGGGGCTCGAGCTCGCGGTTCCAGAGCGGCGACTGCGGCGTGGCGTTGTGCGGCGTGTGGCAGAACACGCAGATGCGGTCCTCGGTCAGCGCGCGCACCGGCCCGGGGCCCGAGATCGACAGGTTGTGCTTCGTGTTGAGCAGGTCGGCGGGCGCCTGCGCCAGCGCGAACGGCGCCGACGCCAGGCAGGCCACGGCCGCCAGCCGCGCGAGATCGCGGAGCCGGTCAGGACGCGGGCGGCGCATAGCGTTCCGTGACCTGGAAGACCTGGACGCGGCGGTTGTACGTGTCGCAGACATAGAGCTCACCCTTCCCGCTCAAGAAGGCCCCCGCCGGCAGCCAGAACTCGCCGAAGCCCCTGCCCTGCCGTCCGACCGTGAGCAGGAAGGCGCCGTCACGGCCGAACAGCTGGACGCCGTCGAACAGGGCGTCGACGACGTAGACGACGCCGTCGGCGTCGACCGCGATCCCCTTGGGCATCGCCATGTCGCCGGAGCCGTCGCCGTGCCGCCCGAAGACGCCGCGCGGCCGCCCCTCCTCGTCGAGGATCTGCACCCGGAAGTTGAGCGCGTCGGTCACGAACAGCTCGTCCGGCGTCGCCCAGGCGATGTGGGTCGGGAAGTTGAACCGGCCGGGCTCCTCGCCGCGGCCGCCGAGGGTGGCCACCAGCTCGCGCCGGCGGTCGAAGACGTGGATCGCGTGCGCCAGCGTATCGACCACGAACAGCCGTTTCGAGCGGGGGCTGAAGGCGAGCCCGGTCGGACGGCCGAGCGGCGTGGGACCCGCGGCGGTCAGCGCGTACTCGAAGTCGCCGCCGGCGCCGAAGGCGAGCACGCTCCCGCGCGAGTCGGAGACGAACAGGCGCGACTCGTCGTCGAAGACGACCGCGACCGGCGAATCGAGCGGCGCGCCGGCGGGCCCTTCGAGACGCAGGTAGCGGCGGTCGCCGGGCAGGAAGAGGTGGACACAGCGGCAGCCCGGATCGGCCACGGCGAGACGGCCGTCGGGGCCCGCCGCCACCGCCACGGGCAGCACGAACGCGCCGCGCACCCCCGGATCCTTGCCGTAGGCGAACGCGCGCAGCGCCGTGCCGGCGTCGCCCTGCCGGGCGAAGCCGGTGAGCGCGTGGCTGAACGTGACCTTGGCCGGGCGCGGCGCGAACGGCCACTGCAGCGGCGCCGGCGCGCTCGCGGTGCGCGGCGTCCAGGTCGACGCGCACGCCGCGAGCAGCGCGGCGCCGGCGGCCAGCAGGAGGTTCCTTCGCTCGATCATGGTCGCGCCCGCCTCGCTCCTCAGAACAGGAAGCGGCGGAGCTTCAGATAGTAGTACTCGTGCGTCCGGTGGCTCTCGACCAGGAAGGACCCCTCGGTCTGGGTGTCGAAAACGCTGGCGCCGAGCGTGAAGTCGAGCTTGCCGAGCCGCCAGCTAGCGCTCGCGTTCGCCGAGAAGGCGTCGTTGACGATCAGGCCGTCGAGGCGGGACCAGGAGCCGCCCAGTGAAACCACGAGCCGGCGTCGGAAGAGCTGCCGGTTGATGCTCCCCGACGCGCTCGAGGTCGTCTCTTCGTACTCCCCGACCACGGCTCCGGGACGCCCGTCGGGATAGGTGCGGATGCGGTGCGCGGCGTTGAGGTAATAGTTGCTGTTGGGGCCCAGATTGCCGGTCACCTGCAGCTCGCCCCGCCAGGACTCGTAGGGGCTCACCTGCCAGTCGATGTTCTCGTATTCGGCGAGGAGCCGGAACTGGCGCCAGCGGAAGATCAGGCCGGCGGTGAAGGTCGTCGAGTCGAGGTCCCCGCCGCCGTAGTAGCCCGACGTCGTCCGCGAGCGCAGCTCGCTGTAGCTGTAGTAGGGCGTCAGCAGCTGGTCGAAGAGCTCCACGCTGACGCTGTGGCTCAGCGTGTCGGTGGTCAGCCCGTAGCTGCCGTCGTCGAGGACGTAGGAGACGCGGATCTCGTAGGTCCCGGGCACCACGAACTGCGGCGGCAGGGCGAAGACCAGCAGCTCCAGCCCGGCGCCCGCCGGAGTCAGGGTGTAGTGCACCCCCTCGGCGAGCGCGATGAGCTCGTTCGGCGGCAGCGGCGAGCGCAGGGTGACGCGCACCGTGGCGCGGTCGACGTTCTGTCGGGCCAGCACGAACGACCCGGGGACCGGCGTCGCCGGGTGCCCCTCCTCGACCACGCTGACCTGGCCCTTGCTCTCGAAGTCGGTCCGCGAGCCGCCCAGGTTGGCGATGATCCGGCTCCGCGCGGGGATCTCCTTCGAGTAGTTGAAGTTCAACCCGTGGCTGGTCGACGCCGACTCGCCGACCGAGGAGGTCTGGTCCCCGTAGCGGAACGAGTAGGTCGACTCCAGGCTCAGGTAGAGCTTGTGGATCAGGTCGAAGTCGAGATCCTGGGTCTGGCTGTCGTAGACGCGGGTGCCGCCGTCGGCAATGGGAAGCCGATTCTCGCTGTCCTGCCAGCGATACCCGAGCTCCGCGCGCAGGTTGAACGGGAGATAGGCGGTGAACTGCTCCCACCAGAGGAGCTGGTCGCTCTCGATGTCGCGCCGGTCCAGGGTGCCACGCTGCGCATCCTGGTTCAGGCTCACGTTCGAGCTCAGCCGCCAGCGGCCGAAGTCGAGCAGATTGCCGACCCGCGCGTCCTCGGTCTCTCCTTCGAGACCGGTCGAGGTTTCGTACCTGGAAGGATTGAAGGCTCCGTCGACCGAGAACGTCCCCCCGTTGGCGAGGTCCTTGTAGTACATGCCGTCGACGCCCAGACGGGTGACGTCGGTGGTCGACTCGCCGTACTCGGTCGACTCCTCGTCGAAGCGGCTGTGGAAGAACCAGGGCTTGCGCCGGTAGCGGAAGTCCGCGCCGTAGCTGGTGTTGATGTTGCTCCGGCGCACCGCCCACTGCTCCTTGAGCAGCGGCTCGTAGCGCAGCGCGTAGACCTCGAAGGTGTAGTCGTGCTCCGGCAGGAAGACCAGCCGGAAGTCGTACTCGTAGGCGTCGTTGTCGCGACGGTCGATCGGTTCGACGTAGGACGCCTCGAACCACTCCTGCTTGAGGGCGCCGGCGACCTCGGCGTGGTAGATCATGAAACGGGGGTGGTAGACGTAGCCGTTCGAGAAGAGCGTCAGCTTCTCGCGCAGGAAGTCGTCCTGCCAGGAGACCTTGCCCCGGTAGCTCTCGTACTCGTCGCGCTCGGAGACGCCGTAGACCTCGATGTAGGCGCCGGTGTCGACCGACCTCGGCAGGAACAGCTTCCAGCCCTGGGCGGCGACGGGGGAGGGCGCGACGAGCGCCGCGAGCAGAAACGGGAGCGCGCGCCGCGGCATCACGTCCTAGCCCCGCCCGGCTTTCAGCAGGTACTTCTGGTCGGACATGTGGGCGTCGTGGCAGTCCGTACAGCGCACGGCCTCGCCGCCGTGGTCGGGATCGGCCGGCAACGCGGCGCGCTCGTGGCAGCTCAGGCAGAAGCCGTCGGAGTCCGAGACCAGCAGGTAGCGGTAGCGCGAGTTGTGCGGATCGTGGCAGACCGTGCAGCCGCCGGTGGCGAGCGGACCGTGGACGTAGCGCTTGCTCAGGTCGAGCTCGTGGCAGCGGCCGCAGAGCTGGCCGTTCCCGGCGACCAGGCGGTTCATGGCCAGGGCGTCGTGACAGGTGTCGCAGAGCTTGGCCGCGTAGGGACCGTGCTCGTACATCCCGTTGGACGCGAACCGCACCGCGCCGCTCCCGTCCGCTTCGCCGCCCGGAGCGGCGGAGGTCACCGGCGGCGGGGGCACGCCGTCGAAGAAGAAGGTCAGCACCCGGTAGCGCGACGCCGCGGCGCAGCCCACCACCAGGGCGGCCGCCGCGCAGGTCGCGAGCACCGGGAAGCGCACCTTCATCGTCACGTCGCGCAGTCGCCGCCGCTCAGGACGCGGGCGGCGGCGCCTGCCGCTCCAGCTCCTTCTTGCGCCGCTCCTCGAGCTGCTTGCGGATCTCTTCCTCGGTCGGGTACTTCTTCGTGCGGTCGCGCCCGAAGCCGTAGACGTTGATCTGTCGCGGCCCGAACTGGCTGGTGACCAGCACGAGGTACTCGATCTCGAAGTCGGCGTCCGCGAGCCCCTGGAAGTAGCGGACGTTGTCGTAGTCGATCGAGACGTCGGCCGGCAGCTGCAGCTGGCCGGGCTCCGTTCCCGGACCGCCGAAGAACATCAGCAGGCGGCCGTCGCGGTTGAAGACCTGGAGGTTGTTGAACGAGGCGTCGACCGCGTAGAGGTTGCCCGCGCGGTCGACTGCGATCCCCTTCGGCCGGGCGAAGTCCCCCAGGTTGTCCCCCGGCCGCCCGATCGCCTTCTGGAAGTGGCCGTCGCGGTCGAACCTGACGATCTGGAAGCGGCCGAAGTCGGTCACCCAGAGGTAGCCCTGCGGATCGAAGGCGACGTTGGTCGGCCGGTCGAGGTGCTCGATCGGCTCGCCCTGCCGTGCCGATCGCCTTGAGCAGCTCGCCGCTCTGCTTGTCGAAGACCTGGACGACCCGGTTCTCGTAGTCGGCGACGTAGAGCCGGTCCTCGAACAGGGCGACGTCGACCGGGCGCCAGGTCGTCGAGGGGGCGATGGCCCGCTGGTACTGGTCGTCGGGCCCGAAGACGACGATCTGGCTGCGGCCGACATCGGCGACGTACTTGGTCCCGTCGGCGTCGATCGCGAGGTTCAGTGGCTGCTGGAGCAGGCCCTCGCCCGTGGCGCCGGCGAGCTGCTCGAACTTCTTGCCCGCGAGGTCGAATACCAGCACGGTCGCATTGGAGTCGCAGGCGTAGATCCGGCCGCCGTGGATCGCCGCGCCGTAGATCTTGTCGATCTTGACGTCGATCTGCTCGCCGACCACGAAGCGGTTGAACGCCGACTGCTCCTGGATGTCCCGGAGACCGGAGAACGAGGTCAGGAACTGGATCCGCGGCAGGGCCGGCGGCGCCGGAAAGAAAGTCGCCTCCGGCTTCTTCGCTGCGGGCGTGGCGCAGGCCCCGGCGGCGAGCGCCAGGGCGACCAGCACCAGCCATCCGTCCTGACCGCGGCGTGCGGATCGCGTGCGAATCATCGGAAATCCCCCCCTCGAGCCCTCCGATGCTTCCGGGCTCGCAGGCATCCTAGCCGCTGCCTGTGGGACCTCCCCCACCCCTTGGGTTGGGCGGCCGCTTCCCGCGGGGTTATCCGGGCTCGCGCGACGGACCGGTGCCATCTACGGGGTCACCGCGAGGATGTCGACCGCGAGCTGGTCCGGGCCGATCGTCACCGCGGCCGGCGCCGGGAAGGTGTACCCGGTGCGACGCGCCTCCACGGTGTGGGCGCCCGGCCGCAGCCCGGTCGCGAGATAGCTGCCGTTGGCCGCGGTGGCGAGCGTGCGCACCGTCACCAGGCCCCGCTTGATCGTCACCGTCGCGCTCGCCACCGGCGTGACCCCGTCGGAGCGGAAGACGCGGCCGCCGATCGCGAAGCCGGCGGTCGTCAGCACGCAGCTCGAGTCGGTCGTCTGCTGACCGATGGTGTCGATCGCGCGGTGCGCGAGGGTGAACGTCCCCGCCGTGATGTAGGAGTGCGTGAAGGGGCCGAACGGGGGCGTGGTGTCGTTCGCGATCGCGCTGCCGTCCCCCCAGTTGACGGTGACCTGGACGACCCCGTGGTCGTCGGTCGAGGCGTCGGTGACGGTCGCCACCCAGGTGTTGGCGTCCAGCGAGCAGGTGCCGCCGACCACCGGCGGCAGGTCCGGCGCATAGACCGTCACGTTCCGGGTCCTGGAGCCGGTGCCGACACCGTAGTCCTCGACGGTGAGCGTGATCGTCTTGACGCCCCCGGTGGCGTAGGTGTGGCTCGCGAACACCCCCGAGGTGGTGTCGAGGGGCGAGCCGTCGCCCCAGTCCCAGACGAAGGTGTCGCACTCGGCGAGGCTGCCCCGGCAGGTGGTCGCCGAGGCGTTGGCGTTCACCGTCAGCGTGTTCGGGCTGCCCAGCGTCGTCCCGAAGTCGACCACCGGGCGATCGTCGTGCATGCCGACCGCGTCCGCGGCGAGCTGACCCTTCGAAAGGTAGCCGCCGGTCGTCGCCGGGTTCTGCTCGACTTCGGCGCCGGCGACGCCGGCGGGCGCGTCTCCCGCGAGCGTCAGCACGTCGCCGGCGATCGACACGATGTAGGTCTCGAAGTCGCCGCGCACGAGCGCGCCGCTGTCGTCGACTTCGAACACACCCGCGCCCGCGACCTTCACCCGCTCACCCGCGGTGAAGTCGCCGCCCTCCCCCGGCTGGACCGTCAGGGAACGGCTGCCGGCGGCGATGGCGCCGGTGCCCTCCGCCGGCTCGATGCCGCCGCCGTGGCAGCGCCCGCAGGCGAGGTCGAGGTCGGTCCAGACCGCGCCGGAGAAGGCCCCGTCGGGCGCGACGTTGGCGTCGAGCGTGGCGGTCAGCGCAGCCGGCGGCCAAGTCGCGTAGGCGGCGTCGGTCGCGAGCCGAAAGAGGTGCATGCCCTGCGGCATGTGGCAGGCGACGCAGGCGTCGTTCGGCCGGTTCCGGTTCTCGACCGGCGTGCCGGTACCGGTCGGATGACGGAGCCGGTTGAGGTCTTTGGGATGGCAGTCGGTGCACTCGCGGCGCATCGCCGAGCCCTGGCCGGTCGACCCGACGGTGCTCCGGTGCACGTCGTGGCAGCCGGTGCAGCCGTTGCCCGTGTCGGCCACCACGCCCTGGTCCAGGAACGGGCTGTCGTAGCCGTCGCCGAGGGTCGCCGTGCCGATCTCGACGAAGCTGCCGGTGAACCGCGCGTGGGGGCTGTTGAGGAACTGGTTGCCCAGCGGCCAGGAGGTGAAGCCGACCGTGCCGCGCGTCGGTCCGACCTCGAGCGCCGTGCCGGGATGGACCGGATCCGCCGGGAGGCCCCCCGCCTCCTGACGGTGGCACTCCATGCAGAGCTGCGTGATCAGCTGGCCGCGGCGATGCTTCGTGCTGGCCCAGTCGCCGCCGGCGTCCATGCAGCTCGTGAGATCGCCCCAGGCGCTCGTCCAGGTCGCTCCGCTCGCCATGCAGGGCCCCGGCTCGGAGTGGCCGGGATCGCTGCAGGTGCCGAGCGTGCAGTACGAGGAGGTCCAGGTGCCCGGCGTCTTCGCCGTCCACCAGGTCGGGCCGGCGCCCGTCCAGGTCCCGCCGCCGGCGACGCAGAGGGCCTGCGCGGTGAAGTACGGGATCGTGCACTCCCCCGCCGAAGCCGCCTCGCAGGAAGCCTCGTTCGCGTAGGGCAGGCCGTGGCCGTTGCCCGGATTGACGCAGCCGGCGCTCGCCTGGCAGATCGCCGCGGTCGCCCAGCGCGCGTCGCTGCACTGCGCGAACCACTGACCCCCGAAGTATTCGCAGATCGAGCGCGTCGCGTTGCGGATGCGCAGGTTCGTGCAGTAGCCGCCGTTGACGCCGTCGACGCTGGTCAGGTCGGCGGTGTGCGTGCTGTTGAGGCCGGGCACGCCGGGCAGCGGGGGCCCGTCGCTCCAGGTACCGCCGGCAGCGGAGCAGGTCGCGGGATCGACCAGGTTCGGAATCGAACAGATGCCGTCGACCGCGGCCACCGCCGAGCCATGACAGCGGCTGCAAGTGACGCCCCAGAGATCCCACGACGCCATCGGATGGCCGTCGCCGCTGGCGAGGTCGACCTGCCCGGCGACGGCGTCGCTCGCGCCATCCCACGTGATGCCCGGGAAGCTCCGCTCCGGCTCCCTTTCGAGCTCGAGCGTCGCATCGCCCGTCCACCCCGTGGTGTGGCAGCGCGCGCACGCCCAGGCCACGCCCGGCCGGAGCGGCGTGCCGGGCAGCGGATCGGCGGCCCAGACGGCCTCCGGCAGCAGGGAGCTCCATTCGCCCGAGATCCAATAGAGGTCGCGCGGTCCGCCGAGGTCGACGCTGCCGGTCGGCCAGTCGAACGTGGCTCCGGCGTCGGTCCAGGCGTAGAGCGTCGGATCCCAGGTCGAGCCAGCCGCCTCGCAGTCGCTCTTCGAGGTGAACAGCGGGTTGCTGCACTCGAAGGCAGGGCCGCCCCAGGGCAGGCCGGCGAGCGGGCCGCTCGCGCTGACCTTGCGCGAGGCGTTCTTGTGGCCGGTGAGCAGATAGCCCTCGGCGTCGCGCGCACGGTCCGAGTTCCACTCGGTGTCGGCGCGATGACAGCGCAGGCACTGGTCGCCCGGTCCGGGGTTGACGGTGCCGGTCAGGAGCGGAGGGTCGTAGGTCGAGCCGTCCGGCATGCGCCAGGCGCCGAGGCACTTGCCCGCGCCCCACGCCGACCAGGTGCCGCCCTGCTGGATCTCGCAGACGGCGCGGTTGCGGTCGTAGCCCGCGAGGGTCAGGACACAGACGGCGTCGGCCGGGCTCCAGAGGCGGTCGATCCCCAGCGGATGATCGACGCCCGGCGGGTCGTCGACGCAGGCGCCGGCGGTGGTGCGGGCGAGATCGCGGCAGTAGGAGGTGGTGGCGAGCGTGGTCTGGCCGCCGGCCGCGGTGCAGCCGCCGGCATCGAAGGCCGGGAAACGGGTCGCCGCGCACACGGTACGGGTGGCGATCGCGCCGTCGAGGGCGCAGGCGCCGCCGTCCGGCAGATCCCAGCCGCCGCGCGCGTTCTGGCGGGCGCCGTCGTCGAGGTAGCGCGGCGCCGTCTGGGCGGAAGCCGGAACGCCGGAAACGAGCAGGGACGCGAGGGCCAGGCCGCCGAACAGGCCGGAGTGCAGCTTCCTCTGGTTGCGGTCCGTCATGATCGTTCCTCCGCTCTCCCCCGCCCGGCTTCCCCGTAGGACGACATCAGACAAGAGAAGAGGGACCCGAGCTACCCGGGTCCCTCTCGAGGTTGCCTGCGACAGGCCTCCGTTACGGCGTCACGACGCCCGGAGCGGTGCCCTTGGCGTGGCAGGTCAGGCAGAGGCGGCTCTGCGTGTCGCTCCGCCACAGGAGGGTCTCACCGGTGTTGCCGGTGTTGTGGACCGAGTGGCAGGTGCCGCACTCGACCTGCGCCACCGAACCGAGAACCGCCGACGAGTAGAGGTGGTCGACCACCAGGCCGGCGGTGCCCATCGGGGTCGTCAGGGGGTTGCGCAGCTCGGTGTCGATCGCGTAGGCCGCGTCGTAGTCGAAGCCGATCGGGTGGTGGTTGCCGAGGTAGGCATCCTTGCCGATCACGTACTGCACGCCGATCGTCGCGCCGCCGCCGAGGCTCTGCGAGCGGGTGAGCTGATCGATGTTGCCGTACGAGTTGACCGCGACCGCGCCGTCATGGCAGCTCATGCACAGCAGCGAGTTGCTGCCGAGCACCATGCCGTTGGTGATCGCCTGCGAGGCCTTCGGGCCGATCTGCGGAGCGCCCGGGCCGTTCTGGTACATCGTGTAACCCGCGAAGTTCGGGGTCAGGGTGTGGTTCCACAGGGGCAGGTAGTCGAACGCGTCCGGAGCCTGCGGGCCGGCGCCGACACCCGCGCCCGGGCCGCCGTTGAGCGGGCTGAGCTTGTAGGTGTTGTGCGGCGCGTGGCAGAAGATGCAGATCCGCGACAGCGTGTCGGCCGGGTTCGCCGTGTAGTTCATGCCGTTGACGGCGAGGCTCATGTCGTGCGGCGTGCCGTTGATGCCCGCGCCCGGGACGTAGGTTCCGGTGTAGGCGCCGGCCGACGACGCGACGATCAGCCCGAGGGCGACGACCAGCAGCGCTTGGGTGATTCTCTTCATGGTTCCTCCCAGATTCTCTTGGCTTCGTGTTGCCTGATGCTCGTTCGCTTCGTATCCAGGGAAGAGGGAGCGGACGGAACGTTCCGTCCGCTCCCTCGGACCATCTATTGAGCCGACTGGAAGTTGTATCCGCCGGAGCTCGGTCCCACCGTGACGTTGTAGACCTGCGCGAAGGTCAGACCGAACTTCTTCGCGGTCAGGGTGTACGTCCCCGGCTTGAGATTACCCACCGAGAAGTTGCCGGCGACGTCCGAGTACACCGTCCGCACCGTGACCAGGCCCCGCTTCACGGTGATCGCCGCCAACTGCACCGGCGTGTCGTTCAACCGCCGGACGTTGCCGGTCAGCGTGAAGTACGCCGGGCTCAGCACGCAGCTCGTGTCGATCGTCTGCTGACCGATCGAGTCCACCACCTTGTGCTGGACCGTGAAGTTGCCCGGCTGGATGTAGGTGTGCGTGAACGGACCGAACGGCGCGAACGTGTCGTTGCTGACCACGCTGTTGTCGCCCCAGTTGATGACCACCTGAGCGATGCCACCGCCGGTGTCCGACGAGCTGTCCGTCACCGTCGCGACCCACGTGTTCGGGTCGATCGAACAGGTCCCGCCGACCGTCGGCGGAAGGTCCGGCTCGTAGACCGAGATGTTCACGGTCCGCTCGCCCGAGCCGATGCTGTACTGGGTCACCGTCAAGGTGACCGGGTAGGTGTCTTCCGTGGCGTAGGTGTGCGTCGCGGTCAGGCCCGAGCCGTTGGGCGAACCGTCACCCCAGTTCCAGCTGAAGGCGTTGCAATTCGCCACGCTGCCGCTGCAGGTCGAAGCCGAGGCGTCGACCGTGATCGAGAGCGTGTTCGGATTGCCCAGCTTGTAGCTGAAGTAGGCCGTCGGCTTGTCGTTGTGGATGCCCTTGGCGTAGCCGGCGAGCTGCGTCTTCGTGAAGTACGCGCCGCCGTTCTTGACCGGGTTCTGCTCGACATGGACGCCGGCCACCGTGGCCGTCGCGTTGCCGGTCAGGACCAGGGTGTTCGGCGGCGTGATCGACTTGATGTAGCCGTGGAAGGTGTCGTTGAACTTGTTGACACCCAGGTCGTCGTAGTAATAGCCACCGGCGTCCGCCACCTCGATGCGCTGGCCGGCCGTGAACGGCGCGGTGTCAGCGACGGTGAGGTTCGCCGATCCGACGGTCATGCTGCCGGTCGTCACGACGTTGGCGATGCCGCCGCCATGGCACTGGCCGCAGGCGGCGTCGAGGTCGACCCACACCGCGTTGGTGTAGGCGCCGTCGGGCGCGGTGTTGGCGTTCTGCGTGCCGGTGAGGGCCGTCTGCGGAATCGTCGAGTAGGCGTCGTCGACGTTGATCCGGAAGAGGTGCATCCCCTCGGGCATGTGGCAGGACTCGCACGCCTTGTTCGGGTGGTTCTTGCTCTCGATCGGCGTGCCGAGCCCGGTCGGGTGGACGATCTGGTTGACGTCCTTGTCGTGGCACTCGGTGCACTCCTCACGGAAGGGCTCCTTGCCCGTGACCGTGCTCGAGTGGACCTCGTGGCAGCCGGTGCAGCCGTTGCCGGTGTTCGCCGCTTCGCCGTCGTTCATGAAGTGGCTCGTGTAGATCGGAGCCGGGCCGCCGTAGCCGAACTTGGCGGTCGGGATCTGCGCGAAGTTGCCGGCGAACTTGCCGTGCGGGCTGTTGAGGTACTGGTTGCCGTGCCAGTGGCTGAGGAAGGTCAGCGTGCTGTGGTAGACGCCCACCTTGATCTCGGTCGCCGGGTTCGCGCCGCTGCTGTAGGGCTTGCCGCCCGTCTCCTGACGGTGGCAGTCCATGCAGAGGTTGGTGATGACCTGGCCGCGATTGACCTTGGTGCCCGTGTAGTGGCCGCCGGCATCCTCGCAACGGATGATGTCGGTGGTCGCCGCCCACTGGCGGACGAGGCCGTTCAGCGGGCCGCCCACGACGGTGCCGGTGCAGGTCGCCGAGGTCGTCATCGCCGGGTCGTTGCAGACTCCCGCGACGCTGCAGGAGGCCGTGTAGAACGTGCCGCCCGCGGTCGTGCAGGGGCCCGACGCGGTGATCGGCGTCCAGACTGCCGGCGTTCTGGTAGCAGCTGAGAGAGTCCGTGTAGGTCGGGTTGTCGCAGGTGCCGGCCACGGAGCAGGCCGTGAGCCAGACGCCGCCGTTGGTGTTGCAGGTCGCCAGCGAGCTGAAGTCCGGCTTCGTGCAGTAGCCCGAGCCGGCGTCGGGGCCGGTCAGCGAGCTGTGGTGCGACGACATTCCCGTGGGAGCCGGGAACGGCGGAGCGTTGGTGAGCACACCCGCCACCGCGGTGCAGACCGAGGGGAGACTGGTGAACGTGTAGGTCGGGAACGGCGTGTTCGCCGGCTTCTCACAGATCCCGAGACCGACGTTCCAGGTGCCGCCGCAGCCGGGGCCGGGCGAGCTGGAGTTCGTCGCACGGACGCAGGTTGCCTCGTCGGAGCAGGCCAGGGCGCACTGGCCACCGGAGTTGTCGACCGCGGAGCCGTGGCAGCGGGCGCAGCTGATGCCCCACTCGTCCCACGACGACATCTTGTTGGTGTCACCGCTGACGCCGCCCGCGAGGTTGACCTGACCGTACACCGCGTCGGCCACGCCGTCCCAGGTGACGCCCGGGAAGGAAGCCTCGGGCTCCTTGTTGGCCTTGAGGGTCGCGTCGCTGGTCCAGCCCGTGGTGTGGCAGCGGCCGCAGGAGTAGCTGACCTTCGGCTTGTCCGGGTTCGCCACGGTGTCCGGATCGTCCATGTAGACCGCACGCGGGTAGGCCGAGAGCCAGTCGCCGTAGATCCAGAGGAGGTCCTTGTAGTTGGTGCCGCCCGGGGTCACGTCGAGGTCGATCTGACCCGTGATCCAGTTGAGGTCCTGACCCGAATCGGTGCCCGGGTAAGGATTCTCGGGAACCCAGTTGCCGCCCGCGTCGTAGCAGGCGTCCTGGTCGAGGTGGACCAGCGGAGCGACGGTGCACTCGAAGGGCGGGCCGCCCCAGGGCGTGCCGACCGTGACCTTGCGGGCCATGTTCTTGTGGCCCATGAACATGGTCTCTTCGGTGTCGCGCAGGCGCGGGCCGTTGTACTGGGTCACCGAGTTGTGGCAGCGCAGGCACTGGTCGCCGGCGCCGGTGCTGGTGAGCAGCGGCGGGTTGTAGGCGGTGGTCGCCGGCATCACCCAGGTACCCGTGCAGCCGGCAGTCCAGGTGCCGTTGTGGAGCGCGCAGACGACGTTGTTGCGGTCGTCGTCCATCATCACGATCGAGCAGACGCCCGTCGCCGGGTTCCACAGACGGTCGACCTTCGCCTCGCAGCTCGCCTGGTCGGTCGCCAGCGTGTCGTTGCAGACGCCCGTCGACCAGCTGTAGTTCGGCGACACGCAGGTGCCGCCGTGGTGAGGTTCAGGCGCAACGCCACGCACTCGGGGCGCGTGTCGATGCCGGTGTAGCCCTGCAGGGCCGCGCCGGGGCAGGTGCCCTGCGCCGGCAGGTCGAACCCGCCGAACGAGTTCTGCACGGCGCCGTCGCGCTCGTACTGGATGTCCGCGAGTGCGGCGCCAGCGCCGAGCATCAGGGGAATGAGAAGCGCGACCACTGTCACCCAGCGGGTCTTCTCGAGCGGCTGTCTCGGAGTTTGATTCATATCGATCGGTCCTCCTCCTGTTTCTGAGGTCTCCTCGCGGAGTTTCTCGACGGTTCCTAGAGCAACGGCTGTGCCGCGAGCGCTCGGGACCCGAGGGGCGCCGACGGCCCGCCGATCTCGCGGTTCGCCGTGCGCGAAGTACTCGTTTTTCGTCGCCACCGGGCGCGTGGGCTTCGGCTCCCCGCATTCGCACCTGGTGCCGATCACACTGAAAAGACTCCAGTTAAGAGGGTGCCGGGCGAGGCGCCGGTGCCTTCGGCGGTGCGCCTCGAGGGGTACGTGACGTCGCTCCGGTTCGCGCGTGCGCTGGTTCGCGGTTCGTCGTCGCGGTCCGATTCGCGGGTTTTTTCCCGCAAACGCTGCGGCTTTTCACCCAACCCGGTTCCGCGGCCCGCCCGGCGATTGCCGGAGCCCCGCACGACTGCGTCGAAGGGCTACCCGAAACGGTGGAGGATTGCGGCGTCGACCCACCCTCGAGGGTGGGGGGCTCGAGCTCTGCCGTGGGACGCTCGCCGCTCGAGCGCTCGGCGCCGGGATCGGCCTTCGGGTTTTCCCGGGCGATGCGGGAATTCTCCCCAGCGATCGGAGATTCGTCCCGGGGGTTGGGAAATCTCCCCCAACCCCGCGGTGTACTTCTGAGTGACTCAGTTCACAGGTGAGGAGGAGGGAGGAGGTTCCGGGCTGCGGCTCGCTCTCGACCTTCGATCGGGCAGGGAACGCTTGACCGCCGGTGAGCGCGCCGAGCGCCGAAACGAGAAGAGGGACCCGAGCTACCCGGGTCCCTCTCGAGGTTGCCTGCGACAGGCCTCCGTTACGGCGTCACGACGCCCGGGGCGGTGCCCTTGGCGTGGCAGGTCAGGCAGAGGCGGCTCTGCGTGTCGCTCCGCCACAGGAGGGTCTCACCGGTGTTGCCGGTGTTGTGGACCGAGTGGCAGGTGCCGCACTCGACCTGCGCCACCGAACCGAGGACCGCCGACGAGTAGAGGTGGTCGACCACCAGGCCGGCGGTGCCCATCGGGGTCGTCAGGGGGTTGCGCAGCTCGGTGTCGATCGCGTAGGCCGCGTCGTAGTCGAAGCCGATCGGGTGGTGGTTGCCGAGGTAGGCATCCTTGCCGATCACGTACTGCACGCCGATCGTCGCGCCGCCGCCGAGGCTCTGCGAGCGGGTGAGCTGATCGATGTTGCCGTACGAGTTGACCGCGACCGCGCCGTCATGGCAGCTCATGCAGAGCAGCGAGTTGCTGCCGAGCACCATGCCGTTGGTGATCGCCTGCGAGGCCTTCGGGCCGATCTGCGGAGCGCCCGGGCCGTTCTGGTACATCGTGTAACCCGCGAAGTTCGGGGTCAGGGTGTGGTTCCACAGGGGCAGGTAGTCGAACGCGTCCGGAGCCTGCGGGCCGGCGCCGACACCCGCGCCCGGGCCGCCGTTGAGCGGGCTGAGCTTGTAGGTGTTGTGCGGCGCGTGGCAGAAGATGCAGATCCGCGACAGCGTGTCGGCCGGGTTCGCCGTGTAGTTCATGCCGTTGACGGCGAGGCTCATGTCGTGCGGCGTGCCGTTGATGCCCGCGCCCGGGACGTAGGTTCCGGTGTAGGCGCCGGCCGACGACGCGACGATCAGCCCGAGGGCGACGACCAGCAGCGCTTGGGTGATTCTCTTCATGGTTCCTCCCAGATTCTCTTGGCTTCGTGTTGCCTGATGCTCGTTCGCTTCGTATCCAGGGAAGAGGGAGCGGACGGAACGTTCCGTCCGCTCCCTCGGACCATCTATTGAGCCGACTGGAAGTTGTATCCGCCGGAGCTCGGTCCCACCGTGACGTTGTAGACCTGCGCGAAGGTCAGACCGAACTTCTTCGCGGTCAGGGTGTACGTCCCCGGCTTGAGATTACCCACCGAGAAGTTGCCGGCGACGTCCGAGTACACCGTCCGCACCGTGACCAGGCCCCGCTTCACGGTGATCGCCGCCAACTGCACCGGCGTGTCGTTCAACCGCCGGACGTTGCCGGTCAGCGTGAAGTACGCCGGGCTCAGCACGCAGCTCGTGTCGATCGTCTGCTGACCGATCGAGTCCACCACCTTGTGCTGGACCGTGAAGTTGCCCGGCTGGATGTAGGTGTGCGTGAACGGACCGAACGGCGCGAACGTGTCGTTGCTGACCACGCTGTTGTCGCCCCAGTTGATGACCACCTGAGCGATGCCACCGCCGGTGTCCGTCGAGCTGTCGGTGACCGTCGCGACCCACGTGTCCGGGTCGATCGAGCAGGTGCCGCCGACCATCGGCGGAAGATCCGGCGCGTAGACCGTGACGGCCTGAGTGCGCGAGGCCGAGCCGATGGCGTACTCGGTCACGGTCAGGGTGACCTGCTTGGGTCCCGGCGTGGCGTAGGTGTGCGACGAGGTCAGACCCGAGCTGTCCGGCGACCCGTCGCCCCAGTTCCAGCTGTAGGCGTTGCAGTTGGCCGCGCTGCCGCTGCAGGTGGACGCCGAGGCGTCGACCATGATCGACAGCGTGTCCGGATTGCCCAGCTTGTAGCTGAAGTAGACCATCGGCTTGTCGTTGTGGATCCCCTCGGCGTAGCCGGCGAGCTGCGCCTTGGTGAAGTACGCGGCGTTGTTCTTGACCGGGTTCTGCACCACCTCGGCGTTCGTCACCGCGAGAGTCGCCTTGCCGGCCAGGTTCACCGTCGGACCCGCCACCGACACGATGTAGGTGTGGAACGCCGCGCCGCCGGCGGCCGCGCCGGCGATCTCGACCCGCTCGCCCGCCGCGAAGTCGGCCGGATCAGCGACCGTCAGGACCTTCGAGCCCGCCGCGATCGTGCCGAGCGTCTCCGCCTCGGCCGTGCCGCCGCCATGACACTGACCGCAGGCGGCGTCGAGGTCGACCCACACCGCGCCGTCGCGGCGTCGTGTTGGCGTTGGTCGTGCCGGTCAGCGCCGCCGCCGGGAACGTCGAGTAGCTCTCGTCGACGTTGATCCGGAACAGATGCAGGCCGTCGGGCATGTGGCAGGCGACGCAGGCCTCGTTCGGGTAGGCCTTGCTCTCGATCGGCGTGCCGAGACCGGTCGGGTGGACGATCTGATTGACGTCCTTGGCGTGGCAGGTCGTGCACTCCTCGTGGATCGCGCCGCCGTCGGGGTTGGCCGCCTCGACGGTGCTCTTGTGCACGTCGTGGCACTGCGTGCAGCCGCCCGCGTTGCCCTGGTACGGGTCAGTCCTCGCCCTCGTTCTTGAAGTAGCGAGTCGTAGTAGGTCTTGTCGTTGATCTGGGCGAAGGTGCCCGAGAACAGCGCGTGCGGGCTGTTCAGGAAGAGGTTGCCGGTCCAGTGGCTCAGGAACTCCACCGACTCGTGGTACGGGCCGACCTTGAGCAGGCCGCCCGGATCCGGCGCCGCCGTCGTACGGCGCGCCGCCGGTCTCCTGGCGGTGGCAGTCCATGCACAGCGCCACCCGCGTCGCGCCCGTCGCCGAGCTCGCCGGTGGCCTCCTTGCCGGCGATGTTCGGGTGGTGGCGCAGGTCGGGCGGCGCCGAGCACGAGCTGCGAGCCGTGGCAGCGCGAGCAGCTGGATGCCCCACTCGTCCCACGAGGTATAGGGCTGACCGTCACCCGCCGTGCTGAACAGGCCGGTGTAGTCGCCGAACATCAGGGCGGGCTGCCTTGGCCATGTTCATCGTCGCGTCCGCGCTCCAGCCCGTGGTGTGGCAGCGCGCGCAGCTGTAGGTCTGACCCGAGGAGAGCGAGCGCGGAGTCTCCGCGATCCAGCCGTCGTAGATCCAGTAGAGGGTCTTCGGCACGCCGGCGATGGTCACCGTCCCGGTCGCGAAGTCGATCGGGTTGCCGCTCGAGTCGGTCGCGTAGACCGATGCCGTCCGAGCCCGCCCAGGGGTAAGTCGTCGTGTAGTGCGGATCCGTGTTGCCCGACGGCGCCACCGGACGCAGCATGTTCTTGTGGCCCGTCATCACGTACGTCTCGCCGATGCCCCAGCTCTTCGTAGTTCGAAGTACTTCTGGTTGTGGCAGCGGGTGCAGTTGTCGCGGTAGTTCGCCGCGGAGCTCGACGGGCGCCTCGGGATCCCAGCGCCAGCGGCCGCGGCAGACGTTGTTGAGCCACATCCCGCCGTTCGCCTCGCAGACCGACTGGCTGCGCCGGAACCAGTAGTTGGTGCAGGTGAAGCCGGAGTTCCACTCCGCCGGCCCGCCGGGCGGCAGCGGATTCGGCGCGCGCCGATGCACTCGTTCTGCGTGTCGTACGCCGGGTTCCAGTAAGTGTTGCCCGGCACGTTGGTGCCGGCGCTCAGGATGACCGAGCGGCAGTCGTTGCGCGTCGCGCTCGCCCGGCCCGGGCGGCGGATCCTGGGCGCAGAAGCCCCAGTCGGGATCCCAGCCGCCGGCGGCGTTCTGCTTCGCGCCGTCGTCGGCGTACTGCGCCTGGGCGCCGGCACCGCCAGCAGCAGGAGCAACGGAATCGCGAGGGCGACGACCGTCCACCGGCGAAGTCCTCTGCGAACGCATCGGCCCTGACTCGGATTCGTCACGCTCGGTCCTCCTGCCGTTCTTCGGGTCTCTTTCCCGGGATCACGAGCCATTCCAGAGCAACCTCCGTGCCGCGAAGCGCCAGCGGACCGAAGCCCGCCGGCGCGCGCCTCTCCCCGCCGTTCCAGGGCCCCGGTTCCTCCTGCAACGGTCCCAGGTCGTCGCCGGCGGCGGCGAAGCCACCCGAAACGACGGGGCCAGAAGGGGTCGCACCACCCGCGCGGGTAGGCGAAGAGGGAGCGATCGCTGCGCGCTCCGCTCGCGAGGGGAAACCGGCCTCCGGGCAACCCTCCGATTTCTCCCGGGCGGCTCACGCGATGGGGAATCTCACCCGATTGCGGGGAATCCCACCCCTTCTCTGGGTTCTCTTGCTCAGCCGACAGCGCACTCCGCGCTAGGCGCGCGAGGGGCGGTCCCGGCCCGCGCGCTGCGCGGTGGCGACCAGTTCGGCGAGCGCGCCGCGCAGCTCCGCGGGGTGCGCGGGCTTGGGCAGGAAGGCGGCGTAGCCGTCGGCCGGATCGAGCCCGGCGTCGGCGGCGCAGGTGTGCACGCAGGACTCATAGAGCACCGGCACCGGGGGCTTGAGGCTGGCGCAGAGGTGCTGGAACGAGCGCCAGGGCAGGTGCGCCGGGGGGAGACTGACCACGGCCGCGTCGGGCGGGCTCTCGCGCACCCGCCGCTCCGCCTCGTCGAGGCTCGACGCCTCCTCGACCTCCACCTCGGCGGGGGTCTCGTGGCGCACGAGGTAGGTCAGCAGGTGGCTCGAGTCGAGGACCAGCAGGCGCAGGGTGTGGTCTCCTTCGCCCGCCAGGGCTGCAAGGCCCGTTCCACGTTACTCGTCGGCGCTCTCGCCCTCGTCGCCGCGCATGCCGAACTTCTTCAGGCGGTAGCGGAGCTGGTCGCGCGTCACCCCGAGCAGCTGCGCGGCGCGGGTCTGGTTGTCGGCGGCGAGCTTCATCGCGCGGGTCACCATCTCGCGCTCCATCTCTTCGAGCGGAACGACGCCGGCGGGCAGGGCGGGCGGGGCCTCGCCGGGCGCCGTCGCCGCGCCCGGCGCCGTCTCGAGCGGACCGGCGCCGTCGAGCACCAGGGCCCGGCCCGAGACGCGCGGACCGCGCTCGAGCACGATCGCGCGCTCGACCACGTTGCGCAGCTCGCGCACGTTGCCCGGCCAGAGATAGGCGAGCAGGCGGTTCTCCGCGTCGCGGTCGAAGCCGTCGAAGCGGCGGCCGAGCTTCGGCTGCAGGCTGCCCAGGAAGTGGCGGGCGAGCGGCAGCACGTCCTCGGGTCGCTCGGTGAGCGGCGGTACCACGATCGGGAAGACGTTCAACCGGTAGAACAGGTCGCCGCGGAAGACCTTGTCGCGGACCATCCCCTGCAGATCGCGATTGGTCAGCGCCACCACCCGCACGTCGACCTGGATCTCGCGCGTGCCGCCGACCCGCCGGAAGCGGCGCTCCTCGAGGAAGTGCAGCAGCTTGGCCTGGAGGTCGAGACGGAGCTCGCCGATCTCGTCGAGCACCACGGTGCCGCCGTCGGCGAGCTCGAACACCCCGCGGCGCAGGTTCTTGGCGTCGGTGAAGGCGCCCTTCTCGTGGCCGAACAGCTCGCTCTCCAGCAGGTTCTCGGGGATCGTGGCGCAGCTCACTTCGATGATCGGGCGCGCCCGCCGCGACGACACGGCGTGGATGTGGCGGGCGATCACGTTCTTGCCCGACCCGCTCTCGCCGAGGACCAGGATGGTCGCGACCTCCGAAGCGGCGACCTGCTCGGCGACCTCGACCACGGCCCGGAAGGCGGGCGACTCCCCGACCACCGTCTGCGCCAGGTGCTGCTCGCGGCTGCGCTTGGCCGCCTGCGCCTCGAGCTGATCGCCGCGCACCGCGAGCGAGCGGTCGACCAGCGCCACCAGCTCGGCCTGGTCGACCGGCTTCGACAGGAAGTCGAGCGCGCCGAGCTTCATCGCGCGCACCGCCTCGTCGACCGCGCCGAGCGCGGTCATCACGATCACCACGCTCCCCTCCAGCCGCTCGCGGTTGGCCTCGTAGAAATCGAGGCCGTGACCGTCGGGCAGGCCGAGGTCGAGGAGCACCACGTCGGGCTGGTGCGCGTTGAGGTTATCGGAGGCGGTGGCGAGGTCGGGCGCGACGTCGACCTGGTGGCCGGCGCGCTTGAGCTGCTGCTCGAGCGCCCAGCGCAGGAGCTTTTCGTCCTCGACGAGCAGGATCAGGGCCATGCGTCAGGGGGTCTCCGGGACCGTCGCCGGCTGCGCCGCGGCGGGCTGGGTGGGCAGGAAGAGCAGGAAGGTGGTGCCGCGGCCCGGCTCGGAGCTCGACCTCGATGCGGCCGCCATGCTGCTCGATCAGACTCTTGGAGATCGCCAGGCCGAGCCCCGTGCCGGTGAACTTGGTGGTGAAGAAGGGCTCGAAGAGGTTCGGGAGGTGCTCGGGGGGGATGCCGGGGCCGTCGTCCTCGACCGCCACCACCACCGCCGCTTCCTGGGGGTAGAAGCTGGCGCGCACGGAGACGGTGCCGCCCCGCTCGCCCATCGCCTCCGCGGCGTTCTGCATCAGATTGACCAGCACCTGGCGGAACTTCGCCGGGTCGATCTGCACCTCCGGCAACCCTTCGGCGGCCGAGGAGCGCAGCACGACGCGCTTGCGCCGGAGCGCGGCGCTCATCAGCTCGGCGGTGTCGTTGAGCAGGCGGCCGAGGTCGGTGCGCGCCAGGCGCAGCGGCGCCGGCCGCCCCGATTCGAGCAGGCGCATCAGGATCCCGTTGACCCGCTGCAGCTCGGAGAGCATCTCGCCGTAGAGCCGTTTGGTCTCGCCCTCCGGAGTCTCGTCGCGCAGCAGCTCGAGCGCGCCCTGGATGCCGGCGAGCGGGTTCTTGATCTCGTGCGCCAGGCCGGCCGCGAGCTGGCCGAGCGAGGCGAGCTGGTCGACGCGCGCGAGCTGGCTGGCGCGCTCGCTGTCGCGCTCGCGCTGCCGGCGCAGGAATTCGTGCAGGCTGCGATGGACCGCGGCCGCGGTCGGGTCGAGCGGCAGCGACGTCGGCCCGACTTCCGCCGACGGCCGCCCGGCGGAGACCGCGGCCAGCTCGGCCTCGAGCCGGTGGGCGGAGCGCCGGACCGTGCGCTGGACGATCAGCGTGAACCCGAAGATCAGCGCCACCCAGGCCCCGAGCAGGAGCGCGATGCGCGTGCGCAGCAGGGCCTGGATCTCGTCGATCTGCTGGGTGAAGTCGAGCTTCATGGTGCCCGCGCCGAGCGTGGTGCCCGGCGCGTGGCAGGGCAGGCAGCTGGGGTCGGCGGTGATGCGGACGATGCCCCGCACCCAGTGGCGCCCCTGTTCCCGCTCGACCCAGGTCTCGGAGGAGCGCTCCCGCTGGCCCAGCAGCTTCTGCACGCGCCGCGACTCGGCCGCGTCGGTCGACAGGTTGCCGCCGCCGAGCGGCGTGCCGTCGCCCCGGTAGAGACGCAGCCCGATCGGCTGGTGCACCGCCAGCAGATGCTCGAAGACGTGCGGGCTGCGCGAACCCGGCCCGCGCCGTACCAGCAGCGCCACGTCGTTCACCGCCTGGTCGAGGCGGTAGCGGGCGGCCGAAGCGCCCGCCTGCGAATAGGCCCGCTCGAGCAGCTGGAAGGTCCCCAGGTAGAGCGCGAGAAAGGCGCCGACGTGGATCGGCACCAGCACACCCCAGAAACGGGCGCGCTCGGGGCCGAGCCTCCGCCAGAAGCGGAGCCACTCGCCGCGCGGCGGGGAGGTCTCGGGGGCCGGCGCCATCGCGTGCGACTCTACCTTCCCGACGCGACCCCTCCCCCACCCGTTCGGCGGGCGGAGCGCCTGGGGGCGCAGCGGCTCCGGTGTCCTCCTCGAGCAGAGGTGCTACTCTGAAGGTCGCCTTTCACGCCATCGACTCAGCCCGGCGGACCGCGGTTCGCTCGCCCGCGATCCAGTCCGTCTCCTCCAGCGCGAGCGGGGGAAGAGTTACGAGATGCGCAAGTACCTGCTCTGCGGGCTGCTGGCCGCCGCCGCGGCTGGCGCCCTCCACGCCGAAGCCGTGTACACCTTCTACGGCAGCAACAGCTACGGCCCGACCTACGACCGACCCTCAGACACCAGCACCCTGTCGGGCGTGCTCGCCGCCTACGACGTGGTCGGCTTCTATCCCAATCAGGACGCCGACTGCTCGATCTACAGCACCCAGGAGGGGGATACCTACGACGGACACATCGCCCTGTACCGGGGCAGTTTCAACCCCGCTGCGCCGCTCAACAACCTGGTCGCGGTCAACGACGACTTCGCGCTCGTCGACGGCGGTTTCGGCGTCGGCACCTCGCGTATCCCCAACGTCCCGCTCGAGTACCTCTACAACTGGTATCTGGTGACCTCCGGCTTCACCGGCGACGACAGGGGCAACTACTCGGTCACGATCAGCTGCGCCTACCCGGCCAGCCGCGTGCTGCCTGCGGTGCCCGTCACGCTGCCCGCCGAGGACGGCACCATTCAGGGTTTCAGGAACGGCCGCTTCGTGGTCTGGGCGACCTGGCGCGACTTCGCCGACAACACCGGCTCCGCGACGTTCGTGCCGATGGGATCCTCCGACTCGGGTGTGATGTGGTTCTTCGCGCCGACCAACTTCGAGGTGATGATCAAGATCCTCGACGGCTGCGGCCTCAACAGCCGCTACTGGGTCTTCTTCGCCGCCACGACCAGCGTCGAGTTCACCATCAACGTCTACGACATTCAGGAAGAGGTCCTCAAGACCTACACCAACACGCTGGGCGTCTCGGCCGCGGCGGTGACCGACGTCAACGCTTTCGCCACCTGCCCGTAGCCCCTGGCCAGACGGCGGGCCCGCAAGGGCGTAAGCTCGGGCGAACTGACGCTGCGGCTGCTGCGGTTCGTGGAGACTGATCGCTATCCCTTCGGCGAAGAGCGCCGAGGACGCTGCGGAGGCTTCGTCCCATGCTCGACTTCCTGCACCGGGCCCTCGTGCTTCATGTGCTGCTCAACACGACCTACGTCGGTCTGGGCATCGTGGTCGGGCGCTTTCTGGCCTGGAGGGTGGGCCTGGAACGGCGGTTCATCGTCCGCCCGGCATTCCTGCGCCAGCTCGTGGTCCTCGCCATCGCCCTCGCGACTCTCATCTCCTTGCTAGTCCCCGACACCCGGCACCTCGCGGCCGGGATCGTCGTGGGCCTGTTCACCGGATTCGGCTCGTCCTACCTGTCGCGCGCCCAGGCCGGGTCGAAGGGGCCGTCCGGGGAGACTCCCCGCCGGCCCCGGTGACCCCGGCCCCGCGGCAAGGCAAAGTAGAAAAGACAAAAGCTCCAGTTAAGGGGTGGGAGCGCAACGTCTGCGGAGCTCGCCGGACCGGCGGTGGCGGGCGCAGCGTCCGCCGCGGTCGAGTCGGGCCGCGCCCCCGGCAGCACCGACTCCCCGCCGACCCGCGAGCGCCTGAGCCGCCGTTTCTTGCTTTTCTTTCTATGGAGCTTTTCTGGTCCGGCGCCACGGATCTTCCGGGCTCGCGCCGGGCTCGCGTCGGGTTCGCGTCGGCTAGGATCCGTTTGCGGGCCGCGCTCCCTGGCGGGGCGCGGCCCGCGGTTCGAACCGGAGGCCGCGCTTGCACCACGACAAGATCGCCGTCGTCGACTTCGGCGGCCAGTACGCCCACCTCATCGCCACCAAGGTGCGCCGGCTCGGCGTGCTCGCCGAGATCCTCCAGCCCGAGGACCCGGTCGAGCGCTTCCGCGCCGTACCGGGGCATCATCCTCTCGGGCAGCCCCGTCGCTCTCCGCCTACGGCGAGGACTCGGACTACACCAAGCGCGATCTACGACCTGCCGGTGCCCGATCCTCGGCTTCTGCTTCGGCCACCAGGAGATCGCCAAGCACTACGGCGGCGAGGTCGAGCACGGCGGCCGCGAGTGGGGCCCGGCCGACCTGCGAGATCGCCCGCGCGCACCCGCTCTTCGCCGGGCTCGGCCCGGTCGAGCCGGTCTGGATGAGCCACTTCGACTCGGTGGTCGCCGTCGGCCCCGGCTTCGAGGAGCTCGGCCGCACCGCGCTCGCGCCCGGCGCGCCGCCGCACCGCTTCGCCGCGATCGGCTCGGACGCGCCTGCGCCGCTACGGCTTCCAGTTCCACCCCGAGGTCGACGACACGCTGCACGGCGAGGAGATGCTCGCCAACTTCGTCTTCGGCATCTGCGGCTGCCGCCCGACCTGGACGATGGAGCGCTTCGTCGAGGAGGAGATCGAGCGGCTCCGCGCGCAGGTCGGCGACCGGGCGGTCTTCCTGCTCGCCTCGGGCGGCGTCGACTCGACGGTCGCGCGCGAAGCTCCTCGCGCCGCGCCCTCGGCCCCGAGCGGGTCCACCTGCTGCACATCGACAACGGCCTGATGCGCAAGGACGAGAGCCGCGCCGTGGTCGAGGCGCTCGCGTCGCTCGGACTCGGCGCGCACCTCGCACTTCGTCGACGCCTCCGAGGACTTCCTCGCGGCGCTCGCCGGCGCTCGTCGAGCCGGAGAAGAAGCGGCGCGCCATCGGCAACACCTTCATCGAGGTGTTCGAGCGCGAGGCGCGCCGCCTCGGCATCGAGCGCCACCTGCTCGCCCAGGGCACGATCTACCCCGACACCATCGAGACCGGCGGCACCAAGCGCGCCGACACCATCAAGACGCACCACAACCGCGTGCCGATCATCGAGGAGATGATCGCCGCCGGCCGGGTCGTCGAGCCGCTCGCCGAGCTCTACAAGGTGGAGGTGCGCGAGCTCGGCGAGCGGCTCGGCGTGCCGGCGACGCCTTCTGGCGCCACCCCTTCCCCGGTCCCGGCCTGGGCGTGCGCCTGCTCTGCTCGACCGGCGAGCCGAGGACCGCGCGCGCTTCGACGAGCTCGAGCCGGCGCTCGCCGCGCTCGCGCAGCGCGGCGAGGGCGTGCGCGGCGCTCGCCCTGCCGATCCGCTCGGTCGGCGTGAAGGCCGACCTGCGCGCCTACGAGCATCCGGTGCTGCTCCTCGGGGCGCCGCTGGCCGAGGAGCTGCTGCTCGCACGCGCCGGGCGCGATCTACCAGCGAGGTGCCGCACGTCAACCGCTGCCTGCGTCTGGCTGGGGCCGGCGGAGCGCCGACGGCGTCCGACCCGCTGCGCCGCGACGGTGACCCGCGAGCGGCTCGACCTGCTGCGCGAGGCCGACGCGCATCGTCATGGACGGCCTCGCGCCGCCACGGGCTCTACGACGCGATCTGGCAGTGCCCCACGGTGCTGGTGCCGCTCGCGATCGACGGCCGCGGCGCGCGAGCTCGTCGATCGTCCGCCCGATCCACTCCGAGCGCGGCGATGACGGCCCGCCCCGCCGAGCTGCCCGAGGCGCTCGCTCGCCGAGCTCGCGAGCGCGATCCTCGCGCCTCCCCGGCGTCGGCGGCGTCGCCTTCGACGTCACCACCAAGCCGCCGGGCACGATCGAGTGGGAGTGACGGCGGTCGTCGCCGGAGTCGAACCATGGAACTCTCGACGCTGAAGGTCATCGTCGTCGGCGCCGCGACGGGCGGCGCGGCGGCGGCGCTGCTGCTCGCGCGCGCCGGGGCGCGGATCACGCTGCTCGAACGGGTTGCCGCGCCGCGCGCGATCGGCGCCGGCATCGGCCTCGCCGACAACGGACTCGCCGTGCTCGAGTCGCTCGGGCTGGGTCCCGGACTCGAGGCCTGCGCGCGGCCGGCGGAGCGCGCCGCGCATCGTGGACGGCGCGCGCCGGACGATCTTCACGCCTCCCGGCCCGACGCCCCGCATCCTGATGGTGCGGCGCAGCGATCTGCAGGGGCTTCTGCTCGAAGCGCTCGCCGCCGAGGCGAGCATCGACTCCCGCTTCGGCGTCGAGGTCGAGCACGCGACCCCCGACGGCCAGGTGCGCGCCCGCCAGCTCCGACTCCCTCGCCTTCGAAGCCGACCTGGTGGTGGGCGCCGACGGCGTCCACTACCGCGTGCGCGACGGCGGCCGGTTCGGCGCCGAGGTCCGACGGCCCGGCATCCCCTACCTGCGCGCGCTCGTCGACTCCGGCATCGCGCTCGGCGAGGAGGCCTGGACGGCGGCCGGCCTGTTCGGCAGCTTCGCGGTCGAGGGCGGCGTCTATCTCTACGCTTCGGCCGGTTCGGCGCGCACCCGCGCGGCGCTCGCCTCGCGCGATCTCGTCGCGCTGCGCGCCGCCTGGGCGGAGGCCTACCCCGCCGCGGCGCCGCTGCTCGCCGCCGTCGGCCGATTCGAGGATCTCGTGGTCCATCCGGTGCGGCGCGTCGACTGCGAGCGCTGGCACGACGGCGCCCTGGTTCTGCTGGGCGACGCCGCGCACGCGATGGCGCCGAATCTCGGTCAGGGCGCCGACAGCGCGCTGGTCGACGCCGCCGTGCTGGTCGACGAGCTGCGGCGCGCGGCCGACCTCCCGGCGGCGCTCGCCGCCTACGAGGCGCGCCGCCGGCCCGCGGTGCGCTGGGTGGCCGACACCGCGACCGGCTCGGCGCCTTCGCCGAGTCGGACCCACCCGGCCGCCCGTTGGCTGCGCGATCGGCTGTTGATGCCGGCCGTCGCCCGGCTCGCGCCCGCCACCGACCCCGCCCGCGTGCTCCAGGAGGACCGCGACACCCTGCTGGCGATCGGCCGCGCCGACTCCGCGCCGCGCCCGGTGACTTAGAAGGCGCGCTCGAAGCTGTCGCGGGCGGCGTCGCAGAGGTCGCCGAGGTCGGCGCCGTCGACGTAGAGGTGGTTGACCAGCACGCCGACCGGAACGTGGCTCCGGCCGGCCGCCTCGCGGAAGCGCCCGAAGGCGGCCTCGGGCTGGCCGGCGGTCGGATCGGGCAGCGCCACGTGGGCGAAGCTCGTGAAGGGCACTCCGGGCAGCGCCGTGTAGTACGCGAAGTCGGGCGCGGCGCCGCCGGTGAGGTCGACGCGGGTCGAGGCCTCCGCCATCCGGTCCCGCGCCGTCGCGAGGAAGCGCTCCGCGTCCGGCTCCCAGTCGAGCGTCGCGAAGGTGAAGGTCCGCCGCGGCGCCGGCACGGTCATGCCGACCCGGAGCGCGTCGTGGAGGACCACTTCCCCGCCCTGCAGCCGGGTGCGGAGGGCATCGATGCCCGACAGCGCCCGATGGTAGCTCCAGACCATCGCCGCATAGGTCGAGGCCCCGAGCTCCCGGGCGCGCGTCCGCACCCGCGTGGCATCCAGCTCGAACGTGAAGGAGTAGAACGGATTCGCGTGGTGCCGGAAGAACTCGAGGTGGGGCCGGCGGGGGTAGTCGGAGAGGACCCGGAAGCTCATCGCCGGACGAGGATACCGCTCGCCGCCCCGGGGCTCGACCTCGACGGCGCGGTGGCGTATCCTGCGAGCTGGCCCGTGAGACAGGACTGAGACGCAAGATGGCCTTCCGGGGATCCCTCGCCGAGCTGCCGCTGACCGACATCCTCCAGCTGGTCGCCGTGTCGAGCAAGACCGGCGTGCTGGGGATGCGCAACGGCGAGGCGCGCGGCGAGATCCACGTCGACCGCGGCCAGATCGTCCACGCCGCGACCGGCGCGCTGGGCGGCGAGCAGGCTTTCTACGAGATGGCGCGCTGGAACGCGGGCGAGTTCGACTTCACGCAGGACGCGCCGATCGCGGCGCGCACCATCGAGATCTCGAACACCAATCTCATGATGGAGGCGGCCCGCCAGATCGACGAGTGGAAGCTGCTGGCCAAGAAGATCGGCTCGACGCGGATGGTGCCGGTCTTCGCCCCCCGGGTGGCCTCCTCGGTCTCGCTCTCTGCGGCCGAGTGGTCGGTGGTCTCCCGCGTCGACGAGCACCGCAACCTCGAGGAGATCGCCGCCGCGCTCGGGCAGAGCACGTTCGACGTCTGCAAGATCGTCTTCGGGCTGCTCGGCTCCGGCACGATCGCGCTGCGCGAGGACCTGCGGCGCCTGCCGATCGAGCGGGTCCGGCGCCTTTCTCCCGCGGAGCAGGGGCGGCTCGCCGAGCAGATCCAGCGCGCCGCGCTCGACCTGGTCGACGGCCGCGAGCACGTCGCCGAGCTCGAAGGCGCGCTCCGGCTCTGCCGCGCCGAGCAGGATTCGGGCCGCGCGCTCGACGGTCTGCTCGACCTCGTCCGCGCCGCGGAGAAGACGGTCTCGACAGCGCTCGGTCCGCACCAGGCGCGCGCCTTCCTCGACCGGGTGACCCTGCTGCTCGGCGGCGGCGAGGCAGAACGCGAGGCGCCGCGCCGGGTCGACCCCCCCACGCCACGACCGACGGCTCAGGCGCCCCGGGCCCGTTTCCAGCGGGGCACCGCCGATCTCGCCGCGGTCCGCCAGCACATTTCCGAGCTGGTCTATCGCGGTCTCGGCCCCGACGGCGAACGTCACGTCCTGCGCATCGAGAACGCACGCAGCATCGATGACGTCCTGGTGAGCGCCGCCACCTGCCGCGACCTGCTGCGCCGGCTCGGCAAGGAGGATGTCGCCAGCCTCCTCGACGCCGAGATCGCCAGCCTCGCCTGAGCCGCGGCCCCGCCGCGGATGCCGCCGGCGCGCAGATCGCCTTCCGAACCCGTCGCGCACGCCCAAGCTCCGGCTCTTCCTCCGCCTTCCCCACCCGAACGGCGGGCGCAGGGAAGGCCCGGCCTGAGAGATGATGCCGAGATCGGAGGAGGACCCTGATGAGCTTCAACCTTCGCAACCGCTCGCTGCTCACGGTCCAGGACCTGACCCAGCGCGAGTTCCGCTTCCTGCTCGACCTCGCCCAGGACCTGAAGCACGCCAAATACGCCCGCACCGAGCAGAAGCACCTGGCGGGCAAGACCATCTGCCTGATCTTCGAGAAGACCTCGACCCGCACCCGCTGCGCTTTCGAGGTCGCCTGCCTTCGACCAGGGCGCCCACGTCACCTACCTCGACCCCTCCGGGCTCGCAGACTCGGCCACAAGGAGTCGGTCAAGGACACCGCGCGCGTGCTCGGCCGGATGTACGACGCCATCGAGTACCGCGGCGCCAGCCAGCAGGGCACTCGAGGAGCTCGCCCGCTTCTCGGGCGTGCCCGGTGTTCAACGGCCTGACCGACAAGTGGCACCCCACGCAGGTGCTCGCCGACGTGATGACCATGCGCGAGCACAGCGAGAAGCCGATCCAGCAGATCTCCTACGCCTACGTCGGCGACACCCGCAACAACATGGGGCACTCGCTGCTGCTCGCCGGCTGCCTGATGGGGATGGACGTGCGCATCTGCGGACCCGCGAAGCTCTCGCCCGCCGACGACGTCATCGCCCTCGGCCGCGACCTCGAGCAGAAGACCGGCGCCCGGCTGACCATCACCGCCGATCCGAAGGAAGCGGTCGCCGGCGTCGACTTCGTCTACACCGACGTCTGGGTCTCGCTCGGCGAGCCCAAGGAGGTCTGGAAGGAGCGCATCGACCTGCTGCTCCCCTACCAGGTCAACGCCGGCGCTGATGAGCCGCCGCGGGCAACCCGAACGTCCGGTTCATGCACTGCCTGCCGGCCTTCCACGACACCGAGACGACGGTCGGCCGCCAGATCGGCGAGACCTACGGCCTGACCAACGGTCTCGAGGTGACCAACGACGTCTTCGAGTCGGAGGCCAACGTCTCCTTCGACCAGGCCGAGAACCGGATGCACACGATCAAGGCGATCCTGGTCGCCACCCTCGGAGACTGACGCATGCTGCGTCGTGGTGGCGCTCGGCGGCAACGCGCTGCTCAAGCGCGGCGAGGCGATGACCGCCGAGAACCAGCGGCGCAACGTGCGCACGGCGGCGGAGGTGCTGGCGCCGATCGCGGCGCAGCACCAGCTCGTCATCGGCCACGGCAACGGCCCGCAGGTCGGACTGCTCGCGCTGCAGGGCGCCGCCTACGACCAGGTCGAGACCTACCCGCTCGACGTGCTCGGCGCGCAGACCGAGGGGATGATCGGCTACATGATCGAGCAGGAGCTGGGCAATCTGGTGCCCGACCACCGCCCGCTCGCCACCCTGCTCACCATGGTCGAGGTCGACCCCAAGGACCCCGCCTTCGAGAACCCGACCAAGTTCATCGGGCCGATCTATCCGAAGGCGGAGGCGGACCGGCTCGCCGCCGACCGGGGCTGGGTGTTCAAGCTCGACGGCCAGCACTGGCGCCGCGTGGTCGCTTCGCCGGAGCCGAAGCGGATCTTCGAGATCAAGCCGATCCGCTGGCTGCTGCGTCACGGCACGATCGTGATCGCGGCGGGCGGCGGCGGCATCCCGACCATGTACGAGAAGGGGACGATCAACCGGCTGGTCGGCACCGAGTGCGTGATCGACAAGGACCTCGCCTCGGAGCTGCTCGCCCGCGAGCTGCGCGCCCACGTCTTCGTCATGCTGACCGACGCCGACGCGGTCTATCCTCGACTGGGGCAACGCCGAACGCAGCGCGCCATCCGCCGCGCCTCGCCGGCCGCCCTCGCCGGACTCGAGTTCGCGGCCGGTTCGATGGGGCCGAAGGTCACCGCCGCCTGCCGCTTCGCGAACGCCACCGGCCACCGCGCGGCGATCGGCTCGCTCGAGGAGCTCGACGGGATCCTCAAGGGCACGGCGGGCACCACCATCGACCCGCAGGCCGAGGGGATCACTTTCGCCGACTGACCGGGGCGCTCACCCCGCCAGGGCGCACTGGTTCTTGCCGCTCTCGAGCTCCCGGGCCTCGGCCTCGGAGATGCGCTCGAGGCCGAGGTTGGCGCTCTTGATCCGCCGGTAGGCCTCCGGAAACCGGGTACAGCGGGCCGCGACCCAGGCGGCGAAGGCGTCTTCGTCCGTGAATGCGAGACCCGGATTGTCCCGGCGCAGGCTCCCGAACGGGCTCGCCACGGCGAGATCCGCGCGGCGTTCGCGGGCCTCCGCGTAATGCGCCGGGAGGATCTCGAGGCCATCGGGCCACTCGGCGCGGGCGCGCTCGAGGCTCTGCCAGAGCAGGGCGGTCCACTCCGCGCATCGACCCGCGAGATCGGGTCGGCCGATGGATGCCACGAACAGGAAGTCGCCCGTCAGCACCGCCCCGTCTCCGAGACGGAGGCAAACGCTGCCCGCGGTGTGTCCCGGGGTGTGAACGACCTCCACCCGCGCGGCGCCGACCCCGATCGTCTGTCCCGCCGCGAGTGGCGTGAACGGGACCTTCCCCGGCCGCCCCTCGTAGGGGTCGATCGCATCTTCGGGGTGGAGGTAGTAGGGGACTCCGAGCTCGCGCGCGAGCCCGGGTCCGCCCGAGAAGTAGTCGGCGTGGCAGTGGGTGTCGGCGACCGCGACGACCCGCGCGCCGGCCCGCTCCGCCTCGTCGAGGTAGCGACCGGGATCGTGCGGCACATCGACCAGCAGCGCCTCGCCGTCCGCGACGACGACGTAGCCCAGGGCGCCCTTGGCGACGCGATCGACCTGGACCAGCCTGTCGAAGCCATGCGGCGGCGCGAGCTCGCGCGCCACCTGGGTCGTCGCCCAGCGCGCCATGCCGCCGACGACGGAGCGGGCCTGGAAGCCGCGCTGGTTCAGGTAGAGGGTGACCTGACGGCTCGAATGGCCCAGGGCGCAGACGACCGCCACGGGCCGGCTCCGGTCGAGGCCGACCCGCGCCGGATCGCCGGCCGCCACCAGTCGGGAACCCGGAACGTTGAGATAGCGCGCGGGCGGCGGAAGCTCGAGGGCGCCGGCCGCCGCGGACTCGGGGGCCCGGATGTCGAGCACCTGCACCGGCTCGCCCCGGCCGGCCTCCGCGATGAGCTGCTCGGGCTCCACCTCGGGTACGCGATCGAAGAAGAACATGGGAATCCTCCTGAAAGTGCTGCTGGACGGGCCGGCGCGCCCGGTCGCGCAACCTACCTCATCGCGAGACGGACGGCGAGTTGATCCCCCGGACCACCCGGCGCCCGTCTCCGAATGTCTCGGCTCCAAGTCCCGCCAGTAGCTTCAAGTAGCCGAGCGCCCGTGGCCGCTTGAGCGAAAAGCTCCATAGAAGGGACAACTCGCGTGGCTGCCGCGGGTCGAGCCGACCACCGCCGTCCGCCCGAAGCCGGATCCCTTCTCTGGAGCTTTACTCTGCCGGCGCTATGGATGCACCGGACTCGCCCGATCCCGGCTCAGCCGGCCACCACCGGCAGCGACACCCTCTGGAAGAAGTCGTTGCCCTTGTCGTCGACCAGGATGAAGGCCGGGAAGTCCACGACCTCGATCTTGTAGATCGCCTCCATGCCGAGCTCGGGATACTCGAGGAGCTCGACCTTCTTGATGTTCTCCTGGGCGAGCAGGGCGGCCGGGCCGCCGATCGAGCCGAGGTAGAAGCCGCCGTGCTTCTGGCAGGCGTCGGTGACCTGCTTCGCAGCGGTTGCCCTTGGCGATCATCACCAGCGAGCCGCCGCTGCGACTGGAAGAGGTCGACGTAGGAGTCCATGCGCCCGGCGGTGGTCGGGCCGAAGGAGCCCGAGGGCATGCCCTCCGGCGTCTTGGCCGGGCCGGCGTAGTAGACCGGGTGGTTCTTGAGGTAGTCGGGCAGCCCCTCGCCCCGGTCGAGCCGCTCCTTGAGCTTCGCGTGCGCGATGTCGCGCGCGACGACGATCGGGCCGGTGAGCAGCAGCGGCGTCGAGACCGGGTGCTTCGAGAGCTCGGCGAGGATCTCCGTCATCGGCCGGTTGAGGTCGATCGGCACGCCCTGGCGGTGCGCTGCCGGTGCGGTAGCGCTCGGGGATGAAACGCGCCGGGCTCGTGCTCGAGCTGCTCGAGCCAGACGCCGTCGCGGTCGATGCGCGCCCTGATGTTGCGGTCCGCCGAGCAGGAGACGCCCATGCCGACCGGACAGGAGGCGCCGTGGCGCGGCAGGCGGATCACCCGCACGTCGAGCGCGAAGTACTTGCCGCCGAACTGCGCGCCGATGCCGGTCTCGCGCGCGAGCTTCAGCGCCAGCGCCTCGAGCTCGAGGTCGCGGAAGGCCGGCCGAGGCGTTGCCCGTGGTCGGCAGGTCGTCGAGGTAGCCGGCCGACGCGAGCTTCACCGTCTTCAGGCGTCAGCTCGGCCGAGGTGCCGCCGATGACGAAGACCAGGTGGTACGGCGGGCAGGCCGCGGTGCCGAGCGTGCGCATCTTCTCGGCCAGGAACTTCTCGAGGCTCTTCGGGTTGAGGAGCGCCTTGGTCTCCTGGAAGAGGTAGCGTCTTGTTGGCCGAGCCGCCGCCCTTGGCGACGAAGAGGAACTCGTAGGCGTCGCCGTCGGCGGCGTAGAGGTCGATCTGCGCCGGCAGGTTGGTGCCGGAGTTCTTCTCCTCGTACATGGTGAGCGGCAGCGTCTGCGAGTAGCGCAGGTTCTCCTTCGTGTAGGTCTCGTAGACGCCGCGCGAGAGGTGCTCGGCGTCGGCGCCGCCGGTCCAGACCCGCTGGCCCTTCTTGCCGACGATCGTCGCGGTGCCGGTGTCCTGGCACATCGGGAGCTTGCCGCCGGCGGCCACCACCGCGTTGCGCAGCAGCGCGAGCGCGACGCCGCGGTCGTTGTCCGAGGCCTCCGGGTCGTCGAGGATCGCGGCGACCTGGCGCAGGTGGCGCTCGCGGTAGAAGAACGCGATCTCGCGGAAGGCCTCGCGCGCGACGCAGGGTCAGCGCCTCGGGAGCGACGCGCAGGATCTCTTCGCCCTCGAAGCGGGCGACCTCGACGTGCTCGGCGGTCAGGCGGCGGAAGCGGGTCTCGTCGGCCCCTTCGTGGGTGAACAGGTCGGCATAGCGGAACTCGGGCATGGTCGGGTCCTCGGGAGCAGACGTGGGCGGCGGAGCGCCCCCCGAGGAATCATCCAACACTCCGCGGCCGGGCGCATCCGCCGCGGCTGGTAGATAATCCTGGATCCGCACCGGCGCTCCCCGACCTCGAGAGGCGACGCATGACGCTCCCCCACTTTGCCGCCCGCTCCTACGACTTCACTCCAGACGTCGAAGCCCGCAACTGGATCGGCGGCGCCTGGCACGACGCTGAACACTCCGAGGGCGCGGCGCCCCGCCAGGAGGTCCCCAACCCGCGCTGGGGGCGGGCGATGGGGAGCGTCCAGATGTCGGGGGCGGCGGACGTCGCGGTCGCGGTCGCCGCCGCGCGCGCCGCCTTCCCGGCCTGGCGCGCGACGCCGATCCGCGAGCGCGCGCAGGTGCTCTACCGGATCCGCGAGCTGCTGCAGCGCGATCGCGCCGAGCTCTCCTGGCTGGTCTCGCACGAGAACGGCAAGCTCCTCGCGGAAGGGGAAGCCGAGGTCGACAAGGCGATCGAGTGCCTCGAGTACGGCTGCTCGCTGCCCAACCTCGCCGCCGGCAACCAGCTCGAGGTCTCGCGCGGCGTCACCTGCGAAGTGGTCTACGAGCCGCTCGGCGTGGTGGCCGGCATCGTGCCCTTCAACTTCCCGCTCATGGTGCCGATGTGGATGATCCCGCAGGCGCTGGTGGGCGGCAACGCCTTCCTCCTCAAGCCCTCCGAGCAGGTGCCGCTGACCACGCTCCGGCTGGCCGGGATCTTCGCCGAGGCCGGCCTGCCGGCGGGGATCTTCACGCTCGTCCAGGGCGGCCAGCCGGTCGTCGAGGCGATCTGCGACCACCCGGGCATCGCGCGCCGTCGGCTTCGTCGGCTCGACCCGCGTCGCGCGCGCCGTCTACGCCCGCGCCGCCGCCGCCGGCAAGCGCGCGCTCTGCCTGGGCGGCGCCAAGAACCACCTGATCGTGGTGCCGGACGCGGATCCCGACGTCGCGGTCGAGAACATCGTCGCCTCCTTCACCGGCTGCGCCGGCCAGCGCTGCATGGCGGCCTCGGTGCTGGTCGCGGTGGGCGACGTCGACCCGATGCTCGAGCGCGATCGCCGCGCGCGCCGCCGCGTTGCGGCTCGGCGACGACATGGGCCCGGTCACCACGGCCGCCGCCCGCGACCGGATCACGCGCTACGATCGGCGAGGCCGAAGCCGCCGGCGCGCGGGTGGTCGTCGACGGCCGCGGCCAGACGGCGGCACCGAGCACGGCTTCTGGGTCGGCCCGACGATCCTCGACGGCGTCCGGCCGGAGATGGCGGCCGCGCGCGAAGAGATCTTCGGGCCGGTGCTCTCGATCGTGCGCGTGCGACACGCTCGAGCAGGCGATCGCGCATCGAGAACGGCAACCCCTACGGCAACGCCTCGACCGTCTACACCACCACGGGCGACGTCGCCCGGCGCGTCATGGCGGCAGGCCGAGGCCGGCATGTGCGGCGTCAACGTCGGCGTGCCGGTGCCGCGCGAGCCCTTCGGCTTCGGCGGCTGGAACGACTCCTGCTTCGGCCACGGCAACCTCACCGGCTGGGACGGCTACCGCTTCTGGACCCGCCAGCGCAAGATCACGAGCAAGTGGGCCCTCCAGCGCGACGCCAACTGGATGAGCTGAGAACCTCGGATACGGAGCCGAGGAAGTGGAATGAAGAGAGAATCCTGAGAGGAAAAGCAAAAGCTCCAGTTAAGGGGTGACGATCGGATCGCTCGTGAGTTTCATCGACCCGGCGTGGTCGCCGGATCGCTGGAGATCTCCAGCGACCCGCGGATGCCGCCGGCAGCGGAACTCTTCTTTCTCTGGAGCTTCTCCAACCGGCCGCGACGGGCGTAGCCTGTAGGCAGACCGCGCGCTGGCGCCCGAGTCGGGGGGAGGCCGCGGGAGAGGCCGCTCGGCGACCCCGATCGGGGTCGTCGCGCGGGCCAGCCGGCGACACCGCGACCCGCTCCTTCCCTTCTCTGGAGCTTTTCGGCGCGGGTCGACGAACGGGTGGCAGACTCGCCGGCGCCTCGGGAGCGGGGCGGGGCGGGGCGGACCGGACGCAGGATCGAGAGGACCTCATGGACGGCAAGCAGATCGTCGAGCTCTGTCTGAAGCACACGCTCTACACCTGGTCGGCGACCGGGGCGGTCAACCCGCTGCCGATCGCGCGCGCCGAGGGCGTGTACCTCTACACCGCCGAGGGCAAGCGCATCCTCGACTTCAACAGCCAGCTGATGAGCGTGCTCATCGGCCACAGCCACCCGAAGGTGGTCGAGCGGATGAAGCAGGCCTGCGAACGGGCTGATCTTCGTCTACCCGCAGACGGCCACCGAGATCCGCGCGCGCTACCGCAAGCGGCTCGCCGATCTCATGCCCCGGCGACATCAACGTCTTCTTCTACACGCTGGGCGGCGCCGAGGCCAACGAGAACGCGATCCGCGCGGCGCGCCAGTTCACCGGCCGGCACAAGATCATGTCGCGGTACCGCAGCTACCACGGCGGCACCAACGCCACGCATGCAGCTCACCGGCGATCCGCGCCGCTGGGCCAACGAGCCCGGCATGCCCGGCGTCGTGCGCGTGATGGACCCGACGCCGTACAACTTCTCGCTTCGGCGACGACCCCGAGGAGATCACGCCGCAACAACCTGACCGTACCTCGAAGAGGTCATCAAGTACGAGGGGCCGCACACCATCGCCGCGATGATCGTCGAGACGGTCACCGGCACGAACGGCATCCTGATCCCGCCGCCCGGCTACATGCAGGGCCTGCGCGCGCTGCTCAAGAAGCACGGCATCCTGCTGATCTGCGACGAGGTGATGGCGGGCATCGGCCGCACCGGCAAGCTCTTCGCGTTCGAGCACTGCGACATCGTCCCGGACATGGTGACCATGGCCAAGGGGCTGACCTCGTCGCTACGTGCCGCTCGGCGCGGTGGCGTCTCCGAAGCGCATCGCCGACCACTTCCAGAAGAACGTCTTCTGGGGCGGCCTCACCTACAACTCGCACCCCTTCTGCCTCGAGGTCGCCGACGCGGTGCTCGACGTGCTGCTCGACGAGGGGCTGGTGGAGAACGCGGCCCGTCTCGAGCCGGTGATGCGCGCCGAGATGGACCGCCTCGCCGAGCGCCACCCCTGCGTCTCGGCCGACCGCAACATCGGCCTGTTCGGCATGGTCGAGGTCGCGAAGGACGCGAAGGGCACGCCGATCGCGGCCTACAACGGCAGCCACCCGGCGATGGGCCGCTTCTACCAGAGTCTGCTCGAGGAGGGGCTGTTCACCTTCGTGCGCTGGACCAACTTCATGACCAACCCGCCGCTGTCGATCACCGCCGGCGAGCTCCGGGAAGGCTTCGCCATCGTCGACCGCGCACTGGCCGTGGTCGACGAGGTCTACGAAGGCTGAGAAACGGCTGGGGCCGGGTCAGGGCCGGGCCGCGGCATCGGCGGCTCAGGGTTTGAGGTACCACCCCCAGGGCTGGTCGCTCTCCCAGGCGGTGATCTGCTGGACCTCGAGGTAGTTCTCGAGGCCCCAGACGCCCAGCTCGCGGCCGATGCCGCTCTGCTTCATGCCGCCCCACGGGGCCTGGATGAAGGTCGGCTGCGAACAGTTGATCCAGACGATGCCCGCGCGCAGCCGGCGGGCGACGCGCCGGCAGCGCTCGAGGTCGGCCGACATCACCGCCGCGGCGAGGCCGAAGCGGGTCTCGTTGGCCAGGCGCAGGGCCTCCGCCTCGTCGCGGAAGGTGCGCACCGCGAGCACCGGACCGAAGACCTCCTCGCGCCAGATCTCCGCCTCGACCGGGACGTCGACGAACACCGTCGGCTCGAGGTAGTACCCGCGTGCCAGATGGGCCGGACGGCCGCCACCGGTGAGCAGCGGGACTCCCGCCTCGCGCGCGCGCTCGACGAAGCCGAGCACCTTGTCGTACTGACCGCGCGAGACCAGCGGGCCGAGCAGCGTGCCGTCGGCGAGACCGTCCCCGATCGGGATCCCGCGCGCCGCCTCGGCGAGGCGGTCGAGCAGGCGCGGCGCCAGCGCCTCCTCGACCAGCAGCCGCGAGGTCGCGCTGCAGACCTGCCCCTGGTTCCAGAAGACGCCGAACATCACCCACTCGACCGCGGCTTCGACGTCGGCGTCGGCGAAGACGACGAACGGCGACTTGCCGCCGAGCTCGAGCGAGACGTTCTTGATCTCCTGCGCCGCCGCGGCCATCACCTTGCGCCCGGTCGGCACCGAGCCGGTGAAGGCCAGCTTGTCGACGTCGGGGTGGAGCGTGAGCGGCGAACCCGCGTCGGGTCCGGTACCGGTGACCACGTTGAGCACGCCCGCCGGCAGCTCGACCGCCTCGGCGATCGCGCCCAGCTCGAGCGCCGTGACCGGCGTCAGCTCCGAGGGCTTGAGCACCATCGTGGCGCCCGCCGCCAGCGCCGGCGCCACCTTCCAGGCCGCCATCAGCAGCGGGTAGTTCCAGGGGATGATCTGCCCCGCCACGCCGACCGGCGCGTAGCGAACGACCGACGAGAAGCGGCCGTCGGGCAGCGCCAGCGGCCGCTCCTGGCGGCCGTCGAGCTCCTCGGCGAGCTCCGCGTACATCGAAAAACAGCCGGCGGCGTCGTCGACGTCCCACAGCGCCTCGGGGAGCGGCTTGCCGTTGTCCTCGACCTCGAGACGCGCGAGCTCAGCGCGGCGCTCCGTGATCGCCGCGGCGATCGCGCGCAGGAAGGGCGCGCGTTCGGCGCCGGAGGTCGCGCCCCAGGCGCCCTCGAAGGCGACGCGCGCCGCGCGCACCGCGCGGTCGACGTCGGCCGCGGTGCCCGCCGGCACGCGTCCGATCGGCTCCTCGGTCGCGGGGTTGACCACCTCGAGCGAGCCCCCCTCGATCGGGGGGCGCCAGCGTCCGTCGATGAACAGCCGATCGCGCATGGTTCCCGTCTCTCCGTTCAACCGCCCGTGACCCGCTTGATCGCCGCCTGGCGCAGCGCCATGCTGGTCGCCGCTCCCTTCGCGATCGCCCGCACCTCGCTGTCGGGCAGCGTGGGCAGGATGCGCAGAGCGAAGGGCACCGGCGTTTTCGCATTCTGGATGAGCGCCACGCGGACGTCGAGATTCGACACCCAGGGGCCGGTCTTGAGGATCAGCTCGGCGGCCTGGAAGCTCAGGAACGAGGACTTCGCGATCCGCACCACCTCGTCGATCGACAGGCGCGGGTTCTTGAGCAGCGCGAAGAGCACCTGCGGGTCGCTGTCCTGGACGAGCAGCGCGCGGGTGACCCGGTCGGCCTTGGGCGCGAGCAGGATCTTCTGCGGCGGCGTCAGCGCGCGCAGGCGCTCCCAGAGCGAGCCGGACTCGGCGGGCGCCGCGGCGGCCTCCAGCGCGGCGAGGAGCGCCGCCGGGTCCCCTTCGAGGTGGAGCGCGAGCGCGCCGGCGGGCACGCCCACGACCTGCGCCCGGACCTCGACCGCCCCGCCGCCGGCGATGCGCAGCGCGAGCGCGAGGGGAGTGAACGGCGCGAGCGGCGGCGCGGGGCGCAGCAGCAGTCCGCCCGCCGCCAGGTGCGCGCCCTGCTCCGCGCGCAGCTCCTCCAGGCTCTCCCATTCGACCGTGTAGGAGCCGGGACCGTTCGCTTCGATGCGCATTCGTCCGGGCGTCCGGGCGATCAGCCGCGCGCCGGAGCCACGACCTCGATCGCCCCGGGCAGGACCTCGAAGTCGATCCCGGGGGGATCGATGTGGGAGGGATTGCCGTCCCAGTGGAAGGGCAGCCGCTCCGTGCAGCGCAGCTCGAGCCGCCGGAAGCGGACCTCACGGGTGAAGGCCCTGCGGCCGAGCGTGCCGCGCAGACAGTCGACGAGAGCGCCCAGCCGCGACGGGATGCCGGTGTGCGAGACGAGCGTAGCGTCGAGCTCGCCGTCGTCGGGGAGCGCGCTCGGGCAGAGCCGGAAGCCGCCGCCGGTGGTGACGCCGTTGTGGATCGCGAGGATGGTCATCGGCCCGCGGTAGTGGAAGTCGCCGTCGGTCAGCTCGATCTCGGGGCAGCGGTAGTTGAAGAGGGTTCCGACGCCGGCCGTCAGGTAGGCGCCCAGCCCGCGCACCCACTTGATGTTCGAGGAATTGACGTTGATCGCGCCGAGCAGCCCGATGCCGATCGCGTTGAGGACGACCAGGTCGCCGGCGCGCACGAGGTCGACCCGCCGCCGCCCGCCGGCGAGCACCGTGCGCGCCGCGGCCGCGAGGTCGAGCGGGATGCCGAGAGTGCGGGCGGCGTCGTTGCCGGTGCCGAGCGGCAGGATCGCGAGCGCGCCCTGCCCGGCCGCGAACAGCCCCTGGAGCACCTCGCAGATCGTCCCATCGCCGCCCGCCGCCACCACCACCTCGTGCCCGGCGGCGACCGCCTCCGCGGCGAGCTCGGTGGCGTGTCCGGGCGCCCGCGTGACCGAGACGGTCGGCGCGAAGCCGATCTGCGCCAGGCGCTCGCGCAGCCGCGGCCAGTCGCGCCCCAGCCGGCCCCCCGCCGCGGCGGGGTTGACGATCACGTGCACCCGCGGAGTCTAGCCTCGAACCGCCTGACCGGGAGCCGCACCCACCCCGCGGGGTGTCGCGCCTCCGGGACCCCTCCGCCACTGTAGGCGCAGGCATCTTCGACCGGATTTCCGGCCCGCCGCCAGCCCTGCCCCCCGCCGGCCGGGCTCCCCGACTCGGGCACGACTCCGGCGTTCAAACAGGGGAGAAACCAGATGGAAAAGGCCAAGCTCCAGCTGCAGGGCAAGGAGTACGAGTTCCCGGTCCTCGTCGGGACCGAGAACGAGGTCGGCATCGACGTCGCCGCGCTGCGCAGCGCCTCCGGCGCCATCACCTACGATCCCGCCTACGGCAACACCGGCTCCTGCTCGAGCGCGGTCACCTTCATCGATGGCGAGAAGGGGATCCTGCGCTACCGCGGCTATCCGATCGAGGAGGTCGCCGAGAACGCGTCGTTCCCCGAGGTCTGCTACCTGCTGATCTACGGCGAGCTGCCGTCGCCCGCCCAGCTCGCCCGCTTCGAGGACCAGCTCACCCGCCACACGCTGCTCCACGAGGACATGAAGAAGCTGTTCGACGGCTTCCCGGCGACCGCGCACCCGATGGCGGTGCTGTCGGCGATGGTGGCCTCGCTGTCGGCCTACTATCCGCAGCGCGGCGGTGAGGAAGAGCTCGACCTCAACATCATCCGCCTGCTCGCGAAGACGCCGACGCTCGCCGCGTTCTCGCACAAGAAGTCGGTCGGCCAGGCCTTCGTCTACCCGCGCAACGACCTCTCCTACACCCAGAACTTCCTGCACATGATGTTCGCGGTGGCGGCGGAGCCCTACCGGCCTTCGGAGGTCCTGGACCGCGCGCTGACCATGCTGCTCATCCTTCACGCCGACCACGAGCAGAACTGCTCGACCTCGACCGTGCGCATGGTCGGCTCGTCGCAGGCCAACCTGTTCGCTTCCTGCTCGGCCGGCGTCTCGGCTCTCTGGGGCCCGCTCCACGGCGGCGCCAACCAGGAAGTCCTCGAGATGCTGCAGCACATCCGCGCCGACGGCGGCGACTACAAGAAGTACATGACGATGGCGAAGGACAAGAGCTCGGGCTTCAAGCTGATGGGATTCGGCCACCGCGTCTACAAGAACTTCGACCCGCGCGCCAAGATCCTCAAGAAGGCGGCGGACGCCGTGCTGGCGGAGATGGGCGTCGCCGATCCGCTGCTCGACATCGCGAAGAACCTCGAGGAGATCGCGCTGTCGGATCCGTTCTTCATCGAGCGCAAGCTCTACCCGAACGTCGACTTCTACAGCGGCATCATCTACCGGGCGATGGGCATCCCGACCGACATGTTCACGGTGCTCTTCGCGCTCGGCCGCATGCCGGGCTGGATCGCCCAGTGGAAGGAGATGCGCGACGACCCGAAGACCCGCATCAGCCGCCCGCGCCAGATCTACGTCGGCTACACCGAGCGACCCTTCGTGCCGCTCACGCTGCGCTCCGAGGCCAAGGCGCCGGCGCTGGCCCCGGCCTGATCGACACGGTCCACTCTCTTGTACGTCTCGGGCTCTGCCCCTCGCGGGTGCAGGGCCCTTTTTCTTTGCAGCCCCGTCTCTCCACGCGTCGGCGCCTGTGGACTCCGCAAGGAACTGCCCATAGAAGGAGAGACACCGGCAGCGTGATCGCGACTCGGCGCCGCCGGCAATGGCGGGAGCGCGACCCGGCACCAGGACCGGTGCGGCCGGCGACGCGGTTGCTGCCTTGGTGAAGTTCGATGAAGAACAGCCCGGAGAAGGGAGAGGACGGCGGGTCACCCGCTGGCCCGGGGAGCGCCTTCGATCCGCAAACCAGGGCCGGTTCAGGGCCCCGACGGGCGGCTTCGCGTGCCTCGAAGGCCGCGCCGAGCCACCGACGCTCCACCGCCCGCTCTTCCCTTCTACGGTCTTTTCGTTCGCGCTGTCCACCGACGCCGAAGCTGACCGCCGTCATGGCGGGCCCGGCACGGCTCCGGCTAGGCTGGCGTCACTCACGAGGGGTTCCGACATGCCGACCGATGCCACCCGCAGCTGCCTCTTCTGCCAGCGCGACGACCAGCAGACGCCGCTCGTCGCGCTGGTCCACCGCGGCGCGCCGCTCTACATCTGTCCGCAGCACCTGCCGGTGCTGATCCACGATCCGCAGCAGCTGGTCGGCGTGCTGCCCGGCGCCGAGCAGCTCGCTCCGGCCGATCACCACGACTGACGGCGGCGTCTCAGGCGGCCGGCGCCGGGCCCTCGGCGGCCTCGGACATCGTGCCCGCGAAGCGCTGGAAGAGGGCGAGCGCGACCAGGCCGACCAGGACGTGGGCGGCGACCACGTACCAGACGTGGCCGGGGGTGCCCGCCTCGGCGAAGCGTCCGTAGAGCGGCGTGTAGAGGACGCCGCTGAAGGCGCCAATGCCGACCGCGAGGAAGTTGGTGCCGGTGTAGAGGCCGGCCTTCTCCTTGGGCGCCAGGCGCTGGATGTACTCCTGAATGCGCGGCGACGCGATCATCTCGCCGCCCGCGAAGAGCAGGATGCCGAGGAAGACCAGGGTCGAGCCTGCCGACGCGGCGAGGCCGAGCACCACGAACCCGCACGACATCACGGCGAGACCGGTGTAGAAGGTGGGCATCGGTTTGAAGCGCTCGACGACCCGTGAGACGGCCACCTGCAGGATCATGATGATGTAGCCGGTGTGCGAGATCGTCTCGCCGAGGATGCGCCGGGCGCCGCCTTCCTCGTGGGACAGGAAGTTGGCGACGCCCTCGCCGAGGACGCCCCGCAACGCCTGGTAGAGGCGCGCGGTGTCGAGGCTGCGATCAACGTAGAGCGCGCACAGATTGAAGAAGGCCCAGAACGGGATCCAGAAGACCGAGGCCCAGGAGCAGCAGAAAGAGCGAGAAGCGCTTGTCGGAGAGCGCCTCGCCGATCTCGCGCAGCTTCGCGCCGAAGCCCTTCGTCTCGATCGCCCGCTCCGGCTCCTTGTAGAACAGCACGGTGATCACCAGCATCAGGCCGATGCCCGATGGCGGCCGCGTAGAAAGCGTAGTCCCAGGAGATCGCGCGCAGCCGGCCCATGATCACCGGACCGAGCGAGCCGCCGACGTTGACCATCGCGTAGAAGATGCCGACGCCGACCGTCGAGTTGGTCCGGTCGGTCACCGCGCGGACGGTGCCGAAGACCAGCGGCTTGAAGATGCCGGCCGCGAAGCCGATCGAGAGCATGGTGAGCGCGATGCCGGAGAACGACTTGGTCAGGATCAGCAGCAGGATCGACGGGCAGGTAGGCGAGGTAGGAGACGATCAGCATCGTCTTGAACCCGAAGCGGTCCGCGAGCGTGCCGGAGAAGAGCGGCAGGCAGTAGGAGAGCAGCAGGAAGATCGTCTGGACGAACCCCAGCTGGTCGCGCGAGAAGCCGAGGCTGGTGAGGTAGATGCCGAAGCTGAAGTAGATCCCGTAGTAGGCGAAGCGCTCGAGCACCTCGACCAGGTTGGCGATCCAGAAGACGGGCGGGAACGGGGTGCGCTGGGCCATTCAGGACTCCTCCCGGAGATCGGTCCCGGGAAGTCTATGGCCCCGCGCGGCGGACGCAGGCCCCTTTCGCGGCGCCGCTCACCGCGGAGGACCCGTTCGTCCCCGCCGGCGCCCGGCGCGCCGGCCCGCGTGAGAGAGTCCGCGCCCGGAGGAACGCCCCGATGCGCAAGCCTGCGGTCCATCTGCTCCTGCTCGCCCCGGCTCTCGCGCTCGCGCTGCCGCTCGCCCTCCTCGCGATCGACGCGCCCGTCGAGCTCGCCGCCGGCGTTCACCTCCTCCCGGGCCGCTTCGTCCCCGGCGAGCAGCCGGACGGCAACACGGTGATCTGGGCGGCGCCCGCGGGTCTCGTCGTGGTCGACAGCGGGCGCCATCGCGCGCACACGCAGGCGATCGTCGACTTCGCGCGCGCCGCGAGGCTGCCGGTCGCCGCCGTCGTCAACACCCACTGGCACCTCGACCACCTGGGCGGCAACGCGATGCTGCGCCGGGAGTTTCCCGGCCTCCGGGTGCTGGCGAGCGACGCTTTCCCGGACGCGCTCGGCGGTTTCCTCGCGCGCTACCGCGAGTACCTAGAAGGCGCGGTGGCGAAGGCGGGTCCGGAGGGCGCGGCCAACGAGCGCGCCGAGCTCGCGCTGCTCGACGCCGCGCCGGCGCTCGCTCCGGACGAGGTGGTCGCCGCCTCCGGTCCGCGCCGGATCGCCGGCCGCGAGCTGGTGCTCACCCTGGAGCGGCACGCGGTCACCGCCGGCGACCTCTGGCTGCTCGACCGGGAGAGCGGCGTGCTCGCCGCGGGAGATCTCGTCACGCTCCCGGTGCCCTTCTTCGACACCGCCTGTCCCGAACGCTGGCGGGCCGCGCTCGACCGGCTCGCGGCGGCGGAGTTCGGCCGGCTGGTGCCCGGCCATGGCCCGCCGCTCGATCGCGCCGGCCTCGACCGCTATCGCCGCGCCTTCGGCGCGCTGCTCGACTGCGCCGCGTCGGAGCGGTCGAAGGGGTCCTGCGCGGAGGGGTGGATCGGCGATCTCGGCCCGCTGCTCCCGGCGGCCGAGCAGGCCTTCGCGCGCGAGCTGCTCGACTACTACGTCGAGACCGCGCTGCGCGCCGCGCCGGCGGCGCGCGCCGGGCTCTGCGGCGGCTGACGGAGGGCGGGCCGCGGGTCGCCGCGGCTCAGGCCGGGCGGGAGGGCACGAACCAGACCGGGCAGTGCGCGAGGTGCAGCACGTCGTGCGAGGTGTCGTGGGTGAACCAGCGCCGGAGCGGCGAGCGGGCGTGCTCCCCCATCACGATGCAGGCGGCGGCCAGCCGCTCGGCCGCGGCCGCGATCTCGCGGCCCGGGTCGCCGGCGACCACCTGGAACCGGACCCGGCCGGCGAGCTCCGCCGGCACCAGCGCCTCCAGGCGGCGCCGGTCGCCCTCGGCGGCATCCGTCGTCCCGACCGGTTCGACGTGCACCAGCTGGAGCTCGAGCGGCAGCCGCCGCGCGAGCTCGAAGGCGAAGTCGACCGCCGGGCGGGCGTCGGCCGAGAAGTCGGTCGGCACCAGCACGACCTGGGGTCCGGCCGAGGTCGAGGCGAAGCGCGGCGCGGGCGAGTCGGTGGCGGCCTCGTGCAGCGCCAGCACCAGGCAGCGCGAGCGGTCGAGGACGCTCTCGGTCACCGAGGCGTGATCCTCGGTCGCCTCGCCGTGGGTGACCAGCACCACCAGGTCGGCGCCCTCGACCTCGGCGGTGACCACCACCGACATGGCGTGGCCCCCCTTGGTGATGCGACCTTCGGCGCGGACCTCTTCGGGCACCGCGGCGACCAGCTTGGCGAGCATCTCGTGCGCATCGGATTCCGACTCGACGCCGTGGTGCTCGGCGGCGTACATCCACCCCACGCCGGCGCCAGCGAGCGCGGTCGAGACGTTGTGGTGGAGCACGAGCCGCGCGCCGAACAGGCGCGCCACGTCGACGGCCATCGATACCTGAAGCTCGGTCGCCTTCGAGAAATCCACCGGACAGAGAACGGTCTGGATCGGCGCCATGGTCCACCTCCTGGTCTCGCGACTCCACCCTGAGGGCGGTCGGCCAGCGCCGCAAGACGTCGGCGGGCGGCGCTACGCCCTCCCACCGGGTAGGGGCCGCGGGCCTCGGCTCAGACCTCGCGCACCAGCACGGCGCGCGAATAGAGGAGCTGGAAGCCCTGGCGCTGGACGTTCTGCTGCGACTTCGAGCCGGGCTGGGTGGTCACCACCGCGACGTCGCAGCCGGCCCCGGCGGCGAGCGACAGGCGGGTGGCGGCGAGTGTGCTCTGGACTCCGTGCCGGCGGTGAGCGGGCAGCGTCGCCGCCCCGGCGAGCTGGGCCACCCCCTCCGAGATCCGCAGGCTGGCGCCGCCGGCCACCTCGCCGTCCCGGCGCGCCAGGAAGCGGCGGAAGCCGCCCGAGAGGCCGAGATCGCCGATCACCCGCTCCAGGACTTCGCGCGGGTACTGCTCGTGGGAGGCGACCCCCTGGTCGTCGGGGTGGGCGAACCCGGTGACGACGACGTCGAGCCAGGTGTCGATCTCGTCCATGCCGCTCTCGGAGACCTCGACGCCGGGGGCCAGGGCCGCCTCGCCCTGCACCGGCAGCGCGAGTCCGAGCACGTTCTCGAACCCCATCAGGTGGTAGCCGCGCCGGGTCAGGACCGCGGAAGTCCCCGCCTCGGCCAGCGTCGCCAGCTCGACCTGGACCGGCGCTCCCCGGTCGGCGAAGGCGCGCTCCACCTCGTCGAGGTCGGATTCGATCACCGGCCCGGCGAAGCCGAGCCCGGCGACCTTGTTGAGGGGCGATCCGCCCCCCGCCCAGACCGCCACGCCGCCGGCGAGCGGCCGGACGTAGACGCGGGCCTGCGGGTCGCGGCGCTGGGCGGCTTCGGCGGCCTCGGCGATCAGGGTGCACTCGGCGCGCTCGATGCGTGCCGCAAGGTCGGTGCCAGCGAAGAAGGCGGCGGGGCTCATCGACGCATCCTACCTGCACCGACTCCGAATCCCCGCCGGCTCTCCGGGGCGGTGCTAGAGTCTCCTTCACACCCGTCCAGAGGGAGGACACAACATGCTGGACCTGCCGATTCGCACGAGGTTGGGAGCCATTCTGCTCGTCCTCGCGACGGCCGCCGGGAGCGGTCCGTCGTGGGCCCAGACGCCGCCGGCCGAAGCCCCGCAGCCCGCCGCTGCCGAAGCGAAGGCCGCGGAAGAGGCCGAGCCGGAGGTCGTGCTCGACACGATCGTCGTCACCGCGCAGAAGCGCGAAGAGAACATCCAGAAGGTGCCGATCTCGATCACCACGTTCGACGCCGAGCAGTTCCGGCTGCTCACCGGCGGCGCCGCGGACGTCAAGTTCCTCTCCGGCCGCGTGCCGAGCCTCGTGCTCGAGTCCTCGTTCGGCCGCGCCTTCCCCCGCTTCTACATCCGCGGCCTCGGCAACACCGACTTCGACCTGAACGCCTCGCAGCCGGTCTCGATGGTGGTCGACGAGGTCGTGCTCGAGAACCCGGTGGTCAAGGGCATGCCGCTGTTCGACATCGAACGGGTCGAGGTCCTGCGCGGGCCGCAGGGCACCTTCTTCGGCCGCAACACTCCGGCCGGCGTCGTCAAGTTCGACACCGTCAAGCCGAGCGACGAGGAGACGCGGCTACGCTGCGCGCCTCCTACGGCACCTTCGACAACATCGACGTGCAGGCCGCGCTCGGCGGCGGCTAGCGACACCTTCTCGGCGCGCGCCTCGGTCCTCTACCAGTCGCAGTCGGACTGGGTCGACAACGGCTTCACCGGCGAGAAGGACGCGCTCGGCGGCTTCGACACCACGGCGCGCGCGCCTGCAGTTCCTGTGGACGCCGAACGACAAGTTCGAGCGCCCTGCTCAACCTGCACGGCTGGGCGCTCGACGGCACGGCCCGCATCTTCCGCGCCAACATCCTCAAGCAAGGGCAGCAACGACCTCGTCGACGACTTCGAACAGGACACGGTCTATCAGGACGGCCTGAACGACCAGGACGATCGACGCCTACGGCGGCTCGCTCAAGTTCGACTACGACTTCGGCGGCGCCACGCTGACCTCGGTCACCGGCTACGAGACGATCTCGAAGATGTACAGCCGCGGCGACATCGACGGCGGCTTCGGCGCCGTCTACGCCCCGCCGTTCGGCCCGGGCTTCATCCCGTTCGTCTCCGAGATCGGCCGACGGCATCCCGAACCTCGACCAGTTCACCGAGGAGCTGCGTCTGGCCAGGCAAGGCGAGCGACACGATCGACTGGCTGTTCGGCCTCTTCTACTTCGACGAGAGCTTCACCGCCGAGACCTTCAGCTACAACTCGCTGGCGCCCGGCAACCCGCAGGACGGCTACGCCTTCCAGACCCAGGACACCGACGTCCTGGGCGCGTTCACCTCCTGGGACTTCCGTCCGATCGAGCACTGGCTGTTCAAGGCCGGCCTGCGCTACACGACCGACGAGAAGGACTTCGCGGCCGAACGCCCGGATCCGACCTTCCAGCTGCCGACCGACGGTCCGATCCAGGTCTCGACCGACGCCGACCTCGTCACCTGGGACCTCTCGGCGACCTGGGAGGCGAGCGCGCAGACCAACTTCTACGGCCGCATCGGCACCGGCTTCCGGGCGCCGTCGATCCAGGGCCGCATCCTGTTCTGCGCCGACTTCGAGGGCGGCAACAACCCGGCCACCAACTGCGTCTCGATCGCCGACGAGGAGGAGATCCTGTCGACCGAGATCGGCATGAAGACCGAGTCGGCCGACCGCAAGGTCCGCCTCAATCTCGCGGTCTACGACTTCAAGGTCGACGGCCAGCAGATCGTCGCGGTCGGCGGCCAGTACAACACCGCCACGCTCCTCAACGCCGACACCACCAACGGCTACGGCTTCGAGGCCAACCTCGACTGGGCGCCCAGCCAGTACTTGCTGATCACGCTCGGCGGCAGCTACAACCACACCGACATCGACGACCCGAATCTGCTGGTCGCCCCCTGCGGCGGCGGCTGCACGGTCACCGATCCGTTCGTCAACGGACTTGCCAAGGTCGACGGCAACGCGCTGCCGAACGCGCCCGAGTGGATCTTCGACGGCATCATCGACTTCCGGATGCCGGCCGGCGACGGCGTCTTCTTCAGCAGCCTCGACTGGGCCTACCAGAGCGAGAAGAGCTTCTTCCTGTACGAGTCGAAGGAGTTCAACAGCGATTCGTTCGAGGTCGGCCTGCGCGCCGGCTACACCTTCGCCGAGGCGAAGTACGAGGTGGCGCTCTTCGCGCGCAACCTGCTCGACGAAGAGATCCTGCAGGGCGCGATCGACTTCGACAACCTGACCGGCATGACCAACGAGCCGCGCCTGATCGGGATCGAGTTCTCGACCCGCTTCTAGACCCGCAGCACGGCAGCACCCCGGCGCCGGCGGGGCCCTCGGGCCCGCCGGCGCCTCCGTTTTCGGCCCACCCCCGGCGCCGCCGGAACCCTCCCGGCCCGGATTCCGTAGACCAGCTTGCGGCTCGAAAGGAGACTCCGGTGGCCCACCACGCAGCGAACCGTCCCGCCCGCCTCCCCGGCCGCGCGCTCCGGCGCGCCGCCGCCCTGCTCCCGCTGGCGCTGGCGCTGGCGGCCTCGGCTCGGGGAGCCGGCGACGACCCGCTCCTCGGCAAGTGGCTCGGCACCTGCGGCACGGCGCGCGAGCGGGTCGCCGTCGGCGTCGAGCTGCGCGCCGGCGAGGATGGCGCGACCCGGCTCCTGCTCACCCAGCCGGTGATGAACTACTTCGGCGTCGAGGCCCCGGGTCCGGTGGTGCGCGACGGGAACCGGGTGACGGTCGAGGCGCTCCATCTCGACCTCGAGCTGCGCGACGGCCGGCTGGAGGGGTTCTTCCCGGGTGCGAAGAGCCCCGCGACGCTCGCGCGGGTCGACGCCCTCCCGGTCGATCCGGGGCCGCCGCCGGTGCCGACCGGGCCCGGTCCGCGCTGGCAGACACGGCTCTCCGGCCAGATCTACGCTTCGCCGGTCGTCGCCGACGGCATCGCCTACGTCGGCACCACCGGCGGCGCGATGAACGCGGTCGACACCCGCGACGGCAAGCTGCTCTGGGCCTCCGCGGCCGGCCGGGCGATCTTCGGCGCCGCCGCGGTGGCGGGTGACGGGCTCTACTTCGCGAGCGACGACGGCCACCTCTACCGGCTCGACCGGAGCACCGGCAAGGAGGTCTGGCGCTACGACCTCGGGGATGCGCGCGCTCCGCGGGTCCTGCCGCACCCCGCGGTCTTCCAGTGGGACTGGCAGGGCGCCGCCCCGCTGGTGGCGGACGGCACCGTCTACGTCGGCGCCGGCGACGGCGGCTTCCACGCGGTCGACGCCGCGACCGGCGCCCGGCGCTGGCGCATCGCGACCGGCGGCCGCATCCGCAGCGGCGCGGCGATCGACGGCGAACGAGTCGTCGTCGGCAGCGCCGACCACTTCGTCTACGCGCTCGACCGCGCGAGCGGCCGGGAGATCTGGAAGTTCGACAGCGGCGCCGAGGTCGACGCGACTCCGGTCGTCTTCTCCGGCAAGGTGCTCGTCGGCAACCGGGGGTATGGCCTCCACGCTCTCTCCGCCGCCACCGGCGAGCTGGTCTGGAAGACCTACTTCTGGGGATCCTGGGTCGAGTCGACGCCGGTCGTCGCCGACGGCACCCTCTACATCGGCGCCTCCGACCTGCGCCGGGTGAGCGCGCTCGACCCCGCCGACGGCCGCGTCCTCTGGCGCACGGACGTCTTCGGCTGGACCTGGGGCACGCCGCTCGTCGTCGGCGAGCGCATCTACGTCGGCGCCGCGGGCGGCGCGCCCTACTTCTTCCACCACGTCGCCGGCTTCGCGATGCTCGAGCGCGCGACCGGCCGGATGCTCGAGCGCTGGCCCATCCCGGAGTCGCCCGACGCGCACCAGTGGGGGATCGCAGGATCGCCGGCCCTCGCCGGCGACACCGTCGTCGTCACGACGATCGGCGGCTCGATCTACGGCTTCGCGCTGCGCTGAACGGAGGCTGCAGCGTTACACTCAGCGGCCTCCGAGGAGGGGGCCGTCATGTCGATCCGTCCCGTCGCCCGCGTGGAGGTCTCGCAACCCGCCGTCGAGGGCGCGGGCGTCCGCCTGCGCCGCGCGTTCGGTTTCGGCGACACGGCCGAAACCGATCCCTTCCTGCTTTTCGACGACTTCCGCAACGATCGCCCGGCCGACTACCTCGCCGGTTTCCCCTGGCATCCGCACCGCGGGATCGAGACCATCACCTACGTGCTCTCCGGCACGGTCGAGCACGGCGACAGCCTGGGCAACCAGGGCGCGCTCGGCGCCGGCGACGTGCAGTGGATGACCGCCGGGCGCGGCATCGTCCACCAGGAGATGCCGCGCGGCGACGAACGGGGGCGCATGCACGGCTTCCAGCTGTGGGCCAACCTGCCGGCAGCGCTCAAGATGACCGCGCCGCGCTATCAGGACGTGCAGGCCGCCGACATCCCGGAGATCGTCGACGACGACGGCACCCGCGCGCGCATCGTCTGCGGCACCTTCTGGGGGAGGTCGGGTCCGGTCGACGGCATCGCCGCCGAGCCGATCTACCTCGACCTCTGGGTGCCGCCCGGAGTGAGCCGCACCCTGCCGGTGGAGACCACCCGCCACGCCTTCGCCTACGTCTTCGAGGGCGCGGGGCGGTTCGGCAACGCCTCGCAGCCGCGGCCGGTCCGCACGGACGCGGTCGGCGAGGCGGCCGGCACCGACACGCCATCCCCCGCCGGTGCGGCCGAGGTGGAGAACCGGAACCTGGTCCTCTTCGACCGCGGCGACGAAGTGCGCGTCGAGGCGGGCGAACGCGGCATCCGCTTCCTGCTCGTCTCGGGCAAGCCGCTCGGCGAGCCGGTCGCCTGGTACGGCCCGATCGTGATGAACACCGAGGAGGAGCTGCGCCGGGCCTGGGCCGAGCTGCGCGCCGGCACCTTCCTCGACCCGCGCTGACGCTCCTCGCCCCGGAGGCACGTTCCTCCCCGGCGATCGGTTCGCTTGACAGGACCGAAGGGCCCTCCATAATCGGATTCCTCGACCGGAGAGTCGTTTCCCGTTCGGCGGAGCGGAGAGCGTCCGCCGTAGAAAGGAGACCTCGTGGCGATGGGGCTCGCAGCGATCGGCAGGTCCTCGGCCAGTTCGCGTCCGGAGCCCGCCGCCGAGCGGCGGTTCTTCAGCGGCTACGCGCTCGCGCTGCTCGCCACCGTGCTGATCGGTTTCGCCCAGACCTACTACCTGCGGCCGCTCCTGCCCGCGCCCGCGCGCGAGCTGCGGCCGCTCACCCCGCTCGTCCACCTGCACGGCGCGCTGTTCACCGGCTGGCTGCTCCTGCTGGTCGCGCAGACGCGGCTGGTCGCCGCCCGCCGCGTCGACCTCCACCGCAGGCTCGGCATCGGCGGCGCGGTCGTCGCCGGCGCCATGCTGGTCGTCGGAATCCTCACCGCGCTCGAGGCGGCGGCCCGCGGCGCGGCGCCACCCGGCCTCGATCCGCTCCGCTTCATGGTGGCGCCGATCGCTTCCATCGCGCTGTTCGCCGTGCTGGTCGCCGCCGCGATCTTCGCGCGTCGCGATCCGCAGAGCCACAAACGGTGGATGGTCCTCGCCAACGTCGCGCTGCTGCCGCCGGCGCTCGCGCGCTGGATGATCTTCTACCTCGGTCTCGGGCCGCCGGTCGTCATCGCGGTCGCCTCGCTCTTCCTCGTCCCGCTGGTGGTCTGGGATCTGCGGCGCTGGAAGCGGCTCCACCCCGTCACGATCTGGGGCGGGCTTCTCGTCGTCCTCTCCGGACCGGCCCGCTTCGCGCTCGGCCAGACCGACGCCTGGCTCGCTTTCGCCACCTGGGCGGTCGGGCTGGTGCGCTGACCGGGCTCGGGGCCGGTCGGCGGCCGCCGGAGCCGCCGGGCTGGTAGCGTTGTCGCCGTGAGCTCCCCCGGTGCGGAGGCCGCGCGGCCGTCGGATTCCGGCGCGCTGCCCACCCCGTCCCTGCTGCTCGCCATCCCGCGCCAACTCCGCCTATTCCGCGAGCCCTTCCGCCGCCGGAGGGAGCACGAGCGCCTCGCCGCGGCGCCGGGCGGCCGGGGCGAGATCGTGATCGTGCTGCCCGGCATGGGGATGGGCGACTTCTCCACCGTCACCCTCCGCCGCTTTCTGCGCCGACTCGGTTTCGATGCGCGCGGGTGGGGCCTCGGTCGCCACCGCCCCGAGGTCTGGATCACCCTCGACCGGCTCCTGCCGCGGCTCGAAGCCCTAGCCGCCGAACGGAGCGAACCGGTGGCTCTCGTCGGCTGGAGCCTGGGCGGCGTCGTCGCCCGCGAGCTCGCCCGGATGCGGCCGGACCTGGTGCGCGCGGTCGTCACTCTCGGCGCGCCGGTCGTGGGTGGCCTGAAGCACACCGCCATCGCCGGGCTCTTCCGCGTCCAGGGCTGGGACCTCGACGACGTCGCGCGCCGCGTCGAGGCGGCGAACCGGATCCCGCTCCGCGTGCCGGTGACCGCGATCTGGAGCCGTCGCGACGGCATCGTCGCCTGGCAGGCCGCGATCGACCGCGATACGCCCGCCGTCGAGAACGTCGAGGTCGGCTCCTGCCACTGGGGACTCGGCCTCGACCCCGACGTCCTGGTCCGCGTGGCGCGGGCGGTCGCGGTTCCGGACTAAGCTTGCGCTCGCGCGCCGCGTTGCCCGAATGACCGTTCGACACCCGAGGACGTCCATGCGTCGATTCCTTGCCCTCGCCCTGCTGCTCGCCGTCCAGTCGACTTCCGCCGCGCGCGCCGAGGCGGCGCCGCGTCCGCTCTCCCTCGACGATCTCGCGAAGATCCGGCGCGTCGACGACCCCCAGCGCTCCCCCGAAGGCGACTGGGTCGCCTTCACCGTCGGCACCATCGACGTCGAGAAGGACAAGCGCGACAGCGACCTCTGGATGGCGCGCTGGGACGGCAGCCGCGAGGTGAGGCTGACCTCTTCGCCCGACAGCGAATCGAGCCCGCGCTGGAGCCCGGACGGCCGGTACCTCGCCTTCCTCGCCGCGCGCGGCGACGAGGAAGAGAAGAAGAAGGGCGCGCAGGTCTGGCTGCTCGACCGCGCCGGCGGCGAGGCCCAGCAGCTGACCGAGGTGAAGGGGGGCGTCGAGGACCTCGCCTGGTCGCCGGACTCGACGCGTCTCGTCCTGGTCGTCGCCGACCCCGATCCGGACGACGAGCCGGAGAAGAAGGATGGCTGGAAGCGCAAGGCCGAGCCGCCGATCGTCCTCGACCGCTACTTCTTCAAGCGCGACCGCGACGGCTACCTCAAGCGCCTCTACACCCACCTCGCGCTGTTCGACGTCGCCGCCCGCAAGCTCGAGCCGCTCACTTCGGGCCGGGTCGACGACGAGGAGCCGGCCTGGTCGCCCGACGGCAGGACAATCGCGTTCCTCTCGAAGCGCGCCCACCCCGACCCCGACCGCACCTTCAACGCCGACCTCTTCGCGATCGAGGCGCGCGCCGGCGCGACGCCGCGCCAGTTGACGAAGACCCTGCAGAACGAGGGCGGCACGCCCGCCTGGAGCCCCGACGGCCGCCGCATCGCCGTGCAGGTGCTCGACGAGGATCGCTTCTACGCCTACGACATGGCGAAGCCCGCGGTGGTGCCGGCGGAGGGCGGCGAGCCGTTCTTCCCCGCCCCGGCGCTCGATCGCGCCGTCTTCGACATCGATTGGACCGCCGACGGCAAGGCGCTCGTCTTCGCGGTCGAGGACGACCGCGCCTCCTGGATCGGCCGCGTCGCCGCCACGGGCGGCGCGGTCGAGCGGCTGACCACCGGCCAGCGGGTGGCGAGCTCGCCCAGCCTCGGCCGCGAAGGCTCGATGGCGCTGCTCGTCTCGACGCCCGCCGAGCCGGCCGAGGTCTGGGCGCTGGAGAAGGGCGCGCTGCGCCGGCTCAGCCGCCAGAACGACACGCTGATGGCCGGGCTCCGCCTCGGCACCACCGAGGACTTCACTTCGACCAGCGCCGACGGCACCGTCGTTCACGGCCTGATGGTCAAGCCGCCCGACTACGTCGCGGGGCGACGCTACCCGACGCTGCTCCACATCCACGGCGGGCCCAACGGCCAGGACGACTACTCGTTCGGCTTCGACCGCGAGCTCTACGCGGCGAACGGCTACGTCGTGCTCGAGATCAACTACCGCGGCTCGAGCGGACGTGGCGAGGCGTTCCAGAAAGCGATCTACGCGGACTGGGGTGGCAAGGAGGTCGTCGACCTGCTGGGCGCCGTGGACGAGGCGATCCGCCTCGGCGTGGCCGATCCGGAGAAGCTCGGGCTCGGCGGCTGGAGCTACGGCGGCATCCTCACCAACTACCTGATTGCCAGCGATCCGCGCTTCAAGGCCGCGGTGTCGGGCGCCTCGAGCTCGCTGCAGCTCGCGATGTACGGCCTCGACCAGTACGTCATCCAGTACGAGACCGAGCTCGGCCGGCCCTGGGAGGCGAAGGATGCCTGGATGAAGGTCTCCTACCCCTTCTTCCAGGCGGACCGGATCAGGACCCCGACACTCTTCCTCTGCGGCATGAAGGACTTCAACGTGCCGCTCGCCGGGGTCGAGCAGATGTACCAGGCGCTCCGCAGCCTGAACGTCGAGACCCAACTGGTTCTCTACCCCGACCAGTTCCACAGCCTCACCCGGCCGAGCTATCAGCGCGACCGGCTGGAACGCTTCCTCGCCTGGTGGAACCGCTGGCTGCAGCCGCCGCCGCAGGTGCCGCCGGCGCCGGGAAAGGGCTAGGGCTCGAGCCCGGCCGCCTCGGCCAGCACGCGCGGCCCGATCCCGAACGCGCTGCCGAACCCGGCGATCATCCGCCCCGCGCGGAGGTCGAGCCGGTGGAAGGCGAAGTCGCCGAGTCCGAGCGTCATCGCCGCGCTCGGGAAGCGGGCCACCCACCTCTGCGCCACCTCCGCCCGCTCGTCGTCCGCGAGCGCGGCGACCTCGCCCTCGAGCAACAGCCGGCGCAGCCGCAGGGGGTCGAGGTCGGGCCGGTCGGGCTCGTGGAGCGCCGCGGAGAAGGGGACGCCCGGCGCCAGCACCTTCATGTGACGGGCGAGGCGCGAGCCGTGGACGTAGAGCGACTGGAGCCCGGTCGCGGCGAGAAAGGGCGAAACGCCGGCGACCGGCGCGCCGTCGTCGACGAGAGCCAGGGTCAGGACGCGCGTGTCGAGGAGCAGACCGCGCAGCAGCTCGAGGTCGGATCTCTCCATGGACATAGGGTACCTCTCCCGCGGCGCCTCAGCCCGGCTGCCAGGCGTCCGGCACCCGCACCAGGACCGCGCGCCCGCGGGCGCAGAGCTTCCCGGCGGCGGTGAGCTCCGTCGACACCGTGACCTTGCGTTCCCTGACCTCCTCGATCGTCGAGCGCAGCTCGAGCGCCGCGTCGACCGGCGCCGGCGCGAGGAAGTCCACCTCGAGCCGGGCGGTGACGAAGCGCGGCATCGCCCCCGCTTCGAGCGCCCCGCCCGCCGCGCGGTGCGCCGCCGCGGCCGCCGAGCCGGTCGAGTGGCAGTCGATCGCGGAGGCGATCAACCCGCCGTAGACGTAGCCCGGCAGCGAGGTGTGCTCGGACCGGGGCACGACGCGGGCGACGGTCTGGTCACCGGCCCAGAAGCTGCGGACGTGGAGGCCGTGCTCGTTGAGCCGGCCGCAGCCGTAACAGTGGCTCCAGCGGTCGGGGTAGAGATCCTGGAAGGCGGGGGCGTCACTCATGGCGACTGCATTCTCCACCGAATCGCCGCGCCCGGATCCGGGGCGTCTCCGTCCACCGCCGCACGCACCGCGTACCGGAAGCAACATGCGCCGCGCCCGAATCCCGACGTTCCTGCTAGCCTCGGCACTCTTGCTGCCGCTCCCCGCCATGGCCACCGAAGAACCGCGCTACGACGTCGTCGCCCACCTCGGGGCGGTCGAGATCCGCAGCTACCCGCCGATCCTCTGGGCCGAGACCACCGTCGAAGGCGAGTTCGATCGCGCCGGCAACGCCGGCTTCCGGCGCCTCGCCTCGTACATCTTCGGCGGCAACCGCTTGCCCGGCGGCACCGAGGCGTCCGCGAAGATCGCGATGACTGCGCCGGTCGCGATGCGGCCGTCGCGGGGGGAGCGGATCGCGATGACGGCCCCGGTCGCGATGCGGCCGGCCGCCGACACCGCCGCTCCGCAGGGGACTCCGCCCGCCTGGGTAATCGCCTTTGCCATGCCCGGCGAGTGGACGCTCGAGACGATCCCGCGCCCGGTCGACCTCGCGGTCTCGCTGCGCGAAGCGCCCGCCCGCATGGTGGCCGCCCTCCGCTTCTCGGGCACCTGGAGCTCGGAGCGCTTCGCCGACCGCGAGCGCGAGCTGCTCGATCAGATCGCGGCCAGCCGCTGGCGCGTCGCTGGGCCGGTCGAGACCGCCCGCTACGACCCACCCTGGACGCCCTGGTTCATGAGGCGCAACGAAGTCCTCGTCGAGGTCCAGCCCGCAGACTGAGCCGGCGGCGATCCGGAGCCGCCGCGAGCTCCGCAGACTCTGGTCCCCTTCTGTTGTTTGGAAGAAGAAGCAGAAGAAGAACAACAACAAAAGCAAAAGCCCATAGAAGGGGTTGGAGGCCGGCGGGACGGCGGTGGCCTTGCTCAGGCAGCTGTCTCTCTCGGGACGGGCCGGGGACAGGCACCGAGTCCCCGCGGCGGCACCGAAGTCTCCGACTTTCCTTCTATGGGCTGTTCCAGCCTCCCGCGACCTCGGCTGACTGGGCGACAGGCGCCGGGTCCTTGCCCTTCCGATTCCCTGCAGACAGGAAGGGCGGGCACGCTGTCGTGCGCGCCCGCCCTGGAGCTTCCACTTCTGGCTTTCTGTTCTGGCGTGTTACTCGACCGGGATCCGCTTCGCGTTCGCCGCGAGCCAGGCGTCGAAGGTGAGCAGCGCGGGGTTGAGCGCGCGTGCCGCCTCGGGCGAGCGGTAGCGGAAGAACTCCTCGCCCAGGATCGCCTGCCACTCGTACATGTTGCCCATGTCGTCGGCGCCCGGGAAGCCGAGCGCGCGATAGTCGGCGAAGGGCATGTCGTAGAAGGCGACGGGGCGACCGAGGTGCTTCGCGAAGGCGGCCGCGAGCTCCGGACCGGAGAGCGTCTCGCCGGCGATGCCGACCGACTCGCCGACCAGGCTCGTGCCCTTCCTGAAGATGCCGTACGCCACCTTGCCGACGTCCTCGACCGCGATGCCCGGCAGCTTGCCGCCGCCCAGCGGCAGCGCCAGGACCAGGTTGCCGTCCGGGCCCTTGCGCGGGCCCTGGCCGAAGAAGATGAAGTTCTCCCAGTAGAAGGCCACCTTCAGCCAGGTCGCCGGCACCTTCTCCGCGACGAAGAAGGCATCGGCCTCCCCCTTGGCGTCGAAGTGCGGCACCTTGTACTTGCCGTGCAGCGTGGGCAGCCGCGCGTCGGAGAGCGGGACCCACTTGCGCGTGTCCTCGAGCGTCGACCAGACCACGTGCTCGACGCCGGCCTGCTTCGTCGCGCGCGCCAGCGCAGCCGCCTGCGCGAGCTCGCGCTCCGGCGACATGTGCTCCCAGAAGTTGGTGACGACGAAAGCGCCATGGGCGCCCGCGAAGGCGGCGTCCAGGCTCGCCGGCGCGTCGGCGTCGCCGGCGACGACCTCGGCACCCGCCGCCGCGAGCGCGCGCCCCTTCTCCGATTCGGGGTGGCGGGTGATCGCGCGCGCGGTGAAGCGGCGCTCGGGATCGGCGAGGATGGCGCGCACGAGACCCCCGCCCTGCGCTCCGGTGGCTCCGACGACGGCGATGACTCTCTGATCCGGCATGGTCTCTCTCCTTTGGAGGGATGGCATCGGGAGGGCGGGCCCCGGACCCGGCGGGCTCCACCGGACCGCGACCTCGGCCGGCCCTCGTGTCCAGAATAGACTACCGAAGTATTATTGATCTGTCAACTAATTTGCGCCGCCCTCTTCTGCAGGTCGTCCGGGCCGGCCCCGGCGAGCGCGCACTCCTACCAGGGCGCCCAGGCTCCGGGCGTCGAGCTCTCGAATCCGTCGCGGAAGATGAGCCCCCGGTCGAACGCGCCGAGCTCGGTCCGCGCGGGCGGCGCCGGGCGCGGCCAGTCCGCGAAGTCCGACAATGCGTCGGGCGACCGCTCCACCGCGCCGAGGGCGGGCAGGGCGGCGGCCGTCAGTCGCAGGTCGCCCCCGGCCACGTCGACGAACCAGGCCGGCAGGGCGCCGGTCTCGTTGTCGGAGAGCAGCGGCGCGGCGCCGTCGCGCGCCTGCACCGCGGCGTCGAGGAGGTTCGCCCGCACCTCGACGCCGGTCGTCGCCGCGTAGCGCACCTCGATCGCGTTCGGATAGGTGCCGGCGGCGAGGACGCTGTTGTGGAGGATCTTCGAACCCGGCGAGACGGTGTAGATGGCGACGTCCCGGACGTAGGCCGCCTCCGGATCCCAGCGGAAGACGTTGTCGCGGACGAGACCGCCGAGGTGGTCGTTCCCGGCGACGAGGCCGAGCGAGACGCCGCGCGAGCAGTCGAGAAAGACGTTGCGCTCGACCCGCGAACCGCTCGACCCCAGCCAGAGCAGCAGGGCCGGCCCCGCGAGCTCCCCGTTCTGGCACCAGATGTCGTGGACGAAGTTGTCGCGGACGATCCAGCCGTCGACGCCGACGCCGTCGATGCCGTTCGTGTAGCAGCTCCCGGGCGGGCTCCCCTCGGGGTGCTCGACGGCGCCGGCGGTGTAGAAGATCTCCGAGAACTCGATCACCACGTCGTCGGCCCCGGCGCCCGACGCCTTGACGATCTGCTGTCCCGCGTCGAACGCGCGCACGTGGCGCAGATGAACCCGCGCGGCGCCCTGGTCCCCCTGGATCGCGATCGCGTGGTAGTAGACCTCCCCCACCGAGAGATCGGCGATCAGCACGTCGGTCGCGGTGAAGATCTGGAAACCGAACGGCACGACCGGATCGAGCATGCCGGCGCCGATCAGCACCACGTCGGCCGGATTCCCGGTGGCGCCGCGGATCTGCAGATTCGAGATCGGCGGCGCGCCGAAGCGGCCGACCGTCAGCCGGCCGTCGACCCCGTTCGGAAAATCGACCGACGCGAGGTCGTAGGTGCCCGGGGCGATCACGATCGCCGTGTCGCTCGCCAGATTCCAGCAGGCGTCGGCGAGCTCCTGCGCGCTGTCGACCTCGACGATCGTGAACTGCCCCGGGTCGGGAGGCGGGAGCCGCGGCGCTTCGACCGGGCGCAGCGCCAGGAGCTGCGAGGCGAGGCTCGCGAGGAGCCCGGCGGCGACGGCCGCGACCCGGCGCATGCTCCGAAGGTAGCGCAGGCGCGCCGGGGGCGGAGCGAGGCGCTGCACAGGCCGGCTCCGGAGCGCAGGCTCGTCCCGCCGACGTCGTAGACTCGCGCCCGGCGCCTGACCCGGACCACCGGCACGCTGGACGCCGAGGAGGACGACCCACGTGAAAGACCTGCTCGAAGGGCTCGGACAGCAGCTCGGCGGCGATCCCATCCGCCACCTCTCGCAACAGATCGGCGCTCCCGCACAGCAGACCGCCTCGGCCGTCTCCGCGGCGCTGCCGATGCTCCTCGCGGGCCTCGGCCATCAGGCGAGCCAGGCGGGCGGCGCCGACCGCCTGATGGCGATGCTCGACCGCGACGGCGACGGCAGCATTCTCGACGACGTCGCCGGTTTCTTCGCCGGCGGCGGCCGGGGCGGCGCCGGGGCCGGGCCGATGGCCGACATCTTCGGACAGCGCGCCGACTCCGTCGCCGGCGCGGTCTCGCGCGCGAGCGGTCTCGGCGGCGCCCAGGTGCAGCAGATCCTCGCGATGCTGGTGCCGGTGGTGCTCTCCTTCCTCGCGCGCGGGCGGGGCGCAGCCTCCGGCGCGGGTGGGAGCGGCGGCGGCCTCGGCGATCTCGTGGGAGGTCTCGTCGGCGGCGGCTCGGCCGGCGGCGGGCTCGGCGACCTCGTCGGCGGACTGCTCGGCGGCGGCGGCCGGGGCGGGAGCGGGGGCGGCTTGGGCGACCTCGTCGGCGGACTGCTCGGCGGCGCCGCGCCGACGCCCGCGGCGCGCGCCGGCGCGACCGCGTCGGGAGGCGGCGGCCTCGCCGACGTGCTCGGCGGACTGCTCAACGACGACAAGGGTCTCGACCAGCTCGCCTCGCAGGGCGCTTCGATCCTCGGCGGGCTGCTCGGGGGGCGGTGACGTCGGGCGGCACGGGCGCCCGCGCGAGAGGTCAGGCGACGGCGATCGACACGCGGTCCCGGCCGCGCGCCTTGGCGTCGTAGAGGGCCGCGTCCGCCCGCGCCAGGAGCCCTTCGGCGCTCTCGTCCGGCCGGAGCTCGGCGATGCCGGCGGAGAGCGTCGTTCCGACCGGCCCGGCGTCGCCCGGCACTCGGAAACCCGCGAAGGCGCTGCGCCAGTCCTCCGCGCGCGCGATGCCGCCCTCGAGGTCGGCATCGAGGAGCACGACCGCGAACTCCTCGCCGCCGTAGCGGCAGGCGAAGTCGCCGGAGCGTTTCTGCTCGAGCAGGATGCGGCCGAGCTCGGCGAGCAGCCGGTCGCCGACCGCGTGGCCGTGCGTGTCGTTGACCCGCTTGAAGTGGTCGAGGTCGATCATCGCGAGGACCACGGGCTTGCGCTCGCGCTCGGCCCGCGCCACTTCCCGCTCGAGTGTCTCGTCGAAGTAGCGCCGGTTGAACAGCCCGGTCAGGTCGTCGCGGATCGCCTGCTCGCGCAGCTGGACCTGCAGCTCTTCGATCTCGACCAGCCGGCGCGCCAGCTCGGCGTGCGCCTCGCGCAGCTCGTGCTCGGCGCGGATGCGCTCGGTGGCGTCCTGTTTGACCGCGATGAAATGGGTGATGGCGCCGCCGGCGTCGCGCACGGGCGCGATGGTCTGCTCCTCGTGGTAGAGCGTGCCGTCCTTGCGCCGGTTGACGATCGCGCCCTGCCAGGTCCGGCCCTGCCGGATCGTCGCCCAGAGCTCGCGATAGAAGGTCTCGTCGTGCTCGCCCGACTTCAGCAGGCTCGGGCTCCGGCCCACCAGCTCGGCGGGCGTGTAGCCGGTCATGCGCGCGACCGCGCGGTTGACCCAGACGATGACGCCGGAAGCATCGGTCACCACGATGCCGCTCGCGGCCTCGTCGAGCGCGATCGACTTGAGGCGCAGCTCCTCGAGTCTCGCCCGCTGGGCGCGCGCGTCGCGCATCGAGAGCAGCACGTAGTCGGTGCCGGCGACGATCACCGGGCTGAGCACCAGGTCGACCGCGATCTCGCGCCCGTCGCGGTGCCGCGCGACGAGCTCGCGCCCCTCGCCCATCGGCCGCAGCGCGGGCGCGGCCTGGAAGCCCTCGCGCCACCCGCTGTGGCTCGCGTAGCGCTCGGGGACCAGGACCTCGATCGGGCGGCCCGCGAGGTCCCGGGGCGCCCAGCCCAGCAGCTCCATGCAGCGGTGATTGGCCTGGACGATCAATCCCCGCGCATCGACGATGAGCACGGCATCCGGAATCGCCTCCAGCCAGACCGTGCCCGCAATCCGGTCCATCCGGGCATCCTAAGTCCAAGTCGGGCTTTCCACCGCCCGCCGGGTCCGGGCCGGAGCCCCGGCCCGGACCGGGGCTATGCTCGGCCCCGATTTCCCCTCGGGAGAGCGATACCTTGAGCGACACGACCACCCGTGGCATCCGCATCCAGGCGCGCGCCGAGTTCCAGCCCGAGCGCAGCGCGCCCGCCGATCGCCATTTCTTCTTCTCCTATCGGATCCGGATCGAGAACGTCGGGGCGGAGACCGCGCAGCTGCTCACCCGGCGCTGGGTCGTCACCGACGACCATGGCGAGGTGACGCTGGTCGAGGGTGAGGGCGTCGTCGGCGAGACGCCGGTCCTCGCCCCCGGCGAGGCCTTCGAGTACACCAGCTTCTGCCCCCTGCAGACCCAGGTCGGCACCATGCAGGGGGCGTACGGGATGCAGATCCTCCCCACCGGCGAGCGCTTCGAGGCGAACATCGAGCCCTTCATCCTCGTCGTCCCGGGCGCCGTGAACTGAGCCCCGCGCCCGAGGCGCCGACCGCCAGATTCTCTGGCGTACACTGCGCGCCAGTTTCCTGATCTGGAGGTCTGCCATGTCCGAGCGCGTGGGAAGCGTGTCCGTTCCTGGGACTCCGACCGAGTGCGACCTGGTGATGAAGGGGGGGATCACGAGCGGCGTGATCTACCCGCTCGCGGTGGTCGAGCTCGCCAGGAAGTACCGGTTCCGATCGATCGGCGGGGCGTCGGCGGGGGCGATCGCCGCCGCGCTCACCGCGGCGGCCGAGCTCGGCCGCCAGCGCGGTCGCGCGAGCTTCGCCGAGCTCGAGGCCGTCGCCCGCGGGCTCGGCGCGCGCCTGCGCGGGCTCTTCCAGCCGGGCCCCGGCCTCGGCGGGCTGTTCGACGTCCTCTTCGCGGCCGCGGGCACCGCGCGGCGCGGCGCGGCGGGCCGGCTCGCCGCGGTGCTCGCCGCGCTCGCGCGCGCCTATCTGCCCTGGACTCTCCTGGCGCTCGCCGCCCCTCTGGCGCTCGCCCTTCACGCCTTCCGCCGGCGCGACCTCGCCGCCGCCTTCGCCGCGGCGCTGCTCGCCGGAGTCCTGCTCGCCGCGATCTGGATCTGGCGGCTGCTGCGCGACCTCCTGGTGCGGCTCCCGCAGAGCGACTTCGGCCTCTGCAGCGGGCTCACCCGCCCCGGCGCGCGCGAGCCCGCGCTCACCGACTGGCTCGCCGACCTGCTCGACGACCTCGCCGGCGTCGAGCGGGCGCCCGGCGGCGCGCGCGGCCGGCCGCTCACCTTCGGCGACCTCGCCGCGCGCGGCATCGAGCTCAAGGCGATGACCACCTGCCTCACCCTCGGCCGCCCCTACGCTCTCCCCTTCGAGACCCGCGCCTTCCGCTTCCGCGCCGCCGAGATGCGGCGGCTCTTCCCGGAGCGGGTGGTGGCCTGGATGGAGCACGCCGGAGCCGCCGCCGGAGCCGTCGCCGCGGCGGAAACGGTGCCCGAGGCGCCGCCCGGCCTGGCGACCGCGAGCGCCTCCGGCCCGGCGGCCGAGGCGCCCGCCGCCGCCGACCGCGAGGCCGGTTTCTTCGCCTTCCCACCGGCGGAGGACCTGCCGGTCGTCGTGGCGGTGCGCATGTCGCTCTCCTTCCCGCTGCTCTTCTCCGCGGTGCGGCTCTGGGCGCGCGACTTCACCCGCGACGCGCCCGCCGAGCGCTACCGGCTGCGACCCGTCTGGTTCTCCGACGGCGGCATCTGCAGCAACTTCCCGCTCCACTTCTTCGACGCGCTCTGGCCGTCGCGCCCGACGTTCGGCATCACGCTCGAGGAGCTCGGTGCGCCCGACGAGCCGCGCGTCTTCTTCCCGACCTCGGCGGCGCAGGGGATCCTGCGCACCTTCCGGGCGGTCACCGGCACCGGCTCCTTCCTCGGCGCGATCTTCGGGACGATGCAGACCTGGCAGGACGACCTGCAGGCGACGCTGCCCGGCTATCGCGAACGGATCGTCCACGTCGCGCTCGACGAGAGGGAGGGGGGCCTCAACCTCGACATGGACCCGGAGACGATCGCCGGCCTGGTCGAGTGCGGCGCCGCCGCGGGCCTGCGCCTGCGCGACGACTTCGACTGGGAGGCCCACCGCTGGACGCGCGCGCTCTCGGCCACCCGCGAGCTGGCCGACGCGCTCGACGGCGTCGACCGCGCCGCCGGCGACGCCGGCTCGCCCGAGGCCTTCGCCGCCGCGCGCGACGTCGGCCTGCGCCCCTACGCCCAGTCGCGGGCCTGGCAGGAGGACCTGGTCGAGCTCTTCGACGCCTGGTCCCGGGCCGGCGCCGATGCCGAGGCGGTGGTCGAGGCCGGGCGCTTCCCCCGCCCGCTGCCTCGTCTCCGTCTGGTCCCCCGGCTCTGATGTCCAGGGGGGGCTGCAGGGGGCCGAGGGGCGGAGTCTCGCGCCGCGGGGACCAGGCGTGTTACTTTTGGGCCGAATTGAGAAACCGGACCCTCCTGTTCACGCTCCTGGCGCTGGCGCTGGCGCTCGGCACGACGGCCGGCCTCGCCGCGCCCGCGCCGGCGCCCAGCCTCGAGCTCTGGATCGAGGTGGGCGTGGACGGCGCGCCCGGCCCGCTCTGGATGGAGATGCTCGGCCGGCGGCTGGCGCCGAAGGATGTCGAGGACGCCGCCGCGCTGCGCCGCCCGATCAACGACGCCCAGCGGGCGTGGGCCGACGCGGTCCGCGCCCGGCTCCGCTTCTGGACCGTCCGGATGGTCGAGCTCGCCGAGCCGTTCGAGCCGGTCACGCCGCCCGAGTCGGTGCGCATCGTGCTCGGCAACCGGGGCGGCGACGACGCCTTCACCCACGACCCGACCACGATCGGCCTCGATCTCGCGCGCCTCCAGTCCGAATACGGCGACGCGACGAGCGCGGAGAACCGGGAGCGGCTCGACCGCTTCTTCGACCACGAGTACTCCCACCTGCTGTTCAAGGCGTGGGTGCCCGCGCACCCCCAGCCGGGCTCGAGCCCGTTCGAGCTCGCGCTCCAGGAGATGTGGGGAGAGGGCTTCGGCAACTACCGCTCGATGTCCGAGCGCTGGCGCGCCACCGCCGGGAGCTACTCGCGCACCGGGCGCAACGCCCTCAACCGGCTCGAGCCGATCCTGGTCGAGCGGCTGACCGCGCTCGCCTGCGCCACGCCCGAGGCGGCCGCGCCGCTCGTCGCCGACCTCTCCCGCGGGCCCTTCGACCGCAAGTGGGGCGCCCTGCCGGTCGCCCTCTGGCTCGACTCCGAGGCGAGCATGGCGCCCGACGCCCTGCGCCGGTTCGTCCAGGAAGGCGTCGACGGCATGGTCGCTCTCGCCCTGCGCCGGCTGCCGCCGGAGCTCGGCGCGCGCCTCCAGGCGGCGCAGGCCCAGAGCCGCGCCTGCCCGCGCTGACGTCATACCCTCCAGACCGAAAGGCGTCTACAATCTTGCGGAAGCGTGCGGCCCCGCCGCGCGCCGGGCCGTCCGACTCCCACACTTCCGTCGGAGGCCCCTATGTCTCTCCGCTTCCGCCTCGTTGTTCGTCCTTTCCCTCGCTGGCCCCTCGCCGCTCTCGCCGGATTGTTCGTCGCCGCGAGCCTGACCGCGACCGAGATCCCCTGGGGCGACCCGATCCTCGCCGGCGAGGGGTATCCCGGTGTCGCGAACGTCGACGTCGCCGACATCGACCGGGACGGGATTCCCGATTTGGTCGCCGCCGCAGCCGACTCGACCGTCCTCGCCTGGTTCCGCCACTTCGGCAACGGGGTCTTCGCGCCGAAGGTGATCGCCGGCGTCGTCGAGCTGGCGGACGTGGAGGTGGCTGACCTCGACGGCGACGGCGATCCCGACGTCGTCGCGATCACTGGTGGCACGACGGACACCGTCGGCTGGTACGAGAACGACGGGACGCCGCTCGATGGCGGCTGGAGCCTGCACGTCATCGGCACCGGCTTCGACGAGGGGAGCCATCTCGCGGTCGCCGATCTCGACCGCGACGGCGACCTCGACGTGGCGGCGACCGCCGGCCTCGAGGCCGGCGGCGCGGTCGCGGTCGCCCTCAATGCCGACGGACTGGGGACCTCGTGGACCTCCGAGACGGTCGATACGTCGTTCACCCGGGCGTTCTGGGTCGTGACCGGTGACATCGACGGCGACGGCGTCGCCGACCTGGCGGGATCCGCGTTCGGCGACGACGACGTCCTCGGTGGCGTGGCCTGGTGGCGCCGCGAGCCGGGGGACGGCACCTGGACCCGCAACGTGGTCGCCTGGCCGGTGCCCCGCGCGGGCGCGGTCGCGCTCTGCGATTTCGATCGCGACGGCGACCTCGACCTCGCCGGCACCTCTTCCAGCGGCGTGCTCGACAGCGTCGCCTGGTGGGAGAACGGCAGCTGGGCGGCCCGCCCGGTCGCCGCGGGCCTCGGCGCCCTGTCGCTCGAGGCGGCCGACCTCGACCGGGACGGCGACTGTGACCTCCTCTACGGTGCATTGGCGAACGACAGCGCCGGCTGGCTCGAGAACCGGGACGGCGTGGGCGACACCTGGACGGTCCGGCCCCTGCCGCTCGTCGCCGACGGCGCGTTCGCGTTCGTCCCCGGCGACCTCGATCGGGACGGCGACCCCGACGTCGCCCTGGCGCTCGCGACTCCGGGCGAGCTGGCGGTCTTCGCGAACCTCACGATCCACCGCGACGCGGTCTTCCCCGACCTGGTGGGTCTCGGGCTCGGTGGCGCCACCCGCTCGCTCGCCACCGGTGACCTCGACGGCGACGGCGACGACGACCTGCTGGGCGGTTCCTCCAGTCTCCCCGATCTGCTCTGGTGGGAGAACCAGGGGGCGGCGGCGAGCTGGGCCAAGGAGTCGATCGACGACGCCTTCGTCGCGCGCGCCGTCGCGGTCGCCGACCTCGACGACGACCTGCGCAACGACGCGATCGCCGCGGGCCCGGCGGGGCTCCACTGGTGGCGCAGCTACGAGGGAACCTGGACCGAGTACCCGCTCGCGACCGACATCGCCTCACCGGGCGGCGTCCTCGTCGGCGACCTCGACCGCGACGGGGACCTCGACCTCGTGCTCGCTTCGCAGACCGGCGGCGTCAGCTGGCTCGAGAACACCCGCGACGCCGTCGACTTCCCGGAGAGCGACATCGCGACGCCCTTCCTCGCCGACAGCAAGGCCCTCGCGCTCGCCGACCTCGACCGCGACGGCGACCTCGACCTCGTGGTCGGCATGCTGGCCGGCATCAGCTGGTATCGCAACGATCTCTCGTCCGGCGGAGGCTTCGCCGCGGCGGCCTCGATCGCCGCGGATCTCGGCCAGCCCCGCTCGGTCGCGCTCGGCGACTTCGACCGCGACGGCGACCTCGACGTCGCCGCGGTCGAAGCCAGCGACGGGACCGCTTCCTGGTGGGCGAACCTGGCCGGGGACGCGAGCGCCTGGGGAGCCGCGCAGCCGATCGCGGCCGGCGTCGACGAGCCGCGGGTGCTGGTCCTCGCCGACTTCGACCTCGACGGTGACCTCGACGTCGCGCTCGGCGCCGAGAACGGCACGACCCACGCCTCGTTCGCGGCCTGGTACGAGAACGCCGGCTTCGGCCTGAACTGGACGGCGCACACCATCTCGACTTCCGCCCTGCAGCCCAACGCGCTCCTCGCGCCCGATCTCGACGGCGACGGCGACGCTGACCTCGCCTTCGGCGGGCTCGCCGGCGCGCCGGTCTGGCTCCCGAATCGGGGCGGGCAAGCCGGTGTCGCGACCGCGGTCACCGCGCCGCTCCAGCTTCCGCCGGGAGCGCGTGACGATGTGCTGGCGATCGACGTCACCCACCTCGGCCGCCCGTTCGATGCCGACGCGCGCGCGCTCGAGGTCGCGCTGCGCTTCACCGACCCCGCGCTGGCGCCGCTGACCAGCGAGAAGCTCGACGCGCTGCTCGTTTCGCTCTCCTTCTACGTGGACGACGGCGACGGCTACTTCGAACCGGCGACCGAGCTGCTGCTGCGCCAGGTGACCGCCTTCGAGCTGGTCGACGGTGGAGAGTCCTACCCGCTCGCGGACGCGCCCCAGCTCGAGGTGGGTGCCGGGGAGAGCTGCCGCATCTTCGTCGCCCTCGAGTTCGCGGCCGGCGCGCCGGACTTCGAGCCCAACGCCCTCCACGTCGTTCACCGTGAGGCGATCTCCCTGGTCGAGGACCGCAGCGCGGGCATCCCGCTCTCGATCGAGGATCCGGACGAGGTCGCGACCCCGCTGATCCTCGCCGTGCCCGCCCTGATCTTCGCCGACGGCTTCGAGTCCGGCGACTCGACCGCGTGGGATCTCGACATGCCCTGAGCGGCCCGCGCGCCGACTTCGTGCCAGACTCTCCCCCGGCGAAGGGAGGGCGCCGATGAGCAAACTGCTGCGCGGACTGGTGGCGGGTTACGGCGCGAAGAAGCTGGGCGGCTGCGGCTGCGGCGGGATCCTGCTCTTCATCCTCTTCTGGTGGCTGCTGGGCGCCTCCGGGATCGACCTGTTCCGGTAAGCGGAGCCCCGCCATCAACCCCGCCCACCTCCACCCCGCCGACCTGCGCGGTCTGGCCCGGCTCGCGGGCGCCGCGACCGTGGGCGTCAGCGAAGTGGTCGAGACGATCCACCGCGACATCCTGCACGGCCCCCGCTTCGGCCGCGGCTCCGCGCCGCGCCGGACGCGCGGCATCACCGGCCTCGTCTACCGCAGCGTCCGCGGCGTCACCCGTCTGGCCGGCGGCGGAGTGGACGCCGCGCTCGCACGGCTCGCGCTCTGGCTCGGGCCGCGCGCCTCGTCGCCCGAGCGCGAGGCGTTCCTCGCCGCGCTCAACGGCGTCGTCGGCGACCACCTCGCCGCCACCGCCAACCCGCTCGCGCTGCCGATGCGATTCCGCCACGAGGGACAGGATCTCGAGCTCGAACCGCGGGCGCTCGAGCGCCGGCTCCGCTCGCCGGGCGGGCGCATCCTGCTGCTGATCCACGGCCTCTGCCGCAACGATCTCCAGTGGCGGCGGCAGGGGCACGACCACGGCGCGGCGCTGGCGCGCGACCTCGGCCTCGCGCCGGTCTACCTCCGCTACAACACCGGGCTGCACGTCTCGACCAACGGACGCGCGCTCGCCGGGCGGCTGGAGGCGCTCTGCGCGGCGTGGCCCTCCCCGGTCGAGGAGATCGTCCTCCTCGCCCACAGCATGGGCGGGCTCGTGGCGCGCAGCGCCTGCCACTACGGCGCCGCGGCCGGCCACGCCTGGCAGCGCCGCCTGTCGAAGCTGGTCTGTCTCGGCACGCCCCACCACGGCGCCCCCGCCGAGCGCGGCGGCAACCGCTTCGAGACCCTGCTCGAGGCCACTCCCTACGCCGCCGCGCTCGGGCGGCTCGGCAAGCTGCGCAGCGCCGGCATCACCGACCTGCGGCACGGCAACCTGCTCGACGACGACTGGCGGGAGCGCGATCGCTTCGAGCGCGCCGACGACCTGCGTCAGCCGGTGCCGCTGCCCGCCGGCGTCGAGTGCCACTTCCTCGCGGCGAGCCTCGGCCGGCAGGGCGGCGATCTCAAGGGCAGCCTGCTCGGCGACGGCATCGTGCCGGTGGCGAGCGCGCTGGGCCGGTACGACGATCCCGGGCGCGACCTGCGCCTGCCGGACGGGCGCCGCTGGATCGCCTGGGAGTCGAACCACCTCGACTTGCTGAGCTCGCCCGAGGTCTACGCGCAGATCCGCGCGCGCCTGGCCAGCGGCGCGGCGTAGCGTCCCTCCTCCGCCGCTCAGCGCAGACCGTCGGCCGCCGCGAGATCGTCGGCGAGACCGAGCAGCTCCCAGCGCTGGAGCGCGAGCGGCACGTTGCCGTTCTTCCAGAGGAAGTCGTGGAAGGCGGCGAGATCGAAGCTCGCGCCCTGGCGCTGCTTCGCGGTCGCGAGATTGCGCAGGATCTGGAGCTTGCCGATCTGGTAGGTGATGGCCTGGCCGGGCGCCGAGGCGAAGAAGGCGGCCTCGTCGCGGGCCGTGCCCTCGTCCATCGGCACCCGCTCGCGCAGCAGCGCGGCGGCCTCCGCGATCGAGATCTCGCCGGTCGCGAGGCGGACGTCGACCTCGACGCGCAGCGCGCGCAGGCGCGCGAAGCTGTAGATCGTCGCGCGCGTCTGCGGCCGGTCGTCGAAGAGCCCGGCCTGCAGCATCAGCTCCTCGTTGTAGAAGGCGATCCCCTCGTTGGCTCCGGAGTCGTAGTAGTGCCGTCGGATCGGATCCTCGTGCGCCCAGGAGAGGACCATCTGCAGGTAGTGGCCATGGCTCTCGTGGGCGATCTGCGTGCGCGGGTCGGTGGCGTAGGCGCGGTAGAAGTAGCCGGAGTCGGGCGACGGCTCGCCGATCCAGGCGTGGCCGTCCTCGCCGAGGCGGCCGGGGCCGGTGAAGTCGTTGTCGACGCCGAGCCAGGCGAGCGGCGCGAGCCAGGGCGGCATCGGCGCCAGGCGGTAGAAGCGCACCCACGCCGGGACGTTCTGCAGCCGCTCGCGGCCGAGGAACTCGCGCACCGCGACCATCTCGCGCTCCATCGCCGCGATCTGCGCGGCGCGATCCGCGGGCAGCGGCAGCGGCGCGCTCCCCCGCTGCCGGTTCGCCTCGGTCGCCTCGAAGGCCACCGCCCGCTCCCACTCCTGCCGCCCCATTTCGACCAGCCGCTCCGGTCCCCAGGGCAGCAGCGCCACCTCGGAGAGGAAGAAGACGTAGGCCTCGCGCCCGACGGCGGTCTCCTCCCGCAGCGTGGGCAGACGCTCCGCGAGCCAGCTCCGCCAGGCGACGAGAGCGTCCGTCGCGGCCCGTGCCGAGGCGGGCAGGCGCGCGGCGCTGGCGGAGTCGAGCACCGGCGCGAGCTCGCGCGCCATCGTCGTCACCTGCGCTTCGACGTCGGCGAGCGCGGCGATCGCCAGCCGCGCGAAGGGCGCGCGGGCGTCGTCGAGGTTCGCGCGCGCGGCGGCGAGCGTCGCCGGCACGCTGTCGAGCCGGGCGAGGAGGTCCGCGCCCCGCTCGCGCAGGGGCTCCCGCGGGAGAATCAGCAGCTCGAAGAGCGCCCCGAGCGTCTGCTCGACGTAGAAGAGGGGGTTGCGGCGCCAGCCGGGCGCGACCTCGAGCTCCCAGCGCGCGCGCGCGAGCGCCGTGCCGATCAGGCGGTGATCGACCTGGCGTGGGACCGGCGCACCGGATAGATCCAGCGCGCGCCAGCGGGCTTCGAGCTCCGCGAGCTTCGCGCGCCGCGCCGCCACCGCGGCGGCCGACCAGTCGGGCGCCCACCCGGCCGGCCGGTCGATCCGCGGGATGTCGTCCCCCGAGGCCGGTTGGGAAAGCGCGCGCCAGGACCAGAAGTCGTCGGCGAGCTGCGCGAGCGGATCGTCGCCGGCGGCCGCCGCGGCCCCGCCACAGAGAGACGACAGCACCAGGGCCGCCAATGCGGCCCTCCCCCCCACGAGATGTTCCATGGCGCCGACTCTATGCCGGCAGGGCCGCGGCGAGCGCCAGCTCGAGCTCGCGCGGTCGCTGCGCGTAGCCGGGCGGCGGCGGCAGCGGCACGTAGTGGCGGACCAGCCGCTCGAGGGTCGCCGCGAAGGGGGTGTAGACGACCTTCAGCTCCTCTTTGCTGCGCCGGTTGTCGAGCTCCGACATCCAGAGGCCGCTGAACGGCGAGCAGGCCGGCAGCAGCCCCTCCGCGAGCAGCCGCTCGCGCGGCAGGCGGACGGTGGCAAGCGGGCGCCCCACGAGCCGCGCGACGAGCGCGAGGCAGTCGTCGATCGGCACGGTCTCGTCCTGGCCGAGGTTCCAGGCGTCGCCCATCCCGCTGCCGGTCTCGAGGAGGTCGGCGATCACCCGCACGACGTCGGCGCCGTCGACGTGACGCACCGGCGCGTGCGGCCCGTCGGGCAGGAGGATCGGCCCGCCATCGAGAACCCGCGCGACGTAGTTGTGCAGCCGCTGGTAGTGGTCGCGCTCGCCGTGGATCATCGGCAGACGGAGCACGGTCGCCGGGAAACCCCGCTCGGCGATCGCCGCCGCGAGCACGTCCTCCGCCGCCCGCTTGTCGACGCCGTACTTCCACTCGGGCCAGTCGCGGGAGTCGCGCGGCGGCTCGGGCAGGAGGCGCCCCGCGTAGTGCTCCTCGACGAACGGACGGCGCAGACCCTGGCGCACGAGGTAGACCTGCCCGCTCGACAGTGCGACGTAGTGGCCGACGCGCCCCTCGAGCAGCGCCACGGCGCCCTCGGCCTCGGGCCCGGTGTAGAGCGTGGTGTCGACGACGGCGTCGAAGTCGCGCCCGCCGAGCGCGCGCGCGAGCTGGTCGCGGTCGCCGCGGTCGGCGCGCAACCGCTCGATCTCCGGCGGCAGGTCGTCGGGAGTCAGGCCCCGGTTGCAGACCGCGACCCGGTGGCCGCGGCCGGCGAGCTCCGCGACCAGCCCCGGACCGAGGTTGCGGGTGCCGCCGAGGACGAGGACGCGCATCGCCTCAACGATACCGCTCGCGCAGCGCCTTGCGCTCCGGCTTCGACAGCGCCGCCATCAGCGGGCAGCCCTTGCAGGCCTTGCCCCGCTTCTTCGTGTACTTCTCGCAGCAGCCGAGCTCCTTCGCCTTCTTGCCGATGCCCACGGTTCGTCCCCCGTCCGATCGCCGGGAGTCGCCCGGCGACCCCCGGCGCCGACCTAGGTGGCCAGCGACCGCACGGCCGCGAGCGCGCTTTCGATCTCTTCGGGCTGATTCATGATCCCCGCCGCGAGCCGCGCGTAGGAGACGCGGTAGGGCGACACCGTCGCGCGGATCTTCCGCTCGCCGAGCCGCGCGACGACCGCCGCCGGCTCGAGCCCCGCCACCTCGAAGCAGTTGATGCCCGCGGCCAGCGTGGGATCGCGCGGCGTGTGCAGGGTGACCCGTGGCAGCCTCGCCAGGCCGTCGCGCAGGGCGCCGTTGAGCTCGGCCACCCGCGCGGCGATCCGGTCGCGCCCGATGGCGCGGTGGAACTCGGTCGCCGCGGGCAGGGCGAAGAAGTGCTCGTAGGCGAGGAAGCCGCCGGGCGAGACCCAGGAGGCCTCGGTCGCGCCCGGGGTCTTCTCCTCCATCCAGTCGCTCCAGGGCGCCGTCGCCCGGGGATCGAAGCTCGGCACCGTCGGCCGCAGCTCCGGCCAGGCCTCCTTGCGCCCCCAGAGGAGGCCGGTGCCCCGCGGCCCGAACAGCCACTTGTGCCCGCCGGCCGCGACGAAGTCGGCGCCCAGCCGCGCCACGTCGACGTCTTGGTTGCCGAACCCGTGCACGGCGTCGAGGATCAGCAGACAGCGATCCGCCTCCGCGCGCCCCCGGTTGGCGCGCGCGACCGCCTCGGCGATCGCCGCGACCGGCAGCTTCACTCCCGTCGACGACTGCACCCAGGTGACGCCGAGCGCGCGCGTTCTCGGCGACAGCGCCCGCTCGATCCGCGCCACGATCTCGCCGGCGTCGGCCGCGGCGGGCCGCTCCCAGAGCGCGATCCGGCGCACCGCCGCGCCCGAGCGCGCCGCCGCGTAGGCGATCGACATGTGGTGCGAGAAGTGGTCGTGCGCGGTGGTGAGGATCTCCTGGTCGGGCCGGATGCGCAGTCCCTGGTACGCCATCGCCAGCGCGCTCGTGGTGTTCGAGGTGAACGCGATCTCCTCGGGACGTCCCCCCGCGTAGGCGGCCAGCGCTTCGCGCGCGCGCTCGTACGGCTGGCCGTGCCGCCCTTCGTAGATCGCCTCCTCGACCCAGTACGCGTCGGAGTCGAGCGCGGCGCGGAAGCGTTCGATCTCGGCGCGCAGCGCGCGCGGGTGGGAGACGAACAGGAAGCTCGCGAGGTGGATCCAGTCGGGCGACAGGCCGTCGAACTCGGCGCGCACGGCGCGCCAGTCGACTTCCCCGCCGGGGCCCCGCAGCGGCCTGCCGGCGGCGACCTCCGCCCGCGCCGCCCCCGCGGTGAACGGCAGCACGCGCGCACCCGCCACTCCTGCCGCCAGCGTCGCCAGCAGCTCGCGTCGATCGATCGCCATCGCGGCCCCCCTCCGAGGTCGAAGTCGTGTGACGCGGACTCTACTCCGCGCCGCGACGCCCGCCCGTTTCCGGCTTCCGGATCGCCGGTCGGCCCCGCCCCGGCGCCTCCCGCGCGACGGCGGGGACGGCCGATCCCTCGGACGCGCTCCGGCGCGAACCCGGGCCCTCGCCGGTCGTATCCAGCGCAGGCCCGAACCCCTCGAGAGTCCGATCGGAGCCCGGCCGCGCCGGCGCGGCTTTCCGCCGGCACAGGAGCCAGCCATGACCCAGCGCCGTACCATTGCCACCGTCGCACTGCTTCTCCCGCTCGCCTTCGTCGCAACGGCCATGCGCGGCGCCGACGCGCCCGCCGCGGGCAAGATCCCGATCACCACCTCCTCGGAGGCGGCCCGCGCCGCCTATCTCCAGGGCCGCGACCTCGTCGAACGGCTGCGCGGGCAGGAGGCGCGCCCCTTCTTCGAGAAGGCGGTCGCCGCCGACCCGCAGTTCGCCCTCGGCTGGCTCGGCCTCGCCGGCACCCAGCCGAGCGCCCTCGAGTTCTTCGCCAAGCTCGCGAAAGCGACCGCGCTCGCCGACCGGGTGAGCGAGGGCGAGCGCCTGATGATCCGGGGCGCCGACGCCGGCGGCCGCGGCAACAACGCCGAGCAGGTCAAGCTCTACGACGAGCTGGTGCGCAAGTACCCGAACGACGAACGCGCGCTCGTGCTGCTCGGCAATTCGCACTTCGGGGCCCAGCGTTACGGCGAGGCCATCGCCCTCTACGAGCGCGCCGCGGCGATCGCCCCCGGCTTCTCGCAGATCTACAACCAGCTCGGCTACAGTCACCGCTTCCTCGGCCAGATGGATCGCGCCGAGGCGGCATTCAAGAAGTACACCGAAGTGTTGCCCGACGACCCGAACCCCTGGGACTCCCATGCCGAGCTGCTGCTCAAGCTCGGCCGCTTCGACGAGGCGATCGCCAAGTACCGCAAAGCCCTCGCCGTGCGCGCCGACTTCGTCAACTCGCGCTTCGGCATCGCCACCTGCCTCGACCTCCAGGGCAAGGGCGCCGAGGCGCGGCGCGAGCTCGACACCATGCTCGCCCGGGCCGCGGACGACGGCCAGCGCCGGGCCGGCCTCTTCGCCAGGACCGTCTCGTACGCCTTCGAGGCCGACTTCGCTGCGGCGCAGGCCGAGATGACGAAGCAGTACGCGCTCGCCGGAGAAGATCCACGACGCGCTCGGCATGGCCGGCGACGCGGTGGCGATGGGCGACCTCGCGCTCGCCGCCGGCGACGTCGCGGCCGCCGAAGGCCACTACCGGCGCGCCCTCGACAAGGTCGAGAGCGACCCGGGAGTCGCCGCGGCCAACAAGGCGAACCAGCGCCGGCTGGCGCTGTTCAACCGGGTCAAGGTCGCCCTCGCCCGCGGCGACGTCGCCGACGCGCGGGCCGCCGCCACCCTGTTCTCGGCGCAGGTTGCCGATTCGGGCAGCCCCTTCCAGCAGCGCCTCGGCCACGAGATCGCCGGCCGCATCGCGCTCGCCGAGAAGCGCTGGGACGCGGCGATCGCCGAGCTCGGCCAGGCCAACCTGCTCGACCCCTGGAACCGCTACCGGATGTCGCAGGCCTACGCCGGCAAGGGCGACGCGGCGAAGGCCCGCCAGCTCGCCGACAGCGCGCGCAACGACAACACCCTCACCAACCTCAACCTCGCCCTGGTGCGGCACGCGATGAAGGCGGGGTGAGCGGGTCAGAGCGGTCGCCGGCGCGCCGCGGTCGCCGCGCGCAGCACCGCGCCGCCGGCGACGAGCGCAACGAGAATCCAGGCCTGTTCGAAGGTGCGGGTCGAGAGCAGCCAGAGGCAGAACAGGATGGCGATCGGGACGACGAGCCCGGCGGCCGGCAACCGGAAGCCGGGCGGTGGGCCCGCGCGCCGGCGCAGGACGACCAGCGCCACCGCCGTGAGGGCGTAGTAGACGAGGCGGACGATCGCCGCGAAGGTGGCGTTCGAGGCGAAGCTGCCGAGCGCCGCGAAGCCGAAGGTCGCGACCGCGAAGAGGAGGATCGCGACGTGCGGCGTGCGGAAGCGGGCGTGCGACGCGGGCGAGCGAAGCCGGCAGATCTCCCCGTTCGGCCATCGCGTAGAGCACGCGCGGCGACTGCAGCAGCGTCCCGGTGGCCCAGCCGTAGATCGAGACGACCGCCCCGAGGCTCGCCAGCGCGGCGCCCCCCGGGCCGACCAGCACGCCCAGCACCGCGGCGATCGGCGCGCGCTCGCCCGCCGCGTTCGGCACCGCGCCCACCACCACGAGCTGGATCAGGCAGTAGAGCGCCGCGACCAGGCCGAGCGCCGCGAGCAGGGCGAAGGCGGTGTCGCGCCGGGGATCGCGCGCCTCGCCCGCCGGCACCAGCGCGACCTCGAAGCCGCCGTAGGCGAAGACCAGCAGCAGGATCGCCTGCGTCCAGTCGGGGCGCTCGACGGCCTGCGTGGCGAGTGTCGCCCCCGAGATCCGGCCGACTCCGAGCGCGACGATCAGGCCGAGCGGCAGCAGCTTCGCGACGGTGACGACGTCGATCGTCCAGGTCGCCTGGCGGACGCCGACGAGGTTGATCGCGGTCACCAGCCCCCACAGCGCCGCCATGGCGGCCAGCCGGCCGGCGCCGTCGCGCGCACCGGGCAGGAGCTCGCCGAGGTAGAGCGCGAAGACGTTGAGGTTGGCGGCGGCCGAGAGGACTCGCGTCCAGAAGGTCAGCCAGCCGATCTCGAAGCCGACCCAGGGACCGAACGCCTCGCGCGCGTAGAGATAGGGTCCGCCCGCCTCGGTGTAGCGGCTGCCGACCTCGGCGAAGCAGAGCAGGACGGTGAGGATACCGGCCCCGGCGGCGAGCGCGGCGACCGGGCTCCAGCCGCCGGTGAGGGCGGCGAGCGTCGCCGGCATGCCGAAAATCGCGCTGCCGACCACGCCGTTGACCACCGCCGCGGTCAGGTCCCAGCGCCCGATCGCCCGCACCAGGGCGGGACGCCCGGGCGCCCGCCCACCCTCGCTGTCGCGCATTGCGCGCGGATCCTACGCGAGGCTCGCCCGGTTCAGGCCACGCTGGAGCGCGCGCCACTGCTCCGTTCGCCCTCGGCTGCCACCGCGGGCGAGAGGCCGAAGTAGGCCTTGAAACGACGCGAGAAGTGGGCGGGGTCGTCGTAGCCGACGCGGCGCGCGACCTGCTGGACCTGGAGCTCTCCCGCCTCGAGCAGGCGGCGCGCCTCGCGCATCTTGACCGCGAGGAGGAGCTCGCCCGGCGAGCAGCCGAGCGATTCCGTCAGATGTCGCTGCAGCGTGCGCAGCGAGACGTGGACCGCGGCGGCGAGCTCCGCGGGGGAGATGGCCTCTCCGAGGCGTGCGTGGATCGCGCGCACCGCCTTCAGCTCCAGCCGCTCGCTCGCGGGCGCGGCGGACGGGCGTTCGACGGCGTGCTCCAGCCACTCGAGCGGATCGGGAGCCGCCGGCGCCTGCGTCCGCGGCGCTTCCTCCGCGCCGGGCGGCGCGCCGCGCGGGCCACCGGCGGGCACGGTGGCATCGACTCCGCCGTGCGTCCCGGGCGCCTCGGCCAGCCCCGGCGCACCGGCACCCGCGAGCTCCATCGGGTGCGCCGCCTCGAGCGCCGCGAGCCGGCCGAGAAGATCCGCGATGCGCCGCCGGTTGCGCCGCTCGTCGAGCGCGAGCAGCAGCGCCGCCAGGAGGATCGCGGAGAGCGCCCCGCCGGCGAGCGTCCAGCCGGCGCCGAGGGCCTCGACGAAGCGGTCGGCGAACGCCGGCCCGCCCGCGAGCGTCACCGCCGCCCAGCGCTCCGGATGGCCGAAATCAGCGGTGCCCGCGAGCGACCAGGGGCGGTAGAAGCGCGCCTCGAGCTCCTGCGCGGCGCCGATCTCGAGCCCGTTCTCCGTGTACTCCCGCGGCGGCGCGGCGGACCGGTGGTCGAGCTTGCGCAGCGCCTCGAGATCGAAGTGGAGCTGCTCGGCGAGCGCGTGGTCGGCGAGCCAGTCGTTGAGGCCGAGGTCGAGCGCGAGCGCTCCACCCACGCGCGGGGCGATGCCCAGGGCCGCGAGAGGAATGGCGCACTCGACGAGGTAGCCGTCCGCGCGCCGCCGCCCGGCGCACTCGAGCGCGAGCTCGGGCCGCTCGCGCTTGGGCACCGTCAGCGCCTCGAGCTCGAGCAGCAGCGGGTCTCCTTGCAGCACGGCGTGGCGGCCGTCGGGGGCGAGCAGGATCTGGAAGTCGTCGGCGCCCATGCGCGGCGCGCGGTCGCCCAGGCCGTCGAGGTAGATCTCCACCGAGTCCCACTGGAAGAGCTCCGCTCCCCCGACGCCGACCGGCGGCGGATGGTAGGTCGGGTCGGTCACGTCGAAGTGCGCCCAGAGCGCGCCGCGGTCCCAGGCCAGGCGGACCTCGGCGCGCGCCGCCGGTTCGTCCGGCGCCGGCGCGCGCGCGATCGTGAAGCGCGCTCCCGAGTCGCTCCAGTCGGCCGCGTCGGCGTCGACCACGAGGCGGGTCGATCGATAGGGAATCTCCACCGTGGCCGGGGCGGCCGCCGCGGCGGAGTGCGCCGCCAGGAGGGCGGCAAAGGCAAGGGCGGTCTTCGACAGAAGCCCCCCGTGAGACCGGCGTGAGAACGACGGGATTCAAGGTAGCACGAGCGAGCGGGGGCTGCCAGTCGAACGCTCCGCCGTTCGGCGCTACGATGGGCCCTTCTGACCGGAGAGGGGGTTCCCGTGGCCTACGTCGACGGCTTCGTCCTGCCCATGCCGAAGAAGAACCTCGCGGCCTATCGCCGCATCGCGCGCCGGGCCGCGAAGCTCTGGCGCGAGCATGGCGCGCTCGAGGTGCGCGAATGCGCCGGCGAGGACCTCGCGGCCAGGGGGTGCCTGCCATTCCCCCGCCTGATGAAGGTCCGGCGCGGCGAGACGATCGTCTTCTCCTGGATCGTCTTCCGCTCGCGGGCGCACCGGGACCGGGTCAACGCCCGCGTCATGAAGGACCCGCGCACCTCGAAGATGATGGGCCACGACGCCATGCCCTTCGATCCCAGGCGCATGGCCTACGGCGGCTTCCAGTCGATCGTCGCCCTCTGAGGCCGCGCCGGCGGATCGTCATCAGGTGCTCGGGCTCTACGACCGCTTCGTCCTGCCCCGCGCCGTCGACTACACCTGCAGCCGCAGGGCCCAGCTCCGGCAGCGCGCCCGGGTCGTTCCGGGGGCCACGGGGGTCGTGCTCGAGGTCGGCTTTGGCAGCGGGCTGAACCTCGCCTTCTACGACGCGACGAGAGTCGAGCGGATCCTGGCGCTCGAACCGTCGGCCGAGATGTGGCGGCTGGCCGCGCGGAGGGTCGAGCACTCGGCGATCCTGGTCGAGCGCATCGCCGCGGCCGCCGAGAACAGTCCGCTCGCACCGGGTTCGGCCGACAGCGCGGTGGTCACCTTCACTCTTTGCACGATTCCCGACGTCGCGGCCGCGCTCGCCGCGATCCGCCACGCGCTCCGCCCCGGCGGCCGCCTCTACTTCTGCGAGCACGGCGCCGCGCCGGACGCGGCGGTCCTGCGCTGGCAGAATCGGCTCGACGGAATCTGGGGAGCCTTCAGTGGCGGCTGCCACCTGAACCGCCCCATCCCGCGCCTGCTCGAGGCCGGCGGCTTCCGCCCGGTCGAGCTCGAGTCGGGCTACCTGCCCGGCTGGCGCGTCGGCAGCTACAACTACTGGGGCTCGGCGGCACCGGCCTGAAGGACCGGGGAATCGGGTAGGCAGCTGGCGACCCTTGCGCGGCGTAGCCGCGGGGCGTACCCTGCCAACAGAAGTCCCCTACTGGAGGCTCGCCATGGTCAGGCTCGAGCGCCTCCTTCGGTGGGTGGGTACGGTGCCGGTCTTCGTGCCCGCCTTCCTCGGCTTGTATCCACCTTCCCTCGACAGCGCCTTCACTCCTCCCGAAACGGCAGCGGCGGTCGAGGAGGTTTCGACGAGCGGCTTATCGCCAGTCGGAACGCGGGCCGCATTCGCACCTGCCCCGGCGAGCCGCCCGAGCGAAACAGGTCCGCCCGGGCCCGGGCGGCGACTACGGATTCCGGCGAAGCTCCCGGACGGGGGCCCGGCGCCCCGAGTCTCCGAGGTCTCCTGTCTCCCGGGTCGGCGCCTCCTCGCCGCCGAACGGATCTTCCGGATCTCGGTGAGCACCGGAGGGACACTCGGTGTCTCGGTCGAGATCCCCGAGGGATCGGAGCTCGACCCCGCGATCTACCTCTTGCGAGACGCAGGCGACGGCGAGTCCTGTCTCGCGGCCGTCGACGACCGGGAGGCGGGTGCCGGCGAGCGTTTCCGGCTCGAGGGCCTTGCGCCTGGAACCTATTTCCTCGGCGTCGACAGCGCCTTCGAGGCCGATCTCCCGCAAGGCCGGGGCGCTTTCGAGGTCGTCCTCGAGGGCGACCTCGCTCCCGGCCCCATCTTCGACGACGGCTTCGAGAGCGGCGACACCTCGCGCTGGTTCACGGCGGTCTCGTCGAACGCGACCGGCGCGCCCTGCTTCTTCCCCACCGAGTGCGCCTCGACGTTCTGCGTCGACCGGGTCTGCTGCGTGGAGGCCTGCGGAGGCGACGCGCCGCTGGACTGCCTCGCCTGCAGCCTCGCGGCAGGAAGCGCGGCCGACGGAACCTGCTCGCCGCTGACCGGCACGTCCTGCACCGACGGGATCTTCTGCAACGGCCTCGACCACTGCGACGGCTCCGGCGCCTGCGCCCTCCATGCCGGCGATCCCTGCGCCGGGCCCGATGGCGACTACGACTGCTCCGAGACGTGCAACGAAACCAACGACGACTGCTCCACCTATGACCCGGCCGGCTCCGCCTGCACCGACCTGCTCTTCTGCACCGGCGCCGATCAGTGCAACGGCGCCGGCGCCTGCGCCGTCCACGCCGACGATCCCTGCCCCGGGCCCGATGGCGACGCCGACTGCAGCGAGTCGTGCAACGAGACTTCGGACACCTGCACGGCCAATGACCCCGCCGGCGCAACCTGCCTCGGAGGCCTCTGCGATGGATCCGGATCCTGTATCCCCTGAACGACGCCGCCGCTGAAGACCCGCCAGAAATCGGGGACAGGCACGCCACACGTGTGACGTGCCTGTCCCGTCTGCTCAGGGAGCAGCCGCGGCCTGGTACTCGACGAAGAACTGCTCGGTGAGGAAGTCGTGCACGGCCGCGGGACCAGACCGGCGGCGGCCATCGCGGCGTCGACCTCCTCGCGCGGCATCTTCTGCTCCGGCGGCGGGCCCCAGGGGCGTTCCTCGATCGGCTTGGGGAGGAAGTCGATGATCACCACCCGCCCGCCCGGCGCGAGGCCGGCGGCGAGCTTCCGCGCGTAGGCGGGGCGATCCTTCACGTAGTGCAGGGTGTCGACCATCAGGATGGTGTCGACGCCACCCGGCGCGAGCCGCGGATCGTCCCGCTCGACCTTCGCCACCTCGATGTTGGTCAGCCCGGAGTCGGCGACACGGCCGCGCAGGAGCTCGAGCAGCGTGTCGTTGATGTCGAGCGCCCGCACCCGCCCCTACGTCCTCGCGGCGAGGCGGAAGTTGAAGTAGCCGGAGCCGGCGCCGAGGTCGGCCACCCGCTCGCCGGGGCGGAAGGCGAGCACCCGCATCACCTCCTCCGGCTTCTGATAGTCGTCGCGCTCGGGTCGCTCGAGCAGCCAGAGATGCCCCGCGAGCCAGATCCTGCGGGTCAGAGCCTGGAAGCGCTCCTGCTCGCGCAGCGCCGCGAACGCCTCGTCGCCCCGCACCTCCTGAACGTCCAGCAGACCCGCGGCCGCCGCGCGCTTGAGCCGGGGGAGGGCCTCGTCCGGGTGGCCGAGCAGGCCGTGGAGCCGCGCCACGGTGTAGAGCGTCTCGACGTGCTTCGCTTCGGCGGCTCGGTTGAGCTCGAGCGCGAGTCCGAGGGCGCGGGCGTGATCGCCGGCGGCAACCGCCGCGGCGAGCCCGGTTTCGGCAGGGGTGACGGCGTTGCCCTCGGCCCGCGACGCCGGGGCTCCGGCACCGAGCAGCAGAGCGACGAGCAGGCAGGCGACGGGCCACGGCCGTGGCGGCCGGGAGGCTGACAGCTCCTTCATGGCGAATCCTCCGGAAAAGGAAAGCCACCGGGCGCCGCGAGCCTCGACATCGACAGGCACCTCGAGCGAGCGGCGTCCGAGGCCCGACCAGCGTATCCGAGTCCCGGGCCGCTGAAGCCCTCGCCCCTGCCGGCGGTCAGGGCTCGAGGAGCGCCTTCGAGGAGCGCCCGCGCGGCCCCGCGTGGCGAAGCACCGCGGCATCTCCCGAAACCAGCAGCGCTCCGGGGTCGGATTCGAGCAGCGCGAACAGGTGCTGGTCGCCCCGCGGCCCACCCAGAACCTCCGCCGGCGCCCGGACCGCGCCGTTCGCCGCGAGTCTCAGCAGGATCTCGTCGACCTCCTGCTCGGCGAGGCCGTGGGCGGCGGCGATCTTCGGCCGCAGGAGGACCTGCCGGTACTCGGCGAGCAGTGCCTCGGAGAGCAGATAGCGCAGCCCGCCGCTGAGCATGGCGTCCAGGATCCGCGCGGTCGGCGCGGCCGGATCGACGGTGAGCAGGCCCGCGACGACGACGTTGGTATCGACGACGAAGAGGCGGCCCGTCACCGGCGCGCGGCCCTCGTCTCCCGGGCGGCGAGCTCGAGCGCCCGCTCGGCCGACAGCCGCGACCGCTCGCGTGCCCGCGCGACCAGACGCTCCGCCGACTCGCGCGGCTTGATCCCATAGGCGACGACGCTCTCCGCCACCAGGTCGCCGATCGTCTTGCCGCGCACCGCGGCCGCCTCCTTGAGGGCGCGGTGGAGCTCGTCGGGCAGGGTCAGGGTGAGTCGGCTCATTTCGGCAGCGTAGCACGGATACATCGAAACATCACACCATAGAAACCACAGCTGCT
>CAWDOT010000005.1:0-269749 GCA_963803995.1 uncultured Acidobacteriota bacterium
CCTTCGACGGCGTCGACGTCGTGCTCGACGCCGCCGACCGACTGCGCGGACGCTACGGCCGGCCGCGCCAGGACTACGGGCTGCTGCTGACGATGGTCGACCGGCGCGCCCGCTCGGCGCTCGTCCACGTCGCCGAGCTGCGGCTGCGCTACGGCCTGCACGTCTTCGACGCCGAGATCCCGATCAACGTGCGCCTCGCCGAGGCGCCCGCCGCCGGCCGATCGATCTTCGACTTCGATCCGAAGGCGGCCGGCGCGCACGCCTACCGGCTGGCCGCCGTCGAGCTCGCCCAACGGGCCGGCGTCAGCGCGGCGGCAGAATCCGCGGCAGCCCCGCCGCCCGCGCCAGCTCCTCCAGCCGAGCCAGTTCCGCTGCCTTGAGCCGGCCGAGGCGCGCCTCGAGCCCGGCGAGCTTCGCGGTCTCCTCGGCGGCCACCTCGCGCATGCCCTGGGTCGGCGCGTGGTCGCTCTCGCCGATCCCCCAGGAGTAGACCAGCGTGAGGAGCGAGTGGATCTTCACCCCGCCCTTGCGGGCGAGGATGTCGTAGGCCACCTGGGCGTCCGGATTGTGGAGCTCGCGCTCGATGGCGTCGAGCTCGGCCACCGCCGCCCGGCCGGTCGCGGCGAGCTCTTCGCGGCCCGGCTGCCCGTCGAGCCGTTTCACCAGGTCGGCGACCTGCGGCCGGATCCAGCGGATCTCCTCGACGCGGTCGACGACCCGCGAGATCGTGTCGCGCACCTCCAGCATGAACGCCAGGTTGGCGGCGAGCTCCTCCGGACCCGCCGGGCTGCGCGGGTCGGCGAGCACCTCGGCGCGCGCGGTGGCGGTCCGGCCGTCGGCGGTCAGCCGCAGGGTGTAGACGCCGGGCAGCGCGAGCGGGCCCGTCTCGGGGTCGCCGAAGTCGATCTTGGCGTTCTCCAACCGGCGCGCCCCCTCGAGGCGAAGGTCCCAGACCGCGCGGTGGAGGCCGGCCTCGGCGGCGAGCGCGGCTTTCGGTTCCGGCTCCGGCTCGTCGGGGTCGTCCTCTTCGGCTCGCGCCGGCCGCGCCGTGCTGGTCAGCCGGCGCAGGACGCGCCCCGCGCCGTCGAGCACCTCGAGCACGACCTCCCCCTTCGGCTTCTCCGCCAGCCAGTAGTGGACGAGCGCGCCGTAGGGGGGGTTGTCGCCGGCCCCCTCGAGCGTCGCGCCCCAGTCCCCGGCGAGCCGCCAGCGCCGCGCCGGGCGCGCATCGAAGAGGCGGACCGGCTCGGTGCGCACGGCGTCGCTCCAGAGCCGCAGCGGCGTCAGGTCGTCGAGGATCCAGAACGACCGCCCGCGGGTCGCGAGGATCAGGTCGCCGTGGCGGACCTCGAGGTCGACCACCGCCACCGTCGGCAGGTTCAGCCGCAGCGGCTCCCAGGTGCGACCCCCGTCGCGCGACAGCGAGACGCCCCGCTCGTGCCCGAGGAAGAGCAGCCCCTCGCGCTCCGGGTCCTCGCGCACCACGAAGAGGTGAACGTCCTGCGGCAGGCCGCCCGCCAGGCTCTCCCAGGTCGCGCCCCAGTCGCGCGTGCGCCAGAGGTATGGGCGGGGGTCGTCGAGCCGGTGGGCGTCGACCACGACGTAAGCGGCGCCGGCGGCGAAGCGGGAGGGCTCGATCGCCTCGACCGTGCCCCACTCGGGCAGGCCGGGCGGCGTCACCTTCGTCCAGCTCCCGCCGCCGTCGCGGGTGAGATGGACCAGGCCGTCGTCGGTCCCGACCCAGATCGCGCCGGCCTCGAGCGGCGACTCGGCGATCGAGAAGATCGTGTCGTAGACCTCGACGCCCGTGTTGTCGCCGGTGATCGGCCCGCCCGCCCACTGCTGCTTCGTCTCGTCGTCGCGGGTCAGGTCGGGGCTCACCGCGGTCCAGGTCGCGCCCCGGTCGGTCGAGCGGAAGAGGACCTCGGCGCCGTGGTAGAGCACGGCCGGATCGTGCGGCGAGGTGGCGATCGGCGCGGTCCACTGGAAGCGGTGGCGCAGCTCCTCGGCGCCGCGGCCCGAGTTGCTGGTCGGGAAGATGGAGATCATCCGCGCCTGGCCGCTCTTCTCGTCGAAGTGGGAGAGGTAGCCGGCGTACTCGCCCGCGTAGACGACGCCGGGCTCCCGCTCGTCGTAGACGAAGTCGCCGGCTTCGCCGCCGCCCACCCAGTTCCACTCGGCGAGCCCGTCGCCCCCCTGCTTCAGGCTGTTGGACGGCCCGCTCGCGGTGCCCTGGTCCTGGATGGTGCCGCCCAGGTGGTAGGGCTCGCGGTCGTCGACGTCGAGGTTGTAGAGCTGGGCGAGCGCGAGCTTCGGCGCGCGCCAGCTCTCGCCGCCGTCGACGGAGAGGTCGGCGCCGCCGTCGTGGCCGGCGATCATCCGGCGGGGGTCGACGGGGTCGATCCAGAGGTCGTGGTGGTCGCCGTGGGAGAAGCCGTCGACGGAGTGGAGGCTCCGGCCGCCATCGATCGAGCGCAGCATGTTGACCTGGGGGACCCAGACGACGTCGGGGTTCTTCGGATCGATCGTGAGCACGCTGTAGTACCAGGCGCGCTGGCGCAGGGCATGGTGGGAGCTCGCGAGCTCCCAGGAGTCGCCGCCGTCGTCGGAGCGGTAGAGGCCGCCCGTCTCTTCCCCGGCCTCGATCAGCGCGTAGACGCGCCGGCTGTCGGAGGGCGCGACGCGCACGCCGACTTTGCCCCAGATCCCCGCGGGCAGGCCATTGCCGGTCAGCCGCTCCCAGTGGTCGCCGCCGTCGCGCGAGCGCCAGAGCCCGCCGCCCGGCCCGCCGCTCTCGGAGGTCCAGGGGCGGCGCACGGCCTGCCAGGTGCCGGCGAAGAGGATGCGCGGGTTGGCGGGATCGAGCGCGACGTCGGAGGCGCCGGTCTGGTCGTCGACGAAGAGGACGCGCTTCCAGGTCGCACCGCCGTCTTCGGTGCGGTAGACGCCGCGCTCGGGGTTGGGCCCGAAGGCGTGGCCGAGGACGGCGGCCCAGGCGACGTCGGGGTCGGCCGGGTGCACGACCAGGGTCCCGATCTGCCCGACCTGGTTCCAGACGTGGCGCCAGGTCTTGCCGGCGTCGGTCGACTTGTAGATGCCGTTGCCGGGCGCGACGTTGCCGCGGATGTTGGCCTCGCCGGAGCCGACGTAGACGACGTTGGGATCCGACGGCGCGACCGCGATCGACCCGACCGACGACACCGGCTGCTCGTCGAACACCGGCGCGAACTTCACCCCCCCGTCCGTCGACTTCCACACCCCACCCTGCGCCGTCGCCATCCACCAGGTCAGCGGATCCCCAGGCACCCCCGAAACCCGAGCCACCCGCCCCCCGATCGCCGGCCCGACCGACCGGAACTTGAGATTCCCGAACCAGGGCTTCTCCGCGTCCTTCTGGCCCGCTCCACTCTCCGCCGCCCAAGCCGCGCCGACCCATCCCCAGAGGATCAGGGCGGCCAGCGCCCCTCCCCGCACCCATCGCGATGTCATGGCTCTCCCTCTCCCCGTATCGTCCGATGAACGTACCGCGCCCCCGACAAGAGCGTCAATCGCCGCGCCGCAGACAAGCCCCTTCAGCCGCCGCGCTCCCCGCCGCGCTACACGACAGATCTCATCGTCATTGCATCCCATTCGCACTGCCTCTAGACTCTTGCTAGTTCTTCTGACGGAATGACTTGACCTTGGGAGGCAGCGATGACCCGCCGCCGTTACACACGCGTTGTCACACCAAATGGCATCCGCCCATTGCGGCGTAAGCAGTAGTTGGGCGGCAGTGCAATGGAATGCCGGATGCAGACGATGACAGGCCCCGTCTTTCAGGTTCAGGTGGCTGACGTTCCTGATCGTGAGAAGTGTGTTGCCGAAGTCTGGTTCGGTGACTCCCAAGTGTGCGAGGTGAATCGAGAATCTGGTTCCGTTGCCCTCGAGGTCTACCCCAACCCGGCAGGTGGCCCCTGGTCCTTCGAACCAGAAGCGTTCATCGAGGCGATCGGTCGTGCAGTCTCCGCCCTGAAGGAATACGACGCGTGAGCTGCCTGCCGCCCAACAACTCGCTCCAGCGGACAAACGCGCTGCGCGCGTTTGCCGCTGAGCTCATGATCCGTTGATATGGCTTCCTGTTGTCAATCGGGCAGAGCCGTCCCTTCTGTGAGTCGTTCGCTTCGCGACTGAGCTCTCTCACGGGATCGTCGGAGATGGCGCCGGCTGAGACGACGGTGGATCCTGCTGATATTCGCGGGTTGGTTACCGCCAGACCGTGGGACGTCTCGGAGCTGCCTCTTTCTAGGAGCGGGCGTGGCGACGGAGCGCTGCCCGGAAACGGATTCTCGAGGGTTCTCCGGACCGTGGCGGCATCCCCGACGATCTCGTCAGAGGGCTCGGTGTTGGTGTCGGTGGGCGTTGCGATCTCCTCTGGAATGGATCCGGGTGCGGCGTCAGCGACGAGCGGCCTGCGCGCGAGCGATGGCCCAGACGAAGCCGGCGAGCTCGCGGGCGAGAGCGGTGACAACGACCTGGTGGGGCTTGGCGCGGGCGGCGAGCTTGCGGTAGCGCGAAGCGAGTCGCAGCTGCGCCTTCCAGGCGATGGTGCGGATCTCGGAAGGCAGCGCTTCGCTGCGGATCTGGAGCCGGCGCCCGATGCGGGCCGGATGACGATGGGCCCAGGCCGCTTCGACGAGCGTCCGCCGCGCGTGGGCGTTGCCGCACTTGGTGATGGCGCCGAGCCGGCGCCGCGAGCCGGTCGAGTGCTCGGACGGAACGAGGCCGAGGAAGGCCATGAGCTTTCGCGGCGAGTCGAAGCGGGTGAGATCGCCGAGCTCGGTGACGAGGATCGTGGCCGCGATGCGGTCGATTCCCTTCAGGGCCTGGAGCGCGGCGACGACGGGCGCGAAGCGCCACGTGTCGGTCTGCTCGACGAGCGCGGACTCGATGCGCGCGAGGCGGAGCGTGGCCTCGTCGATAACGGCGAGGTACTCCTCGAGCGCGATCTTCTGCGCTGGATGGTCGAGCTGGAAGTCGCACAGCCAGCGACGATGCGCGAGCGTCCAGGCGCACTTTCCTGGGTAGCGCTTGCCGTGGCGCAGGAGCAGCGCCTGGAGCTGCTGGCGCGCCTTCTGCCGGGCGCGGCGGACGTCCTCGCGGGCGCGTGCGAGATCGCGGATCGCCTCGTCCTCGGGCGCGGGACGTAGACCGCGGTGAGCTCGCCGGCGCGGTGGAGGCGGGCGAGCGATTCGGAATCGCGGCGATCGGTCTTGACGCGATCACCGGCGCGGCGGGGGATCTGCGACGGGCTGACGACGGCACAGGCGAGGCCCTGCTCGGTCAAGAAGCGGTGGATCTCGAAGCCGCAGGGGCCGGCCTCGTAGACGAAGTGCAGAACCCGGCCCTTGCGCCGCAGGCGCCGCACGAGCCTGGCGAGCGCCTCGAGGTCGCCGCCGATCGTGCCGAAGTGCCGGACCTCGCCGGTGGCACCCTGCTCGGCCAGGGTGACGTCGATCGAGTCCTTGTGGACATCGAGCCCCACGTAGGTGCTAGCCTCTTCCACGGTCTGCCTCCTTCATCATGGCTCTGCGCCGGTTGACCACAACTCAGCGTAATCCACGACCCCTGAAGGGGCAGACCACTCTCTGCTTCCTCATCGGAAGCCATACTGTCTAGGCGTCCCGAGGAACGATAGTGGTTGCGGAATTGACGGTAAGACCCGCGCGAGCGTCAGACGCTCTCGCCCTGTACCAGGCAGTAGTCGAGTCGAGACCTGAGCTCGAGCGCTGGATGACCTGGTGTCACTCGGCGTACAGCGAGGGCGACGCCTTTGCGTGGGCGCATTCCCGTGAGGCCGCCTTCGCTGCCGGTGACGCGTACGAGTTCGCAATTCTGGACTCGGCGGGCAGCCTTCTCGGCGTCTGCGGCATCAACTCCGTCAACGCCGCAGACCGAACAGCAAACCTCGGCTACTGGGTACGCACCTCAGTTTCAGGGCGCGGCATCGCGACGACGGCAGCGCGGCAGGTTGTGGACTTCGGGTTCCGCGAAACGCCTCTGACGTGCCTGGAAATTCGATGCGCTCACGACAACGTTCGTAGCCAGAGAGTCGCGGAGAAGCTCGGGGCTGCCAGAGTCGGTGTCCTACCAGGCTTCTTCACCCTCCAAGGTCAGGCTCAAGACGCTGTACTCTTCACGTTGAAACGGGAATGGCGGGCCGCCTAACCCTTCGTATCTGGACTCCTCCCGCAAGTAGCGCGACACGACGTCTTCGACGAGGGTAGGACTGCAGTCGTATCTGCGGCCTCTCGTTGGAGCCCGCGGGCTCCGGGCCAGGATGAAGTCCGCGCGCGGGGAGCCAGTCGCTCGCACCGGCCTCGAAGGCCAGAATAGTTATCGGCTCGATCCCCGCGTCGGTCTCTACCGAGTCGTCATCGTCGTCGTGTTCGTCGCAGTCGACGGTCGGAAACCTCTCTTCTCAGGCTGCTTTCGCTCTCGTCTCGAAGGGCACCTCGCGAGTCGCCACGGCCCAGGCGTAGCGGGCCAGCTCCTTGGCCAGTGCGACCGAAGCCTTGTTGTGGCCGAGCCGTGCGCTCGCAGCGAGCGCCCAGCGCCGCAGCGGGTCGGGCTTGCGCTGCTGCGCCGCCGCGGCGAGCACGGCTCAGGCGCCGAAAAGGTGCCACCCGATTCGCAACCACAGTCTCTTCTATCGGTTGCCGAGCAGCCAGCGCCGACTAAGGTTGCGACTCTCGAGCCAGCCTCCCGATCGCTCCCCTCCACACGGGATTCGCACCTCGCCGCGAAGCTCTCAAGCCAGAGGACTGCTCCCAGCACCGGAATCCGGCCCGCCGTTCCTCGCCGGTGTCGAATTCCCGTCCCGTTCGTCGTCGAGATGAATCCCGAGCGGCGGCCGTCAGGGCTGCGCCGGTAAGCCACGGAGGAGGCGTCATGCGCGTCATGGTGATCGTCAAGGCGACGGAGGAGTCCGAGGCGGCAGGCAACCCCTTCGAGGTGGAGGGCGCCGCCGAGATGTTCGAGGCGATGGGCAGGTTCAACGAGGAGCTGATCCAGGCGGGGATCATGCTCGCCGGCGACGGGCTCAAGCCGAGCAGGTTCGGCAAGCGGATCCACTTCGACGGCGACCGGAGGTCCGTGACCGACGGCCCCTTCGCGGAGGCCAAAGAGCTCGTGGCCGGGTACTGGATCTGGCAGGTGCGCTCCCTCGACGAGGCCGTCGACTGGGCCCGGCGCTGCCCCAACCCGATGCCGGGGCCGAGCGACCTCGAGATCCGTCCCCTCTGGGAGGCCGAAGACTTCGGAGCCGACATCGCCGCGGCGGTCAACGCCCAGCGCGACAAGCTCGCCAGGCAGAGCTGAGGCGGCGGATCGACTCGCCCGGCCGCCCGGAATCGCCGCCGTTCCCCCCGCGCGGCCGGATCGTCGGAAAGCGTTTGCGGAGCGATGTCGAATTCCGGCAGGCTCGCTCGTCGTCCTGGGGAGACGCCATCGAGGCCGGCTCGGACAAGGAGACCGACAATGCGCGTGATGGTGATCGCGAAGGCCAGTGAGGGCATGGCGGAGAGCATGGCCGCCCCGACGCCGGAGATGCTCGAGGCGTTCGCGGCGATGGACCGGTTCACCGAGGAGCTCGTCCAGGCCGGCGTCTTCGTGGCCGCCGCCGGCCTCCAGAACAGCGCCCAGGCCAAGCGCATCGTTTCCGAAGGTCGCGAGCGCACCGTCACCGACGGGCCGTTCGCCGAGACCCACGAGCTCATCGCCGGCTTCTCGATCTGGGAGGTCAAGGACATGGACGAGGCCGTGGCCTGGGCGAAGCGCGCGCCCAATCCCGTGCCGGGCAGGAGCGAAATGGAGCTCCGGCCCTTCTTCGAGGCGGCGGATCTGGCCGAGTTCGTGACCCCCGAGGAGGCGGCGACGCCCCGGGACGGGGAGCGCGGGAAGCTCGGAGTGGCCTGATCCGGACACCTCTCGCCCTCTTCTGGACGGCAAGGAAACCTCATGACGGTCAAGCGTATGGACAACGTCGGCATCGTGGTGGAAGACCTCGATGCCGCCATCGAGTTCTTCACCGAGCTCGGCCTCACCCTCGAAGGCCGCATGCCCATCGAGGGCGAATGGGCCGGCCGCGTCACCGGAGTGCGCGGCCAGCGTGTCGAGATCGCCATGATGCAGCACCCCCGACGGCCACAGCCGCCTCGAGCTCTCGCGCTTCGACGCCCCGGCCATCGCGTCCGATCACCGCACGGCCCCCGTGAACTCGCTGGGATACCTGCGCGTCATGTTCACCGTCGAGGACATCGACGACACCCTTGCCCGGCTCGGCAGGCTCGGTGCGACGGTGGTCGATGAAGTCGTCGACTACGAAGACATCTACCGGCTCTGCTACATCCGGGGTCCCGAAGGTATTCTCATCGGGCTCGCCCAACAGCTCGGGCAGCAGACCTCCCGGGAGAATCCCATGGAGCGTGAGCGGTGACGACTGCGTATTGCCGGCTCGATCACGAACCTCCGATGGCAGTGTCGAAACGGGGCTGGCGCTACCACCATGTCGGCATTCCCACCGACGTGGAGCGCCCTGGCGAGACCCACCTCGCACAGTTCGGCCTCTACGTGTCCGGGTTCGGCACCAGCCCGTACGGCGTGGAGTGGATGCGATTCGAGACATCGAGTCCCCTTCACGAGCTCATCAGGACCGTGCCGCACGTGGCCTTCGAAGTCGACGACCTCGAGGCGGCGCTCGAGGGCCAGGAGGTCCTCTGCCCTCCGGGGTCTCCGTCCGAAGGCGTCCGGGCCGCCATGATCGTCGACAACGGCGCTCCCATCGAGCTCATCTGGTTCCGCAAGGGCAGCGAGGTCGCCAACGCGCGATGACTTCGATACCGTGAGAGCTGCGGGCGCCTGACCCGGCGTTGCGGCGGACTCGTCGCGCTCGCCGCTGAACGGCGCTTCGACAGGCGTCCATTGCACGGACCGGGTCGCGGAGACGGAGGTAAGCCAGCCTTGGAGCGGGCCATCCAGATCTACGCGGTGATCAACCTGACCGTCATCGGGTTGTCCCACGTCCTGCGGCCCCATGCCTGGGTCGATTTCTTCGTCTGGCTGCGGGAGCGGCGGGAGGCGGGTGTCTTCGCGGCGGCGTTCATGAGCCTCGTCTTCGGCTCGGTCATCGTCGCCTTCCACAACGTCTGGTCGGGAATCCCTCTCGCCCTCACCCTCCTGGGTTGGGCCCAGGTGCTCAAGGCGCTCATCTACTTCTCGTTCCCCCGGTTCGGACTACGAAAGCTGCACATCCCGTCGCACGAACGTGCCGGCATGTTCGTCGTACCGGGGGCGCTCTTCCTCCTGCTGGCCGCGCTGCTCGGCTACCACCTCTGGCAGGGGTCCTGAGCGGGTCCGGGCAAGAGTGGCCGCATGACCCCTCGCTCGAGCGGGCAACAGGGCTGCGCCCCGTTGCCGCTCCGCTCATGATTCCTCGGCCAGGCATGGCCCTGGGCTACTCTTCCCGCACCATGGTCGAACCCGGGTTGACGCGCCGCGATCTGCTGTCGCTCCTGGCCGGTGCCGCGGTCTTCCCGGGCGGCGTGGTGTCGTGCGGGCGCGGCCCGGCGGGCTCGTCGGTCCCGCAGGTCCGGAGCCCGCTGCACTACTCGAGCCTGGCGGAGGTGGCCCGGCTCCTCGCGGCGCGGGAGCTCCTGTCGACCGACCTCACGCGACAACTGCTCGACCGCATCGCGGCGGTGGACGGGCGCCTCCAGAGCTTCGTCACGGTCATGACCGACCGGGCGCTCGCGAGCGCCGGGCGCGCGGACGCCGAGATTCGCGCCGGCCGGTATCGGGGGCCTCTGCATGGCGTGCCCATCGCGGTGAAAGACCTCTGCTACACCCGTGGCGTCCGCACCATGGCGGGCACGAAGCTCCTGGCGGACTTCGTACCCGACTTCGACGCGACCGTCGTCGCCCGGCTGGAAGCTGCCGGCGCGGTCATCCTGGGCAAGCTCGCCCTGTGCGAAGGCGCGTTCGGCCCCTACTTTCCCGGCCTCCAGGTGCCGGTCAACCCATGGGACGAGACACGCTGGAGCGGCGTGTCGTCGAGTGGCTCCGGCGTGGCCACGGCGGCGGGCCTCTGCTTCGCGTCGGTGGGCACCGACACGGGGGGATCGATCCGGTATCCATCGGCGGTGAACGGCTGCGTGGGGCTCAAACCGACGTATGGCCGGGTGAGCCGCCACGGAGTGTTCGCCCTGGCCGCCTCGATGGACCACGTCGGGCCGATGACCCGCACGGTCGAAGACGCCGCCATCCTGTTCGAAGCGATGGCCGGTCCCGATCCGTACGACCCGTCGTCGCTGCCGGATCCGGTGCCGGCGGTACGTGCCGAGCTCGGCCGGGGCATCGCCGGCCTTCGCGTCGGCTTCGACCCTCGCTATGCCACCGACGACGTCGACCCGGACGTCGCCCGGGCGATGGCTGACGTGGTCGCCGAACTGACCCGGCTGGGCGCGACCGTCGTGACCGTCACGATGCCCGACGTCCGCAAGGTCGGCAGTGCGTGGCTCGACCTGTGCGCGGTCGAGGCGCTGGCCGCCCATGCGAAGACCTACCCGAGCCGGGCCGGCGAGTACGGTCCGGGGTTCCGCGCGGTGCTCGAGTCGGGTCAGCGGGTCACCCGCGCGGCGCTGGCGGCGGCCGCGAAGCTCCGGTCGGAAGTCTCCGCGTCGCTCGAGCGCATGCTTTCCACCGTCGATGGTCTGGTCTGTCCGTCGCTGGCGAACTCCGCGCGCGTGAAGGAGGCGGATCCGTACGACGAGGAGACCGAAGCCTCGTGGGCCAGTCAGGTCAGGAACGACGTCCACACGCAGCCCTTCAACTTCAGCGGCAGCCCGACCCTGTCCGTGCCCTGCGGTTTCTCGGCGGACGGCCTGCCGCTGAGCGTGCAGTTCGTGGGTCGCCGGCTGAGCGAATCCGTGCTCTGCCGCATCGGTCACGCCTACGAGCAGGCGACCCCGTGGCACTCGAGACATCCGGCGGTCTGACCGGAACCCAGGCGACGTGCCGCGCCCGATCTCCAAGGGGAATCGTCGGTCGTGCCGGGCTGGCTGACAGGCCGCTGCAGCAGACGACCGACGCTGGCGGTTCGGGTAGAGTCAGGAGGTTGGTGCCCGCCGCCCGCGGCTGAGCGGCAGGAGTTGGGCGGCGATTGAATCAGCTCTGGCTTCCGGAGATCGGCAGATGGAACTGACTCTCGAGTGCGAGCGCGAGGAAGACGGTCGCTGGCTGGCCGAGGTGCCCGAGCTTCCTGGCGTGCTGGTCTACGGTGGCACCGCCGACGAGGCCATGGCCAGGGCGGAGGTGCTTGCTCTCCGCGTGCTCGCGGAACAGATCGAGCAGGGTGAGGCGCGTCCTCAACCGATTCGGTTCGTAGTCCCCGCCGCATGAGCTCATGGCCGGCCGCGAAGGCGGGCCGGGTTCTTGCCGCACTCCTTCGTATCGGCTGGCAGGTCCGAAGGCAATCCGGTTCGCACCGTACCCTCTGGCGTGAGGGCTGGCGGGACATCGTGTTCGCCTTTCACGACGGCGAAGAGATCGGCCCGAAGATGCTCTCGCGCATCGCCAGGCACTCCGGTCTCCGGCCCGAGGACCTGTGAAGAGGGACGTGCCGCCGTCCGATCTCTCGTTCGAGCCGACAGAGGGGCTTCGCCTCTTGCCGCGCAGCTCATGAGCCGCCCGATACCCGACAACGCTCCCTGACGCACCCTCGACCATGACTCCACCCACTGCCGACAGCCCCTCGCGACTCCTGCCGCATCATGTGGCCGTCCTCGGCGCCGCAGGGGGTCTCGGTCAGGGAATCCTCAGTGTGTGCCGGGGAGCGGGAATCCGTTTCACGGCCATCGTCCGCTCCAGACCGGAGCGCATCGCCGAGGTGCCGGACGGATCTCGCGTTGCCGTTGTCCGGTCGCTCGCCGATCGGCAGGCTCTCACGGCTGCATTCTCCGGCGCGGATGCCGTTCTCACCGCGCTCGGAGTCACGGCGACGACCCGGGACCGCTCCGCCCTGCTCTCGGCGAACATGGCCGCGGTCGAGGAGTCGATGCTGGCGGCGGGCGTCGACCGCATCGTCCTCGTCAATACGCTGCTCACTTCACCACCGGGGCAGCCGGCGAGCCGGGCCATGCGCTTCTTCGCCTGGATGCCCGGGACGGTGGGGCGCGGGGCGCGTGAGCAGCAGGCGGTGGTGGACGCTCTCGGCAACGGCGCGTTCCCGTCGCTGCGGTGGACACTGGTCCGCGCCGGCCTGAACGCCCGCGGCAGGGACGAGCGCCCCGTGGCCTCGGCGGACTGGGCCGGCGCTTCGAACTCCTGGTCACCAGTCTCCTATGAAGCCATGGGTCGATGGATGCTCGAGGAGGCGGCGGCCAACGAGTTCGTCCGCGCGGCGCCGCTGGTGTCGAGGCGTCGCACGTGAAGGCAGCAACGCCGATCGGGGCGAACGGAGTTGGACGAGGCGGCGCCGCGGCTCCCCGAATGCGTCGCGTGCCAGCGCGAGTGCGCGCGCTCCGTGGCCGTCCCAGACCGGAGAAAGCGCGGTCTACGCATCCAAACGGGCAGAATCCTCACCAGGAGGGATCCGTCGATGGCCGGAAGAGTGAAGGCGAAGCACGACGCGTTGGCGAAGGCGAAACTGCCACCGGACGAAGTGGCGGAACTGCTCGAGGCAGGAGCCTTTCTGGTCGACCTTCGACCGAAGGTCGCCGCGAGGCTCGGCATGGCTCCCGGCGCGACCAATATCTCGATCTTCACCCTGAAGCGTCGCCTGCACGAGTTGCCGCGCGACCGGAAGATCGTTCTCTACTGTCTTTCCGGCGCCGCGGCCGAAAAGGCCAGACAGATGCTCGATGCCCTGGGCTTCAAGGCTTTCAACGGCGGCGGCTACGAGGACATCCTGAAGATCGCCGGGAAATAGTCCGCGGCGCAGCGACGGCGCCCAGGACGACAACGTGACTCGCTGCCCATGGCGGCCCGCGGCGCGAAACAAGCGCCGGCGTGTGACGATCGGAGAGGAGAACTGACTGTGAATCCGTACGCTCTCGCAGCAGGCATTGCCGTCGCGATCTTCGTGGTGGTCTTCTTTCGGAACACGAGACTGGAGAAGCGGAAATGGGCCTATCCGCTGCTGCTCTCGACCTTCCCCGTCTTCTACTGGGTCTTCGCCGTCTACGGCTCCGACTCCACGGCGTTGCAGCGCGAGGTTCTTGCCGGACTGTCGTTCTTTGCCCTCTCGTACTGGGCCTATCGTCTGGGCAGCTTCAGCGCCTTGCTGGTCCTGGGAATCGGCTACACGGGCCACGCGATCTATGACTTCGGTCACAATGCCCTGTTCGTGAATTCCGGCGCGCCCTCCTGGTGGCCCGAGTTCTGCGGCTCCGTCGACCTGCTCATCGGCATCTATCTACTGGTGATGGCGGCTTCAGTGAAGATGGCGCAAAGGAAGATTGCCTGACCACCGGTTCCTGGCGTGAGCGCGTTCCGCAATACCCCGAAACCCGGCCCACTGAACTCAGAGCTTGGCGAATCGTGCCGAGGATTCGCGCAGAACGAGACCTCAGAGCAGGGGACAGTTCCCGAGGAGGAGCGCACTTGAGCGGAAGTGAGCGCGCGGAGCTACTCGCGACGTTGAAGTCCCGATTCGAGGCGAACAGGGCCCGCCATCCGGGTCTCGAGTGGCCCGAAGTCCAGGCGCGGCTCGAGGCTTCGCCGGAGAAGCTGCGCTCGCTCGGCGAGATGGAGCGGACCGGCGGCGAGCCGGACGTGGTGGGGCGGGCCGGGGGGACGGGCGGGATTCTCTTCTTCGACTGCTCGGCGGAGAGCCCCGCGGGGCGCAGGAGTCTCTGCTTCGACCGGGCGGCGCTCGATGGGCGGAAGGAGAACAGGCCCAAGGGCTGCGCCACAGAGCTGGCGGCGGCGATCGGGATCGAGATCCTGACCGAGGAGCAGTACCGGATGCTGCAGGCCCTCGGCCGCTTCGACCTCAAGACCTCGAGCTGGATCGCGACGCCGCCCGCCATCCGCAAGCTCGGCGGCGCGCTCTTCTGCGACCGCCGCTACGACCAGGTCTTCACGTACCACAACGGCGCCGAGTCCTACTACGCCGCACGCGGCTTCCGCGGCGCGCTCCGGGTCTAGCCCGGCCGAGCGTACGATGCCTCCGGCGCGGTCGCTCGAGCGGGGCCGCCCGAGGAGGCGCACCCTGAGACCACGAGCCCGAGTCGCACTCATCGCCACGCTCGCCCTCCTCTCCGGCCCGCTGCGGGCCCAGGGCGACTGGACCCTCACACTCTCGGCGGGCGCGACGAACTACTCGAAGGAGACCTTCAGCAGCTCCGGTCTCGGCTTCGACCGGCTCGAGCTCGACGGCGGGACCGAGCTCGGTCTCGCCGCCGAGTACCGGATCGGCGAGCGGCTCGGGCTCGAGCTGTCCTACAGCCAGGTCACCCTGGACGCGAAGTGGCAGCGCGCCGAGGTCCGCCCCGACCCGGCCGACCCGGCGGTGATCCGGCCCGTCACCGTCGCCGAGGACTCCGGCGACTTCACCCTCCAGCCCCTCTCCTTCGCGCTGCTCTGGCATCCGATCCGGGCCGGCCGCTTCGACCTCTCCGTCGGCCCCGAGATCGCGTGGGTCGACTACTCCGTCGGCGTCGACGGCGCGCCCGAACGCGACGCCGAGTGGGCGATCGGCGCGAAGCTCGCCGCCGGCGTCCGCCTCGGCGACTCCCCCTGGTCCGCAGGCCTCGCCCTGCGCTGGCTCGAGATCCAGCACGAGGGCGAAGAGCGCGACCTCTACACCGGAATCGGGCTTCCCATCGTCGCCGCGAACCTGACCTACCGCTTCCGACGCGCGAAGCCCTGAGCCGACCGGGACCTACCGTCCGCCCGGAGGCCTCGTCCTCGGCGCGGGCGCGATCCGCGTCGCGCTCCCCCGTCCGGCTCGACGTCTGCGCCTCCCCGCCTTTGATAGCGTCCGCCGCCGCGAAGGGAGGGCGTCATGACCACGGCGGCGGGGACCGGAGTCGACCAGCTCATCGAACGCCTCGACCGCGCCATCGGGTCGGGCGGCGCCGAGGCGATCGCCGCGGCGGTCAAGCAGACGCTGTCGGAGCTCATCCGGTCGCGGACGTTGAAGCTCCCCGCGGCCTTCTGCCGGCCGCGGCCCGAGAGCTACGCGCGGCGCCTGCTCCACCGCGATCCGGCGACCGGCTGGACCGCCGTGGTGATGACCTGGGGGCCCGGGCAGGGGACCCTCCTCCACGACCACGCCGGCATCTGGTGCGTCGAGGGCGTCGTCGAGGGCGAGATGGAGATCCTCCAGTACGAGCTCGCGGGCGAGGAGGGCGGACGATTCCGCTTCGCCCCGCGCGGCCGCGTCCATGCGCTGGCCGGCGCCTCCGGCGCGCTCATCCCGCCGTTCGAGTACCACGTCCTGCGCAACGCCCTGCCCGACGCGACCTCGGTGACCCTCCACGTCTACGGCGGCGAGATGGACCACTGCCACGTCTTCGAGGAGAACGGCGACGCCACCTGGCGCAAGGTCGAGCGCCGGCTCGCCTACAGCGCCGACTGACATGACGCCGCCGTACGGCAAGCACCCCGCGACCCTCGTCCGCCAGGCGCGCCCGTTCAACGCCGGGCCGCCGCCCGAGCGGCTGCGCGCGGACTTCCTCACCGCGACCGAGGACTTCTTCGTCCGCAACCATGGCGACGTGCCCGAGGTCGAGGCCGCCGCCTACCGGCTGAAGGTGGAGGGCGCGGTCGAGCGCCCCCTCGCGCTCTCGCTCGCCGACCTCGCCCGCTTCCCGCGCCGCGAGGTGACGGCGACCCTGCAGTGCGCCGGCAACCGGCGCCAGGAGCTCGTCGAGCGCAAGCCGATCCCCAACGAGCTCCCCTGGGGGCTCGAAGCGGTCTCCACCGCGCGCTGGTCGGGCGTGGCGCTCGCCGACGTCCTGGCCGCCGCCGGCCCGACCGCCGAGGCGCGCCACCTCGCGCTCGCCGGGCTCGACGAGACCGAGCGGCACGGCCACCGCTTCCGCTTCGGCGGCTCGATCCCGCTCGACAAGGCGCTCGCACCCGAAGTCCTGCTCGCCACCGGGATGAACGGCGCGCCCCTGCCGCCGGTGCACGGCGCGCCGCTCCGCCTGGTCGTGCCGGGCTGGATCGGCGCGCGCAGCGTCAAGTGGCTGGCCTCGATCACGCTCCAGGCCGGGCCCTCCGACAACTACTTCCAGCGCGTCGCCTACCGGCTCTTCCCCGCGCACGTCGACGCCGACAACGTGGTCTGGGAGGAGGGCGCGATGCTCGGCGAGCTGCCCGTCAACTCGATCGTCACCAGCCCGCGCGCGGGCGCGCGGCTGCCGGCCGGCGGCGTCCGCGTCGAGGGCCTGGCGCTCGCCGGCGGCGGACGCGACGTGGCGCGGGTCGAGGTGAGCGCCGACGGCGGCCGCAGCTGGCGCGTCGCCCGCCTCGGCGAGCGGCGCGCGCGTTGGGCCTGGCGCTTCTGGGAGGCGACGATCGAGCTCCCCGCGGGGCGTCACGAGCTCGTCGCCCGCGCCTGGGACGACGCGGCGCAGAGCCAGCCCGCCGACCTCGGGCAGGTCTGGAACTTCAAGGGCTACATGAACAACGCCTGGCACCGCGTGGCGGTCGACGTCGGCTGACCCCGCTTCAGGTCGCGGTGCGCAGACAGTTGCGACCGCTCGCCTTGGCCAGGTAGAGCGCGCGGTCGCTGCGCTCGACCAGCGCCGACGGAAGCCGCCAGGCGTCGGGCACGGCGGTGGCGACGCCGACCGAGACCGTCACCACGCGCGCCGCCTCCGAGGCCGGGTGCGCGATGCCGCGCGCCTCGACGCGGGCCCGGGCCTGCTCGGCGAGCTCGGCCGCCGCCTCGAGCGCGGTGTTGGGCAGCAGCGCGGCGAACTCCTCGCCGCCGTAGCGCGCGATCAGGTCGCCGGCGCGCGTGAAGGCCGCCGAGAGCAGCGCGGCGACCTCGGCGAGCACCGCGTCGCCGCGCAGGTGGCCGTGGGTGTCGTTGTAGCGCTTGAAGAAGTCGATGTCGATGAAGAGCAGCGACAGCGGGCTGCCGCCGCGGATCGCGCGCCGCCACTCGAGGTCGAGCAGGCGGTCGAACTGGCGCCGGTTGGCCAGACCGGTCAGCGAATCGACGGCCGACAGCTCTTCGAGCGTGCGGTTCATCTCGTGCAGGCGCCGGTTGGCGGTGGCCAGCTCGTCGGCCATCTCCGAGAGCCGCTGGTTCATCGCGGCGAGGTGCACGACGCCGGCGATCTGGTCGGTGATCATCTGGAGCAGGGAGACCGTCTCCTCCGAGAAGGCCTGCGGCCGGTCGTTCTCGAAGTTGAGCACGCCCAGCGTGCGCCCCTGGAACAGGATCGGCAGCGCGAGCTCGGAAGAGACGTCGCCGAACACCTGGAGGTAGTCGGGGTCGCTCCTGACGTCGAGCACGAGCTGGGCGCGGCGCAGCTGGAAGGCGCGGCCGACGATGCCCCGGTTCGAGGAGAGGGTGGCCGGCGCCGCCACGGCGAGCGGGCGCCGGGTGGCGATCGCCTGCAGGTCGAGCTTCGACGAGCGCTGATCGACCAGGTAGACGCTGCACAGCAGGAAGCCGAACCGCTCGCGCAGCCGCTCCGCCACCCGCTTCAGCAGCGGCTCGAGCTCCTCGGCCTCGAGCGCGGAGCGGGCGAGCTCGGACGCCAGCTCGAGCTGCTGCGCGCGGCGCCAGACCTCCTCGTGCAGGCGGGCGTTGGCGATCGCGCCGCCGATCTGCCGCGCGACCGCCTCGAGCAGCGGCATCTCGGAGCGGACCTCGCGCGGCCGGCGGTCCTCGAAGTTGAGCACCGCCACCACCTCGCCGCCGTGCTCGATCGGCACGCAGACCTCGCAGCGGACGCCCGCCGCGACCGGCTCGTAGCCGGGAAACTTCGCGACGTCGTCGACCACCAGTCCCACCCCGGTCGCCGCGACCTGGCCGACCACGCCGCGGCCGAGCGGGCGCGTGTCGCCGACCGTCACCTCGGAGTCGAGCCGCGAGGAGACCGCTTCGCAGACGATGTGGCCCCGCTCGCGGTCGACGCGCGCGAAGGTGACGTGGTCCCAGTCGAGCGTCTCGCGCAGGGTGTCGGTGATGCGGTGCAGGATCGGGCCGAGGGCGAGGCCGTCGCTCGCCACGCGCGCGAGCTCGTTGAGGAGCGCCATCGTGCGGGCGCTCCGGTCGCGCTCGCCGGCCGCCGGAGGGGCCACCGGCGACGCCGCGGCGTCGGGTGGGTCGAACATCGCGCGAGAGCTTCCTGGAGGCGATCTTCGCACATCGCCCCCCGGCGCCTCTGCTATCCTTCGGCTCCGCCCGACGGCGGCGGCAGGAACCCCGGCATGGCCCCCACTCCGCGCAGCACCACGCATCCGGTCCGCATCGGCAAGGTCGTCGTCGGCGGCGGCGCGCCGGTCGTCGTCCAGTCGATGGCGAACACCGACACCGCCGACGCGGCGGCGACCGCCCGCCAGTGCCTGGAGCTCGCGCGCGCCGGCTCCGAGCTGGTGCGGGTGACGGTCAACGTCGACGAGGCCGCCGCGGCCGTGCCCGAGATCCGGCGCCGGCTGCACGACGCCGGCTGCGACGTGCCGTTGATCGGCGACTTCCACTACAACGGCCACCTCCTGCTCGCCCGCCACCCCGATTGCGCGACGGCGCTCGACAAGTACCGGATCAACCCCGGCAACGTCGGCTTCGGGCGCAAGCGCGACGAGCAGTTCTCGACCATCGTCCGGATCGCCGTCGAGCACGGCAAGCCGGTGCGCATCGGCGTCAACGGCGGCTCGCTCGACCAGGAGCTGGTGATGGCGAAGATGCAGGAGAACACCGACCGCGACCTCGGCAGGAGCTCGGAGGAGATCCTCAACGAGTGCATGGTGCTCTCCGCGCTCCAGTCGACCGAGCTCGGCGCTCGAGCAGGGCCTCGCCGAGGACGCCATCGTCATCTCCTGCAAGGTGTCGCGGCCGCTCGACCTGATCGCCGTCTACCGCGATCTCGCCGCGCGCACCCGCCAGCCGCTGCATCTCGGGCTGACCGAGGCGGGCATGGGGATGAAGGGCCTGGTCTGGTCGGCGACCGCCCTCGGGGTGCTGCTCGCACGAGGGGATCGGCGACACGATCCGCGTCTCGCTCACCCCCCGTCCGGGCGGCGACCGGCGCGAGGAGGTCTACGCCGCCTGCGAGATGCTGCAGTCGCTCGGCGTGCGCTCCTTCGCGCCCTCGGTGACCGCCTGCCCCGGCTGCGGACGCACCACCTCGACCACCTTCCAGGAGCTCGCCGAGCGCGTGCAGTCGCACGTCCGCGAGCGGATGCCGCAATGGCGGCTCGAGTTCGAAGGGGTCGAGGAGCTCCGCCTCGCGGTGATGGGCTGCGTGGTCAACGGCCCGGGCGAATCGAAGGCGGCGAACCTCGGCATCAGCCTGCCCGGCACCGGCGAGGCGCCGACCTGCCCGGTGTTCGTCGACGGCGTCCGCTTCGCGACCCTCCAGGGCAGCTACGAGGAGCTCGCGGCGCGTTTCCTGGCGCTGGTCGACGACTACGTCGCCACCCGCTATCCGCGCCGCGCGGGCGGCGAAGGAAGCGGCGACCGGGAGTAGGATCGTCGTCGAGATTCCCGACCGGACGGAGGGCTTCGACGTGTCCGACCTCGTGCGTACCCGCGTTCCCAGGACGGCGTTCGCTCTGGCGCTGCCGCTGCTCCTCGCCGCCCTCACCCCCGCCGCCGGCGAAGTCGCGCCGGCGCCGGCCGCCGCGGTCGACCGCAGCGGCTGGGAGACCGGCTGGCACGTGGTCCGGCCCGGCGACACGTTGGAGAGCCTCGCCGAGCGTCTGCTCGGCTCGCACGAGCTCTGGCGCGAGCTCGCCGCGCTCAACCCCGGCATCACCAACCCGCACCGGATCTACCCGGGGCAGCGGATCAAGGTCTACCAGTCGCCGCCGACGGCCCAGCCCACCGCGCGCATCGAGGCGCTCTCGCGGCGCGTCGAGGAGCGGCCGCAGCCGGTGCCCTGGCGGCCGGCGGGCGAGGGCGACCTCCTGCTCGAGCGCGACAGCCTGCGGACCTATCTCGCCGCCTCGGCCCGGCTGCGCTTCGACGACGGCGCCGAGGTCACGCTGAGCGAGGACTCGCTCGTCTTCCTGCGCCGGCAGACGCCGGCCCGCGAGGCCCGCCCGCGGCGCGAGATCGAGGTGCTGGTCGGCCAGGCCGACGTGGCCGCGAAGGCCGCGGTCGGCAAGCCGCTCGAGGTCGAGATCGTCGTCGGCGACGCCAAGAGCGTCGGCACCGCCGACGACGCCCGTCCGCTGCGCACCCGCTCGCGGCGCGGCGCCGACGAGGGCGCGCAGTTCATGAACTACGAGGGGGCGACGCAGGTCGCCGCGGCCGGCAAGGTGGTCGAGCTGCCGACCGGCAGCGGCGTGCAGGTCGCGCGCCGCGCGGCGCCGGGGCCGGTCGAGGCCCTGCTCGCCGCGCCGGAGCCGGCGTCGCCGGGCGCCGGGGAGGAGATCGAACGGGCCGGCGCCAGCCTCGCGTGGCGGCCGGTCGCGGGCGCGGCGTCCTACGTGGTCGAGGTCTGCGCCGATCCGGCCTGCGGCGCGCTGGTCGAGCGGGCCGCGGGCCTCGCCGGGACCACCTATCCGCTCGCCGAAACCCAGCGCGAAACGGTCTACTGGCGGGTGACCGCGGTCAGCGCCTCCGGCCTCGACGGCTTCCCGAGCCCCGCGCGGCCGCTCCGGCTGGCCGACTCGATCGCGCCGGCGACGCCGCTCCTCGCCCTGCTCGGCGCCGACGGCGTCGTCCTCGCCCCCGGCGCCTGCGTCGCCGCGCCGCCGCAGGCGCGGGTCTCCGCGATCGACCGCAGCGGCGCCGAGCTGCCCTGGACGCTGCGCCTCGACGGCGCCGAGAGCAGCCTGGCCGCGCTCGCGGCGCTCGCCGGCGGCGTCGGGCGCCACCAGGTCATGGCGAGCAGCCGCGATGCGCGCGGGCGCACCGCGGTGTCGACGCCGGTCGATTTCGACCTCGACAGCGCCGCGCCCTGGCTCGGTCTCGCCACCAGCGGCGACGGCCCCGACCGCGACGAGCGGCGCGGCCTCGCGCGGCGCCCCTATCCGCGCGCGGCGACCGAACCGGCGGGCTGCGAGGAGATCGCGCTGCAGGCGATCCTGCTGCCGGACGGCGCGGCGGTGCCTGTCCCCTGCGGCGCGACCGCCGCGCCGCTGCGCTGGGAGCTCGACGACGCCACGGCGCGGGTCGAGATCTTCCCGTTCGCCCGCCCGCTGCGGGTCGGCGAGCAGATCGACGTCACCCCCGCCGACCGGCTGCACCTGACCGCCGGCGACGTCGGCTGCGGGCTCGCCACGATCGAGCTGCGCATCGCCCCCTCGCGCTATGCGTCCGGCCAACAGGCGCTCGAGATCGCCGTCGTCGACCGGGCGGGCAACCGCGCGGCCGGCGCCTGGCACGTCGAGCGGCACGGCGGCGGCCGCTAGCGCCGCCCGCGCGCCACCGGAGCCACGACTTGCCGATCGCCGCCGACGCCTTCCGCGACGCCCTGCGCCACTTCCCCGCCGGCGTCACCCTGGTCACCATCCGGTCCGGCGAGCTCCGCCACGGGCTCACCGTCTCGGCGTTCGTCTCGGTCTCGCCGTCGCCGCCGCTGGTCGCGGTGATGATCGATCACGTCCACCGCGCGCACGAGCTGCTCTCGCGGCCCGGGGCGACCTTCGCGGTCAACATCCTGGGCGAAGGGCAGGCCGCTCTCTCCGACCGCTTCGCCTGGGAACCCGACGCGGACCGCTTCGCCGCCGGCCGCTGGACCACGGCGGCGACCGGCGCGCCGGTCCTCGCGGACGCCATCGCCTGGCTCGACTGCCGGGTCCACTCGCGCCACGCCGCCGGCTCGCACGAGCTCTACATCGGCGAGGTGGTGGCGAGCGCCGTGCCGCGCCCCGACGCCGAGCCGCTGGTCTACTGGAACCGCGGTTACCGCCGCCTCGTCCACGAGTGAGCGCCGGGCGCTGGGTCGCCACCTGCGCGCGCGGCCTCGAGGCGGTGGTCGCGGCGGAGCTCGAAGCGCTCGGTCTCGCGCCCGGCCCGGTCGAGACCGGCGGCGTGCCGTTCGCCGGCGACGAGCGCGGCGCCGTGCGCGCCTGCTGGCGCCTGCGCGCGGCGAACCGGGTGCTGCTGCGCCTGGCGAGCTTCGCCGCGCCCGACGACCAGGCGCTCTACCTGGCGATGCGCGCGCTGGTCGAGGGCTACCCCTTCTCGCCGCTCGCGCCGGGCGCGCTGCTCCACCCCGACCGCTCCTTCGCGATCGCCGCGACCTCGTCGCGCTCGGCGCTCGCCGACACGCGCTGGATCGCGCTCAAGGCCAAGGACGCGATCGCCGACGGCCAGCGCGCCCGCCACGGCCGCCGCGCCGACGTCGACCGCGAGCGCCCCGACCTCGCCCTGCGCCTGCGCCTGCACGAGGATCACGCGACGCTGCTGCTCGATCTCGTCGGCGAGCCGCTCGACCGCCGCGGCTACCGCGTCGAGACGACCGCCGCGCCGGTGCGCGAGCAGCTCGCCGCCGCCGCGCTGCTCGCCTCGGGGTGGGACGGACGGGGGCCGGTGGTCGACCCGATGTGCGGCTCGGGGACCTTCCTCGCCGAGGCGGGCGCGATCGCGCTCGGGCTCGCGCCCGAACCGGCTGCGGCCGCGCTGGGGCTTCGAGGCGCTGCCCGGCTTCGCGGGGCTGCTCGACGAGATCCGCCGCGAGCCGATCCCGGCGCCCGATCCGGAGGCGCGCCTCTACGGCAACGACCTCGATCCGGCGGCGGCGGCGGCGGCGCACGCGCAACCTCGAAGCGGCGGGGCTCGCCGCGCGGACGCGGATCACCGTGGGCGACGCTTTCGAGTTCGTGCCCCCGCCCGGACCCGGGCTGGTGGTGGTCAACCCGCCCTACGGCGAGCGGATCGCCGAACCGGCCGGCCTCTGGCGCCGGCTGGGCGACCTGCTCAAGCAGCGCTACCCGGGGTGGAAGGCCGTGCTGCTCGCCGGCGACCCGAATCTCGGCAAGCAGCTCGGGCTGAGCCCGGCGCGGCGGATCCCGGTCTGGAACGGACCGCTCGAGGCGCGCGTGCTGGTCGTCGATCTATGGTGAGGGCGGGCCGCCCTCCCGCGGCAGCACGTCGGGCCACCAGGTGCCCGGGCGGTCGAGCGGCCAGGGGCAGGTGCGCTGGAGGCCGAGCTCGTCGAACATCGCCGAGTGCGAGGCGAGGGGGAAGACCAGCGTGCCCCGGCCGGCGCAGCGGAAGTTGGGGCCGGCCATAGCGAGCGCGACGTCGAGCGCCAGCGCGAGCGCCGCGTAGCCGAGCACGGCCCGCCGCGCCGTCGCCGCCCGACCCGCCGCCTCGAGCCGCCCCACCGCGAAGACCGCGGGCAGCACCGCCGCGTGGAAGATCGGCAGCGCCTGCCAGGCCTGGGGCGTGGTCGGCGCCAGGGCGAAGACCGCGAGGGCGCCGACGAAGGAGAGCGCCGCGTAGCCCTCGAGCCAGCTCCGCCCGTCGGCTGCCGTGGCGCGCGCCGCCCAGCGCGCGAGCGGCCGGCGGCCCCGGAAGAAGCTCCAGAGCGCCGCGGCGGCGGCCACCGCGGTCACCGCGCCCGCCACGCCGAGCAGCCCCTTCGCCGCCGGCGTCAGCCAGCGGTCCGCGCCGGCCCCGAGCAGCTCCGTGAAATCGAATCGGGTGGTCTGGCCGTTGAGCGCGAGAGAGGGATAGCGCAGCAGGTAGAGCATCCCCTTGACCAGCGGGAAGAGGTAGACCAGGCCGCGCAGCGGGAAGCCCTCGGCCACGGCGAGGATCGCGGGGTCGGCGCGCGCCGCGAGCAGCCAGGGCACGAGCGTCGCGGCGACCGCCAGCGCGCCGAGCGCGACGCCGCCCCAGTGGACCCGGACGTAGCCGCGCAGCCAGAGCAGCGCGGAGAGCGCGGCGAGCAGCAGCGTGCCGGGGTGGAGCTGGAACGCGAGCCCGAGGGTCAGGACGTGCAGGGCCGAGAGCGCCCAGGAGGCGCGCTCGCGGCTGCCGAACGCGGTCGCGAGGTGGACGGCGCCGGCGAGGAAGAGCAGGTTCGGGTTCCAGAGGAAGGCCGAGGGCTCGAGCCGCCAGGGGTTGAGCCAGTAGACCGCGACGAAGGCGAGCCGCTCGCCGGCCGACAGGTGGCGGGCGAGGAGCCGATCGAGCAGCAGGAACGCCGCGAGGTGGCAGAGCCAGGTCAGCGCGACCGGCGCGCGGTGGTCCATCCAGACGAAAAGCGGGGCGCCGACCACGACCGTGGTCAACGCCCCGGGTCCGTTGCCGCCGGAGGAGAGCGGGTTGCCCCAGGGCACCAGCTCGCCGCGCGCCGCCCAGAGCCAGCCGCGGGCGAGCAGGTTCAGCTGGTCGCCGCCGACCTGCGCGCGCAACGCCATCCAGGCCGACAGGAGCAGCCCGGCGGCGACCAGCGCGCGGCGCAGAGCTCGGCCTCGGCCCACGGCGTCCCCCGCCTCAGATCAGGATCTCGATCTTCGCCTTGTCGCCGAGCGCCTGCACCGTCTCGCGCACCTTCGCCTCGAGCGCGCGCTGGCGCAGGATCTGGACGATGCGCTCCCTGACGTCGGCGAGCGCCAGCTTGCCCGCCGGCTTCTTCTCGGTCACCTTGATGACGTGGAAGCCGTAGGGGGTCTCGACGACGTTCGAGAGCGTGCCCGGCGTGAGGGTGAAGACCGCCGCCTCGAACTCGGGCGCCGCCTGGCCGCGGTAGACGCGCCCGAGGTCCCCTCCGCGCGGCGCCGAGCCGGGATCCTCCGAGGCCTCGCGCGCCACCGCGGCGAAGTCCTCGCCGCCCGCGACCCGCGCCCGCAGCGCCTCGGCCTTCGTCTTCCGGGCGGCCTTCTGGTCCGCCGGCAGGTCGCGCGGCACCGCGACCAGGATGTGGCTCGCGACGACGCTTTCGGGCTCCTGCATCTGCGCCTCGTTCTGCTGGTAGAAGGCCGCCACGTCGGCCTCGGCGACCTGCACCGAGGGCACGACCTTCTCCTGCATCCACTTCTGGACGGTCATCCCCTCCTCGACGTCGCGGCGCAGGCGCGCCTCGTCGAAGTTACGCTCGGCGAGCGCCTTCTTGAACTCCTCCGGGCTCGGGAACTGGCCGCGGATCTCGCTCATGCGGCGGTCGACGTCGGCCGCGGCGACGGCCCCGCCCTGGGCGACGATGTCCCGGAAGAGCAGGCGGTTGCCGACGATGTCGTCGAGCACCTTGCGGTAGAAGGAGCGGGTCGGCGACGGCGACGGGAAGCCGCGCTCGGCGAGCGCGCCCCGCGCCTCGGCGGCGCGCGCCAGAAGGTCCTCGCGCGTCACGTCCTTGCCGTCGATGCGCGCGACCACGGCGGGGATGTCGGCCGCGGCGAGCGGCGGTTCGGGCGTCGCCGCCGGCGCGCCGGCCGGGGCGCCGGTCGCCGGGGCGGGCGCCGGCGCGGCCTGCGCCGCGACCGGCGCGGCGGCCGGCGCCGGAGTCGCCGTCGGGGCGGCGGCATCCGCCTCGCTGCGGCTGCAGCCGACGCCGAGCCCGAGGAGGATGGCGAGGATCGCGCCGGCCCGGCGCGGCGAAGGACGATGGCGGTGGCAGTTCAACGGATTCTCCTTGAGGTGGTGAAGCGGGTTCGGGGCGGTCGCGACCGGCCGGCGGACGGGCCGCTCAGGAGCCGAGCGGCCGCGAGATGACGCAGGCGTTGATGCCGCCCACGCCCATCGACAGCTTCGCCGGCGACGCCCGCCGGCGCCGCGCAACCGTCGTTGAAGACGAAACGGTCGTGGACCCGCGCGATCTCAGGGTGGAGCTCGGCCTCGGCGAGCGGCGTCGGGATAGATGCTCCCCTTCTCGTAGCCGAGGAACTGCGCCGTCAGCTCCCAGCCGCCGCCGGCCCCCATGCCGTGGCCGAACGTCCCCTTGCGCGCGGTGATCAGCACGTGCTCCGGCAGGATGCTCGCGCAGGTTCTCCACTTCGAGGTAGTCCCCCGGGGTGGCGGTGGCGTGCAGGTCCCACGACGACCACGTCCTGCGGGGTCACGCCCGGCCTTGGCGAGCGCCTGCGGATCGCGGCGAGTCGGCCCGTCCTTCGACGGGGTGATGATGTGGTCGGCGTCCGAAGAGACTCCGACCGCCAGCGGCTCCATGCCGAGCGGCCGGAAGCCGCGAGCCGTGAAGTAGTCGAGGTCGCCGACGATCCAGATCACCGAGCCGCCCGCCACGTGCGTTCCGCGCAGGCCGGTCATCGGCTTGGAGACCGAGCCGTCGGCCGCCCCCACCCGCGCGCCGTAGAAGGCGCCCGACCACCAGGTCGAGCGGCGGCGGGTCGGTCGCGCCCACCACCACCGCCCTGGCCTCGCCGCGCGCGATGGCGTCGAGCGCCAGCTTCAGGCAGACGCCGAAGGTCGCACAGGCGGCCACCGGTGCGAAGGTGAGACCGGTGATGTGGCCCAGCATCGAGACCTGCGACGCCGGCGTGTTCTGGATGTTCCAGACCAGCTTCGCGGAGACCTCGCGCCAGGGCGGCGGCGGCGCCCCACGCCTTCGCGTCCAGCCGCTTCATCCGGCGCTGCTTCTCCTTGATCAGCCCGAGCTTGCCGGACTCGATCTCGCCCTGCACCGTCATCCCCTCGATCTCGCGCAGCTCGCCGAGGTAGTCGGCGAGCGGCCCGGACTTCGCCGCCCAGAAGTGCCACCACTCCGAGGCCGCGTCCTCGCGGTCCTCCTCGGGCACGCGGCCGGATGGGCGGCAGCGCCTCGCCGTCGACCGCCGAGCGGTCGCCCGCGAGGTAGCGGGCGAGCGCCCGTTGCGCTCCGGCGCGGCCCAGAAATGATCCCACGGCCGCTGGGCGCGGTGCAGGTGAAGGGCGACCGCCCGGTGGTGTCGAGCGCGCCGAGCCCGCGGCCGAGGTAGACGTGCGCGCGGTGCCGAGCTTCGCGCAGCTCGGCGCTCGATGACCCGGGTTCTGACCGAGCGCCTGGATGAAGGCGCCGATCGCGAACTGGGTCGGCCGTCCATCTTCTCGGCCAGCTGCGGGAAGCGGCTCGGGGGGAAGCGCTCGTCGATCCACGGCTTGTACTCCGCGAAGTCGAACTCGGGCTCGCCGACCAGGAAGTTCGACGGGCCGAAGCCGTCGAACGGCGAAAGCCAGCTGGTCGGTCGACGCGAGGTGCCGCTCGAACTCCTCGATGTTGCGGCGAGCGCGGCGCGACGATCCCCCAGCCGAAGACCCCGTTGCGGGCCAAAGGTCAACCTCCGTTCCGTTCGTCCGGTCGAGAATAGACCAGCCGGGCACCCGCCCGGCTGGTGGTCAGGACCTCGGGGGCCGGCCCGCGCGCTGCCAGGCCGTGGAAACGCCGGTCACCCGGGCGTCAGATCGCGACCAGCCGGTCGAGCAGGTCCACCACGCGGTTGGAGTAGCCCCACTCGTTGTCGTACCAGGCGACCACCCGCACGCAGCCGTCGCCGTGGGACTGCGTCGAGAGCGCGTCGAAGATCGAGGAGTGCGGAGTTGCCGATGATGTCGGTCGACACCAGGGGCACCTCGCTGTACTCGATCAGGCGGGCTCATCGGCCCGGCCGCCTGCGGCGCGCATGGCGTGCGTTGACGTCCTCGGCGACCGTCGGGCCGCGTCGACATCCGGCAGGCGAGGTCGACGATCGAGCCGTCGGGCACCGGCACGCGCATCGCGACGCCGTCGAGCTTGCCCTTGAGCGCGGGCAGCACCTTGCCGACCGCGCGGGCGGCGCCGGTCGGCGTCGGGATGATGTTGCTGGCCGCCGCGCGGCTCCGCCGCAAGTCCTTGTGGGGTACGTCGGCCAGGCGCTGGTCGTTGGTGTAGGCATGGATGGTCGAGAGGATGCCCTCCTCGATGCCGAACGTCTCGTGCAGCACCCGGGCGACCGGCGCAAGGCAGTTCGTGGTGCACGAGGCGTTCGAGACGATCCGGTGCTCGGGCCGCAGCGAGCCGTCGTTGACCCCGACCACGATCATGGCGTCGATCTCGTCCTTGGCCGGCACGGTGAGGATCACCTTGCCCGCGCCCGCCTTGAGGTGCGGGCTCGATCTTCGCCCGCGAGCGGAAGACGCCGGTCGCCTCGATCACCACGTCGACGCCCAGCTCGCCCCAGGGGATGCGCGACGGGTCGCGCTCCGCGGTCATGCGGATCTTCTGCTCGTTGACGTAGAGGTAGTCGGCGTCCGTCGAGACCTTGCGGCGGAAGCGTCCGCATCACGCGTGTCGTACTGCAGCAGGTAGGCGAGCGGACTCGTTCTCGTACAGATCGTTGATGCAGACGACCTCGACGTCGGTCCGCTCGGCCAGGATGCGGAACACCGAGCGACCGATGCGGCCGAAGCCGTTGATGCCGACGCGCGCGCTCATCCGCGGGTCTCCTCTTCGGCGAAGGCTGCGAGCTTGCCGAGCAGCTCGACGACGCGGTGGGCGTAGCCCCAGGCGTTGTCGTAAAAGGTGAGGGTCTTGGAGACTCGCCCGCCGACCGTCATGGTCGACAGCGAGTCGAAGGTGCCCGAGTAGATCGAGTGGAGCACGTCCGAGGAGACGATCGGCTCGGTCTCGTAGCGGATCACTCCGGCGAGCGGGCCGTTGCAGGCGGCGGCCAGCGCGTCGTTGATCTCCTCGGGCAGCACCGGCCGCGGGTGCCAGCAGGTGAGGTCGACCACCGAGCCGTTGGCGACCGGCACGTTCATCGACATGCCCGAGATGCGGCCGGCGAGCTCGGGCAGAAGCTCGGCGATCAGCTCGTCGGCGTTGGTCGGCTGCGGAATGATGTTCTCGGCGGCGGCGCGGCCGCTGCGCATGTCCTCGGCCGGCACGTCGGCGAGCGCGAGGTTGGCGCCGTAGGCGTGCACCGTGGTCAGGAAGACGCGCTCGATGCCGAAGCTCCCGGCGAGCACCTTGAGCACCGGCGCCGCGCAGTTGGTGGTCACCGAGCCGACCGAGATCACCCGGTGCGACGCCTGCAGCGTGCCCTGGTTGACGCCGAACACGACGGTGGCGTCCGCGGGCTCGATCAGCGGCGTGCAGAGCACCACCCGTCCGGCGCCGCGGGCGAGGTGCGCCTCGGCCTCCGCGCGCGGCGTGGGGCGGCCGGTGGCGAGGACGACGACGTCGACGCCGAGCGCCCGCCAGTCGGGCGTGGCGTCGGCCGGGAAGAGCGCGATACGGCGCTCCCCCACCACCAGGGTTTCGCCGTCGAGCCGGATCGGATCGGGGAAACGGCCCAGCAGGCTGTCGAACTTCAGCAGGTACTCGACCTGGCTCGCCTCGGCCCGGTCCTGGATCGCCAGGACCTCGAGCTCGGGGCTATCGCGCAGAATCCGGACCAGATTGCGTCCCACCCGGCCGCAGCCGAGGAGACCGATGGACAAGGCGGACATCCTGGATGCCTCCTTCGAGAAAGGCGGGCGGACGCGGGCCGTGGACGGTCGCGATCCGGCCCGCCTAGAATGGCCATTATGGCAAAACTGACCCCCTTCCGCGCGCTGCGCCCGGCTCCGGAAGCCGCTCCGCGCGTCTCCTCCGTGCCCTACGACGTCGTCTCCACCGCCGAAGCCCGCGCCCACGCCGAAGGCAACCCGCTCTCCTTCCTGCGCGTCACCCGCTCCGAGCTCGAGCTGCCGGCCGGCGCCGATCCCTACGCTCCGGAGGTCTACACGCTCGCCCGCCGGAACCTGGAGCGGCTGAAGCGCGAGGCGCCGCTCGCCGTCGAGGCCGAGCCCGCGCTCTATCTCTACCGGCTGAAGATGGGGGCGCAGACCCAGATCGGCGTCGCCGGTGCCTTCTCCGTCGCCGAGTACGAGGCGGACCGGATCCGGAAGCACGAGAAGACCCGGCGCGACAAGGAGGACGACCGGACCCGCCACATCGTCGAGCTGCGCGCGCAGACCGGCGTGGTCTTCCTCGCCTACAAGGCGCGCCCCGAGGTCGACGCGGTGGTGGCCCGCGCGAGCGCGACGCCGCCGCTCTTCGACTTCGTCTCGGCGGACGGCGTGGGGCACACGGTCTGGCGCGCGTCGGCCGCCGACCGCGACGCGCTGGTCGCCGCCTTCGCCGCGGTGCCCGAGCTCTACATCGCCGACGGCCACCACCGCGCCGCCTCGGCCTGGCGCGCGCGCGCCGCGCTCGCCGGCGGCGAAGGCCGCCACCCCGCGGCGCCCGGCGCCGGCAGCTTCGAGAACTTCCTCGCCGTCGCCTTCCCGCACGACCAGCTGCGCATCCTGCCCTACCACCGGCTGGTGCGCGACCTCGCGGGCCGCGACGCCGCGGCGTTCCTCGCCGAGCTCGCGCTCGCGCTTCGCCTTCGTCGACGGGCCGCCGCAGCCCGAGCGGCCCGGGCAGGTCGGGCTCTTCCTCGCCGGCCGCTGGTCGACCTTCGTGCTGCCCGAGCCGCCCGCCGACGCTTCGCCGATCGCGCGCCTCGACTGCCAGCGCCTGCAGGACGCCGTGCTCCACCCGCTGCTCGGCATCGGCGACCCGCGCACCGACAAGCGCATCGACTTCGTCGGCGGCATCCGCGGCACCGCCGAGCTCGAACGGCGGGTCGGCGGCGGCGATTTCGCCGCGGCCTTCGCCATGGTCCCGGTGACGATCGACGACCTCTTCGCGGTCGCCGACGCCGACGAGATCATGCCGCCCAAGTCGACCTGGTTCGAGCCGAAGCTGCGCGACGGCCTGCTGGTCCACGAGATCTGACGGGAGGGGAACCGCCGATGAAGGTGCTGGTCGCCGACGGATTCGAAGCGAGCGGCCTCGAGGGTCTCGCGGCCGCGGGCTGCGAGGTCGACTACCGGCCCGGCCTGAAGGACGAGGCGCTGGCGGCGGCGCTCGCCGAATCGGGCGCCGACGTGCTGGTCGTGCGCTCGACGAAGGTGACCGCGGCGATGCTCGACGCCGGACGCGTCGCGCTGGTCGTGCGCGCCGGCGCCGGCGTCAACACGATCGACGTGCGCGCCGCGGCGGAGCGCGGCGTCTACGTCGCGAACTGCCCCGGCAAGAACGCGATCGCGGTCGCCGAGCTCGCGCTCGGCCTGATCCTCGCGCTCGACCGGCGGATCCCCGACGCGGTCGCCGACCTGCGCGCCGGGCGCTGGAACAAGGGGGAGTACTCGAAGGCGCGCGGTCTCCACGGCCGGACCCTCGGCATCCTCGGGCTCGGCGCGATCGGCTGCGAGACGATCCGGCGCGCCGCCGCCTTCGGCATGCCGGTGGTCGCCTGGAGCCGCCGCTTCGACGGCGTCGACCGGGAAGCGGACGACGCCGAGCTGGCCGAGCTCGGCCTCGATCTCGCCGCGCGGCAGGTGCCCATCCACTTCGCGCCGGGCCCGGCCGAGGTGGCGGCGCGCTGCGACGTGCTCTCGATCCACCTCGCGCTCGCGGCCGGCACGCGCGGGCTGGTCGACGCCGCCGTGCTCGGCCGCCTCCGGCCGGGAGCGACGGTGGTCAACACGTCGCGCTCGGAAGTGGTCGACGGGGCCGCGCTCGAGGCGGCCGCGCGCGAGCGCGGGCTCGCGGTCGGGCTCGACGTCTTCGCCGCCGAGCCCGCCGGGGCGACCGGCGCGTTCTCCGACCCGATCGTCGCGCTGCCCCGCGTCTACGGCACCCACCACGTCGGCGCCTCGACCGAGCAGGCGCAGGAGGCGATCGCCGCCGAGACGGTCCGCATCGTCGCCGCCTTCGCCGCCACCGGCCGGGTGCCCAATTGCGTCAACCTCGCCCGCTCCACGCCGGCGACTCACCGGCTGATCGTCCGCCACCGCAACCGCCCCGGCGTGCTCGCGCACGTCTTCGACACCCTGCGCACCGCGGGGATCAACGTCCAGGAGGCCGAGAACGTCGTGTTCGACGGCGCCGAGGCCGCGGTCGTCCGGGTCCACCTCGACCACGCCCCGCCCCCCGAGGCGCTCGAGCGGATCCGGCGCGGCCACCCGGAGGTGCTCGAGCTCCGTCTGGTGGCGATCTGAGCGGCGGTCGCGGCGCGCTCGCGGTCGGCGAGGTCGCCGACTTCGGCCCGGCCGGCGGCGCCCCCGACCTGCTGATCGAGGTCCCGCACGGCGCCACCGAGCGGCGCCACTTCGACGCCGTCGCGGCCCGTCTCGCGGGCCCGCTGCCCGCCGGTCTCGAGGCCTTCTTCCACGTCAACACCGACGAGGGGGCGCCCGAGCTGGCGCTCGCCCTCGCCCGGCGGCTCGCCGGCGACTGGCGGGTGCGCGTCGTGCGGGCGCTGATCCCCCGCACGCTGATCGACGTCAACCGGGTGGTCGACGGCGAGGCCGCGCCGGGCATGACCGCGGGCCTGCCGCCCTACCTGCGCGGCGCCGCCGACCGCGAGCTGCTGCTCGACCTGCACGCGCGCTACACGGCGCTCGCCGAGGCGGCCTACCGCGAGACCTGCGGCGGCGGCGGGCTCGCGCTCGCGCTGCACACCTACGCGCCCCGCGCGGTCGAGATCGAGGTCGACGACGACATCGTCGGCGCGCTGCGCGCCGCCTACCGGCCGGAGGTCTACGGGCGGTGGCGCGAGCGTCCGGAGGTCGACCTGATCACGAGAACGCCGGAGGGCGAGGACCTGGCGCCGCGCGCGCTGGTGGAGGATCTCCGGGCGAGCCTGCACGCCGCCGGCCACGAAACCGCGGAGAACGAGGCCTACACGCTGCATCCGGCCTCGACCGGGCACCGGCACGCGGCGGCGCTGGCCGGGGCGGGTCCTCTGCGTCGAGGTGCGGCGCGACCTGCTCGGCGACCCCTGGATCCCGTTCGAGGAGTCGCCGATCGGCGCGGCGGCCGCCGGCCGCCTCGCGGCGCCGATCGCCGCGGCGATCGACCGCGCCCTGCGGCGCCGCGAGAGGGGCGGGGTCTAGACGCCGGCGATGAGCCGGGTGCGCGTGTAGGAGATCAGTCCGCCGGCGTCGATGATGACCTGCCGCGCGCGCGGCAGCGGCATGCACGGCGAAGCGGACGCCGCGGGTCGCGTTGGCGACCGCCTCCGCGCCGACCTCGAGCTCGTCGCCCTCCTCCGCCTGGAGGTCGGGCGCGGTCACGATCCGCAGGCCGAGGTTGATCGCGTTCTGCAGGAAGATGCGCGCGAAGCCGCGCGCCACGATCGTCAGCTCGTGCCCCTTGAGGCAGGAGGCCGCCTGCTCGCGGGAGGAGCCGCAGCCGAAGTTCTTGCCGGCGACGATGACGCTGCCGGGCGGCACCTGCTTCGACTTCGAGCAGCGCATTGAGCTCCGCCAGGTCCGCGAAGGCGAACTGGGGCGTCTCGGCGGGCAGCACCGTGGCCATGTAGCGGCCGGGGTAGATGAGGTCGGTCGAGACGTCGTCGCCGAGCTTCGCGATCACCTTGGCCATGGTCAGACCTCCTTGCGGGGATCGGTGATCACCCCGGTGACCGCGGAGGCGGCCGCCACTTCGGGCGAGCAGAGGTAGACCTCGCCGGTCGGGTTGCCCATCCGGCCCTTGAAGTTGCGGTTGGTGGTCGACAGCGCCACCTCGCCGTCGCCGAGCGCGCCCTCGTGGACGCCGAGGCAGGGGCCGCAGCCGGAGTTCATCACCACGGCGCCGGCCTGCATCAGGTCGGCGACGTAGCCCCAGTTCGAGCGCCTGCTGGTAGATCCGCGACGAGGCCGGGAAGACCAGCATGCGGGTGCCGCGCGCGACCTTCTTGCCGCGCACGATGCGCGCCGCCGCGGCGATGTCGTCGAGCCGGCCGTTGGTGCAGGAGCCGATCACGATCTGGTGGACCTTCACCCCCGCCACCGCGTCGACCGGCTTGACGTTGTCGACGGTGTGCGGGCAGGCGATCTGCGGCGCGAGCGCTCGCGACGTCGATCGTCACCGTCGCGCTCGTAGACGGCGTCCGGGTCGGAGACGGACGGGTCGATGCGGTCGGTCACTCCGGCCTCCTCGCGCAGGTAGCGCATCGTCTCGGCGTCGGCCGGGACGATGCCCGAGGTGGCGCCGGCCTCGACCGACATGTTGCAGAGGGTCAGCCGGCCCGAGGTCGACATGCGCGGATGGTCTCGCCCTGGAACTCGATCACCCGGTTGTTGGCGCCCTCGGCGCCGATCAGGCCGACGAGGTGGAGGATCAGGTCCTTCGGGCCGACGTGCGCCGGGAAGACGCCCTTCACCTCGATCCTGATCGTCGGCGGCACCTCGACGTTGAGCGCCACGCCGAGCGCCCAGACGCTCGCCATCTCGGTGGCGCCGATGCCGAAGGCGAAGGCGCCGAGCGCGCCGTGGCTGGTGGTGTGCGAGTCGGTGCCGACCACCACCTGCCCGGGCCGGACGTAGCCGTTCTCCGGCAGGATCTGGTGGCAGATGCCGCCCTCGTCGCCGCGGATGTCGTGGAAACGGCGGATCCCCTGGTCGAGGACGAAGAGCGCGGACCTTCTTCTGGTTGGTCGCGGTCTTCGGCGACTCGGCCGGCACCCGGTGATCGAAGATGATCGCGACCTTCGACGGGTCCCAGATCCTCGGCTCGCGGTCGGTGCCCCGGAAGATCTCGGCGAACTGGTTGACCACCAGCGCCGCGTTCTCGTGCGACATCGCCAGGTCGACCTTCGGCTCCAGCACCTCGCCGACGTGCGCGGCGGCGCGGCCCGCAGCCCGGGCCAGGATCTTCTCGACGACGGTCATGCCCATGGTCGCTCCTCCCTTGGCGCCCGGCGACGCCTCTAGACGACGCCCTTCGCGTGCAGCGCCGCGATCTCCTCGCCGGCGAGGCCGAGCTCCGGCCAGCACGGCGTCGGTGTGCTCGCCCAGCCGGGGCGGCGCCGACGTGATCTCGCCCGGCGTGCGGCCGAGCTTCGCGGTGAGCCCGAACAGCGGGATCTCGCCGATGCCCTCGACCGCGACCGGGCGCAGCGTGTCGCGGTGGCGGACCTGCGGCTGTTCGAGCGCGGCGCCCAGCGGCAGGATCGCCCCCGACGGCACGTCGCGCGCGTTGAGCGCCTCGACCCAGTCGCGCGGTCGGCCGCTCGCAGAGCTTCTCCTCGAGCAGCGGGGTGAGCTCCTCGCGGTTCCTCTTGCGCTCGTCGCGCGCCTGGAAGCGCGGATCGCTCTTCAGCCCCTCGACCCCGAGCACCTCGGTCGAGCGCCTCCCACTGCTCCTGCTTGTTGGCGGCGATGTTGATGAAGCCGTCGCCCGTCGCGAAGGTGCCGGAGGGCGCCGCGGTGAAGTTGTCGTTGCCCATCGGCACCGGCGACTGTCCGCCGATCAGCAGGTTGGCGGCGACCCAGCCCATCAGCGGCATGATCGAGTCGAGCAGCGCGACGTCGATCGCCTGCCCCTCGCCGGTCCGCTCGCGGTGGTAGAGGGCGGCCAGGATGGCGAAGGCCGCGTTGAGGCCCCCCACCGTGTCGCAGACCGGGAAGCCGGTGCGCAGCGGGTGCAGCCGCGGATCGCCGTTGACGTCCATGATCCCCGACAGCCCCTGGATGATCTGGTCGTAGGCGGGCTTCTCGGCGTCCGGCCCGCTCTGTCCGAAACCGGAGATGCCGCAGTAGACGAGCCGGGGGTTGATGCCGGCGAGCACCTCGTAGCCGAGCCCGAGCCGGGTCATCACGTCGGGCCGGAAGTTCTCGACCACGACGTCGGCGCCCGCGACCAGGCGCTGGAAGATCTCGCGCCCCTCGGGGCTCTTGAGGTTCAGCGTCAGCGACTTCTTGTTGGCGTTCTGGGCGAGGAAGCTCGTCCCCATCAGCTGCTGGTTGAGCTTCGGCGACGTTGCCGAGCTTGCGCGCGAGGTCGCCGTCCTTCGGGTTCTCGATCTTGATCACCTCGGCGCCGAGCAGCGCCAGGTGGAGCGTGCAGAAGGGTCCCGACAGGACGTTGGTCAGGTCGAGGACGCGGATGCCGGAGAGCGCGCCCATCGCCTCACCCCACTCCGACCACGGCCGGTTCGGGAATCGCGCCGGCGCGGTAGACCTTGCCCGGCATCTCGCGCCCGCACCAGGCGGCGACGTCGCGCGCCACGCCGAGGAGCGTCGGTAGGTCGACGTCGCGGCGCAGCCCGCCGCGCTGCAGCGCGTGCACCAGGTCCTCGGTGCAGGCGTTGCCGCCGGCGACCGCGGTGAACGGGCAGCCGCCGAGGCCGGCGACCGAGGACTCGAACCAGGTCGACGCCGGCGCGCAGCGCGGCGTAGCAGTTGGCGAGCCCGAGCCCGTAGGTGTCGTGGAAGTGGCAGGCGCACTCGACGGCGGGGTCGAGGGCGAGCACCGCGCCGAAGAGCTCCTCGACCTGCCCCGGCTCGGCGTGACCGGCCGTGTCGGCGAGGCTCAGGTTGCGCAGCCCGGCGTCGACGAAGGCGCGGGCGATGCCCAGCACCCGCTCGCGCGGCACCGGGCCCTCGTAGCCGCAGCCGAAGGCCGACTGCACGGAGACCTGTACACGGCGCCCCGCGGCGACGGCGTCCTGCGCCATGGCGACGATCCGCCGGGTCGCCTCGTCGATCGCCATGCCGGTGTTCTTGCGGCTGTGCGTCTCGGAGGCCGAGACGCCCATGCAGAACAGCTCGACGCCGCACGCCATGCCGCGCTCGAGGCCGCGCTCGTTGAGCACCAGGCCCGAGAGCGTCACGCCCTCGGGCTTCGCCGCCCGGCGCCGCGAAGTGCGCGAAGAGCCGGTCGGTGTCGGCCATCTGCGGCACCTTCTCCGGGTGGACGAAGGAGCCGAGCTGGACGACGTCGAGCCCGGAGCCGAGGAGGGCCTCGGCCCAGACGATCTTCTGCTCGGTCGGGACCGTGCGCTTCTCCATCTGGAGACCGTCGCGCAGCCCCACCTCGTGGAGCACGATCTTCGGCTTGCCGGCCATGGCGCGCCTCCTCAGGCCGCCGCGACGGGGACCTTGGCCGCGATCGCGCGGGCGAGGTCGAGGGTGGTCGCGCTGCCGCCCATGTCGTAGGTCCGCGCCTTGCCCTCGGCGATCACGGCGGCCACCGCGCGCTCGAGGTCGGCGCCCATCTCCTTCTCGCCGAGCCAGTCGAGCATCATCTTGGCCGACGAGGATCGTGGCGATCGGGTTCACCTTGTACTGGCCGGCGTACTTCGGCGCCGAGCCGTGGGTGGGCTCGAACACCGCGAGCTTCTCGCCGATGTTGCCCGAGCAGCCGAAGCCGAGGCCGCCGACCATCTGCGCGCAGAGGTCGGAGATGATGTCGCCGTACAGGTTGGGCGCGACCAGGACGTCGTAGGCGAAGGGGTTCTTGAGCAGCCACATGCAGATGGCGTCGACGTTGGCGTCGTCGCACTGGATGCCGGGGTAGTCGCGGGCGACCTTCTTCGCCTCCTCGAGGAAGACGCCGTCGCTCGCGCGCACGACGTTCGCCTTGTGGACGATCGTCACCTTCTTGCGGCCGTGCTGCCGGGCGAACTCGAAGGCGGCGCGCACGATGCGCTCCGAGCCCTTGCGCGTGTTGATCTTGCAGGAGACCGCGTAGTCGTCCGGGCCGAGCGCCTTGAAGGGCGCGAAGGCCGGCACGAGCTGGCCGAGCAGCGCCGAGAGCTCGGCCGGGACCGGCGAGAACTCCACGCCCGAGTAGAGATCCTCGGTGTTCTCGCGGAAGACCACGAGGTCGATGCCTTCCCTGTGGTTCAGCGGATTGCCCGGATAGCCCTTGCACGGGCGCTGGCAGACATAGAGATCGAAGAGCTGGCGCATCCGGACGATCGGCGAGCGGTACTTGAGGCCCTTGCCCTGCAGCCCGGGGGCGAGCTCGGCGTCGGCGACCTTCGCCGACTTCGAGGTGATCGCGCCGAACATGGCGGCGTCCACGCTCTTCAGCAGGTCGATCGTGCGCTGCGGCAGGGCGTCGCCCTCGCGGACCCAGAACTCCCAGCCGATGTCGCCGTGGGGGTACTCGGCGTCGAGGCCGAGCGCGTCGAGCACGATGCGGGTCGCTTCGAGGACTTCAATGCCGATCCCGTCGCCGGGAAGCCATGCAATCTTGTACTTGGCCATGGAAAGTGCGCTCCAGAGGTCGGCGGCGCCGGGGCGGCGCCGGGGTGCTGCAACCGTCGGAGTCAGGCTAGAACCGGGGCGGGAAATCCACGCCACCCTCCCGGGCAGGGGGCGGCTGCCCCCCGCGGCGGGCGGCGGCGCCGGCGCGCCTCAGGCGCCGCCGGAGGCCGTCTTCCCGGCCTCCAGGACGCCGCCGTGGCGGCGGTCGGAGCGCAGCAGCAGGAAGGCGAAGGCGAGCCCGGCGGCGCCCAGCCCGGCGAACATCACCTGCGTCGCGGTGTAGTCGCCGGTGCGGTCGATCAGCCAGCCGCTCGCCTTCGGGAAGACCATGAGTCCGACGTTCTGGATCGCGGTGAGCAGGCCGAAGGCGGTGCCGACCCGGCTCTCCTCGACCACCATGGGGACCGACGGCCAGAGCGCCGCCGGCACCAGGACGAAAGCGACGCCGAGGACGACCATGCTCGGGATCGGGTTCCAGTGCGTCACGCCCATCACGAGGTGCGCCGGGATCAGCAACAGCGAGCCGATCACCATCATCGACGCGCGCCGGCCGACGCGGTCGAGCAGGCTGCCCGCGAACGGCGCGCAGACCATCGACGCGAAGATGATGATGCTGGTGATGCCGCCGGCGGTCGAGAACATGTGGAAGAAGCTCGCGAAGATCTGCCAGAGGAACCCGCCCGAATCGCCGGCTCCGACCGGGATCCCCCACTTGGTGACGAACATGTCGGTCGACAGCGCGGTGAACGGGAAGATCGCGCCGTAGAAGGTCACGCAGAGCATCACCACGTACCAATACGACGAGTTGAACTTCGCGATGTCGGCGAAGACGATCTTGTCGCCCGCCCCGGCCCGTGGCAGGTCGAGCGCGCGCTCGCCCTTCAGGTCCATCGCGTTGTAGACCAGGTTGCACAGCAGCGAGACGCCGCACAGCAGCGCCGCCGCCCAGAGCGCGACGTGGAAGTCGTTGAAGTAGCTGGCGATCATCTGCTCGGTGTTGAAGCTGAACAGGGTGCCGAGGCGGCTGAGCGTGAGCGCGATGCCGAAGGCGAGCGCCAGCTCCTTGCCCTTGAACCAGCGCGCGATGATCGCGCTCTGCGCGACCACCAGCGACTCCGAGCCGGCGCCGAAGACGAAGCGGCCGAGGTAGAGCATCCAGGTGCTGTCGGCGACCGCCACGATCACGGCGCCCGCCGTGACCAGAATCGAGAAGAGCAGGCTCGCCCGCCGCGGCCCGAGCCGGTCGATCAGCATGCCGCCGAAAAAGACGATGAAGATCGCCGCCAGCGAGTAGGCCGAGTAGAGGCTGCCGATCGTCTCGCGGTCGAGGTGGAGCTCCTGGATCAGGGTCGGCGCCAGCGCCCCGATGCTGTCGTAGGCGAAGTAGCTGCCGAAGGTGAGCAGGCTGACGAAGAAGAGGAGGACGAAACGGTAGGTCCTGCCGGCGGGAGCGAACCGGCCCGGGCCGGTGGCCCCGGCGGCCGCTTCCGTGCTGATCGATTCCATGTCGGTCTCCCCCGCCGCATCGTCGCGGCCGCGCCGGCGGGCACCGTATCAATCGCGGCCGGTTCCGGCTAGCCCCGGGAGGGCGGCCGCTCAGCTGCGCCGGGCGAGGTCGGCGAGGAAGCCGACGACGGTCGCGGCGGCGCCCAGGAAGAACTCCACGTCGATCCGCTCGAAGGTGTCGTCCGGCGTGTGGTAGTCGTCGTGGTCCTCGACGCCGAAGTAGAGCCAGGGCACGCCGGCGGCGTGGAAAGCGGCGTGGTCCGACTCCTCCGTCCAGTCGGCGCGCTCCTCGTCCGGGACGTCGTGGCCGGTCCGGACCGCGACCGCCGAGCGCGCCGCGGCCGCGGCGACGAACGGCAGCAGCTCGGGGAAGTGCGAGGTCCCCGCCACCCAGAGCTCCCCCGCCGCGCTGCGCGACAGCATGTCGAGGTTCACCACCAGGTCGATGCGGTCGAGCCCGACCGGCGGGGCCGCGACCAGCGCGCGCGAGCCGGCCTGCTCCCACTCCTCGGCGTCGGGGCAGACGAAGAGCACCGGCCGCCGGGTGGGCAGCTCCGCCAGCGCCTCGGCCGCCGCGAGCAGGACGGCCACGCCGGAGGCGTTGTCGTCGGCGCCCGGACAGACCTCGCCCTCCACCTCCCCCAGGTGGTCGTAGTGGGCCACCACCACCAGCCAGCCGGCTTCCGGGTCGGCGCCGGGGAGATGGGCGACCAGGTTGGTCCCCGGGGTCTCCCCGCCGAACGGCTGGCGGTAGGCGGCGGCGCCGAGCGGCCGGAGGCCGATCTCGGCGAAGCGCGCTTCGAGGATCCGGCGCGCCGCCTCCGCCCCCGCGCTGCCGGTGCGGCGGCCGGCCAGCTCCGGCGACGCGAGCCGGGCGAGATCCGCGAGCAGACGCTCGCGATCGATCGGGGCGGTCCGGGTCACGATCGGCGATGCTAGTCTTTCCGGTGGCGAAGGAGCCAATCCATGACCCCCACAGAACGTATCTTCAACTTTTCGGCCGGTCCGGCCGTCCTCCCCGTCCCCGTGCTCGAAGAAGCCCGCGAGCACCTTCTGGCGCTGCCCGGCGTCGGCATGTCGATCCTCGAGATCAGCCACCGTTCGAAGACCTTCGAAGAGATCTGCTTCGGCGCCGAGGCCGACATCCGGAAGCTCGCCGGCGTGCCCGACGGCTACCAGGTCCTCTTCCTCCAGGGCGGCGCCACCCTGCAGTTCTCGATGGTGCCGATGAACCTGCTGCCGGCCGGAGGCACCGCCGACTACCTCGAGACCGGCGTCTGGTCGGAGAAGGCGATCAAGGAGGCGAAGAAGCTCGGCGGCGTGCACGTCGCCGCGACCTCGAAGGCGACCAACCACGACCGCATTCCGGACGACGCCGGGATCGCGTACAGCGCGAGCCCGGCCTATGTCCACATGACCTCGAACAACACGATCTACGGCACCCAGTGGCACCGCGTGCCGACGGTCCCGGCGGGCGTGCCGCTGGTCAACGACGCCTCCTCCGACATCTTCTGCCGGCCGATCGACGTCTCGAAGTTCGGCCTGATCTACGCCGGCGCACAGAAGAACCTGTCGATCGCCGGGCTGACGCTGGCGATCGTCCGCGACGACCTGATGGCGAGGGCGCCCGAGAACCTGCCCGTCTACCTCAAGTATTCGATCCACGCCAAGGAGCGCTCGCTCTACAACACGCCGCCGGTGTTCGGGATCTACGTCCTGCACCTGGTGCTGCGCTGGCTGCTCGACAACGGCGGCCTGCCGGCGATGGCGGAGCGCAACCGGCGCAAGGCCGGCAAGGTCTATGCGGCGATCGACGGCTCGGGGGGCTTCTACCGCGGCCACGCCCAGCCCGAGAGCCGCTCCTGGATGAACATCCCCTTCCGGCTCCCCTCCGAGGAGCTCGAGAAGACCTTCGTCGCCGAGGCGACGAAGGGCGGTCTCTCCGGTCTCAAGGGGCACCGGTCGGTCGGCGGCATCCGCGCCTCGATCTACAACGCCTTCCCGGAGGCCGGGGTGGACGCGCTGGTCGGCTTCATGGCCGACTTCCAGCGCCGCAACGGCTGAAGCGGGCCGGGGTAGGATCGCGGCGTGACGCCGACGCTCCGCCGCCTGCTCGCCTTCGGGGCCGCCCTGCTGGCGGTCCTCGCGGCCGGCCCGGAAGTCGTCGCCCATTCCCACGCGTCCTGGGAAACCGACCTCGCGCGCCAGGTGACGGTGCGGTCGAGCGCGCACGTCCCGTGCGCGCCGGCGCACCACTTCGACCCCGCCGAGGTCGACCTCCACCCCCCTTGTCCGGCCTGCCTGAGCGGGCGCGCCGGCGTCGGCGCCCTCGCGCCGCCGGCCCGGCCGCCGGTCGCTCGTCACGCGGTCGCGCACGTCCCGCCGGGCGCCTCGACAGTGCGCTGCGCCGCCCCGCTGCGGCTCGCCCCCGGCCGCGCTCCACCCCTCGCCTGACGACGGATCCCGCCCCTCCCGCGCGACCCTCGTGTCGCCGGGACCCACGTTGCCTTCGGCGCGGCCGTGCCGCGCCGTCGAAGCGGAGAACCGACAGCACCCGAGGGGAGCCAGATGCACGCACCGCGATCCACCACCACCACTGCGGCGCTCGTCGTCGCGGCCGCGCTCGTCACACCCGGCGCCGCGCGCGCCGGCAAACTGCAGGTCGTCGCCACCACCACCGACCTCGCCGCCATCGCCAGGGCGGTCGCCGGCGATCTCGCCGAGGTCACCGCCATCGCCGGCGGCGACCAGGACCCCCATTTCGTCGACGCCAAGCCCTCCTATCTGATCAAGCTCCAGCGCGCCGACCTGTTCGTCGCGGTCGGGCTCGAGCTCGAGCTCGGCTGGGCTCCCAACCTGCTCATCAACTCGCGCAACGCCCGCATCCAGCCGGGCGGCGACGGCTACGTCGACGCCTCCGCCGGCATCGCGCCGCTGCAGGTGCCGACCGCCGGCGACCGGACCCTGGGCGACATCCACCCGTACGGCAACCCGCACTACTGGCTCGACCCGGCCAACGGGCACGTCATCGCGCGCAACATCGCCGCCGGCCTGAAGCGGGTCGATGCCGGGCATGCCGCCGACTACGACGCACGCCTGGCCGACTTCGACCGCCGGCTGGACCAGGCGCTGGCGCGCTGGCAGCAGCAGGCCGCGCCGCTCGCGGGCCTGCCGGTGGTCGCGTACCACAACGCGTACCCGTACCTCGAGCAGCGCTTCGGTTTCAAGGTGCTCGGCTTCGTCGAGCCCAAGCCGGGCATCCCGCCGTCGGGCCGCTACATCGCCGAGCTGGTCGAGCGGATGAAGGCCCAGGGCGTTCGGCTGATCCTGACCGCGCCCTACTACGACCAGAAGACCGCGCGGCTCGTCGCCCAGCAGTCGGGCGCCGAGGTCGTCACGCTGGCGCCGTCGGTCGGGGGCCTCGAGGGGACCGACGACTACTTCGCGCTGTTCGACGTCAACCTGGCGCGGCTGCTCGCCGCGCTCGGCCACTGAGGAGAACGGCCATGTTCGAGTGGCTCCAACACGGTTTCATGTTGCAGGCGCTGGCCGCCTGCGGCGCGATGGCCCTCCTGCTCGCCTACCTGGGAATCCACGTGGTCGGGCGCGGCATCGTCTTCGTCGACCTCGGCCTCGGCCAGATCTCGTCGATGGGCGTCGCCTACGCGCTCTATGCCGGCAAGGACCCGGTGCTCTGGTCGATGCTCTTCACGCTCGCCGGCGCCGCCGTCTTCTCGGCTCTGCGGGTCGACGACGAACGGCTTCGCCTCGAGGCGGTGATCGGCATCTTCTACGCCGTCTCCTCGGCGGTCACCGTCCTGCTGATCGCCAAGACCCCGCACGGCGACGCCGACATCCAGGACGTCCTGTTCGGCAACGTGCTGGCGCAGGACCCCGCGGCCGTGCGCACCATGCTGATCGTCTTCGCGGTGGTCGCGGCGGCCCACGCGCTGCTCGGGCGACGCTTCTTCGCCCTCACCTACCGCAAGGGGAGCGGCGCCCAGATGGCGGTCGGCGACCACCTGACGAACTTCGTCTTCTACCTGCTGCTCGCGCTCGCCATCGTCTTCGCGATCCGCGCCGGCGGCGTCATCCCGGTCTTCTCCTTCCTGATCATCCCGCCGGTCGGCGCGCTCGTCTTCGCGCGGCGGACCGGCTGGGTCGTCGTCCTCGCGCTCGGACTGGCGCTGGTCGCGACCTTCTTCGGCCTGCACCTCTCCTACGTCCAGGATCTCCCGGCCGGGGCGTCGATCGTCGCGGTGCTCGGACTGGGCGGCCTGGTCGCCGGAGCCTGGGCGCTGCTCCGGCGCCTGCGCCGCGCGCGCGGCGTCGTGGCCGGCGTCCTGCTCCTCGCGCTCGCCGGCACCTTCGGCACGGAGGCGGCCCGGGCGCAGACGCCGCCCGACCCGGCCGCGCTCGCCGCCGAGGTCGCCGCCCTGCGCGCGGAGCTCGAGGCGACCCGCGCCCGGCTGGCCGCCCTCGAGGCCCGCCTCGAGGGCCTGGCAACGGCGCCGGCCGCGGCCCTCCCGGCGCAGCCCCCGGTGGCCGCCGGCGCAGCGCCCGCCGCGGCGGCTCCGCCGCCGGCGGGAGGACGCCTCAAGCTGATCGACATCTCGCTCGGCGGCCTGTTCGCCGTCGCCGGCTCGACGGCTCCCGAGGAGGAGTTCCGCCAGCTTGAGCTCGGCGGCCACGACCCGAAGAACCGCGGCTTCACCCTGCAGAACCTCGAGATGGCGCTGTCGGGCGCGGTCGATCCCTACGTTCGCGGCGACGCCTATCTGATCTTCGGGATCGACGAAGAGGGCGAGAGCTTCCTCGAGGTCGAAGAGGCCTACCTGACGACGCTCGCTCTGCCCGCGGGCCTGCAGATCAAGGCCGGCCAGTACTTCGCGCCCTTCGGACGGCTCAACACCCAGCACCCGCACGCCTGGGAGTTCGCCGACCAACCGGTGGTCAGTGGCCGCATGTTCGGCCCGGACGGCCTCCGTGGACTCGGCGCCCAGCTCTCCTGGCTGCTGCCGACGCCGTTCTACGCCGAGGCGACGCTCGACGTGCAGAACTCGAACGGCGAGACCGCCTTCTCCTTCCGGTCGGTGCCGGGCGAGGAGTTCGCGGGGCGCGAGCTCGCGGCGAGCGACGTCAAGAACCCCGGAGACCTGCTCTGGCTGGGGCGCCTGGCGACCTCCTTCGACCTCACCCGCAACCTGACCATCGTTCCCGCCGTCTCCTGGGCGCGCGGACCCAACGCCACCGGCCCCGACAGCGACACGTCGGTCGCCGGACTCGACTTCTACGCCAAGTGGAAGCCGCCGGCGAACGACCACGGCTGGCCCTTCGTCGCCTTCCAGCTCGAGGCGATGGAGCGCCGCTACGACGCCGCCGAACAGACGACGGGCGACGGTCTCCTGCTCGCCGCCGAGGAGCTGGTTGACCGCGGCCTCTACGCGCAGGGACTCTGGGGCTTCAAGCGGCGCTGGGTCGCCGGCCTGCGCTACGACTGGGCCGACGGCCGCGGCGAGACCGCCGACGATCCGCTGCGCGACCTGCGCCGCCGCTGGGCCACCAACCTGACTTTCTACCCGAGCGAGTTCTCGAAGCTCCGGCTGCAATACAACTACGACCGGGCCGAGCACCTCGAGGAGGACGTCTCCTCGCTCCTCCTCCAGTTCGAGTTCCTCTTCGGCGCCCACGGCGGGCACAAGTTCTAACGCCTCCGGGGAAACTTCCCGAAGGCAGCCGCGAGGCTACGGAGGAACGAGAAGCAAGGGAAAAGCGAAAAGGGAAAGGCAAAGGAACAGAAAAAGCTCCAGAGAAGGGGATCGAGGCCTGCGGGCCGGTGGTGGCTCGAACGGCACCGCGGCGAAGCGCCGGACGCCGCCAGCTCTTCTCTGGAGCCTCTCGCACCCGGTTCACCGAAGTCCCCGGACGGCGTTCGAGCCGCTGACCCCGAGCCGGGGCCCGGCAGCGCCGAGCGGCGCTGGCTGCATGGATCGCTGCCAGCCCGCCGCCGGTGGCTCGCATCGACCCACCGACGATCCGGGACCCCGGACTTCCCTTCTATGGGCATTTTCGCCCCGGCTCGCAGACTGGACCGAGAGTCGCGCTGCAGCTGTGGGGAGATCAGCCGAAACAGGAAGAGGCGCCGGGGGTTGACCCGGCGCCTCCCTGGTACAGACCTACTGAAGGAGGCGAGCCTGCGCCGGCTCCGGGCGGAGAGCCGGGCGCGTCACTCCACCGCCCGGAGGCTCACGCCTTCGGGTGGCACTCCTCGCACTTGACGGGGAGCTTCTTGGTCGCGTCCTTCGCGACCTCTTCCTTGTGGCAGCCGACGCAGCTGATGTGGTAGTGATTCTTCGCCGCCGACATCTCGGAGCACTTCGGCGTCTCGGCCTTCTCCGGGGTGTTGTGGCAGTCGCTGCAGAGCTTCACGACCTCGTCGGTCCCTGCCTTGAGCGTCTCCTGCGTGTGATGGCAGGTCTTGCACTCGAGCTTGCCGTGCTTCCCGTGGGGGAAGTCGACCGCGGCCTTCTTGGCCATGCAGTCGTCGATCTTCATCGTCTCCGGTGCTTCCTTGGCGGTCTTGGCGACCACCACGGACGCGACCCCGAACACGAGCACGGCGATGGCGAACGGTACGAGAAGTTTCTTCATTGAGCTCTCTCCTCCCCTCCTCCAGTTGGTCCCCAGAACTCCCGCGCGCCGTCTCCGCCCGAAGCCGGGAGCGCGGGACTCTGCAGTGGAAACTAGCAGACCTCATGCCGGGCCTCCCCGCCCCGCCCGGGCGGGCGGGAGCCGGGTCCCCGCGGCGTCCGCCCCCCGTCGTAGGATCGCCTGCCGTGGCTGCGCTCCCCGTCCCGTCCCCCGCGCCGGCCGCGCCGCCGGCGGCGCACGCCTTCCCGCGACTGCGCTGGCTCGGGCTCGTCTGGCTGGCGGTCTACGTGCCGAGCTACGCCGTTGCCTACGGCTTCACCAACTTCCTCTTCCTGTGCAATCTCGGAGTGATGCTGACGGCGGTGGGGCTGCTCGCGGAGAGCCCGCTCCTGCTGTCGAGCCAGGCGGTCGCCGCGCCGGTGATCGGGATCGCCTGGGCGCTCGACGCCGGCTGGCGGCTGGCCACCGGCGAGTTCCTCTTCGGCGCCACCGGCTACATGTGGGACCCGCAGTACCCGCTCTTCACCCGCCTGCTCTCGCTCTACCACGTGGCCTGGCCGCTGCTCGTCGTCTGGTGCGTGCGCCGGCTCGGCTACGACCGCCGGGGCTGGCCGCTGCAGACCCTGATCGCCGCGGCGGCGATCCTCACGGCGCGCCTCGCCACGGCGCCGGCCGACAACGTCAACTTCGCTTTCCAGGATCCCTTCTTCGGCGTCCAGATCGGTCCGGCGCCGCTCCACCTCGCGCTCGTACTGGCCGCCCTGGCGGTCGTGGCCTACGGGCTCACCCACCTCGCCCTCGAGCGCGCGCTCGGTGCGCCCCGCCGCCTCTGACGGCGGCTCTCCTCAGCGCGGACCGGCGAGCTCGCCGGCGCGCAGCGAGGCGACCTCCACGGCGCGCGACAGGACCGACCGGATCTTGCCGTCCTCGAGCGCCAGGATGCCCGCGATCGTGCACCCGGCCGGCGTCGTCACGTCGTCCTTGAGCGACGCCGGGTGGCGGCCGGTCTCCAGCACCATTGCCGCCGCTCCGTAGACCATCTGCGCCGCCATCTCGAGCGCCGTGCCGCGCGGCAGTCCGCGCGCCACGCCACCGTCGGCGAGCGCCTCGAGGATCACGTAGACGAAGGCGGGGCCGGACGCGGAGAGTCCGGTCACCGTATCCATGTGCTTCTCCTCGAGCTCGACCACCCGGCCGAGCGGCGCGAACAGCGCGCGGGCGAGCTTCAGGTGCGCGGCGCCAGCGCGCTGCCCGGGCGAGAGCACGGTCGTGCCGCAGCCGATCGAGCAGGGGGTGTTGGGCATGGCCCGCACCACCGGGGTCTTCGCGCCGAGCAGCGCCTCGAGCTGGCCGGTGGTGACGCCGGCGGCGATCGAGACGACCAGCGTCCCGGACCGGAGCGCCGATTTCTCCGCCAGGTGGCGGGCGACCTCGAGGACCTTCATCGGCTTGAGGGCGAAGACGATGACGTCGGCGCGCCCGGCGGCGGCCAGGTTGTCGGTGCCGACCCGGATGCCGAGCTCCCTGCCGCGCTTCGTGGCGGCCTCCGCCGTGCGCACGGTCGCTTCGATGTTGCGCTTCGGCTGGCCGGCGCGGAACAGACCCTCGACGATCGACCTGCCCATCGTGCCCAGGCCGAGGACCGCGATCTTCCGGTTCTTCATGGCTGCCTCCGCGGAGAACTCTAGCGGAGCGGCGCGCCGAGGGCGGCGCCTCAGGCCGGGCGGCGGGCCACCAGCCGGTCGTAGGCGACCATGGCGAGCGTCGAGACCACGCCGATGCCGCCCAGCACGAACCACATGTGCTGCGGCGGCGCGGCGCCGGGAACGCCCGCCTTGAAGGGCTCGACGTAGCGCGCGACGAGGTGCCCCGAGAGCGCGCCCGCGACGAAGGTGCCGATCGCGATCGGCAGGAAGGCGAAGCCCATGTAGGTGCCGACCTGGTCCTTCGGCGCGAGATCGGCGACGTACTCGTAGTAGCGCGGCGCCTGGATCGCCTCGCCCAGCGCGAACAGCCCGATGGCGCCGATCGTGACGGTCAGGGACGCCGCCGAGCCCATCACGAACCAGGAGGCCGAGGCGAGCGCGAAACCGAGCGTCATCGCCGCCATCGGCGACAGCTTCCTGGCCAGCGCGCCGGCCGGGATGGTGAACAGGATGATGCACCAGGCGTCGACCGTCTCGATCAGCTCGAACTTCTCGAAATGGAGGACGTCGCGCACGTAGAACGGCAGGGCGTAGAAGATGTTCCAGAACATCGCCCAGAAGCCCGAGAAGATGACCAGGAAGGCCATGAAGCGCAGGTTGCCGAACACCAGCACCATGTCGGCCAGCACCTTGCCCATCGAGCGCGGCGGCGGCGCGTCGGCGGGCCGCTCCGGCTCCGTGAAGAAGATCAGCGTCGAGAGCGCGAGCACCAGCGAGGTGATCGACGACATCACCAGCACGTACGAGATGCCCAGATTCTGGCGCACCTGCATCGCCAGGATCGGACCGATGGCGCCGCCCAGGTTGACCAGCGTGTAGTAGAAGCTGTAGCCGAGCGCCTTGGTGTCGGGGGTCGTGGTGCGCGCGACGGTGCCGACGATGCAGGGCTTGATCAGCGAGCCGCCGATGGCGGTGACGACCAGCGCCACCACCATGTAGACGTTGGGCCCCAGCGCGTCGACCATCGGCTTGCCCGCCGGCAGGCCGCCCAGGCCGATCAGCAGGTAACCCACCGAGAAGATCGAGAAGCAGGCGAGCAGGCTCTTCTTGAAGCCGTAGCGGTCGACCACCGTGCCGGCGAGGACAGGCAGGAAGTAGAGCAGCGTGTTGAACAGGCTGCCGACCAGCCAGCCCGCCTTTTCCGGGCCGAGCCCGACCTGTTCGGCCACGAACACCGCCAGGATCGCCTTCGAACCGTAGTAGGCGAAGCGCTCGAACAGCTCGAGCGTGTTGGCGATCCAGAAGTTCCTCGAGAAGCCGGTGCGCGCCTTTTGAACGAACTCGCTGAAGCGGGACATTCCGGATCTCCGGTCGGTGGGTCGGTTCAGGCGCGGACGTGGCGCAGGGGCACCGCCACCGGCAGCCGGGCGATGACGCCGAGGACGGCGAGCGAAGCCCGGGCGCCGGCCCGGAGGTGCGGCTTCGACTCCTCCATCCCGTTCCCCTTTCCGGGCGCTGCGCCCCGTCGCCGCAAACCCTGCGCGAAACGGCGCGATCCTACCAGCGCCGCTGCGGCGCGCCTCCGTGGCGGCGCCGCCGGCCCCGCCCGTGCGCCGGGCGGCCGGGTTGCGCGGGCGCGCCGCGGCCCGCCCTCGCGCAACGCGCTCGGGCCGCCCCTGGCCGTTTCGGGAGGAAGGAATACTGGTCGGGGCGAGAGGATTTGAACCTCCGGCCTCACGGACCCGAACCGTGCGCTCTACCAAGCTGAGCTACGCCCCGGAAGGTGCTGCGCTGCGGGTTCCGCCCTTCAGGCGGGTCACCGTCACGTCGGGTCGCGACGGGCGCGGATGTGAATCCGCGGGAGGCGCAGATTATCGCCCGGATCGGCATCCGGTCAAGCGCCCCTGCGGTAGGATTTCGGCCAGATCCGGGAGGGCCTGCCTCATGTCGATTCGGACGCTTGCCGAACTGTTCCAGGTCGTCGCCGCCCACGACAAGGCCGCCTGCCTGATGCACAAGGTCGACGGCCGCTACGTCTCGATCTCCACCGCGGAGTTCGCCACCGGGGTGCGCCAGGTCGCCAAGGCCCTGGTGCGGGCCGGCGTGCAGCGGGGCGACCGCGTCGCGCTGATGGCCGAGAACAACCCCCACTGGCCGACGATCGACTTCGCCACGCTGGCGATCGGCGCCGCGCTGGTGCCGATCTATCCGACGCTGCTGCCCGAGGGCGCCGCCTACGTCGCGCGCGACAGCGGCTCGCGCATCCTCTTCGTGCAGGGCCGTGAACGCCTCGACGGGCTGCTCGCCTTGCGCGGCGAGATGCCGGCCGTCGAACGCATCGTGCTGCTCGGCGGGGAGGTGCGCGAGCCCGACGTCGAGGGCTTCGAGGCCTTCCGCGCCCAGGGTTCGGACGTGACGTCCGAGGAGTTCGACTCCTGGGTCGGGCTCGCCCGACCCGAGGACCTCGCCACGCTGATCTACACGAGCGGCACCACCGGCGATCCGAAGGGCGTGATGCTCACCCACGGCAACCTGGTCTCGAACGTCGTCACCGGCTGCCAGCTCCTCGGCCTCGAGGGGCACTTCGTCGCGCTCTCCTTCCTGCCGCTCTCGCACTCCTTCGAGCGCATGGTCGACTACTGCTACTTCTACCGCGGCGTGACGGTCGCCTACGCCGAGTCGGTCCAGACCGTCGCCGCCAACCTGCTCGAGGTCCGGCCCCACGTCTTCGTCGCGGTGCCGCGCGTCTACGAGAAGGTGATGGCGCGCGTGCTCGACAACGCGACCGCGCACGGCGGCCTCAAAGCCAGGATCTTCCACTGGGCGGTCGGCGTCGGCCGCGCCGTGCTGCCGCAGCGGCTCCGCTTCGCGGGCATCGGGCTGAGCGGCGCCATCGCCGACCGGCTGGTCTTCTCGAAGATCCGCGCCCGCCTCGGCGGCCGCTTCGAGTTCGCGATGTCGGGCGGCGCGCCGCTCGGCCGCGACACCGCCGAGTTCTTCTGGGGCGCCGGCATCCCGATCCTCGAGGGCTACGGGCTGACCGAGACCTCGCCGGTGATCTCGGTGAACACCTACCGGGACGTCCGGCTCGGCACCGTCGGCAAGCCGATGCCCGGCATCGAAGTCCGCATCGCCGAGGACGGCGAGATCCTGACCCGCGGCCCGAACGTGATGACGGGCTACTTCGGCAAGCCGGAGGCGACCCGCGAGGTGATCGACGAGCAGGGCTGGTTCCATACCGGGGACATCGGCCACCTCGACGCGGACGGCTTCCTGGTCATCACCGACCGCAAGAAGGAGCTGATCGTCAACGCCTACGGCAAGAACATCGCGCCGGCGCCGATCGAGAACGCCCTCAAGTCGGCGCCGGTGATCGGACAGGCCGTGGTGATCGGCGACCGCCGCCAGTACCTCGCCGCGCTGATCGTGCCCGACTTCGACGCGCTCGCTTCCTGGTGCGCCGCCCAGAAGGTCGAGGGCAGCCTCGAGCAGAAGCTCGCCGACCCGCGGGTGCGCGCGCTCTTCCAGTCCGAGGTCGACCGCGTGAACCGCGACCTCGCGCGCTACGAGCAGATCCGGGTCTTCGAGCTGGTGCCGCGGGAGTTCACCCTGGAGGGGGGCGAGATGACGCCGACCCTCAAGGTCAAGCGGCGGGTGATCAACGTCAAGTACAAGGACGTGCTCGACCGCCTCTACGCCGCGGGGGACGCCGGCTGACCGGCACTGGAAGCCCCATCGCCGGCGCCGCGAGCCGCCGGTGAGCACGCCCTGACCACCCCTGGTGCGGCCTTTGCAATCCCCCTCTCGCGAGAGGAGGGTCGCATGCGCCGTCCGCCATCGTCCGGGTCCGAATCGAAACTCCGCGCGGAGCTGCTCCGGCCCGCCCGCGCCACCGACCTCCCGCTGTTCTGGATGGCGCTCGCCGGCCTCGCCGCGCTCGCCCTGGCCGCCGCCGCGAGCGCGCAACCGGCGCCCCAGGAGCGTCCGGCCGGGGCCTTCGCCGGCGAGCTCGAAGTCACCGAGGTGCTGCTCGACGCGCTGGTCACCGATCGCGGCGGCAACGTCATCCTCGGACTCGGCCCGGACGACTTTCGTGTCACCGAGGACGGCCACCCGGTGACGGTCGCCGGACTCACGTTCTACTCGAACCGCCGCTATCTCGACGCCGCCGGCGCGGCCCGGATCGGCATCGACCCGGTCTCGATTCCCGACCGGCGCTATTTCGTCCTCTTCTTCGACGACCAGCGCACCGACAACCTCCAGGCGCCGGGCCTGCTCGACCGCCAGCTGCGCGCCGGGATCGACGCCGGGGCCTGGCTCGAGCACGGGCTCGAGCCGGGCGACCTCGTCGCGGTCGCGAGCTTCGACTACAAGCTCAAGCTCCACGCCGACTTCACCGCCGACCGCGCGGTCCTGCGCGCGGCGGTGAGCGCCGCGGCGCGCGGCGCCGAGGGGCGCCTCGACTGGCCCTCGCGCCGCGCAGCCGACGGCGACACGCCCTCGCTCGCCGCCTCGCTGCCGACCGGCACGGCGCTGCGCGACGCGACCCCCAGGATCTACGACGCGCTGCGCGTCCTCGCCGACGCCGCCGCCGCCATCCCGGGCCGCAAGAACCTGCTGCTCTATTCGAATGGCTTCGGCGACCTCGAGCGGACGGGACGCGAGGCGTTCGGCCGCTACACGCGCGACCAGCGCTTCTACCCGCCCATGGCGCGCGCGCTGAATGGCGCCAACGTCGCGGTCTACGGCGTCGACCTGACGCCGATGGGGACCCGCAACGAGCTGCAGAACGCGCTGAACGACCTCGCCATCGACACCGGCGGGCGACTCTTCTTCAACCTGCCGAGCTTCACCCGTCCGCTCGAGGACGTGGCGCGCGAGACCAACGGCTACTACCTGATCGCCTACCGGAGCGAACGCCCCGCCGGCGCGAGCGGCTTCCAGAAGGTCGAAGTGGCGACCGTCAATCCGGAGTTCCGGATCACGGCGCGACGCGGCTACCGCTACGGGGACTGAGCCGGTCGGCCAGGGGCGCGGCGCAAGGGCGCCGGCGGAATCAGGGGAGCGGAGGCGGCCGGTCCGGGAACCGGTCAGACCCCGGCGGGGTCGATTTCGGTCTCGTCGTCGTCCGTGTCGTGCTCGAGGCGGAGCAGCACGACCGAGACGTTGTCGAAGCCGCCGCGTCGGTTGGCGTCCTGCACCAGGCGGCCGCAGACCTCCTCGAGGCGGCCCGGAGCGCGCAGCCGGTCGAGGATCTCGTGGTCGTTGAGCATGGTGGTCAGGCCGTCCGAGCAGAGCAGGTAGAGGTCGCCCGGCGCCACCTTCCACTCGCGGACGTCGACCTCGACTTCGGCGTCGCCGCCAAGCGCGCGCGTGACCACGTTCTTGAGCGGGTGCACGCGCGCCTGCTCCTCGGAGAGGAAGCCGGCGACCACCTGCTCGTTGACCCAGGTGTGGTCCTGGGTCAGCAGCTCGAGCTTGCCGCCGCGCAGCCGGTAGGCGCGGCTGTCGCCGACATGGGCGACCGCCGCGACGTCGCCGTCGAGCAGCAGGCCGACCACCGTGGTGCCCATGCCGTGGAGGGTGGTGTCCAGCCGGATCGCCTTGAGCACCCGGTCGTGCGCGAGCCGGATCGCCGCCCGCAGCACGTTGGCGTGCCGGCCCACGCTGGCGTCCAGCTCGAAGGGCAGCGTGGCGTCCTCGTCGGTGCTCTTCGCGATGAACTCGCGGATGGCCTCGACCGCGATCCGCGAGGCGATCTCGCCGTGGCTGTGCCCGCCCATGCCGTCGGCGACCACGAACATCTGGTGCTCGGGGTCGATCTCGAAGCAGTCCTCGTTGTGGCTCCGGATCACGCCGACGTCCGACAGGCCGCAGGCTCTCGCTCGAAGCATCAACCGCCCCTTCCGAACAGGCCGCCCCATCCCTTCTTCGAGCTCTTGCGCAGCTCTTCGAGGGCCTTGGTGACGACCGGGTCCTCTCCGCCCCAGGTAACCGCCTCATTGTAATACTGCTCGGCTTTCTCGAGCTGGCCGGCCTCCGCGTGCAGCCGGCCGGCCAGCTTGAGGTAGGCGGGATTCATCGGCGCCAGCTCGCAGGCGCGGACGATCGCGGTCACCGCGCGCGCCAGGAACCGACGGTGCTGGGCCGAGGCCTGCGCGAAGTGGTGCCACGCCTGATGGTTGCGCGGATCGGCCTGCGTCGCGCGCTCGAAGCTCTCGGCGGCCTGGAAGTAGTTGCCGTCACGGTAGTACTGCACGCCGGCTTCCATGTGGAAGCGCGTCAGCCGCGCCGCGTCCCCCTCGCCGCCTCCGGAGTCGGGACGGGTCAACTCGACGTCGTGCTGCCGGCGGCGCTCCGGGCTCGAGAGCACGTTGAAGGCCTCGGTGATCTCCTGGAACTCGCGCTCGGCGCGCTCCCGCTCCGCCCCCTGGAAGCGATCGGGGTGACGCTGGCGCGCGAGCTCCCGGAAGCGCTCCCGGATCTGGTCCTGGGTGGCGTTGCGCGACACCGACAGGGTGCTGTAGTAGTCCTTCGCCATGCCTATTTGTTCTTGATCTTATACAACCGGTCGGCGGTCGACCGGACGGCGTCGGGAACGTTGCGGTCGCGGGCGAGATTCTTCAGATCCTTGACCGAGAGCCGCGCGACCAGCCGGACGGTGATCCCGACCGGCGCGCGCGGGTTGCGGACCAGATTGTGCACGACGTTATAGCGCGCGACCCACTCGCGGCGGCGCGCGATGAAGGAGAGGACGTCGTCGACCACGGTCCGGCTCGAGGCGACCTGCTCGATCTCGTCCTCGGACAGCGCGCTGTTGCCGAGCACGGAAACGGCGACCATCGCGTTGGAGTCGCGCAGGAGGATGTTGCGCAGCGTCCGCGAGGCGCCACGGGTGAGCTTCATGCGCAGCGGCACGGACAGCGCGCGCACCTGTCCCTCCGAGAGGCCGGTGCGCTCGTCGACCTCGCCCTCCGGGGGCAGCGCCTGCACGCGTTCGATCTCGGCCAGGTCCGCCGCCTCGAGCTCGGCCTCGGGCGCGATCTCGGCCGCGCGAATGGCCTCCCGCGGGCGCTCGCGGGGCAGCAGGTGCTCCCGGTACTCGAGGATGCGTCGGCGCGAGTAGACCGACAACTGCGGGTTGGCTTCGAGCGCATTGAGGATCGCCGGGCTCTCGACAATCGCGTCCTGGCGCAGGAGCAGGATCTCCTGCAGGTCGGGAGGCAGGCGGGCGGCCAGGTCGCCGAGCAGAGCCCGGGGCGTGTCGCGCCGGCGCAGGATGGTCTCGAGCACCAGAGGATCCTCGCTCGCGGCGGCGAAGTACCCGAGCACGTCGTCCTGCGCCTCGCCGGCGAGGAAGGCCGAAGCGAGATGCGCCTCGACCTGCGCCAGCGAGGCGCGCGCGTAGCTCGACACCATCTCGTCGCCGGACGCGGCCAGCTTGACCTGCAGTGGAATCAGATCCTCGGCCGACAGCGGCAGGATGCCCTGCGCCGCGAGCACCTGCAATTCGAAGCTCTCGCCGGAAAGCACCTGGGCGATCAGCGGATCGGTCGACATGCCGCTAGCCCGTCGTGGCGGGGCGCGGCGGGTTCGGGGCGCGTTCGATGCGGAAGTCGCGAACCACGCGCGCGGCGTTGGTCGGCAGAGGGAAGAGCTGCCCGTCGACTTCGACGCGGACGCCGCGGGCGTTGCCGAGCGTGAGCAGCACCGACTGCTCGGCCTCGAGCTGGAGCGTCTCCCCGCTCGCCCGCAGCTCGCTCGTCCGCCGCCGGCCGTCGATCACGAACTCGACCCAGCAGTCCTCGCTGAAGTCGAGCGTCACCCGCAGGGGGCCCGGTGCGGCGGCGGTCGCGGGGGCTTCGGCGGTCGGCGCCGCGGCCGTCGCGGGCGGCGTCGGCTCCGGCTCGGGCGGCTCGGCGGGGCTCGGCGCCGCGTAGGTCGCCAGCGCCTCGGGTGCCGGCGCCAGCGGCCGCGCCTCGCGCCGGCGCCCGGCCCAGAAAGAGAGCACCGCGGCAACGCCGAGGAAGAGGACGACCGCGAGCGTCAGCAGCAGGCCGTAGCCGAGCGTCGAGGGCGCGGCGCGGCGGCGCGGCGGCGCCGGCTCCTCGCCGCTCTCGCGCGGCTCGGACGGCCGGCTCGAGAGCGCGAGAAGGTAGAGATTGACCGCTTCGTCGGGATCGAGGCCGACCACTCGCGCGTATTCGCGCAGGAAGCCCTTGGCGAAGACCGGCGCCGGCAGGATGTCGAAGCGGTCCCGCTCCAGCGCCTCGAGATAGCGAAGGCTGATCTTGCTCGCGTCGGCGATGTCGCGCAGGGAGACGCCGCGGGCCTCGCGCTGGTGGCGAAGCCACGCGCCCAGCGAGCCGCGCGGGATGGCGGCCGGCGCGGTCTCCGGAGGTTCCGGCTCCTGCCCCTTGGTCCTGGTCATCGCTCCCCGGCCGGGCACGCCACCCGCCCTGCCACCCGAGTGGACAAACGAAAGCCCGTCAAGAACTTGAACAGTATCGACAGCAGGTTTCCGGGTCAATCAGGAGCGCCGGGCGCCCGCTTCGCCGCCCCCGGCCAGGAGGTGCGCGCGCCGCCGGACGGGCAGCAGCAGCCGGGTGTCTGCCGCCACCGCTTCGAGGTCGCGCTTGAGCAGGAGCGGCAAGAGGGGGAGGACCGAGCCGAGCGGCGTGCGGGGGTTGCGGCAGAGCGCCAGCCGGAGGGGGTAGCGGGCCGACCAGCGAGCGTTGCCGGCCAGGACCGCGAGCGCCGCCGGCAGGGCGTGCTCGGAGGCCGCCAGCGGCATCAGCGCCCCCTCGGTGAGCCGGGGGTTCTCGAGCAGCGCGGCGATCACGCGGGGGGTCGGATCCTGCCGGAGGACCGTCACCACGGCCGGGCTGCCGCCGCGGGCGATGGCCGACTTCTCCCCGATCGCGAGGCCGGGGAGCCGTTCGATCAGGCGCTGGTCCGCGCTCCTCCGGACCACCGGATGGACCCGGGTGTCGATGCCGAGACGAACCAGGTCGGCCCAGTAGAGGCCGACGACGCAGCGCAGCGCGAGTGTCCGCGGCGTGAGCGGATGAAAGGCGGAGGCGCGCCGGACCTCGTAGGCGGAGGCCAGCCGGGGCAGCTCGAGCAGCTGCTCGATCATGCGCCGGGTCAGGAAGGGGTTGCGGAAGGCCGCCCGCGCGGCCGGGGCGTCCAGCTCCTCGCGCTTCTCCGCCAGGAGCGCCGCGAGCTCCTCCTCGCCCGCCTCGAGAAGACGCTCGCGCCAGTCTTCCGCGGCCGTTTCGCGCATCTCCGCCAGCTCCGGGACAGGGTTCCGACTCTGATATCGTCGTCGGTCCGTGACTCGCCAGACCTACGAAGAATACAGAGCTTCCGGCGCCCTCGCGACGCTGGAGGACGACTGGATCGCCGAAATCGGCTCCGACCCCACCGACATCGACTGGTTCCTCTCGATCGCACAGGCGCTCGCCGCCGCCGGCGAGGAGGACCGCGCCCGCTCGCTGGTCGAGCTCTACGACTCCGAGCTGGAAAGCCAGAAGCTCTGGGCGACCCGGCTCGAGCTGCTGCGCCGCGGCGGCACCCTCGCCGTCAAGCACACCAAGCTGCAGCGCGAAGTGCAGGCGACGCTCGAGGCGCTGTGGGGCGATCGCCCGAGCTTCCGGGCCATGTTCGAGCACGTCGGGCTGCACAAGAACATCGACCAGGTGACCAAGCTCTGGGACCGCGCCGCGCGCCTGCAGAGCCTGCTCGTCTACGAGGTCGGCGAAGTGGTCGCGATGGCCGGGCAGGGCGTCGGGCGGATCGCCGAGGTCAACCTCCCGCTCGAGAATCTCAAGATCGACTTCGAGAAGGCGACCGGCGTCACGGTCGGCTTCCGGGCGGCGGCGAAGCTCCTGAAGATCCTCCCGCCGGGGCACCTGCTCCGCCGCAAGCTCGAGGATCCCGAGGGGCTCGCGAAACTGCGTGACGAGGACCCGTCGGGGCTGCTGCGCTCGGTGCTCGAGACCGCCGACAAGCCGCTCACCGCGGGCGAGATCCGGGAGGCCCTCTCGGGCATCGTCTCGGAGTCGCAGTGGACCTCCTGGTGGGCCGCGGCGCGCAAGCATCCGCAGGTGACGGCGTCGAGCGGCGGCCGGCAGGCCTATCGCTGGGAGACCTCGGCGGCCGGCGCGCTGGCCTCGGTGCGCGGCGCCTTCGCGCGCGCCGAGCCGCGCGCGCGCATGGAGGTCTTCCGCAAGAACGCCGACCGCGACGCGGGGCTGGCGCGCGAGATGGCCGGTGACCTGGCCTCGATCGCCGCCGAAGCGGCGGAGTCCGATCCCGGCCTCGCCTTCGAGATCTGGTTTCTGCTCGAGCGCTCCGGCCACCTTGCCGGAGCGGCTGGCGGGCGAGATCGAGGACCTGGTCGGCCCCGCCGCCGACGCGCGCCGGCTGCTCGCAGGGATCGAGGACCGCCTGATGCGCGAACGCGCACTCGGCATGCTGCGCGAACGGCGCGAGGACTGGCCGGCGATCTACCGCGACCAGTTCCTGCGCGAGGTCGAGCCCAAGGTCCTGGCCACGCTCGCCGACAGCCTCGCGAGCAGGGACCGCGCCGCGTTCGAACGCATGGTCGACGATCTGCTGGCCCAGCCGCGGCGCGCGCCGTCCGCCTTCGTCTGGGTGGCGGAGCGCGCCGCAGACGACGAGGCCCTGCGCAGCCGCTCTCCGCTCAAGCTCCTGCAGCAGATCCTGGTCGCGCTGGCCACGGAGGAGTTCGCCTCCTACCGGGTGCGCCTGCGGCCGCTGGGCGAGTCGGGCGGCACGGTCCCGCGCATCCTGCAGCACCTCGACGAGACCGCAGCGGCGAGCGCGCTCGAGAGCGTGCGCCGCGCGACGGCGCTCGAGGCCTACCAGAAGGACGCCCTGTCCAACGCGCTCGAGCTGCGCTTCCCGGCCCTGCGCGGCGAGAGCGGCGCCGGCCCGCTCTACTCGACACCGGAGGCGATCCAGGCCAAGCGCGCCGAGCTCAAGCACCTGACCGAGAAGGAGATCCCGGCCAACCGCAAGGCCATCGAAGAGGCGCGCGCCATGGGCGACCTGCGCGAGAACTTCGAGTACAAGTCGGCCCGCGAGCGCCACGAATACCTGAACGCCCGCGTCGCGGTGCTGCACCGCGACCTCGCCCGCGCGCGGCCGATCGAATTCAAGGCGATCGACGCGAGCGAGGTGCGCATCGGCACCCGCATCCATCTCGTCGCGAAGGACGGCCGGGAACGCGACCTGGCGCTGCTCGGGCCGTGGGACAGCCGGCCCGAGGACGGGATCCTCTCCTACGAGTCCGACCTCGCGCGCGCGCTGCTCGGCCGCGGCCTGGGCGAGACCGTGGCGATCGGCGACACCAGCTTCCGCATCGAGTCGATCCAGCCCTTCCGCGGCGCCTGAGCGGGCGCGGCGCCGGCGGCATCAGCGCGCCGGCGGCTCCGGCTCGCCGAAGTAGGTCCGCAGCCCCGCCACCACGGCGGCCGCCACCGTTTCCCGGAAATCGCGCTGCTGCAGCAACCGCCGGTCCTCGGGGTTGGCGAGGTTGCAGATCTCGAGCAGGAACTTGGCGGGAATCGCGTTGTAGCGCAGCACCGCCGGCACCCAGGCGCGCCGCCCGCGGAAGATCCGGTCGCGCACGGGCTGGAAGGGGTGCACCGCGAGCTCGGCGCGCCGGAAGGCGCCGAGCACGTGTCCGGCGAGATCGCGCGACAGACCCTCGCTGCGCTGCCGTTCGCGCAGCGAGAAACTGACCTTCGGTCGCTCGCGCACCTCCTCGCGCTGGGTGAAGACCGAGCCCGACTTGCCGAAGGTCCCCGCGGTCAGCGCGGAGGCCGGGATGTAGGCGGTCGCGCCGCGCAGCGACGGGTGCAGGGAGTCGGCGTGGATCGACAGGAAGACCACTTTGGCGTCGTCCCGCCGCGCGGTCTCCCGCTTCAGGAGACTGTTGGCCAGGTACCAGCGCAGGTGCACGCCGATGTCGGGGTCGCCGATCTTGTAGGGCGGGCGCGTGAGCACCTGGTGACCGCGCGAGAAGGGCAGCACGTCGCGATCGACGATCGCCCAGGTGGCGCCGTCGCGGGTCGTGGTGTGGACCCGCGCATGCGTCTCGGTCTCGAGCTGGCGTTTCACCCGCAGCATCACGTCGTAGACGTAGAGGCTCTCCCAGACGCCCGCCATCGAAGCGCCCACGTCGGTTCCGCCGTGACCGGCGTCGAGCACGACCGTGACTCCCTCGAGGCCGCGGACCTTGACCTCGTTCTTGAAGCGGTCGGCCAGCTGCCGCTCGACCTCCCATTCGAGCCGGCGCGGATCCCCCTTCGGCAGGAACTCCGGCAGCAGCAGCTCGAGGGGCACCCTGACCGGGAAGCCGATCGGGATGTCGGTCACGTCGACGATGCCGCTGCGCCCGGCGACCTCTCGCGCGAGCCCGTTGACGTCGTCGGCGTGCGTGCGTCCGGTGAAGCGGACGATCACCGCCGAATAGAGCGCCTCGCCCGGGCGAAGGCGGTAGATCGCCACGTTTCCCTTCTCGTCCGCCTCGTAGTCGAGCAGCGCGGCGGCATCCTCGCCGGCCTCCGGCAACCCGACCGGAGCGAGGATCGCCACCGGCGAAGGCGTGGGCGCCGGAGCCGGCCCCGCCGCGGCCGGCGGTGACGCCGGAGGCCCGGCCTCCACCGGCGCGGCCGGAGCCGCCCAGCGGAAGATCGGCAGCAGCAGCTCCTGGGGCACGAGCACCGTCTTTCCGGCGCCGGGACGATCGCCGGCGGCGCGGTTCGCCGCGCGCAGCGCGACCAGGGGCTCGGCCGAACCGGTGAACCACTCGGCGACGCGCGCCAGCTCCTCGCCACGGCCGCGGTGGAGCCACCCTTGGGCGCTGGCCCGGTCGTCGGGGAAGAGCGCGCGCACCACAGCGAGCTTCCACTCCGGCGCGAGGAGGCCGTAGGGGACCTTGTACCGGACTCCGGCGAGCAGACGGCGGGGTTTGCCGTTGAGTCGGGAGATCTCCGCCGCGCCGGTGGTGGCGCCGGTCAGGCGGCGGGCGTAGGCATACAGGCCCTCGCCCGGCAGCGGCGCCGCTTCGAGCAGGAGTTCGCGCTTGTCGACCAGCGCCGCGCGCTGGCCGCCGGGCAGGCGGGCCCGTTCGGTCGCGGCGGAGGCCACGACGGCGAGCGCCAGGATGCCGGCGAGCGCGAGACCCACCGCGCGGCCGCCCGGTCGGGCGTCAGGCCGCGGGCGTGGCGCCACGGAGCTCCGGGGCGACCCGCCAGGCCACGTCGCGCTCGAAGGCGCGCGCGACGCGCAGCAGGAGCGCCTCGTCGAAGGGTCGTCCGAGCAGTTGCAGCGACAGGGGCAGACCGCGATCGTCGAGTCCCGACGGCAGGGCGATGCCCGGCAGGCCGGCCAGGTTGGCCGGGGTCGTGAACACGTCCGAGAGATACATGGAGAGGGGGTCCGCGACCCGCTCGCCGAGCGCGAACGCGCCGTGCGGGGCGGTCGGCGTGGCGATCAGGTCGACCCGCTCGAAGGCTGCGCGCAGTTGCAGGCGCAGGCCCTCGAGCACGGCGCGGGCCCTGCCGTAGTAGGCGTCGTAGTAGCCGGAGGAGAGCGCGAAGGCGCCCAGCATGATCCGCCGCTTCACCTCGGGACCGAAACCCTCCGAGCGGCTCGCCAGATAGAGATCGCCGAGCGAGCCGGCACCGGCGGCGCGCCGTCCGTAGCGGATGCCGTCGAAGCGCGCGAGGTTGGCGGAGGCCTCGCAGTTCGCGATCACGTAGTAGACCGCGATCGCCGCGTCGACGCTGGGCACCGAGACTTCGATCAGCTCGGCCCCCAGGGCCTCCAGCCGTCGGAGCGCGGCCCGGAACGTACGCCGGGAGTCGGCCTGCAGCTGTCCGTCGTCGATCTCCCGGACCACGCCGATGCGCGCCCCTTCGATTCCGGCCTCGATCCGCTCGAGATAGTCGGCGACCGGCAGGTCGGCGGCGGTCGCGTCCCGGGGATCCCCTCCGGCGATCGCTGCCAGGGCGAGAGCCGCGTCGCGGGTCGTGCGGGCGAGCGGGCCGATCTGGTCGAGCGACGACGCGAAGGCGACCAGCCCCCAGCGCGAGACGCGGCCGTAGCTCGGCTTGAGGCCGACGATGCCGCACAGCGCCGCGGGCTGGCGCACCGAGCCGCCCGTGTCGGAGCCGAGCGCCAGCGGCACGCCGCCGGCGGCGACCGCCGCGGCCGAGCCGCCGGACGAGCCGCCGGGGACCATGCCGAGGTGCCAGGGGTTGCGGGTCTCGTGGAACGCCGAGTTCTCGCACGACGAGCCCATCGCGAACTCGTCGAGGTTGGTCTTGCCGAGCGGAATCGCGCCCGCGGCGAGCAGGCGCTCGACGGCCGTCGCCGTGAACGGCGAGCGATACCCCTCGAGGATGCGCGAGCCGCAGGTGACCGGCTCGCCGGCGACGGCCAGATTGTCCTTGAGCGCGATCGGCACGCCGGCGAGCGGCCCGAGCGGCTCGCCGCGGCCGCGCCGGGCGTCGAGGTCCGCCGCACGGGCCAGCGCGCCCGCCGCGTCCATCCGCAGATAGGCGCGGACGGCAGCTTCGGTCGCGGCCGTCCGTTCGAGCGCGGCGCGGACGACTTCGACCGCCGAAAGCTCACCGGCCGCGACCGCGCGCGCGATCGCCTCGGCGGAGAGCCCGGCGACGTCAGGCGTCGTCACTGCCGAGAACCTGGGGAACCAGCAGGAAGGGACCGTCGGTGGCCGGCGCGTTGGCCAGGAAACGGTCGCGGTCGAGGCAGGGCGCCTCCTCGTCGGCGGCTTCGCGGCTCGCGGCCCCCGGCTCGACGACCGGCTCGGCCGTGGCGGCCGAACGGATCTGGTCGATGTAGTCGACGACGGCCGAGAGCTGCTCCGCGAAGCGTCTCTCCTGGTCCTCGTCCAGGCGGAGCCGGGCGAGCGCGGCGACGTGGTGGACCTCGCGGACGTCGAGCGGCATACTGGCGCGCGGGATCCTAACAGATGGCCGACGAACGAACCGCGCCGCTCGACCTCCCGACGGCGCGCGCGCGCATCGCCGCGCTCGCACGCGAGCCCGCGGCGCGCGCGCTCGCCGCGGCCGACGCGGGAGCGGGCCGCGTGCTGCTGGTGGGCGGCGCGTTGCGCGACGCCGCCCTCGGGCTGCCCGTGGGCGATCTCGACGCGGTCGCGCTCCGCGACGGCGCCGCGCTCGCCGGGCGTCTCGCGGACGCGATCGGCGGCCGCCTCGTGCCGCTCGCACCCGGCCGATTCACCGCCTACCGGGTGGTCGCCGCCGACCACGAAGTCGATCTCTGGGACCTCGAGGGCGGCTCGCTCGACGCCGATCTCGCCCGCCGCGACTTCACCATCAACGCGCTCGCCCTCGCGCTCGACGACGGCGCGCTGCTCGATCCCCACGGCGGGCTCGTCGACCTGGCAGGCCGGCGGCTGCGCGCCGTTCGCCCGGAGACCTTCGCGGAGGATCCGCTCCGGGTGCTGCGCCTCGCGAGGTTCGCGGCGACGCTCGCCGGTTTCACGATCGACCCCGCGACCGCGGCCGCCGCGCGCGCCGCGGCGCCGGGTCTCGACCGCGTGGCGGGCGAACGCATCCGCGAGGAGCTCGCCACGCTCGCCCGCCGGGCGCACCCGGTGAATGCCCAGCGGGCGCTGGTCGAGGCGGGCGCATTCCCGGGCCTCTGGAGCGGACAATGGATCGGGCTCGCGGCGGCGACCGACGGCATCGCCGCATTCGCCCGGTTGGACGGGGCCCGGACACGTCTCGGGGACGCCCGCGCGAGCGACGAGTCGATGGCGACCGACCATGCGCTGCGCCTGGCGCTGGTGCACTCGCCCGCCGACCGCGCACGCGAAGTCGAGCGGCTCTTCCGCCGGGCCGTGCTGTCCCGCCGTCAGGCGCGCGCCGCGCTGGCGCTTCTGGCCGCCACGACCGCCGCCGCCCCGGAGGGCGACGTCCTCCGCCTCCTCCTCTGGCGGCTGGGCCCGCTCTGGACGGCCGGCCTCGCGCTCGACGCCGCGCTGGCACCCGCGGCCACGCAGCCGGCATGGCAAACCGCGCTCGAAGCCGCGCAGCGGCTGGTCGACCGCGAGGGAGACCGGCTGCTCGCGCCACGCCCGCTCGTCTCCGGAGCCGAAGCGGCCGCGCTCGCCGGCGTTCCGTCCGGGCCCCGGCTGGGCGCGGCCCTGCATGCCCTGGTCGAGGCCCAGGTGCTGGGAGCCGTGGATTCGATCGATGGGGCGCGCGCGTTCCTCGCCCGGTACGCGCGCGAGCAGGGGGGCTAGCGGAAGATCCCGGACTTCTTGTCGCCTTCGGCGCCGCCGTTGCCGATCAGGCGCTGGTTGAGCTCCTTGATGCGGTCCATCAACTTGTCGATCTTCTCCTGCGCCTCCTGGCGCAGGCGGTTGTAGTCGCCCCGCATCCGCTCCATCTCGGTCTGCATCTCGGTGATCCTGCGGTCCAGGTCGCGGGCCTGCTGGTCGCGCGCCGAGATCACACCCTCGAGGTCGCTGATGCGCTCGTCCTTCTCGGCGATCCGCAGCTTGTTCTTCTCCTCCTGCTCCTCGTAGAGCTTGCGGTACTGCTGGAGCATGAGGATCTCGGAAAAGTCGGCCGTCGACGGGCTCATCTGTCCTCCTCGCGACTCGATGTTCGGGAACATCTTGCGCAGCTTCAGCGAGAGGTCCTCCGAATCGGGCGACTCGCGCATCGCCTCCGGGTAGCTGATCACCCCGTGCACCAGCAGCGCGAGCAGCGACTGGTTCATGGACTGCATGCGGTAGTAGCCGACCGAGGTCTCGACCTCCTCGAGCAGCTGCGAGGTCTCGCCCTTCTCGACCAGTTGCGCGACTCGCGGAGACGTCTTCATGACCTCGAGCGCCGCCACCAGTCCGTTGCCGTCGGACCGCTCGATCAGCTTCATCGAGACGACGCCCTTGAGCACCTGCGCGACCTGCGCGCGGACCTGGTTCTGCTGGTCCGCCGGGAAGGCGTCCAGGATGCGGTCGACGGTCTGCGTGGCGCTGTTGGTGTGCAGGGTCGAGAAGACCAGGTGTCCGGTCTCGGCGGCGGTGATCACGGTCGAGATGGTCTCGGGGTCGCGCATCTCGCCGACCATGATCACGTCGGGATCCTGGCGCATCACGTTGCGCAGCGCCTCGGGGAAGGAGGGAGTGTCGGTACCGACCTCGCGCTGGGAGATGGAGGCGACCCCGTCGGTGAACAGGAACTCGACCGGGTCCTCGATGGTCACGATGTGGACGGGCCGGCGGTGGGTGATGTACTTGACCAGCGCCGCCAGCGTGGTCGACTTGCCGCTGCCGGTCGGGCCGGTGACCAGCACCATGCCCATGGGCAGGTCGCAGAAGTCGAGGAGCACCTCCGGGAGGTTCAGGGTCTCGGCGTCGCGGATCTCGTAGGGGATGCGCCGGAACGCGAGGGCCGCCGTGCCGCGCTGCACGTAGATGTTGCATCGGAAGCGCGCCAGGCCGCGCACTCCGTAGCCGAGGTCGACCGACATGCGCTCCTCGAACTTGCGCCGCTGGTGCGGCGCGAGGATGCCTTCGATCATCGCCTGGATCTCTTCGACGCGCAGGACCTCGTCGCCCAGCGGGGTCAACCGGCCGGTGATCCGGATGAGCGGCGGGCGGGTCGGCTTGAGATGGAGGTCGGAGGCCCCCCGCTCCGTCATCTGACGGAGCAGATCGTCGAGCTGGCGCATGGACGGGGACATTCTACGTCCGAAGCCGCCGCCGAGGGAGGCGGCCGCCGGAAGGTCGAGCCTAGTACCGGCGCATCAATCCGACAACGATGCCCTGCACACGCACCTCGGCGGCGGGAAATCGGAGCGGGGACATCGATGGATTCGAGGGCTGCAGGCGCACCTGGTCGCCTTCCGGGTAGTACCGCTTGAGGGTGGCCTCGTCGCCGACCAGCGCCACGACCATTTCGCCCATGTCGGCGCGTTCCCGCCGCTCGACCACCACCCAGTCGCCGTCGTGGATGCCCTCGCCGATCATCGAGTCGCCCGCCACCCGCAGCACGTAGTGGTCCTGGGTGCGCTCGCCGAAGAGCTGCCGGGGAATGACGAGACTGTCGCCCGCGGGCACCGTCTCGATCGGCCGGCCGGCCGCGATGCGGCCGAGGAAGGGCAGCTCCTCACCGGCCGCGGCAGCGTCCGCGCCGGTCACCTCGAGACCGCGCCGCTGGTGCCGGTCGCGCTTGAGGTACCCCTTCTCCACCAGCAGTTTCAGGTGCTTGTACGCGGTGCCGTAGGAGGAAAAGCCGAAGTGCTCGCAGATCTCCCGGTGCGTCGGCGCGACGCCGCGGCGACGGCGGAAGTCCTGGATGAAATCGAGGATCGCCTTCTGGCGCTCGGTGAGAAAGGAGCTCATGGGGCCAATGTTCGGCGGTAACGCGGCGTAAGTCAAGACCTCACCGGGGGGCTGCCGGCACCGCCCGCGCGGGGGTCCGGCTTGCGGGGAGCCGGAACCTCCTGATAGGAGTCGGTCCCATGCCCGCCGCGCCCGTCCGCGACATCCACCGTCACCGGCTCGACAACGGTCTCGACATCGTTCTGCACCCCGACCGCGCGCTTCCGCTGGTGGCGGTCAATCTCTGGTACCACGTCGGCTCGAAGAACGAACGGCCCGGCCGCACCGGCTTCGCCCACCTCTTCGAGCACATGCTCTTCCAGGGCAGCGCGCACGTCGGGACCAATGATCACTTCCGGCACCTGCAGCGGATCGGCGGTGTCGCCAACGGCTCGACCTGGTACGACCGGACCAACTACTACGAGACCGTTCCCGCGCAGGAGCTCGACCTCGCGCTCTGGCTGGAGTCCGACCGCATGGGCCACCTGCTGCCGGGGCTCGACCAGGCCAAGCTCGACAACCAGCGCGAAGTGGTGATGAACGAGCGCCGGCAGCGGGTCGACAACCAACCCTACGGCCGCCCCTACGAGCGGCTGTTCGAGCTCCTGGTGCCCGCCGAGCACCCTTACCACTGGCCGGTGATCGGAACGATGGAGGACATCGCCGCCGCGACGCTCGAGGACGTCCACGCCTTCTTCCGCGCCTGGTACGTCCCGAACAACGCCGTGCTCACGCTGGCGGGCGATTTCGAGGTCGACGACGCGCTCGCCCGCATCGAGCGCTGGTTCGGCGACATTCCGGCCGGCTCGGCCGCCCGGCGGAGCGCCTTCCCGCTGCCGTCGCTCGACCGGCGCGTCGCCGAGACGGTCACCGACCAGGTCCAGCTGCCCCGGATCTACCTGGCATTCCGAACCGAGCCCTTCGGGCGGCGAGAGTGGTTCGCGGCATCGCTGCTCTCCACCCTGCTGACGACCGGCAAGTCGAGCCCGCTCTACCACGACCTCGTCTACGATCGTCAGCTCGCGCAGGACGTCGGCGCCTATGTCTATCCGACCGAGGAGATCGGAGTCTTCCTGCTCGTCGCGACCGCCAAGCCCGGAGTCGAGCCCGGCAGGCTCGCCGCCGAGCTGCGCGGACACCTCGACCGCGCGGCGGCGTCGCCGTCGGCCGCCGACCTCGAACGCGCGCGTAACGCGACCCTCGCCGGGATCTTCGGTCAGCTCGAAACGCTCGACCACCGCGCCGACCAGCTCTCCATGTACGCGACCTTCTTCGGCGCTCCCGACCTCGCCTGGCAGGAGGCCGATCGCTACCTCGAGCTCGCGCCCGAGGAGATCGCCGCCTTCGCCGGCTCCCGCCTCGGACCCGATCAGGCAGTCGAGTTGACCGTGGTGCCGGATCGGAGCGCGGCATGAAGACTCCCGTCGACCGCACGCTGCCGCCCCCCTCGGCGCCGGCGCTCCGCCCGCGCTTCCCCGCCTTCGAGCGCTTCCGGCTCGACTCCGGGCTGGAGGTCCTGCTCGCGCCGCGCCATGCGGTGCCCACGGTCCAGGTCGCGCTGCTGCTGCCGGCGGGCGCCGAGCGCAATCCGCTCGAGCGGCCCGGCCTCGCCGCGCTCACCGCCTCGCTCGTGGACGAAGGCACAAGGAGGCGCAGCGGACCCCGCCTCGCTTCCGACGTCGAGCGATTGGGCGCGTCGCTGTCGACCCACGCCGACTGGAACTCGGCCGACCTCTCGGCCCAGCTCCTGGCCCGGGACCTCGCGGTGGGCGTCGAGCTGCTCGCCGAAGTCGCCCGCGAGCCGGTCTTCCCCGACGCCGAGCTCGAGCGCCTCCGCCGCCAGGCGCTGACCGAGCTCCTGCGTCGGCGCGATCAGCCGGCGATTCTCGCCGAAGAGGCGCTCGCCCGCGGCCTCTACCCGGGCACTCCGTACGGCGAGCTGCTGCTCGGGTCGGAGACGGGGCTCGCCGCGCTCGAGCGCGGCGAGATCGTCGCCTTCCACGCGGCGGGGTACCGTCCACGCGGCGGCGCGCTGCTCGTCGGCGGCGACTTCGATCCCGACTCCGCCCGCGCCGCGATCGACCGCGCCTTCGGCGACTGGCGCGACGGCGCGACGGCGCCGCCGCCCGAGATCCTGCCGCCGACGCGGACGGCCCGCTCGGTGCTGATCGTCGACCGTCCGCGTGCTGCGCAGACCGAGCTGCGGCTCGGCCACGTCGGCGTGCGGCGCAACCACCCCGACCGGTCGCGCCTCGGACTGCTCAACACCCTGCTGGGCGGCAAGTTCACATCGCGCATCAACCTCAATCTGCGCGAGCGCAACGGCTTCACCTACGGAGCGTCGACCCGCTTCGTCGACCGCCGCGGCCCGGGCCCATTCGTGGTCGCGGCGGCGGTGGCCACGGAGGTAGCCGGCGCCGCGGTGCGCGAGACGCTCGCCGAGCTCGAGCGGATCCGCGCCGAGCCGGTCGGCGCGGAAGAGCTCGCCGAGACGAAGAGCTACCTCCTCGGCGTCTTTCCCTACACCCTGCAAACGGTCGGCGGGCTGCTCGGACGGCTCGAGGAGCTGGCGGTGTACGGGCTGGCGGACGACCATTTCGACCGCGCCCTCGACGCGGTCGAGACGGCCTCGGCGGACGACCTGCTCGAACTGGCGCGTCGCCACGTGCGGCCCGCGGAGATGCTGATCGTCGCGGTCGGTCCGGCGGACCAGCTCGCGGCGCAGCTCGAGCCCCACGGACCGGTGACCGTGGCCTTGGTCGCGGAAGGCTGAAACAGGCCTACTGCAGGTTCGCGGAGGCGCCGCCCTCGGCGTCCACCCGCACGGATAGGGTGTGACTGCCGCCCGGCTCGAGCGTCGCGTCGACCGCGATCGCCTTGGTCGGCTTGCCCGGCATCGAGACGTAGACGCGCAGGGTCGTCGGCCCGGGCGCCAGAGTGCGGCGCGCCTCAAGGGTTCCCGAGATCTTCTCGCTGCGCAGGAATCCGGTCTTGCGCACGAACTTGAACGGCTCGCGCAGGATCTGCCGCTCGCCGGCGTAGATCGTGAGCACGCCCTCGCTGGCGTCGGACCGGAAATCGATACGCAGGCCCGACTCACGCGGCGCCGCCACCTCGTCGACCGGCGGCGCCTCTGTCGCCGCGGCGGGCGTCGCTACGATCGGCGTCGTGGCCGCCGCCGGCTGCGCCGGCGTGCGCGCCTGGCGCTGACGCTCGCGCTGGCGGTCGCGCGCCAGCTCGGCATCCGCGGCCAGCCGCTTCGCCTCCGGCTCGTCCGGCCGCAGGGCGAGCACCTCCGCGAGCGCGGCGAGCGCGTCGTCGTAGCGGCGCTTGGCGTAGGCCTCGCGCGCCGCGATCATCGCCTCCGTCACCTTGCGGTCGATCTCCGCGGCCGCCGCGAGCTCGCGCGAGCGGGTGTCGATCTCGGCGCGCAACCGGCGGGCGTCCAGGCTGTCGGGCTCGGCGAGCTCGGCGCGCGCGACCGACTGCAGCGCGCCCTGGAGATTGCCCTGGGCGAGCAGCGTTCGCGCCTCCGCGAGAGAGACGGCTGCGGTGACCCGGCTCTGCTGTTCCGGGCTCGGCGCGGGCGCGACCGCCGACGGCGCCGAGTTCGACCCGAAGGCCCAGATGCCCAGGATCACCAGGAGTCCCGCGGCGGCCAGACCGACCAGGCCGATCGCCAGCCAGCGCCGGCTCCGGCCCCCGGTGGCGACCGCGGCCGGCTCGAGGCTGGGCGCCACCGCCGCTGGGCTCGAACCCGCCGCGGCGGTCGTCGGCGCTACAGGCGCGGGCGGCGGAGGCGGGGACGACTCGGGCGGCGCGGCGCTCGCGCGGCTCGTCGCGGCCGGCGGCGCGGGCGGCTCCGGCGCGGGCGTGGCCGGCTGCGCGAGCGGCACGGCGGGCGGCGGCGGTGCGCCACCCGCCTTCTGCCGCAGCTCTGCCATGGTCATCTTGCGGGTGGCCTGACGCTCGAGCGGTGGGACCTCCTGCGTGGCCGAGGTGTCGTCCAGCTCCTGGCGCGCGGCGAGCGCCCGGCGCAGCTCCCTGGCGACTTCGGCGGCCCTCGGATAGCGCCGGTTGGGGTCCTTCTCGAGGCAGCGGTAGAGCACCGCGGCGAGCTCGGGCGCCACGTCCGCGACGATCTGATCGGGCGGCGTGAACGGCTCGTAGACGATCTTGTGGGTGACCGCGGTCAGATTCTCGCCCTGGAAGGGCTTGCGCCGGGTCAGCATCTCGTAGAAGACCACGCCGAGCGAGAAGATGTCCGCGCGGTGGTCGACGTCCTTGCCCTGGATCTGTTCCGGCGCCATGTAGTTGGGCGTCCCGAGCAGCTGCCCCTCCATGGTGAGATTGGAGGTGTCGAGCCGGGCGATCCCGAAGTCCGTGATCTTCACCTTGTCATCGGGCGTGATCAGGATGTTCGCCGGCTTGATGTCGCGATGGACGACCCCGCGCGAATGCGCGTAGTCGAGCGCCTCGGCGATCTGCGAGACGATCTCGACCAGGAAATCGGTCGAGAACGCCTCGGGCCGCTGCAGCAGCTGCTTGAGGTTCGTCCCCTTGACGTACTCCATCGCGATGAAACAGGTGCCGTCGGCGCCTTCGTCGACCACGTCGTGAATGGTCACGATGTTGGGGTGCGACAGGATCCCGGCACTCTGCGCCTCGCGCACGAACCGGCTGCGAAACTGCTGCAGCTCCTGGTCGCGGGCCGAGAAGCCGACCCGGAAGGTCTTCAGAGCCACCAGCCGCCCGATGAGCGGATCGCGGGCGAGGTAGACCACACCCATGGCCCCCTTGCCGATCTCCTCGAGGATCTCGTAGCGGCCGAGCTTCTGGGGCGAGGAGGGGGTCATCGATGTGCGCCGGGAGCGACCGCGATTCTAGGCGCGGCTCCGGGGGGCGTCAAACCGACTTTCGACCCTCCTCGCACGCGCGCTCCGGCCCCTGATCCGGAGGCATCCCTCTGATATAGTTCGAGCTTCGTCGCAGGACCCCCTCACCTTTGGAGATCGGCAACGATGCAGGTCGAGACCTCCGCGAAGCTCCGCAACGTCGCCCTGGCGGGCCACAACGACACCGGCAAGACCACACTGGCGAGCGCGATGCTGTTCACGGCCGGAGCGACCAATCGGATGGGGCGCACCGAGGAGGGCTCGGCGGTCACCGATTTCGATCCTGAGGAGCACGAGCGCGGCATCTCGATCGGCCTCGGCACGGCCAACCTCGGCTGGCGCGGCCACAAGTTCAACCTGCTCGACTGTCCCGGCTACGGCATCTTCTTCTCGGAAACCAAGGCCGGCCTGCGGGTGGCCGACGTCGCCGTGCTCTGCGTGAGCGCGGTGGCCGGCGTCGAGGTCAACACCGAGAAGGTCTGGGAATCCGCGACCGAGATCGAGCTGCCGGTGGTCGTCCACCTCAACAAGATGGACCGCGAGCGCGCGGACCTGGATCGCGCGCTCGAGAGCCTGCACGCGAATTTCGGGCGACAGGTCATCCCGGTCCAGCTGCCGATCGGCGCCGAGAAGGAGTTCACCGGCGTCGTCGACCTGGTCACCGGCAAGGCCGTGATGTTCGACCGCGACGGCAACGGCAAGGGCAGGGAGGCTCCGGTACCCGAGGCGCTCGCCGACGCCGTGGCCGAAGCTCGCACGCGCCTGGTCGAAGCGGTCGCGGAGAGCGACGAAGCGCTGCTCGAGAAGTTCTTCGAGGAGGGCAACCTCGAGGGCGAGGACCTGCAGAACGGGCTGCGCGCGGCGATCGTCAGCCGCAAGATCTTCCCGCTGACGGTGGGCTCCTCCGCGCACCTGGTCGGTACTTCGGCGCTGCTCGACTTCCTGGTCGACTTCGCGCCCTCGCCGGCAGACCGCCCCTATCCGGCTCGCCGCATCGACGGCACCGAGGTGGCCCTGGCCGCCGACTCCGCAGCGCCGCTCGCGGCCCTGGTGTTCAAGACCCTCAACGACCCCTTCACCGGGAGGCTGACGCTCGTGCGCGTCATCTCCGGACACCTCTCCAACGACGCCCAGGCCTGGAACGCGCGCGCCGAGGAGACCGAGAAGGCGCACGGCCTGGTCTCGTTGCAGGGAAAGGCCGGCACGGCCCTGCCACGTGTGATCGCCGGCGACCTGTGCGGCGTCCCCAAGCTGCGTGTGTCCCAGACCGGTGACACCCTGTGCGCCAAGGACAGTCCGGTGCACGCCGCCTGGGTGCAGATCGCGGAGCCGGCGATGTCCTTCGCCATCGAGCCTAAGAGCAAAGGCGACGAGGAGAAGATCGGCGAGGCGCTCAACCGGCTGATCGAGGAGGATCCCTCGTTGCGCGCCGGTCGCGACCCGCAGACCCACGAGTTCCTGCTCTCCGGCTCCGGGCAACTGCACGTCGAGATCACGCTCGCCCGCATGAAACGGCGTTCGAACGTCGAGGTCATCCTGCACGCCCCCAAGGTCCCCTACCGGGAGACCATCCTCAAGTCGGCGGACGGCCATGGACGCCACAAGAAGCAGACGGGCGGCCGCGGCCAGTTCGCTGACTGCAAGATCAGGATCGAGCCCTTGCCGCGCGGCGGCGATTTCGAGTTCGTCGACGACATCTTCGGCGGGGCCATCCCGCAGAACTTCCGACCGGCGGTCGAGAAGGGCATCCAGGAGGCCCGGCAGAAGGGCTTTCTCGCCGGGCACCCGATGGTGGACTTCCGGGTCCGCCTGCTCGACGGCCAGTACCACGACGTCGATTCCTCGGAGCTCGCCTTCAAGATCGCGGGCTCGCTCGCCTACAAGGACGCGATGGCCAAGGCCTCGCCCACGCTTCTCGAGCCGGTGATGAAGGTCGAGATCCACACCAGCGACGAGTTCATGGGCGACGTGATGAGCGACCTGTCGCACCGCCGGGGACGCCCGCAGGGAATGGACTCGAAGGGCGGCGTCCAGATCGTCAGCGCCATGGTGCCGATGGCCGAGATGCTCAACTACGCCCCGGCGCTGCGCTCGATGACCCAGGGCCGTTCGAGCTTCCACATGGAGTTCTCGCACTACGAAGAGGTCCCGCGCCTGGTGCAGGAGAAGATCATTTCCGAGGCGCGCAAGAACATGAAGGAGGAGCAGGAAGCCTGAGGCCCCGCTTCCCCGCTCCCCACCCGTTTCAGGAGGTCGTCGATTGATTCAGGCCAGCTCACTGCGCTCCGGGATGTGCATCCTGCACGAAGGAGACGTCTGTCGCGTCATGACCGTCACCCACCGGACCCCCGGCAACCTGCGGGCGTTCGTGCAGATCCGAATGCGCAATCTCAAGACCGGCAACAGCTTCGAGCACCGGTTCAGCTCCACGGAGGGAGTCGAGCGGGCGATTCTCGACACCATTCCCATGGAGTACCTCTACTCGGACGGTGAGGGACACCACTTCATGAACACGGTGTCGTATGACCAGATCACCATGTCCGACGAGGTGCTCGGCGACTCTCTGCTCTACCTGCTTCCCAACTCCACGCTGAAGGTCGACTTCTACGAGGGGACGCCGGTCGGCCTCGAGCTGCCCCAGACCGTGGCCCTCGAGGTCGTCGAGACCGAACCCGGCTTGCGCGGAGCCACCGCGTCCTCCTCCTACAAGCCCGCCAAGATGGAGACCGGCCTGGTGGTTCAGGTGCCGCCGTTCATCGAGTCGGGCACGAAGATCGAGATCGACACCCGCGAGAACAAGTACCTGCGCCGCGTCTGATCCTCGCCGCCGCAGCCCCCGAGCCGGCGCCTCCGCGAGGAGCGCCGGCTCTTTCGTTGGAAAACGAAAGGGCCGGCACCCTCGCGGGTACCGGCCCGATCGCTGCTGCCCGGAAGCCGGGCGACTACTCGCCGCCGGCCTTCTTCGGCGCGCTCGCCTTGCGCGTCGAGGCCTTGGTGGTGGCGTGCCCCTTGGCGTCTGCACGCGGCGCCCTGCTCGCCGTCTTCTTGTCGCCGACGGGCTTGGCAGCCTTGGCCTTCTTCGGCTTCTCAGCCGTCTCGGCCGCCGGCGCCTCCTCGCCCTTCTTCGCCTTCCTGCCCTTGTCCTCGCCCGCCGGCGCCGCGGCAGCCTTCTTCTTCAGCTGGAAGTCCACGAACTCGAGCACGGCCATCTCGGCGCCGTCGCCCTGCCGGGGTCCCAGCTTGACGATACGCAGGTAGCCGCCCGGACGGGTCTCGAAGCGGGGCGCGATCTCGTCGAACAACTTCTTGATCAGGTCTCGGCTCAGCAACCAGCGGCCCACCAGCCGGCGCGCGTGCACCGTCCCGCGACGGCTCTGCGTGACGACCTTCTCGGCGATCGGCCGCAACTCCTTGGCCTTGGGCAGCGTGGTCACGATCCGCTCGTTCTCCATCAGCGAGGCGAGCTGGTTGCGGAACATCGCCAGGCGATGCGCAGTGGTGCGACCGAGTTTCCTTCCGAACGTGTTGTGGCGCATGCTGATCTCTCCTCCCGGCTCAGGCGCCCAGGTCCGCGCCGCCCGAAGCATTCATGCCGAAGGAGAGGCCGAGGCGGCCGAGCAGCTCCTGCAGCTCCTCGAGGGACTTCTTGCCGAAGTTCTTGATCTCGAGAATGTCCTTCTCCGACCTCGCCACCAGGTCCCGAAGGGTCTGGATGCTGGCGTTCTTGAGGCAGTTGGCCGTGCGCACCGACAGGTCGAAGTCCTCCAGGCTCTTGCCCAGGAGCGACTCGATCGCCGTGGTCTCGGTCGACCCCGCAGCGTCGATTCCGCGGGCGGCCTCCTCGGCGGCAATGAAGATCGCCAGGTGCTCCTTGAGCAGCGTGGCCGCCAGGGAGACCGACTCCTCCGGGGAGATCGTGCCGTTGGTCCAGACGTCGAGGTTGAGCTTCTCGTAGTCGGTCATGCGGCCGACACGGGCGGTCTCGACCCGGTAGTTGACGCGCTTGACGGGGCTGTGGACCGAGTCGAGCGGAATCCAGCCGATGCCCAGCGACTCGTCGGTGTTCTTGTCCGCGGTGACGTATCCGCGGCCGCGCTTGATCTGGATCTGCATGCGCAGGCGACCTTCGTCGTTGACGGTCGCGAGGTGGACGTCGGGATCGCAGACCTCGATCTGCGGATCGCCGGCGAGGTCGCCCGCCTTCACGTCACGCGGTCCGGTGACGTCGAGAGTCAGGATGCGCGGATCCTCGGTATGCATGCGCAGTGGGACCTGCTTCAGGTTGAGGACCACTTCCGTCACATCCTCCTTGACCCCGGGGATCGAGGAGAACTCGTGCTGAACGCCTTCGATCTGTACCGCCGTCGCCGCCGCGCCCTCGATCGACGAGAGCAGGCACCGACGGAGCGCGTTGCCCACCGTGGTGGCGAAGCCGCGCTCGAAGGGCTGGGCCGAGAACTTTCCGTAGGTCGGAGTCAGGCTCTCGGTGTCGATGTCGACGCGCTTCGGGCGCTGGAAACCCTTCCAAAGCATCGTATGGCTCCTTGGTGTCGCGAATGCGCTCGTTTACCGGCTGTAGAGCTCGACGATCAGCTGCTCCTGAATCGGCAGCTTGATGTCCTCTCGGTTCGGCAGTGCCTGCACCTTGCCGGTGAAGTTCTCGGCGTCGAGCGAGAGCCACTCCGGCACCCCACGCCCGGTGGCCGACTCGACGGCGGAACGGATCTGCTCGTTCTTGCGGCTCGCCTCCTTGACCGCGACGGCCTGACCGGCGCGGACCTGGAAGGACGGGATGGTCGTCTTCTTGCCGTCGACCAGGATGTGCCCGTGGCGCACCAGCTGGCGGGCCTGCGACCGCGAGGCCGCGAAGCCGAGGCTGAAGACGACGTTGTCGAGGCGCCGCTCCAGCATCTGGAGCAGGTTCTCGCCGGTGATGCCCTTGCGTCGGTCCGCCTCCTGGAAGTAGAGGCGGAACTGCCGCTCGAGAACTCCGTAGATGCGCTTGACCTTCTGCTTTTCGCGCAACTGGAGTCCGTAGCCGACGGTGCGGCGGCCGCGGCGCTGACCGTGCTGGCCCGGCGGATAGCCGCGCCGCTCGATCGCGCACTTCTCCTTGAAACAACGGTCGCCCTTGAGAAACAGCTTCATGCGCTCGCGCCGGCAGAGCCGGCAGACAGGTCCGGTGTAGCGTGCCAATTTCCTTCTCCTCGTCTCGTCTTCTCCCCGCTGCTACGGGGACTCCGGTCCAGGGAAGACGCGCTCGAGCATCCGGTGCACACCACCGAGCCGAAGCGCTCGTTCCTTCAGGTAGCCTGCCGCGGCGGGCGCTTCGTTGCCGCCCTCCGCCAGGGTCCTTTCGTCGGTCCGGCATCAGACGCGCCGCCGCTTGCGCGGCCGGCAGCCGTTGTGCGGAATCGGCGTCACGTCCTTGATCGACTTGATCTCGACGCCCGACTCGCCTGCAGCGCGCGGATCGCCGATTCGCGGCCGGCGCCCGGCCCCTTGACCTCGACGTCGACAGAGCGCATGCCGAGGTCCTTGACCAGGTTTCCCGCGCTCTGTGCGGCGACCTGCGCGGCGAACGGCGTGCCCTTGCGCGAGCCCTTGAATCCGATCCTGCCCGGCGGACGACCAGGTGAGCGACGTTGCCCTCCGGGTCGGCGATCGAGACGATCGTGTTGTTGAAGGAGGCCTGGATGTGGGCCACCCCGTGCGGGACGACGCCGCTTTTCCTTCTTCTTGGCGCCCTTCTTGCCCTTCTTGGCGCCCGTCTCCGCAGCCGCTGCCTTCGCCATCTCGAATTACCCCGTTACTTCTTCGTCAGCTTCTTCTTGGTGGCCACCGTCGCGCTTGCGCGGGCCCTTGCGGGTGCGGGCGTTGGTGTTCGTGCGCTGTCCCCGCACCGGGCAGGCCCCGACGGTGACGAACGCCACGATAGCAGCCGATCTCCATCAGGCGCTTGATGTTGCTGGTAGACCTCCTTGCGCAGGTCGCCCTCCACGCGCGCCCTCGTCCTGAATGATCTTGCGAATGCGCTGGGCCTCGTCCTCGGAGAGATCCCGGACCTTGGTCGAGGGCTTCGGGAACTCCGGCCGCGGCGAGGATGCTGACTTCGAGCGCGTGCGCCCGATGCCGTGGATGTAGGTCAGGCCGATCCAGACCTGCTTGTTCTGCGGCAGGTCGACGCCTGCGATGCGTGCCATGGCCTCGCCTCTCTATCCCTGACGCTGCTTGTGCTTGGGGTTGTCGCAGATCACGCGGATGACGCCCGCGCGCCGGACGATCTTGCACTTCGGGACAGATCCGCCTGACAGATGAACGAACTTTCATGGCTCCGTACCTCGTTACTTCAGCCGATAGACGATCCGCCCGCGCGACAGATCGTAGGGCGACAGCTCGACGAGCACCCGGTCGCCGGGCAGGATTCGGATGAAGTGCTTGCGCATCTTCCCCGAGATGTGGGCGAGCACCTGGTGCTTGTTCTCGAGCTCCACCCGGAACATCGCGTTCGGCAACGGTTCGATGACCGTCGCTTCGATCTCGATCGCCTCTTCCTTGGCCAAGCTCTCCGGTCCTTCCTTCGCGTTCTACAGACCGAGAATCCGCGCTCCGGACTCGGTCACGGCGACCGAGTACTCGAAGTGCGCGGACAGCGATCCGTCGCTTCGTGCGCGCCGTCCAGCCGTCGGCGTCGACCTCGACCCCGGCGGACCCTGCGTTGACCATCGGCTCGATGGCCAGAACCAGACCCGGCTTGAGCCGAGGACCGCGTCCAGGGTCGCCAAAGTTGGGCACCTGGGGCTCCTCGTGGAGCGCGGTTCCGATGCCGTGCCCAACGAAGTCCCGAACCACCGAGAAGCCCTGCGACTCCACGTACTGCTGTACCGCGTGGCCGATGTCGGAGAGGCGCAGGTTGGGCCGGACCGCCTCGACGGCGAGCTCGAGCGCGCGTCGGGTCGCCGCGATCAGACGCTCCGCCTCGGGGCTGACCCGCCCCACGGCGAACGTCCTCGCGGCATCACCATAGTATCCCTTAAAAACCACTCCGCAGTCAACTCCGATGATGTCCCCTTCCGCGAGGGGGGTTTCGCTCGGGATCCCGTGCACGATCACGTCATTGATCGACGTGCACAGTGTCGCCGGGTAGCCGCGGTAGTTCAGGAAGGCCGGAACGCCCCCCGCCTCCCGGATCGTCCGCTCCGCGAACCGATCCAGCTCCCGGGTGGTGACCCCGGGACGGCAAAGCTCGACATGCCGTCCAGGACCAGGTGCACGATCCGGTTGGCCTCGTGCATCAGGTCGAGCTCGCTCGCCGTCTTCAGGACCACTGTCCCGCCCTCCGGAGGGCCGCGAGCGCGACCTGGGTCACCGCTTCCACCGCCCGATTGCCGTCGATCCGCACCAGCAGCCCTCGTCGCCGTAGTGCGTCGACCAGGGGCCGGTCTTCTCCTGGTAGATCCGCAGCCGTTCACGGATGACCGCGTCAGGTCGTCGGCACGGCGGCGGCCGAGCGCCCGCCGGACGAGCTCCTCCTCGGGCACGTCCAGGAGCAGAACGGCGTCGAGGCCCGCGCCTCGCGCCGCGAGGAGGCCGTCGAGCGACTCGGCCTGCGGCGGCAGTCCGCGGATACCCGTCGAGCAGGAAACCCGGTTCGGCGTCGGATCGGCCCCGACGCTCGGCGACGACTTCGGCCATCAGGCCGTCGTCGACGAGCAGCTCCGGACGCCATGATGCCCTCGACCCGCGCACCCAGCTCGGTGCCTTCCGCGACAGCCTGCCGCAGCATTTCCCCGGTCGAGATGGCCGGGACTCCGAGATCGCCGGCCAGGAACCTCCGCCTGAGTCCCCTTGCCACTCCCCGGGGCACCGAGCGATCACCGCGTCGCAGGCCGACCGCGCCCATGTCTGCCTCAGCTGCGCCGCCCACGGATCCGGCCGCGCTTCAGGAATCCGTCGTAGTTGCGCATCACCAGCTGGCTCTCGATCTGCTGCAGCGTGTCCATCGCCACGCCGACGACGATGAGCAGCGAGGTGCCGCCGAAGTAGAAGTTGACGCCCATGCCTTCCGTGATCCAGCGTCGGCATGTAGGCGTCGATCGTCGGACCTACCCAGGGCAGGTTCTGAACCCGGATGCCGTTGAGCAGGAAGTCCGGCAGCACCGCCACCAGGCGAGGTAGGAGCGCACCGACCAGGGTGATGCGGGTCAGGATGTGGTCGATGTACTCGGCGGTGCGCTTGCCGGATCGGATGCCGGGAATGAAGCTGCCGTACTTCCGCATGTTCTCGGCGAGGTCCGCCGGGTTGAAGATGATCGAGACGTAGAAGTAGCTGAAGAAGACGATGCCGGCCGACGTAGAGCAGGTAGTAGAGCGGCTGCCCCCAGGCCAGCGTGATCGGCCACCTTCTGGAGCCACGGCACCTGGAGCATCTGGGCGACGGTCGTCGGCAGCGCGAGCAGCGAACTCGCGAAGATCACCGGGATCACGCCCGCAGTGTTCACCCGCAGCGGCAGATAGGTGCTCTGGCCGCCGTAGACCTTGCGACCGACCATCCGCTTCGCGTACTGCACCGGAATCCGGCGCTGCGCCCGTTCCATGATAGACGATGAATCCGACCACCGCCACCATGAACGCGAGGAGCACGATGACACCCGAGGATCGAGAGCTCGTCGGTGCGGATCTTGCCGACCGTGTCGGCCACCGCGCTCGGCAACCCGACCACGATGCCGGCGAAGATGATCAGGGAGATCCCGTTGCCGACGCCCCGCTCGCTGATCTGCTCGCCCAGCCACATGATGAAGGCGCAACCCGTGGTCAGGGTCAGCACCGTCATCATGCGGAAGGCCCAGCCCGGATCCGGCACCAGCGCCGCGCCGGCCGGGGTGGAGGTCTTCTCGAGGAAGAGCGCGATGCCGGTCGACTGGATGATCGACACCACCACCGTGCCATAGCGCGTGTACTGGGTGATCTTCTTGCGGCCGAGCTCACCTTCCTTCGAGAGCTTCTCGAGGTAGGGCACGACGACCGTCAGCAGCTGCAGGATGATCGATGCCGTGATGTACGGCATGATCCCGAGCGCGAAGACGGCGACCCGCTCCAGGCTGCCACCCGTGAAGGTGTTCACGAAGCCCAAGAAGGTGTTCTGGACCTCGTTCATGAACTCGATCAACGCCTTCGGGTCGATGCCCGGCGTCGGGATGTGACAGCCGATCCGGTAGACCGCGAGCAGGCCGAACGTGAAGAGCAGCCGCTTGCGCAGATCCGGGATCGCAAAGATGTTCCGGAAGCTCTCCAGCACTTAGGCGATCTCCTCGCACCGGCCGCCGGCCGCCTCGATCTTGGCGCGCGCCGAGTCGCTGAACTTGTGGGCCGCCACGGTGACTGCGGCGGAGATCTCGCCGTTGCCGAGCACCTTGACCGGCCGGCCCTTGTGGACGAGGCCACGCTCGGCGAGGATCTCGGGCGTCACGGTCCCGCCCAGGTCGCCCAGCTGCGGAGACGTTGACCACGACGTACTCGACGCGGAACTCGTTGTGAAAGCCGCGCTTCGGCACGCGACGGACGAGCGGCATCTGGCCGCCCTCGAAACCGGGCCGGACACTGTAGCCCGACCGCGACTGGCCGCCCTTGTGACCGCGACCCGCGGTCTTGCCCAGGCCCGACCCCTTGCCGCGGCCGACACGCGCTTCTTGGAGTGGGTGCTGCCCGGCGCCGGAGAGAGTTCGTGCAGCTTCATCGTCAATCCTCGACTGATCTCGAGGAGATGAGGAGATCTTGGCGATCATGCCGCGCACCGCGGGAGTGTCCTCGCGCTCGACTTCGTGGCGGATCCGACGCAGCCCGAGCCCGCGAAGAACCTCCCGGTGGTTCGGCTTGGTGCCGATCGCGCTCTTGACCTGACGGATACGGATCGTCTTCTTCTGGCTCATCGTCTTACCTCGCCGTCCGCCGCGCTCAGGCGCTCGCGGACGCCGCCGCCTCGGCCGCCCGCGCCGCGACCCGCGCGCCCCGGCGGTCTTCCGCGCGAAGCTTGAGCAGGGCGTCGAACGTGGCCTTGACCACGTTGTGCGGGTTGGTCGAGCCGAGCGACTTGGTCAGGATGTCCTGGATGCCGGCGGCCTCGATCGACGGCGCGCACCGGACCGCCGGCGATCACGCCGGTGCCCGCGCGAGGCCGGCTTCATCAGGACCTTGCCGGACCCGAACTCGCCCATCGCCTCGTGCGGGATCGTGTTGCCCTTCATCGGGAACGTTGATCAGGTGCTTCTTGGCGATCTCGATCCCCTTGCGGATCGCGGTGGGAACTTCCTTGGCCTTTCCTGCACCGTAGCCCACGCGGCCGTTGCCGTCACCGATCACCACCAGCGCCGAGAAGGAGAAGTTCTTGCCTCCCTTGACCACCTTGGTGACCCGGTTGATGTGCACCACCTGCTCGACGAACTCGCTCTCCTGCTCGAAATCCCTAGCCAACGCCGTTCTCCTTCGTGCCGTCGCGCCGGGCGTACGTTCCGTCCTCAGAACTGCAGGCCCTTGGCGCGCGCCGCCTCGGCCAACTCCTTGACCTTGCCGTGGTACTGGTATCCGCCGCGGTCGAAGACCACCTTCTGGATTCCGCGCGCCAGCGCGCGCTCCGCCACTGTCTCGCCGACGACGCTTGGCCGCCGCCTTGTTCGCGGCGGACCCCTCGATCGCCGCCCTGACCGAGGCCTCGAGCGAAGTCGCAGACACCAGCGTGGTGCCCTTCTCGTCGTCGATCACCTGTGCGTAGACGTATTTCGCGCTCTTGAAGACCGCCAGGCGCGGACGGTCGGCGGTGCCGACGATCCGCTGGCGCAGCCGCTCGTGCGCGCGCTCCCTGCGGTAACGCTTCTCGAGGACCTTCTTCTTGTTCAGATCCGACATGGCTTTCCTTCCCGATATGGAGCGCCGTGGCCGGAGGCCTACTTGGCGCCCGCCTTGCCGACCTTGCGGCGGATGACCTCGTCGACGAACTTGATGCCCTTGCCCTTGTACGGATCGGGCGGCCGCAAGCGGCGGATCTCCGCGCAGACCTGACCGAGCAGCTGCTTGTCCGCGCCCGAGACCTGCATCTTGCCGGCCTTGGCGTCGACTTCGATCTTGATGCCCGCCGGGATCTTGAAGACGACGGGGTGCGAATAGCCGAGCGCGAAGTGGACCTCCGCGCCGCGGAACTCCGCCTTGTAGCCCACCCCGATGATCTCGAGGCCCTGGCTGAATCCCTTGCGCGACGCCTTCGACAGCGTTGGCGAGCAGGGCGCGCATCAGGCCGTGCTTCGCGCGGTCAGGCCCCGCGTCTCCCGGCCGCCCCACCGGGATCTGGCCGCCCTCGACTTCGACCGGAAATCCCGGCAGAAGCGCTTGCGACACCTGCCCTTCGGGCCTTCGGCAGTGAACATGTCTCCCGCGACGGTCACCTTGACCTCGCCAGGGACGTCGATCGGCTTTCTTCCAACTCGCGACATCGTTCGCCCCTTTTACCAGACCTCGCAGAGCACCTCGCCGCCCACGCGGCGCTCACGCGCCTGACGGTCGGAGAGCACCCCGAGGTTGGTCGAAATCACACCCAGACCGCGACCGTCGAGGACGGGCTTGATGTCGTCGGCGCCCCGATAGACGCGCCGCCCGGGCTTCGACACGCGCTTTACGTGCGTGATTGCCGGTTCGCCCAGTCGTCGTACTCGCAGGAAAACCCGGATCATGGGGAACGGCTGCTGCTCGACGAGCCGATAGTTCTTGATGAAACCCTCGTCCCGCAGGATCTTGCAGATCTCCGCCTTCAGCTTGGAGCTGGGCACGTCGACCCGATCGTGCTTGGCCAGGTGCGCGTTCCGGATCCGCATCAGCAGATCGGAAACCGGATCCATGTTGCTCATCTCGATCTCTCTTACCAGCTCGCCTTGATCACGCCCGGGAGGTACCCCTGCCGGGCGAGGTCGCGAAAGCAGATGCGGCACAATCCGAACTTCCGCATGAAACTGCGCGGACGCCCGCACCGCTTGCACCGGTTGCGCTCCCGAATCTTGAACTTCAGGGAGATCCTGGTCTTCGCCATTCTGGCCGCAGTCGCCATCTCGACTCCTAATCTCTCGCTGCCCGTCAGCTGCGCGCGAACGGCATGCCGAGCTCGCGCAGGAGGTGAAGCGCCTGCTCGTCGTTCTCGGCAGTGGTGACGAACGTCACGTTCATGCCCTTCGACTTGTCGACTTTGTTGAAATCGATCTCCTGGAAGATCAGGTGATCGCGGATTCCGAGCGTGTAGTTGCCGCGGCCGTCGAAACTGCGCGTCGGCACGCCCCGGAAGTCACGCACGCGCGGCAGCGCGATGGCGATCAGCCGGTCGAGGAACTCCCACATCCGATCGCCGCGCAGTGTGACACTGCACCCGATCGGCATGCCCTCGCGCAGTTTGAACGAAGCGATCGACTTGCGGGCCCGGCGCACCGAGGGTCTCTGGCCCGCGATCGAGGCGAGCTCTTCCACGCCGTCGTCGAGAGTCTTGATGTTCTGGATCGCCTCGCCAAGTCCCATGTTCAGGACGATCTTCTCCAGGCGCGGAACAGCCATCGCGTTGTCGATCCCGAACTCCTTCTTCAGCTTCGGGACGACGTCGTCGTCGTACTGCTTCTTGAGGCGCGGCACGTGCCGCTCTGCCGGCGCCGACTTCTCGGTCTTCTTCGCCATCGCCACTCCGCTCCTACGACAGCGTCGCGCCGCTCTTCTTCGCGACGCGCGCTCCGGTTCCGTCCTCGAGCCGCTTGCGCCCGACCCGGGTGCCCTTGCCCGACTGCGGGTCGATCACCATCAGGTTGGAGAGCCGGATCGGGGCCTCCCGCTCGAGGATGCCGCCCTGGATGCCACGCTGCGGATTGGCCCGCGTGTGGCGCTTCACCAGGTTGATCCGCTCCACCACCGCCATCTCCTTGGCGGGAAGGACCCGGAGAACCCGGCCCTTCGCCCCCCGGTCCTTGCCGGCGATCACCAGGACCTGATCGTTCTTCTTGATCTTCGTCTTCTTCATTTCCGCCTCAGATCACTTCCGGCGCGAGCGAGATGATCTTCATGAACTTCTTCTCGCGCAGCTCTCGGGCGACCGGACCGAAGACGCGGGTACCGATCGGCTCCTTCTGATCGTTGATCAGGACGGCCGCATTCTGGTCGAAGCGGATGTAGCTGCCGTCCCGCCGGCGCTGCGCGGACACCGTCCGGACCACGACGGCCTTGACCACCTGGCCCTTCTTGACGGTGCCGTCCGGCGTCGCTTCCTTGACCGACGCGGTGATGATGTCCCCGAGCCGGGCGTAGGTGCCGAGCGCTCCGCGCAGCTGGATACACGCAATCTTCTTCGCGCCCGAGTTGTCCGCCACATCGAGGATGGTGCGCATCTGGATCATGGCGTCAGTCCTCCCGGGCGCTTTCGAGGATCTCGCCGACGGTCCAGCGCTTCAGCCGCGACAGCGGGCGGCTTGCGACCGATCCGCACCTTGTCGCCGGGCTTGCACTTGTTCTCCTCGTCGTGGGCGTAGAACTTCGAGGTCCGCTTCTGGTAGCGGTGGTAGAGGCGGTGAGTGATGGTCTTCTCGACCGCCACGACGACCGTCTTGTCCATCTTGCTGCTCAGCACCACGCCGACCTTCTCCTGCCGCCGGCCGCGGTCCTTTTGCGTCGTCTCGCTCATGGTCGCCAACCTCATCCCGCCTGGCGCTTCTCGCGCAGTACGGTCAGAACACGGGCGAGCTCGCGGCGCGCCTCGCGGAACTTCGAGGGCTTCTCGAGCTGCCCCGTCGTCTTCTGCAGCCGGAGCGCGAAGAGCTGCTCGGCAAGCTCCTTCTCGCGCACGCGCAGGTCGCCTTCGCCCTTCTCGCGCAGCTCGCGCAGAGTCTTAACGGTCTTCATCGCCCTCTCCTACTTCAGCTCCGCGTGTCGCGACACGAAGCGCGTCTTGATACCGAACTTGTGGGAAGCCAGCTTCATCGCTTCGACGGCGATCTCCGGAGTGACCCCTTCGATCTCGAACAGGATCCGGCCCGGCTTGATCACCGCCACCCAGCCTTCCGGGTTGCCCTTGCCCTTGCCCATACGGGTTTCGAGCGGCTTCTTGGTGTACGGCTTGTCCGGGAAGACCCGGATCCAAATCTTGCCGCCACGCTTCACGTGGCGGGTGATCGCGATTCGCCCGGCCTCGATCTGCCGGGCAGTCACCCAGCCCTGCTCGAGCGCCTGCAGCGCGTAGTCGCCGAACGCGATGTACTCGCCGGCCTTGGTGTTGCCGGCCCGGCGGCCGCGGTGCTGTTTGCGGAACTTGACCTTCTTCGGCATCAACATGGCATCAGTCCTCCGATCAGGCCGTCGCGCGCCGGCCCTTTTCCTTGAGAAGGTCGCCCTTGTAGACCCAGACCTTGACGCCGATTACACCGTACGTGGTCCGCGCCTCGGCGAACCCGTAGTCGATGTCGGCCTTGAGCGTGTGGAGCGGCAGCCGCCCTTCCTGGTACCACTCGGTGCGCGCGATCTCGGCGCCGCCGAGCCGGCCGGCAACCATGATCTTCACGCCCTTGGCGCCGAAGCGGAAGGCGGACTCCATCGCCTTCTTCATGGCGCGGCGGAAGGAGACGCGGCGCTCGAGCTGGCCCGCGATCGACTCGGCGACCAGCTGCGAGTCGAGCTCGGGGCGCTGGATCTCCTGGATGTTGATGTGGACCTCGCGGCCGGTGCTCTTGGCGAGATCGTCGCGCAGCTTGTCGACCTCCGCGCCCTTGCGGCCGATGATGATGCCCGGCCGCGAGGTGTGGATGGTGACCCGCAGCTTGTCCGCCGCGCGCTCGATGTCGATCTCCGAGACTCCTGCGTGACCCAGGCGCTTCTTGAGGTCGTCGCGGAGCTTCAGGTCCGAGTGCAGCAGCTTCGAGTATTCGCCTTCGGCGTACCAGCGGGAGTGCCAGGTCTTGTTGTAGCCCAGCCGGAACCCGTACGGATGAGTTTTCTGACCCACGACTACTTGCCTCCCTGGCTGCCGACCTTGCGGGTATCGAGAGTGATCGTGACGTGGCTCCGCCGCTTGAGGATCCGGAACGCCCGGCCCATCGTGCTGGCACGGATGCGCTTCAGCGACGGCCCGCCGTCGACGAACGCCGTCTTGACGTACAAGCTTGGCGACGTCGACGTTGTCGTCGCGGTTCTCGGCATTGGCCACGGCCGACTTCAGCAGCTTCTCGATCGGCTTGGCCGCAGACTTCTTGGTGGTACGCAGGATGGTCGCCGCCTCTTCCACGTCCTTGCCGCGGATGAGATCGACCACCAGCCGCACCTTCTGGGGCGAGGCCTGCAGGTGACGGAGACGCGCAGTGACTTCCATTGCCGTTGCCCCCCTCACGCCTTCTTCGGTGCCGCGGCTTCTCGGCGGCCTTCTTGCCGCTGTGGCCGCGGAAGGTCCGCGTCATCGCGAACTCGCCGAGCTTGTGCCCGACCATGTTCTCGCTGACGTACACCGGGATGAACTTCTTGCCGTTGTGGACGGCGAAGGTATGACCCGACCATCTCGGGGATGACCGTCGAGCGCCGGGACCAGGTCTTGATCACGCGCTTGCTCGCCGGCTCGAGTTCATCGCGACGACCTTGTCGTGGAGATGCTCGTCGATGAAGAAGCCCTTCTTGAGCGAACGCGACATCGGTTACCTCCGTCCTCACTTCTGGTTGCGCCGGCGCACGATCATGCGCGTCCGTCCGCTTGTTGTTGCGAGTCTTGTAGCCCTTCGTCGGCACGCCCCACGGGGTGCAGGGATGCCGGCCGCCCGAGGTCTTGCCTTCGCCGCCACCCATCGGGTGGTCGACCGGGTTCATCGAGACGCCGCGGTTGTGGGGCTTGCGTCCGAGCCAGCGTCGCCGGCCGGCCTTGCCGTACGAGACGTTCTCGTGCTCGATGTTGCCAACCTGGCCGATCGTGGCGTAGCAGTCGATGTTGAATCCTGCGCACCTCGCCGGAGGGCAGCTTGACCTGGGCGTAGACGCCCTCCTTCGCCATCAGCTGCGCCCCGGCGCCGGCCGAGCGCACCAGTCTGCCCGCCCTTGCCCGCTTGCAGCTCGACGTTGTGGATCACCGTGCCGAGCGGGATCAGCCGCAGCGGCAGCGCGTTGCCGACGTTGATCTCTGCCTGGTCTCGCCGGCGATCGACCTGCGTCGCCCACCCTGCAGTCCCTGCGGGCGGCCAGGATGTAGCGCTTCTCGCCGTCCGCGTAGTGGATGCAGCGCAGATACGCGCCGAGCGGTTGGGATCGTACTCGATCGACGCGACCTTGCCCGGAATGCCGTGCTTGTCGCGCCGGAAATCGATCTCGCGGTACCGCCGCTTGTGACCGCCGCCGCGGAACCAGTTGGTCAGCTGACCACGGTTGTTGCGGCCGCCACTCGACTTCTTGCCGTCCGTGAGGGACTTCAGCGGCCTCGCCGCCGTGATCTCCTCGAAGGTCCGGGAAGGTCTGAAAGCGGCTGGACGCGTTGACTCGGACTGATCTGTCGGATACCCATGGACTCCGCTCCGCCCTTAGACGCCCTCGAAGAAGTCGATCGTCTTCTCGCCGGGGGCGAGACGCACGAAGGCCTTCTTCCAGTCCGGACGGCGCCCTGCGAAGCGACCCTGCTCGCGCACCTTGCCGTGGCAGTTCGCCACCCGCACGTCAGCGACCTTCACCTTGAACTGCGTCTCCACGGCGCGCTGCGATCTCGATCTTGTTGGCCCGCGAGTCGACCTCGAACGCGAGCACGTTCTCGCCCTCGCGCTGATGGGTCGACTTCTCCGTGATCAGCGGACGGCGGATGATGTCCTGGATCTCTCATGCTCCGAGGACCTCCACCAGGCGACCGAGCGCCTGCTCGCTGACTACGATGAAGGGACGATCGACGACGTCGTAGACGTTGACCGCCGAGGGCGTCCACCGTCTTGATCGCCGGATGGTTGCGCGAGGCGAGCGCCAGCTTCTCGTTGTCGAAGCGATCCACGAGGAGGACCTTGCCGCCGGCGCCCAGCTTGGCGAGCACGGTCGGCCAGATGCCTTGGTCTTTGGCGACCCGACGTCGAGGCTCGTCGAGAACGACTGATGCCGTTCTCCTTCGCCTTGCGCGACAGGGCCGACTTCAGCGCGTTGCTCTTCTCGCCCGGCGTCAGCGCCTTGCTGTAGTCACGCGGCATCGGCCCATGAACCGTTCCGCCCTTCCGCACAGGGGGCTGCGAATGGACCCCATGCGCGCCCGGCCGGTGCCCTTCTGCTTCCAGAGCTTCTTGCCGGAACCGGACACCTCGCTGCGCACCTTCGTCTTGTGCGTGCCCGCGCGCAGACCGGCGAGGTACGCCTGTACCGCCGTGTGGATCAGGTGCTGCTTGTACGGGTAGCCGAAGATCTCCTCGGGGAGATCGAGCTCGCTTCACCGTCTTGTTGTCGAAGTTGCGGACCGCGATCTTCATGACCGTATCGCCTCTCGGTCAGCCGCGCTTGGCGCGCTTGAGCGCCACGTAGCCGTTGCGCGCGCCCGGTACGGAGCCGCGCAGGTAGATCAGGTTCTTCTCCTCGTCGATCTTGACGACCAGGAGGTTCTTGGTGGTGATCCGCGCTCCGCCCATGCGACCGCCGGACTTCATGCCGGGGAAGACGCGGGACGGGTTCGAGGAACCGCCGATCGAGCCTGGCGCGCGATGGAACATCGATCCGTGGCTGGCGCGGCCACCGCGGAAGCCGTGCCGCTTGACCACGCCCTGGAAAGCCCTTGCCCTTGGACACACCGACGACGTCCACCCAGTCCTTCTCGGCGAAGATCGAGACCTTGATCTGGTCGCCCGGGCTGTCGGAGTCGCTCGCCGATCGATCGCGAACTCCGCGACCTCGCGAACCGGCGTGCACGCCGGCCTTCTTGAAGTGCCCCTGCATGGGCTTGGTTACCTTGCGCGGCGGCTTCGCCTCGACCAGGCCGATCTGGACGGCATCGTAACCGTCCTTCTCGACCGTGCGGCGGGCGACGACCACGCAGGGGCCGGCCTCGACGACCGTCACCGGAACGGTCGCACCGTCCGCGGTGAAGATCTGAGTCATCCCCAGTTTCCTTCCGAGAATCCCTTCCATCACCGGCTCCTCACTTCCCGAAGGCCTTGATCTCGACGTCGACACCCGCAGGAAGCTCGAGCTTCATGAGCGCGTCCACGGTGTTGCTGGTCGGCTCGAAGATGTCGAGCAGGCGCTTGTGCGTGCGGATCTCGAACTGCTCCCGCGACTTCTTGTCGACGTGCGGCGAGCGGTTCACGGTGTAGCGCGCAGATCTGGGTCGGCAGGGGGATCGGGCCGACGACGCGGGCGCCGGTGCGCCGCGCCGTGTCGACGATCTCGTGGTCGACGCGTCGAGAATGCGATAGTCGAACGCCTTCAGACGGATGCGGATCTTCTCGTTCACCATTGCCGATTCCTCTGCCGCCTGAGCCTGCGGCTCTTACGCGATCATCTCGGTGACGGTGCCGGCGCCGATGGTGCGGCCGCCCTCGCGGATCGCGAAGCGCACGCCCTTCTCCATCGCGATCGGCGCGATCAGCACGATCTCCAGGCCCACGTTGTCGCCGGGCATCACCATCTCGGTGCCCTCCGGCATCGTCGCCACTCCCGTCACGTCCGTCGTCCGAAAGTAGAACTGCGGACGGTAGCCGTTGAAGAACGGAGTGTGACGCCCACCCTCTTCCTTCGTCAGCACGTACACCTCCGCCTTGAACTTCGTGTGCGGCGTGATCGAGCCCGGCTTCGCCAGCACCTGACCCCGCTCCACGTCGTCCTTCTTCGTACCCGCGCAGCAGCACGCCGATGTTGTCCCCGGCCTGGCCCTGGTCCAGCAGCTTGCGGAACATCTCGACGCCCGTCACGATCGTCTTCTGCGTCGGACGGATCCCGACGATCTCGATCTCCTCGCCCACCTTCACGATCCCGCGCTCCACACGGCCCGTCACCACCGTCCCACGGCCCGAAATCGAGAAAATGTCCTCGATCGGCATCAGGAACGGCTTGTCGATCATCGCGCTCCGGCATCGGAATGTACGTGTCCAACGCCTCGTACAGCTTCACGATCGACCTCGCTCCGCGAGCTCGCCCGTCGTCGCCCTGCAGCGCCTTCAGCGCCGCGCCGCGGATCACCGGCACGTCGTCGCCCGGGAACTCGTACATCTTCAGCAGCTCCCGAACCTCGAGCTCCACCAGGTCCAGCAGCTCCGGATCGTCCACCATGTCGCACCTTGTTCAGGAACACCACGATGTACGGCACGCCCACCTGACGAGCCAGCAGGATGTGCTCCCGCGTCTGCGGCATCGGACCGTCCGCCGCCGACACCACCAGGATCGCTCCGTCCATCTGCGCCGCGCCCGTGATCATGTTCTTCACGTAGTCCGCGTGCCCCGGACAGTCCACGTGCGCGTAGTGACGGTTCTGCGTCGAATACTCCACGTGCGACGTCGCGATCGTCAGAATCTTCGAAGGATCACGACGACCCTGAGACTCCGACGCCTTCGCCACCTCGTCGTACGAAACGAACTTCGCCCATCCCTTGTCCGCCGCCACCTTCGTCATCGCCGCCGTCAACGTCGTCTTCCCGTGATCCACGTGACCAATCGTCCCCACGTTCACGTGCGGCTTCGTACGATCGAATTTCTCCTTGGCCATCTCCCTCTCTCCGATTCCTGTTCCGATCGATTCCGTTGACTCAGCCGGCCGCCTTGGCGACCACCTCTTCGGCGACGCTCTTGGGGGCCTGCTCGTAGGCAGAGAACTGCATCGTGTAGCTGGCGCGACCCTGCGACAGGGACCGCACGTCGGTGGCGTAGCCGAACATCTCCGACAGCGGCACCTTGCAGGAAATCACCTGGACGTGACCGCGCGGCTCCATGTGCTGCACGCGGCCGCGGCGCGACGTGAGGTCGCCGATGATCTCTCCCATGTACTCATCGGGGGTGACCACCTCGACCGCCATGACCGGCTCGAGCAGCACCGGCTTGGCCTTCTTCGACGCATCCTGGAAGGCCATCGAGCCGGCGATCTTGAACGCGATCTCCGACGAGTCGACATCGTGAAAGCTGCCGTCGTAGAGCTCGACCTCGATGCCCGACAGCGGATAACCGGCCAGCGGGCCGTTTTCCATCGCCTCGCGGATGCCCTGCTCGATCGGCTTGATGAACTCGCGCGGAATGACGCCGCCGACGATCTCGTTGTTGAAGACGAACTCGGCCTCGCTGGTCGGACGCAGGCGAATCTTGGCGTGACCGTACTGGCCGCGGCCGCCGGTCTGGCGAATGAAGCGGCCCTCGCCCTGCGCTTCCTGCGTGATCGACTCCTTGTAGGCAACCTGCGGCTTGCCGACGTTCGCCTGGACATGGAACTCGCGCGTCAGGCGGTCGACGATGATCTCGAGGTGCAGCTCGCCCATGCCCGAGATCAGCGTCTGGCCGGTGTCGGGCTCGGTATGGACCTTGAACGTCGGGTCCTCCTGCATCAGCTTGCCGAGAGCGACCCCCAGCTTCTCCTGGTCGGCCTTGGTCTTGGGCTCGATCGAAACGGAGATCACCGGCTCCGGGAAACTCATCGCCTCGAGCACGATCGGCTTGGCCGGATCGCAGATGGTGTCGCCGGTGGTGACGGTCTTCAGGCCGACGGCCGCCGCGATGTCGCCCGCGACCACCTCGCCGATCTCCTCGCGCTTGTTGGCGTGCATGCGCAGGATGCGGCCGATGCGCTCCTTGCTGATCCTTGGTGGTGTTGATCACCGCGGTCCCGGACTCGAGCCGTCCCGAGTAGACACGGAAGAAGGCGAGCTGGCCGACGAACGGGTCCGTCATGATCTTGAAGACCAGCGCCGAGAACGGCTCCGAATCCTCCGCGCTTGCGCTCGAGCGGCCGCTCGGTGCCGGGCTCGAGGCCCTGGACCGGCGGGATGTCCTCGGGCGACGGCAGATAGTCGACCACGGCGTCGAGCAGCGGCTGGACGCCCTTGTTCTTGAACGCGGTGCCACAGATCACGGGCTGCAGGCGGTTGGCGATCGTCGCGCGCCGCAGGCCGACCTTGAGCTCCTCGATCGAGACCTCCTCGCCGGACAGATACTTCTCGAGCAGCGACGTCGTCAGTCTCGGCGATCGCCTCGACCATCTTCTCGCGCGCCTCCTGGGCCTGCGTCGAGCAGGTCGTCGGGGATGTCGATGCAGCTCGTAGTCCGCGCCCATCGTCTCGTCCTTGTAGGCGAGCGCCTTCATGCGGAGCGAGGTCGATGATGCCGCGGAAGGTGTCTTCGCTTGCCCCAGGGCAGCTGGATCACGACCGGCGCCGCATTGAGGCGCGACCGCATCATCGACACGCACCGCGTCGAAGTCCGCTCCGGTCCGGTCCATCTTGTTGACGAACGCGATCCGCGGCACCTTGTAGCGGTCGGCCTGCCGCCAGACCGTCTCCGACTGGGGCTCGACGCCGGCGACGGCGTCGAACACGGCCACCGCGCCGTCGAGCACGCGCAGGCTCCGCTCGACCTCGACCGTGAAGTCGACGTGACCCGGAGTGTCGATGATGTTGATCCGGTGCTTGTCCCAGAGCAGGTGGTGGCGGCGGCGGTGATGGTGATGCCGCGCTCCTGCTCCTGGACCATCCAGTCCATCGTCGCGGTGCCGTCGTGCACCTCGCCGATCTTGTAGTTGACCCCGGTGTAGAAGAGGATCCGCTCGGTGGTCGTCGTCTTACCGGCATCAATGTGCGCCATGATGCCGATATTGCGAGTCATCGCCAGCGGGACTTGTCTCGCCATAATCCTATGCGCCCCGAAGGTACGCTCGAGCGTCTAGTTGCGTCGTAGGCGGCATACAGTGGCGCCAAGGGGTGGCGCCGCGCCGCCTGTTCAACTACCAGCGATAGTGGGCGAAGGCCTTGTTGGCCTCGGCCATCCGATGGGTGTCTTCCTTCTTCTTGATCGCCCCACCGCGGTTCTCGGCGGCATCCAGGAGCTCGCCGGCCAGCTTGCCAGCGCATCGTCTTCTCGCCTCGCTTCTCCGCGCTGGCTGAATGATCCAGCGGATGGAGAGCGCCAGCTTGCGGCTCGGATGCACCTCGATCGGCACCTGGTAGGTCGAGCCGCCGACGCGCCGGGACTTGACCTCGACGGCCGGCTTGACGTTCTCGATCGCCCGCTTGAAGACCTTGAGCGGATCGTCCGGAGGTGCTTCTGCTTCACGGCCTCGAGGGCATCGTAGAGGATCCGCTCGGCGATCGTCTTCTTGCCGTCGCGCATCACCACGTTGACGAACTTGGTGACCAGCTGCGAGTTGTAGATCGGATCCGGCAGGACCTCGCGCTTCGGGACTTCTCTTCTCCTGGGCATGTCGTCCTACTCTCGCCGTCACGACTTCGGGCGCTTGGCGCCGTACTTGGAGCGCCCCTGGCGCCGGTTCTGGACACCGACCGAGTCGAGCGTCCCACGAACCACGTGATACCGCACGCCCGGCAAGTCCTTGACGCGACCGCCGCGGATGAGAACGATCGAGTGCTCCTGCAGGTTGTGGCCGACTCCCGGGAATGTAGGTCGTGACCTCGATCCCGTTGGTCAAGCGGACGCGCGCCACCTTGCGCAGCGCCGAGTTCGGCTTCTTCGGCGTCTGCGTGTAGACCCGGACGCAGACTCCACGCCGCTGGGGCGCCTGCTGGAGCGCAGGGCTCTTCGTCTTGCTGATGACACGCTGCCGGCCCTCGCGAACCAGCTGATGAATCGTCGGCATCCTGATAATCTCTCCTGACCGTCCCGCGCCGTTTTCGCCGCAGGCACGACCGGTCGCGGCACGCCGCGCCCGGATTCGCAAGCTCACTACCCGGCTGGTCCTACGAACACAGCGGGAGCGGAGCGAAACGGCCAGCTGAGACGGCCTGGGGTCAAGGCCCCGGGGCCGGAGACCCGAACTGAGCCGCCGGACAGGCCTGACCGCGGGCCGGCAAGGTGATGCCGACTCGGGCCTGCCGGAGCCTTGCCTCGGCCCCTGGCCGTTCATTCGACGTCGAGGACCTCCTGGGGCAGCGACCGGAGTATCGTCCTCGCCGAACTCGAAGAACATCTCCTCCTCCGGCTCCGGACCCGGCTCCGGGACCTCTTCGGCCATGTGGAAGTCGTGGTAGGCGAGCCATGCCGGTACCGGCCGGGATCAGCCGGCCGACGATGACGTTCTCCTTCAGACCGCGCAGGTAGTCGATCTTGCCCGCGATGGCCGCCTCGGTGAGCACCCGCGTCGTCTCCTGGAAGCTCGCGGCCGAGATGAAGCTGTCGGTCGACAGCGAGGCCTTGGTGATCCCCAGCAGCAGCGGCCGACCGATCGCCGGACGGCCGCCGGCCGCGAGCACGCGGTCGTTCTCCTGCCTGGAAGCGCCAGCGGTCCACCTGTTCGTCGACCAGGAACTCGGTGTCGCCGACCTCCTCGATCTTCACCGACCGCATCATCTGGCGCACGATCACCTCGATGTGCTTGTCGTTGATCGCGACGCTCTGCGAGCGGTAGACCTCCTGGATCTTGTCGACCAGGTAGCGCTGCAGTTCCTTCTCGCCCAGCACCTGCGAGCACGTCGTGCGGGTTGATCGGTCCGTCGATCAGCGGATCGCCGGCGCTGCACCCGCTCGCCCTCCTGCACGTTGACGTGCACCGAGCGCGGCACCAGGTACTCGCGCGCCTCCCCGGTCTCGCCCTCGACCAGTGACCTTGCGCATGCCCTTGTGGATCTCGCCCAGGCGCACCACGCCGTCGATCTCGGTGATGATCGCCGGCTCCTTCGGGCCGCGCGCCTCGAACAGCTCGACGACGCGCGGCAGACCGCCGGTGATGTCCTTGGTCTTGGTGGTCTCGCGCGGGATCTTGACCAGCACGTCGCCGGCAGCGACCTGTTGACTGTCGTGCACCATCAGGTGGGAACCGGAGGGCAGGATGTAGCGCCGCTCACGGCGCCGCGCGCCCTGCGACGACGATGGCCGGAATCCGCTTCTCGTTCGCCGACGCCTCGACGATGATGCGCTGCGACAGACCAGTGACCTTGTCGGTCTCCTCGCGGACGTTCTCGCCCTCGACGATGTCGCGGAACTCGACCTTGCCGGCGATCTCCGAGAGGATCGCCGAGGTGAACGGGTCCCACTCGACCAGCGGCGCTCCCGGCTCGATCTCCTGGCCCTCGCGGACCTGCAGGCGCGAGCCGTAGGCGAGCGCGTAGCGCTCCCGCTCGCGTCCCTTCTGGTCGACGATGAGCAGCTTGCCGTTGCGGTTGACAACGACGAGATCGCCGCTCTTCGCCTCGACCGTCTGCACGTTGAGGAAGCGGACGATGCCCGGGTTCTTGGCCTCGTGCTTGGACTGCTCGCCGACGCGCGACTCGCGGTGCCACCGTAGTGGAAGGTCCGCATCGTCAGCTGCGTGCCGGGCTCGCCGATCGACTGCGCGGCGATCACGCCGACCGCCTCGCCGATCTCGACCTTGCGCCCCGTCGCCAGGTTGCGGCCGTAGCACTTGACGCAGACGCCACGGCGGGCCTCGCAAGTGAGCACCGAGCGGATCTTGACCCGCTCGATGCCGGCTGCCTGCATCGCGTTCGCCAGCTCCTCGGTGATCTCGTCGCCGATGTCGATCAGCTGTTCGCCGGTCATCGGGTCGTAGATGTCCTCCTGGCTCACGCGGCCGACGATGCGGTCGCGCAGCGCTTCGAGGATCTCGCCGCCTTCCATGATCGCCGACACGAAGATGCCGTCGATCGTGCCGCAGTCCTCCTCGTTGACGATCACGTCCTGCGCGACGTCGACGAGGCGGCGGGTCAGGTAGCCGGAGTCCGCCGTCTTGAGCGCGGTGTCTGCGAGGCCCTTGCGCGCGCCGTGGGTCGAGATGAAGTACTGGACGACCGACAGGCCCTCGCGGAAGTTCGCGGTGATCGGGGTCTCGATCACCTCGCCCGACGGCTTGGACATCAGGCCGCGCATGCCGGCCAGCTGCCGCACCTGCTCGCGCGAACCTCGAGCGCCCGAGTCCGCCATCATGTTGATCGGATTGAACTCGTCACGCTCGCTCTCGATTCGCTTCATCTCCTTGAACATCTCCTCGGAGACGCGCTCGGTCACGCGATGCCAGATGTCGATGATCTTGTTGTGGCGCTCGCCCTGCGTGATCACGCCGGCGGAGCGCTGATTCTCGATCTCGAGCACTTCGCGCCGCGCGTGGTCGAGCAGCTCCTCCTTCGCGGGCGGCACGACCATGTCCTCGACGCCGATCGAGATGCCCGCCTTCGTCGCGTAGGTGAAGGTGACCTCCTTGAGGTCGTCGAGCATCCTGACCGTCATGTCGTTGCCGTGCTTGATGAAGCAGAAGCCGACCAGGTCCTGCAGGCCCCGCTTCTTCAGCAGGCCGTTGACGAACGGGATCTCCTTCGGCAACGAGCGGTTGAGGATCACCCGGCCGACGGTGGTCTCGATCAGCGCGCGCTCGAGAACCTCGATCTCGGAGTGGACGATGTCCTGGTTGTCGTACTGGGTCTCGAGGTTGATGTACTCGCCGCTGTAGCGGACGCGGATCTGCGAATGCGTCTCGACCGCGCCATCCTGGTAGGCGATCAGCACCGAGTCGAAGTCCGGGAAGACCAGGCCCTCGCCGCGCGCTCCCTTCTTGATCATCGTCAGGTAGTAGCCGCCCAGGACCAGGTCCTGGCTCGGCACTGCGAGCGGGCGGCCGTGAGCGGGCGACAGGATGTTGTTCGCCGCCAGCATCAGGACCTGGCTCTCGATCTGCGCCTTGGGCGAGAGCGGCACGTGCACCGCCATCTGGTCGCCGTCGAAGTCGGCGTTGAACGCCGCGCAGACCAGCGGGTGGATCTGGATCGCCTTGCCCTCGATCAGCTTCGGCTGGAACGCCTGGATGCCGAGGCGGTGGAGCGTGGGCGCGCGATTGAGGAGCACCGGGTGGTCACGGATGACCTCCTCGAGCGAGTCCCAGACCGCGTCCTCTTCGCGCTCGACCATCTCCTTGGCGGCCTTGATGGTGCCGACCAGGCCCTTTGCCTCGAGCCGGTTGTAGATGAACGGCTTGAACAGCTCGAGAGCCATCTTCTTCGGCAGGCCGCAGTCGCGCAGGCTGAGCTCGGGACCGACGACGATGACCGAGCGGCCGGAGTAGTCGACGCGCTTGCCGAGCAGGTTCTGGCGGAACCGACCCTGCTTGCCCTTCAGGGTGTCGGAAAGCGACTTGAGCGGGCGGTTGTTCGAGCCCTTGAGCACGCGGCCACGGCGGCCGTTGTCGAACAGCGCGTCGACCGCCTCCTGCAGCATGCGCTTCTCGTTGCGAACGATGACCTCGGGGGCGCGGAGCTCGAGCAGCTTCTTCAGCCGGTTGTTGCGGTTGATGACCCGGCGATAGAGATCGTTGAGGTCGGAGGTCGCGAAGCGGCCGCCGTCGAGCGGCACGAGCGGCCGCAGCTCCGGCGGAATGACCGGGATGACGTCGAGGATCATCCACTCCGGTCGCAGGCCGCTGCGCCGGAAGGCGTCGACCACCTTGAGGCGTTTCGCGGCCTTGAGCCGACGGATCTGGCTCGTCTCGGTCCGCATGACGACGCGGAGCTCCTCGGACAGCTCCTCGACGTCGATGCGCCGCAGCAGCTCCTTGATCGCCTCGGCACCCATCTTGGCGAGGAAGCTGCCCTCTCCGTGGCGTTCGCGCAGCTCGCGATAACGCTCCTCGGAGACCAGTTCCTTCTCCTTGAGGTCGGTATCGGCGGGATCGATGACCACGTAGCTCTCGAAGTAGAGGATGCGCTCGAGGTCGCGCAGCGCGATGTCGAGCAGGTGGCCGATCCGCGACGGCAGGCCCTTGAAGAACCAGACGTGGGAAACCGGGCTGGCCAGCTCGATGTGGCCCATGCGCTCGCGGCGCACCCGCGAGCGGGTGACCTCGACACCGCACTTGTCACACACCACTCCGCGGTGCTTCATGCGCTTGTACTTGCCGCAGAGGCACTCCCAGTCGGTGATCGGACCGAAGATCTTGGCGCAGAACAGACCGTCCCGTTCCGGCTTGAAGGTCCTGTAGTTGATGGTCTCGGCCTTCGTCACCTCGCCCCGGCTCCAGGCGCGGATCTTCTCCGGCGAGGCGATCGAGATCTTGATCGCGTTGAAATCCTTCAGCGCGCGCGGCTTGTCGAACCCACGAAGCGGTTGCACGTTCGTTCCTCCCGGATTCCGTTCCGTCTCAGACCGCGTCAGACCTTGAGCAGCTCGATGTCGAGGCAGAGGCTCTGGAGCTCGCGCACCAGGACGTTGAAGGACTCGGGCAGGCCCGGATCCTCGGGCACCGAGCCCTTCACGATCGCCTCGTAGACCCGGCTGCGGCCTTCGACGTCGTCGGACTTGACCGTCAGCAGCTCCTGCAGGGTGTAGGCCGCTCCGTAGGCCTCGAGCGCCCAGACCTCCATTTCGCCGAAGCGCTGGCCGCCGAACTGGGCCTTGCCGCCCAGCGGCTGCTGCGTGATCAGCGAGTACGGTCCGATCGAGCGGGCGTGGATCTTGTCGTCGACCAGGTGGGAGAGCTTCAGCATGTAGATGTAGCCCACCGTGACCTTCTGCTCGAAAGGTACGCCCGTCATCCCGTCGTAGAGGTCGGTCTTGCCGGAGGTGGCGAGGTTCGCCTGCCGGAAGAGCGCGCCCATCTCGGCTTCGGTAGCGCCGTCGAAGACCGGCGTCGCCAGGTGCAGGCCGAGCGCGCGACCGACCCAACCGAGGTGGGTCTCGAGAATCTGGCCCACGTTCATCCGGCTCGGCACGCCGAGCGGATTGAGCACGATCTCGACCGGCGTACCGTCCGGCAGGTACGGCATGTCCTCCTCGGGCAGGATCCGCGAGATCACGCCCTTGTTGCCGTGCCGTCCGGCCATCTTGTCGCCGACCTGGAGCTTGCGCTTCATGGCAACAAATACCTTGACCAGCTTGATGACGCCCGGCGGAAGCTCGTCGCCCTTCTGCAGCCGGTCGACCCGCTCCTTGTTGACCTTGTGGAGGATCTCGATATGCGAGTCCGTCTTGCGATACACGATCTCCACCGCGTCGACCACCCGCTTGTCCGCCACCGGCAGACGGAGTACCTCGTGGCGCGTCAACGCCAGGAGGGTCTCACGCGAGATCCGCTCGCCCTTGTCGAGCAGCTTCTCGCCGCCGCGCGACTTCACCGGGCCGGTGACCGTCTGGCCGATCAGGAGCTCATTGATCTTCTTGTTGCGCTCCTCGGTCAGGATCCGGACCTCGTCCTTGGTGTTCTTCTCGAGACGGGCGATCTCCTGCGACTCGATCTCCTGCTGGCGGATGTCCTTCTCGACGCCCTTGCGCGAGAAGATCCGCACGTCGACGACCGTGCCCTCGATGCCCGGCGGGACCTTGAGCGAGGCGTCGCGCACGTCGCCCGCCTTCTCGCCGAAGATGGCGCGGAGCAGCTTCTCCTCCGGCGTCAGCTGGGTTTCGCCCTTGGGCGTGACCTTGCCGACCAGGATGTCGCTCGCCTTCACCGTGGCGCCGATGCGGATGATCCCCGCTTCGTCGAGGTCCTTGAGCGCGCTCTCGGAGACGTTCGGGATGTCGCGCGTGATCTCCTCGGGTCCCAGCTTCGTGTCCCGCGCCTCGATCTCGAACTCCTCGATGTGAATGGAGGTGAAGTAGTCCTCCTTCGCCATCTTCTCGGAGATCAGGATCGCGTCCTCGAAGTTGTAGCCGCGCCATGGCATGAAGGCGACCAGGACGTTGCGACCGAGCGCGAGCTCGCCCATGTCGGTCGACGGACCGTCGGCCAGCACGTCGCCCTTGCGCACCCGCAGGCCCTGCCGCACGACCGGCCGCTGGTTGATGCAGGTGTTCTGGTTCGAACGCCGGAACTTGGTCAGCTGGTAGATGTCGGCGCCGAACTCCTTCTGCTCGCCGGTCTCGATGTCCTCCCCCTCGACCCGGACGATGATGCGCTCGCCGTCGACCGAATCGACGATGCCGCCGCGCTTGCACAGCACGACGGCCCCCGAGTCACGGGCCACGGTACCCTCGAGGCCGGTGCCGACGATCGGTGCCTCGGCGCGCAGCAGCGGCACCGCCTGGCGCTGCATGTTCGAGCCCATCAGAGCGCGGTTGGCGTCGTCGTGCTCGAGGAAGGGGATCAGCGCCGCGGCCACCGACACCAGCTGCTTCGGGCTGATGTCCATGAAGTCGACCCGGTCCCGCTCGATGGTGACGAAGTCGCCGCCGGCGCGGGCGATGACCCGGTCGTCGGTGAAGAAGCCCTTGGCATCGAGCATCGCGTTGGCCTGGGCGATGATGTACTTCTCCTCCTCCCAGGCGGTCAGGTAGAAGGCGTGGTGCTCGACATCGACCGGGCGCTTGCCGGCCTTCTTGAGCCGCGCGTTCTCCTCGTCGAGCTCGTCCTCGACCACGATCTGGCCCAGCTTGAACTTGCCGTCGCCGACCTTGACCACCCGGAAGTGGTTGAGCACGCGGCCGTTCTCGACCCGCTTGTAGGGGCTCTCGATGAACCCGTACTCGTTGATGCGGGCGTACGTGGCAAGCGAAGAGATCAGGCCGATGTTCGGGCCTTCGGGCGTCTCGATCGGGCAGATCCGGCCGTAGTGGGAGGCGTGCACGTCGCGGACCTCGAAGCCCGCCCTTTCGCGCGACAGGCCACCCGGCCCGAGCGCCGAGAGGCGTCGCTTGTGCGTGACCTCCGACAGCGGGTTCGTCTGATCCATGAACTGCGACAGCTGCGACGAGCCGAAGAATTCCTTGATCGCCGCGATCACCGGCTTGGAGTTGATCAGGTCGTGCGGCATCGCCGAGTCGATGTCCTGATGAACGGACATCTTCTCCTTGATCGCGCGCTCCATGCGCACGAGGCCGATGCGGAACTGGTTCTCGAGCAACTCGCCCACCGCGCGGACGCGGCGGTTGCCGAGGTTGTCGATGTCGTCCACCCGCCCGACGTCGCGATGCAGACGCAGGAGGTACTCGATGACGCGGATGAAGTCCTTGTCGGTCAGCGTCTTCTGGTCGACCGCGACGTCCGAGTCGAGCTTGATGTTGAACTTGAAGCGTCCGACGCGCGAGAAGTCGTACCGCTTCGCGTCGAAGAACATGCCGTAGAACAGGGAGCGCGCCGAGTCCAGCGTCGGAGGATCGCCCGGGCGCATGCGCCGGTAGATCTCGAGCAGCGCCTCCTTGGCGTTGCGCGTCGAGTCCTTGGCCAGCGTGTTGGAGAGCACCGCGCCGCACAGGTCCCAGTCCGGGAAGAAGACCTCGGCGGGCGTGTGGCTCTTGCCGCGGAGCCGCTCGGCCAGATCGTCCGGGACCGGATCGTTCGCCTCGAACAGGACCTCACCGGTCTCGAGATCGACGATGTCGGCGACGAACAGCGCGCCCTCGAGGTCGGAGGGCTTGATCGTCGCGGTAACCGGAACCCCGCGATCGAGGTCGGCGACCATCGCCTTCGAGAGAGTCACGCCCGCGAAGATCGGGAAGGTCTCGCGGCGGCCGCGGGTCTGCCGGTCGCGCAGGCGCTCGCGCTCGAGCACCGTCGGCGGGATGGTCAGGGTGCAGGCGGTGGGCCCATCCAGCCGGAGTCCGACGGCGGCGTAGAACTGACGCAGGATCGACTCGTCCGTCTCGAGGCCGAGGGCGCGCAGGAAGACCGAGCCGTGGAACTTCCGCTTGCGGTCGATGCGAACCGACAGGATTTCCTTCTGGTCGTACTCGAACTCGACCCAGGAGCCGCGGTACGGGATGATCTTCGCCAGGTAGGTTCGGGGCCCTTCCTTGGTGAAGAAGACGCCCGGCGAGCGGTGGAGCTGCGAGACGATCACGCGCTCGGTGCCGTTGACGATGAAGGTGCCGTGATCCGTCATCAACGGGATCTCGCCGAAGTAGACCTCTTCCTCCTTCGCGTCGCGCATCATGCGCGCGCCGGTCTCCGGATCCTTGTCGTAGACGAAGAGCCGGAATGTGACCTTGAGCGGCACGGCGAACGTCATGCCCCGCTCCTGGCAGTCCGGAATCGTGTACTCGAGGTGGAGATCGACCGGGTTGCCGCAGATGTCGCACTTGGTGACCCGGTTCTTGTTGAGGAAGCCGCACTGCGTGCAGGTGACCGTCTCCTCGTGCGGGTGATCGGTCATGATCTTCGAGCCGCAGTTGGAGCAGGTCATGCGCAGGTACTCGAGCCCCTTGAGCTCGCCGCACTTGCACTGCCAGTCTCCGATCGAATAGCGGACGAAGTCCAGCGAGCACGTCTCGCGGAAGTCCGAGAACGGGAAGATGCTGGTGAAGACAGCCTGGAGCCCGTGGTTGGCGCGCTCCTCCGGCAGCAGGTTCATCTGCAGAAACCGGTCGTACGATCGCTTCTGGACGTCGATCAGGTTCGGGATCGCCAGCGTGCTCGTGATCTTCGAGAAGTCGCGGCGACTGCGGTTCTGCGTCTTCGGACTGGTTTCCATGGGCTGAGCTCTCGTTGACCTCGTGACGCGAGGACCTGGATCGGAAGGAGGGCGCCCCGGCCTCTCGGCCGGCGGGCGCTGCGTCGTCAAGGCGCCGACACCACGCCCCCGCCGCGGATCACCGCGGAAACGGGGGGCGTGGTGCGGCAGTAGGCTTCCGCGCGGCTCACCGGAGCTGCGCGGACCTCTCGAGGGAGGGCGCTCAGGCGCGAGGCCCCCCTCACTTGATCTTGACCGTGGCTCCGACCTCTTCGAACTTCTTCTTGATGGTCTCGGCTTCGGCCTTGGAGACGCCTTCCTTGATCTTCTGGGGCGCGCCCTCGACGAGGTCCTTGGCCTCCTTGAGGCCGAGGCTGGTGACCTCGCGAACGACCTTGATGACGTTGATCTTGTTGGCGCCCGCGCCCTCGAGCACGACCTCGAACTCGGTCTGCTCCTCGACCACCGGAGCCGCCGCGGCGCCCGCGCCGGCAGCCGCCGCCATCGGCATCGCCGCCGCGGCGGCCGACACGCCATAGTGGTCCTCGAGCGCCTTGACCAGGTTGTTCAGCTCGAGCACCGACATCTCGTCGACCTGCTTGATGAAATCTTCGACAGCGATGGCCATCTCTTCCTCCTTGCGCCCGGACCCCGAAGTCCGTCGTCTCTCGTTATTCCTGCGCGGCGGGGATTCCCCCGCCTCGACTCAACCCTTGTTCTTCGCCACCTGATCCAGCACGATCGCCAGCCGCTGCGGACCAGCCGCCGCGAGCACCCGCACGAAGCGGGCGATCGGCGACTGCAACAGGAACACCAGCTTGGTGATCAGCTGCTCGCGGCTCGGCATCTGCGCGATCTCGGAAACCTGGTTGGCCGCGACCGGCCTGCCCTCGACGAGGCCCGCCTTGAACTCGATGACCGGCGACTCCTTGACGAAGTCGGTCAGCACCTTGGCCAGCGAGACCGGGTCGGCGCCGTAGGCGACCGCCGTCGGGCCGGTGAAGTGTTCCCGGACCTGCTCGAGCGCCTTGCCTTCCACGGCGCGCCGCGCGAGCGTGTTCTTGACCACCAGGTACTTGCCGCCCTTGGCGCGGATGCGGCTGCGCAGCTCGGTGGCCTGGATGACGGTGATCCCCTTGAAACCGATGACGAAGGCGTGCTGTGCGTCGGCGAGAGTGTCGCCGTAGCCGCCGAGAATCTTCCTGCTTTTGCGCGCGACTCAGTGCCATGTCCGACTCCTCACGCCTCGGCGGCGATCAGCGCCATTTCGTCGACCTTGACGCCCGGACCCATCGTCGACGAGATGGTGGCCGACTTGACGTACTTGCCCTTCGCCGCCGCCGGCTTGGCCTTGACCACGGCCGCGACCAGGGCTTCGACGTTCTGCAGCAGCTTCTCGGTTCCGAATGAACGCTTGCCGAAGGGCGCATGGATGATGCCGGTCTTGTCGACCCGGAACTCGACCTTGCCCGCCTTGATCTCCTGGACCGCCTTGGCGACGTCCTGGGTGACGGTTCCGGTCTTCGGATTGGGCATCAGACCGCGCGGGCCGAGCACCTTGCCCAGGCGGCCGACCACCCGCATCATGTCCGGCGTCGCAACCACCGCCTCGAAATCGAGCCAACCGCCCTCGATCTTCTTGGCCATGTCGTCGCCGCCGACGAAATCGGCGCCGGCGTCCTCGGCCTCCTTGATCTTCTCGCCCTGGGCGAAGACCAGCACGCGCGCCGTGCGCCCGAGGCCGTGCGGCAGCACGACGGTGCCGCGCACCATCTGGTCGGCGTGCTTCGGATCGACGCCCGAGCCGGAGCGCGATCTCGACCGTCTCGTCGAACTTGGCGTACGCCGTCTCCGTGACGAGTGCGCACCGCGTCCGGGAGCGGGTAGAGCCTGGCCTCGACCTTGCCGGCGGCCGTCCGGTACTTCTTGCCGTGTTGAGCCATTCTTCCTTCCCTTCTGGTCCGAACGGCCGCTCGCGCGGCCTCCCAGAGTTGAGGGTGACGTCCGAGCCGGACTTCCGGCTCAGCCCTGGACTTCGATTCCCATCGAGCGCGCGGTGCCTTCGACGGTCCGCATCGCGGCCTCGAGGTCCGCCGCGTTGAGGTCCGGCATCTTGGTGCGCGCGATCTCCTCGATCTGCTTCCTGGTGACCTGGCCGACCTTGTTGCGGTTGGGCACGCCCGAGCCCTTCGCCACGCCCGCCGCGCGCGCGAGCAGGATGGCTGCGGGCGGCGTCTTCGTGATGAAGGTGTAGCTGCGGTCCGAGTAGACCGTGACCACGACCGGGATGATGAGACCGTCCTGCGCCTGGGTCCGGGCGTTGAAGGTCTTGCAGAAATCCATGATGTTCACGCCCGCCTGGCCCAGCGCGGGACCGACCGGCGGCGCGGGCGTCGCCTTGCCCGCGGGGATCTGCAGCTTGACGTAACCGACGACTTTCTTGGCCATGACTCGAGAACCTCGCCTCTCCCGGCTTGCTTACCGCGACTACAGCTTCTGAACCCCGAGGAAGTCGAGCTCGACCGGGGTGTGGCGACCGAAGATGGTCACCATCACCTTCAGGGTGTTGCGGTCGAGATTGACCTCTTCGACCGTGCCGGTGAAGTTGGAGAACGGTCCGTCGACGATCTTGACCGGCTCGCCCTTCTCGAACACGTACCTCGGCTTCGGTTTCTCCTTGGCGGTGACCACCTGCTCGAGGATCTGGTTGACCTCCTCCGCAGACAGGGGCGTCGGCTTCTTGCCGGTGCCGACGAAGCCGGTGACCTTCGGCGTGTTCTTCACCACGTGCCAGGTCTCCTCGCTCATCTCCATCTCGACGAGGATGTAACCCGGGAAGAACTTGCGCTGGGTCTCGCGCTTCTTGCCACCCTTCAGCTCGACGATGGTCTCCATCGGAATGCGGATCTCGCCGATCTTCTCGCCGAATCCCAGGGCGTCGGCGCGCTGGCGCAGGGTCTCCTTCACCCGCTCCTCGAATCCGGAGTAGGTGTGGACGATGTACCAGTGCCGCTTGCCGCCGCCGCTTTCGTTCACGAGCCCACCACCTTGAACAGCTGCACGATCACGAGATCGGCGAGCCACAGATACAGGGCGAAGATGACGCTGGTGATCAACACGACCACCGTGGTGCCGACCACCTCGTCGCGCGAGGGGAACGACACCTTCTTCATCTCGGCCTTGACCTCGGAGAAGAACTCCGGGATCGAAGCGAAGAAACTTTTTGCCTTAGCCCACCCGCTCATCTCGCTCTCGCATGGATCATTGGCAGGCCAGGAGGGATTCGAACCCCCAACATCCGGTTTTGGAGACCGGCGCTCTACCAGTTCGAGCTACTGGCCTAGGATTCTTTTCACTTCTACGCGATCACCTCGGTGACGGTGCCGGCGCCGATGGTGCGGCCGCCCTCGCGGATCGCGAAGCGCACGCCCTTCTCCATCGCCACCGGCGCGATCAGCACGATCTCCAGGCCCACGTTGTCGCCGGGCATCACCATCTCGGTGCCCTCCGGCATCGTCGCCACACCCGTCACGTCCGTCGTCCGAAAATAGAACTGCGGACGGTAGCCGTTGAAGAACGGAGTGTGGCGCCCACCCTCCTCCTTCGTCAGCACGTACACCTCCGCCTTGAACTTCGTGTGCGGCGTGATCGAGCCCGGCTTCGCCAGCACCTGACCCCGCTCCACGTCGTCCTTCTTCGTACCCCGCAACAGCACGCCGATGTTGTCCCCGGCCTGGCCCTGGTCCAGGAGCTTGCGGAACATCTCGACGCCCGTCACGATCGTCTTCTGTGTCGGTCGAATCCCGACGATCTCGATCTCCTCGCCCACCTTCACGATCCCGCGCTCCACACGGCCCGTCACCACCGTCCCACGGCCCGAAATCGAGAAAATGTCCTCGATCGGCATCAGGAACGGCTTGTCGATCACGCGCTCCGGCATCGGAATGTACGTGTCCAACGCCTCGTACAGCTTCACGATCGACCCCGCTCCCAGCTCGCCCGCGTCGCCCTGCAGCGCCTTCAGCGCCGCGCCCGCGGATCACCGGCGCATCGTCGCCCGGGAACTGGTACACCTTCAGCAGGTCCCGTACCTCGAGCTCCACCAGATCCAGCAGCTCCGGATCGTCCACCATGTCGCACTTGTTCAGGTACACCACGATGTACGGCACGCCCACCTGACGAGCCAGCAGAATGTGCTCCCGCGTCTGAGGCATCGGACCGTCCACCGCCGACACCACCAGAATCGCTCCGTCCATCTGCGCCGCGCCCGTGATCATGTTCTTCACGTAGTCCGCGTGCCCCGGACAGTCCACGTGCGCGTAGTGACGGTTCTGCGTCGAATACTCCACGTGCGACGTCGCGATCGTCAGAATCTTCGAAGGATCACGACGACCCTGAGACTCCGACGCCTTCGCCACCTCGTCGTACGAAACGAACTTCGCCCATCCCTTGTCCGCCGCCACCTTCGTCATCGCCGCCGTCAACGTCGTCTTCCCGTGATCCACGTGACCAATCGTCCCCACGTTCACGTGCGGCTTCGAACGATCGAATTTCTCCTTGGCCATGGCGCCTCGCTTGCCTCCTCGAGGACGAACGTGCCCGGTGGCGGGCGGTCTCTCCGGTCTATGAGGTTCGATCCGCTGGTGGAGCCCACGGTCGGTCTTGAACCGACGACCTCTTCCTTACCAAGGAAGTGCTCTACCGCTGAGCTACGTGGGCGTGAAACGAGACCGGCCCCTCGACCCTTCCCCGGGGCCCGATCTACAGCGGAACCGGACTATCCTATTGGTCTCCCCTTGCCGGTGTAAAGCCCTTACCGACCCGAACTTGCGCGAACTCGGCCCGACGGCGGTCGCCGCTCGGCCCCGGGGCGGACCGGAGATTGTGGCATCGATCGTGAATCTTGTCTAGCCCCACCTCGGGCCCGGGTGGGCCGCGACGACGGGCGGGAAAGGCAGATGGAGCGGGAGACGGGATTCGAACCCGCGACCAACGGCTTGGAAGGCCGTGACTCTACCCCTGAGTTACTCCCGCAAAGGGGTGCTGCAAGTGAGGAAATGGTGGAGGCGGGAGGATTCGAACCTCCGTAGGGCGTTGCCCGGCAGATTTACAGTCTGCTGCCATTGACCGCTCGGCCACACCTCCCCAGGTCTTTCAAAGAAACCGTTCTGGAGCCGGCACTCGGAATCGAACCGAGGACCTACCGCTTACAAGGCGGTTGCTCTACCGCTGAGCTATGCCGGCTCGGGGAGCCGGCCGGGCCCGCTGGCAGCCGGAGGGCTCCGGCTCCAGAGGCGGAGGAGTCTATCCTTCCGGCTCGGATCCTGACAAGGCGCGCCCGCCGGAGAGTGCGCCGACCGTGCGTTGACGGACCGCCTCGTAGAGGACCGCAGCCGCGGCGGTCGCGACGTTGAGCGACTCGACCCGACCTCGCATCGGCAGGCCCAGCAGCCGATCGCAGGTCGTGCGGGTCAGCTGGCGCAGACCCTTCCCCTTCGCCAGCCGAAACAGAGCACGACCTTGCCGGACAGGTCCTCCTGCCAGGGCGCGACACCTCCGGGCTCGAGACCGTACATCCAGAAGCCCGCCGCCTTGAGCTCCTCGAGCGCCTGGCGGGCGTTGGTGACCCGCTCGACCTCGAGCCACTCCGCCGCTCCGGCCGAGGCCTTGATCGCCACCGGCGAGATCGGCGCGGTGCCCCGGTCCCGGATCAGCACGCGTCCCACGCCCGCGCCCTCGCAGACGCGCAGCAGCGCCCCCAGATTGCGCGGATCCTGGACGTCCTCGATCAGGACGACGAGACCGGAATCCCCGCTCCGGCCCGTCTCCGCACCGGCTCGGCGAGCAGCGCCCCGAATCCGTTGTCGACCTGCTCGTCGCCGCCGAGATCGGCGGACGACACGCGACGGACCGGCACACCGTGGCGCGGCAGAGCGGCTCGATCTCGCGCTCCCGCGCGCCGCCGCGCCCTCGCGCGAGCTGGACCTCGCTCACCTCGTGCGGGCGGTGGCGCAGCGCCTCGCGGACCGGGTGGAACCCGAAGATCCGTGCGCTCACGTAGCGGGCGTCTCCGCCGAGAGCAGCACGACCGCGATCGCCGCCATGCCCTCGCCGCGCCCGATCGCGCCCAGCCCCTCGTTGGTGGTCGCCTTGAGACCCACGGCGGAGACGCCGACGCCGAGCACGCCGGCGATCCGCTCCCGGATCCGCTCGCGGTGAGGCGAGAGGCGAGGCGCCTCGGCGACCAGCGTGAGATCGGCATTCACGACCGTCCAGCCGGCGCCATGGACGAGGTCGACGATCCTGCGCAGAAGGTCGACGCTGTCGGCGCCTCGCCAGCGCTCGTCGGACGGCGGAAAGTGCCCGCCGAGATCGCCCAGGCCGGCTGCGCCGAGCAACGCGTCGCCGAGCGCGTGCAGCAGGACGTCGGCGTCGCTGTGGCCATCGAGGCCCCGCTCGTGGGGGATCTCCTCGCCGCCGAGGACGAGACGGCGACCCGGGGCCAGCCGGTGGACGTCGTAACCCTGCCCGATCCTCAGCGTCATCGCCGCTCCCCCTTCACCCCGGCTCCCGCGACAGCAGCCATTCGACCAGCGCCAGGTCCGCCGGGACCGTCACCTTCGGATTCGGCGCCGAAGCCTCGACGGCGGCGATCGCGACGTCGCCGAGACGTTCGACAGCGGACGCCTCGTCGGTGCCGACGAACCGCTCGCACGCGGGCCCGCTCGAGCGCTCGCTCGAGGGTCGAGCGCCGGAAGACCTGCGGCGTCTCGGCGCGGAAGAGCGTCCCGCCGGTCGACCGTCGCGACGATCCGCCAGGCCTCGATCCGCTTGACGGTGTCCGAGATCGCCCGCCCGAGGATCGCGCCGCCCGAGCGGGCGGCCGACTCGACCACCGCGCGCAGGTCGACGATCGCGGTGGCGGGGCGCGCCGCGTCGTGCACGACGATGAGGTCGTCGCCCGCGGCGGGCGAGGCTGCCAGGGCGGCCGCGACCGAGGCCTGACGGGTCGCGCCGCCTTCGACGACGCGAGCCAGGAGGCGCCGGGCAGGATCCGCTCCGCTTCGGCCAGCGCCTCGGCGGGCGCCGCGACGGTGATCCGGAAGGAAGCCCGGCCCGGCGCAGGCGGTCGACCGTCCAGGCGAGCAGCGGCGACGCCCGGCGGCCTCAGGAACTGCTTCGGGCCGGTCGCCGCCGAACCGCTCGCCGCGGCCCGCGGCGGGCACAACGCCATGAACGCGAAAGCCGGCCAGGGGCTCGGCGCCATCCCCCGCGGCTCTCTTCCACGCGGCTCGCCTCCGAAAGACCGACCGTCAGACGGCAGGATGTCCTTTTCCTTGTGCTCCAGGGCGGTGCCGATCTCCTCGATGTACCGATCGTGCAGCTTCTGGATCTCGTCGAGGCCGCGCCGCTCGTCGTCCTGACCGAGCTGGTGTTCCCGCTCCATCTTCTTGAGGCGCTCGTTGCCTTCGCGCCGCGCCTGGCGCACGCCGTTGCGGCCGTCTCCGCGAGGTCGTGGGCCTTCTTGACCAGGTCCTTGCGTCGATCCTCGGTGAGCTGAGGGCACCGGGATCCGGATCACCTTCCCGTCGCTCGCGGATTCAGCTCCGAGGTCGGACTTGCGGATCGCGCGCTCGATCGCCGGAATCTGGCTCGTAGTCCCACGGCTGCGCGAGCAGCATGGTGGCGTCGACGACGGAGAGCGGTCGCGACGTGCTTGAGCGGCGTCGGATTACCGAAGTAGTCGACCATCAGCCCGTCGAGCAGTTGAGCGAGCGCCCTCCCGGTCCGAAGGCGCTTCAGGTCGTGGTGGAAGTGCTCGACCGCCTGCTTCATGTGAAGCTTCGACTCCGGCGAAGATCTCCTTCATGGCCGCCTCCCTCCTCCCGTGCTTGGCGCGGCGCAGTCGCGTCGTCAGGCCGGACCGGCCGGGGTCCGCACGAGCGACCCGAACCGCTCGCCGCAGACCACCCGCCGGATGTTCCCCGGCACTGTCATGTTGAAGATCGACGATCGGCAGGCCGTTGTCGCGGCACAGGCTGATCGCCGACGTGTCCATCACGCGGAGGTTCGCGTTCCACGCACCTCCTGGTGCGTCACGTCGCGAGCAGGGTCGCTGCGGGATCCAGTCGCGGGTCCGCGGTGTAGACGCCGTCGACCCGGTCGCCTTGAGCAGCGATCTCGGCGTGGATCTCGTTGGCGCGCAGGGCGGCCGCGGTGTCGGTGGTGAAGTAGGGGTTGCCCGGTGCCGGCCGCGAAGATGACGATCCGGCCCTTCTCGAGGTGGCGGATCGCGCGCCGGCGGATGAAGCGGCTCGGCGACGGCCCGGATGTCGATCGCCGTCTGCACCCGCGTCGGCACGCCCCGCTTCTCCAAGCGCGTCCTGCAGCGCCAGGGCGTTGATCACCGTGGCCAGCATGCCCATGTAGTCCGCCGGTGACGCGGTCGAGACCGCGGTGGCTGGCCGCCACGCCCCGAATGATGTTCCCGCCGCCGATGACGACGGCGATCTGGACGCCGAGCTCGATGGACTTCGGCGATCTCGCGGCGACTGCGCCACGACCGGCTCGTCGATGCCGAAGCTCTGCTCGCCCATCAGGGCCTCGCCGGAGAGCTTGAGCAGGATCCGCGAGAAGACCGGGACCTGGTCATCTGCTCACTCCCGGGCGCGACGCGTCGAGCCCTTGACCGGCCGCGGCGAATCCTCAGGCCGGCGACGGCCTGCGCGACTTCCTGGGCCAGGTCCGTGGACCCTCTCGAGCCCTCGCCGAGCTTGAAGCGGACGAAGCGGCGGATCTTGATGTTCTCGCCGATCTTGCCGACCGTCTCGGTCGACCATGCGGCCGACCGTGATCTGATCCGGGTTCTTGACGAAGGGCTGCTCGAGCAGGACAGGCCTCGGCGTAGAACTTCTCGAGCTTGCCCTCGATCGATCTTCTCGACCACCGCGGGCGGCTTGCCGGAGGCGAGCGCCTGCTCCTGGTAGATCGCGCTTCTCGCGCTCGAGCACGTCGGCGGTGACCTCCTCGCGGCGACGTGAAGCGGGGGTCGGCGGCCGCGATGTGCATGGCGATGTCCTGCACCAGCTCCTGGAAGCTCGTCGGTGCGGGCCACGAAGTCGGTCTCGCAGTTGATCTCGACCAGCACGCCGAGCTTGCCGCCGGCGTGGATGTAGGATCCGACGACGCCCTCGGCGGCGATCCGCCCGGCCTTCTTGGCGGCCGAGGCGAGGCCCTTCTTGCGCAGGACGTCGACCGCCTTCTCCATGTCGCCGTCGGTCTCGGCGAGGGCGGCCTTGCAATCCATCATGCCGGCGCCGGTGCGCTCGCGCAGCTCCTTCACCATCTGGGCCTGACTTCATGGAATCCTTCTCCTGTGAGACGCCGGCCGGAGCGGCTCCGCGACCGGAAGCCCGCTCGGCTCCGTCGCGGAAGCGGGACGGGGCATGTCCCTCCCGGCCTCGTCAGTCTCGAGCGGAGGCGGCGCAGCCGTCGACTCGGCGCCGGCCACCGGGCGCCGCCACGGATCGGCGTCCTTCGCCTCGACCATCGCGTGCTGCTCGCAGCCGCTGACGACCCTCGAGGTACGGCGTCGGCGATACGTCGAGGTGAACAACCGGATCGCGCGGATGGCGTCGTCGTTGCCCGGGATCACGTAGTCGATCAGCTCGGGATCGCAATTGGTGTCGACGATGCGCGATCACCGGGATGCCGAGCTTGTTGGCCTCGGCCACCGCGATGTCCTCCTTCTTCGGGTCGACCACGAAGATCGCGTCGGGCAGCGCCTCGAGCTCGCGGATGCCGCGAGGTTCTTCTGCATGCGCTGCGCGCTCGCGGTCGAGGCGCAGTCGCTCCTTCTTGGTGACTGCACGCCGTGCTCGTCGGCGAGCCTGCGCCTCGATCTCCTTGAGCAGCGCTCGATCGACTGCGCGGATGCGTCACGAAATTGGTCAGCGTGCCGCCCGAGCCAGCGGTGGGTCACGTAGTACTGACCGCAGCGCGCGCGCCTCCTCGGCGACCGCCTCCTGCGCCTGCCGCTTGGTGCCGACGAACAGGATCCGGCGGCCGTCGGCGCCGCAGCTGTCCGCACGAACTCGGCCGCTTCGCGGAAGAGCTGCAGGGTCTTCGCGAGGTCGATGATGTAGATGCCGTTGCGCTTGCCGAAGATGTAGGGCTTCATCTTCGGGTTCCAGCGGCGGGTCTGGTGGCCGAAGTGGACACCCGCCTCGAGGAGCTCCTTCATGGTGATGTCGATCACGGACCACTCCTCCTTAACGCTTGCTGAACTGGAAGCGGGCGCGTGCGCCCTTCCGGCCGTACTTCTTCCGCTCCTTGCGGCGCGGGTCGCGGGTGAGGAACCCGGCCGACTTCAGCCGCTCACGCAGCTCCGCGGTTGAAGTCGAGCAGGGCCCGGCTGATGCCGTGCCGGATCGCGCCAGCCTGACCGGCCATGCCACCACCCTCGACGTTGACCGAGATGTCGAAGCGCTCGACCGTCTCGGTGAGCACGAGCGGCTGACGGATGACCATCCGCAGCGACGTCGCTCGGGAAGTAGCCATCGATGGGGCGATCGTTGACCACCAACGCGCGCCGCACCGGGCCGCAGGTAGACCCGAGCGGTCGCCGTCTTGCGGCGGCCGGTTCCGTAGAATGTCGGACGTCGCTCAAGCTCGTTCTCCTTGCTCAAGAGGCCGTGGCGAGCTCGAACGGCTCGGGCTTCTGGGCGTGATGGGGGTGCTCCGGCCGCCGGCGTAGACCTTCAGCTTGCGTCGCATCTTCTTGCCCAGCTTGCTCTTCGGGAGCATGCCGTAGACGGCGCTCTCGATGATGCGCGCCGGGTACTTCTCGCGCATCTCGAAGGCGACGAGGGACTTCAGGCCGATCCCGGCTGTCTGCTGTGCCGGTAGTAGACCTTCTCGCTCTCCTTGTCGCCGGTAAGGACCACCTTGTCGGCGTTGACGACGATCACGAAGTCGCCACAGTCGACGTGCGGGGGCGTAGAACGACTTGCCCTTGCCGGACATCAGCCGCGCGATGGTGGTCGAGAGGCGGCCCACCGGAACCCCCGCCGCATCGACCACATACCAGTGGCGGTCGATCTGGTCGGGCTTGGGACTCACGTTCTCGTCATCTCGTCTCCGGAAGGGGGCAGACGCGACTACCGCGCACGGAAGGACCGCACGCAGCGCAGCGCCCCTTGCGTCTTAAGGACGGCCCGGGAATGCTACGAAGCCACCGGAGTCCCGTCAGGCGGCCGAGGGATGCCTCTCACGATAGACTTTCGCCGCCAGTGACGGTCCCGTCGGCTGGACTCGACAGGCGGCCACGACCATCCGGCGGATGTTCGGACGGGTCGCCCACCGCTACGACCTGCTCAACCACGTGCTGTCGGGCTCGCTCGACCGGATCTGGCGCCGCCGGCTGGCCCGCTCGGTCGCCGCGGCACTGCCCGCGGGGGTCGGATTCTCGACCTCTGCTGCGGCACCGGCGACCAGGCCGAGGCGCTGAGTCGGGCGGTTCCGCGTGGTGGCCGACCGATTTCTGTCTGCCGATGCTCGCTCTCGCCCGCCCGAAGTTCTCCCGCGACAGGGGTCCGCCCCGATCCGCCAACGCGGACGCCCTGCGCTCCCCTTCCCCGACGAGGGCTTCGACGGCGCCACGGTCTCGTTCGGACTGCGCAATGTCGCCGATCTCGATCGCGCCCTGGCCGAGCTCGCCCGGGTGGTCCGGCCGGGCGGGCGAGCTGGCCGTGCTGGAGTTCACCGTGCCGGCCTGTCCAGCCGCTCCGCGCCTGTATCTCTTCTATTTCCGGCGCTTACTGCCCCGGCTCGGGGGCCGCGATCTCGAGCGACGCGTCGGCCTACGCCTACCTGCCCGCTTCCGTCTCGGCTTCCCCCAGCGGAAGGGCTTCTTCGACGGCTCGCGCGGGCCGGCTTCGAGCGCGGGCGTTTCGCGACCTCTCCGGCGGGATTCTCTGTCTGTACCGCGCCAGGAGGGCTGACTGACCAGTTGCTGACGGCCGCCGACGCCGAGACCATCCGCGCCGAGGTCGGTCAACGCGCCGCCGCCGTCCGGCAAGCCGGCGGACACCGCCCGGACTGGCCGTCGTTCTGGTCGGCGACGACCCGGCCTCGAAGGTCTACGTCGGCTCGAAAACCCGAGCCTGCGCCGACGTCGGGATCCGCGGAGCTACGCTCCTCCTGCCGGCGGAGGTCCGATAGACGACCTGCTCCGGGCGATCGACGGCTCAACGCCGACCCGGCGGTGGACGGCATCCTGGTCCAGCTGCCCCTGCCGGGCCATCTCTCCGACCCGGGCGCGTGCTCGAGCGGATCGACCCCGACAAGGACGTCGACGGCTTCCATCCGGTGAACGTCGGCCGGCTATGGAGCGACGAGGAGGGCTTCGCCCCGGCGACCCCGCCGGGATCGTCGAGATGCTGCACCGCGAGGGATTCGCCTCGTCGGCTCCCACGCCGTGGTCGTCGGTCGCAGCACTATCGTCGGCAAGCCGATGGCCGGGCTGCTCCTGCGCGAGCACTGCTCGGTGACGATCGCCACTCCCGCACGCGCGATCTCGCCGCGATCTGCCGCGAGGCCGATCTGCTGGTCGCGGCGGTCGGCCGGCCGGCCTTCCTGGGGCCGGACCACGTGCGAGACGGCGCGGTGGTCGTCGACGTGGGAATGAACCGGTACCGATCGACGCGCTCGCCTGATCGCCCGGCTCTTCGCCGGCGACCAGAGCAGGCAGGCGCAGTTCGAGTCCAAGGGCTACATCCTGGCGGGGGACGTCGACTTCACGCGAGTGGCGCCCAAGGCCAGCGCGATCACTCCCGTTCCCGGAGGGGTCGGGCCCCCTGACGGTCGCCATGCTCCTGCCAACACGGTGCGCGCCGCCGAACGACGCAGCGCGACCGCCCCAGCCGCCTGAGGCCAGAGCGACGGTGGCAAGCCTTCGCGTCGGACTGACCGGTGGACTGGCCAGCGGCAAGTCGACCGTCGCCCGGTGGCTGGCGGAGCACCCCGGTTTCCTCGTCGTCGACGCCGACCGCCTGGTCGCCCGGTTCCATGCTCCGGGAGGGAGCGGGCGCCACCGCGGTCGCTGCCTTGTTCGGCGACGACGCTCTCGACGGCAACGGCGGCGTCGACCGGGCACGGCTGGCCGACCGGATCTTCCACGATCCCCAGGCCCGTCGAGCCCTGGAAGAGGCGATCCATCCCCTGGTAAGAGACCACTTCTCGGCGCTGGCCGACGCCCACTCCGGCATCGCCGTGCTCGAAGCGACGCTGTTGGTCGAGGCGGGCCTCGCCGATCGTTTCGACCTGATCGTCTCGGTCGAGGCGCCTGCGGAGCTCCGGCTCCGGCGCGCCCTCGCCCGCGGCATGGACGAGGCGTCCGTCCTGGCGCGCCTAGAGGCCCAGGGCGACGGTGTGGTCCGACGTGCCGCGGCCCACCGGATCCTCGACAGTTCGGGGGACCTCGCCGATTGCGGCGTCAGGTCGACGAGCTCCTCGTCGAGCTCGAGCGCCTGGCCACCGACCGCGCCGGCTGACGTGCCTCTCGACCCCACCCGGGACTGGCGCTCCCGTCAGGACGGCTTATCGATCCGCGCGGCGAGAGCACGCCAGGCGCGCCCCCGATGGCCGATGCGGTCCTTGTCGGCAGACGGGCAGCTCACCGTAGGTCAGGCTCTCGCCCTCCGGGAGGAAGACCGGATCCCATCCGAAGCCCCCGAGCCCCGTCCGGGGAGCACGAGGCGACCGTGGGTCGCGCCGTCGCCGCCGATCACTTCGCGCGCGCGTTCCTTAAGAGCAGCACGCAGCGCGCGTCGACGCGATCGTCGCCGAGCGCCACGGCCCGCGAGCAATCCCCTCGGGCGTGACTGCCTCGAGCATCCACTTGACCAGGGGCCCGGGGAATCCGGCCATCGCCGCCAGATAGAGACCGGTCTCCTCGACCACCAGCGGCCGACCGAGGCGCCGCCCAGGCCTCCTCCGCCTTGGCCTGCAGGATCTGGTGAATGTCCAGCGACTGGATCTCCGGCAGGTCGAGCTCGACCGCGTGCGTCGGGCAGCCCGGGATGCGCGGCGGCGACGATCCGTCGCGCTTCGGCGAGCTTGCCGGGGTTGCCGGTGACCAGGGGACGGAAGCGGAGCCGACCCGCCACGGTCAGCCGATTCGCGCGCCGCGCAGGACGCGGAAGGCCACGATCCGCTGCTGCAGCCCCTTGAGCTGGTGCTGACCGAGCGACTCGTCGGGATCGCGCCCTCGAGCAGTCGGTGCGTCTCGCCCCGATCACGATGTCGCCGGGATCGCCACCGAAGGCTCTCGATGCGGGCCGCGACGTTGACCGTGTTGCCGAGCACCGTGTAGTCGACGCGCGTGCGCTGCCCACGTCGCCCACCACCACCGGGCCGCTGTTGATCGCGATCCGTACCCGAGCGCCGGTAGCCCCCGCGCCACGCGCTCGCGGTTCCACGTCCTCCTGCTCCGTGCGGATCTGGTCACGCCGCGTGCACCGCGCGCAACGCGTGGTCCGCCTGGGCATCGGCGCGCCGAAGAAGGCCATGACGCAGTCGCCGATGAACTTGTCGAGGGTGCCGCCGGCGGCGAAGATCGCGTCGATCGAGTGCGAGAAGTAGCCCTCGAGGAGCTCGGCGACGTCCGAGGCGGTCGATCCTCTCGGACAGCGCGGTGAAACCGACCAGGTCGGCGAACAGCACCGTCACCTCGGTCTGCTTCATGCGCACCATCGAGGCTCGGAGATCGTGGGGTCGTCCTTGACGATCGACTCGATCACGGCCGGCGAATGGTAGCGCTCCAGCCGCCCGCGCACCTGGCGCTCGAACTCGGCGATCTGCGCGTTGCGCAGCCGCTCGACCGCGACCGCGGCGTAGTTGGCGAGCGCGGTCAGCAGGTCGACGTCCTGCTCGTTGAAGGTGCCGGCATGGAAGGGCGTGTCGAACTGGATCACGCCGATGATCCGCTCGCCCGACCAGAGCGGCGCGCACATCGCCGCCCGGATCTGATGAATGCGGATCGACTCGCCGCCGGCCAGTCGGTGATCGGAGAGCGCGTCGTAGGTGAGCAGCGCGACGCGGTCGCGCATCACCTGCTCGACCATGGTGCGCGACACCGGCATTGGGCGGTGCGGTCGGATCTCGACGCGGTCCTTGACGCGGCGCGATCTCGCACACCGTCTCGCCGGTCTTCTCGTCGCGCAGCAGGATGAAGCCGCGATCGACCGGCAGCGCTTCGAATCCCGACTCGAGCACCCGCTCGAGCACCTCGTCGACCGAATCCGAACGGATCAGCAGCCGCGCCAGCCGGGTCATGAAGCCGAAGATCTTGCTGGTGTAGGCCTGGTCGAGCGCCTTCCGCTTGTCGTCGCGCTGGGCGCCGGCCGCCTGCGGCTCGAGCCCGTACTCGGCCGAGAAGTCGGCGATCGAGCGCACGATCGTGGCGGTGCCCATCGGCACCCCGGGCGCCACGCCGCCCTTCATGGTCGGCAGATGGTCCATCGCCGCCACCACGGGATCCGCCGTCTCCTCGACCTGCAGCTCGAAGATGCCGACCTTGATCTTGTCGCCGGGCCGGATCAGCGAGCGACGGACGGAGACTCGGTTGACCTGGATGCCGTTGGTGCTCATCAGGTCGTAGACGACCCAGCCCTCGGCCTCGGGGCGGATCGCGGCATGGCGGCGCGACACCGAGAAGTCGGGCAGCACGACCTCGTTCTCGGTGCCGCGACCGATGCGCACCTCGTCGTGCTGCAGGGTCCTGAGCTCTTCCCGGCCCTGGTGGGACCAACGAACGCGGAGCAAGTTCTGGAGTCCTCTCGGCGCGATCTTACCCCCGTCGCGCGGCGCCCGCAGCCGGGGCCCGGCCCTTTGTTAGGATTTCGCCGTGACCGCCGAATCTCCCGGCAACCCCCTGCACGAGCGCTACGCCAGCCGCGAGATGGCGGCGATCTTCTCGACCCGGAACCGCTACGCGACCTGGCGGCGGCTCTGGATCGTGCTCGCCGAATGCCAGAGCGAGCTGGGACTCCCGATCCGCGCCGGGCAGCTCGCGGCGCTGCGCGCCGCGGCGCCCCGGCTCGACCTCGCCCGCGTCGCCGAGATCGAGGGGGAGACCCGCCACGACGTGGTCGCGCACCTGCGCCATTTCGCGGAGCAGGCGGAGGGGGACGCCGGCGGCATCCTCCACCTGGGCGCGACCTCGGCGTTCGTCACCGACAATACGGACCTCCTGCTCGCGCGCGAGGCGCTCGACCTGCTCGAACGCCGGGTGATCTCGGCGCTCGGCGCGCTCGCCGACTTCGCGCGCCGATTCCGGGCGCTCCCCTGCCTCGCCTACACTCACTTCCAGCCCGCGCAGCTCACCACGGTCGGCAAGCGCGCCTGCCTCTGGGCGCAGGACCTGACGATCGACCTCGCCGAGCTGCGCCATCGCCGTGCCGGGCTGCTCGCGCGCGGCGTCAAGGGCACCACCGGCACCCAGGCGAGCTTCCTCACGCTCTTCGGCGGGGACCACGACAAGGTGCGCGAGCTCGACCGGCGGGTGGCGGAGCGGCTCGGTTTCGCCGGCTCGATCCCGGTCTCGGGCCAGACCTACACGCGCAAGCTCGACTCCCAGCTGCTCGCCACCCTCTCGGGAATCGCCGAGAGCTGCCACAAGATGGGCACCGACCTGCGCCTGCTGCAGGGCGTGGGCGAGCTCGCCGAACCCTTCGACGCGTCCCAGGTCGGCTCCTCCGCGATGGCCTACAAGCGCAATCCGGTGCGCGCCGAGCGGATGTGCGGGCTGGCGCGCCGCATCCTGACCGACGCGCTCAACGGACCGCTCAACACCTCGACGCAGTGGCTCGAGCGCAGCCTCGACGACTCCGCCAACCGGCGCCTCGTGCTGCCTGACGCCTTCCTGGCCGCGGACGCCGTGCTCTCGCTTGCCGCGCACATCGCGTCCGGGCTGCGGGTGAACGAGCCGGCGGTGGCCGCCCGGGTCCGGCGCGAGCTGCCCTTCATGGCGACCGAGACGCTGCTGATGCAGGCGGCGCTGCGCGGCGGCGACCGCCAGGAGCTGCACGAGCGGATCCGCCGGTACTCCTTCGCGGCGCAGGACGCGGTCGCCCGCGGCGAGGAGAATCCGCTTCTTGCTACAATTGCGGGCGACCCCTCCTTCCGGCTGAGCCCCGAGGAGGTTGCGGCGTGGGTCGATCCGGTGGCGTTCACCGGCCGCGCCGCGGAACAGGTCGACGAGTTCCTGGAGCGGACCGTCGCCCCCTGCCTCGCGGGGACGCCGGCCGCGGCGGTCGAAGCGCCCCGCGTCTAGCGACCCGGGGCCGGCGGCCGCCCCGAACGTCGCGCATGACGCGCCGGCACTCGCTTCTCCCCGTCCTGTTCCTCGCCCTGCTCGCCGCGGGCTGTACCTCCTCGCGCCCGCGGACCGCCGGCAACACCCATCAGCGCGGCATCGCTTCCTGGTACGGCCCGGGCTTCCACGGCCGCTACACCGCCTCCGGCGAGCGCTACGACATGCAGGCGATGACCGCAGCGCACCAGACGCTGCCTTTCGGCACGATCGTCGAGGTGCGCAACATCGAGAACGGCGCGGTGGCGCGCGTGCGGATCAACGACCGCGGCCCGTTCAAGAAGAACCGCATCCTCGACCTCTCCCAGGCGGGCGCCCGCGCGCTGGGCATGCTCGGCCCGGGCACGGCGCTGGTCGAGCTGGTGGCGGTCGGCGTCGAGCCGATGGGCCCGCGCGCCTACGCCGTCCAGGTCGGAGCCTTCCAGGAAGCGGGATCGGCGACGGAGCTCGCGGCGCGCCTGCGCCCCGACTTCCCCGGCGTCGCCGTGCGCTCCGACGACGTCTGGCACCGGGTCCAGGTCGGCGAGTTCACCGACCGGAACGCCGCCGAGGCGCTCGGCGCGCGACTGCGCGCGCTCGGCTTCGGCGCGCTCGTGGTGCCGCTGGCGGCGTCGACCGAGGCGCGCCGGTAGGTCGCCGGCGCCTCACCGCTCCGCGATCACCAGATCCTGGTAGGTCGTGCCTTCGACGCCCGACCACTGGCCACGCCGCCAGCCGGAGGCGAGACGGAGCCCGGCCTCGGCGAGCGCGCCCTCGACCGCCCACGCCTCGTAGGCGACCGCGAACTCGGGCTGGGCCGGATCCGCGATCCGGCCGTAGGGCACCGTCCAGGGGAAGGCGACGTCGGTGCGGTGCGCGGCCATGCGAGCGAGGACCTCGTCGTCGAGCAGGAAGAAGGTCGCGACCAGGCGCCCGCCCGGGCGCAGGACGCGCGCGCACTCGACGAGGTAGCGGCGCGCCGCCGGCGCGAGCAGGTGGGTGAAGAGCGACGACGCGACCACCAGGTCGAACTCGCAGTCGCGATAGGGGAAGGTGTAGCTCTCGGCGGGTTCGCCGCTGGGATGGTAGGCGTCGTTCCTGACCGCCGCGCGCCGGAACCGGAAGCGCTGATCGACCGGCGTCACCCAGCGCCGGTTCCAGGCGACGAACTCGGGGACGATGTCGAGCCCTTCGTAAGAGCCTCGCGGCCCGAGATAGCGGCGCAGCGGCTCGACCAGCCGGCCGGCGCCGCACCCGAGGTCGAGCAGCCGCGCGTCGGGCGCGAGTCCGCCGAGGTCGCGCACCAGGCCGAAGATCTCGGCGCCCACCGCGCGGAACTCACCCTTGCCGACGCGCCCGCGCCAACGCCGCGGCGGCAGCGGCCAGGCGCGCCCGGCGGCGCGGAGCAGCGCCCCCCAGAGCCGGACTCCGGAGGGCAGGTCCGCTCCCCCCGGAGCCGCGGCGGCCTCCGGCTCAGAGGGGTCCGACGGCGAGGACACGTGAGATTTCTGCGAGGGCGCGCAGTTTCGCGAGCGTCGGCTCGTCCGGGGTCTGGTCGAGCCGCAGCACCGACAGCGCCTCCCCGGCGTCCTCGTGGCGCGAGAGGTGAATCTCGGCGATGTTGACTCCCGCCTCGCCGAGCGCCGTTCCGATCCGTCCCACGACGCCGGGGACGTCGCGATTCTCGAGCACCAGCAGCCGGCCGTTCGGGCGGAACTCCAGGCGGTAGCCGAGGAACTCGACCACCCGCAGGTCGCCCTCGCCGACCACCAGGCCGGCCAGGTCGACCTTGCCCCCCTCGCCGCTCAGACGGACGCGCACCAGATGCGGGTAGTCGCCCGCTTCGCGCCGGCTCGAGCGCACGAGCTCGACGCCGCGCCCGGCCGCGACGTGCTCGGCGTTGACGTAGTTGACCTCGTCGCCCAGGTGGCGGCCGAGCGCGCCCTTGAGCACGGCGACCGCGATCGGCGCGGCGAGCTCGTCGTCGAGGCCCGCGAGCTCGACGTCGACCTGCTGCAGGCTGCCGCCGGCGAGCTCCGCCGCGAGCAGCCCGAGCCGCTCGCCCAGGCGCATGAAGGGTTCGCTCTTGCGTCCGGCGGGCGAGAAGGGCAGGTTGACGGCCGCCGCGGGCATGTTGCCTTCGAGCGCCGCCAGCAGCTGCGCGGCGGTCTCGACCGCGATGCGCTCCTGCGCCTCGCGGGTCTGAGCGCCGATGTGCGGAGTGGCCACGACCTTCGAGTGCCGCACGAGGTCGAGCCGGGTGGTCGGCTCCTCCGCGTAGACGTCGAGCGCGGCCCCGGCGAGCTGACCCGACTCGAGCGCCGCGAGCAGCGCCGTCTCGTCGATCGTCCCGCCGCGGCCGACGTTGATCAGCATCGCGCCCTTCTTCATGCGCGAGATGTGGGCCGCGTCGAGCATGTTGCGGGTCTCTTTGGTGAGCGGCGTGTGCAGCGTCACGAAGTCGGCGGCGGCCAGCAGCTCCTCGAGCGGCACCAGCTCGACGTCGAGGCGGCGCGCCAGCGCCGGGTCGAGCACCGGGTCCGCCGCCAGGATCCTCATCTCGAAGCCGCGCGCGCGCGCGGCGACGCGCTGCCCGATGCGGCCGAAGCCGATCACGCCGAGCGTCTTGCCCTGCAGCTCGGTGCCGACGAAGGTCTTGCGGTCCCATTCGCCGCGCTTCATCGAGGCGTCCGCGGCGGGAATGGCGCGGGCGAGCGCGAGCATCATCGCCAGGGTGTGCTCGGTGGCGGCCATCAGGTTGCCGGTCGGGGCGTTGACGACCAGGATTCCCCTCTCGGTGGCCGCCTCGACGTCGACGTTGTCGATACCGATGCCGGCGCGGCCGATCACGCGCAACCTGGCGCCCGCCGCGATCACCTCGCGGGTCACCTTGGTGGCGCTGCGCACCACGATGGCGTCGCAATCGGCGAGGATCTCCTTCAGGCGGGGCTTCTCCTCGGCGGTGAGGACGTGGACCTCGGCGCCGGACGAACGCAGGATTTCGATACCCGACTTCTCGAGGGAGTCGGCGATCAGGATGCGAGTCATGCTGCTATCTCCTCTCCGAGCATGGCGAGCAGGGCGTCGAGGTCGCGCGGCAGGACCTCTCCCATGTGGCCGATGCGGAAGGTGGTGGGCTTCCACTTGCCGTAGCCGCCGCCGATCGTGAAACCGCGCGCCGCGGCGGCGCGCACGATGCGCGGCGCCTCGACGCCCGACGGGCTGGCGATGCAGGCGACGGTCCGCGAGCGGAAGCCCTTGGCGCTCGCGAACCTGAGTCCGAGGCCCTCCGCCCAGGCCTCGGTGGTGGCGGCGAGCGTCTCGTGGCGCGCCCAGCGCGCCTCCAGACCCTCCGCCGCGATGCGCTCGAGCTGATGCTCGAGCGCCCAGCAGATCGACACCGCCGGGGTGGTGATCGGACCCCCTTCGCGGTGCTTGTCGAGATAGCGGACGAGGTCGAGGTAGAAACCCCGGTGAGCGATGGCGCGGGCGCGCGCCTCCCCGCGTTCCGACAGCGTCAGCGCGGCGAGTCCGGGCGGCGCCGCGAAGCCCTTCTGCACACCGGCGAAGACGAAGTCGAGACCCCAGGCATCGGTCTCGACCCGGTCGCCGGCGAGCGACGACACGGCGTCGACCAGGATCAGGGCGTCGCTCTCCGCGCGGATCACGCGCGCGAGCTCCTCGACCGGATTGACCACGCCGGTCGACGTCTCGTTGTGGACCAGCGTCACCGCCTCGTATCGCTTGCGACGCAGCGCCGAGCGCAGCAGGTCCGGAGCGTTGGGCTCGCCCCAGGGCGCGGCCAGCTCGTCGCTGGCGCGGCCGAGCGTGCGGCCGATCGCGAGCCAGCGCTCCGAAAAGGCGCCGCAGGTCAGGTGCAGCACGTCGCGCTCGGTGAGCGACACCAGCGCCGCTTCCATCAACGCGGTCGAGCTGGCGGTCGCTACCGTGGCATCGCGGGTGGTGCGGAAGACCGGCGGCAGCAGCTCGGCGATCCGCCGCCAGGTCGCCTGGAACTCCGGGCTGCGGTGGGCGACCACCGGACGCGTCATCGCCTGGCGCGTCTCCTCGAGCACATAGACCGGTCCGGGCAGGAAGAAGCGGATCGGCTCGTGCCCGGCGGCGCTCATGCCTTGTCGCTTCCCGAGCGGTAGCGGGGGCGCGCGAGCTCGCGGAGCACGGCCTCGGCGTCGAGCTCGCGCGCGCGCGTCGCCGACACCAGGAACCGGAAGCCGCACGCCGCCGGCTCGAGCCGCGGCCACCCTGCTGCGCCCCGCACCAGCACGGCGGAGCAGCCGAGGAAGTGCTCGCGCAGCAGGTCGCGCAGCACCGGTTCCCCGGCGAGCGGCTTGACGGTGACGGCGCGGCCGCCGCCGACCGCGACGGCGCGCAGCGCGCCGAGCGCTGCGGCGGCTTCGAGCTCCGCGGGCGGCGGCGCGGCCGCGAGGTCGAGCCAGCCGAGGCGCACCCGCGCGGCCCGCGCGGCCGCGAACAGCGTGGCGAACGCTGCCGCGTCGGCGTTCACGCCGACCAGGGCCGCCGGCTTCACCGCGCCTCCCCGTAGAGCAGGATCGCGCGGCGCTCCTCGCGGAAGGCCGTCTCGTCGCCCCGCCAGGAGGCGACCCAGAGCTCGAAGTCCGTTCCCCGCCCCGATTCGACCGCGTGGCGCAGCGCGGCGGAGCCCGCGAGCAGGTCGATCGCCGGCCGGTCGTCGACGAACTCGTAGGGCTCCCGGCGCCAGCGCACCGCGGCGGGCGCCACCTCGGCCAGCGCGAGCAGCAACTCGCAACCGAACCGGAACGCCTCGACGCGCTCGGGCGCGACGACCACCAGCTCGACGCCGCCGCACACTTCGCCGCGGTGCTTCTGGAACTGCGGCCGGAAGCAGGACGGGACACAACGGACGCCGAAGCGTTCGAGCGGGGCGAGCCGCGCGGCGAGCGCGGGCGGCTCCACACCGGGCGCGCCGATCAGCCGGAAGGGACGCGTCGTGCCCCGCCCTTCGGAGCACTCCGTGGCCTCGATCAGACAGAGCCCGGGATACAGCAGCGCGGTCTCGAACGACGGCATGTTGGGAGAGGGTGCGATCCAGGGTCGGCCGAGCGCGGGCCAGAGGTCCCCGCGGCGCCAGCCTTCGACCGGGATGACGCGGGGCTCGCGGGACCAGCGCCGCCGGCGCGCCTCGAGCCGGACGACCTCGCCGAGAGTGAGGCCGTGACGGACCGGCACGCGGAAGGCGCCGACGAACGACTCGAGCCCGGGCGGCAGGAGGTTCCCCTCGACCACCTCGCCACCCAGCGGGTTGGGGCGGTCGAGGACCCAGACTTCGAGCCCGGCGGCCAGCGCGGCTTCCGCGGCCCAGACGGCGGTCGCCGCGTAGGTGTAGTAGCGCGTGCCGATGTCCTGGAGGTCGACGATCAGCAGGTCGAGCCCTTCGAAGGCGGCGGCGCGCGGCCGCAGGCTCGATTCGCGCTCGCCATAGAGCGAGACGATCGGAATCCCGGTCCAGGCATCGGTCTGGTCGCCCGCCGGGATCATGTCCTGCTCGACACCGTAGAAGCCGTGTTCGGGGCCGAACAGGCACGCCGGCGGGACTCGGGCTGCGCCGAGCGCGAGGTGCGCCGGTACGCAGTCGGCGGTCACCGCGGCGCCGTGCGCGAGCAGTCCGTAGCGGCGGCCGGCCAGCGCGCGCGGATCGGCGAGAAGGCGGTCGAGTCCGGTGGCGATCATCCGCCGCGCTTCCAGTCGCCGCGCACGCCGCCGCTCTTCGCCTCGAGCCGGAGGTCGGTCACCGTCGCGCCCCGCTCGACCGCCTTGACCATGTCGTAGAGGGCGAGCGCCGCGGCGGCGCAGCCGACCATCGCCTCCATTTCGGCGCCGGTGCGTGCGGTGGCGACCACCCGCGTGCGGATGCGCAACCCCGCGGGCTCTGCCTCGAACTCCACTTCGACTCGATCGAGGGGCAGTGTGTGCGCGAGCGGCACCCATTCGTCGCTGCGCTTGGCGGCCTGGATGCCGGCGATCCGCGCCACCGCGAGGGCGTCGCCTTTCGGCAGCGCCTTCAGCCGCGCCACCGTCTCCGGCGCCAGGCGGACGAGACAGGACGCCACCGCGATGCGGCGGGTCACCGGCTTCTCCGAAACGTCCACCATCCGCGCCTCGCCCTGCTCGTCGAGATGGCTGAACTCGCGATCTTCGCTCAACGCCGCCGTGCTCCCAGCGAATGCTAGCATCCGCGCCCCGTATGTCCGCGCTGCTCTCGGCCGTGATTCCGGCGCTCGACGAGGCAGCCGAGCTGCCGGCGGTTCTCGAGGCCCTCGCCGGCGAGGTCGACGAGGTCGTCGTTGCCGACGGCGGCAGCCGCGACGGCACTCCCGGGCTCGCGCGGCGAGCCGGGGCACGCGTGGTCGACGCGGCGCGCGGCCGCGGCCGCCAGCTCAACGCCGGAGCGGCGAGCGCCCGAGGCGACCTGCTCTGGTTCGTCCACGCCGACACGCGAGTCGCGCCCGGATCGGGGGCGCGGCTGCGCGCAGCCGTCGCCGCCGGCGCGGTCGGTGGCGCGTTCGAGATCCGCTTCGGCGCCGAGGGCTGGCGGTACCGGCTGGGCGGCGCGCTCGCCTCGGCGCGCTCGCGGCGCTTCCGCTTCTTCCTGGGAGATCAGGCGCCCTTCGCGCGCCGGGCCGACTACCTGGCGCTCGGGGGCTTCCGCGACTGGCCGCTGTTCGAGGACGTCGACTTCTGCCGCCGGCTGCGCGAACGGGGCCCGCTCGCGATCCTGACGCCGCCGGTGGTCACCTCCGCGCGGCGGTTCGAGCGGGTGGGACCGCTCGCCGGCGTGGCGCGCAACTGGATCCTGCTGCTGCTCTACGAGCTCGGCGTCTCACCGCCGCGACTCGCCCGCTTCTATCGCGCCGCGCGCTGACGCGATGCGCCCGAACACACGAAAGCCCTGCGCCCTCGACGATCGGGGAGCAGGGCCTCCGGCAGTTCGAAACTCGGGAGCTTCCCGGGATCAGCGGCCCTTGTTCAGGGCGTCCTTCAGCTCCTTGCCCGCCTTGAAGCGGACGTTCTTGCTGGCCTTGATGGTGATCGTCGCGCCGGTCGCGGGATTGCGACCCTTGCGCGCCGCGCGCTTCGAGACCGCGAACGATCCGAAGCCCGGGACCTGGACGCGGTCGCCCTTCTTCAGGGCCTTGCCGATCGCCTCGATCGCCGCGTCGAAGGCCTCGCCGGCCGCCTTCTTGGTGAGCCCGTCGACCGAGCCCGCGATGTGATCTACGATGTCTGCCTTGCCTGCCATTTCTCCTCCCTTGTTCGAACGAAATCGCGTTGTTTGTTGCCTTCGCGCAGGACTGTAGGACAACCCCGGAGGCCTGTCAATACGGGCTTCCGCGCGATTCTCGGAGATCTTCTCACCGCGCGCGGCGGAACACGTGCACCGTGAATCCGTCATGGTCGTCGCCGGTCGGCAGCCGCCAGAAGCCCGGCGCGGACCCCGCGGCGCGGGCCACCGGGTCGGCGTTCTCGGCCGGATCGACCATGGTGAACTCCGTCCGCGCGGCGAGAAACCGCGTGGCTACGTCCTCGTTCTCGTCCCGCTCGAGCGAGCAGGTCACGAAGCTCAGCAGCCCGCCGGGCGCGACCGCTTCCGCGCAGGCCCCGAGCAGGCGCTCAGCCTGCGCCGCGAGACGGGCGAGCTCCGATTCGCTCCAGCGCCACTTGAGCTCCGGATGCTTGCGCAGGGTGCCGGTCCCGGAGCAGGGAGCGTCGAGAACCACCCGGTCGAAGCGGCGTGCCCAGGGCGGCGCCGTGGCGTCGGCCACGACCAGCGCGAGCCGGCGGGCGAGCCGGCGCCCGTTCTCGGCGACCGTGGTCAGGCGCGCCAGCGACACATCGGCCGACACCAGGCGGATCTCCGGCTCGAAGGCGAGCAGCGCGAGCCCCTTGCCGCCCGGGGCTGCCGCTGCGTCGAGGACCGTCTCGCCAGGTCGAGGCGGAGGCAGCAGAGCCGCCGCCTGGCTCGCCTCGTCCTGCACGTAGAAGGCGCCCTGGTCGAAGGCCGCGGTCGCGAACGGATTGCCCTCGCGGACGGTCAGGCCGACCGGCGAGAGGCGGCAGGGCACCACTTCGAGTCCGGCGTCGATGAGATCCTCGGCGAGCGCTTCGCGGCCGCCGCGGTCGCGAAACGCGAGCAGGTGGAGCGGCTTCGGCCGGTTGTTGGCGTCGAGCAACCGCGCCGCCGCCGCCGCGCCGAAATGGTCGACCCAGCGCGCCACCAGGGCATCGGGGTGGCTCTTCTCGATCGCCATCCGGTGCACCGGATCGGCCGCTTCGACCGGCCAGGCGTCGAGCGCCGGCTCGCGCGCGATCCGGCGCAGCACCGCGTTGACGAAGCTCGCGCCGCCGCGGTGGCTGCGCAGCATGGCCTGGTCGACCGCCTCGGAGACCGCGGCGTGGGCCGGTACCCGGTCGAGGAAAAGCAGCTGCAGCGTGGCCAGCCGCAGGATGGTGAGCAGCTCCGGCTGGATCTCCGGGAGGCGCCGGGCGCTCGCCCGCTCGATCACGTGGTCGAGGCGGCGCAGCCAGCGCAGCGTGCCGTAGACCAGCTCTCTCAGCAGCCGCTGGTCGCGCTCGTCGAAACGCTCCGCCGCGCTCGAAAGGAAGGACTCCGCCGGCGCGCGCGAGGCGAGCGTGCGATCGACGACCCAGGCCGCGACGGCGCGCACGCTGTCGGAGCCGGCACGGCGCGAATCGGTGCGTCGGCCGGCGGGGCGGTCGGGAACGGAGGGCGGCGCGGGTCGGCGGCTCACCGGGATCCGGCTCCTCAGGCCAGAGACCGGCCCGGCCCGAGCCGGGCGCCGTTGGCGTACTCGCGGCCCGAAACCGGCCCGCGGCCGGGCCGCTGCACGCGATTCAGGCCGAGCACGCTGCCACCTCCCGCAGCAACGCGCAGCGCGTCGCCCTCGACGCCGAGCACTCGGCCCGGCGCCTCCCCCGTCGTTCCCTCCGGTGCGAGCGCGCGCGCCGCGAGGACGCGCAGCAACTCGCCGCCCGCCGCGAGCGTCGCGCCCGGCTCGGGGCTCGCGGCGCGCACGCGGCGGGCGAGCTCCGCGGCGGGCCGTGCGATATCCAGCGCCAGCGGCCCGGGCAGCTTGGGCGCGAACGTCGCCCGCCTCTCGTCCTGCGCGCGGGATGTCGCCCGGCCCGCCTCGAGCGCGGCGACGGTCTCGACCAGCAGCTCGGCACCCAGTCGGGAGAGCCGCGCCGAGAGCTCGCCGGCGGTCTCCTCGGCGTCGATCTCCACGGCGCGCTCGGCGTAGACCGGACCGCTGTCGAGGCCCGCCTCCATCTGCTGCACCGAGACGCCGGTGCGCGCGTCCCCCGCCTCGAGCGCGGCATGGATCGGCGCCGCGCCGCGCCAGCGCGGCAGCAGCGAGGCGTGCACGTTGACGCAGCCCAGCCGCGGCAGCTCGAGCAGCGCGCGCGGAAAGATCTGCCCGAAGGCGACCACCGCGGCGAGATCGGGAGCGATCGCTTCGAGCTCGTTGAGGAACTCCGGCGCCCGCACCCGCTCGACGAAGCGGACCGCCAGCCCGAGCTCGCGGGCGCGCGCGGCGACCGGCGGCTCGAGCAGGCGTCGGCCGCGTCCGGCCGGCCGCGGTGGTTGCGTGACGACGAGGACCGGAGGACGCCCCGCGGCGACCAGCGCTTCGAGCGACGGCACCGCGAACTCCGGCGTGCCGAAGAAGACCAGGCGCTCGATGAACGGCATCGCCGCGATGCTATCAGGGCATGAACGGCGGCCCTCGCCTCAGTCGCGCCGCTGTTCGTCGATCTCCGTGATGTAGTCGGGCTTGACCAGCACCTCGCGCGGCTTGGATCCCTGCTGCGGCCCGAGCATCCCCTCCCGCTCCATCATGTCGATCAGCCGCGCCGCGCGCGAGAAGCCGATCCGCATGCGACGCTGCAGGAAGCTCGCCGAGGCCTGACGCTCGGCGACCACCAGCCGGGCCGCCTCGTCGAAGAGCTCGTCGTCGATCTCGTTCGGCTCGCCGTCGGAACCGCGCCGTCGATCGGGCGGCCCTGCGATCACCGTCGGGTCGAGCTGCGGGGTTCCCTGCTTCTTGAGCCAGCGCACCAGGCGCCGCGGTCTCCTGCTCGCGTGACGTAGGCGCCGTGCAGCCGGATCGTACGCGAGCGTGCCCGGCGGCATGAACAGCATGTCGCCCTTGCCGAGCAGCTTCTCGGAACCGACCGGTCGAGGATCGTGCGCGAGTCGTGGCGCAGGCAGTCGCGAACGACGATCCGGCAGGGGAAGTTCGCCTTGATCGTGCCGGTCAGGATGTCGACCGAGGGACGCTGGGTCGCGACGATCAGGTGGATGCCCACCGCGCGCGCCATCTGCGCGAGGCGCGCGATCGCGGTCTCGACCTCCGCCGAGGCGACCATCATCAGGTCGGCCAGCTCGTCGATCACGATCACGTAGTACGGCAGCGGCTTGAGGTCCTCGCTCTTGAACTCGCTCTCGGTCTCCGAGAGCGCGAGCCGGCTGGCGGGTGTCCGGGTCCTTGATCGCGCGGTTGTAGAAGTCGATCGAGCGGACGTGGACCTCGGCGAGCAGCCGGTAGCGCCGCTCCATCTCGGCCACCGCCCAGCGCAGCGCGTTGGCCGCCTTCTTCGGCTCGACCACCACCTCGGTCTTCAGGTGCGGGATGTCGGCGTAGGCGCCGAGCTCGATCCGCTTGGGGTCGATGAAGATGAACTGCACCTGGTCGCGGCGTGGCCCGGTAGAGGATCGAGGTGATCAGGCACTGCAGCCCGATCGACTCTTGCCCGAGCCGGTCGCCCCCGCCACCAGCAGGTGGGGCATGGTCGCGAGGTCCGCGAAGTAGGGCTCGCCGTGGATCGTTTTGCCGATCGCCATGGTGAGCAGCGAGGGCGACTGCCGGAAGCGCTCGTGCGCGAGCATCTCGCCCAGCCGGATGATCGCGCGCTTGCGTGTTGGGCATCTCGATGCCGAGCGTCGAGCGGCCGGGCAGCCGGTCGATGCGCACCGACTCGGCGCGCAGCGCGAGCGCGAGGTCGTCCTGCAGGTTGACGATCTGGCTCACCTTGACGCCCGGCGCGGGCTGGAACTCGAACACGGTGATCACCGGGCCCGGGGCTGATCCCCTCGATCGTGCCTTCGACGCCGAACTCGGCGCAGCGGGCGCGGATCGCCTCGCCCAGCCGGACCAGCTCGTCCTCGTCGACCGGCGGCGTTGCGACCGCGGTGTCGAGCAGCGTTGATCGGCGGCAGCGGCGTCGCGGGCAGGTCGTCGAGGAAGGCGAACGGCCTCTGCGGCTCGGGCGCCGGCTTGGCCCCGGCTCGCGGCGGCGGCGGCGCCGGCGGCGCGGGCGCCACTCGGCGCACCGCGTAGCCCGGCTCGCCGCTCTTCTCGGAGACCCGCATCGGCAGGTCGAGCCGGCTCGAGTCGGGGGACTCCGGTTCTTCGAGCGGCGGCGGGGGCGCGACCAGCCGGTCGAGCCGCTTCTGCTTCTCGTCGCGCTCCTCGGCGACCCGCTGCAGGTGTTTGCGGACGACCCGGCCGCGCGCCCGCTCCTTTTCCCGCCGTTCCTGCCGGCGGGCGCGCGCGAGGCGCCACTCGTCGCGGGCGTGGGCGACGCGCTTGCGCCACCGCGCCAGCACCTCGCCCAGGCTGGTCTGGACGAGCAGCGCCAGGCCGACCAGGAAGACCACGCCGAGCACCACCAGGGCGCCCACCAGGTTCATGCGCGCCGCGAGGCCCCCGCCCAGGATGACGCCCCAGGCGCCCCCGCTGTCGATCTCGACCCCCCGGAAGAGCAGGCGCGGGAGGAGCAGCTGCGAGAGCGCGGGCGCGGAGGCCAGGACCAGGAGGGCGCCGAAACCGCGGCCGACGACCCTGGGGCGGGGGCGCGGCCGCAGCCGGCGCCAGGAAGCGACGGCGAGCAGCAGCGGCAGGAGCAGGCTCACCCAGCCGAGCAGACCGAAGCCCGCGGCCGCCAGCTCGGCGCCGAAGCTGCCGACCCAGTTGCGGGTGACCGCCGCGCCGCCGCTCGTCTGGTGAAGGAAGCTCGCGTCCTCCGGGTGGTAGCTGCCGAGGCTGGTGCCCCCGAGCAGCGCCGCCGCGGCCAGGACCAGGCCGAGAATCTCGTTGCCCTTGGCGGGCGAGATTTCGACACGCGTGGGATCCGGTCGCGGCTCGCTCAAGGGATCTCGCTGTCCATTCGAGACTTGGAGCCTAGCATCCGGGGCTCGACGCCGGCCGCCGTCGCGGCGTCGGCGAGCGCGAGGAAGGCGGCGACGTCGAGCCGCTCGGCGCGGGCGTCGTCCGCGAGGCCGTGCGCGGCGAGCACCGCCGCCGCGGCCTCCCGCCCCCAGCCCGAGGCGAGCGCGTTGCGCAGGGTCTTGCGCCGCTGCGAGAACGCGAGCCGGACCACTGCGGCGAACGGCGCCCAGCGTTCCGGTGCGACCGCGGGCGCACCGAGCTCGAAGCCGACGAAAGCGCTCTCGACCCTGGGGCGGGGCCGAAAGGCTCCCGGGAAGACCCGTCCGAGCCGGATCGCACGCGCCCGGGCCGCGACCAGGACCGAGAGCGCGCCGTACTCGGAGTCCCCGGGCCGGGCGACGATGCGGTCGACGACCTCCCGCTGCAGCAGAAAGGCGGCTCGCGGCACGCTCCGGGCTCCGGCGAGCAGGCGCTCGACGATCGCGGTGCCGACGTTGTAGGGCAGGTTGCCGGCGACCAGCGCCGGCCCGCGCAGCCGCTCCCAGTCGAGATCGAGGGCGTCGCCGACCGCGATCTCGAGCCGTTCCTCCGGCAGCTCGCGCCGCAGCGCGAAGGCCCAGGCCGGGTCGAGCTCGACCGCCAGGATGCGCGTCGCCCCGGCGGCGAGCAGCTCGCGCGTCAGCACGCCGCCACCCGGACCGATCTCGATCACTGACCGCCCCGGCCGGCGCCAGGAACTCGACCAGGGGGCGGACGGCGGCGCCGTCGCGCAGGTGGTGCTGGCCCAGCGACTTGACCAGGGGCGGGCGTCTCGGCGGGTGGGGGCTCAGGGGGGCGCTCTCCCGGGCCATAATGGCACAGCTCTCGAAGCCGATCGGGCCGGCCCGCGCGCGCCTCGGCGTCGCCGTGCTTACCGATTCATGGCACTCGACTTGCAGCCCGGCCGCCGGAGGCGCCAGATGGAACCGATGACGCTGTCTTCCCCCCCTTCCGTGGAGCGCGAAGCGCTCGCCCTGCGCCAGGTCGAGGCCGAGATCCGCAAGGTCATCGTCGGCCAGGACTACCTGGTCGAACGCCTGCTGATCGGCCTGCTGGCCCGCGGCCACGTGCTGATCGAGGGGGTCCCCGGTCTGGCCAAGACCCTGGCGGTCAAGACGCTGGCGCGCACGCTGCGATCGAGCTTCCGGCGCGTCCAGTTCACTCCCGATCTGCTCCCCGCCGACCTCGTCGGCACGCTGATCTACGACCGCCGAGCGGGGCGACTTCGAGCCCCGGAAGGGCCCGGTCTTCACCCACGTGCTGCTCGCCGACGAGATCAACCGCGCTCCCGCCAAGGTCCAGTCGGCCCTGCTCGAGGCGATGGAGGAGAAGCAGGTGACGCTCGGCGACACCACCTATCGCCTGCTCGAAGAGCCGTTCCTCGTCCTCGCCACCCAGAACCCGATCGAGCAGGAAGGCACCTACCCGCTCGCCGAGGCCCAGGTCGACCGCTTCATGCTGAAGCTGCGCCTGCGCTACCCGACGCGCGCCGAGGAGCAGGAGATCCTCGACCGCATGCTGGTCGAGCACACGATCGACGTGCTGCCGGTGCTCGACCGGCGCGCGCCTCGCGCTGCGCGCCGCCTGCGATCGCGTCTACCTCGACGCCAAACTGCGCGGCTACGTGCTCGACCTGGTCATGGCATCGCGCGACCCCGTGGCCGCCGGCATGAAGGAACTCGCGCCGCTGATCGGGTTCGGCGCCTCGCCGCGCGCCACGATCTTCCTCGCGCGCGCCGCCAAGGCCGCCGCGCTCCTCGCCGGCCGCGGCTACGTGATGCCCGAGGACGTCAAGGAGATCGCCGCCGACGTCCTGCGCCACCGCGTCGTGCCGACCTACGAGGCCGAGGCCGAGAACCTGACGAGCGACGACCTGGTCGAGCGCCTGCTCGAGCGCGTCCCGGTCCCCTGAGGCGGAAGCAGAGCGGCCCGTGCTCGAACGCTTCCGCGAGCGCCGCGCCCGCCGCGCCCGCCGCGCGCGCGGCCGGGGCGCGTACTGCCGCGCGACCTGCTCGCGCCGCGTACGGCGGATCGAGATCTCGACCAAGCGCCTGGTCGACCAGGGCGTGGCCGGCAGCTACCACTCGGTCTTCCGCGGCCGCGGCATGGAGTTCTCGGAGGTCCGCCCCTACCAGCCGGGCGACGACGTCCGCTCGATCGACTGGAACGTGACCGCGCGCATGGGCGCATCCCTACGTCAAGCAGTTCGTCGAGGAGCGCGACCTCACGGTCTTCCTGGTGGTCGACGTCTCGGGCAGCCTGCGCTTCGGCTCGCGCGCGATCCTCAAGCGCGAGCTGGCGGCCGAGGTCTCGGCGCTGCTCGCCTTCGCGGCGCTGCGCCAACCACGACCGGGTCGGCGCCGCGCTGGTGTCCGACCGGCTCGAGCTCTACCTGCCGCCCGGCAGCGCCGGCGCAACCAGGTGCTGCGCCTGGTGCGCGAGTCCTGGCCGCCCGGCGCACGGCCGCACCGACCTCGACGGCGCGCTCCACGCGGCGCTCTCCAATCTGCGCCAGCGCTCGGTGCTCTTCGTCGTCTCGGACTTCGTCGGCGCCGCTGCCGGCCGGCGCGATGCAGCTCGCCGCCTCGCGCCACGACGTGGTGGTGCGTCGAGGTGGTCGACCCGCGCGACATCGACCTGCCGGCGGTCGGCCCGGTCGTGCTCGAGGACGCCGAGACCGGCGCCGTCGCGGTGGTCTCGCCGCGCCGCGCCGCTCGGCCCTGGCGGAGCGCGAGAGCGCGCGGCGCGAGTCGCTCCGCCGCCTGAGGCCCGGCAGCTCGGCGTCGACCACGTCGAGCTGCGCACCGACCGCCCTTACCTGCCGGCGCTCGTCTCGCTTCTTCGCGGCGCGACGCGGAGGCTGTCGCGATGAGCCGCTTCCGCGGTCGCCGCGGCGCTCGCCGCGCTCCTGTTCGCCGGCGCCCGGGCTCGCGAGCCGGAGCCCGCGCAGATGCGGTGCGCGTCGAGCGTCGCACCGGCCGTCGCCACCGTCGGCGACCGCGTGACGGTGACGCTCACCGTCGACTCCCCCGCCGGCGAGCCGCAGTTCCCCGACCCCGGCGGGCAATGGGGCGAAGCGAAGTCCTGGAGGCCCGACCCGCGGAGCGGATCGCCGGCGGCGCCGCATGGCGGCGACAGGTCATCGTCGCGGCCTTCCGCCCCGGGCCGCTCGAGCTCCCCGCGCCCGTCGTCCGCATGCCGGACGGCGCCGCGAGCCCGGCCCGCCGGGCCGATCCGGATCGAGATCCGCCCGCTGCTGCCGGCCGAGCCCGAACCGGTCGAACCGAAGCCCGCCGCCCCACCCGTCCCGCTGCCGCGCGATCCGGCCTTCTGGTGGTTGCTCGCCCTGCTCGCTGGACTCGTCCTCGCTGCTCGGCGGATGGCTCGTCGAGCTCGAGCGCCGGCGGCGCGCCACGCGCGGCCGCGTCCGCGAGGTCCCGCCGCTCGAGGAGCTCGAGGTCGCCCTCGCCGGACTCGGCCGGGCTCGCCCGCCGAGCCCGGCCACGCGGTCTCTCTCGCTCGCGCTGCGCCGCTACCTCGGGCGGTCGCTGGCCTTCCACGCCGCCGAGAGCACGACCAGCGAGATCGAGCGCGAGCTCGCCGCGCGCCGCCTCGACACCTCGCTGGTCAAGGGCGCCGTGCACCTGCTGCGCGACTGCGACGGCGTCAAGTTCGCCCGCCGTCCGGCCACCGGCGAGGAGCTCGACGCGGCGCGTCGCCGCGACGCGCGAGCTCGCCGGCGCGGTCGAGACCCACCGTGCGCCCCCCGGTCGAGGGCGTCGCATCCACCCCGGGGCGCGGAGCCGCCGCATGACCGGCTGCCGTCCTTCGCCTCGCCGAGGTGGCTGATCGCGGCTCGCGGCCCTGCCCGCGCTCGCCTGGTGCCATCACCGGCGCGGCCCCGCCACGGCGCGCTGCTGACGAGTCGGCTACCGGTCGCCGCCGGAGGGATCTGGCGCCTCCACCTCCCGTTCTATCTCCGGCTCGCCGCGCTCGCGCTGCTGCTCGGCGCGCTCGCGCGCCCGCAGCTCGGCTACGCCTGGGAAGAGAGTCTCACCGAGGGCATCGACGTCCAGCTGGTGCTCGACATCTCCGGCTCGATGGGCGCCGAGGACTTCCAGCCGAAGAACCGGCTCACGGTCGCCAAGCGGGTGATCCGCGAGTTCGTCGCCGGGCGCCCCGGCGACCGGCTCGGCCTGACCGTTTTCGGCGGCACCGCGATGACCCGGGCACCGCTGACCAGCGACCGCGCGATGCTCGACGAGCTGGTCGCGTCGGTCGAGCTCAACGACGTGCCCGACGGGACGGCGATCGGCGTTGCGCTCGCCAACGCCGCCCGCCGGCTGCAGGTCGAGCACAGCGAAGCGCGCGTGGTGGTGCTGGTGACCGACGGCGTCAACAACGCCGGCGAGATCGACCCGGTCGTCGGCCGCGGCGCTCTGCCAGGGGCTCGGCATGCGCGTCTACACGATCGGCGTCGGACGGGCAACGGCACGGTCCCGGTGCCGGTCCGGTGCGCGACCCCATCACCGGCCGGTCCGGAGCAGCGCGCGCGATGGAGGTCGAGGTCGACGAGAAGCTGCTCGCCGAGATCGCCGACCGCACCGGCGGCGCGTTCTTCGCGCCACCGATCCCCGAGGCGCTCGCCGGCGTCTTCGCCGAGATCGACCGCCTCGAGAAGACCCCGCTGCAAGGTCAAGCGCTACGTCCGCTACCAGGAGGCCTTCAGCCCTTCGCCTGGAGCGCCCTCGCGCTCCTCCGCCTCCCCCGCTCGCCGCCGACGCTGCGGGTCACGGTGGAGCCATGAACTTCGCCGAGCCGCGCCTGCTCGGCCTCCTCGCTGCTCGTCCCCGCGGCGCCGCGCTGGCGCGCCTGGTGCCGGCGGCGACGCCGACCGCCGAGGCGGCCTGGGTGGCGCGCGCGCCTCTCGGCGCGCCTGCGGCGCGGGCGGCCCGCCCGGCCGCTCGCGCTCACCGTCGCCTGCCGCGCTCGCCGTCGCCGCTCGTCGCGCTCGCGCTCGCCCGTCCGCGCTGGGGCGAGTCGACCCGAGACGGTCGAGCGCCAGGGGGTCGACATCGTCTTCGTGCTCGACACCTCGCGCGTCGATGGCGGCGCCGACGTCACGCCGCTCCGGATCTGGGTCGCGCAGTCGCTGGTGCGGACGGATCGCCGCCGCGCTGCCCGGCACCGCGTCGCGCTGGTCCAGGCCGAGGGCACCGGCGTGGTGATGGCTCCGCTCACCGTCGACATCGCGGTGCTCGATCTGCTGCTCGACGCCGTCGAGCCGGGCAGCCTCCGTTGCCGGGCACCCGGCTCGCGCCCGCGGTCGAGCGCGCCCTCACCCTCTTTCCCGAGGGGGGCGGCAAGCACCGCGCGATCGTCCTCGTGTCCGACGGCGAGGTATCACGGCGAGGGGATCTCGCCGCGGTCGAGGCGCTCGAGCGAGCGGCGCGGTCCTCCACGCGATCGGCGTCGGCACCTCGCACGGGGCCCCGGTGCCGGTGCCCGGGCGGCCCCGGGGAGTTCAAGCGCGACCGCGACGGCCAGGTGGTCGTCTCGCGCCTGCACCCGGAAACGCTGCGCGCTCTCGTCGAGGCGACCGGCGGCGTCTACCTCGAGGCCGAGCGCGCCGACACCGATCCGCAGGCGATCGTCGCGCGCATCGCGCGGATGGAGGGCCGCAGCCTCGACGCCGCCGAGGTCGAATACTCTGGAGGAGCGCTTCCAGTGGCCGCTCGCGCTCGCCGTGGCGGCGGCGCTCGCGCTGCTCGCCCTCTCGCCCTACGCCCGGCGCCCGGCCGAGGAGACTTCGTGAAGACGCTGCCGCTGCTGCTCCCTCTGCTGGTGGCGGCGGGGCGGGACGCCGCCGGCGCCGCCGGTTCCGTCCGCGCCATCCGGCTGGACCGACCGGCTGGCCTTCAATCCGCGCGAGCGGACCGCGCGCGGACTGGCGGAGCTCGAGGCGCAGCAGCCGGCCGAAGCCGTCGGCGCCTTCGACGCGGCGCTGCGCCTGGCCCCCGGCGACCCGCTGGTGCGTTACAACGCCGGCAGCGGACACCTCGCGGCGGGCGACCCGGACGCCGCGGCGCTGCTCGAGCAGGCCACCGAAGCCGCGCCCCCCGAGCTCGCGCCCGCCGCCTGGTACAACCTCGGCAACGCCCGTCTGTCCGCCTCGAACGCGCAAGGCGCCGTGGACGCCTACCGCGAGGCGCTGCTGCGCCGGCCCGACTTCGCCGCCGCCAAGCACAACCTCGAGCTCGCCCTGCGCGGCTCGAGCGCCAGCGCCAGGAACAGCAGAAGCAACAGGAGCAGAACAGAAACAGCAGGAGCAGCAGAAGAAGCAGGAGCAGCAAGGCGAGGGCGAGAAGAGCCGGAGGAGCAGCAGCCGAAGCCCCAGACCGGGCAGGACGAGCCGCAGCAGGGCGACCAGGGCGAGCAGGGCCAGGACCGCCAGCGCCCCCTGCCGCGCTTCCGGGACCAGAAGGACATGACCGCGGAGCAGGCGGCTGCGATCCTGCAGGCCGTCGAGAACCTCGAGCGCCAGCAGCGACGCGAGCAGGCGCTCGAGCAAGCGCGCACCAAGGCCCCGGTGGAGAAGGACTGGTGAGCGCCCGCCTCTTCCGCCGCGCGGCCATGGGCGCGCTCGCCCTGCTCGCCGTCGCCGCGCCGCCGCTCGCCGGCGCCGGCGAGGAGCCGCGCGTGACGGTACGCTTGTCGCCCGACCCGGTCGCGCTCGACGAGCTCGCCACGCTCGAAGTCCAGGTCTCCGGATCGGGCTTCGACAGTCCGAAGATCGACCCGGACTTCGAGCTCGAGAACCTCGAGGCCGTCGCCGGTCCCTATCAGGCGCAGAATTTCAGCTGGGTCAACGGCCGCACTTCGAGCACCTTCCAGCTCATCTGGCGGCTGCGCCCGCTCGCCGCCGGCACCGCGCGGGTCAAGGCGCTGCGCCTGACGGTCGACGGCCGCGAGAGCGCGCTCGCGGACCAGGAGATCGCGGTCGTCGAGCAGGCTCCGCCGGGACGGATGGGCGCCGGGTCGCCCGCCCGACCCGCCCCCGCCGATCCCCTCGACGAACTGTTCGACACCCGCGGGCTCGGCCGGCGGCGACCTGCAGCCCAGCAGCCGAAGGTCCGGGTCCGGGCCGAGGTCGAGCCCGCCAACCCCGTGGTCGGCCAGCAGATCGCCTACCGGCTCGTCCTCTACACCCAGTCCGACATCAGCGCCTTCAATCCGCTCGGGCTCCCCGACTTCCGCGGCTTCTGGGCGCGCGAGGTCACGCTGCCCGACAAGGTCCGCCCGGAGTGGGTGGAGCTCGACGGCGAGCGCTTCGGCCGGGTGGTCATGCTGCAACGCGCGCTCTACCCCCTGCAGTCGGGCAAGCTGACCCTCGGCCCGATCGAGGTCGAGGTCGTCGCGCGCATCGCGCAGTCGGGCTTCTTCGGAACCCGTTCGCCCAGCCGCTCTCGCTGCGCGCGAAGACGGAACCGCTGCGGTCGACGTGCGGCCATTGCCGCCGCCTCCGCCCGGGTTCAGCGGCGTGGTCGGCGACCTCGAGGTCGGCGCCAGGCTCGACCCGGAGCGACGACCGAGGTCGGCCAGGCGGCGACGCTCACCGTCACCGCCGAGAGCCGCGGCAACCTGCAGGGGCTGCCCGCGCCCGAGCTCGCGCTCGCCCCGGGGCTCACCGCCTACGCGCCCCGCCCCAAGGCCTCCGAGCGCATCGTCGGCGGCGCGCTCGACTCCAGGCAGACCTGGACCTACGTGCTGGTGCCCGACCGCGCCGGGGACTTCGCGGTGCCGGCGATCACGCTCGCCTACTTCGATCCCGCCGCGGGGCGGTACGCGACCGCCGCCGCGCGGCCGGTCCCCTCGCGGTCCGCGCGGCGGCCGCGCCGACCGCAGCGGCCACGCCCGCCGCGACGCCTCCGGCGGAAGCCGCGCGAGCGACTCCGACCGCCGGGGCGAGCCCCGCGCTCTGGGTCGGCGGCGCCCTGGCCGTCGCCGCGCTCCTCGCCGCGGGCTTCCTCGCGGGCCGACGCACGGCCCGGACCGACACGGGTCCGCGCCGGCGCCTGCTGGCCGCCCTCGAATCCAGCGCGCGCGAGCCCTCGCGGGCCGCCGCGGAAGGCTTCGGGACGGCGTGGCGCGCCTACCTCGCGGAGCGCTTCGCCGTCGCGTCCGACACGCCGGTCGCCGCCCTGTCCGATCGGCTGCGCGAGCGCGGCCTGCCAGGCGAGGCGGCGGCGGCGATCCTGGCGCTGCTCGAGGAGATCGAGTATCTCCGTCAGGCACCCGAGCTCTCCGACGTCGGCCATCTCCGGAACGAGATCGTCGCCCGCTCCCGCAGCCTGCTGCGCGAGCTCGGCTGAATCGCACCCCTGGAGCCCTTGAGTCCGGCTACCGAGGTTCTGGTATCGTGACTCGAGCCACGCCCCCGGTCGGCGGGTCCGCCATGACGGACGTCCTGAGCCTCGATCCCCCCGCGCTCGAGCGCTTCCTCGAGCGCCATCGGGCGAATCCGCCGCACTTTCCGCTGGAGATGAGCCTCGCCGACAACCTCGTCGAGGTGCTGCGCAAAGCCAACGAGTTCGTGCCCTCCGCGGCCGGCTCGATCCTGCTCGACGATCCGCGCGACAAGCACGCCGACCGGCGCAAGAACCGTCTCACCTTCCTCGCGGCGTTCGGCGACAAGGCCGAGAACCTGGTCGGGCATCGATCCCCGCGCACCAGGGCATCGCCGGGCACGTCTACCTCACCGGGGAGGCCTACTTCACCCCGGACGTCAGCTCCGACTCGATCTTCGACCCGTCGATCGACGCCGAGACCGAGTACCGGACGCGCTCGCTGGTCGCGATCCCGATCCGCATCGGCACTCGACGTGTGCGGGGTGCTCGAGCTGATCAACCGCGCGGGAGCCTCGAACTACGACGCGCACGACCGCGACCTGCTCGCGATCTTCGCGGACTACATCGCGATCGCGATCCAGAACGTCCTCGACGGCAAGCTCGCCCACGAGTTCGCGCAGCGCGACAACCTGACCGGCCTGTACAACGACCGCTTCCTGCATTCGGCGCTCGAGCAGGCGATCGCCGACGCGCGCGAAGCGGCGAGCGACCTCGCGCTGCGTCTTCCTCGATCTCGACATACTTCAAGGGCGTCAACGACCACCACGGCCACCTGGCGGGCAGCCAGGTGCTGCGCGAGGTCGGTCAACTGCTGCGCCGCGAGATCCCCGAGCCGCCGGCGCATCCTCGCCCGCTATGGCGGCGACGAGTTCGTGATCGCGGTCCCCGGCTGCGGCCGCGCCGAGGCGCGTCGTCCTCGCCGACGGATGCCGCGCCACCGTCGCGGCACCGTCTTCTGCGCGCGCGCCGGAGAGATCCAGAACAGCCCCCTCCATCTCGCCGGCATCACCTGCTCGATCGGCGTCGCGACGCTCGCGATGGTCGGGCCCGAGAACGGATCCTGCCCGGCTCGAAGAGCACTGCTGCTGCGGCTCTCCGACTCCGCGATGTACCGCGCGAAGATGACCGGCCGCAACCTGGTGGTCGCCGCCGATCCGGAGCTCGACGCGGCCGGCACCGCCGACCCCCGTTCGTTGACCCCCGCGAAAGGCAGTTGATAGACTTCCACTGCAGTCCGCGGCAGATCCTGCCCGCCATCTTCGAAAATCCCCGGCCGCCGCCGGATTCCCCCTTCGCGAGGCCTCGCCATGACGACGTCCGTCCATCCGTCCCCCGCCATCGCGCCCTCCGAGGTGCGCGAAGTCCTCTCCCGCCACATGCTGGTCGACGGCTACCATCTGGTGCAGGACATCGAACGGAGCCACGGCGTCTGGCTGCACGACGCCGTGCGCGGCCGCGAGGTGCTCGACTTCTTCGGCTACTTCTCGACCTCGCCGGTGGGCTACAACCACCCCAAGCTGCGACGACCGACGAGTTCAGGCCGCGCTCCAGCCGCGCGGCGATCAACAAGCCGTCCAACTCGGACATCTACACCGCCGGAGCATGGCCGAGTTCGTCGACACGTTCGCGCGCACCGTGCCGCCGGCCTTCCGCGCCACCTCTTCTTCGTCGAGGGCGGCGCGCTCGCGGTGGAGAACGCGCTCAAGGTCGCCTTCGACTGGAAGGTCCGCAAGAACCTGGCCGCGGGTCGCGGCGAGCAAGGGCGCCGCAGATCATCCACTTCCAGAGGCGTTCCACGGCCGCAGCGGCTACACGCTGTCGCTCACCAACACGGCCGATCCGCGCAAGACCCAGTAGTTCCCCAAGTTCGGCTGGCCGCGGGTCGTGAACCCGAAGCTCGCGTTCCCGACCACCGAGGCGGAGCTCGCCGAGGCCGTCGCGCTCGAGCACCAGGCGATCGCCGAGATCGAGGCCGGCGTTCGCCAGCAACCCGGCACGACATCGCCGGCCTGATCATCGAGCCGATCCAGGGCGAGGGCGGCGACAACCACTTCCGGCGCCGAGTTCCTCGCGGAGCTGCGCCGAGCTCGCCGACGCAGCACGACGTTCCTGCTCATCTTCGACGAGGTGCAGACCGGCTTCGGCACCACCGGGAAGCTGGTGGTGCCTATCGAGCACTTCGGCGTCGAGCCCGACGTCTTCGCCTTCGCCAAGAAGACCCAGGTCTGCGGCATCGTCGCCGGCCCGCGATCGACGAGGTCGACTCGGTACGTTCCAGGTCTCGCGCCGCATCAACTCGACCTGGGGCGGCAATCTGGTCGACATGGTGCGCTGCCAGCGCTACCTCGAGATCATCGAGGAGGAGGACCTCGTCGGCAACGCCGCGCGCTCGGGCGAGCGGCTGCTCGCGGGGCTGCGCCGTCTCGAGGCGCTCTTCCCGGGCAAGGTGACCAATGCCCGCGGCCGCGGCCTGTTCGTCGCCTTCGACCTGCCCGACACCGAGGTCCGCAACCGCACGCTCACCGCGCTCAACGAGGCCGACGTCCTGGGGCTCGCCTCCGGCCACCGCGCCGTCCGCATGCGACCGCCGCTCATTCTCTCGGCGGCCGAGGTCGACGAGGGGCTGCGCCGCATCGAGCGCGCCCTGGCCGTCTCGCTCGCCGGCTGACGGGCTAGTAACCCGCAGGCGCGCAACGCCCGCGCGGGAAGGCTTCCGGGCGCGAGTCGGCCCGGCTCGCCGCCGCGCCGACTCCGGCGACCGCGCGCACCGCCTGACGCGACAGACGGATGCGCGCCACGTCCGCCGGCCAGGGCGCGCGGCGGAACTGGTGGAGCGACACGGCGAGCGCGGGCGTCGCGTCGAGCTGCACCGCGAGGTCGACCTCTTCGCCGGCCGCAGGAACCGGAGCCGACGCGCGCCGCGCGAGCTCTCCGGCGAAGCCAGCGGGCAGTCCCGGCCATGCCGCGAGCCGACCGAGCGCCGCCTGTCGGGCCCCCTCCTGCTTGCGCCAGTGCACGGCGGCGGCCAGCCGCGGCTCCGCCGCGAGCGCGCGCGCCGCGCAGTCGAGCTCGCGCCCGCCCGACGCCACGAACAGCAGGAAGGGCGCCACCCCCGACAGCGGATCGAGGTCGCGGGCGCGGGCGAACGCCCGCTCGGCGTCCGCAAACTCCTCCGCTTCGAGCGCCAGCGTGCCGGCCCGCAGCCAGAGCGCGGCGACGCCGCGCGCCGCCGCGGCCGCCGCGAGCGCGTCCGCCGCCCGATCGGGCGCCGGGCCGCCGGACAGCCACGCCGCCCGCGCGCGATAGAGGGGAAAGGACGGATCGAGCGCCGCGGCGCGCTCGACCGCGGCGACCGCCGCGGGCCGCGACGGCGCTCTCGTGGCTTGCTGGTAGGCCTCGTGGGCGAGTGCCGCGGGCAGCAGGAAGGCCGCGGCGAGACCCACGAGCAGCAGGGCCGGGATCCGGGCGGGCCCGGGCCGGGCCGGCTCCGGCGAGCTCTCGCCGGCGCCGGCGAGAGCGGCCGCCGCCGACGCGGCCAGCGCGACCGGCAGCGCGGGAACGGCGAGGAAGGAGTTGCCGAGGGCCATCGCGGCGCCGGCGCCGAGACCGGCGAGGCCGGCGAGCGCGAGCTCCCGGTCGCCTCGCTCCGGATCAGGACGGAGCCGTCGCGCGCCGAACAGTCCGAGCGCCGCGGCGGCGAGCAGCGCGCCCGGGAGGCCGATCTCGTAAGCGAGCGCGAGCGGCATCGAGTGGACCTCGCCGACCGCCTCCCCCGCTGGATTGATCCCCGGCCGCGGCTGGAGCTGCTCCGCGAGGGTCCAGGGCGTCGAGCCGGGGCCCCAGCCGAGCAGCGGCCGCGCCACGATGCCCGCGAGCGCCGCGCGGGCGTAGACCGCGCGGCCGCCCGCCGAGCTGTCCCGGCCGGCGGCGACCGCCTGCGCACGGGGCACGAGCGCGGCGAGCCCGAGCAGCGCGAGACCGGCGATCAGGCGGCGGGCGCGCGTCGCCCGGGCGGAGACGGCGAGCGCGAGCAGCGCGAGCACGCCGAGGCCGAGAGCGGAGCGGGTGGCGACGACGGCGGCGACTCCAGAGCTCGCCGCGAGCGCGGCGATCCAGCGCGAGAGGCCCGGACGGCGCAGACCCAGCGCGGCGACCGGGAGCGCGATCAACAGGAAGCCGGCGAGCAGGTTGTGATGACCGAGCGGCAGCGCCGCACGCTCGCCGTGGCCGAGGACCTGCTGGCCGAGCCCCCACAGCGCCACCGCCGCCGTCGCCGCCCCCCAGCCGGCGATCGCCAGATCGCGGCGCGCACGGTCGAAGGCACCGGCGAGGGCGGGCACCAGCAGCAGGAAGACGGGCAACAAAGCGAGAGCGGTGCGCCCCGCACGCGGCACGGGCGACGTCGAGAGGCTCGCTCCCGCGGCGACCAGCGCGGCCGCGACCAGCCAGCGCCCCGCGACGCCGAGGCCGAGCGGGTCGCGCCACGCGCGGGCGCCCGCGAGCGCCAGCACGACCAGGACGAGCTGGCCGAGCGGCCCGGCCGGCGCCGACGCGCCGCCCGGCAAGCTGCCGCAGTAGAAGGCGAAGAGCGCGAGCAGGAACGCGGGCCGGAGCGCAGCCAGTGCTGGCATGGGGTCGCCGCATCCTATCGCCCGCCCCGGGCTGCGGTAGAATCGACCGGCAGCACGTCGGACCGCGACCCCCTCTCGACAGCGCCTCACGGAGCCCCCCAATGACCGTCACGAGCCCGTCCTCGATCTCGTCCGCCCTCATCCGACTCGGCCTCGCCGAGGAGAACCCCGGCGCCTTCGCCGGCGAGTGGTTCGAACCCAGCGGCAAGGTCGTCCATTCTCTGAACCCGGCGACCGGCGAGCCGATCGCCGCCGTCCACGAAGTCTCCAACGCCGACTACGAGCGCGTCGCCCAGGTGACCGCCGAGGCCTTCGACGCCTGGAAGCGGTGGCCCGCCCCGCGCCGCGGCGAGGTCGTGCGCCAGCTCGGCGAGGCGCTGCGCCAGCACAAGGAGGACGCTCGGCCTGCTGGTGACGCTCGAGATCGGCAAGATCCGCAGCGAGGGTCTCGGCGAAGTGCAGGAGATGATCGACATCGCCGACTTCGCGGTCGGCCTCTCGCGTCAGCTCTACGGCCTCACGATGCACTCCGAGCGCCCGCTGCACCGGATGTACGAGCAGTGGCACCCGCTCGGCGCCGGTCGGCGTCATCACGGCCTTCAACTTCCCGGTCGCCGTCTGGGCGTGGAACGCGATGATCGCCGCGGTGTGCGGCGACCCGACGCTCTGGAAGCCCTCGGAGCAGGCGCCGCTCTGCGCGCGTCGCGGTGACCAAGCATCGCCGAGCAGGTGCTCAAGGCCAACGACGCGCCGCCGATCTTCACGCTCGCCATCGGCGACCGCCACACGGTGGGCGCGCCGATGCTCCGCGGACCGCCGCTTCCCGCTGATCTCCGCCACCGGCTCGACCACGATGGGCCGCTCGATCGGCACGGTGGTCGCCGACCGCCTCGGCCGCACCATGCTCGAGCTCGGCGGCAACAACGGCATCCTGGTCACCGAGGACGCCGACCTCGACCTCGCGCTGCGCGCGGTGCTGTTCGGCGCGGTCGGCACCGCCGGCCAGCGCTGCACGTCGACGCGCCGCCTGCTTCTGCACAAGGCGATCGCCGCCGAGATGAAGCAGAAGCTGGTCAAGGCCTACCGCTCGATCCGCATCGGCGACCCGGCCGACCCGGCGACGCTGATGGGCCCGCTCGTCGACAGGAAGGCGGTCGACGCGACTACCGCAAGGCGCTCGAGGTCGCGCTCGAACAGGGCGGCCGGATCCTCTACGGCGGCAAGGTGCTCGACCGCCCCGGCTTCTTCGTCGAGCCGACGCTCGTCGAGGCGATCGCCGCACATGCCGATCACGCTGCGAGGAGACCTTCGCGCCGATCCTCTACGTCTTCGAGTACGAGACGCTCGACGAGGCGATCGCGCTGCACAACGCCGTGCCGCAGGGGCTCTCGTCGGCGATCTTCACCCTCGAACCTGCGCGCGGCCGAGCGCTTCCTCTCGGTCGCACGGCTAGCGACTGCGGCATCGCCAACGTCAACATCGGCACCTCGGGCGCCGAGATCGGCGGCGCATTCGGCGGCGAGAAGGAGACCGGCGGCGGCCGCGAGGCCGGCTCCGACTCCTGGAAGGTCTACATGCGCCGCCAGACCAGCACGATCAACTACGGCACCGACGCTGCCGCTCGCGCAGGGCGTGCAGTTCGACGTCTGATCCGACGCAGGTCCGATCCACGGCGGCCGGGTCCTTCGCGATCGAAGGGCCCGGCCGTTCGCGTTTCGCGCGCTCCGCTCAGCGCTCGAGGAAGGCGAGGGTCAGCAGGGGTACGTAGGTGATGAGCAGCACGATCGCCGCGCGCAGCCCCAGCCAGGGCAGCACGGCGCGCGTGACGTCGAGCAGCGGACGGTCGAAGCGGTAGGAGGCGAGGAAGAGGTTGACCCCCACCGGCGGCGTCAGGAAGCCGAGCTCGAGATTCGCGATGAAGATGATGCCGAGGTGGACCGGATCGACGCCGAAGGCGAGGCCGAGCGGCGCGATGAGCGGCACCACGACCGCGATCGCCGAGAAGATGTCCATCAGGCAGCCCACGACCAGCAGGAAGCAGTTCAACACGAGCAGGAAGGCGACCTTCGACGAGAGGTTCGCCTGCGCCCAGTCGAGCAGCCGGGTCGGCACCTGCGCGTCGACCAGGTAGCTCGACAGTCCGTTGGCGACGCCCAGGATCACCAGGATGCCGCCGATCAGCAGGGTGGCGTCGAGCAGCACCTTCGGCGCGCGCGAGAACGGAATGTCGCGGTGGACGGCGAACACGATCCAGCCCGCGACCAGCGCCGCCACCGCCGACGACTCGACGATCGTCGCCCAGCCCGAGAAGAGCGCGGCGAGCACCACGCCCGGCAGCGCCAGCTCCCATTTCGCATCCCACGCCGCGCGGCCGAGCCGCGCCAGCGAGAAGGCCGGCGGCTCGCGCTCGACCCGCCGCCCTTCGCGGATCCCCCATACCGCCGTGGCGACGACCGCCAGCGAGCCGGGCAGGATGCCGCCAACGAACAGGTCCGGAATCGGGATCGAGGCCACGATGCCGTAGAAGACGAGCGGCACCGCGGGCGGGAAGAGCAGGCCGAGCGAACCGGCCGACGTGATCAGGCCGAGCGAGAAGCGCTCGCCGTAGCCCTGGGCCCGGAGGGCCTGGTAGAGCAGCGCGCCGAGCGCCAGGATGGTGACGCCGGAGCCGCCCGTGAAGGTGGTGAAGAAGGCGCAGAGCGCGGCGACCACGACCGCGGTCCCGCCCGGGAGCCAACCCACGGTGGCGCGGAAGACCTCGAGCAGGCGCAGCGCCGACTTGCCCTCCGCCAGAAGGCAGCCGGCGAGCGTGAAGAGCGGGATCGAGGGCAACGTCGGCGAGACCGCGAGGCGGTAGGTCTCGGCCGGCACGGCCGCGATCGCCGTGCCGTCGGCGAGGAAGAGCCAGAGCGCGGCGCCGCCGAGCCCCGCGAAGAGCGGGGCGCCGAGCGCCAGGCCGAGCAGCACGACGGCCAGGCCGGCGAGCGCCGGCGCGCCCTCGATCCAGGCCGGCCAGGCGCCGATCGCCAGCCCGCCGGCGATGCCGAGCGCCGCGAGCGCGCGTCCGGGCGCGCTCGCGCTCGCGCGCCAGACCAGGCGGAGCGCGATCAGCGCGAACGAGTACGGCAGCACCGCGAGCGCCACCCAGACCGGGATACCGATGGCGATCTCGGCGCCGTTGGCGCGCTCGATCCGCATGAGGTCCCAGCCGGCGCGCGCGAGCAGCGTCGCCACGGCGGCGCCGAAGGCGGCGGCGAGGGTGGTCGCGGCGCGGCGCATCCCGGCCGGCAGGAAGTCGCCGGTCGCCAGCGCCAGCAGCCGCCCTTCGCGCGCCGAGACCGCCGCGCCCAGGAAGCCGACGAACAGCACGAGGTGCTGGACGAGCGGGCCCGCGCCGGGGACCGAGCCGCCCGTGATCCGCCGCGTGACGAGCTCGGAGAGCGCGAGCACGACCATCGCGGCGAGCGGCAGCGCCGTCGCCGAGTCCTCCAGGCGCGCCAGGCGCTTCAGGGAGCTCCCCCGCCGCCCGCGCGGACGCCCGCGACCGCCTTGCGCGCGGTCTCGAGAATCTCCGGCGGGACCTGATCCTCGCGCGCGCCGCGCGCGAAGTCCTCCGCCGCCTTGCGCCACGCCTCGCGCTCGGCGGCGGAGATCTCGACCACGGTGAGGCCCCGCTTCTTCATCTCGGCGACCGAGTCGGCGTCGTACTTCGGCACCTCGGCCGCCAGCTTCTTCTCGGCTTCGGCCGCCGCCGCGGAGAGCGCCTGGCGGTCCGCCGGGGCGAGCTTCTCCCAGGCCGCCCGGGTGACCACCACCGCCCCGGGCAGCGGACCGAGCCCGAGTCCGAGCATGTGGGGTGTCTGTCGGAACCACTGCAACGTCAGCGCCACGCCGGGCGTCGCCGGCACGGCGTCGATCAGCTTCGTCTGCAGGCCCATCAGGATGTCGGTCGCGGCGAGCGGCACCGGCTGGAAGCCGTTCTTCCGCCACTGCTGGACGAGCGCATCGTCGCCCGCCCAGACGAAGAGCTTCTGCTTCTTGAGGTCCTCCACCGCGCGAATGGAGTCGCGCGAGAAGAGGTGCACCCAGCCGCCGTGCGCCCACATCAGACGCACGTAGCCCCTGGCCTCGAGCCGGCGGTCGAGCTCGGCGCCGAGCGCCGCCATCGCGGCCGCGAGCTCGGCGTCGGAGCCGAAGAACATCGGCAGATGGAACACGCGGAAGGCGGGCTCGATCTCGGCGAGACCCGCGGCGGTCAATCCCGCGCCCTGAAACTGCCCGATGCGGATCTTGCGCAGGATGTCGCTCTCGTCTCCCGCCACGCCGCCGGCGTAGATGCGCAGCTCTCCCGCGCCGCCCGACGCTTTCGCCCAGCCCGCCGCCGTCTCGCGCAGCGCGCGGTCCCAGATCGAACCCTGCGGCGCCAGCGTCGCGATCTTCAGCACGTCCTTGGCGGCGGCTGGCGCCGCGCTCGCGACGGCCAGGGCGAGGGCGAGCGCCCAGCGCGATCTCGTGGTCATGGCTCGGTGGCCTCCTCGGCGAAGAAGAGCTCGTCGGCATGCGCCGCGAGCGTGCGAGCGCGCGCCTGCGCCAGCCGGTTGGCGAGCCGGTCGGGCGGCGAAGCGTCCGGGTCGATCGCCAGCGCCGCGGCGATCGCCTCGTCGAACGCGACGCGGTCCTGGCGGCCGACCGCGTAGGTGCGCGCCCAGGTCACGTAGGGGCTGGCGCGGCGGCCGCCGGCTAGCTCGAGGGCGCGCGCGTAGCGCTCGCGGGCGCGAGCTTCCGAGCCGCCCAGCATCGGCGGCAGCGCCTCGAGCGGCACCAGCGCCTCCTGGAGGCTGCCGCGATCGTAGTCGGGATCGAGCTCGAGCGCCCGATCGAAGATGGCGCGCACGTTCGGCAGGTCGGCGGTCAGCTCGGGGCGGTCGATGCCGAGCGCCGCCGCAGAGCCCCAGGCGGCGCCGGTCCAATAGAGCAGCTCGACGCCCGCGCGCGGCACGCCGGCGAGCGCGGCGCGCGGGTCGGCGTCTAGCGCCGCCGCGGCCCGCGGATAGCTGACGGCGAGGGCTCTCCGGCAGTAGCCGCGCGCCCGCAGGTGCAGGCGCAGGGCCCGCTCGCGAACCGCCGTAGCCCGCTCGAACTCCGCCGGCGGCAGCTCGTCGATCTCCGGCTCGACGAAGCCGGCGGCATAGCTGACGAAACCCCGGCAGGCGCCGAGCAGGAGCTCCGGATTCTCCGGCGAGGCCGCGATCAGGCTTTCGAGGGTCTTGAGCGCGAAAGGCAGCGCGTCTCCGACCAGGGCGGGGTCGTCGTCCTCGGCCCACGCCGAGCCTCCGGCGGCGAGCGCGGAACCGAGCCGGTCGGCTGCGAACTTGCGCACCGAACAAGCGTTGGACGCGAGCGCGACCCCGAGCAGCGCGACGACGAGCTCCCTCCTCATGGTCCGGATTCTAGTGTTCCTCGGCGGCGCCCGCAGCCGTATTTCTCCCGAGGGTCCGGGAGCCTGTGGAATACTGGCCGACGATGAGCGGGCCGCGCGCCACCGAGCCCGAGGATGCCTACTCGCCGGTCGAGGCGCCCGAGATCTGGCCGCTCGCCGGGCTCGTCTTCTTCGCGCTCTCTCTCGCCTCCAAGCCGCTGGTGCGCCTGCTGCCGGCGGAGCTGCGCCCCTACCCTGCCGGTGTCCTCCTGCCGGTCGCCGTCTCGCTGGCGGCCGCCCTCGTCGGCCTGGCCTGCTCCTGGATCGGCCTGCGCCGCGGGCGCAAGAGCGCGCTCGCCCGGGTCGGCATGCTGGTCAATGGCGCCGTGCTCGGGCTCGCCGCGCTCGCCGTCCTGGCGCTGGTCTGGATCGTCCGCCGCTGAGGCGGACCGGCTCAGAAACCGACCCGCCGCATCACGAAGCGCGGCAGCATGCGCACGACGAGCATCACCCAGCGCCAGATTCCCGGAACGTAGACGACCGGGGTGCCCCGGTCGAGCGCGCGCTCGACCCGCCGCGCGACTTCCTCCGGCTCGCCGGCGAACGGCGGCTCCGGCAGGCCGGCCGTCATCCCGGTGCGCACGAAGCCGGGCTTGACGCAGACCACCCGCAGGCCGCTCGCGCGGTGACGGTGATCGAGACCCTCGAGGTAGCGCGAAAGACCCGCCTTGGCTGCGCCGTAGAGGACCACCGGCTTGCGGCCCCGGTCCCCGGCGACCGAGCTGAACACGCAGAGGGTGCCGCCGCCGGCGGCGAGCAGGCGGCGGCGCGCCTCTTCGCAGAAGAGGACCGTCCCCGAGAAGTCGGCCTCGAGGACCCGGCGCGCGAGCGCCGGATCCCGCTCGAGCTCGTCCTGGCGGCCCATCACCCCCGCGGTGACGACCACCGCGTCGATCCGCCCGAGCGCCCGCCCGGCAAAGTCGAACGCGGCCGCGAAGCCCTCCGGCTCGAGCAGATCGCAGCCCACCACCGCGACGCTGCCGGCTTCGGCGCCGGCGCGCGCCTCGAGGTCGCGCGCGCTCCGCTCGAGGCCGTCCCCGTCGCGACCCAGCAGCACGAGCCGGTCACCGCGCGCGGCGAGTCGGCGGGCGAGCGCCCGGCCCATGCCGCGCGTGGCCCCCAGGAAGACGACGTTCATGGCGGATCCCCCATCAGGCGGACCGATTGCGCGCTGCGCAGACGGCGTTCGGGGTCGTAGCGGCGGCGAACCGCCTCGAACGCGGGCAGCCTGGGCTCGATCTCGCGGAAGCGCTCGGCGGCGAGCAGCGAGTCCTTGGCGAGATAGATCCGGCCCCCCTCCGCGGCCGTCGCAGCCGCGAGCCGGTCGACCAGCGCGGCGAGGCCGGGTCGCATGGGCAGGTCGAGCGCGACCGAGACCCCCGGCCGCGGAAAGGAGAGCGTGCCGTCGCCCTCGGCGCCGCAGTCCTTGAGCACGCAGAGAAAGGAGGAACCTCGCTCGCGCACGGCGAGCTCGAGGAAGCGCCGCACCGCGCCCGGCCGCTCCGCCTCGGGCAGCACGCACTGGAACTGCGTGAAGCCGCGTCGGCCGTAGATGCGGTTCCAGTGGCGCACCGCGTCGAGCGGGAAGAAGAACTTCTCGGGATGGACCAGGGCGCGCCGGGCCCGGCGCGGGTGGAGGCGGAGATAGACCGCGTTGAACAGCCTTACGGTGAAGTTGTTGAGGGCGAATCCGGGGAAGAGGAAGGGGACCGCGAGCCGGCGCAGCGGCGCCGGCGGCCGCCTCGGCGCCTCGCCCGGCTCCGCCCAGCGCCCGCGCATCACGACGCCGCGCCCGAGGGCCGCGCCGCGCGCGAGGCAGTCGATCCAGCCCATCGTGAAGGGCCACTCGCGCGCCGAATCGCGCAGCGCGGCGAGGAACGCCTCGATGTCGGCGACCCGGAACGCCTCCTGCACGATCCAGGGCGACGGCACCCGGACCAGGCGCAGCTCGACCTCGAGGATGTGGCCGGTCAGGCCCATGCCGCCGAGCGTGGCGCGGAAGAGGTCGCCGTGCTCCGCGCGCGAGCACTCGACGTTTCGCCCGACAGCGAGCTGCAGGCGAAGCGCCTCGACGTGGCGACCGATGGTGCCCTCGACGTGGTGGTTCTTGCCGTGGACGTCGGCCGCGACCATGCCGCCGAGCGTCACGAACTGGGTGCCCGGGGACGACCGGCGGGAACCAGCCGCGCGGCAGGAAGGTCCGGACCAGGGAATCGCAGCGCGAGACCCGCTTCGACGCGCAGGCGGCCGGTCGCGGGTTCGAAGCCGAGGATGCGGTCGGCGAGCCGGCGAGCCGGCGACCGCCGTCGCCCCGGGCGGCGGCAGCGCCGAGTCGCCGTAGGAGCGGCCGAGCCCGCGGGTCAGCGGCACTCCGGCGACGACCGCGGCGAGATCCTCGGAGACGAGCTCGCGCCCGGGCGCGGACATCCCGCCCCAGCCGGAGATCGTCCCGCCTCGGTTCCGATCGGACACGAGGAGAGACTCTATCGGAGAAAAAGAGAGGGGCGGTTTCCCGCCCCTCTCCCGGATGCTGCGGCGCGCCCGGCGCCCGGATCAGAAGTCGAACCGGATGCCGAACTGGAACGTGCGCGGCGTGCCCGGCGTCGTCTCCTGCCCGAAGCTGGCGCTGGAGGGCGTCGAGCGGTTGGCGCTGCCCCACGACATGTTGTTGGTCGGAACCGACCAGTTCGCCTCGTCGGTGAGGTTGAAGCACTCGGCGAAGATCAGGATGTCGCCGACGTCGCCGATCTTGAACGGCTTTCCGATCCGCAGATCGACCGTCCAGTAGTCGGGCTGGCGCTCGCTGTTGCGCTCGACGTGGATGCCATTGATGGTCGGGCGGTCGACGTTGTTGGTGTCGCCGTTGACGTCCGAACCGGCCTGGATGTTCCAGGGCGAGCCCGTCAGGTAGCGGAAGGCGCCCGACAGCTGGATGTCCCACCAGGGCAGCTGGTAGAGGCCGCTCAGGAAGGCGCGCCAGGCCTGGTCGCGGTTGGCGTAGCCGTAGTTGAGGTCGAGGTTGTTGACGTCCTCGGCCTGGATGCCGGCGAAGTTGCGCTCGTTCGAGTCGTTGTCCTCGTCGCGCGACCAGGTCACGCCGGCGTAGTACTGGAAGTTGTCGCGCAGGCGCCGGCGGATGTTGAGCGTCACCGCCTTGTACTCCGACTCGGCGTCGGACAGCGACGTCGTGACGCGGCCGTAGTAGGCGTTCGGCCGGGTCCGGCTGTAGGTCGGCAGGCCGTTGGTGCCGATCTGCTCGCTGTATGCAGGTTGATGTCGGTCAGCCGCTGGAGTTGCTTGCCCTTGGCGTAGGTGAGGTCGAGGCCGGCCGAGGTGTAGGGCAAGATCTCCCGCTCGAAGCCGAGGGTCACGCGGTCGGTGTAGGGGTTCTCGAAGTCCGGGTCGATCGCGAAGACGCCCGGCTGCCGCGGGATTCGGCACCTGGGTGAAGTCGATGCGCTCGGTGCCCGGCACCGTGAAGTGCTCGCCCCAGCCCGGCGCGAGCGGGTCGGTCGGCTGCTGCGGCTGGCCGCCGAGGTCGGCGCGGTGATCGTGTACTGCGTGCCGCGCAGGCCGTTCGAGGTGTAGAGCTGGGCCCAGAGGATCGCCGGGGTGCGGCTCCAGTAGCGGCCCGTCGACGAAGCGGATGACGGTCTTCTGGTCGCCGGGCGACCAGGTGAGGCCGACGCGCGGCGAGATCTGGTTCGTGAGGTCGGCGTCCGGGATCTGGCCGGTCAGCTTGTAGGAGCCGTCGGCGTTCTGCGTCGTTGTGGTTGAGGATCGGATCGTCGGGTTGTCGAGGTTCTCCCAGCGCAGGCCGCAGGTGGCGGTGAAGTTCTGGGAGACGTACCACTGGTCCTGGAGGAAGAGCGCGAGTCTCCTTCTGATCGGGTCGAACTCGCCCGCCTCGTCGGCGGTCAGCCCGCTCAGGCCGCCGAACTGGTTGTACTGGAACCACTTGCCGGCCAGGAAATCGGCCTTGTTGTTGAACCGGAAGACGCCGCGCCAGTTGCCCTTGAAGATCTGGTCGATGGTGGTGTCGTTGTAGTCGAACGCCGACCTTGAACACGTGGTTGCCGGTCAGGTAGGTCGACACGTGTCGCCGATCGCCTTGCGGTCGGTGGTCGAGGCGATCGGCAGGAACGAGACCTCGCCGTAGGCGCCGAGGCCGAGTGACCTGGAAGTCGGGTAGGTCGAGGCCCTTGTCCTCGCGCGGCGTGTCCTCGGTGATGGTACTGGACGTTGAGGTCGTTGAGCATGTTGTCGCCGAACTGGCCGAGTAGGTGGCGACCCAGACGTCGGTGTCGAGACCCTCGATGCCGTTGTAGCTGTCGGTGCCGGTTGGTCGCGGTGAGGTGCCGTTCTCACCGGTGTAGTCGGTGTAGTTGCCGCGCAGCGTGAAGCGGTTGGCGGCGTCGCCTGGAAGTCGAAGCGACCGAAGAGGACGCGCCGTCCCTGGCCCGAGACGTAGGTCGGGGCCGAGCGCCAGCTCCGGCCACTTGGCGAAGAAGGCCGCTGCGAGTCGAGCGTACGGCTGTCGATCGGGATCGTCTGCTCTGCTTCTGCTCGTCGTAGGAGACGAAGAAGAACAGCTTGTCCTTGATGATCGCGCCGCCGATCGAGGCGCCGTACGGCTCCTTCTCCTGGTTGCGCGGCTCGACGCCGTCGGCGAGGTTGGCGATCCAGTCGACTGCGGCTGGTCGTAGTAGAACAGCGAGCCCGAGAGGTTGTTGGTGCCGCTCTTGGTGATGACGTTGACGAAGCCGCCGCCGGAGCGGCCGAACTCGACCGAGGCGCCGTTGGTGATGACCGAGAGCTCCTTGATCGACTCCTGGGAGATCGACAGCGGCGCGCGGCCCTCGGCGCCGCCCCGGTGCCGCCGAAGAAGGCGTTGTTGAAGTCGACGCCGTCGACGGTGACGTTGGTGTTGATGCCGCGCTGGCCCGAGATCGAGAGGTTGCCGCGCTCGTAGTCGCTGCCGGTCTCCGGCGTCAGCAGGACGAGCTGCGTGAAGTTGCGCTGGGCGAGCGGGAGGCCGGCTGATCTGCTCGCTGGATCAGCGTCGAGGCGGCGGTGTTGGTCACCTCGACGACCGGCACCTCGGTGGTGACGGTGATCGTCTCGGCGACCGTCGACGCCTGCAGGGTGAAGTCGACCGTCGGCGTCGAGCCGAGGACCAGGCGGATGTCCTGCGGCTGGACGTGGCGAAGCCGTCGAGCTTCGCCGAGATGGTGTAGTTGCCGGTCGGCAGGTTGAGGACCCGATAGAAGCCGTTGCCGTCGGTCACCCCGGTGACGACGAGGCCGGTGTCCTGGTTGCGGGCCTCGACGGTGACGCCCGGCAGGACGCCGCCGTCGACGTCTTGCACGGTGCCGGAGATACGGGTGGTGGTGACGTCGGTCTGCGCCAGCGCCGGCAGGGCGACGAGCGCCAGTGCGGCGACGGTCAGCAGCGCGGTGAATCCCCTCCGCGCGCCGGACGAGCTGAGCTTCGACATTCCTTCCTCCTTGAGGTGAACGAGAGCGCCCCGCGCGGGCGAGACGCCGGATCAAGCTAACGACCTGCCGCGGGTGTCCCGGGTCGGAGCGACGACGACCATGTGACGTCCGCTGGAAAGTATCCGGATTCTACTCCGGACGCGGCCGGCGGCAAGTACCCCGACCCACTACCCGCTGGGGTGGCTCGAGAAAAGCACCCCAACCCCTTGGGGGTCGCTCCGGGAGCGCCACAATCTGTCCGGGTGCCGGGCCACGCGACCGGCTCGGCTAGACTCGGACCGTGCCCCGCCCCGGCCTCCACCTGCTGATCTGTACCAACGAGCGCCCCCCCGGCGCTCCCAAGCCGAGCTGCGGCGCCGGCTGCGGCCTCGACCTCTACCATCGCTTCAAGGACCTGGTGCGCGAGCGGGGGTTGAAAGAGACTGTGCTGGTCACCCGCACCGGCTGCCTCAAGCACTGCAGTCGCGGCGCCACGGTCACGGTCTGGCCCGCCAACCACTGGTACGGCAAGGTCGAGGTCGCCGATGCCGAAGCCCTGCTCGACGCCGAGCTCGGCGGCGGCGAGCTCGAGTCGCGGCGAATGCCGCCCGGCCCCTGGGAGTGAGGCCGGAGCCCTGACCGGAGTTCCGGCCTGCCGCCTGGCCCGCGGGGAGCGCGCCGACCTCGACCTGGTGCGCGCCGAGGATGGCCGCGCGCCGCGCTGGCCGACCCGGGTCGGGCTCGCCTTCGACGGAATCCGCCTGGAGATCGACTTCGACTGTGTCGACGACGACCCCTGGGGCACCCTGGAAGGGCGCGACGCTCCGCTCTGGACCGAAGAGGTCGTCGAGGTCTTCCTGGCCCCCGGCGCGCCGACACCGCAGGTCTACTTCGAGCTCGAGGTGAGCCCGCTCGGCGCCCTGTTCGACGCACGGGTCCGTGCGCCGCACGGCGACCGGCGCGGAATGGTCGTCGATCCCGCCTGGGACTGTCCCGGTCTCGAGTGGCACGCGGCGCTTCGCCCGGGAGGCTGGACGGCCGGCCTGCGCCTGCCGCTCGCTGCGCTCGGCGCTGGCGCGCCGCCGCCGCGCCTCTGGCGGATCAACTTCTTCCGGATCGAGCGCCCCCGCTCCGGACCGCCCGAGCACTCCGCCTGGTCGCCGACCCGCCTCACGCCGGCCGATTTCCATCGTCCGGCGCGATTCGGACTTCTCGAGCTCGGATGACGCCGGGCGGCCGCTCCCTTGCGGCCTGGATCGTCGCTCGCTCGACTCGATGCACACGCCGACACCGCCGCTTCGGAATAAAGTAGACTCCGTCGCCTTCCGCGAAGGGAAACCGATTTCACGATGGCCGCGCCTCCGTTCGATGTCGAAGCCGCCGTCGCGCACGTCGCGCGCCGGGACCGCGCTCTCGGCCGCCTGATCCGCGAAGTCGGCCCCTGCCGGCTCGAGATCGCCGCACGCCAGAGCCCCTACGAGGCGGTCGCCGAGTCGATCGTCTACCAGCAGCTCGCCGGCCGCGCCGCGGCGGCGATCTACGGCCGCTTCTGCGCCGCGTTCGGCTCGCGCCGTTGCCCGCGACCGGAGCGCGTCCTCGCCGCGCCGATGGAGACGCTGCGCGGAGCGGGACTGTCGAAGAGCAAGGCGACCGCGATCCAGCACCTCGCGCAGCTCACGCTCGACGGCGAGATCCCCACCCGCGCCCAGGCGACGAAGCTCACCGACGACGAGCTGGTCGAGTGCCTGACCGCGGTGCGCGGCGTCGGCCGGTGGACCGCCGAGATGTTCCTCATCTTCACGCTCGGCCGTCCCGACATCCTGCCGGTCGACGATTACGGCGTGCGCAAGGGCTACGCCCGCACCATCGGCCGCGAAGTGCTGCCGAAACCGAAGGAGCTCGCCCTGCAGGGCGAGACCTGGCGCCCCTACCGAACCGTCGCGAGCTGGTACCTCTGGCGGGCGACGGAGCTGGCGTGAGGCGCGCCCGGATCCTGCCGGGCGCGCTCGCGCGCGGGCTCGTCGCCCTCTTCCTGCCGCTCGCCGCCGGCTGCGCGAGCGCGCCGGCGCCGGCGCCCGCCGCGCCGGCCGGCGGCGGCGCTCGCACCGGGGTCGTCGCCGAGGACCTCCTGGCGCTGCCCGTCCTCGCCGAGCTCGAGGTCGCGCCCGACGGGCGCAGCGCCGTCTACGGCCTGCTCGTGCCCGACGCGGCGGCGGACGGCTATCGGAGCGAGCTCTGGCGTCTCGACCTCGAGCGCGGCGGCGCGCTCCGCCTGGCGCCTCCGGACGCCGGCGCGCGCCAGCCCCGCTTCTCCGCCGACGGCAGCGAGCTCTTCTGGGTCGAGGACGGCGACGCGGGCGACCAGCTTCGCGGGCAGGCCTGGCCGCGCGGACGGGCGACGACGCTCGCGACCTTCGCCACGGGGCTGGAGGACTACGCCGTGGCGCCCGACGGGCGCAGCTTCGTCGTGGTCCTTCCCGATCCCGAGCCGCCCGGATCGGACGACACCACGCCGCGCCAGATCACCCGCTCGCTCGCCCAGGCCGACGGCGAGGGCCTGACCGACGACCGCCGCACCCATCTCTACCGGCTCGATCGCCGCGGCGCGACGCCGGTGCGGATCACCTCCGGCCCGTTCGACGACACGTCGCCGTCGATCTCGCCCGACGGCGAGTGGATCGCCTTCGTCTCCAACCGGCACGCCGATCCCGACGCGACCGACGACACCGACCTCTACCTGGTGCGCGCGAACGGCGCCGACCTGCGCCCGCTCCCCTCCGGCCCCGGACCCGACACGGCCCCGGTCTGGTCGCGGCGCGGCGACCGCCTCGCCTATCTCTCGGTGCGCCGCGCCAACGACTATTACCAGCCGATCCGTGTGGCGACGATCGCACCGGCCGGCGGCGCGCCGCTCGACCTGACCGGCGGGCTCGACAACTGGGTCGCGAGCGACGCGCTCGCCGCCGGCGCCGCCCCGGCCCCGCCGCTCTGGAGCGCCGACGACGCGGCCCTCTACGTGCCCTTCGACCGGCGCGGCGCGACCTGGCTGGCGCGGATCTCCTCGACGGCGCCGGGCGAGGTGCGCGAGCTCGCCGGGGGCCGCGAGGTGTTCGGGCTCTTCCGGCCGCTGCCCGACGGCGGCTTCCTCGCCACCGCGACCTCGCCCACCGCGCCGCCCGAGCTCTACCGCTTCGCCCCGGACGGCGCGCGGCGCCAGCTCACCGACCTCTACGGCGGCTGGCTCGCGCGCCGCCGCCTGGTCGCTCCGGAGAAGCTGACCGCGAGGAACGCCGACGGCGACGAGGTCGAAGCCTGGCTCTATCCGCCGCTCGATCGCGTGCCCGGCCGCCGCTACCCGCTCGTCCTCTACATCCACGGCGGCCCGCAGGGCTACGACGGCGACTTCTTCGACTTCGATCTCGAGAACCAGCTCTTCCCCGCCCGCGGCTGGGCGGTGCTGCGCGTCAACTACCGGGGCTCGACTTCCTACGGCGAGGCTTTCTGCCGCGCGCTCTGGGGCGACTGGCACCGGCGCGAGTACGACGATCTGATGGCCGCGCTCGACGGGGCGCTCGCGACCCGCGACTGGATCGATCCCGCGCGCCTCGGCATCGGGGGCTGGTCCTACGGCGGCATCCTGACGCTCTGGACGGTCGGCCACACGGAGCGCTTCCGGGTGGGCGTCCCCGAGCGCTTCAGCTTCGACTACCTTTCGGCCTTCGGCGAGGACCAGTGGTTCATGTGGTACCTCTCCGAGCTCGGCAGCCCGCTCGAGAACGAGGCGACCTACCGGCGGCTCTCGCCCGGGACCTACCTCGGGAACGTCACCACCCCGCTCTATCTGATCGCCAACGAAGAGGACCGCAACTGCCCGCTGCCCCAGGCGCTCCAGGCCTACCAGCGGCTCAAGCTGATGGGGCAGTCGACCGAGCTGGTCGTCTATCCCGGCGAGTCCCACGCGATGTCGATGCCCTCGCACCTGATCGACCGGCTGCGCCGGCTGACCGGGTGGTTCGGCCGCCACCTCGACTAGTCGACGCCTCCCGCCGAGGCCGTGGCGCGCAGCAGCAGGGTCTGTCCGACCTGCAGCGCGTTGCTGCGCAGCCGGTTGTCGCTCTTGATCTGGTCGACCGTCGTGCCGTGGCGCGCCGCGATCTGCCAGAGGCTGTCGCCCGAGCGGACGACGTACTGGATCGTGGTGCCCGGCGCCGGAGGGACCGTGGCGGTCCGCGCCGCCTGCGGTGCGCTCGCCGACCGCGTGTCGCCGCCGCGACTCCGCCCGGAGGGGACCTGCAGGCGCTGGCCGATCGAGAGGCGGTTCGAGCTGCGCAGGTGATTGAGCGACATGATCGCGTCGACGCTGGTGCCGTAGCGCGCGGCGATCGACGACAGGGTCTCGCCGGAGCGCACGCGGTGGGTGGTCACCTCGACCTTGGGCGGCTGTATTCGGGCACGGCTCGACGCTCGCGAGCAGCGTGGTGCCGGCGCCCGGCGGCACGCGCAGGGGATAGGGCGTGCGCGGCGTCGCGCCCCGGCGCAGCTCGGGGTTGAGCTTCTTGAGCGTGCCGACCGAGCCCGAGCTCCGCTCGAGCGCTCGAGCTGTCGTCGCGCGCGCGCTCTCGACCGTCTCGTAGGCCATCGGCGCCAGCGGCTCGGGCAGCTCGAAGCCGTACTTCGCCGGGTCCTCGAGAATCGCCAGCGTGGCGAGGAAGCGCGGCACGTAGCGCCGGGTCTCCTGCGGCAGGCGGGCGTAGAGGTCCCAGAACTGGTCGAAGTAGCTCTCTCCTTGTGGCGCTGGATCTGGCGCAGCACGTTCTGCTCGCCGCAGTTGTAGGCGGCGAGCGCCGTCAGCCAGTCGCCGAGCAGGCCGTGGAGGTCGGTCAGGTAGCCGATCGCGGCGCCGGTCGACTTGATCGGATCCATCCGCTCGTCGATCCAGTCGGAGCGCTTGAGGCCGTAGCGGTAGCCGGTCGAGGCGATGAACTGCCAGAGGCCGAGCGCGCGCCCCGCGGAGAGCGCCCGCGCGTTGAAGCCGCTCTCGACCAGGGGCAGCCAGGAGAGCGCTTCGGGCAGCCCCGCCGCCTGGAGCTGCGCGACGATCATCGGCCGGTAGAGGCCCGAGCGCTGGTAGGCGGCGAGGAAGAACTGGCGCTCGCGCCCCTGGAAGCTCGCGATCTCGCGCTCGACGTCGGCGTTGACGACGTGCGGGATCGAGCGTTCGGCGTCGCCGACCACGGCCCGGCGCGAGGCGTAGATCTCGACGATCCGCCGCGAGATCAGCTGGCGCAGGTTCTCCTTGTCCTGCGCGAAGGTCGAGTCGCCGTGGATCACGACGCTGGCCATCGCCTCGTAGGCGCGGTCGAGCGCCGCGAGCGCGTCGTCGATCTCGCCCTCGTCCCAGAGCGACTTCGAGGACTCGTACTCGTCGAGCGAATGCTGGAGCAGCGTCGCCGCCTCGGAGTCGGCCGCCGCCGCCGCCTCGGCCAGCGTGTCGACGACCTCCTCGGTGGGGAGCTCGGAGAGCGCCGCGTCCGCGGGCGCTTCGGGCGCCGCCTCCACCCCCTCCGCCACCGGTTCAGCCGCAGGCGCCGCCGCAGGCTCGACCACCGCCAGCGGCGGGACCACCTCGGCCGGCACCGGCTCGGCCGGCGCCGAAGCCGGCGCCGCCACGTCCACCGCCGCAGGCGCGGCCTCGGGCTTCGGATTGCCCGCGCACGCGAGGGCCGACAGCACCACCCCACCCAGCACGGCGAACCTCATCAGCTTCGTTCCAGCCATGGCCAAGCCCCCTGCGTCCCGCATGTCCCGGATTTGCGAATAGGCCTCCCAGGCGTCCCGACGGCAGGACGGCCGGATTCCCCATTGTATCGGGCCTCGGTTCGCCGAGTGTGCAACGGTCCTGGCCGTCGACTCTCGAAGGGTCGGGCTGGTCGGCCCGCCGCGCGTCGACTCGAGACAACGGGCACGGAAGACCGCGAATCAGTCCGGGACGAAGTTGTCGACCCGTTCGAGACGCGATGGCCGGGAAGGAGAGACGCGAGCTTCTCGCAGAGTGCGAGATGGCGCCGGCGACTCCACTCGAATACCCAGCGGGGCTGCCCGATGCCGAGCGCGATGCTCCGCGCGCGACACCTCGATCAGACTTCCGCGGGTCGACCCGGGACGTGGATCAGGCGAGCTTCAGCGTCTCCGACAGCTCCCCCGCCTTGCGCATCACCACCTTGAACTTCCGCCCCTTCTTCTTCTGGTTCGCGAAGAACTTGGCGACCTGCTTGCCGACCGCCGGGACGTTGAACTCCCCCGTCGGGTAGGTCAGGTGGATCGTGAAGCCGTCGTCGGGGCGGGCCTCGGCGATCATCTCGAGGGTGGCGAGGTCGGGGTTGTCGTGCTTGCCGTCGGCCGAGATCAGGTAGTGCTTCGCGGGGAGGCGGCGGAAGTAGTCGACGGTGACGTTGCGGTCGCTGCCGTGGTGGGGGACCTTGAGGACGTCGAGCCGGAGCTTGCCTCCGGCGTCCAGGCGCCCGGCCTTCTCGAGGCCGGCGAGGGTGTGGTCGCCGCGGGCGTCGCCGGTCAGGAGGATGCGCTTCGCGCCCTTCTCCGCCAGCACCACCAGGCTCGCGAGGTTGAAGACCGAATCGTCGAGGAAGTCGGCGATCTCGGTCTGGCCCGCGGGCGTCCGCTCCTTCTTGAGCAACGGCCGGATCTTCTCGTCCCAGGTCGTCTGCAGCGCCTCGAGCTCCGCGTCGAGCGGTGCGACCACCGTCAGCTTCAGGCCGTCGATCTCGACCGGCGTCTCGCGCAGCCGGACCAGGCCGCCGAACGGCGGATTGCCGTCGAGCCCGAGCGCCCGGAGCAGCTTCGCGAGATTGCGCCCCTGCGGCACGCTCGCCAGCAGATTCGACCCCGCGCCGGGCAGCAGGTCGCCCAGCGCGGCGACGCTCACCGCCGAGCCCGCGACGCCGACCCCCACCTGGTCGTTGCCGAGCAGATCGTCGAAGGCGTTGTGCCAGAAGCGGCGGATCCGCCAGGGGACCGGCTCGTGCGCCTCCTCGAGGTCCTTCACCTTCTGCATCATCTGGAGGAGACCCGCGACGTGATCGTCGTCGATGTGCGAGACCATCGCGAGGTCGATCGGGAGCGGCTCCGTGTCCGCGAGCCCCCGCTCGTCGCGGAGCTCGGCGAGGCGGGGCCGGAGCGCGTCCGCGAAGACGCCGGGCGGACCGCCGTCGATCACCGCCAGCCGGGGCTTCGCGGCCGTCCCCAGTGGAGCAGCAGCGCGTCGCCGTGCTTCGCGCGCAGGGCTTCGAGAACGAACATGGCGGCTCCTCCTAGACCGACTGCAGGGCGCGCAGGACGTCGAGCATCCCGGCTCCCTGGAAATAGGGCTCGCGGCCGAGGTCGGTCGCGGTCGCGCAGAGGATCTCCTTGACCCGGACCGGCTGGCCGGCGAGCTCCTGGTGGCGCGCCATCAGGAGCGCGGCGCCGCCCGAGACGTGCGGCGCGGCCATGCTGGTGCCGTCCTTCGGGCCGAAGAGCGCCTCCGGCAGCGGCGCGGTGATCTTCTCGCCCGGCGCCACCAGGTCCGGCTTCCGCCGCCCGTCGCCGGTCGGGCCGCGGCTCGAGAAGTAGCTCACCCCGTAGGTGTGCGGCCGATAGCGGTGGGTGGCGCCGACCGTGATCACCCCCTGGGCGTTGCCCGGATCGGTGATGCTCGAGGCGTTGTAGGCGTCGACCACCCCCTCTTCCGCGGTCAGGTAGCGGCGGTACCCCTGGTTGCCGGCGGCGGCGACCACCACCACCCCCGACGCCACGACCCGCTCGCACTCCTCGCAGACCGGCGTGCGCCCGCAGGCGTAGTTGGCGACGTCGTGCGGAATCGAGAGCGAGAGATTGACCCCGTGGACCACGGTGTAGTCGTGCGCCGCGTTCAGGTGGCGGACGAACTGGAGCGCCGCCATCACCGCGAACTCGTCGCCCCGCCCCTCGGCGTCGAGCACCCGCAGGTCGATGAGCCGGAGGTCGGGGGCGACGCCGACCAGGCTCTCCTCGAGCGCGCCGCCGCTCTCGGCCGCGCGCCAGTCGCCGGCGAGGATGCCGGCGACGTGCGTGCCGTGGTCGTTGCCGGGGGGCACGTAGATCCCCGGGGCGTGCGGCACGCGCAGGAGCGGCGCGAGGCGCTGCCAGTCGATCGAGCGCCCCTGCCGCAGCGCGTGGCTCAGCGCGTCGACCTCGCCCTCGAGGCCGCCCTCCTTCGACCGGCCCGAGGCGCGCATCCGCTTCGCAAGGCCCGCGGGCTGCTCGGCGGTGTCGGGGTCGAGCAGCAGGTCGATCTCGGAGAAGTCGAAGGTCTGCTCGACGCGCGTCCGGTCGACGACGCGCCCCTTCTCGCGCGGGAAGGGCTCCGCGAAGGGCTTTCCCGCGGCGTCTCGCGCGCGGAAGGCGGGGTGGGTCGCGTCGATGCCGCTGTCGATCACGGCCCAGGCGAGCTTGGCGCAGGAGATGTCGAAGAGCTGGCGCGCCGCGTCGGCCTTGACCGCGAGCACCGAGCGCGCGACGGTGGGGTTCACCTCACGGTTGAGACTGACCGAGAAGATCCGGGTCGAGGCGGGCCCCGCTTCGACGCCGCGCACCAGTTCGGCCACGGCGGCGACGATCCGGCGCCAGCCCGGGTCGGGCTCCGCGCCGTCCGGTGCCGGGCCGACGCGCGGCGGCGGCACCCGCGTCCAGGGCAGCTCCTGACCCCGGAGATGGAGCGCCAGGGCGCCGACCACGCGGATCATCCAGAGCAGCCCCGGCGCGGGCCGTGCCCGCTTGCCGCGCCGGCCGGCGATCTCGCGCGGGTGCTCCGGGTCCTCGACCGCCAGGGCGAGGGCGTCGATCGCGCCGCCGATCGCCGCGACGTTCCACCGGCGGTCGAGCTCGGCCCACCACTCGGTCATCGGCAGGACCGCGCGCACCAGGTCCTCGAAGTGGAGGGTCGCGGCGAGGGTCGTCTGGTTGTAGACGACGCGCGGCGAGATCTCCGCCGGATGGCCGAAGCGCTCGCGGGCGGCCCGTTGCCCGGGCCCGTCCAGGCGCTCGCGGAGCACCGAGCGCGCCGCCCCCACCGAGGTCACCCGCCAGGGGGTCAGGAGCAGCTTGATGGCCGGGTTCGCCTCCGCCGCGGCGCCCGGCTCGCGGCGCGCCACCGGACGCCCGGCGTCGAGACAGTCGGCGTAGGCCAGCCAGACGTCGGGGAGAACCGGCGTGTCCTGCGTGAACCGCCGCGCCCGCCCGGCGCCGAACATCAGCTCCTCCAGGAAGCGGCGGGAGATGGGCTTCGGCGTCGAGGAATCGCCTGGCGGTGCCATGGTCGTCTCCTGATGCGGCTCAGGGCAGCACGGCGAGCGCCGCATCCAGCGCCGTCGCGACCGCCTCGAAGCCGTCCTTGGTCGGATGCAGCTCGTTGCCCCGGTCTTCCCTGTGCTTCCTGGGCGGCGCGTTCGACAGGCTCGGCCGCAGGTCGACGTAGACGACGTGGCCGAGGTTCGGGGCGCCAGCAGGACCGGCGAGCAGGGCGTTGAAGCGGTCGATCAGGGCCTCCGCGTCCACCTTCCGGCTGCTGATCATGGCGAACCTCCGTTCCCGCTCCCGCGGCCGCTAAGCGATGACGCCCGCCCCCTTCAAAGACGCCTCGAAGGCCCTCGCGACCCGAATCGCGCCCTTGCGGTTCGGATGGATCTCGTCCTGCCACTCGCCCCGGATGAGGTTCCGGGTCTCGACGCGCACCAGCCGCCCCGCGCCGCGCGGCTCGGCGGCGACCTGATCGACGGCGGAAGCAAACGCGTCGATCAGCAGGCGCATCACGTCGGGCCAGATCGTCGGCGGGATGCCCCGTTCTTTCAGGTAGGGCTTGACCCAGGGCCCCGAGACCTTGACGAAGAGGAGCTCCGCGCCCTTGTCCGAGGGGACGACGTAGTCATAGGAGTTGACGAAGACCTTGCAGGTCTGGCCGGCGTCGCTCAGGAGGTCGAGCAGCTCCCGGTAGCAGTCCTGAATCTGCCGGATCCGGCGCTCGAAGCGGGCGAACTGGACGAGATCCTGTGCCGCCGCCCCGGGCGTGAAGTCCCGCAGCAGCGGGAGCAGGTCGGGCCCGATGATGTCGTTGCCCCCGCCGGAAAAGAGAAAAGCGTTCAGCGGCCAACGCTTGAAGTACCCGCGCAGCTTCGAGCGCTGCGCCCCCGAGAGGATCGTCATCACCTCGTCCCCCGCCTTCTCGAGACGGAGCAGAGCCCAGGGGCGCTGGTCCTTCGGCAACGCCGTGTCCTTCGGATCGTCCAGCCGCCCGATGACGTCGGCGTAGGAGAACCAGGAGTCGCCTTCACTCACCACAACCGGCCACTCGGGGTGGTCCCTGAGCGCCGCTACGAAGTCACCGATCAAGGGGCGGCGATAGGACATGTGGCCTCCTACTTCCTGGGAACTGGTTCGGTCTCGGCGGCCGAGTCCGCTGCACTACGGTTGCCGAAAGTCCAACCGACCGCAATGAATGGCCGTACGTGCGTTTCATCCCGCAGGGCCTGCAAGGTGGTGTCCGACAGGGCAACGGAGTCGCCAGTCGAAACGCCCTCGGGCAGGATGCGCCGAGGAACCAGGGCCGCCCCCACGGTGACTTGACCCTGTGAAACTCCCTTTCCATCGATCTCCGGACAACTGGCGTGCGCGGCGGCACGCCTCTCGCGGCCCACACCGAGATCCCAGGTGACGGGAACCAGATCGATCAGTGGCGGGGCGACTGGGACGGCTCGATCTGCTGCCGGGCCGTGACCCGAACCAATCGTCGTCATGAGGCGTCCTCCGTTGGGCCATGCCCCCGGGGAGGCGTGCTCGACCGCCACTCGAATTAGCCACACTGAAGAGTCCGCCGGTCCTTGGCTCGGCGGCGCCTCAGAGACCGCCAAGGGAACCTGATCGCTGCACACCGATGCCGACAGTCGATCGGAATCGATCGATCCCCGGCCCCTCCCCGTTCCTTGCGGCGCGGGAAGGGGCCGGGAACACTCCCCAGCTAGCCATTGAGTCCTGTGTATAAGACGAACGAACCCCCGTTTTCGGTCAGAATTTCTTTCGGAGGCGTCGGGTGGGCGGGTTTCGGCGTCGGGGGGAGGCCTCGTTCGGAGCGGCGTTGACGGGCGTCTCGGGCGCGCCTAGACTGGCGTCAAGTACTTGCATTCTTTGGGGGAAAGCGATGGGGGCCAGCCGGAGGGAGGTCCGGGCGGCGGACGGTCAGGGGTGGGGCGAGCAGGCGGCGGCCGGCCCGGTTGGGGTGCCGGCACCGGGAGCCGTCGAGCGGCTCTTCGCGCGGCTGTTGCCCGGGCTAGTCGCCTGGGCGCACGGGCGGCTGCCGCGGCATGCCCGGCGGCGCAGCGACACCTGGGACCTGGTCCAGGACGCCTGCACCGGGGCGATCACCCACCTCGGGGAGCTGGATTCCCGCGATCCCGCCCAGGTCGATTTCTACCTGCGCCAGGCCATCCGCAACCGGATCCTCGACGAGGTGCGGCGCGCCGGCCGCGGCGAAGTCGTGTCGGCCGAAGGGCTCGCCGTCCCCGATCCCCGTCCCTCTCCGCACGACGAGGCCGTCGAGTCCGACGAGCGGCGGCGGTACCGCCTCGCCCTGCTCCGCCTCGACGACGACGACCAGCAGCTCGTGGTCGGGCGCGTCGAGCTCCACCTCTCCTACGAAGAGCTCGCCCGCGCCACCGGGCGCGAGTCGATCGAGGCGACGCGCTGCGCCGCCCGACGCGCGATGCTCCGGCTCGCGCACGGGGTCGGAGCGCTCGAGCGGCGCGCCGCCGAGAAGGTCCCCGCGGAACGCTGAGCCCCGCCCCGGAGCTCAGGCCGGCGGGCGCTTCCGCCGCGCCTCGAGCTCCCGCCCCAGACGCGCATGACGCTCCGCTTCCGCGGGTTTCCCGCGGCGGGACGCGACGTCGGCGAGGACATAGTGGCCGAGCGGCGAGAAGGCGCCCTCCGGGTCGAGTTCGAGTCCCCGCTTCGCCTCGCGCTCGGCGCCGTCGAGGTCGCCGCTCGCGAGCAGGCCGCGGGCGAGGAAGAAGCGCGGGATCGGGAAGTCCTCTTCGACGGCGATCGCCCGGCGGTACTCGGCGAGCGCGCCGGTCAGGTCGCCCGAGCGCTCGAGCAGGCGGCCGAGGTTGAACATCGCCTTGGTCGCCTCGGGCTGCAGCTCGATCTCCCTGCGGTAGGCGGCGGCCGCCGCCGCCGTCTTCCCCTCCTGCTCGAGCAGCAGCGCCCGGTTGTAGTGGGCCCACTTGGCGCTCGCGTCGATCGCCAGCGCGCGATCGAGCGCCGCGTGCGCCTCCGCGAACAGCTGCGCGCGGAAGGCGACGATGGCGAGGCCCACCTCGGCGCGCGCGGTCTTCGGCTCGACCTCGAGCGTCTTCCTGAGCGCCGAGGTCGCCTCCTCGTCGCGGCCGGCGTCGAGCAGGACCTGGCCGAGCCGGTACTGGATCTGCGCGTTGCCCGGGTCGCTCTGGAGGTAGCGGCGGTAGCCGGCGACCGCCTCGTCGACCTTGCCGCGCGCGACGTAGGTATCGGCGAGCCCGATCATGGCCCAGTCGTGGTCGGGCCGGCGGGCGAGCGTCTGCCGGTAGTCCTCGGCCGCGCGCTCGAAGTCGCGCAGGCGCAGGTGGACGTTGCCGAGCGTGAACCAGGCGTCGACCACCTCCGGGTCCTCCGCGAGCACCGCTTCGAGCACCGGGATCGCATCGGCGGGTTTCTCGCCCTTGGCGAGGCCGCGGGCGCGGCTCATCCGCGCGTAGACCTCGCGGCGGTCCTTCGGATCGGGCAGGTCGCGGAACGACTTCGATTCGTCCATCCCCTGCCCGCCCAGGTAGCCGAGCGCGGCGAGCGCGCGCAGCGTCTCCTCGTCCTCCTCGAGCGGCGCCGAGCCGGCCGCCGCCGGGCGCACCGTCGCGTCGAGCGCGGCGAGCGCGTCGCGCAGCTCGCGCGTCGTGCGCCGGTCGGAGTCGGCCAGGTTGCGCGTCTCGCCGGGATCGGCGGCGAGGTCGTAGAGCTCGGCCCGCGGCGCCTCGATGAAGTGCCAGCGCTCGGTCCGGATCGCGCGCAGCTCGGCCCAGCCGTAGTGCAGTCGGGGCAGGAAGGCCTCGCTGTAGCCGCGGGGCGGACCGCCCGCGGCCTCCGCCGCGCCGGCGAGCAGCGGCACCAGGCTGCGCCCCGAGCCCGGCTCGAGCCCGCCCTCGACTCCGGCCAGCTCGAGCAGCGTGGGCGCGACGTCGGCCTGCCCCACCACCGCGCCCACCACCTGTCCGGCGAGGCGCGCGTAGGGGCCGGCGAGCAGGAAGGGGACGTGTTGCGTCGCTTCGTAGACGAAGAACCCATGGTCGACCTCGCCGTGCTCGCCCAGGCTCTCGCCGTGGTCGCCCATCACCGCGACGATCGTCCGCCCGGTCAGGCCCCGCCGGTCGAGGTGGTCGAGCAGGCGGCCGACGAGCTCGTCGGTCCAGGCGATCTCGCCGTTGTAGGGCTCGCCCGGGTAGCGCGACGCGAACGGCTCGGGCGGCCGCGTACGGTGTGTGCGGATCGTAGAGATGGACCCACCCGAAGAAGCGGCCCGCCGGCGCCACCTCGTCGATCCAGGCGATCGCCTGCGCGACCGTCTCGTCGCCGCGGCGCTGGATCTCGCCCATGCTGGCGCTCTTCAGCGCGGCCAGGTCGAAGTCGTCGAAGTAGCGCTCGAAGCCCTGGGCGATCCCCCACTTGTGGTCGAGCACGTAGGCCGAGACGAAGCCGCCGGTGCGGAAACCGGCGCCGGCGAACGCCTCGGCCAGGGTCCGGCGTGCCGGGTCGAGCCGGAAGCCGCCGTTGTCGCGCACGCCGTGGGCGGCGGGCAGCAGCCCGGTCATCAGCGTCGAGTGCGCGGGCAGCGTCAGGGGCGTGACCGACACGGCGTTGTCGAAGCGCGTGCCGCGCGCCGCCAGCGCGTCGAGGCGCGGCGTCGCCGGCGCCGGCCGGCCGAGCGCCCGGGCGTAGACGCCGATCCGGTCGGCGCGCGTGGTGTCGAGCGTCACCAGGAGCACGTTCAGCCGCTCGCGCTCGACACCCGCCGGCAAGCCGCCGAGCGGGCCCGCCGGCCGGCATCCCGCGAGCAGCGACGCGACCACCAGTCCACCCCAGCAGGGGCGGAAACCGGATTCGCAACCGTGGTCCGCGATCGAGGGCGCGCATTCGCGACGCGATCCTACGCGACCGCGCCGCCCGCACCCTTGAAAGGGCCGGGCCGGGGAGCTAGTCTCGGCCCAAGATTCCTGAGGATTCGGCCGTGGCCGGGCGCCAGCGCGCTCCGGCGCGGAATGGGACAGGGCAGGTCCGCGATCGGCCGACGACGGCCGGGGGAGGAGCGAGCATGAGGAGCAGCCTTGCGAAACGCATCACCGCGTGGTCCTTCGTCGCCGCGCTCGCGGCGGGCGGCGCCTGGGGCCAGAGCAAGACCACGTCCGCGTTGACCGGCACGGTGACCGACGAGTCGGGCGCCGCGGTGCCCGGCGCGACGGTCGAGATCTCGAGCCCGGCCCTGATCGGCGGCGCGCGAACCGTGCAGACCGACGAGCACGGCGGCTTCCGCTTCCCGCAGATCGCCCCCGGCGTCTACGCGACCGAGATCTCGCTCGAGGGCTTCCAGAGCGTGCGGGTCGAGGGCGTCACCCTGGCGGTCGGCGGGACCACGGATCTGCCGGTCCAGCTGAAGGTCGCGACCGTCTCGGAGACCCTGGTCGTCACCGCGGAGGCCGCGATGATCAACCCGTCGAGCTCCGAGAGCACGACGAACCTCGACAGCGACTACCTCCAGAACCTGCCGACGGCGCGCTTCCAACCCGACGTGCTCAACTACGCGCCGGGCATCAACCAGAGCGTCGCCTTCGGCGCCTCCGAGTCCGGCATCGCCTACCAGCTCGACGGCATCGACACCTCGGATCCCGAGGGCGGCACGGCCTGGTCGTTCGTGAACTACAACATCGTCGAGGAGGTCCAGCTGGTCGGTCTCGGCGCGCCGGCCGAGTACGGCAGCTTCTCGGGCGTGGTCTTCAACAGCGTCACCAAGTCCGGCGGCAACCAGTTCAAGGGCCTGATCGACTTCTACTACACCGACGACAGCATGGTCGACAGCTTCTCCAAGGAGGGGTTCGAGGAGCTCAACCCGCGCACCGAGCAGTTCATCGACTCGACGGCGCAGGTCGGCGGCCCGATCTCCCAGGACAAGCTCTGGTTCTTCATCTCCGGCCAGTACTACAAGGAGGAATCGAGCTTCGGCGGACCGATCCGTTCCGAGGAGTCTCCGCGCCTGTTCGGCAAGCTGACCCTGCAGGCCAACGACTCCAACAACGTCGAAGGCTGGGTCGAATGGGACCGCTACGACATCGTCGGCCGCGGCGGCGACGCGGTGACCCCGCTCGAGGCGACCGTGACCGAGGATGCCCCGGAGTACGTCTGGAATCTCTCCTGGCGCTCGATCCTGACCCCGGACACCGTGCTCACGGTCTCCTACGGCGGCTATGACGGCTACTACTACCTCGATCCCAACGAGGGCTACGACATCGCCGGCCGCTACGACGGCGCCACCGGCCTCTACAGCACCAACTCGACCTACTACTACCTCGCCGACCGCACGCGGAACCAGGTCAACGCGTCGATCTCGCACTACGCCGACGACTTCATCCAGGGCGACCACGACTTCAAGTTCGGCATGGAGCTCGAGCGCTCGACGCTGCGCAGCCGGTACGGCTTCCCGACCGGCGTCTGGTTCTACGACAACTACGGCTACGCCTACGACGACCCGGGAACGCCGGACGAGTACGACGGCGTCTACTACACGCAGGGCTACTACGGCTACAGCTACGACCTCGAGGGAACCGTCGAGCGCCAGACGGTGTTCGCCCAGGACAGCTGGAAGATCACGCCCAGCTTCACGCTGAACCTCGGCGTCCGCTTCGAGTTCAACCAGGGCAGCGTTCCCGGCGAGGGGGAGATCTTCAACAACGACGCGATCGCGCCGCGCATCGGTTTCGCCTGGGACGCCACCAGGGACGGCAAGACCGTGGTCAAGGCGCACTGGGGCCGCTTCTACGAGAAGTTCGTGGGGAGCCAGTTCTAGTACGCCAACCCGAACGGCTACACGCCGCTCGAGTACCGCAACATCTACCCGAGCGGGTACGTCGAGGATCTCGGCCAGGCGGCCGCGGACACCGTGGTGCTGGACCAGGATCTCGACCAGCCGTACATGGATCAGTACACGATCGGCATCGATCGCGAGCTGCCGGGCGGCGTGACGCTCTCGCTCACCTACATCAACCGTGAGAAGAAGGACTTCATCGAGACCGTGAGCCGCGACGGGGTCTTCGTGCCGGTGACCGGCGTGGTCGAGGAGACTGGCCGTCCGGCCACTCTCTACGACTACCTCAATCCGGAGGAGGACGTCCTCGCCTACCGGAACGTGCCCGAGCTCTACCGGAAGTACGAAGGGTACATGCTGGTCGCCAACCGGCGCCTGCGCGACAACTGGCAGATGCTCTTCTCGTACGTCTACTCGAAGACGCGCGGCAACATCGACAACCTGATCGGCTTCAACAGCGGCTACGGCGGCGACAATCCGGGCGGCTGGCTCAACACGCCCAACTCGCTGGTCTTCGCCGACGGCAAGCCGACCTACGACCCGACGCACCAGGTCAAGCTGCAGGGGACCTATCAGATCCCCAAGCTGCACCTCTCGCTCTCGGGCAACTACACCTTCAACACCGGCGACACCTACAATCTGCGCTCGACCACTCTGCTGGTGGACGGCGAGGAGTACGACTTCAACCAGGGCACGGTCCGCTTCTTCGGCGAGCCGCGCGGCATCCGGCGCCTCGACGACAAGAGCGAGCTCGACGTGCGCGTCGAATGGTCGAACGACATCGGCAGCGCCGACGGCAGGTTCGGCCTCTTCCTCGACGTCTTCAACGTCTTCAACGAGGCGCGGGCGACCCTGGTCGAGGATCGCGCCGGCGCCGCGTTCGAGACGCCGCTCGAGGTCAACCAGCCGCGCACCTACCGGCTGGGGGTGCGCTACAGCTGGTAGCCGGAGGGTGAAACGCGCGCCCCGGCTCGCGCCGGGACGTGGAGAGGGCCGGGAGCTTCGGGCTTCCGGCCCTTTCGTTCGATGGCGATCAGAGCGGCGCGGCGTCCAGGCGGTCGAGCAGGTGCTCGGCGCCGCACACGGTGAGTCCGCGGCCGGGCTCCACCGCGACGTGGCGGAAGACGCCGTCGTCGAGCACCGCCGCGAAGCGCCGGCAGCGGATGCCCAGCCCGAGCTCCGAGAGATCGAGCTCGAGGCCGAGCGCGCGGGTGAGAGCGCCGTCGGCGTCGGAGAGCATGAGCACCCGACCGGCCACGCCGTGCAGCCTGCCCCAGGCCTCCATCACGAACGGATCGTTGACGGCCATGCAGGCGATCCGCTCGACGCCGCGCCCGGCCAGCTCCTCGGCGCGCGCGACGAAGCCCGGCAGATGCTCGTTCGAGCAGACCGGCGTGAAGGCGCCCGGCACGCCGAACAGGACCGCGCGCCGCCCGGCAAAGAGCGCGGAAGTCGGCACTCCCTCGATGCCGTGGGGCCCGAAGTGGCGCAACCTCACCTCGGGAATCCGCTCGCCCGGCGCGATCATCGGCTCACCATCCGTCGCCTCGGTTCATCCCGGCCGCCCTCCTGCGCGTAGGGACCGGAGGAGGAGTCCATGTCCCACGCCACGTCCCTCGCCGTCGTCCGCCGCCCCGCTCTCGACAACCCGCCGCCCTTCGATCGCGAGCGCGCCGAGCGCGCCGTCCGCGAGCTGCTGCTGGCGGTGGGCGAGAACCCCGACCGCGAGGGCCTGCTCGACACCCCGGGCCGGGTAGCGCGAGCCTACCAAGAGCTCTTCTCCGGCTTGCGCGAGGACGCAGGCGGCCACCTGGCGCGCACCTTCGAGCAGGAGTCCGAGGATCTGGTGACGCTCGGCGACATCGAGTTCTCGAGCTTCTGCGAGCACCACCTGCTCCCGGTCTTCGGCCGCGCCCACGTCGCCTACCTGCCGTCGAACCGAAGAGTGGTCGGACTGTCGAAGCTCGCCAGGACCGTCGAGGTCTACGCGCGCCGTCCCCAGCTCCAGGAGCGCATGACCGCCCAGATCGCCGACGCCCTGATGGAGCATCTCGAGCCGCGCGGCGCGCTGGTCGTGGTCGAAGCCGAGCACATGTGCATGCGGATGCGCGGCGTGCGCAAGCAGAGCCCGGTCATGCGCACCACCGCCGCGCGCGGCGTCCTCGAGTCCGATCCCCTGCTCCGGCTCGAGACCCTGACCCTCCTCGGCGTCGCCTCCCCCGACCGTGCCGCCCGCCCCCTCCCGCTCGCTCCCTGGAGCGAGCGGGACACGCTCGCCGGAACCGTCTAGGGCCGGCGACGAGGGAGCCAGGGAAGAGGAAGGCAAAGGGAAGAGAGAACAAGAAGAACAAGAAACACAAGAAAAGCAAAAGCTCTCAGTTAAGGGGCTGGAGTTCGAGCGTTCGCGAGTCTGCGGGGCACTGAGCGCCCCCGGCACAGCCCCGGGTGCCGATCGAACGGCGGCGCCGAACCCCGGCACTACGCGCCTCGCCCGCCCACCGGACCTCCGTGGCGTTACTTCGGCCCGCTCCATCGACCAGCGGGCGCCCCGCAGGCCGCCACCCTCCCTTCTATGGGCTTTGGCTTCTGCTTTGGCTTCTGCTTTGGCTTCTGCTTTGGCTTCTGCTTTGGCTTCTGCTTTGGCTTCTGCTCTTGCTTTGGCTCTTGCTCTTGCTCGTGAGTCGCGTCCGTTCCACGGCCCGCGCTGCGGCGTCCGCTCGGGATCCTGGAAGATGGGATCCCTACACCAACGCCTTCGCGTGCTTCGGACCGAAGCGGTAGACCCAGAACACGGCGAGCAGGGCGACCGCGAAGAGGCCGAGGGCGAGGCCCCACCAGATGCCGGTGAGGCCGAGCGACTCCGGACGCCCGAGCCAGAGCGCGAGCGGCAGGCCGAGCGCGTAGTAGCCGATCAGGTTGAAGACCGCCGCGGGCCGGGTGCGTCCGGCGCCGCGCAGGATGCCGCCGCCGACCACCTGCAATCCGTCGAAGAGCTCGAAGGCGGCGACGATCGGCAGGATCAGAGCGGTCCGTTCGACGACATCCGGATCCGCGCCGTAGAAGGCCGGGATGATGCGCCGGCCGATCACGAACAGCGCCGCGAAGCCGCTCATCGTGACCGCGCCGAGCCCGAAGGCCACCCAGGCCGCGCGCTGCGCGCCCGGCGGATCGCCGGCGCCGATCAGGTTGCCGACGCGGGTCGCCGCGCCGAGCGAGATGCCGAGCGGCACCATGTAGGAGATCGAAGCGAGGTTGAGGGCGATCGAGTGCGCGGCGAGGTCGATCGCCCCCAGCCGGCCGGCGAGCAGCGTGGCGAGCGCGAAGGCCCAGTACTCGAGCGCGAGCTGGATCGAGATCGGGGCGCCGAGGGCGAGGATCTCGCGCAGCTCGCGGCGGGAGATCTGGCGGGTGTCGAGCACGGTCGACGACGCGCGCTGCAGCCGGGCGCGGCGGATCACCCAGACCAGACCGAAGAAGAGGATGACGTCGGTGACCGCCGTCGAGACGCCGGCGCCGACGGCGCCCATGCGCGGCGCGCCGGCGAGCCCGTAGATCAGGACCGCGTTGAGCACCACGTTGAAGGCGTTGCCGGCGAAGCTCACCCACATCGCCGGGCGCACGATGCCGCGCGCCTGGAGATACTGCTTGAGCACGGTATAGAGCAGGTAGAAGGGGAGACCGGGGATCTGCACCACCACGTAGCGGTGGGCGAGCGCCGAGGTCGCCGGATCCTGGCCGAACCAGAGCAGAACCCGCTCGGTCTGCGTGCAGAGCGCGATCAGCGGCAGGCTCGCCGCCATCGCCACCGCCGAGCCGTGCAGGAGCACCCGTCCCAGGCGACGTCGATCGCGCGCGCCATGGGCCTGGCTGGCGATCGGATCGAGCCCGAAGATCAGCCCGACCGCGCAGATCGTCGTGCCCATGATCCAGATGCGGCCGAGGGACACCGCGTTGAGCGGCATCACGCCCAGCCGCCCGACCATCAGGAGGTCGACGGTCCAGAGCAGCATCGCCGAGAGCTGGGTCAGCGCCACCGGCGTCGCGAGCGCGGTCAGGCGGCGGATTTCGCGGCGCACGTCTCCCATGATCGGCCGCGATCCTACGATGGAGCCGCGCCGCGCAAGATGCCGAGCGCGATCGACAGCTGGCCGCCGGCGTAGAGCGGCCAGACCAGATCGCGTCCGCCGGGAATCGCGGCGCCGCCGAACCAGCCGGCGCCGAGCAGCGCATCCGAGGCCACGAAGAGGAGCGCGCCCAGCGCCACCGGCAGGCCCCGGCGGGTCAGCTGCGCGAGCGCGGCCATCGCGGTGAGCGCCGCCACGTAAGCGGCGATCGGCGCGCGCAATGCCGCCGGCGCCCCGGCGATGACGGCCGGCGCGGCGGCCGCGACGGCGAGCAGGAGCAGGCCCAGGCGGAGCTTGGCGCCGCCGCGGATCCGGTCCCAGCTCTCGCGCAGACGCAGGAAGAGCACGGCGTAGACGAGGTGCCCGGCGAGGAAGGCGCCGACGCCCGCGAGCAGCGGCGCCAGCTCGAGCAGCACGTCGCCGGCGGCGTGGACCGCGAGCGCCGCCGCGAGCAGTGCCGCGCCTTCGCGGCCCCGCCGGCGGAAGGCCAGGAGCGCGAGCGCGCTCATCGGAAGGGCCTTGACCAGCGCCCACGCCGGCGATACCTGAGCGCCCGCGGCGAAGATCCCGTAGGCGCAGGCGGCGCCGAGCGCGGCCAGGAGCAGGAACCGGTCGGTGGCGTCGAAGGGTCGGTCGGTCAATCGCTCTCTCCGTCGGCGCGTCCGCGCGGACGCGCCGCCGAGTATAGGATTCTCCCGGATTTCGCCCCTTCGGAGAGCGTCGAGAAAGTGGCTCAGGATACCGCCCCCGCTGCACTCGTCGGCCGCACGCTCGGCCACTACGAGATCCTGGACGTCCTGGGCAAGGGCGGCATGGGCGTGGTCTACCTCGCCGAAGACCAGCGGCTGCGGCGCAAGGTCGCCCTCAAGCTGCTGCCGCTGTCGATGTCCGCCGATCCGGAGCGCCTCAAGCGCTTCCAGCGCGAGGCGAAGACCGTCGCCGCCTTCACCCACCCGAACATCGTGACGCTCCATTCGGTCGAGGAGGCCGACGGCTTCCACTTCCTGACCATGGAGCTGGTCGAGGGGCGCAACCTCAACGACGAGATCCCACCCGGCGGCCTGCCCATCCGGCGCGCGCTCGACATCGCCGGCGCGATGGCGGGCGCTCTCGCGGCCGCTCACGAGCGGGGCGTCCTGCATCGCGACCTCAAGCCGGCCAACATCATGGTCGGGCCGCGCGGCTGGGTGAAGGTGCTCGACTTCGGCCTCGCCAAGCTGCGCCCCCAGGACGAGGTGACCTGGATCGGGGACAAGAGCTCCCTGATCCAGACCCAGGACGGGCGGGTGCTCGGCACGCCGAGCTACATGGCGCCCGAGCAGCTGCGCGGCCAGCCGGCCGAGGAGCGCTCGGACATCTTCTCCTTCGGCCTGGTGATGTACGAGATGCTCACCGGCTCGCTCCCCTTCTCGGGCGAGAACAGCGCCGAGCGGATCGCCGCCGTGCTGCGCGACCCGCCCGAGCCGCTCGGTGCCGTGCGGCCCGACCTGCCCGCCGAGCTGGTCCGGCTGGTCGAGCGCTGCCTCGAGAAGAACCCGGACAAGCGCCCGGCGAGCGCCGCGGAGCTGCGGGACGAGCTCGCAACGATTCAGCGTGAGCTCGAGATCAGCGCCCTGCTCTCCACGCCCTCCCTGAGCCGCTCGCTCGTCCCGGCGCCGCGCCAGCGCCGCTGGCAGATCCTGGGCGGGGTGGCCGCCCTGCTGCTGCTGGTCGCGCTCGGCGTCTGGCGCGTGACGGAGCGCAACGGCGCCGCGGCCCCGGCGTCGGCCGGGGACGACCCCGGCGAAAGGCACGGTCGCGATCGTTCAGGAACCGGCCTCGATCGCGGTCCTGCCGCTCGGCAACTACACCGGCGAACCCGACTACTTCGTCGACGGCATGACCGACGGGCTTATCGGCTCGCTGGCACGCCTCGGCAGCCTGCGCGTCATCTCGCGGCAGTCGGCGATGCACTACAAGGGCTCGACCAAGCTGCTCGCGGAGATCGCCCGCGAGCTCGGCGTCGACTACGTCGTCGAGGGCTCGGTGCAGCGCGTCGGTGAGCGGATCCGCGTACAGACCCAGGTCATCCGGCCGGATCCCGAGGAGCACCTGCTGGCGGAGACCTTCGAGCGCCCGCAGCGGGAGGTGCTGGCGCTCCACGACGCCGTGGCGCGCTCGATCGCGACCGCCGTCAGGGCGCCGATCCTGCCCGCGGAGGAGCTGCGCATGGCGAGCACCGGCACCGTCGACCCCGCCGCCTACGAGGCCTATCTGCAGGGGCGCTACTGGGCCGGCAAGTTCGAGGCCGCGGATCTGCTGAAGGCCAAGGGATACCTCGAGCGCGCCGTCGCCTTGGATGCGGGCTTCGCGCCGGCCTGGACCTCGCTCGCGGAGACTCTGATCTGGCTCGGGCGGTACCACACGAACACCGAGGATGCGATGACCGAGGCGGAAGCCGCCGCGCGCCGCGCGCTCCAGATCGACGGGAACCAGGCGCGGGCCTACGCGGTGCTCTCCGGGGTCGCGCAGGGGCGCTGGCAGTGGCAGGAAGCCGAGGAGCACGCCCGACACGCGATCGAGCTCGATCCGAACTCCGCCGACGCCCGCCGGAGCTACTGGCGGATCCTGGCCCCGCAGGCACGCTGGGCGGAGGCCCGCAGGCAGATCGATCTCGCCGTCCGGCTCGATCCGCTCTCCGCGCAGATGACCTCGAACCTGGGGCTCCAGCTCGTGTTCGAGCGGCGCTACGACGAGGCCGAGCGCGTCCTCAAACATGCGCTCGAGCTCGACCGCGACTTTACGCTGTCGCATGCCTGGCTCTGGATCGTCTATACCAAGAAGAGGCAGGACCCCGAGCGCGGGCAGGAGCTGGCCCGCTATCTGGAGGCCGTCAACCTGGGGCAGGCCGTGCCCGAGCTGGAACGCGAGCTGGCGGGTTCGGGCTACGAGGCCGCGCTGCGCGCGATCGCGCTCCGGCTCTCCGCCGAGTATGCCGGCGACCCCGCGCAGGTCGGCATCATCTCCGGCCTCCTCGCCGAGGCAGGCAAGTCCGAGGAAGCCCTCAAGTGGCTGCGCCTCGGACTCGAACGGCGCATCTGGGATCTGCCCTGGCAGGCCGTCACTCCCGATCTCGAAAACCTGCGCGGCCTTCCCGAGTACCGGCGCATCATCGCCGCGACCGGGCTTCCCAACGCGGACCTCTGATCGTCGCGGGCTCCCGCCCTCAATCTTGAATGTTGATCTTCGCCGCCGCCGCGTAGCGGTCGCCGAGGTACTTCTTGAGCGCCTCCCGGTTGCCGCCGCGGACGAGCGCCTTCTCGATCGCGGTCAGCCCGGCCTCGTCCATGAGCTTATCGGCGGCCGCGCCGCCCTTCTTCATGGTCGCGCGCAGCGACGGGTGCTTCGAGAGCGCGACGAGAAACGCCTGCAGATCCTGATAGGCCATGACCTCTCCCTCCTCCGGAAACGGACCGACGAATCGCGAACTAATCTAGCATCCAATTCCCGGCAACGTGGAGCACGCCGGATCGGAGTCAGGGGGTATCGACCATGACGATGCAGCAGGGGGTGCTGACGATGGTCGGCACGGGCTTCCGTGTCGCCGGCCAGGTCACCGAGGAGTCGCTGTCGGCGATCGTCGAGGCCGACAAGCTCTTTCACCTGATCCAGGACCAGGTGACCCACCGCTGGCTCGAGGAGTTGAACCCGACCGCCGAGTCGCTCTACGACTCCTACCGTCCGGGCCGCCCCCGCCGCGAGACCTACGAGGAGATCGTGGAGCGGATGCTGGCGCCGGTGCGCCTGGGACGACGGGTCTGCGCGGCTTTCTACGGCCACCCCGGCGTGTTCGTGATGCCGTCCCACGAGGCGATCCGGCGCGCCCGCGCCGAGGGGCACGACGCGGAGATGCTGCCCGGCGTCTCGGCGGAGGACTGCCTCGTCGCCGACGTCGGCTTCGATCCCGGCCAGCGCGGCTGCCAGAGCTTCGAGGCCACCGACTTCCTCATCCGCCACCGACGCTTCGACGCGTCGAGCGCGCTGCTGCTCTGGCAGATCGGCGGCATCGGCGTCTCCGACTTCCGCACCGAGGTGTTCTGGAATCCGCGCGGCGTCGCGATCCTCGCCGAGACGCTCGCCGGCACCTATGGCGCGGAGCACGAGGTGGTCGTCTACGAGGCGTCGCCCTACCCGGTCGGTTCGCCCCTCGTCCACCGCTGTCGGCTGGCCGACCTGCCCGCGGCGCCCGTCACCAGCGGCTCGACGCTGCTCGTGCCGCCGCTCGCCGACCGGGAGTCCGACCAGGAGCTGCTCGCGCATCTGCGCGGTCTGGCCTGACTAGCGGCGGGCGAGCTCCGCCCGGATGCCCTCGATCAGGCGCGGCAGCCGGTCGGGACGGGGCAGCAGGCAGAGGTAGAGGATCTCGGCGACCCCATCGCCCCCCCGCTCGCCCAGGAAGTCGGAGGGGGCGTTCTCGTCCCACCAGGCGATCCAGATCGGCAGCCGGGCGGCGCGGGCTTCCTCGAGCGCGCGGCGCGACTCGGGCGAGCCGGACCAGCTCCGCGTGACGAACAGGACGCATCCGCTGGGCGGGGTGTCGAACTCGGGCAGACCGCGCACGAAGCGCAGGTCGAGATCGGGCGCCGAGACCTCGTAGCCGGCGCGCGAGAGCTCGCGGGCGACCTCGAGCCCGAGATCGCGCTCTCCGGGGGAGGAGCGCAGCAGCAGGGTGGCCGTCATGGTCGACGGCACGACTCTAGCCGATGCCGCGCCGTCAGGCGACGACCGGCAGCAGGGCGCTGGCGAGCTCCCGCTTCTCGGGGGTGAGCGCGTGGCGGTAGCGCGCCGCCAGCTCGGCGGTATCCGCGCGGGTGACCCAGCGCTCGTAGAGATTGGTCCGCTGGCGCGGCTCGTAGCCGGCCGCGCGGATGATGTGCTCCATCTCGTCCTGCGACATCTTGTAGTGCGCGCCCGCCGCCGAGACGACGTTCTCCTCGATCATGATCGAGCCCATGTCGTCGGCGCCGAAAGCGAGGCCGAGCTGGCCGATCTTCTTGCCCTGGGTCACCCAGCTCGACTGCAGGTGCTGGACGTTGTCGAGGAAGAGGCGCGAGACGGCGAGCGTCTTCAGGTACTCGTGCGCGAAGATCTCGGGCAGCTCGGTCAGGTCCGTGTGCTCGTGCTGGAAGGTCCAGGCGATGAAGGCGGTGAAGCCGCCGGTCTCGTCCTGCAGGTCGCGGATGCGCTGGAGGTGCTCGAGACGCGCGGCCAGGTCCTCGCCCATGCCGAACATCATCGTCGCGGTGGTGCGCATGCCGTGCCGGTGGGCCTGGCGCATGACGTCGATCCACTCCTCGGGCGAGGCCTTGGGATAGGCGCGGACCTCCTTGCGGATCTCGTCGGAGAGGATCTCGGCGCCGCCGCCCGGGATCGACATCAGGCCGGCCTCCTTGAGCACGCCGATCACGTCGTGGAACGACATGCGCTCCTTCTTCGCCAGGAACTTGATCTCCGGCGGCGAGAAGCAGTGGCGGTGGATGTCCGGGTAGTTGTCGCGCAGGAAGTGGAGCAGATCGACGTAGTAGGAGAGCGGCAGGTCCGGGTTCACTCCGCCCTGCAGGAGGATGCCGGTGCCGTTGAGCGCCAGCGTCTCCTCGACCTTGCGGCCGATCTCCTCGAGCGAGACCAGGTAGCCCTCTTCGTGTCCGGGCGGCCGGTAGAAGGCGCAGAAACGGCACTTGTAGACGCAGATGTTCGTGTAGTTGATGTTGCGGTCGACGTTGTAGGAGGCGAAGCCCGGCTCGTTCAGCCGGCAGCGCACCTCGTGCGCGGCCGCGCCGAGCGCGAGCAGGTCGCCGTCGAGCAGCAGGCGGTGGGCATCGCCGGCGCTGATGCGGCGGCCGGCGAGCGCGTCGGCGAGGATGGCGGCAACGGCGCGCGGCGAGGGTCCGGGCTCGAACATTCGCCGGATTCTACCGCCCCCGGTCGGCGGGGGCCCCGCCCGCCGAGGGAGAATGGGCCCCATGAGCTCCCGTCGCCGACTCCCCCGTGCCCTGGCCCTGGGCGGGCTTGGCCTGCTCGCGCTCGTGGCCAGCGTGGTCCCGACCTGGCGCGTCGCGTTCGCCATGGTCCGCGACGACGGGCGCCTCGCCGCCTGGGCCAACCCCCGCCCGGAGCGGCTGCGGGTCGCCTGGCGGGAGATCCGGTCGCCGTTCCCCGGGCGCCTCGAGATCGAGGGTCTGCGCGTGGCCGGGCGGACCCAGCGGCTGCGCTGGGAGGTGAACGCGGACGCCGTCACGGGCTGGCTCTCCCCCTCTCCTCTGGCCCGCCGCGAGCTCGCCTTCACGGAAATCCGCGCGCGTGGCGTGCGCGTTCAAGTGGAATCGGCGCTGCCGCCGGCCGAGCCCGGAGTCGCGGCGCCGCCGCCACGGATTCCGGACTTTCCGGCCGGGCCGCCGCCGCCACCCGCGCCGCGCGCCCGCCCCTGGTCGTTCGGCTTCCGCGACATCGAGGTCGAGTCGCTCTCCGAGGTGCGGATCGACGACCGGGTCTTCGCGGGAAGCGCCCGCGGCCGGGGGGGATTCACGATGGTCCGGCGCCAGACCGCGGAGATCCTGCCATCCGAGGTGACGATCTCCGGCGTCGAGGTCTCGACCCCCGGAGCCCGCCACGCCTCGGCCGTCGACGGACGAATCCGCTTCCGCGTCGACCCCTATCCCTATCGGGGCATCCGGCCGATCGATCTGCTCGGCCGCCTGACCGGCGAGATCGAGCTGGACGGCGAGCTCGACCCCCAGGCGGCGCTCGCCTACCTCACCCGCGGCTGGCCTTCGCTCGAGCTCGAGAGCGGCGTCTCCCGGCTCTCCGCCCGGCTCCGGCTCGACCATGGGCAGCTCGCCGCCGGCTCACGGCTCGACCTGCCGGCGGCGCGCCAGGCGGTCCGCTTCCTCGGCTTCGAGGCCCGCGGCACCGCGCGGATCGAGGCGCACGTCGAGAGCGCCCTCGGCGCGCCCCGCCTGCGCTCCGAGCTCACGCTCGGCGACTGGGAGCTGGGACGCCCCGGGGCGCCCGGGGTGGCCTTCGGCGACGGCCTGCGCCTGACCGCAAGCGCGGACCTGCCGAGCCTTCTGGCCCCGCCGCCCGGCGGGGAGCTCGAGGTCGACCTCGGCCGGGCACGGATTCCCGACCTCGGCTTCCTCAACGCCTTCGTGCCCGCGGCGGCAGGGCTGGAGATCGAGCGGGGCGAGGTCTCGCTCGGCGGCCGGCTCCACCTGTCGCGGGCCGACGGCGAGGGCGACGGGCTGATCCAGGTGCGGGGCGAGCGTGTCCGGCTGCTCGCGCGCGGGCAGCACCTCGCCGGGGACCTCGAGGCCGACATCCGGCTCTCCGAACCCGACTTGCGGGCGGGCGCCTTCTCGCTCGCCGGCACGCGCGTCGCGCTGCGCCGGGTCACGGCCGAGACCTCCGGCGGGGACGAGGTGCGCGACTGGTGGGGAGACGCCACCCTGACCGCCGGCCGGATCGATCTGCGCCCGCCGCTCTCGTTCGCGGGCGACTTCACCGCCAAGCTCGCCGACACCCGTCCGCTCATCGCCTTCTACGAGATCCGGCGCGATCTCTCGGACTGGACCGAGCGGCTGTTGACCGTCGAGGGGCTCTCGGCCACTGGCAGCTTCGAGTGGAGCGTGGGGCGCTTCGCGCTCCGGCGCGGCTTCGTTCCGCTCAACCGCGGGGAGCTCCGGGCCCGGTTCCTGCTCGAGGGGGGGGAGAGCCGCGGGCGGTTGCTCGCGCGCTGGCGCCGGCTGGTGGTCGGGGTCGAGCTGGCGGGCGGCAAGCGGACCGTGCATCTCCGCGACGCCCAGGGCTGGTTCGACGCCGACCCGGAGCCGGCCGCCGCGAGTGAAGACTAGGGCCGCCGGCGGCGGCGCAGCACGTAGACGAAGGCCGGCGGCAGATTGAGCAGGCTCCAGCTCGCCCGGCGCGCCTCGAGGCCGAGCTCGGCGCGCAGCTCTTTCGAGACCGGGCTGGCCGGCGCGTAGGTGAACTGGACGAAACGCCCGGCGGGACGCAGGACCCGGAAGGCGGCCTGCAGCAGCCGACGCTGATCGTCACGCCCCATCGTGAGCATCCCGAGGCCGCTCGCCACGCCGTCGATCTCGCCGGCCGCGAACGTCCGTGAGCGCGCCACCACGTCGACCAGGTCGAAGGCGTCGGCGCAGCGCCACCTCGACCCCCGGGAAGCGATGCTCCAGGTGCGAGTGGAGCTCCGGATTGCGCTCGAGCACCAGCAGCCGCTCGGGCGCGATGCCCCGCTCGAGCAGCGCCTGGGTGATCACGCCCGTGCCCCCGCCCAGCTCCACCACCGTCCGCGCGTCGCGCCCGACCGCGGCCGCGACCCGGCGCGCCAGCTCTCGGCCGCTCGGCGCCAGCGCCGCGATCGAACGCGGTTCGCGCAGCCACTGACGGAAGAACTTGACCGCCGCGTCGATCTCGGTCCGTCCCTCGCGCCGGCTGCCCTCGGAAGCCGGTGCGGGCGAGCTCGGCTCTCCGCTCATGGGCGCAGTCTCTCCCGAAACGGCGGCCCGGCGCGAGCAGGGCCGCCCCCGGCCCGACTGCCAGCGGTTCGTGCGCGGCCGATAGCCCCCTGCGCGCTTCCGGCGTAGCATGGCGCCGACTACCCCGCAGGTCCTTCTCGAAAGGAATCAGGCATGGGCATCTTCGACTTCATCAAGGACGCAGGCGAGAAGCTGACTGGCAAGGAGGCTCCGGCGCCCCAGCCCCAGGCGCGCAAGGTCGATCCGGCCGAGCTCGAAGCCCTCAAGCGGCGCAAGGCGCTCGAGAACCTGGTCGCGGAGCTCGGTCTCCAGGTCGAGGGCCTCGAGATCCAGGTGACCGGCGACACCGCCGTGGTGCGCGGCAAGGTCGACGACCAGGCCGAGCGCGAGAAGGTCGTCCTGGCGGTCGGCAACGTGCGCGGCATCGCCCGCGTCGACGACCGGCTCGAGGCCGCGAAGAAGGCACCCGAGGCGCAGATGCACACGGTCGTCTCCGGCGACTCGCTGTCGAAGATCGCGAAGAAGTACTACGGCAACGCCAGCCTGTACACGAAGATCTTCGAGGCCAACCAGCCGATGCTCAAGGACCCCGACAGGATCTACCCGGGACAGGTCCTGCGCATCCCACCCGCCGGCTGATCCGGCCCGGACCGGCGCCCCGCCGACCGGCGGGGCGCCGGATCGCGCGCCGGACCAGTTTTTCCGTTCCGGATCTGTCATTTAGCCTTAACACCTCGATTGTTAATATAAAAATGGTAATGTCAGGTCTCAATCAAGCGGGAGCTTCGCCTCCCGAATCGAGGAGCCCGGACGCCATGTCGACGCCGCTGCGCGATTTCCTGGAGATCCCCTACGACCAGCTCGAGGAGATGAACCTCGAGGCCAAGGCCGACCGTCTCGCCCGCAAGGACCCGGGCCGGATCCGCGACGCCCGCCTGAAGTACCTGGCGGACGAGAAGCGGGTCAAGGCGGTCACGGTCTGCTTCACCGACCTCGAAGGCCGTTTCCACATGCTGGACTACGACAAGAAGTTCCTGCTCAAGTCGCTCGGACAACCTGACCTTCGACGGCTCCTCGATCCGCGGCTTCTCGCAGCAGGCCGAGTCCGACCTCCGTCTCTCGATCGACTGGCCGCGCCTTCTACTGGCTGCCCGCCGACGTCTTCGGCCCCGGCAAGGTGCTGGTCTTCGGCGAGGTGCAGGAGCGCGACGGCACGCCCTACCGGGCCGACATGCGGGCGCGGCTCAAGGCTTTCGCCGACAAGCTCTGGAAGAAGGACGGCACCGTCGCCAACGTGTCGAACGAGATCGAGGGCTTCCTGTTCCGGGGCCGCGACGTCGAGCGCCGCTACCACGAGACCAGGGCCTTCGAGTTCGTCTCGACCGGCGGCTACTACCACTCGCTGCCCGGCGACGCGTTGCGCCAGTTCATCGACAGCGCCGCCGAGGTGCAGCGCGCGATGGGCTTCGCCAACGAGAAGGACCACCCGGAGGTCGCGCCCTCGCAGTTCGAGATGAACTACAGCTACACCGAGGCGACCGTCGCCGCCGACCAGGTCCAGCTCTACAAGCTGCTGTCACGCCAGGTCGCGGCGCGCATGGACCTCTCCGCCTGCTTCCTGCCCAAGCCGGTGGCGGGAGTCAACGGCAACGGCATGCACACCAACATGTCGCTGTCGCGCAAGGGCAAGAACCTGTTCTGGGCGGCCACCGGGCAGGACCAGCTCTCGGCCGCCGGCTGGAGTTTCATCCATCGCCTCCTCGCCAGCGCCAACGACATCTGCCTGATCCTCAACTCGAGCGTCAACGCCTATCGCCGGCTCGACCCGCACTTCGAGGCGCCCAACCAGATCAAGGCCTCGCCGATCGACCGCGGCTCGATGGTGCGCATTCCGCTCGGCAACGAGAAGTCCGCGCGCGTCGAGGTGCGCTCGATCGCGCCCGACGCCAACCCCTACCTCGCGATCTACGCGCTGTTCAGGACCGGCCTCGAGGGCCCGATCGCCGGGGAGGACAACGACGGCAAGCGGCCGCGCACCCGGTTCCTGCCCGACAACATCTACGACGCCATCCGGCTCTTCAAGACGAGCGACTACGCGCGCGACCTGATGGGCGAAGAGGTCCACGGCAAGTATGCCGAGGTGAAGCTCGCCTCGGCCGAGCGCTGCCCGAAGGCCCTCGGCAGCCGAGTCAAGGCCTCGGAGGTGCAGTTCCACCACGAGGTCACCAACCAGTACCTCTGGTCGATGTTCTAGACCCGGGCGGGCCCACCCCCACCCCGTGCGCCGAAGGCGCAACCCGAGAGCCCGGTTCTCCGCAGGAGAGCCGGGCTCTCCGTCCGTATGGCTGAGCGTCCCCGACAGGAAAAGCAAAAGCCCATAGAAGGGAAAGCAGGACGGCCGCGGCGATTGCTGGCCCGTCACTCGCTGCGCAACCGCGCGCCACGGAGCCGCCCTCGAGCACAGCCCGCCGCCACGACCCGCAGGCCCCGCTGTCTCCGGGCCTCCAGGCCTCCAGGCCCCCAGGCCCCGATCACTTCGGACTCGGCTCCCACAAGGCCTGACCGACCCGAGGCCGCCCAGCCTGCCACCATTCCCTTAGATGGGCTTTTCAGCTTTTCAGCTTCTGAGCTTCGAGCTCTCGAGCCGCCCGCTTCCGCGTCGCGGATCAGGGGGAGCGGCGGCTCCAGGCGCCGAAGGAGGCGCCTTCGAAGTTGTCGTAGAAGACGCTCGGATCGGACTCGAACTCGAGGATGTCGCCCGCGAGGCGGATGTCGATGGTCTCCGCAGCCGGAGTCAGCAGCGCGGTGGTCGTGGCCTCGAGCGTGAGCGGCCGGGTCACGCCGAGCTGGACGCCCGACGCCGTCGGCAGGTGGACGACGAAGAGGGCGCCGGGCACGGAGTTGAAGTCGTCGGCGGGCGAGTCGAACTCGATGCGCAGCAGGCCGGCCGCCGGGAAGGTGACCTGGAAGGTGACGCTGCCGTGGCGAGGATCCGATGTGACCTGCGGCGGCCCGGACAGCACGTCGGTCGGATAGTGCAGCTCGATCACGCCCGATCCGAGATCGAACGGCTCGACCGTTTCGATCTCGACGTCGGCGCCGGAGCCCGGGTGGACCCGCGGCCCGTCGATGCCGAGCAGGCGGTCGGTCGCGGCGGCGCGGATCGCGAGCTCGCCGGCGCGCGGTTCCCAGACGATCGGCTGCCCGTCCGGGTCGGTGAGGAAGAAGCCCGGTCCGAGGTCGACGATGAGGTCGAAGATCGCGCCCGGCGCGAGCCCCGGCTCGAGCGTGAAGAAGAGGACTCCGAAAATGCCGTCCTGGGCGTTGATCGACGCCGAGATCGAGGCGAACTGGGAGTCGATCGCCTGCGTCGCAGCGTCCCAGTCGAAGACCGGGATCGCGTCGCCCTCGGCGCTGAAGATCAGGCCGCCGTCGAAGCTCGCGAACGGTCCGGTGCCGAGGAGCGCCAGGTCGCCGGCCACCGGGCGCCCGACGCCGGAGGCGCGGACTCCGAGCCGCCCCTGACTGACCGGACGCGAAGCGTAGGTGCGCAGCACCACCGCGACCGGCCCGCCCGACTCCCCTTCCGCGTCCGAGACGCGCACGGTCAGCGGCTCGGTCTGGCCGGACAGGCGGCCCGCCCCGGCGGTGGCCAGGGCGAGTGCGATCGAGAACTGCACGCGCGCGCTTTCGGTTCATCTCGGGCCCTCCCGGCCCGCCGCGAGTCTAGACGAGCCTGCGGGGAAAGACAGCCGTCCGCCCCGAGTGGAACAGATTCGGCTGTTCCGCTCGCCGCCGGCCGCTGTCCATTCTCATGCCGGCCGCCAGACCTCGCGACCGGCGGACGCTCGTCTCCCGCACCCCCCGCCGGAACCCCTCCCCCACCTCCCACCAGGCGCGGGCCACCGGAAGCGTCCCCGGGGCCCGTCGCCTCTCCCTCTGGATAGGATGGCGCACGGTGACCCCCCTCCGATCGGCCGTCACGAATCTCGTCCTGGCCCTCGCTCTCGGGGCACCCGCCGCGGCGCCGGCCGTGACGCTCGAGCAGGCGCTCGACCACCACTACGCCGGCCGGATCGACGAGGCCGTCGCCATCTACCGCGCTCTCGTCGCGACGCCCGGCACGCCCGCGGCGGACCTCGCGTCAGCCCACAACAACCTCTGCGTCGTCCACAACGACCGCGGCGAGTACGCGGCCGCGCTCGCCGAGTGTCGCGAGGCCGAGCGCGGCCGCCGGGCGCTCGGCGACCGCCTCCGGCTGGCGCACACGCTCAACAATCTCGCCCTGGCCCATCAGTACCTGGGCGACGCCGCGGCGGCCGAGGGCGCCTTCCGCGAGGCGCTCGCCCTCGACCGGGAGCTGGGCGAGACCGAGGACGAGGCGATCGTGCTCGCCAACCTCGCGGCGCTCGCGATCGGCGGCGGGCGCTACGGCGCCGCGCTCGACGCGCTCGCCGGCGTCGAGGCGCTCACCGCGGCCCACGCCGGCGATCCCTGGGCACCCGAGCAGCGCCGCGTGGCGATGCTCAACCGGGCCGTGGTGCTCGAGCGCCTCGGCGCCCACCGCGAGGCGCTCGGCGGGCTGCTCGAGCTGGCGCGCGAACCGGAGCCCGATTCCCGCCACGAGGCCGCGCTCGCCGCCAACCTCGGCGTGATCTACCGCAACCTCGGCGATCCGCGCGCCGCCGCGCGCGAGCTCGACCGGGCCGCCGCGCTCTTCCGCGCCGAGCGGGACCGGGGCGGCCTGGCCAACGCGTTGCTCAACCGGGGCCAGGTCGCCGAGCTCCACCTGCGGGAGCCGGAGTCCGCCGAGCGGCTCTACCTCGAAGCGCTCGCCGAAGCCGAGGCGGGGGGGGATCGCGGCCAGCAGGTCCAGGCGCTGATCTTCCTCGGACGGCTCCGCCGCGGCGCCGGCCGCGACGCGGCGGCGGAGTCGGATCTGGGCGCCGCGCTCGATCTCGCGCGCGGGATCGACGATCCGGAGGCCGCCGCCGCCGCGCTCGGCGAGCTGGCGCGCCTCGACCGCGCGCGCGGCGACGGCGACGGCGCCGCGCGCCGCCTCGACGAGGCGCTGGCCGCGCTCGAATCCGTGCGCGCCGGCGCGCGGTCGAGCGGTCACGCCGCCGGCTACGTCGCCGACAAGCGCGCGCTCTACGCCGCCGCGGTGGATCTCGCCGCCGAGCGGGCGCTCGCGAGTGGCGCCCGCGCCGACGTGCTCGCCGCGCTCGCGCGGGTCGAGCGCGCCAAGGCGCGCGAGCTGCTCGACGCCCTCGGCGGCGGCACGCTCGAGCCGCTCGACGCCGCCGCGCTCGACCGGCTCGACCGGACGCCGGGCACCCGGATCGAGCTCTACCTGGGCGAGCGGCGGCTCTGGCGCTTCCGTCTCGGCGACGGCGGCGCGGCGCTCGCCGACGCCGGCGATGCCGCGACGGCGCTCGAGCGCGCGCAGCGCGTCCACGCGGCCCTCGGGCGGGGCGCCGCTCCCGCGCGCGCCGACCTCGACGCCCTCGGCCGCGATCTGCTGGGCGGCCTGGGCGAGCTCTCGGGACCGCTGGTGATCGCCCCCGACGGCCGCCTGCGCTACCTCCCCTTCGAGCTGCTCGCGCCGCGGGAGGGCGCCCCGCTCGTCGAACGCGCCGAGATCGTGTACCTGCCCAGCCTCTCGGTCGTCCCCGTCCGGTCGGGGGGGGCGCGCGCCTGGAGCTTCGTCGGCTTCGGCGCGGTGGCGCCGCCGGCGCTCGGCGCTCGCGGCGGCCTGACCGCCGGACGCCTGCTCGCCGACCGCTTCGCCCTCGCGCCGCTGCCGGCTTCCGCGCGGGAGCTCGCGGCGGCGGCCGCGCGGCTGCCGCCACCCTTCCGGATCGAGCTCGAAGCCGCCGCGACCGAGGCGGAGCTGAGGCGGCGGGCGACGGAGGGGTCGCGCGTGCTCCATTTCGCCACCCATGCGGTGGTCGACGAGCGGCTGGAACCGGGCGCGGCGATCTTCCTGGCGCCCGCCGGCGAGGACGACGGCCTGCTGACCGCGGCCGAGATCGCCCGTCTGCCGCTCGCCGCGGATCTCGCGGTGCTCGCCGCCTGCCGGAGCGCCGTGGGCTCCGCGGCCGACGGCCGGGCGCTGTCGAGCCTGACCGGCGCCTTCCTCGCGGCGGGGGCGGGCGGCGTGGTGGCGAGCCTCTGGGAGGTGGGAGACGCGGCGACCGCCGCGTTCATGGAGCAGTTCTATTTCGGGCTCGGGCGCGGCCACACGCCCGCGGTGGCTCTCGCCCGGGCCAAGCGCAGGTTGCGCGCGGACCCGCGCTGGTCGGATCCCGCGCTCTGGGCGGCGTTCGTCCTGGTCGGCGATGCGCCGGCGGTCGCGCCCTCGTGGCGGCGCTTCCTGCCCGCGTTCGCGGCGGGCGCAGCGGCGGCCGCGCTGGCGCTCGCGGCCGCGCTCTACCGCGCCGGCTCGAGACGCAGGTCCGCGAGCTCGGACGCCGCCAGCTCGCGGCCCGACGCGTCGAGCGCCGAGACCCGCACGCGGTAGAGCACGAAGGTCTCGAGCCGCGCCCGCTCCGTCTCGGTGAGGTTCCACTCCGGCGCGTCCGGCGTGGCGCCGAGCACCGGATTCCCGGCCACGTCGAGAATCTCGACGCGATAGCCCGCCGCGCCCGCGACCGGTTCCCAGGAGATCTCGAAAGGCGCCGCGGCGACCGTGCCGAGCGGCGTCGCCCAGGCGATCGAACCGCCGCGCAGGGCGTCCTGGTACGAGCGCTCGGGAAGACCGGGGCCGCCGCCGTCGCGCACGGCCCAGAAGGAGAGACCGACCGCGAGCGCCAGGGCGGCCGCCGCCGCCCACGCCGTCCAGCGCCCCGGGGAGCTCACGGCGCGCCGCGGCCGCATCGGCAGGACCCTGGCGACCGGCGCCGGCTCGCCCCGCCGCCGCCGCTCGAGCTGCTCGACCACCCAGGCCACGTCCGCCGCCTCCGCCGCCGCCGGCGCGCGCTCGAAACCGCGCGCCAGCTCGAGCTCGGCGGCGCAGGCCGGGCAGGTGGCGGCGTGCGCGAGCAGACGCTCCCGCTCGGCCGCCGGCAGCTCGCCCGCGACGGCCATCACCAGGCGCTCGGCCTCCGGGCACGCACCCCCGGTGCGAAGCGCCCCGGCCAGCGTCTCGATCGGGATCCGCCGCATCTCGTTCATCGCCCTTCCCCCTCGAAGTGGCGGCGGAGCTTGCGCTTCGCGCTCACGATGTAGGCCTTCGCTCCCGACTTGTTGGCGAGACCGAGCAAACGGTCGATCGCCGGCAGGCTCATCTCCTCGACGTAGTGCAGGTGCAGGATCCTGGCTTCGGTGGCCTCGAGCTTCGCCGCGATCGCCTGCTGGAGGATCTGCCGGAGCTCGGTCCGGGCGAGCTCCTCGTCGACCGGCGTCTCGGCCGCCACCGGCTCGGGTTGCTCCTCGTCGTCGAGCGAGACCGCCGCCCGCCGCCGGGCGGAGATCCCACGGTTGATCGAGACGCTGCGCGTCACCAGATAGAGCCAGGTCGCGAAGCTGCTCTCGAAGCGGAAGCCGTCGAGCCGCTCCTGCACGCGCAGGAAGACCTCCTGAGCCAGATCCGCCGCCTCCTCGCGCCGCCCGCAGACGCGCAGGCACCAGGCGGCGACCCGCGTCTGGTAGCGCCGGAACAGCACGTCCAGATAGGGCGCGGCGCCGTCCCGGCCGGCCGCGACCGCGGCGCGGACCAGCTCTTCGTCGGCGAGGGTGTCGATCGACATGGGGATCGGGGGGCGTCCGTCGCCGCGCGCCGCCACCAGGCGGAGGGGGACCGGAGGGGCGCTCGCCCGCTCCGGCGGCGAAGCCGGACGCCTCGCGAGCCTAGCCGATCCTGCCCGCCGCCCGGAAACGCGGCGGGGCTCGACGATCGCGGCGGCGGAGCTGGAAGGACGTCTCACGTCTCCCTGAGACAGCCCGCCGCCGCGAGTGGAACAGGTTCAGGTGGCGATCCGGACGAGCGCCGCGGCCACGGCCGCGTCGAGGCGCTCGAGCCCGGCGGCCGGGTCGCCGGCGAGGTGCACGCGCAGGGCGCGGCGGCCGCGCGCGCAGAGGACCTCGAAGTCTCCCCGCGCCTGCGCCGCGATCACCTGGCCGAAGGTGAGGCGCTGGCCCGGAACCGGGAGGTCGTCGCGCGCCTCGCCGGTGACGAGCAGGAAGAGCCCGGAGGCGGGCCCCCCCTTGTGCGCCTGGCCGGTCGAGTGCAGGAAGCGCGGTCCGAAGCCGAGCGAGGTCGCCACCCGCGCGGCGTCGCGGACCCGGTGGCGGAGCCGGTCGAGCGGCAGCGCGTTGCGCTCCGACATCTCGAGAAAGGCGAGCAGCGCGAAGTAGTCACCGGCGGCGAGCCGGCCGAGGTGCGCGGCGAGCACGTCGGCCGCCGTGGCCCCGGGGGCGAGGCGCGCCGCGAGCGCGGCGTCGGCGAAGAAGGCGAGCGGGCCGTCGACGGCGGCGGGCGTCTCCTGCGGGAGCGCGCCGGTCGCCTCGACCGCCGCGGTGAGCTTGCGCGCCTCGATCTTGGCCGACTCGACGTCGGGCTGGTCGAACGGGTGGAGGCCGAGCGCCGCGCCGGCCACCGCGGTGGCGATCTCCCAGCGGTACATCTCCCCGCCCAGCGCCTCGCGTCCGGCGAGATCGAGCTCGACGATCGGCCGCCGCGCGGCCGCGAGCGCCGCGCAGCGTCGACTCGGCGACGTCGTCGAGGGCGCCGCGGAAGCGCAGCGCCACGAACAGGCGGTCGGCGCCGTAGCGCTCCGGCCGCGCCGACGGGCGCTCGCCGTCGATCGGCAGGATCGCCCGCCCCGCCTTGCCGGTCGACTCGGCGATCAGCTGCTCGAGCCAGGCGCCGAAGACCGCCAGCTCGGGCGCGGCGAAGAGCGTCAGCTTGTCGATCCCGCGCCCCGCCGCCGCGCCCAGCAGCAGGCCGAGCCGCACCGCGGCGCCCTCGGCCGGCGCCGGACGCCGGCTGTCGATCGCCGTCTCCAGCGCGCCGCGCAGGAGCGCCTCGACGTCGAGCCCCTGCAGCGCGGCCGGCACCATGCCGAAGGGCGACAGCGCCGAGAAGCGGCCGCCGACCGTCGGCTCGCCCGCCACGATGTGGCGGAAATGGCGCGCGCGCGCCTCGGCCTCGAGCTTCGAGCCCGGGTCGGTGACCGCCAGGAAGTGGCGGCCGGCGGCGCCGCCCAGCTCCTCGCCGAAGCGCGCCAGGAACCGCGCCATCAGCAGGCTCGGCTCGAGGGTCGAGCCCGACTTGCTCGCCACCACGACCAGCGTGCGGCGCGGGTCGATGCGCCGCTCGACGGCGTGGATCTGGTCGGGGTCGGTCGAGTCGAGGACCACCGGCTCGGGGGAGCCGGCGACCCGGCCGAAGACCTGTCGGAAGACCTCGGCCGCGAGGCTCGAGCCCCCCATGCCGAGGAGCACGAAGTGGTCGAAGGCGCCGGAGCGCGCCTCGGCGGCGAGCGCGCGCCAGAGATCGAGGCGGGCGAGGCTCGCCTCGGGCGCGTCGAGCCAGCCGAGCCAGCGCCCCTCGTCGCCCCCGGTCCAGAGGGTCGCGTCGCGGGCGAAGAGGCGCTCGGTGCCCCGCCGCTCGCGCCAGCGCGCGACCTCGGCCTCGTGCGCGGCCTCGAGCTCGCGCGGGAGCCGGAGCAGCATCAACCCGCGCTCCCCGCGAGCTCGCGGGCGCGCGCGGCGACCGCGTCGAGCAGCTTGCGATAGGGCTCGACGAACTTGGCGATGCCGTCGGCCAGCAGCTCGTCGGTGGCGCGGTCGAGCGAGATGCCGAGGGTCTCGAGCTCGGCCAGCGTCGCGGCCGCGGCGTCGGCGCCGATCGCGAGCGTCGCGCGCGCCACGCCGTGGTCGCGGAAAGCGGAGACCGTCTCGGGCGGCATCGTGTCGACCGTGTCGGGGCCGATCAGCTCCTCGGCGTAGAGCGTGTCGCGGTACGCCGGGTTCTTGGTCGAGGTCGAGGCCCAGAGCAGCCGCTGCGGCCGGGCGCCGTGCCGGGCGAGCGCGCGCCAGCGCGGGCTCGCGACGAGCTCCCGGTAGTGGCGATAGGCGAGCTTGGCGTTGGCGATCGCGATCCGGCCGCGCAGCGCCAGCGGGCGGTCGCGCGCCTCTCCCTCGGCGCCCGCCGCGCGCTCCTCGAGCCAGCGGTCGACCAGCGTGTCGATCCGGGACACGAAGAAGCTCGCGACGCTCGCCACCCGGTCGACGCCGAGCCCGCGCGCCTGGCGCTCCTCGAGCGCCTCGAGGTGCGCTTCGGCCACCCGGGCGTAGGCGTGCCGCGAGAACAGCAGCGTGACGTTGACGTGGATGCCGTCGGCGAGCAGGCGGCGGACCGCCGGGATGCCGGCCGCCGTGCCCGGGACCTTGATCATCAGGTTCGGACGGTCGACGGCGGCCCAGAGCCGGCGCGCCTCCGCGACGGTCGCCTCGGCGTCGTCGGCGAGATCGGGCGCGACCTCCAGGCTGACGAAACCGTCGCCGCCGCCGCTCTCCCGGTGGACGCCGGCGAGCACGTCGGCCGCGCGCCGCACGTCCTCGACCGCCAGCGCCTCGAAGATCTGCCGCGGGTCGCCGCCCACCTCCGGCGCGACCTCGACGATCTGCGCGCTGTACTCGTCGCCGGCGCCGATCGCCTTCTCGAAGATCGCGGGATTGGACGTGACGCCCCGGATGCCGTCGGTCGCGACCATGCGCGCCAGCTCGCCCGAGTCGAGCAGCGAGCGCCGGATGAAATCGAGCCAGACCGACTGGCCGAGCGCGGAGAGCTCGAGCAGAGGATTCGGTCTGGCGGTCTTCGACGAACCGGACGTGGACATGCTCGGGGCCTCCGTTCGCGACCGCTCCAAGATATCCGGCGGCGGACCGGGCGGTAAAGCCGGGCGCCCGCCAGCCCGGCCCACCCGTGCATAATGGAGACCGGAGGTACCGACCATGTCCGTCCCCCGCCTCGCCACCACCCTGACCCTTCTCCTGCTCGTCGGCCTCGTTCCGGCGCCCGCGCGGGCCGCCGACCCCGGCCGGCTCAGCGACGTCCGGCGCGGCGACGGGCAGATCGTGCGCGGCCCCGACACCGAGAAGCTCGACGAGGCCACCGTCGAGCTGCGCGACAGCGGCTACGCCGAGATCAGCGTGCACTCCTTCCGTGGCATCTACCGCTTCATCGGAACCTGGCGCCCCTCCTCGGGCAAGCAGGTCGCGATCGACATCAACGAGGCCTACGGCGAGAAGGATGCGAACGCCGCCGGCTGGATCCAGATCTCGGGCAACACCTTCGAGCGGATAGAGATCGACGGCAGGAACGGCGTCGGCGGCAAGCTGGCGGTCAGCTTCAACGCGACCGGCCCCGGGCGACCCGCACAGCCGGCCTGGTCGGGGCTGAACTCGACACGCGACGGCTCGGGCACCTGGGAGTACGGCCGCGCGCGCGACACCGTCGTGCAGGTCACGGTCGACATGCGCCCGGACGGCTCGGGCGAGATCCGCTTCCGGGGCAACCGGGGCGTCCGGCTCACCGGCCGGTGGAGCGACGTCCGCCCCGACTCGGTCCGCTTCGAGATCACCGACGGGCCCGACGGTTCCGCCAGCGGCACCGGCACGATCCGCTTCCAGCGCGACCGCGTCGAGCGGGTGGACGTCGACGGCAACGGGCGCGACGGCCGATTCTCCCTCGTCTTCCGCGCCGGCGAGCGCCCGACCCCTCCCGGCGGCGGCGGCAGCGGCAGCTTCACGGAGGAGTACGGCTACGACCAGCCGGGCGCCGACCTGCGCGACCTGCGCACCGACGACCTGCGCTCCTGCCAGGACGCCTGCGCCGCCGACTCGCGCTGCCGCGCCTACACGTTCAATACCCCGGACCGCCGCTGCTACCTGAAGGGCGAGGAGCGGCCGATGATCCGCCGCAACGACTGCGTCACGGGCGTCCGCCGCGGGAGCGGCGGCGGCGGCGGCAGCCACGGGATGACCCGTCGCGACGGCCAGAACCTCGAGGGCGGCGACTTCGCCACGCGCAACGAGCGCTCGGTCGAGGCGTGCATGGACGCCTGCCGCCGGGATCAGCGCTGCCAGGCCTACACGTTCAACCTGCGCGACGGCAAGTGCTACCTGAAGGACCGGGTCGGCAACTACAGCTCGCGCCAGGACACGGTGAGCGGAGAGAAGACCCGGACCTACTGAGCCGGCGGCGCGGGCAGGAAGCGGGCCGGGATGCCGTGCTCGCGGGCACCCGAGGAGTGTGCCCAGCGCAGAAAGCCCGCGCGGTCGGCGCCCGTCGGATCCGGATACGCGGCGCGCACGTCAGGGCGCCGGGCGAACACGCCGGCCCAGAGCCGTGACAGCGCAGGCACCGGCGCGCCCGCGCGCTCCTCCGGTCGCCCGAGCCAGGCGGCGAAGCTCTCCGCGTCGGCGCTCGCGAAGGGGTCGCCGAAGCGCTCGGCCCCATCCGCCAGCTCTCGATAGATCTCGCGCGCGACGTCGGGAATCGGCGTGCCGTCCTCGAAGCACCCGAAGGCGTAAGGCCAGCTCCGGCTCGCCGTCCACTGCGCCGCCTCGAGCTCGAGCGCGTAGCGCCGGCAGAGCTCCCCGACCGCGCCGGTCGCGTCGTCCGCCCCCGCGGGCAGGTGCAGCGACAGCCGTTCCGCCCGGTGCGGGTCGAAGCCGCTGAAATGGAAGAGGCGCAGGGGCCTGCCCGCCGCCTCGAACCGGTCGCCCCGGCGCTCCACCGGGCGCTCCCGCAGGTTCCAGTAGGCGACGTTCACGCCCGGATCGCGCAGCACGTGGACCCCTTCGAAAAACGCCGGCGCCAGGTCGTTCCAGCGCTGATCGTGGTGATACCCCTCGGCCGGAGCCAGCCGGCAGTCCGTGAGCAGCCGCTCCCGCCACCAGGCGAGGTAGCGGCGCGCCTCGGGGTGGGCGGCGACGCCGAGAACGCCGTTGTTGAACGTGCCGGCGCGCAGCATCTCGAGCTCGCGGCGGGCCGCGTCCGCGCCCGCGAGCGGCTCGAGCAGATGGGGCGTCAGCAGGATCGGGGCCCGCTCGAGCGCCGCGAAGACCGGCGTCAGGTCGTCCAGGATCCAGAGGTCGGCGTCGAGGAAGAGCACGCGGCGGTAGCCGCGATCGAGCAGGTGGTCGAGCAGATAGGGCTTGACCGCCACCGCCATCTCGCGCCGCGTGTACCGGAAGAGGAAACGGCGCAACCCGGGAATGCCGATCTCGTCGAGCTCGACGGTCTCGAACGGCTCGCGCGCGGCGTCGAAGCAGCCCTCGACCCGATCGGCGAGGAGCGCGATCAGCGGCACGTCCGGGTGCCGGTCGCGGAAGGAGCGGCCGAGGACCCGTGCGAAGGGCAGGTAGCTCTTCGCCGCGACGGTCGCGACGGCGAGATCGCCCGCCCCCTGGAGCCGGCCGGCGGTCATGGCTCGCGGTGCCCCAGCAGCTCGGCCGGCGCGCCGTGCTCGGAGAGCCCGGAACGGACGGTCCAGTCGAGGAAAGCCCGACGGTGGGCGCCCTCGAGGTCCGGAAACGCCTGCCGCACATCGGGGCGACGATCGTAGACCGCCCGCCAGAACCGATTCAGGCGCAGGGTGGGGTCGGCGACCCCGTCGACCGGCTCCTCGAGGAAGCGGCGGAAGCTGCCGGCGGGCGCCGCCGCGAACGGATCGCCGAAGCGCTCGAGATCCGCGTCGTCGAGGCTCGAATAGAGCTCGCGGGCGAGGTCGGGGATCGCGACGCCGTCGTCGAAGCAGCCGAAGGCGTAGGGCCAGGCGGAGATCCCGGCATGGCCGGCGGCGTCGAGCGCCAACCGGTAGCGCTCGAACAGCTCGGCGACGGGACCGGCCTCGGCGGCGGAGAGGCGCGCGGAGTGGCGGGTCAGCTGATGCGGCCGCGCCGGATCGTGGCCGCTGAAGCGCACGATGCGGCCGGGGCAGCCGTCCACTCTCACGTCGTCCCCGTCGACCTCGACCCGCCGCTCGGGCAGGTTCCAGTGCCCGACGTTGGCGCCCGGGTCGCGCACGATCTCGGCCTCGGGAAACCAGCCGGGTACCAGATCGAGCCAGCGCTGCTCGTAGTGCAGCCCCCCGGCGACCGCCTGGCGGCAGCCGGCCGCGGTGCGCTCCCCCCACCAGGCGAGGAAGCGGCGCGCCACGGGAGCCTCGGCGACGCCCAGCATCCCGACGTTGTAGACGCCCGACAGCAGGATGTTGACCTCGCGTGCGACCGCGTCCGCGCCGGAGAGCGGCGCGAGCAGGTGCGGCGTCAGCAGGATCGGGCGCTGGGCGAGCCGGTCGAAGATCGGACCGAGATCGCCGACCACCAGGGTCTCCTGCTTGAGAAACAGGATGCGATCGAACCCGCGGTCGAGCAGGTGCGCGATCAGGAAGGGGGTCGCCGCGTAGCTGAGCTCCTGCTGGGCGTGGCGGAAGCGGAAGCGCTCCGGGCGGGAGATCGCGAGGTCGGCGAGGCCGACGCACTCGAAGCGTTCCGCCGCGGGGTCGAAACACCCCTCGGCCTCGTCGGCGAGCAGCACGAAGAAGGGCAGGTCCGGATGCCGGCGCCGGAAGGAGTCGGCCAGCACGCGCGCGTGGGCCAGCCAGCTCTTGGCGACGATCGTCGCGGCCGCCGCTGGCATCACCCACCGCCCTCGCCGCCGGCGAGCGTCAGCATCTCGCCGGCGATCCGGAAGGTCGGACCCCGGAACCATCGCTTCCCGTGGTGGTGCCAGGGCAAGCGGGCCGGCCGGCCGAGGGCGACGGAGAGACTCATCGCCCCATTCTCGCATCGCGGGCGGCCGCCGTCTGCCCGCGCGGCCCGGTCCCGCCTAGCGCATCGCTTCCATCGGCGAGAGCTTCGCGGCGCGCAGCGCCGGGTAGAGGCCGAAGACGGCGGCCAGAACCAGCGCCGAGGCCCAACCCGCGGCCAGGCCGAAGCGGCTGACGATCAGGCCGTAGGGGAAGAAGCCCGAGAGGGCGCGGCAGAGCGCGGCGCCGCCGACGGTGCCGACGAAGGCGCCGATTGCGGCGAGCACCAGCGCCTCGAGCAGGAACTGGCCGAGGATCTGGCCGTCGGTCGCGCCCAGCGACTTGCGCAGGCCGATCTCGTAGCGCCGCTCGGAGAACGAGATCAGCATCACCGAGAGCACGCCGACGCCGCCCACCAGGAGCACGGTGATCGCCAGGCTGTAGAGCACGATCGCCCAGCCGCGCATCTGCTCGAGGAAGCGCGAGTAGGCCTTCGCGCCCTCGGCGTCGAGGTCGAGCACGCGCACGTCGTCGATGCCGTGGTGCGCCTGCCGGATGCGTCCCAGGACCACCGGGGCCATCTCCTCGAAGTCCTCCGGGGACTTCAGCTTCACCGCGACGTGGGCGAGCTTGTGGTCGGGGTCGAGCCGGTCCATGTAGGTCTCGAGCGGCACGTGGACGCCGTTGGCGTCCATGTAGTTCTCGTCGGAGAAGAGCATCCCGGGCGCCTGCACGCCGACGATCCGGTAGGGGACACCCTCGATCACCAGGTCGCGGCCGACCGGGTCGCTGCCGCCGTAGAGCTTGGATGCGAGCGTCGCGCCCACCACGGCGACGGTGCGCCGCCGCTTCTGGTCGTCCTCGGTGAGGCCGCGGCCGAGCGCGATCGGCCGGTTCATCAGCCAGGCGTAGTCGGCGGTGACGCCGGTGACGAAGATCCGCTCGCTGCCGCCGGTGGCCCGCACGTTGACCCGCCGGGTCGCACGCGGCGCGAACCCGAGGATCTTCTCGTGCGGCAGGGTCAGGCGCGCCAGGTCCTCGTAGCGCAGCCCCGGGCTCATCGCGTAGCGCTTCTGCTCCTCGGTGGTGCGCGGCTCGCGCGGGGCCAGCAGCAGCGTGCCGTCCCAGCTCATGCCGGCGAAGCCGGTGGCGATCTTGTCCTTGATGCCGTCGAGCACCGAGGTCATCACCACCAGGGCGAAGACCCCGAGCATGAGCAGGGTGAGGGTGAGGATCGAGCGCATCTTGTGCGCCCAGAGCTCGACGAAGCCGCCGGCGACGACCTCCCAGGCGAGCGCCAGGCGGGCGACGAGCCCGCTCCTCGGCGCCGGCGCCGCCCCGAGCCCGAGCGCGCGCTCGCGGACGAGCAGGCTCTCACTCATAGCGCAGCGCCTCCATCGGGGAGAGGCGGCTCGCCCGCCAGGCCGGATAGAGCGCGAACAGGAAGCCGAAGACGAGCGCCAGCAGGAAGGCCCAGAGGAAGCTCGCCGGCGCCAGCGTCAGCGGGATGCCGATCGCCTTCGTGATCACCCAGGAGAGGCCGACGCCGACGCCGAAGCCGCCGACGCCGCCGAGCACCGACAGCAGCATCGCCTCGGTCAGGAAGCCGCGGAAGATCTCGCCGCCCGAGGCGCCGATCGCCATCTTCACCCCGACCTCGCGCACCCGCTCCTTGAGCGACGCGAGCTGGATGTTGACGTTGACCATGCCGCCGCCGACCAGCGCGAGCACTCCCGAGAGCATGAAGATCAGGTTGTAGACGTCGCCCTGGCTCATCTGGCGCTCGAGCCGCTTGGCCATGTCGTCGAGCCGGTAGTCGCGCTGCTGGCGGTGGCTCGAGTAGACGAGCGCCGAGAGCTGCTTCGAGAAATCGGCGACATCCTCGACTTTCGGCACCCGGAAAGTGACGCGGTCGAGCCGGTGGTAGTCGTCGCCCTGCATGCGCCCCGCGACCAGGCCGGAGGGCACGGCGACGATCCGGTTGCGCCAGGCGAACTGGTTGTGCGACCCCGCGCGGAAGCGGAAGACCTTCTCCTCGAGCACGCCGATCACGGTCACCGGCACCTCGCCGACGCGCAGCGTCTGGCCGACGACGTCGCCGGTCGGGAAGAAGGTCTCGGCCGCCTCGGAACCGAGGATCGCCACCGCGCTCCCCCGCTCCTGGTCGTGCGTGGAGAGCTCCCGCCCCTGCTCGAGCCGGTACCCCTGGATCGGCAGGTAGTCGGCGCCGATGCCGGTCACCTGGCGCTCCTGGTCGGCCCAGGCCGAGCGCACCCGGGCGTTCACCGAGCGCTGGATCGAGACCCCCTCGACCGCCTCGGCGTCGAGCTCGGTGCCGCGCCGCGCGTCCTCGGCGCGCAGGCCGAGGTTGGCCATCTTGAGGGCCGACGGGCGTCCCTCCTCGACCACCTCCACCGGAAAGACGTTGAGCTTGTCGATGCCGCCCACCTTCGCGAACAGGCGCTCGGCCTGGCGGCGCTGGCTGTCGGAGATCGAGAAGCCGCCGAGCACCGAGGCGACGCCGAGCATGATGCCGAGCGCCTGGAGCAGCGAGCGGCCAGGGTTCTCCGCGATCTCCACCCAGGCCGAGCGGAGCCGTTCGCGAAACGCGCCGGTCGTCTTCATGCCGCGGCCGCCTCCGGCACGTGCACGAGGCCGTCGCGGATCTCGACCTGGCGCCCGGCGAGCGCCGCGATGTTCGGATCGTGGGTGACCAGCAGCAGCGTGTTGCCCTTGCGGTTGAGCTCGGCGAAGAGCTCGAGCACTTCGTGACCGGTCTTCGAGTCGAGCGCGCCGGTCGGCTCGTCGGCGAGCAGCAGCGCCGGCCGGTTGGCGAGCGCGCGGGCGATCGCCACGCGCTGGCGCTGGCCGCCGGAGAGCTGGCCCGGCAGGCTCTTCGCCTTCTCCGGGATGCCGACCAGCTCGAGCAGCTCCTCGGCGCGCTCACGCCGCTCGCGCGCCGGCCAGCCGGCGTAGAGCAGCGGCAGCTCGACGTTGCGCGCGACCGAGGCGCGCGGCAGCAGGTTGTAGCTCTGGAAGACGAAGCCGACCTTGGCGTTGCGCACCGCGGCGAGCGCCGCGCCGGCGAGCTCCTCGACCGGCTCGCCGTCGAGCCGGTAGGTGCCGGCGGTCGGCCGGTCGAGGCAGCCGATCAGCGCCATCAGGGTCGACTTGCCCGAACCCGAGGGCCCGACCAGCGCGACGAACTCGCCGCGCGCGACGTCGAGGTCGACGCCGCGCAGCGCGTGCACCGCGGTGCCGTTGCTGCCGTAGACCTTGGTGAGGCCGCGCGCCTCGATGATCGGGGCGGCCACGTCAGTCGACCTCGTCGTCGCGCTCGACCTTCTTGCGCGTGGGATCCTCGAGCGCCACCTGGTCGCCGTCGGCGAGGCCGGCCATCACCTCGACCCGTTCGAGGGTCGCGATGCCCGCCTCGATGCCGACCGGCTCGAAGAACTCCTCCCAGTGCTCGGAGAGCCAGGTGTACTTGCTCTTGCCGGACAGGCCCGTGCGCGCCTTCTCGATCTCCGCTTCCGGCGAGGTCCTTCTTCAGCCGGTAGGCGACCACCTCGCCCTCGCGCCGCTGCAGCGCCTCGAGCGGGATCGAGAGCGCGTGCTCGCGCCGCTCGCCGAGGATCTCGACGTTGGCGCTCATGCCGGTGCGGAAGGAGGCGTCGAGCTCGTCGAGCGCGATCTCGGTCTCGAAGACCTTGATCTTGTCGGCGAGCGTCGCCGCCGGCGCCACGAACCGGACCTTGCCGGTGAAGGCCTTCTGCGGGTAGGCGTCGAGCGTCACGCGCACCGGCTGCCCGGGTCCCACCTTGGCGATGTCGACCTCGTTGAGATTGACCTTGATCACCAGCGAGCCGAGGTCGGCGACCGTGAACAGCACCGTGCCGGCGTTGAACGAGGAGACGCCGGAGGTGACCGTCTCGCCGAGCTCGACGCCGCGCTGGATCACCACGCCGTCCATCGGCGCCACGACCCGCGCGACCTGCGAGCCGGCGGCCGAGATCGGGATGCCGTGGTCCTCGACGATGCGGTAGCGCGTGCGCGCGGCCTCGAGATCCTGCGCCGCGAGGTCGCGGGCGGTCTCGAACTCGCGCAGCGACTCGCTGCCGAGCAGGCCCGCGTCCGCGAGCCGCCGCTGCGTGGCGAGCGCGCGCTCGGCGTCGCGCAGCTTGAGCTCGGCCTGGTCGACCGCCGAAGTCACCTCGGAGAGCGACTGCGCCTGGGTGACGTCCGGCTCGACCTCGGCCAGCAGGTCGCCGCGCCGGACCTGGTCGCCCTCGCGCACGTGCAGCTTCACGATCCGCCCCGACACGGTCGACTTGACCTCGACCTTGTTGAGCGGGTCGACGACGCCGACCTCGCGCACCGAGACCTGGAGGTCCTCGGCCACCACTTTGCCGAGGCGGAAGGGCGGCTCCTTCGGCTCGGCCGGCGTGTCGCCACGCCCCCTGGCGGCGATCAGGGTACCCGCGACGCCCAGGACGGCCACGCCCGCGATGATCCACTTCTTCCTGTCCATCGAAGCTCCCTCACGGCCCCGCGGGGCCCTCGGACTGACGATTGACCGCGACGCGGCCGAACGGCACTAGCGAGGACTACGCCGGAGGACCCGGAATGTTCCAGTCCGGGAGGGCGGGAATGGTGTCGGGAGGGGTGGACGGGGACGAACCGGTCCCGTGGTGCCGTGAATCGGTGCGCCGGGCGCCGTCGCCGCCGCGCTCAGAGCGCCCGTTCGAGGCCGCGGCAGAGGGTGCGCAGGACGGTCAGGCGGGCCACCCGCTTGTCGTTGGCGGGCACGATCGTCCAGGGCGCCGCGCGGGTGCTGGTGCGCGCCACCATCTCGTTGACCGCCTCCTCGTAGCGCGTCCACCGCTTGCGGTTGCGCCAGTCCTCGTCGGTGATCTTGTGGCGCTTGTAGGCGACCTTCTCGCGCTCGCGGAAGCGGGCGAGCTGCTCGGACTTGCCGATCTGGAGCCAGAACTTCGCCAGCACCATGCCGTGCCCGACGAGCTGCGCCTCGAAGTCGTTGATCTCGGCGTAGGCGCGCGCCCACTCCGCCTCGGTGGCGAAGCCCTCGACCCGCTCGACCAGCACGCGCCCGTACCAGGAGCGGTCGTAGAGGGTCATCGTGCCGGCGCGCGGGAGGTGGCGCCAGAAGCGCCAGAGGTAGTGGTGGGCACGCTCCTCGTCGGTCGGCGCGGCGACCGAGATCACCTTGAAGTCGCGCGCGTCCATCGCTTCGGCGACCCGCCGGATGGCGCCCCCCTTGCCGGCCGCGTCCCACCCCTCGAAGACCGCCACGCTCGACTGCCGCCGTTGGTACGCCTCGCGCGCGAGCTCGGAGAGCCGGGCCTGGAGCTTCGCCAGCTCCTTCCGGTAGGCGTTGTCGGTCACGGTGCGGGTGAGGTCGACCCGGTCGAGGATGGTGAGACCGCCGGCGAGGGCGGCCGCGGCGGGCGGCGCGGGCGCCGAGGGGGCGGGGGACGCGGCGGGCGTCACCGCGCGCTGGAGCGCCGCGAGCAGCGTGCGGCCGGTGGTCAGCTCCCGGTAGCGATCGTCGGTCGCCTCGACGACGTGCCAGGGGGCGTGCTCGGTGTCGGTGCGCGCGAGCGCCCGTTCCGAGTGCTTGCGGAAGCGGTCGTAGAGCTCGAAGTGCTTCCAGTCGACCGGCGAGACCCGCCAGCTCGTCTCCGGATCGCGCTCCAGCCGGCGCAGGCGCCGCTTCTGGTCCTTCTTCGCGAGGTGGAACCAGAACTTGAGGATCAGCGCGCCGTCCTCGACCAGCATCTTCTCGAAGAAGGCGACGCGCGCCATGGCGTCGTCGAGCTCGCGCGGTCGAGATCCTGCCGTAGACGCGGCGGACGATCGGATCGGTGTACCAGGAGCCGAAGAAGATGCCGATCCGGCCGCGCGCCGGCAGGGTCCGCCAGAAGCGCCAGTAGCAGGGACGGTCGCGCTCCTCGTCGGAGAGCGGACCGAAGACGTGGGTCTCGAGGCCGCGGGTGTCGAGCCACTCGTGCAGCCGGTTGACGGTCTCCCCCTTGCCGGCGCCGTCGGCGCCGGAGACGACCAGGATCACCGGCACGCGGGTCGAGCGGAGCGCAACCTGCGCGGCGAGCAGATCGGCCCGCAGCTTCGGCACCTCCAGGTCCCAGACCTCCTTCGCGATCGTCCGCCCCACTTCCGCGGCCTCGAACATGGCGAACCCCCCGGATCGGCTGCAGGAATCTGCCCCCCTTGTACTCCCCTTCGGGCGGGAGGGGGTAACCCCCCGGGGTGGCTGACGGCGGTCATGTCCGGCCGAGAATCCCCGTGATGAGCTATCGGCCATGAGAGCCCTGAAACTGGTCCCCGTGGCGCTCTGCTTCCTGGTGCTCGGGGCCCATTCCTCCCGTTCCGGCTGGCCGCTCGCGGTCAGCGTTCTCCTCGCGGCCCTGCCGCTGCTGCTGCTCGCCCGCCGGCCCTGGGCGCCGCGGGTCCTCCAGATCGTCCTCCTGGTGGGCGCCGCCGAGTGGGTGCGGACGCTCTTCGGCCATGCCGCGGTCCGCCGCGCGCACGGCGAGCCCTGGCTGCGCATGGCGATCATCCTGGGCGTGGTCGCGCTGGCGACCGCGCTGTCGAGCCTGGCGCTGCGCAACTGGAGCCGGAACCGGAACCGGGAGGAGGCCGCATGAACGACCTCGGCGAGCGCCGCCTCCGCCGCGAGTGGCGGACGATCGAGGCGATGATCTCGATCACCTGCAAGGACCTGCACGGCGGCCGGCGCGGCGCGCTCTGCGCGGAGTGCCAGGAGCTGCGCGACTACGCCGAGCAGCGCCTCGTCCGCTGCCCCTTCGGCCAGGACAAGCCGACCTGCGCCAACTGCAAGGTGCACTGCTACAAGCCCGCGATGCGCGAGCAGATCCGGCGGGTCATGCGCCACGCGGGCCCGAAGATGCTCCTCCACCACCCGGCGCTCGCGCTCCTCCACCTCTGGGTCGACTCCCGGCGAGAAGCGCCCGCGAAGCCGGCTCGGCCCAAGGAGAACTCGTCAGCAGCGGTTTGAGCGCGCGCTCCTCAGCCGTGCGCGACCGGCTCGACGTCGGTACGGGGGAAGTCGTCGCCCTTGAAGAGGAGCGGTTGGCCGCTGGCGATCGAGAGAGCGTAGGAGAAGCTGTCGCCGAAGTTGAGGCCGGCGGGGTGGCGCCCCCTGCCGAAGCGGCGGAGCGCTTCGCGCGCGAGCTCGGCCTGCTCGCGGTCGACCGGCACAATCTCGATTTCCGCCTTGAGGATCAGCAGATCGAGCTCGCGGCCGCCCGGCTCGCCGTAGCGGGACTCGACGACGGCCGCCGCCTCGACCAGCGCGGCGGCCGAGAGCAGGCGCACCGGATCCGCCTCGAGCGCTGCGCGGAAGGCCTCGGCCTCCGGCTCGTTGGCGAGCAGGGCAAGCAGCGCCGAGGTGTCGATCACCATGCGCGCGGCTCAGCGCGGCAGACCGCGGTCGTCGTAGTCGAGAATCTCGTCGGCCGACCTCGGGTCGCGGACGGGCAGCGCGGCGACCCGCTCGCCGATCCGGCGCAGCTCCTCGGCCAGGCCCGGTCGGCGCGGCCGGCTCCGCTGCCGCTCGAGCCGCTCGCGCAGCGAGCGGACGACCGCCTCGGTCAGAGTCTCTCCGGTCCGGCGTGCCAGCTCGCGCGCCAACCGGTCCGCTTCGGGGTCCTTGATGCTGAGTGCCATGTCTATACTCCACCTCAGAGTATAGAGTCTAGATCCGAGTTGCTCTGCCGTCCAGCGGCCCCGCCGAGGCTCTAGCCTCGGGCCAGTACCTCGTCGAGGGTGACGATGTCGACCAGGCCGCGGACGCCGTAGAGGGCCGGGATCAGGTCGGCCGGGGCGTGGCGGCGGCGCAGCTCGGCGACCTTCTCGGTGCCGGCGCGGTAGCAGGGCAGGTACATCCTCCCCATCAGCGGGTGGCGCCCCCAGGCGCCCGAGAGCTTCTCGGCGCGCTCGTCGGAGACCAGGAAGTCGCGGGCGAGGACGGCCGCGACCTCCGGCTGCGGCCACCCCTCCTGCCAGGTCAGCCAGGAGGCCTGGTTCTTGGCGTCGTCCTGGAGCAGGGCGAGCAGCAGCCCGAGCTCGAGGTCGGGGTCGCCGAGCTCGTCGATCTCGAGTCACGCCGTGCGCCATCAGGATCGCGTTGTTGGCGATCCCCTCGGCGAGCGTCGCGGCGCGCGTGTTCATGGTCGGCACCGAGGCCTCGAAGCCGACCTCGCCCGGTCCAGTAGAGGTGCTGCAGGTAGGCGAAGGTGGTGACGTGCCCCGGCACCACCTCGTGCGCGACCAGCTGCACGAACTCCGGCACCGAGATCTCGAGCGAGGCGTTGAGCTCGTAGGTCGCCTCGTACTCCGGGGCGCCGTCGGCGCGGCGGGCGCGGCCGAGGTAGTTCATCGAGCCGGAGAACCAGGCGTTCTCGATCGGCAGGAACGCGACGTTCGCGCGCGGCACGTCGCGCAGCGACGCCGGCAGGTGCGGCAGCAGGTGGCGCGCCGTGTCGGCGTCGAGCTGGGCGATGAAGGCGTCGGCGAGGGCCTTGACCGACTTGCGGGGCACGATCCGCTCGGCGCGCCAGCGTCCGACCGCGGCGCGCACGTCGCCGCCGTACCCGGCGGCGTCGAGCAGCGCCGCCACCCGCTCGACGCTTCGTCTCCGGCCGCGAGGGCGAGGGCGCCGCGCCGCAGCGAGGCTTCGACCGCGCGCGCGATAAGGCACCGGCTCGCCGCGGCCCGTCAGCTCGAGGACCAGCTCCCACATCACCTCGCAGGAGAAGGCGAGGCCCTCGAGGTAGCGGCCGCGCAGCCCGCCGACCGCGCGGGCGCCTTCGCCCACGGCGGCGATCGCCGCCGGCAGATCGACCGCCTCGAGGTAGGCGTCGATCGCGACCCGGTCCGGGTCCTTCGCCGAGACGCCGCCCGCGGCGCGCACCGCGGCGGCGGTCGGATCGGTGTACGCCGCGGGCAGCGGCTCGTCCGAGAACCAGGCGTCGGCGATGAAGCGGCCGGTGCCGGAGGGGTTGGTGACGTCGCCGCCGAACAGCGTGTCGAGGCCGAGGATCGCGTTCGCGACCGCGCGGTCGAGCCGGGTGCTCATGCCTTCTCCTTGCCCTCCTTCATCGCGCCGCACCAGACATAGACGCAGAGCGCGAGGAAGCCGAGCGCCGAGACGATCTGCGAGATCGCCGGATCGTCGTAGAACGGGGTCTTGATCCACTCCTCGCTGTAGCTCGGGATCAGCCGCATCGCCGCGCCGATCACCCCGCCCAGCGCGCCGCCCGCCATCAGGCCGGAGGCGATCACCACGCCGCGCTCGCGCATCGAGCGGCCACGCTCGCCGCCCGCCGTCTCGGATCGCTTCGCGATCAGGTGCGCCAGGAAGCCGCCGACCAGCGCCGGGCTGTTGAGCTCGAGCGGCAGGTACATGCCGAGCGCGAAGATCAGCGCCGGCACGCCCAGCATCTCCATCATCACGGCGATCATCGCGCCCGGCGCCGAACAGGATGTAGGCCACCGGCTGCTGGCTCATGAAGCCCTCGACCAGCGCCTTCATGATCGAGGCCTGCGGCGCGGCGAGCACCGCCCGCGGGTCGCCGATCGCCGCCTCGCCGAACTGGAAGGTCTTGGCGAGCAGCACGATGGTGAGCGCGCCGGCGACCGCCGAGGCGGCGATGCCCGAGGAACTTGACCCGCTGCTGCACCGCCGGCGTCGAGCCGAGCCAGTAGCCGGTCTTGAGGTCGGTGATCGTCTGCCCGGAGACCGACAGCGCCGTGCAGACCATGCCGGCGATCGCCATCACGAAGAACATGCCGGTGGTGCCCGACAGGCCGAACTTGAGCAGCACCACCGACGACACGATGATGGTGAGCATCGTCATGCCGGAGACCGGGTTGCGCGCGGTGGTGGCGATCGCGTTGGCGGCGACCGAGGTGAAGAAGAACGAGAAGACGACGGTGAGCGCGAGGCCGACGAGGGTCACGGTCAGCGAGCTGCCGAGGCTGCCGAAGAAGACGCCGGCGCCGAGCGTCGAGAGGACGACGCCGATCAGCATCGTGACGATCGACAGGTCGCGGTCGGTCCGCTCCAGGCCGGCGGCCTCGCCGTGCCGGAAGGCGTGGGCGGCGATCCTGAACGAGCCGGCGACGATCTTCAGCGACTTGACGATGCCGAAGATGCCGGCGGTGGCGATGGCGCCGACGCCGACGAAGCGGACGTAGCCGCGGAAGATCTGGGTGGCGTCCATGTCCGGCGATCGGCACGGTCGCCGGGTAGACCGCGTCCGGGAAGTGCCGCCCGATCATCCAGATCAGCGGCACCAGCACGAAGTTCGAGAGCACGCCGCCGGCGCACAGGATCATCGACGAGCGCAGGCCCATGACGTAGCCGAGGCCGAGGATGAAGGCGATGGCGTCGAAGCTCACCACCACCCTGGCCTTCTCGGCGAGCGTGCGCACCTGGGGCAGGAACTGGAAGTCGACGAACTCGCGCCAGACCTGGAAGGTGGTGACGAAGAAGTCGTAGACGCCGGCGATGCCGGTCGCCTGGAGCAGGAGCTTCGCCTGCGAGCCCCCCTTCTCGCCGGTGACCAGCACCTCGGTGATCGCGGTCGCCTCCGGGTAGGGGAACTGGCCGTGCATCTCGCGCACGAAGTAGCGGCGCAGCGGGATCAGGAAGAGCAGCCCCAGGCAGCCGCCGGCGAGGCAGATGAAGGTGGTCTGCAGCGGGTGCGGGTCGAGCTTCAGGATGTAGAGCGCGGGCAGGGTGAAGATCGCGCCCGCGACCATCGGCGCCGGACGTGCCGCCGATGCCGGTGATGATCACGTTCTCGAGCAGCGACGAGCGCCGCCCGTAGACGCGCGCCAGCCCGATGGCGAGGATCGAGATCGGGATCGCCGCCTCCATCACCTGGCCGACCTTCAGGCCCGAGTAGGCCGAGGCGATGGTGAAGATCACGCAGAGGAAGAGACCCCAGCCGACCGCGCGCCCCGTCGCCTCGGGCGGCGCCGCGCCGGCGGGGACGATCGGTGCGTAGGACTCGCCCGCCGCGAGCGGACGATAGGCGTTCTCGGGCAGCGACTTCGAGTCGGGCGCGTCCATCCGGTCTCCCTGTCTGGATTCGGTGGGTACGGCGCCCGAAGTCTAGCCGAGGAGCCGGGCCACCTCAGTAGACCAGCTCGACCCAGCGGCCGCCGGCGGCGAGCTCGGCCTTGCGGCGGGCCCACTTCTCGGGGGAGCCGGCGAGGCGGGCGAAGAGCTTGTCGAGGCCCTCGATCGACTTCTTGAGGCCGGCCACGTAGACCCAGGTCTTGGGCTGGCCGAGCATCTCCCAGAGCTCCTCGCCGCGCTCCTCGATCGCCTGGTCCCAGGCGATCGGGTCGGCCCAGCTCGGCCGCGGCGAGAGCGCCTTGAAGGCCTGGAAGGTCTCGCGGTCGTAGTACTGGGCGAAGTCGTCGCGCTGGTCGTTCATGTAGAGCAGCTCGAGCCCGCTCTTGGCGCCGTAGAGCAGCCAGATCCTGCCGCTCCAGTCGGAGACGTCGCGGTAGAGGTGCTTCACGAAGGCGCGGAAAGGCGCGATGCCGGTGCCCGAGCCGATCAGGATCAGGTTGGCGTCGCGCTCCGCGGGCACCTCGAACGGGATGCCGAACGGGCCGGTGACCTGGATCGACTGGCCCGCGCGGAGGTCGCACAGGTAGTTCGAAGCCACGCCCGGATAGCGCTCGCCGCTGTAGTCGTCGATGTAACTGCACCGGCGCACGGCGATCTTCACGCGCGGGAGTCCGCCGGGGCCGCGCTCCGGCAGGTCCGCCACGCTGTAGAGACGGAAGTGGTGCTGCTGGCCGAACTCGGAGGCCCCCGGCGCCAGCACGCCGATCGACTGTCCGATCTCGTAGGTGAAGTCGGCGCGCTCGATCTCCAGCACGAGCTCGCGAACCTCCTCCTCCGACGTCTCGGGGGTGATCCGCTCGCTCGACACCACCAGGGCGCGGAAGCGCGTCGTGGTGTCGTACTCCTCCAGGCGTTGAACCGCCACGCTCATCGTGTCTCCTTCCCGACGGCGACGAGGTGATTCCCCGGCTCGTCGTCGCATCGATTGGTGCAATCCCCGTCCTGACACCCGCCGCAGCCCCGCCGCTCGCCGCGGGCCTCCGGGCTGCCCGGCAGGGGCACTCTGCGCCGCCAGGCGGCGTCGACCGCCACCCAGACGACGACCATTCCGATCAACAGCAGCAGAGCGAGCCAGTGCGCGGTCATCGGCGTCTCAGCCTCCCAGTCCCGCGAAGCCCATGAAGGCGACCGACAGGATGCCGGCGAGCAGCAGCCCGAGGGCGGTGCCCTTGACCGCGTCCGGAACCTGCGCCAGCCCGAGCTTCTCGCGCACCCCGGCCATCAGCACCAGCGCCAGCGTGAAGCCCGCGCCGCCGCCCAGCGCGAAGACGATGCCCTGCCAGAAGCCGTAACCCCGGTTGGTCTGGAAGAGGGCGAGCGCCAGGATCGCGCAGTTGGTGGTGATCAGCGGCAGGAAGATGCCGAGCGCGCGGAACAGCGCGGGGCTCGTCTTCTTGATGAACATCTCGACCAGCTGCACCGCGGACGCGATCACCGCGATGTAGGCGATCAGCCCGAGGTAGGGGGCGTCGATCGCCGCCAGCAGCGCGTTGATGCCGGTGACGAAGACCGAGGTGATCAGCATCACGAAGGTCACCGCGCCGCCCATCCGGGTCGCCGTGTCGATCTTGCTCGACACGCCGAGGAAGGGGCAGATGCCGAGGAAGTAGGCGAGGACGAAGTTGTTGACCAGGCAGGCGTTGAGGAAGATCGTCCAGAGCGACTGGTCGCTCATCGGGCACCTCCCGCGACGGCCGCCGCCAGGCGGGCCTTGCGCTGCTTGCGCCAGTTGAAGAACAGCAGCCAGCCGGCGAAGGTGAAGAACCCGCCGCTCGGCAGCACCATGATCACCCAGTCCTGGAAGTTCGGGCCGAACAGCTCGATGCCGAGCAGCGAGCCGCTGCCGAGCACCTCGCGCACGGCGCCGAACAGCAGCAGCGTGATGCAGAACCCGAGCCCCATGCCGAGGCCGTCGAGGACCGAACGTCCGACCGTGTTCCTGGAGGCGAAGGCCTCCGCCCGACCGAGGATGATGCAGTTGACGACGATCAGGGAGATGAAGGCGCCGAGCGCCTTGTGCAGGTCGAGGCTGATCGCCTGGATCGCGTAGTCGACGATCGTGACGAAGGTCGCGATGATGAGAATGTAGCTCGCGATCCGGACCTGAGTCGGGATCACTCTGCGCACCGTCGCGACGACCGCGTTGGAGGCGACCAGCACGAAGAGCGTCGCCAGGCCCATCGCGATCGCGTTGCGTACGGAGTTCGTGACCGCCAGGACCGGACAGCAGCCCAGCACCTGAACCAGCACCGGATTCTCGCGGAGGAGCCCCTTGAGGAACTCGTCGGTCGGGGCAGCCAGTCCGTCGTTCTCGTTCGCCATCGCCTATTTCCCCTGCTGGAAGTCGTCGAGATGCTGGCGGATCCGGGGCGCCCAGAAGGCGGTGCTCTCGCGCAGGATCCTGGCCACCGCGGTCGAGGAGACGGTGGCGCCGGTGATCGCGTCGATCTGCCAGGGCTGGGTCTTGGTGCCGTGCTTGACCACTTCGATCGGATGGACGACGGCGGAGAGGTCGGCGGTCAGCTCGACCGCGAGCTTCTCGAAGTTGGCGAGAAAGCCGGGATCGACGTCGATCTTGTCGCCGAGTCCCGGGGTCTCGCGCGTCTCGAGGACCCGGAAACCGGTGACCGCGTCCTGCTCCGGCGCGTAGGCGTAGAGCACCACGATGTTGTCCTGGTAGCCCATGCCCTGCGCCTGGATCGCGAAGCCGGCCAGCTTGCCGCTCTCGTCGTAGCCCGCGTGGACGACCCTGGCGCCGTTCGCCTTGCCCTCGAGCGGCGTGAAGCGGCCGTCCTCGTCGAGTTTGTAGGTCGCGCTCGACTTCGCCTCCGGCAGGACGTAGAAGATTGCCTTCTTCAGCGCTTCGGCGCGGTTCCTCTCGATGATCGGCTTGGTCCACTGGAAAGCGAGGACGATCAGCACGCCGCAAACGAGGGCGATGCCGACCATCGCCTGGTACATCGGCCAGGCCGGGGTGCTGACCGGCGTGTGGGCGACGGGCACGGATCCGTTCGTCGTGCTCATCGCCGGGCTCCCTTGCCGCCCGTGCCGTAGACGCGCGGTCGGATCAGCTTGTCGAGGTGGGGCGCGACGGCGTTGCCGAGCAGAACCGCGTACATCACGCCCTCCGGCATGCCGCCCCAGACCCGGATCACCACCACCAGCGCGCCGATCAGCGCGCCGTAGAGCATGCACCCGGCGCGCGTGATCGGCGAGGTCACCATATCGGTCGCCATGAAGATGGCGCCCAGCGCCAGGCCGCCCGCGAAGAGGTGGAAGGCGGGGCCGGCGTAGCGGGCGGGGTCGAGCAGGTGGAGAGCGCCCGAGACCGCCGCGACGCTGGCGAAGATCGCGACCGGCGTCCGCCAGCTCATCATGTTGCGCGCCACCAGATAGGCGCCGCCGAGCAGGATCAGCAGCGCGCTGGTCTCGCCGGTCGAGCCGCCGACGAAGCCGAACGCCAGGTCGGAGGCGTCCGCCATCTGGCGGCCGAATTTCCAGGCCGAGAGCGGCGTCGCCTGCGTGGTCGCGTCGTAGGCCGGGGTCGCGAACGGAAGCGTCAGCAGCGACCCGGGCAGACCGGCGAAGCGGCCGGCCGCGAAGGGCGGCAGCCAGGTGGTCATCGCCACCGGGAAGGTCGCCTGCATCACCGCGCGGCCGACCAGCGCCGGGTTGAAGGGGTTCTGGCCCAGGCCGCCGAACAGCAGCTTGCCGACGCCGATCGAGACCAGCCCGCCGACCACCACCATCCAGAGCGGCAGGCTGGCCGGGAGGGTGAGTCCGTAGAGCAGGCCGGTGACCGCCGCCGACCAGTCCCCCACGGTCGTCGGCTTGCCGGTCGCTTTGCAGATCAGGTGCTCGGCAAGGACGCACGACGCGGTGGCGGTGCCGAGCACGGCGAGCGACGCCCAGCCGAAGGCGTAGAAGGCGAAGGCCATCGTCGGCGCGAGCGCCACGATCACGTTGAACATGATCGAGTCGACCGCGTAGCCGGAGAGCACGTGCGGCGACGTGCGCAGCTCGAGGGTTCCGACCGGCGCCGCCATCACGCGGCTCCCTTCTTGCGCACCATCGACTTGGCGACCCGGAACTGCTGGACCAGCGGGATGTGCGCGGGGCAGACGAAGGAGCAGGAGCCGCACTCGAAGCAGTCCATCAGGTGCTGCTCCTCGGCCATCTTCTGGTACTCCTCGCTGCGGGCGAGCTGGCCGAGCGTCGAGGGGTCGAGGAACATCGGACAGGCGTCCAGGCAGTAGCCGCAGCGGATGCAGGGGTAGACCGGCTGCCGGGTGCGGCCGGCGAGGTCGTCGTTGAACGCGACCACGCCCGAGATGCCCTTGGTGATCGGGATGTCGAGGCTGGAGGCCGCCTGGCCCATCATCGGGCCGCCGAGGAAGACGCGGCCGACGTCGGACTCGACGCCGACGGTCTCGAGCAGGAAGCGCAGCGGCGTGCCGATCGGGATCCGGTAGTTGCCCTTCTTCTTCACCGCCGGTCCGTTGACCGTGATCACCCGCTCCTGGATGCCGCGCCCGTGCGGGAGCAGGCGGCCGATCTCGGCCGCCGTCGCGACGTTGACGACCAGCGCGTGGACGTCGACCGGCAGGCCGCCCGACGGCACCTCGCGGCCGAGCAGCGCGCTGATCAGCATCTTCTCGGCGCCCTGCGGGTACTTGACGCGCAGCATCTCGACGGTGGCCGGCAGGTCGGCCGGGAGCTCGCGCCGCAGGTGCTCGACGGCGTCCGGCTTGTTCTCCTCGACGCCGATGATCATCCGCGTCGCGCCCGTGACGCGCAGCAGGTAGCGGGCGCCGACGAAGAGGTCGCCGCTCTGCTCGAGCATGACGCGGTGGTCGGTGGTCAGGAACGGCTCGCACTCGGCGCCGTTCAGGATCAGCGTGTCGACCGACTTGCCCTCGGGCAGCTTGAGCTTGACGTGGGTCGGGAACGCCGCGCCGCCCAGCCCGACGATCCCGGCCTCCTGGATGGCGGCGACGATCTCGTCCGGCGTCGCGTCGAGCGGACAGGGCCGCCCCTCCACGACCTCCTGGGTCGAGCCCGGAAAGGGCTGCAGGTAGACGGCGGGCACCATGCGGCCGCTGATGCCGGGCGCCAGCGCGATCCGCTTGACCACGCCCGAGGCCGGCGCGTGCATGGCGACGGACATGAAGCCGTCGGCTTTCGCGATGCGCTGGCCGCGGGCCACCTCCTGGCCCTCCCGGACCACCGCCAGCGAGGGCCTGCCCGCGTGCTGGACGAGCGGCACGACGAGCAGCGGCGCGAAGGGGAACTGCCGGATCGGCATCCCCTTCGTGTCGTCCTTCGCCTCCGGCGGGTGGACGCCGTGGCGGAAGGTCTTCAGTCCGAGCAGGCTCACCGGGTCCCCTCCGCCTCAGTTGTACTTCTCACCGCGCGCGATCCACTTGGCGATGTCCTTCGCGCCGCGGTCCTTCGGCAGGCCGGGGTGGATCACCCGCGCCGTGCACTTCTCCGCCGCCTTGACGAGGTCCGTGTAGGGGCCGCCGTCCGCGTTCTTGATGTACGCCTTCTTGTCGGCGTTGTAGGCGAAGATCTTCGGGTTGAGCCGCGTGCACTCGTCGCACGAGGTGCACTGCTCGGTGTCGAGCCAGGGCGCGACGTAGCCGTCGCCGCCCGCCGCTCTCGGCGCCGCGGGAGCCGGCGCCGGAGCGCCGGCCGCTGCCGGCGCGGGCGCGGGCGCCGGCGGAGCGAACGAGCCGCCGGTCAGCCCGACCAGCGCCGCGCCGATGCGGCCCGCCATCTCGCGCCGGACTTCCGCCTCGATCTCCTCGCGCGAGACGACCTGCTTGTCGACTCCGGCCAGCGCGCGCAGCATGGTCCAGAAGTCGCGCCGGTCCTCGCACGACTCGACCATCGTCGAGTCGACCAGCAGGCGCGAGAGCTGCTGCTTGCGGTCGACCGACCAGATGAAGGGGAACCTGCCCTCGCGCTCGTCGGCGCCGGCCGCGAGGAACTCCGCGAGCGGCACCATGTTGTCGTTCCAGGTGTCGGGCGGCGCGACCCGGTAGTGCTTGCGGAAGCGCGCCTCGGTGATCGCGAAGTCGGCGAAGGTGAGCGGCAGCTCCATCTCCTTCTCGCGGTTGCCCGAGAGGTACTTGAGCGTGTAGGTCGGCCAGTCCTGGTCGATCGCCGGGTTGCCCTCGAGGTCGAAGCACTCGGCCGGCGTCTTGCCGGCCGCCGGGTCGTAGCGGAAGACCGGATAGGCGCGCGACTCGACCGCGAGACGGGCCTGCCGGCTGCTCATGTCGTCGCCGATGCCGTGCTCGGGCTGACAGGAGCTGTAGAGGTTGAACAGCGCCGGCCGGCGGGCCTTGAGGCCGCGGATGAAGCCCTCGATCATGTGGCTGGCGTTGGCGATCGACCCCTGCATCACGTAGGTCGTGCGGTGCGCCATGGCGATCAGCCCGATCTCCTTGCGCGGCTCCTGCTTGCCCTTCTGCGCCTTGCCGTACTGCGCCATGTCGGAGATCTGGCCGACGAAGCCCGAGGTGCAGGCCTGGCCGCCGGTGTTCGAGTAGACCTGCGTGTCGACCACCAGGACCTTGATCGGCTTGCCCGACGCCATCGCGCGCGACAGGTTCTGGAAGCCGATGTCGTACATCGCGCCGTCGCCGCCGACCGCCACCACCGGCGGACAGAGCTCCCACTCCTCGTCGGTGAACTGGCGCCAGTCGAAGTAGGTGAGCGCCGGATCGTGCTTCTCGGGTTCGTAGCCGCCCGCGAGCTCGAGCTTCGTCTGCCGGATCGCCCGGAAGCCGTCGGCCATCTTCGCCATGTGCCCTTCGAAGATGCCCATCGCCATCGAGGGCGAGTCCTGGAAGAGGTGGTTGGTCCAGGGGAACGGGTAGGGGTTGAACGGATAGGTCGAGCCCCAGACCGAGGTGCAGCCGGTCGAGTTGACGATGCCCATCCGCGCCCGGCCGCGTCCGGTGATCCCCTCCTGGTAGCGCCAGCGCAGGTCGCGCAGCCTGGCGAGCAGTTGCGCCGTGCGGCGCAGCCACTCCGGATCGATCGGCCGCCCGCCGGCGCGCGTCTCGAGCTGCCCGGCGAGGCTGGCGAGCGTCAGGTCGCGGTCCCTGGCCGCGGCCAGCACCTGGCCGAGCGCGGCGGGATCGGTGACGTCGAGCTCGGAGACGAGCTTCATCTGGATGTGCTTCTCGAGCTGACCGATCAGGTCGTCGAGCTCGGCGACGTGCCGGGCGACGCGCGGCTGCATCAGCGCCTCGACCGTCGCCGTGAACAGGTGCAGGACCGTCTTCTCCGAGCAGCCCAGGCAGGCGCCGTCGCCGCTCGAGAAGGCGAGGTAGTTGGCCTTGTCGAGCAGGATGGTCTCGAGCGCCCCGATGCCCTGCTCGAGGTCGTCGATCCGTCCGTACTTCGCCGGCGTGTTGGGCAGGTCGAGCCAGAAGTCCCAGTTCCGGCGCAGCTTCTCGACCGAGGCCCCGGTCTGGCGCAGCGGCCGCAGCGCGTCGTCCTCGCAGACCTCGACGCACTCCATGCAGCCCTTGCAGGTGTAGGGGTTGACCGTGATCGACAGCAGGCCGCCGGCGCCCGCCTCGCGCTTCTCGGGCACCGACCAGTAGGGGCGCGACAGCGCGAAGCGGAAGCCGTCGAGCTCCTCGCGCAGGATCGCCATCTCCTCGACCAGCCGCTTCTGCTCGTCGCCCTCGAGCCCGCTCGTCGCGATCGACTTGTCGATCGCCTCGTCGATCAGTCCGGCGATCGGGCCGGTCTCGTTCACCTCGGCGACCAGCTCGCGGAACGTGCGCGCGACCGCGCGCGTGGCCTTGGGCAGGTGCCGCAGCTCGTGGCCATGCTTGCGCGCCCGCTTGACCGCGGTGTCGAAGATCGCACCGACGTCGGAAACCAGGCCGGGGATCGCGGTGTCCGGGCAGACGGTGTAGCACTTGCCGCACGCCGTGCAGTTCTCCGGGATCCAGTCCGGATGGTCGAAGCGGATCGCGGTCATGTCGCGGAAGAGCGCCGACGAGGCCGGCATCACGCCCAGGCCGACGAACGGGTCGGTGATGTTGTCGTTGCCCATGCCGCGCGAGTAGAAGCTGCCGGTCTGCTCCCAGAAGCGGTGGATGTCGGTCATCCGCGCCTGGCTCTGCGGCAGGTCGCGGACCATGACCGGGATCATCGGCTCCCCGCCGGCGATCCGCCCGCCGACGGTCGGCTGGGAGATCGGCAGCGGCTGAACCTTCTGCAGCTCGCGGAAGCCGCGCTGCACGACCCGCATGTTGTCCTCGACCACGCGCGCGCCCTTGGAGCCGAACTTGTGCTCGAGCTGTTCACGCACGGCCTTGAGCAGCGTCTCGTCGTCGAGCCCGGCCTGCTCCTTGAGCGGGGAGGCCGCGAAGAAGGCGCCCTGGAAGGCGATGCCCTGCATGCGCAGCTGCAGCTCGGGGTCGCTCGCCTCCTCGCGCGCGATCTTGAAGGCGTCGAGGTAGAAGACCTGGATCTTCTTGTCGATGATCTGCTTCTGGAAGGGCACCGGGATGTCCTGCCAGACCTTCTCCGCCGTCGGCTGCTCGCTCTGCAGGATGAAGACGCCGCCCTCCTTGAGGCCGGCGACCGCATTGGTGTGGTTGAAGACGTTGGGATCCGGCGACAGCACGACGTCGACGAAGTAGTACTCGCAGTTGACCCGGATCGGCTCCGGCGCCACCGACAGGTAGTAGGTCGTCGGCTGGCCCTTCTTCTCGGAGCCGTACTTCGGGTTGGCCTTGATGTGGTAGCCGAGCAGGTCGAACAGCGTCATCGCGAGGTTCTTGCCGGTGGTGATGGCGCCCCAGCCGCCCACCGAGTGGAAGCGGACGGTGATCGAGCCCTTCGGCATCAGGTTCGGATTCTCGCGTGCCGTGCAGCGCGAGCTCGCGGACGTTCGGGTAGGCGGCCTCGATCTCCTGCTGGTAGGCCTCCTGCTTGGGCGTCACCGGCTTGTCGCGCAGGAAGTCGATCGACAGGTAGTACTGGCGCTTGCGCTTGCCGCCCGGCAGCATGTTCTCGACCGCCGCCGACCAGGCCTTCGGGCTGCAGGTCGCGGCTGCCCATGCCGAAGGAGCCGGAGTAGAGCTCGGGGGCGTCGGAGAGCTGTCGATAGGCCTCGAGCCCGGGGTGGACCGGGCTCTTCGGGTCGCGGCCGTTCTCGAGGCAGCGGCTGACCACGGCGCGGATCTCGCGCATCAGCGGCAGGTCGACCGCGAGCGGCTGGTCGAGGCGCTCGAGCACGGCGACGCCCTTGCGGCCCTTGAGCACGCGCCCGAGCAGGTCGGACGGGAAGGGGCGGAACATCACCAGGTCGACCACGCCGACCTTGATGCCGCGGGTCTCGCGCAGGTAGTCGGCGACGACCTCGGCGCTCGGCACCACGCTGCCCTGGCCGACGATCAGGTAGTCGGCGTCCTCGCAGCGGTAGGTCATCACCCGCTCGTAGCGGCGGCCGGTCAGCGCGTGGAACTCCTCGAAAGCCCGGTCGGTCAGCGCCTGGACGTGGTCGAAGAAGAACGGCCGCTGCGCGGCGACGCTCTGCATGTAGGAGTCCTGGTTCTGCACCAGGCCCGCCTGCACCGGGTTGTCGACGTCCCACAGCAGCGGGATGCGCCGCCGGGTGTCGCCGTAGATGATGCGCTGCGCCGGCGTCGGTGTCTCGATGATGTCGTCGGGGCGGCCCAGGTATTCGGCGATCAGTTCGCGCTCGGGCACCTTGAGGGACTCGATCAGGTGCGTGGTCAGGAAGCCGTCCTGCGCCACGATGCCCGGGTTGAGCGCGAGCTCGGCGACGCGGTGCGAGACGATGTTCAGGTCGGCCGCCGCCTGGACGTTCTTGGCGAAGAGCTGGAAGAAGCCGGTGTCGTCGACGCAGTGGTAGTCGTCGTGACCGGCGTGGACGTTGAGCGTCGCCTTGGTCATCGCCCGCGCGCCGACGTTCAGGACGTAGGTGAGGCGCTTGCCGACCGCGGCGTAGAGCGACTCGTGCATGTAGGCGATGCCCTGCCCGGACGAGAAGTTCGAGGCGCGCAGGCCGGTCATCGAGAGCCCGGCGGTGACCGCCGCGGCGGCGTGTTCGCCCTCGGGCTCGACGAAGATCAGCGGCCGCCCGGAGATGTTGATGTGGCCGGCGGCGGCCGCCTCGGCCCAGTACTCGCCCATCTGCGTCGAGGGCGTGATCGGATAGGCGCCGGCGGCGTCGCTCGACTCGCGCTCGCACTTGATCACGGCCGTGTTGCCGTCCATCGCGGCGCGCACGCCGGGGTATTTGAACTGCTGCTCGCTGCGCTTCTCGGTGAGCTTCTCGATCGTCTTGCGGGCCAGCGTCAGCACCGACATCGGGTCATCTCCTTCGGGCACTGCTTCGACGGTCAGCTCGGGTGGCTCGGCGCGGGGCGGTCATCTGCCCTCTCAGGTTCGAGCGTCGCGCAGGGCGCCCTTGCGGATGACTTTGCGGGCGTCCGGGCCCTTGATCGGGCCGGACTTGGGGTCGAGCCAGACGATCGCCCCGGTCGGGCAGCGCTGGATCGGCACCTGGGTGGCGTGAGGCCGGTCGTAGTCGACGACCGGGAGGTTGTTCTTCATCGTGATCAGGCCGGGCGCGTCCATCGCGCAGCGGCCACAGGCGGTGCAGGCGACCTCGCAGTCCTCGAGCAGCCCGTCGCCCGCTTCGAGCGAGCGGCAGGCCACCCAGAGCCGGTGGCTCGCCGGGTGGATGGAGAAGAGGTCCTTGGGGCAGGCCGTGACGCAGTCGCCGCACGCCGTGCACTTCTCCTCGTCGACGACCGGCAGGTCGTGCTCGTCCATGCGGATCGCGTCGAAGTCGCAGGCGACCGCGCAGTCGGCGTAGCCGAGGCAGCCCCAGAAGCAGCCCTTGCCGCCGCCGGCGACCAGCGCCGCGGCGCTGCAGGTCTGGAGCCCGTCGTAGCGGGCGTGGAAGCGGGCGACGTTCGAGCCGCCGGCGCAGGCCAGCCGGGCGACCCGCTTCTCCTCGGCGCCGACGTCGACTCCGAGGTAGGCGGCGATCTTCGCGCGACCCGCCTCGGTCGAGACGCTGCACTTGCCCGGCTTGGCGACGCCGGTGACCAGGGCCTCGGCGAACGGCCGGCAACCCGGAAAGCCGCAGGCGCCGCAGTTGGCGTGCGGCAGCATGTTCTCGACTTCGTCGATGCGGGGGTCTTCTTCGACGTGGAGCTTGCGGTGCGCCAGGACCAGCAGGGTGACCAGAAGCAAGGCGAGGCCGCCCAGCGCGCCTACGGACGTCAGGACCAGCATGGCTCGGCCTTCTCCCCCTCCCGGGCGACTCGCCCGCCCGCGAAACAGCATAGTCGCCGCGTCGCGGCGCATCCCCACTCGCAGGGGTGGGAACCGGTGTCCCGACGGCCCCGCCCGGGAGCGCGGGAGGTCGCGCGCGAAGCCGCCCCGCCGCGTCCGGAGGGCGCGGAGCGGCCGTCCGTGCGCCTGCGACAGCCTGTTTCTAGAAGCGGATCGTGGCGCCGACGAGGAGCGCGCGGCCCGGCTCGGTGTAGAAGTCGAGCCGCGGATCGGCGGCGACGACGCCGCGCAATGTCGACCAGGACCAGTACCGACGGTCGAGGACGTTGGTGAGCGCGGCGCGCAGCGTGAGCCCGGGCCGCGGCCCCCAGGTCGCGAAGAGGTCGAGGACGCCGTAGCCGGGCGGCGCGAAGAGGTCCGCCACCGAGGTGTCGACCTCGCCCTGCTTGCCGTCGACCAGCGTGAGCAGCAACTCGCCGGTCCAGCGCCCGTCGCGGCCGGCGTAGCCCGCGCCCGCCGTCAGCTTCGGCGGGTCGACGCCGTTGAGCGGTTCGTCGCGTCGGGTGTCGCGTCCCTCGGCCCAGGCGCCGCCGAAGTCGAGCGACCAGCCCTCGAGCCGCCCCGTCAGCGCCAGGCGCAGGCGGGCCTCGGCTCCGCGGATCGTGGCGCGGTCGCGGTTGACCGACTGGAAGAGGGTGGTTCCGCTCACCGGGTCGCGGCCGACCAGCGCGCGCGACTCGATCAGGTCCTGGTAACGGTTGTCGTAGACGCTCACCTGGGAGGCGAGGCGCGGCGTCTCCACCCGCCAGCCGATCTCGACGCCGAGGCTGCGCTCGGGGCGCAGGCCGGGGTTCGGAACGGCCTCGTAGCCGAGCGACGGGATCGTGAATCCGACGTTGACGTCGTAGACGGGAGGCGCGCGGAAGCCCTCGGCGACCTGCACGAAGACGCTCTGGCTCCCGGTGAGAGCGCGGACCAACCCGAGCTTGGGCGTCAGTCGCCCGTCGTCGGTGTCGACCGTCTCGAGACCCGGATTGTCGGCGCGGAAGATCGCGTCCGGCTCGGCCCGGGTCCGGTAGCGGTCGTAGCGGAGCGCCGGCAACAGGCGCCAGCGGCCGTCGCCGAGCGCGATCGAGTCGAGCACGAAGACGCCCAGCGCGACCGCCTCGGAGCGCGGAAAGTCGCGCACCGGCAGGACCTCGCCGAGGACGACGGCGGTCGCGGCGCCGGTCACCAGGTCGATCTGCCTGCCGTTGCGCCGCTCCGCGAGGCGCGTGCGCTCGAGCTCCGCGCCCCAGGCGAGGTCGTGGTCGAAGCGCCCCGCCGCCCAGCGCGAACGGACCGCGACAGAGCCACCGGCGAGATCGCTGTCGAGCTCGAAGCGGCGCTCGCGCAGCGTCGGATGCGGCGTGCGCGGGTCGGGCCCGCGCCACTGGCGGGTCTCCTGCTCGACGCCGCTGCCGGACCAGAAGACGCGCGCCGTCGTCTCGGAGCGCCAGGCCGCGGCCGAATCGAGCTCGAGCGCCAGCGAGACGCGCAGGTGCTCCGAGCGGTCGTCGGCGAGCATCTTCTCCGTGGTCGCGAACTGCCCGGGACCGCCGACGAGGTGCCGCACGTCGGTCTCGGCGCCGCCGCGCTCGCCGTCCAGCGCGAACGTGAGCCAGCCCCGCTCGAGCAGGCCGACGAGCTTGACCAGCCCGGTCGAATCGCGGGTCGCGGCGGGATTGGGCGCCACGTCGCCCTCGTTGTCGCGCTCCTCGCCGTCGCGCCGGCTGGCGAGAGCCAGGAGGCGCCAGCGCCGCCCCTGCCCCGCGGCGAGGGCGCTCGTGCGCAGGGCGTGGTCGCGGCCGTCGGCGGAGAGGTCGAGCTCCCAGGCGGCGCCGTCCTCCGGACCGAGTAGCTCGGCGGGGTCGCGCGTCGTGAGCTGGACGACGCCGCCCAGCGCGTCGCTGCCGTAAGCCGCCGAGGCCGGACCGCGCAGGACCTCGACCCGGGCGACCGCCTCGACCTCGACCAGCTCGCGTCCGGCGTTCGAGAAGCTGCCGATCGCGAAGCCGTCGGGCACCGGCACGCCGTCGACCTGGAGCGCGACCCGGTTGCCGTCGATGCCGCGGATGCGGATCGACCCGGCGCCGAAACGCCCGGCATCGCGGCCGACCGAGACGCCCGGCTCCGCGCGCAGCGCGTCGGCGAGGTCCTGCGCCTGGCGCCGTTCGAGCTCGAGCCGCTCGATCCGGCCGACCGCGGCGGCGACTTCGCGCACCGGCTGCTCGAAGCGGGCGGCGACGACGGTCACGCTCTCGACGACCACCGGCGCGCGCCCGAGGGCGGCGTCCGTCGCGGGCGGCTCCGCCGCCGCCCCCGCGCCGGCCGCACCCAGGGCTGCGAGCGCGAAGGCGAACGGGGCGGCGGCGCAGCGCGAGGACATGGCGCGGTCTCTCCGCTCCGGGGTCAGTAGACGTCGTGGACGGTGTTGTAGACGTTGAACTTGCCGGTCGGAGTCACCAGCCGCGGGTCCTTGATCACCGCCTTCAGGGTGAGCGTCCGGTCGTCGACGATGACGAGCGCGGACTCCTCCTCCTTCCCGCTCCAGACCGAGAACCAGACCTCGTCGCCGGCCCGGTTGTACTCCGGCTGGACGATCCGCTTCGGACCCGGGCCGAGCCCGGCCCACTCGGCGATCGGCAGCACCCGGAAACCGGCCTCCAGGTTGCCGATGTCGAACACCGCCACCGACTGGCTGAGGGCGGGGTCGGGATTCAGCGGGGTGTCGACGAAGAGGTGCCGCGACTTCGGGTGGGTCTTGATGAAGAGCGAGCCGCCGCCCTGGCCCTTGAGGACCTGCACCACCTTCCAGGCGTGGTCGGGGTGGTCGACGGGGTCGGTGGCGAGCAGCGTCACGTTCTCGTTGCCGAGCGCCGAGGTCGCCCAGACCGGGCCGTACATGGGGTGCACGAAGTTGGCGCCGCGCCCCGGGTGCGGGATCTTCTCGGCGTCGGCCATCGCCACCATGCGCCGCTCCTTCGAGTCGACCACCGCGAGCTTGTTCGACTGGTTGGCGGCGGTGATGAAGTAGCGCTGGGTCGAGTCCCAGCCGCCGTCGTGCAGGAAGCGGGCGGCGTCGAGGGTCGTGATGCTCAGGTTGTCGATGTCGGCGTAGTTGACCAGCAGGATCCGGCCGGTCTCCTTGACGTTGACGATGAAGTCGGGGTTCTCGCGGCTGGCGACGATCGCCGCCACGCGCGGCTCCGGGTGGTATTCCTGGGTGTCGACGGTGACGCCGCGGGTCGAGACGATCTTCAGCGGCTCGAGCGTGGCGCCGTCCATCAGCGTGAACTGCGGCGGCCAGTAGTCGCCGGCGATGGCGTAGCGGTCCTCGAAGCCCGGGTACTTCGAGGTCTCGACCGAGCGGGCCTCGAGCCCGACTTTGATCTCGGAGACCACCGCCGGGGGGTTCATCCAGAGGTCGATCAGGCTGATCCTGGCGTCGCGCCCGATGGTGTAGACGTAGCGCCCCGAGTGCGAGGGCCGGGAGATGTGGACCGCGTAGCCGGTCTTGAGAACGGCGACGATCTCTTTGGTGTCGCCGTCGACGATCGCGACCTCGCCGGCGTCGCGCAGGGTGACGATGAAGAAGTTCTCGAGGTTCCGGCTGTGCATCGGCCGCGTGGGGCGGTCGGCCTCGGCCACCTGCACCTTCCAGCTCTCCTTCATCTGCGGCATGCCCCACTCCGGCGGCGCCGGCGGGTCGTGCTGGAGGAAGCGGGCCATGACGTTGATGTCCTCCGGCGAGAGCTGGCCCGAGCTGCCCCAGTTGGGCATGCCGGCCGGCGAGCCGAAGTTGATCAGCGCCTCGAGATAGGCGGTGCCCTTGACCCGGGTGATGTCGGGGGTCAGCGGTTTGCCGGTCGCGCCCTTGCGCAGCACGCCGTGGCAGCCGGCGCAGCGCTCGAAGAAGATCTTGGTGGCGCGCCCGAACTCCTCCTTCGAGACCGGCGGCGCGTCGGGGTTGACCACCATCTCGATGCCGGCGGAGCTGGCGGTCGACGGCGCGCTCTGGTACTTGAGCTCCGACTCCTTGGTGCCCGGGTGGCGCTCGCCCTGGGCCTGGTCGGTCGAGACGCCGAGCGCCTCGCGCGCCGCCGCGACGTCGTGCGCGGCCACCATCCCGCCCGGATTCCCCCAACTGTTGTAGACGTAGGTGACGATCGCCGCGATGTCGCCGTCGGGCAGGTGGCTCATCGCCGGCATCACGCCGTTGTACTCCTTGCCGTTGACCACCAGCTTGCCGGTGATTCCGCGCAGGATCGAGGAGAGCACGGTCGAGCGGTCGTTGCCCGCGATGAAATCGGAGCCAGCGAGCGGCGGGAAGGCTCCGGGCAGCCCCTTGCCGGTCGGCTGGTGACAGGGCGCGCAGGTGGCGAGGAAGAGCTTCTCGCCGACCTGCAGGCCCGAGAGCGGGAGCCTCTCGTTGACGACGTCGTCGCCGGCGGCGGCCACGGCCGCCAGGGTGACCAGGATGAGCACTGCCACTCCGAGGGTCTTCATCGTGGGGGCCTCCGCAGGGCGCCGGTCGGGACGGCGAAGTGCCAACCGGACGGCGTTTGTCCGGATCCTGAGGCGGAGCGGAGGCCCGTCCTATGACGGCGGTCAGGCCGGCCCGGCCGGCGCCGGTCACCTGCGCCGCGGCGGGCTCAGCCGGCGGCCGGAGCGGCGGCGGGCAGGAAGCGGATCCGGGTAGCCGGAGCGAGCCCGCGGGCCGCGGCCCGGCGCAGGTACTCGGCGAGACCCGCCTGCTCGGCCGGGCCCATGGTGAAGCGGAGATTGCGGGTGTAGTAGTCGGCGAGGACCGCCGGCGCGAGACCGGTTTCGGCGGCGGTTTCGGCGACGATCGCGTCGAGCTCGGAGAGGCCCGTGGCGAGGCTGGCCGCCAGCATCGCGACCAGCTCGCCCGCCGGCGGGCCCTCGCGCACGGCCCAGACCGCGAAGACGAAGGGCAGTCCGGTCAGCTCGAGCCACTCGCCGGCGAGGTCGAGCACGACGTAGCGGTCGCGCGGCACGGTGAGGGCGGGATCGCCGATCAGCAGCGCGGCGTCGGAGCCGGCCAGCATCTCTTCGAGGTCGGCGCGCGCGGGGCGGTATTCCGGCTCCAGGCCGTAGCGCTCGGCGAGCAGGATGCGGACGAGCGCCGCCGAGGTCCGGCTGTTCTCGTCGAGCGCCACCGAGCGGATCTCGCCGATCGGGACCTTCGAGACGAGCAGGACGCTGCGCACCTCGTGGGTCGCCGCGATCGCGATGCCGGGGACGACCGCCAGCCCCGGGATGCGCGCGACTTCGACCGACGGAACGAGGCCGGCGTCGAGGCTGCCGTCGCGCAGCCGGTCGGCGATCACCGCCGGCGGCAGCAGCTCGCAGACGAAAGAGCCGCCCGGCTCGCCCCGCTGGAGACCGCGGGAGAGCGGGCGGCTGTTGACGTACTGGACGATGCCGATGCGGAAGGGCGACGGGGAGGGGCACATGCCGGGACAATGCTAACCCCGGAGCGGCCCCACCCTCCCCTCTACTTGCTCATCGCGTTGAGGAAGTCCTGGTTGGTCTTGGCCTTGCCGAGCTTGTCGAGCAGCAGCTCCATCGACTCGACGACCGACAGCGGGTTGAGCACCTTGCGCAGCACCCAGACGCGGTGCAGCTCGTCCTCGGGCATCAGCAGCTCTTCCTTGCGCGTGCCCGACTTGTTGATGTCGATCGCCGGGAAGATGCGCTTGTCGACCAGCTTGCGGTCGAGGTGGATCTCGCAGTTGCCGGTGCCCTTGAACTCCTCGAAGATCACGTCGTCCATGCGGCTGCCGGTGTCGACCAGCGCGGTGGCGATGATGGTGAGCGAGCCGCCCTCTTCGATGTTGCGCGCCGCGCCGAAGAAGCGCTTCGGCCGGTGCAGCGCGTTGGCGTCGACGCCGCCGGAGAGCACCTTGCCCGAGGGCGGCTGCGACGGTGTTGTAGGCGCGCGCCAGGCGGGTGATCGAGTCGAGCAGGATGACCACGTCCTTCTTGTGCTCGACCAGGCGCTTGGCCTTCTCGATCACCATCTCGGCGACCTGCACGTGGCGGGTGGCCGGCTCGTCGAAGGTCGAGGAGATGACCTCGCCCTGCACCGAGCGCTGCATGTCGGTGACTTCTTCCGGCCGCTCGTCGATGAGCAGCACGATGAGCGCCACCTCGGGGTGGTTCTTCGCGATCGAGTTGGCGATCGACTGCAGCAGCATCGTCTTGCCGGTGCGCGGCGGCGCGACGATCAGCGCGCGCTGGCCCTTGCCGATCGGCGTCACCAGGTCCATGACGCGCGCCGACATGTCGCCGGGGAGCTCGAGCTTCGAGCCGCTCCATCGGGTAGAGCGGCGTCAGGTTGTCGAAGAAGATCTTGGTGCGGGTGACCTCCGGCGGCTCGAAGTTGATCGCCTCGACCTTGATCAGGGCGAAGTAGCGCTCGCCCTCCTTGGGCTGGCGCATCTGGCCGGAGACCGTGTCGCCGGTGCGCAGGTCGAAGCGGCGGATCTGCGAGGGCGAGACGTAGATGTCGTCCGGGCCGGGCAGGTAGTTGTACTCGGGAGCGCGCAGGAAGCCGAAGCCGTCCGGCAGGCACTCGAGCACGCCCTCGGCGAAGATCAGGCCGCTCTTCTCGGTCTGCGCCTGCAGGATCTTGAAGATCAGCTCCTGCTTGCGCATGCCCGCCGCGCCCTCGACGCCGAGGTCCTTGGCGCACCTGCGTGAGCTGCGGCGATGGTCATCTCCTTGAGGGCGCGGATGTCGAGGGTCTGCTTGCCGTTGCCGCCGTTGCCCCCCTGGCCGGAGCCGTTGCCGCCGCCGGCCGGGATGTCCGGCATGGCGGTGTCGAGCGGGAGATCGGGGTCGGTCACCTTCGGCATGTTGGGCTTTCCTCTTCTACGGTTCCGGCGGGCTCTGCCCCGCGAGAAAGTCGGTGATGGATTTCCAGAGTTCACGCATTCCCTCCCCTGAGACCGCCGAGACGGGCAGGAGGACCGTCTCGTCCCCGGGGGCGAGCGCCGCCCGGATGCCGGCGAAGGCCGCGACGCGCTCGCCGCGCTTCAGCTTGTCGGCCTTGGTCGCCACCAGGATCCGCCGGCAGCCCAGGGCGGCGAAGTACTCCGCCGCCTGCGTGTCCAACGGGGTGGCGCCGACCCTGGCGTCGACCAGCTGCACCAGCATCCGGTGGCTCGGGTCGCGTTCGAGATAGCTCGTCACGACCTTCGCCCACCGCTCGCGATCCGACCGGGCCGCCCGCGCGTACCCGTAACCCGGTAGATCGACGAACCAGAACTTCCGGTTGATCCGGAAGTAGTTGACCGTCTGCGTCCGTCCCGGCGTCGAGCTCGTGCGGGCCAGCTTCGACCCCAGCAGCTTGTTCAACAGGCTCGACTTGCCGACGTTCGAACGTCCTGCAAAGGCGACTTCCGGCGTGCCGTCGTCGATCAGGTCCCCGGCACTCGCGCCGGACCGCGCGAACTCCGCACTCGAGATCTTCAAGTTTTTCGGTTCCGGGCGACGCTCCGCGTTTCGGTGTGCGGAGACCGCGCGAGCGGGAATCGGGGATCGGACCTCGGTTGTCGGACTGGGAACCGCGCCGGCGAGGTCGCCGCGCTGAATCCCGCTCCCTTGCGGGATCTCAGTGCGCCAGCGACCCGGAGTCCATCGGTGGCTCCGACGGCGTCGGGCTCAATTCTCCACTATTCCGAGGCTGCGATGCAAGCTCTCCCGCCAGGGCCAGCCGGAGGACCTCGTCCATCGACTCCACCAGGTGGATGTGCAGGAGCTCCCGCACCTCCGCGGGGACGTCTTCCAGATCCTTCTCGTTTTCGCGCGGCAGGATGATCTCGGTGATGCCGGCCCGGAAGGCCGCGAGCGTCTTGTCCTTGATGCCGCCGACCGGCAGCACCTTGCCGCGCAGGGTGATCTCGCCGGTCATGGCGACGTCGCGCCGCACCGGACGCTTGGCGATCGCCGAGACCAGCGCGGTCGCCATGGTGATGCCGGCCGACGGCCCGTCCTTCGGGATCGCCCCCTCGGGCACGTGGATGTGGATGTCGTGCTTCTCGGAGAAGTCGGGGTCGATGCCGAACAGGTCGGCGCGGCTGCGCAGGTAGGAGACCGCCGCGCGCGCCGACTCCTGCATCACTTCGCCGAGCTTGCCGGTCAGGGTCAGCTTGCCGCTTGCCCTTCATCAGGCCGACCTCGGTCTCGAGCAGCTCGCCGCCGACCTCGGTCCAGGCGAGCCCCGTCGTGACGCCCACCTCGGGCTCCACGTCCCGCTTCCAGGGCCGGAACCGGGGCTTGCCGAGGAACCTGCCGACCACCTCCGGGTCCACGAGAGCTCGGGCGCCGCCGATCCGCCGCCGGTCACGATCCGGCGGGCGATCTTGCGGCAGACCGAGGCCACCTCGCGCTCGAGGTTGCGCACGCCGGCTTCGCGCGTGTAGCTCTCGATCAGGTGCGCAGCGACTCGTCCTCGAACTGGACCTGCGCCCGCGGTCCAGGCCGTGGGCCTTGAGCTGCTTGGGCACCAGGAACTGGCGGGCGATCGCCAGCTTCTCGTTCATCGTGTAGCCGGAGAGCTGGATCACCTCCATGCGGTCGCGCAGCGCCGCCGGGATCGGATGCATCACGTTCGCGGTCGCGATGAACATCACCTTCGAGAGGTCGTACTCGACGTCGAGATAGTGGTCGACGAAGGCGTGGTTCTGGGCCGGGTCGAGCACCTCGAGCAGCGCCGCCGACGGGTCGCCGCGGAAGTCCATCGACATCTTGTCGACTTCGTCGAGCAGGAAGACCGGGTTGACCGTGCCGGCCTTCTTCATCATCTGGATGATCTGGCCCGGAAAGGCGCCGATGTAGGTGCGGCGGTGGCCGCGGATCTCCGCCTCGTCGCGCACGCCGCCCAGCGACAGCCGGACGAACTCGCGCCCGGTCGCGCGGGCGATCGAGGTCGCGAGCGACGACTTGCCGACGCCCGGAGGCCCGACGAAGCAGAGGATCTGCGACGGCGTCTCCTTCGAGAGCTGACGCACCGCCAGGAACTCGAGGATGCGCTCCTTGATCTTCTCGAGACCGTGGTGCTCGGCGTTGAGGATCTCCTCGGCGCGCGCGAGATCGCGCAGCTCCTTCGACGTCTTCTTCCAGGGCACCGCGGTCAGCCACTCGATGTAGTTGCGCGAGACGGTCGCCTCGGCGGAGACCGGCGGCATCGCCTCGAGCCGCTTGAGCTCCTGGTCGGCCTTCTCGCGGGCGACCTTCGGCATGCCCGCCTTCTCGACCCGCTCCTTGAGCTCGGCCATCTCGTCGGAGCGGTCGTCCTTCCTGCCCAGCTCCTGGTGGATGGCCTTGATCTTTTCGTTGAGGTAGTACTCCTTCTGCGCCTTCTCCATCTGCTTCTTGACCTGGACGTTGATCCGCTTGTCGAGGTTCATCTTCTCGACCTCGACGTCGAGCAGGTCCTCGAGTCGCTGCAGCCGCTCGTAGGGCGAGAGGATCTCGAGCAGCCCCTGCTTGTCGGTGGTCGGCACCGTCAGGTGCGCGGCCAGCGTGTCGGCGAAGCGGTCGGGGTCGTCGAGCTTGAGGGTCGGCATCAGACCCTCGAAGGCGAGGTGCTGCGACATCTTCGCGTACTGCTCGAAGGCGCCCAGCACCCGGTTCATGAAGAGCTGGATCTTGTCCTCGGCCGGATACTGCACGTCGTAGCGTCTCGAGGGTCGCCCAGACCGTGCCGTCGCGCTCCTCGAGATCGAGCAGCTTCGCGCGCTGCACGCCCTCGACCATCACCTTGATGTTGCCGTTGGGCAGCTTCAGGTTCTGCACCACGCGCGCCACCACGCCGAGGTCGAACAGGTCGTCGCGCAACGGCTCGTCGACCTTGGGGTCGCGCTGGGCGACCAGGAAGATCCGCCTGGCGGGCTCGGCGAGCGCCAGCTCGAGTGCGCGCACGGAGGTCTCGCGGCCGACGATGAACGGGGCCATCATGTGCGGGAAGACCACCATGTCCCGCAGCGGGACGACCGGCAGCGTCTCGCGCGAACGCTCGACCAGATGCGTCATCAGACCGCCTTGCGCAGCGTGGTGATGGGCTGGGTGCGGTGGACCACCGTCTCCTCGGTGATCACGCACTCCGAGATGTCGCGCTGGGTCGGGATGTTGTACATCAGCTCGAGCATCAGCTCCTCGAGGATGATGCGCAGGCCGCGCGCGCCGACGCTCCGCTTCAGGGCCTCGCGCGCCACGGCGCGCGTCGCCTCGTCGGTGAAGCGCAGCTTGACGTCCTCGAACTCGAACATGGTCTGGTACTGCCGCACCAGGCTGTTCTTGGGCTCCTTGAGGATGCGCACCAGCGACTCCTCGTCGAGCGGCTCGAGGGTGGCGATCACCGGCAGGCGGCCGACGAACTCGGGGATCATGCCGAACTTGATGATGTCCTCCGGCAGGACCTTCTCGAGCGGATTGAGCTTCGCCTTCTCCTTCTTGCCCTTGATCTCGGCGCCGAAGCCCATCGTCTTCTGGTTCAACCGCCGCTCGACGTGCTCGTCGAGACCGACGAAGGCGCCGCCGCAGAGGAAGAGGATGTTGGTGGTGTCGATCTGCAGGAACTCCTGGTGCGGATGCTTGCGGCCGCCCTGCGGCGGCACGTTGCAGACCGTCCCCTCGAGGATCTTGAGCAGCGCCTGCTGCACCCCCTCGCCCGAGACGTCGCGCGTGATCGACGGGTTCTCGCCCTTGCGCGCGATCTTGTCGACCTCGTCGATGTAGACGATGCCGCGCTGGGTCTTGTCCTTGTCGTTGCCCGAGGCCTGGTAGAGCTTGAGGATGATGTTCTCGACGTCCTCGCCGACGTAGCCGGCCTCGGTGAGGGTCGTGGCGTCGGCGATGGTGAAGGGCACGGAGAGGATGCGCGCGAGCGTCTGGGCGAGCAGCGTCTTGCCGGTGCCGGTCGGGCCGATCAGCAGGATGTTCGACTTCTGCAGCTCGACGTCGTTGCGCGAGCGCTCGGCGAACTCGATGCGCCGGTAGTGGTTGTAGACCGCCACCGCGAGCTTCTTCTTGGCCAGCTCCTGCCCGATCACGTACTCGTCGAGCATGGCCTTGATCTCGTGCGGCTTCGGCAGCTTGGTCTCCTGCTGCTGCTCGAGCAGGCGGTCCTCGGCGATGATGTCGAGGCAGATGTCGACGCACTCGTCGCAGATGAACACCGTCGGGCCGGCGATCAGCTTCTTCACCTCCCGCTGGCTCTTGTTGCAGAACGAGCACCTGAGGGCGTCGTCGCCGGTCTCTTTCTTGGGCATCTCTCCTCCCTACCTCCCTACGCTCGCGACGTCCGTCCGGTTGGCGCCCGGCGCCCCGGACCGGTTCGGACCCGGTTCCGTCAATGCCGAGAACGCCCTCCGCGAGCGGCGCTATTCCTGCCCCCGCGACCACCCCGACTCCCGGAATTCTAACAAACGGCAGGCTCAGGACTTGCGCCGCTCCATCACCTGGTCGACCAGGCCATACGCCACGGCCTCCTCGGCGCCGAGGATCTTGTCGCGCTCGGTGTCGGAATGAACCTGCTCCCGGGTCTTGCCGGTGTGGAACGCCAGGATGTCGTCGATCTTCTCGCGCAGCTTGAGCAGCTCGCGCGCGTGGATCTCGATGTCGGTCGCCTGGCCCGCCATCCCCTGGGTCCAGGGCTGGTGGATCAGGACCCGGCTGTTGGGCAGCGCCGTCCGCTTGCCGGTCTGGCCGGCGGCGAGCAGCACGGCCGCCATCGAGGCGGCCTGGCCCACGCACAGGGTCGCGACGTCGGGCTTGATGTACTGCATGGTGTCGTAGATCGCGAGACCCGCGGTCACCGAGCCGCCCGGCGAGTTGATGTACAGGTGGATGTCGCGCTCGGGGTTCTCCGCCTCGAGAAAGAGCATCTGGGCGATGACCAGGCTCGCCACCTCGTCGTCGATCGGCCGGCCGAGGAAGATGATGTTGTCCTTGAGCAGCCGCGAGTAGATGTCGTAGGCGCGCTCGCCCCGGTTGGTCTGCTCGACCACCATCGGAATCAGCATGAAGCTCCCCTCACTTGGGGTCCGCGTCCGCGGCGGGGATCTCCCCGAGCAGGCGTCGGACCATCTTGTCGCGGCGCATTCTGGCCCGAAGTCCCGCCAGCTGTCCCGTTTCGTCCAGCCGGTGGCGCAGGGCGTGGGTCGCGACCCCCTGCGTCCGTGCCAACAGCGCGAGCGCCTGCTCGAATTCCTGTTCCCCGACCTCGACGCTCTCCTTCTCGGCGATGGCGTCGAGCAGCAGCCGCGCGCGCACCCGGCGCTCGGCGTGGGGCGGGCCTCCTCCCCCATCTTCTGCCAGTCGATCCCGGCCTTCTCGAGGTCGAGCCCCTGGCGCGCGAGCCCCTCGGCGTAGTCCTTGAGCAGGTCCTCGATCTCGTGGTGGACCACGCCCTCGGGCAGCGGGAAGGTGTGGCGCTCGGTCAGCTGGTCGAGCAGCGCGGTCTCGCGCTGCTGGCGGGCGTTCTGCTCCTTCGCCGAGCGGATCCGGCGCGCCACGTCCGTTTCGAGCTCGGCGACCGAGCCGTACTTGCCGAAATGCGCGGCGAACTCGGCGTCGAGCTCGGGCAGCGTCGCCTCCTGGACCTCGGCGATCCGCACTTCGTAGCTGCGCTCCGTCGCCGCCTCCCCTTCGCCGTCGCGCCGGGTGAAGCGCCCGGTCTGGCCCGCCGCGAGCCCGGTCACCGCGGCCGAGAGCTCGTCCCAGTAGCGCGCATTGCCGACCTCGAGCTCGGCGGGACCGAAGGGGCCGGGACCCTCGGCGAGGATCTCGGCGATCTCCAGACGGACCCGGTCGCCGGCCGCGGCCGCGCGCTCGACCGGGTTCCAGGTGGCATGCCCCCGGCGCAGGTCGGCGACCGCCCCCGCGACCTCCTCGGGCGCCGGCTCGGTGGCCGGCGTGGGCAGGGCGAAGTCCTGGTAGTTGCGCAGCTCGATCTCGGGGCGGACCTCGACGGTCGCCAGGAAGGTGAGCGGCTCGCCGTCGTGCAGATGGACGTCGCGCACCTCCGGCGTGGTCAGGGCGTCGATCCCCGTTTCCGCCGCCGCCAGCTTCCAGTACCGGGGGACCAGCCGCTCGAGGACCTCCTGGCGGATATCCGGGCCGTAGTGGCGCATGACCATGGCTCGCCGGCACCTTCCCCTTGCGGAAGCCGGGGATCTTCGCCTTCCGGCCGAACTCGGCCGAGACCCGCGCGGTCTCGGCCTCGACGGCGGGCAGGGGGACTTCGATCTTCAGCTGCTTGCGACAGGGACCGGTTTCTTCGACGGCGAGGACGACGCTCATCAGGCGGTCTTTCTTGGGAGTGGGAGGTCGGCGATGGGGTGCGAAAGGGGGGACTCGAACCCCCAACCCGATCACTCGGGACTAGATCCTAAGTCTAGCGCGTATACCAGTTCCGCCACTTTCGCGGGAGACGCATCCGACGGGGCTGCCCGGTCGTGCGGAGAGGAGGAGAGGGTGGTGAGCCGCGTAGGAATCGAACCTACAACCCGCAGATTAAGAGTCTGCTGCTCTACCAATTGAGCTAGCGGCCCACAGACGGGCGGAATATAACGGACGGCGGCGTCCGAAACAAGAGCGGCGCTCAGAGCAGTTGCTTGATCTCGGCGCGGCCGAGCCGGAGGCGCCGGAGATGATCAGCGCGGCCGAGCCGCGATCGAAGGGCGGGACCTCGAGCTGGAGCTCGAGCGCGCCGACGTCGTCGGTCTCCGCCGACCAGCAGCGTGCGCGGGTCGGCGACCGTCGAGAGCATCTTCACCGCGACCTGGACGCCGGCGATCGGCAGCCCGGTCCGGCTCGAGAAGGCGCGCAGCACCAGCTGGTTGACCCGGCCCGGCTGGATCTCCTCCTGGCCGTCGAGCGTCAGCACGAGCTGCTCCTGCTCCGCCTCGGTCGACAGGTAGTCCAGGATCACCTGGTCGAGCGAGGGCCCGTAATCGGCGCCGGTGGCCATCGGCGTCTCCAGCCGCGCGGTGGTCGGCGGGTACTCCTCGAGGTCCGGCTCGGGCTCCGGCTCCGGGGCTGCGGCGGCGACCGCCGCCGCGCGGAGCAGGGTCTCGGGCTCCACCCGCTCGGGTTCGCGGCCGGCGACGGCCAGCTCCAGCTTGGCGTCGAAGCGGCCGGCGCGGATGGCGGCGAGGATCGTGCGGTGCTGGTGCTCCATCACCGCCGCGATCTCGTTTTCCCCCTTGCCCTCCTCGAGCAGCCGGGCGTAGCTGGTGCGCTTGGCGGCCAGCACCTGGCCGCGCACGTAGATCACGCTCTCGAGGTACGGGTTGTCCAGCCCCTTGTCCTCGGTCTGGACGTGCAGGACGACTTCGCCGTGGCGAACGTCGGTGTTGTACCCCGTGATCATGTGCGCGTCTCGATCGGGGCATTGTAGGAGCCGCGAAAGCGGGGGGTCAAGGCGAAGTTGGACCGGGCCGCCGGGGCCGTGCGAGAATCGCCGGAACGCCGATTCGGACGGGCCGGTTCCCACGCCGGCCACCCCATGCCACAGGAGGACGAGGATGTCGCAGAACGCCGTCGAGACCGCTCCGCGCACGCTGGTGCACTACGAGGCCCGGGAGGGGGTCGCCTACCTGACCCTCGACGACCCGCCGGCCAACACCTACACCCACGAGATGATGCGCCAGCTCGACGAAGGCGATCCTCAAGGCCCGCTTCGACCCGGCGATCCACGTCATCGTGGTCACCGGCACCGGCGAGAAGATGTTCTGCGCCGGCGCCAACATCAACATGCTCAAGACGTCGGATCCGAACTTCAAGTACTACTTCTGCCTGCACGCCAACGAGACGCTGTCGCGGCTCGAGCAGACGCCGAAGCTGGTGATCGCCGCCCTCAACGGCAACACGGTCGGCGGCGGCCTGGAGATCGCGATGGCGGCCGACCTGCGGATCGCCCGCCGCGGCCCGGCAAGTTCGGCCTGCCCGAGGTTTCGCTCGGCGTGCTGCCGGGCACCGGCGGCACCCAGCGCCTGGTGCGCATCGTGGGCAAGTCGACCGCGATCGAGCTGATGGTCACCGGCCGGCTGTTCGGGCTCGACGAGGCCAAGGCGCTGGGCATCGTCGATGTGGTGATGGAGGCCGACACCCACGCCGCCTTCCAGGAGCAGGTCCACGCCTACGCGCGCCAGTTCTGCCCGCCCAACAAGGCCGCCCGCGCGGTCGGCCGGATCAAGCGCTCGGTCCAGTCGGGCGCCGAGATCCCCTTCGAGTCGGCCCTCACCCTGGAGCGGGAGCTGCAGCAGCAGCTCTTCCAGAGCGAGGACGCCAAGGAGGGGCTGGCCGCCTACGTCGAGAAGCGGCAGCCCGAGTTCAAGGCGCGGTAGAGCCATGGCCGCGGCGCCTCGCCCTCGTCGCGCCGGTGCGCACGCCGATCGGCAAGTTCGGCGGCGCGCTCGGCCGCGCTCCCGGCGGCGGATCTCGGCGCCGCGGCGGCCCGCGCCTGCCTCGCGCGGGCCGGCCTGCCGCCCGATCGGATCGACCAGACGATCTTCGGCCACGCCCGCCAGGCCGGCGGCGGCCCCAACAGCGGCCGCCAGGTCGCCTGGCGCGTGGGGATCCCCGTCGATCGGCCGGCGTAGACCGTCAACCAGGCCTGCGGCTCGGGCCTGCAGGCGGTGATCTGCGGCCGCCCGCACCATCCTGCTCGGCGAGGCCGAGCGTCGTCCTCGCCGGCGGCACCGAGAGCATGTCGAACACGCCCTACCTGCTGCCGCGCGCCCGCTGGGGCTACCGGCTGGGCAGCGACGAGATCGTCGATGGCATGTACCGCGACGGCTTCCTCGATCCGCTCTCCGGCCTGATCATGGGCGAGACCGCCGAAGAGCTCGCGGGCGAGTCGGGCATCGGCCGCGAGGCCTCCGATGCCTACGCCGCCGAGAGCCAGCACCGCTGCGAGGCGGCGCGCAAGGCGGGGCGCTTCGCCGCCGAGATCGCGCCGCTGGCGGTCGCCGGGCGCAAGGGCGAGACGCTGGTCGAAGCCGACGAGCACCCCCGCGACGGCGTCACCGTCGAAGCGCTGGCGAAGATGGCGCCGGTGTTCCGGCCGGGCGGCACGGTGACCGCCGGCAACGCCTCGGGCATCACCGACGGCGCCGCCGCCCTGCTGGTCGCCTCCGAGGCGGCGGTCGCCGAGCTCGGCCTGCCGGTCGCCGGCTGGCTGCTCGACTGGGAAGTGGTCGGCGTCGACCCGCGGATCATGGGGATCGGACCGGTGCCCGCCACCCGCCGGCTGCTGGCGCGGCGCGGCCTCGCCTTCGACGCCATCGAGGAGGTCGAGCTCAACGAAGCCTTCGCCTCCCAGGTGCTCGCCTGCCTGGCCGAGCTCCCCTTCGACCCCGCGCGGGTGAACCCCGACGGCGGCGCGATCGCCCTCGGTCACCCGATCGGCGCCACCGGCGCGCGCATCCTCGTCACGCTGCTCCACGGCATGGCCGCCCGCCGCCGTCGACTGGGGCTCGCCACGCTCTGCGTCTCGGGCGGTCTCGGTCTGGCCGCCCTGGTCGAGCGGGCCGACTAGGAGGTCCGGTGCCGCGCATCCTGATCGCCTACCTGCGCGAGGACAAGGTCGGTCCCTACGTCGACGCGCTCGCCGCGGCCGGCCTCGATCGCTCCGAGGTCGTCCGCGCGACGCCGGAACACGCCGACAGCGCGCACCTCGATCAGCTCGTCGCGGGCGCCGACGGCCTGCTGCTCACCGGCGGCGCCGACGTCGACACGCGCCTCTACGGCGAGGAGCCGAATCCGCAGGCCCACCTCGACCCCCCGGTCCGCGAGCGCGACCAGATGGAGCGCGAGCTGCTCGACCGCGCGCGCCGGCGGGACATTCCGGTCTTCGCGATCTGCCGGGGGCACCAGATGCTCAACGTCTTCCTGGGCGGCTCGCTCTTCCAGGACCTCGCGCTGCAGGCGGAGCGCGCCGGACACGACTGCTTCGTCGAGGACGGCTTCGCGCCCGACCACCGGGCGCACGAGGTGACCGCCACCGACGCCGACCATCCGTTCGCGCGCCGCCTGCGCGAGCTGGGCGACCCGCTCTCCGTCAACAGCCGCCACCACCAGGGCGTGCGCCGCCCGGGCTCCGGCATGGTGATCACCGCGCTCGCGCCCGACGGGCGTCATCGAGGCCGCCGCGCTCGAACACCCCTCCTGGTGGGTGCGCTCGGTGCAGTGGCACCCCGAGAACCTGACCGCGGACCCGGCGCACCGCGCGCTGTTCGTCGACTTCCTGGCCGCCGCGCGCCAGCATGCCGAAGCGCGCCGGACGAAGCGGGTGCGATGAGCGCGCCTCCCCGGCCCGAACGGCGCGCGCGGATCGCCCCGGAGCCGCCGTTGCGCCGATTCTCCCGCTTTCTCCCGCCGGTCCTCCTCGCCCTCGCCGCACAGCTCGCCGGCGCCCCGGCCTCCGCCGAGAGCGTCGCCTTCGCCTTCGCGCCGCCGACCGGCGCGAGCTTCGAGTACCGCGAGTGGGGCACCATCGCCTACAAGTGGGGAGCGCATGTCGACACGGTGGCGATCGGCCAGCGCAGCCGGTGGACCTTCGCGCCCGAAGGCTCCGGCCTGCGCCTGACCGAGGCCACCCAGGAGCTGGCGATGGCCAAGGAGGGCAAGCCCTTCCAGCACCCGCTCCTCGAGGCGGGCGCGAAGTCGACGACCGTCTACCACCTCGCGACCGACGGCGCGCTCCAGCGCATGGACGGGCTGCGCAGCAACACCGAGCGGGTGGTCGCCGCGCTCGAGGGCGAGGCGAAGGAGAGCGCGAAGAAGCGGCTCGCCGAGGGCCGGCTGGGCGAGTCCGAGCGCTGGCTCTGGTTCGAGCGCTTCGAGATCCTGGCGGGGCAGACGCTCGAGCTCGACCGCGACTACTGGTTCCGGACGGCCGCGCCGAGCGACGACGGCTGGGTCGCCTACCAGGTGCTCTTCCGCCTCGGCCCCTGGGAGACGACGCCGGAGGGGCGGCGGCTGCGCGTCCAGCTCGCCTACGTGGCGGACGCCCTCGCGACGATTCCCGCCGCGATCGAGCTCCGCCCGAAGATCCGCACCCGATTCGATCCGGCCGCGCCGGGCAGGTTCCTGACCGGTTATCAGGTCCGCGGCAACGCGACCCGGCTGGTCGATCCGGCGACCGGCCTCGTCTGGCGCGAGCAGACCTTCCGCAGGGAGACGCACGTCGAGCGCCCGGTCGAGGAGATCGGCATCAGCATCTCGATCGAGGCGCGCACCGATTTCACGCTCACCCCGCTCGCCCCCTGACGGCGCGCGGCTGAACCCCATCCCGGAGGAGCCGGCCATGTCGAGAGTCGTCCTGTCCGAACGCGAGGGCCGCGTCGCGATCCTGACCATCCACCGCCCCGACAAGCTCAACGCGCTGTCCGAGCAGGTCCGCGTCGAGCTGCTCGAGGAGCTCGCAGAGATCGAGAACGACGCCGGCGTCGGCGTGGTCGTGATCACCGGTTCCGGCGAGAAGTCCTTCATCGCCGGCGCCGACATCGCCGAGTTCGCCGGCCGCACGCCCTTCGACCAGCGCTGGGCGATGCGGAGCCCGCGCATCTTCGACGTGATGGCGTCGTTTCCGAAGCCGGTGATCGCGATGATCAACGGCTTCTGCCTGGGCGGCGGCTGCGAGCTCGCGATGTCGTGCGACCTGCGCATCGCCTCCGACAAGGCCCGCTTCGGCCAGCCCGAGATCAACCTCGGCCTGATCCCGGGCGGCGGCGGAACCCAGCGCCTCCCCCGCCTGGTCGGCACCGGCCAGGCGATGCGCCTGATCCTCACCGGCGACATGATCCCCGCCGCCGAGGCGAAGGAGATCGGGCTGGTCGACCAGGTCGTGCCGCACGAGGAGCTGCGCGCGAAGACGCTCGAGCTGGCGCAGAAGATCGCCGCCCGGAGCCCGCTCACGCTCAAGGTGGCCAAAGAAGCTGTGCGCGCCTCCGAGCGGCTGGCGATCGAGGAGGGGATCCTCTACGAACGCGACCTCTTCTGTCTCTGCTTCTCCTCCGCCGACAAGGAAGAGGGCGTCGCCGCTTTCCTCGCCAAGCGCCCCGCCGCCTGGACCGGGCGCTAGCCCGGTCCGCGCGCCGCGCGGCGGCCACCGGGGCTCCGGCGCGCCCGGCTTCGGCGGAAGCAGGAAGAAGAAGAGGAAGAAGAAGAAGCAAAGGCAAGAGCAAAAGCCCAATTAAGGGGAGGGGTGACACTCGAAGCGGCCGCTGGTCGGCCGGTACGAGGGCGCCCCTCTTTCGTTTTCGAGGCCCCTGATCCGAGCCCGGACGCTGACACCGCCGCCGGATCGGCGACTCGGAGGCGCTTCCAGAAGAGGAGGTGGACGGCCCTCGCTCTGGACCATTTCCCTCACCACGGGCGATCCGCCCACCCTACCCCAGCCTCGCCAGGCACCCCCATCTATGGAGCTTCTCGCCGCGCCCGCCACGGCGGCCCCACGGTCCCGAGCGCCCTGGCATCGCGCCTTCCGGTTGGGAATCGCACCTCCTCTCCGGTAGCCTTTCCCGGTCCAGTCCAGAACTTCGACAAGGAGCTCCCTCCATCATGAAACTGCGGGTCGCTCGTCTGCTCGCCGCCCTCGGCGGCGTCGCGGTGCTCGTCGGTCTGCTCGCCACGCCGCTCGTCGCACAATCCGCCGCGCCAGCCGCGGAGCCCACCGCTTCTCTCGCCGCCGCGCCACCCGATTCTGCGACCGGCCCCGTGCCGGTGCCGGTGCCTTCCGAAAAGGCGATGCGCTACTACCGGAGCGGCAACTGGCTCTGGGGGGTGGCGACGGTCTGGGGCTTCCTGGTGCCCCTCGCCTGGGTGGCGACCGGCTGGTCGGCGCGGCTGCGCACGCTCGCCCAGCGTTGGACCGGCGGGCGCTGGTATCCGACCGTCGTCGTCTACTTCCTGCTCTTCGCGGCGCTCGGCTTCCTGATCGACCTGCCGCTCGCGTACTACTCCGACTACGTCCGTCCGCACGCCTACGACCTCTCGAACCAGACCCTGGGCAAGTGGCTCGGCGACGGATTCAAGGGGCTGGCCGTGGGCATGGCGGTCTCCGCCCTTTTCGCCTGGGTCCCCTTCTGGCTGCTGCGCCGGAGCCCGAAGCGCTGGTGGCTCTGGACCGCGGCGCTCTCGGTGCCCTTCGTCGCGCTGATGGTGCTGGTCACGCCGATCTGGATCGACCCGCTCTTCAACGAGTTCGGCCCGATGCAGGACAAGGCGCTGGAGGCCGACATCCTCTCGCTCGCCGAGCGCGCCGGCATCTCCGGCGGCCGCGTCTACGAAGTCGACAAGAGCGTCGACACCGAGGCGGTCAACGCCTACGTCACCGGCCTCGGCGAGACCAAGCGGATCGTGCTCTGGGACACCATCCTGAAGAAGCTGTCGCGCGAGCAGCTGCTCTTCGTGATGGCGCACGAGATGGGGCACTTCGTGCTCGGGCACGTGCTCAAGACGCTCGTCGTCGTGCCGCTGCTCGTGCTCGCCGGCCTCTGGCTGATCCACCGGACCTCGGGCGCGCTGCTGGCGCGTTACGGCAAGCGGTTCGGCTTCACCGAGCTCTCCGACGTTGCCGCCGCGCCCTGGCTGATGCTGCTGTTCGGCGTCTTCCTGTTCGCGATCTCGCCTCTCTTCCTCGCCTACTCGCGCGGGATGGAACACGAGTCCGACCGCTTCGGCCTCGAGCTCACCCGCGACAACCGCGCCGCCGCCGAGGCTTTCGTGCGGCTGCAGGAGGAGAACCTGGGCAACCCGCGGCCGGGCCTGCTCTACAAGCTCTGGCGCTCGAGCCACCCGCCACTCGGCGAGCGGATCGACTTCTGCAACGGCTACCGCCCCTGGGAGAGCGGCCAGCCGCTCGCCTACGGCGGCCGCTTCCGCTGACGCGGGCGCTCCCGACTAGAATGCGGCCCTTCCGACCCGGAGGGGCCGCATGACCTTTGTTGCGCCCGAGCAGTTCAACCTCGCCGAGTGGCTGCTCGACGCGCGCGTCGCCGAGGGGCGGGGCGGGCGCGTCGCGCTCCGGTTGCCCGATCGCGAGCTCAGCTACCGCGAGGTCCAGGCGCTCTCCTTCCGCTTCGCCAACGTCCTCGCCGGGCTCGGCGTGCGCCCGGAGGAGCGGGTCTTCCTGGCGTTGCCCGACGGAGCCGAGTGGGTCGGCGCGCTGTTCGGGATCCTGCGCGCGGGGGCGGTCGCGGTGCCGCTCAACCCGGACCTCTCGCCGGCCGCGCTCGCCGCGCTCCTCGACTACCTGCGGCCCGGTCTCGCCGTCGTCGACGGCGGCCTCGCCCCGACCTGGGCCGAGGCGCTCGGGCGCGCCCGCGAGCGCACGCGGCTGCTCACGGTCGGCGCCCCCGCGCCCGGCTGCCCCTCGTTCGAGGAGCTCGCGCGCACGGTCGCGGACAGCTTCGCGACGGTGCGCACGCACCGCGATGACCCGGCGGTGATGCTCTTCTCCGGCGGCACCACGGGCCGGCCCAAGGCGGTCGCCCAGCCGCACCGCTCCTACGCCTTCACCACCGTCGCCTACGGCCAGGGCATCCTCGGCCTCGGCGCGGACGACGTCACGCTCGCCGTCCCCAAGCTCTACTTCGGCTACGCGCTCGGCTCGAACCTCTTCTTCCCCTTCTCGGTCGGCGCCTCGAGCTGCCTCTTCCCGGAGAAGGCGACCGCCGAGTCGATCTTCGCGGCGATCGCGCGCCACCGCCCCACACTCCTGGTCAACGTGCCGACCATGATCCAGCACCTCGTCGCACACCCCGACGCGGGTCGGCAGGACCTCTCCTGCCTCCGCCTCGCGACGTCGGCGGGCGAGGCGCTGCCCGCCGAGCTGCGCGCGCGCTGGCAGGCGGCGTTCGGCGTCGAGTTGCTCGACGGCCTCGGCACCGCCGAGCAGTGGCACGTCTTCCTCTCCCAGCGCCCCGGCCGCGCGCGGGCCGGTACGCTCGGCGAGCCGGTGCCCGGCTTCGAGGTGCGGGTCTGCCTGCCCGATGGGCGCGAGCTGCCCGACGGCGAGATCGGCGAGCTCTGGGTGCGCGGCGGCGCGCGCGCGCTCGGCTACTTCCGCGAGCACGACAAGTCGCAGCAGACCTTCCGCGGCGAGTGGGTGGTGACCGGCGACCTCGTCTCGCGCTCGCCCGACGGCGTCTTCACCTACCAGGGGCGCGGCGACGACGTCTTCAAGGTGGCCGGCCGCTGGTTCTCGCCGGCGGAGGTCGAGGACTGCCTGCTCCGCCACCCGGCGGTCGCCGAGTGCGCGGTGGTCGGCCAGGAAGACGAGAACGGCCTGGTCAAGCCGCAGGCCGTGGTGGTCGCCCGCGAGCGCCGCGCCGGCCTCGACCGCGAGCTCGCCGACTTCGTCGCCGCCGAGCTCGCCCCGTTCAAGGCCCCGCGGAGCGTCCGCTTCGTCGACGCCCTCCCCCGCACCCACCTCGGCAAGATCGACCGCGGCGCCCTGCGTCGGGGTTGAGGTCTCACTCCACCGCGCGCGGCGCGGACTGCAGCCAGACGACGCCGACGATGCCGCCGAGGGCGAGGGCGGCGCCGAGGACCTGCAGAGGGCCGAAGCTGTCGCCGAGGACGACGACGCCGAGGCCCATCGTCACCACCACAGTGAGCTGTGCGATGGCGCCCGCCTGGAGGTTGGTCACCCAGCGGTAGGCGTAGGTCATGGTGAGCTGGGCGACGATCGACGAGGCGCCGACCAGGGCGAGCAGGAGCCACTCGGTCGCGGTCGGCCAGCGGAAGCCGGCGAAGGCGAAGGGCGCGGTGATCAGCAGGCCGAAGAGGGTGAAGCTGCCGTAGATCGCCCAGCTCCCTTCGGTCCGCCGCGCGGCGCGGATCGCGGCGACTGCCGCGCCCGAGAGGATCGAGGAGGCGAAGCCGGCGAGCTCCCACCTGCCGAGCCGGAAGGGCGCCGCGGGATCGCCGAGGGCGCCGGTGACGAGCAGCATGCCACCCAGCGCGAACGCGAACGGGAGGAGCAGCGCCGGACGCACCCGCTCGTCGAGGAAGAGCGCGGCGAACAGCACGCTCCAGATCGGCGAGCTGTAGTTGAGCAGCGTCGCGACGCCGACCGGCACGTGCGCGATGGCGAGGAAGTAGAGCAGCACGGCCGAGCCGCCGAAGACGCCGCGGTAGACGAGGAGATCGAGCCGCTGCCAGGTGAGCGCTTCGCGCAGCAGCCGGGGGGCGACGACGAACGGGGCGAGCATCAGCAGGAAGCGGGCGAAGGTCACCTCGCCGGCCGGGAGCGACCGCGACGCCAGCTTCGCCGCGAACGCCATGAGCGCGAAGCTCAGGGCCGACACGACGATCAGGATCAACGCTCGGCGGTGCTGCACCTTGCCCCCCCTCCGCGGCCATCCTCTCGCACGCCGGAGGCGGCCCACAACCCGCGCGTCAGCCCGCGGCGCGCAGCTTCGTCGCCAGCCAGTCGGGGACGGGGACCTTCTCGAAGCGCCGCATCGAGACGCAGACGGTCACCGTGCGGCAGACCGCCGCCGGCGCCTCGACGCCCCGGTGCAGGAAGCGGTAGAGCCACTCGACCGACGTCGTCCCGACCCGCGTCACGGTCACCTCGATCTCCAGGTCGTCGCCGTAGCGCAGCGGCCGGACGAAGTCGGTTTCGACCCGCACGACCGGGAAGCCGACGTCGTGATCGCGGTTGAGCGCCGGATAGTCGACCCCCACGGCGGCCTGGAAGAACTCCTCCATCGCGACGTGGCAGAGGTGGCCGTAGCGGGGGTAGTAGACGATGCCGGCCGGGTCGAGGTCGCCGAAGCGGACGACGAGCGGAGTGCGGAAGGGCATGGCGGAGTCCCGTCTCACTTGGGCAGGGCGAGCGCGCGGCCCATGCGGTACTGGCCGGGCCAGGGGGCGTCGATCCCGTAGCGCGCGGCCTCGTGCAGCGTCAGGTAGGGATCGGCCAGGTGCGCGCGGCCGAGCACGGCGAGGTCGGCGCGCCCGGCAGCGAGCAGCGTGTTGGCGTGGTCGGCGTCGAGCACGCCGCCGACCGCCATCACCGGCACGCCCGCCTCGTGACGGATCCGGTCCGCGAACGGCGCCTGGTACATCCGGCCGTACTCGACCGGCGAGTCCGCGACGTTGCCCGCCGAGGAGACGTCGACGACGTCGACGCCCGCCGCACTGAGCTCGCGCGCCACGACGACCGCCTCGTCGAGCGTGAAGCCGCGCCCGTCCGGGAACCAGTCGGTGGCCGACAACCGCGCCGACATCGGCAGGTGGGAGGGCCAGCCCGCGCGCACCGCCGCCGCGACCTCGAGCGGGTAGCGCATCCGGTTCTCGAGCGAGCCGCCGTAGTCGTCCCCGCGGCGGTTGGCGAGCGGCGACAGGAAGCTCGACAGCAGGTAACCGTGCCCGAGGTGGAGCTCGAGCCAGTCGAAGCCCGCTTCGGCCGCCCAGCGCGCCGAGCGGACGAACTCGGCGCGCACCCGGTCCATGTCCTCGCGGTCCATCGCGCGCGGCGCCGGCCAGCCGGGGCGGAACGGGATCGGCGACGGCGCGAGCGTCGGCCAGGCGCCCTCGTGCTCGGCGAGCGGCCGGTCGGTCATCGACCAGTCGTGCGCCATCGAGCCCTTGCGCCCGGCGTGGGCGATCTGCAGGCCGATCTTCGCCGCGCTCGCCCCGTGCACGAAGTCGACGATCCGGCGCCAGGCCGCGACGTGCTCGCGCCGGTAGAGGCCGGCGCAGCCGTGGGTGATGCGCCCCTCGGCGGCGACGTCGGTCATCTCGGCGATCAGCAGCCCGGCGCCGCCCAGGGCGCGGCTGCCGAGGTGGACCAGATGCCAGTCGCCGACGGTGCCGTCGACCGCCGAGTACTGGCACATCGGCGACACCACGATGCGGTTGGCGAGCTCGACCGAGCGGGCGCGGAACGGCACGAACACCGGCGGCGGGAAGTTCCCGCCCGGCTCGGCGGCGAGCCCCTCGGCGGCCGCGAAGTCTGCCGCGACGCGCGCGGCGAGCCGGGGGTCGCGCCGCCCGAGCTCGTCGTAGGTGATCCGCTTCGAGCGGGTCATCAGGTTGAAGGTGAAGCGCACCGGCGTCTGGCCGGTCCAGCGCCGCGCGTCCTCGAACCAGGAGCGCGACGTCTTCGCGGCGCGCTGGAGCTTCAGCACGTCGAGCCGGCGGGCCTCCTCGTAGACGCCGAGCGCGCGCGGCACGTCGGCGATCCCGGTGTCGCGCAACGCCGCGGCGAGCGCGATCGCATCCTCCAGCGCGAGCTTGGTGCCGGAGCCGATCGAGAAGTGCGCGGTGTGGGCGGCGTCGCCGATCAGCACGGCGTTGCCGAAGTGCCAGCGCTCGCAGGTCACGGTCGGGAAGCGCCGCCAGACCGAGCGGTTGGCGAGCAGCGGATGGCCGGAGAGCCAGGGCGCCAGCAGACGCTCGCAGGTCGCCGCCGTCTCGGCCTCGCTCGTCCCCTCGAAGCCGGCGCGCCGCCAGGTGTCCTCGTGGCACTCGACGATCCAGGTCGCGCGCCCGCCGTCGAACGGGTAGGCGTGCACCATCACCAGCCCGGCCTCGGTCTCGGCGAAGACGAAGGTGAAGGCGCCGAGCGGCAGCGTGGTGCCCAGCCAGGAGAAGCGGCAGGCGCCCTCCTCCACCTTCGCCCCGAACCGCTCGCCCCAGAGCCCGCGCACCATCGAGTGGACGCCGTCGGCGCCGACCACGAGGTCGGCGTCGAGCAGCCGGGCGACGTCGGCGACCTCGCTGCGGAAGTTGAGCTCGCAGCCGAGCTCGGCGGCGCGCCGCTGCAGGATGTCGAGCAGCGTCGTGCGCGCGAGCGCCGAGAAGCCGTGCCCGGTCGAGGTCGTCCACTCGCCCCGGTACCAGGTGCGGATCTCGCGCCAGGAGCGGAAGCGCGCGCGGATCGCGGCGTAAGACTCGGGGTCGGCCGCCTCGAGGAAGCCGAGGGTCTCGTCGGAGAAGACCACGCCGAACCCGAAGGTGTCGTCGGGGCGGTTGCGCTCGAAGATCTCGACCCGGAGCTCCGGGAACGACTTGCGCAGAAGGATCCCGAGGTAGAGCCCCGCCGGTCCTCCGCCGATCACCGCGACGCGCACGGCGGGCATTCTATGCGGGGAGCGTCGCCCCGGCCGCCGCGCCGACTTGCTAGGCTGACGCAGCCATGCCGCGCACTCCGTCCGACTTCCGCATCCCCCGCCTGGGCGAGCCCGGCATCGCCAGCCCACTCCACGTCCCCGACCCCTCGACCTTCGTCGGGGAGGCGGCGCGGACCTTCGTCGAGCCGCGGCTCGAGACCGTGCGCGGGACCCTGGCCGCGGGCGGCGAGCCGCCCAGCTTCGAGGTCGCGGGCCCGCGCGCGAGCATCTACTTCGAGCCGCGCACGACGCGCGCCGCGATCGCCACCTGCGGCGGCATCTCGCCCGGCCTGAACGACGTCGTCCGCTCGCTCGCGCTCGAGCTCGCGCAGCGCTACGGCGTGGCCCAGGTCTTCGGCGTCCGCCACGGCTACCTCGGCCTCGCCGCGCCCGGCGTGCTCGAGCCGCTCACGCCGGAGAGCGTGGCGCTCATCCACCAGCGCGGCGGCACGGTGCTCGGCACCTGCCGGGGGACGCCGCCGGTGGCCGAGATCGTCGACACGCTCGTCGCCCACCGCATCGACCTCTTCTTCCCGGTCGGCGGCGACGGCACCCTGCGCGGCGCGCTCGAGATCGCCGACGAGATCGCGCGCCGGCGCCTCCCGATCGCCGTCGTCGGCCTGCCCAAGACGATCGACAACGACATCCCCTGGGTGCGCCGCTCGTTCGGCTTCCAGACCGCGGTCAACCTCGCCGCCGAGGCGGTGCGCGGCGCCTACGTCGAGGCGACCTCCGTGCGCCGCGGCGTCGGGCTGGTCAAGCTGATGGGGCGCCACACCGGCTACCTCGCCGCCAACGCGACGCTCGGCAGCGGGCTGGTCGACTTCTGTCTCGTCGCCGAATCGCCGTTCGGGCTCGAGGGGGAGAACGGCCTGCTCGACCTGCTCCGCCGCCGGCTCGCGGCGCAGGGCTACGCGGTGCTGGTGGTCGCCGAGGGCGCGGGGCAGCACTACTTCCGGGGGCTCGAGCTCGGCGTCGACGCCTCCGGCAACCGGAAACTGGGCGACATCGGCGTGCTGCTCAAGAAGCGGATCGACGAGCACTTCGCGAAGCTCGGCGCGCCGGTCGCGATCAAGTATCTCGACCCCAGCTACCTCGTCCGCTCGGCGCCCGCCGAAACCTCGGACGCGCTCCACGCCGCGCGCCTCGCTCAGAACGCCGTGCACGCCGCGATGTCGGGGCGCACCGCGATGCTGGTCGGTTACTGGCACGGCCAGATGACCCACGTCCCGCTCGCCGCCCTGCGCGGCGAGCAGCGCGCGGTCAACCCCCACGGCGAGCTCTGGTGGAACGTCCTCGAGGCCACCGGCCAGCCCGACCGCATCGGCGAGGCGCAGGCCGAAGGCGCCTGAGCCGCCGCCTCACTCGATCGCGACCGCCACCTCGCCGTTGGCGACGACCGTCGCCTCGCCCGTGAAGCGCCGGCCGTCCGCCGCCGTCACTTCGATCCGCCAGGGCCCGGGCGGCAGGCTGCCGATCGCCATCTCCCGTCCGCTCATCCGGTAGTCGGCCTGCGCCGCCATGCCGTAGGGGTGGACGTAGGGCTCGCCGTCCGCGCCGATCAGCCGGAGCGTCGAGAGCGCGCCCTCGGCGAGCGCCGACACCCGCACGCGGAGCAGGCCGGGGAACGGCAGGAGGATCTCCCCCGCGTCGCCCGGCGAGCTGACCCGCCGCTTCGCCACCGGCAGGTCGCGGCCGCCGACGAGGAGCGTCCAGTCCCCGGGCGGCAGCGAGGTGAGGCGCAGGCGCCCCCCCTCGCCCGGCGCCGGGTAGTCGCTCCAGACCGCGACGCCGCCGGCATCGAGCGCCGCCGCCCAGACCCGTTCCGGCGGCAGCCCGTTCGGTCCGAGCACGCGCACCGTCACCCCTTCGTTCGGCTCGAGCCGGAAGTCGACGCGGGCGACCTGGTCGCGGTCGACGATCGTGACGCGCTGCTCCGCCGCGGCGTACCCCTCCGCGCTCGCCAGCACCCGCTGCTCGCCGAGGCCGACTCCCTCGCGGCGGAAGACGCCGTCGTCGCCGGTCGTGTCGCTCCCGACTCCACACCCGCATCCCGTACACCGGCTCCCCGCTCGCGGGCTCGACGCGCACTTCGGCCCCTCGGACCGGACGGTCGTCGCGCGAGTCGCGCACCGTGCCCTCGACCACCGCCGAGGCGAGCTCGAGGCGGATCTCCCGGTCGGCGGCGAGCTCGATCTGTTCGAGCGCCCAGGCACGACCGCCGCCATCGGCGGCCCGGACCTGGTAGCTACCCTCCGCGAGTCCTTCGAGGCGAAAGCGGCCGTCGGCATCGGTCTGCGCGGAGGCCGGAGCCGGCGAAGCGCCGCCGCTCGCGCTGACCCAGGCGCCGTCGACCGGTTCCCCGCGCCGGAGCACCACGCCGGAGAGCACGAGACCCCGGCCGAACTCGAGATCGACCTCGACCTCGCCCGGCGGATCGGCGAGCGTCGCGCGGGCCTGAGCGCGCCGTCCGGACCGGACGACCTCGGCGACCAGCGTCCACTCCCCGGGCCCGAGCCCTTCGAGCCGGTAGGCCCCCTCGTAGTCCGGCCCTCCGGCCGCGAACTCGCTCTGCGCGCGCGCCGTGATTCGCGTCTCCGCCAGATCGTCGAAGGCGAGGCCGGTGACGTGGCCGAAGAGCGCGCCGCCCCGGGCGAGCCGGAGCTGGACGCCGTCGACGTCGAACGCCTCGACCACCAGGGGCTCGGCGAGCTCCGCACGGCGGAAGCCCGACTTCTCGGCGGTCACCCGGTAGGTGCCGGGGTCGACCCCCTCGATTTCGAAGGAGCCGTCGGCGCGCGCGAGCGCCGTCGGCCGCTGGCCCCGACCGCTGCCGACCAGGCCGAGGGCGACCAGGGCCTCGGCGGCCGGCGCGCCCTGGTCGTCGACGACGCTGCCGCGCACCGCGAGGCCCGCCTCGAGCTGGAGCTCGACCGCGACCTCGGTGTCCGCGCCGCCGACCTCGACCTCGCGCGCGGCGCGACGGTAGGGCTGCTTCGACGCGATCACCGTGTAGCGCCCGGCGGGGACGCCGTCGATCCAGAACCTGCCGTCGCCGTCGGTTGGCCAGCTCGCCCCGGCGACCGGCGCCGGCGCGGAGCCCTCGAGGTCGATCAGCGCGTCGCGCGCCGGCCGGCCCGCCGGATCGAGGACGCGGCCGACGAGGCGGGCGCCGCCCGCGAAGCGGAGCTCGACCCCCTCGAGCGCGCCGCCCGGCGCGAGCTCGAGGCCCTCCTTCTGCGCCCGCTCGCCGTCGTCGTCGGTGGCGAAGAGCACGACCTCCCCGGGCGGCACGCCGGCGATCTCGAAACGCCCCTCGTCGTCGGTCGCTACCGGCTCGACCTCCCTGGATCCCATCATCGCGCCCGCCGCGCCGGACTGCATACGGAAAAGGACCATCGCTCCCACGGTCGCCCGGGCCGGCCGCTCGCGCGCATCGAGGACCCGGCCGGAAATCCTGCCCAGCGCCGGAAGCTCGAGCCGCACTGGCTGTTCTGGCGGCACGACGATCCCGCCGCGCGACGCCGTGCCGTACCCCGCCTTGCGCGCCACCAGGTCGATGCGCTCGCCCGGGCGACGGTCTGGCACCTCGAAGCGGCCGTCTTCGCTCGAGACCGCGACCGGATCGGGGACCTCCCAACCCGAGAAGACCGCGCGCGCGTCGAGCAGGATCTCGGCCCCCGCCACCGGCGCGCCCCGGCCGTCGACCACCCGCCCCTCGACCGACACGCCCGGGTCGAGGAGGATCTCGCCCAGGTCGACGGCTTCGCCGGAGACGATCTCGATCTGCGGGATCTTCGTCGGCGCGAAGCCGGCCGCTTCGACGGCGAGATCGAAGCGCCCGGCGCCGAGGCTCCCGAAGGCAAAGGTGCCGTCGCCCGAGCTCGTCGCCTTCGGGTTCTCGCTCTTCGGCGTGCGCGGCCTCAACATGCGCAGGCGTGCCTCCCCGGCGGCCGGCTGCAGTTCGAGCTGTGCGCCGGAGATCGGGCTCTCGTCGCCGGCGAGGATGCGCCCCACGAGTTGCCCAGCGAGCGGCAGGATCAAACGGACACCGCTGCGTCGGCGGCCGGCCGCGAGCGAATCGACCATCGCCCGCGCGACCCCGAAGCCGGCCTTCCGCGCCGAGAGCTCCCAGTCGCGCGACGCCGCGAGGCCGCGCAACCGGAAGGAGCCCCGGGCGTCGCTCTCCGCGCGCACGCTCCCCGGCTCTTCGAAGCCGGAGAAGCCGGCGCCGACCTGGCGCTGGGGGCGCGCGACGACCTCCGCTCCGGCGACCGCCGCTCCCGCGGAGTCGACGACCACACCTTCGATCGCCGCAGCCGGCTCGAGCGCGAGGGAAGGCCCCTGGCCGGAGGCGAGGTCGATCGCGGCGAACGGGGCATCGGGCAGGTAGCCGCGGGCGGCGCCGGCGATCCAGGGGAGATCGGCCTCGCGCCCGAGAGCGAGCGCATAGCCGCCCGCGTCGGAGATCGCCCAGCCGCCCTCCCCCGCGCGGTCGTAGACGATCGCGCCCGCGATCGGCGCGCGGGTCTCGGCGTCGAGGACGCGGCCGGCGATCGGCCGCTCCCGCTCGAGCGCCAGCCGCTGCGGCCGCTCGGGCTCCTCGCCGCGCAGCGGGCGCAGCCGCGCGCGCACGGAGCCGCGCCGCGCGTCGCTCGCGACCACCTGCAGCCCGCCCTTGCCGGGCAGGGGGACCGTCGCGCGTCCGGCCTCGTCAGCGATCGCCAGCGCGAGACGGGGCGTCTCGAGCCAGACCGCCGCCCCGGCCGCCGGCTGCTCGCCGCGCCGGATCTCGACCTCGCGCGCGATGCCGTCCGCGAGCACGAGGCGGGCCGACGTCTCGCGCAGCCCCTCGGCCACGACCGCGGGGTGCGCCGCCGAGAGCGCCGCGATCCGGTAGTCGGTCTGTGCGTCGCGCGCATACGCCACGCGGCCCGCGGCGTCGGTCACGCCCCACTGCGGCGCGGTCACCCATTTCGCGGACCGATCCCAGCTCCGCCGGGATCCGGAGTCGGCCACGGTGCTCACCCGCGCTCCGGCGACCGGCGCGCCCGCCGGGTCGACCACCTGCACCGAGCCGCCGGCGTCGCGCGCGAGGCGCACCGGCTCGACGTCGATCTCGTCGACGACCGCGAGCGGCGACAGCCGCATCGGCACCCGCTCGCGCGCCGAGACGAGGATCTGGTAGAGCCCGGCCTTCGGCGCCTCCAGCCGATACGACCCGTCGACGCCGCTCCGGGCCCGCGCCACGGGCTCCGGCGCCGCGCGCCCCGCGAGCTCGAGCCGCGCCCGCTCGATCGGGTCCGGCACCGGCGCGAGCGAGACCTCCGCCCCGGCGAGCGCCGCCCCCTGGTCGTCGAGCACGCGTCCGCTGACCGCGAGCGGCGGCGGCGCGGCGGCCGTCAGAGCGATCGGGAAGAGAAGAACGAGGGCTGCGACCAGCCGAGTCAGGAGAACCGCACGCATGGCAGAGCCTCCCCAGCGCCAGTACAGGACGACATTGTACGCAGCCCCACGCTGGACCGTCGCGGTGGCCGGAAGCCGCCCTTGACAGACTGTATCAGTGTACTAGTACACTAGACCGCGTGAGCCTGCACCTGCGGATCGACACCTCCGACGCACGCCCGATCTGGCGACAGATCGAGGAGGGGGTCACGCACCAGATCGCGGCCGGGGCGCTCGCCGCGGGGGAGGCCATCCCGTCGGTTCGCGATCTCGCGCGCGAACTGCGGGTCAACCCGGCGACCGTCGCCCGCGCCTACCAGCGGCTGACCGAGGCAGGACTGCTCGAGACCCGGCGCGGCGACGGCACCTACGTCGCCGAAGCACCGCCCGAGCTCACGCGCAAGGAGCGCCGGGAGCGGCTGATCGAGGCCGCGACCCGGCTGGCGAGCGTCGCGGCGGCGCTGGGCGCCGGGCGCGAGGAGGCGGGCGCCGCGCTCGAGCAGGCCTGGAAACAGGTCACCGACGAATCGGAGAGGAAGCGCCGATGAGAATCGAGGTCGACCGCCTGACGGTCCGCTACGGCCCGCGTGCCGCGCTCGCGGGAGCCACCTTCGCCGTCGAACCCGGCGCGGTCTACGCCCTGCTCGGCAGGAACGGCGCCGGCAAGAGCTCGCTGATCAAGGTGCTCCTCGGCCAGCGTCGCGCCGACGGCGGCGCGCTGCGGGTCGACGGGCGCGACCCCTGGCGCCACCGGGTCGCGCTGATGGCGGAGATCGGCGCCACGCCGGAGACACCCGACGCGCCGCCGTCGATGCGGGTCGATCGCATCGCCGCAGCGGTTGCGCCGCTCTACCCGCGCTGGGATGGCACCGGCTTCGGCGCCCGCCTCGAGCGGTTCGGAATCGACCGCCGGTCCCGCTTCGGCCAGCTCTCGCGCGGACAGAAGGCGCTCGTGATGCTCGCGGTCGCACTCGCCCACGGCCCTGCGCTCCTCGTCCTCGACGACCCGACCCTCGGACTCGATCCGGTCGCGCGCCGCTTCTTCTACGAGGAGCTGGTCACCGACCTCGCCGACCGGGGCACGACCATCCTGCTCGCCACCCACGACCTCGACGGCGTCGAGCGGGTCGCGAGCCACGCCGGGATCCTGCTCGACGGCCGCATCGTCGCCGACGGCCCGATCGAAACGCTCCGCTCGGCGCCCGGCGTCGACGGACTTCCGGCCGGCACCCTGGAAGAGACCTTCGTCGCCCTCACGGCCCGGGACGGAGGTGCGGCGTGACCGCCTTCGTCACTCTTCTTCGGCGCGAGCTCCGGTGTCGACTGCTCCTGATCACGACCGGAGCGGCGCTGGGCCTCTTCGTCGCCATCGCGCCCTGGCTACCGGGCATGGGGCGTCACGATCCCGCCGACCTGCGTGCCGCCGGCGCCCTCGGCGTCGCGCTGCTCTGGGCCCTGACGCTCGGCTTCTTCGAGGGGCTCGGATTCCTGGCCCGCGACCTCGGCGAGGGACGCCTGGCGTTCGACTTCCGCCTGCCGGCGAGCGCCACCGCGATCTGGGCGGCGCGCGCGCTCGGCGCCCTCGGCGCAGCCGCCGCGGGCACGGGTCTCGTCCTCCTGCCCAGCGGCCTCCTGGGCGCCGATCCGGGAGCGGTCAACGAAGGCCTGCGGCTCTCCCTCGAGGGCGCCTTCCTCGTCCGCTGGCCGTCGCCGTCGGCGGTCGCCCCGCTCGCGCTTGCCCTGGTGCTGGTCTTCTTCCTGGCCCACGCCGCGGCGCTCGCGCGCGCCACGAGGAGCTTCTGGATCGCCGCCGACCTCGTGTGCGCCCTCGTCTTCGGGACCCTGAGCCTCCGGGCGCTCGCGCCGCTCGACCTCTGGGGCGCCCGCGAAGAGCTCGGCCGCGCGCTTTTCCTGCTCGGCGTGATCGCCTCCGTCGCCCTGCTCTGCGCGTCCTGGGTCCAGATCGTGAGAGGACGGTGCGAGACCGATCGCGTCCATCGCCCGTTCTCCCTCGCCCTGATCGCGCTCGCGCTGCTGCCTCCGCTCGCGGTCGCGGAACGGAGCAGCCGGTACCTCGCGCCCGATCTCCGCGCGTTGCCCGGCGCGCAGACACGAGAGGAGCGCTCGCCCCTCAACCGCTACCACTCCTGGAGCACCGAGGCGAAGGGTCTGTCCAGCGAATGGGTCCAGGTCTCCGGCTACGCCGAAGGCCGCGAGCCGATCCGGTTCCGCTTCGCGCTCGAGCCGCGGTCCGGGCACTCGATTCGACTTGGCCCCGCGTCCGGGCTGTTCGCCTACGCCTCCGGGGCCGCGGTCTCGGCGGACGGCTCCACGCTGGCATGGCTCGAGGCGGGACTCGAGCGCGGCCACTATGGTGAGGCACGCCTGGTCTGGATCGAGCCGCGCGCCGTCGCCACGAGCGAACCGAAGTCGGCGCTGACCTGGCCGCACACGCCTTCCGCCTGGGGGCTCTCTCCGGACGGCCGCAGTGTTGCAACCTACGGGCCTCAGGAACCTCGCAGTTCCGGCGTCCGCCTGCTGCGGGTCGAGAACCGCGACGACGGCCGGATTCTCACCGCGGTCCGGATCTCGGGATGCCGGGCGTCGGCGCCGCTGCTCTTCCTCGACGAGACGACCGTACGCGTGCCCTGCGGGAGCCCCGCCGAACGACCGACCGACCCGGTGGCGCTGGACGTCTACGACGTGGACCTCGCCACCGGCACCGCCACACCGCTGCGGCTGGCCCGCGTGAAGTGGGACGAACCGATCGACCTGGGGCCCGACCTTGCGCGCAGAGACGGGCGCGCCATCCGGGCGTTACCCGCGGCTGCGCGGGAGGCGCCGCCCGCCGTCGAGCTGCGCGACGTCGCGAGGGGCCTCTCGACGACCCTCGAACCGCCCTCCGGATGGGAGGTCGGCGCCAATCTCGACTTCGCCAGCCTTGGGAGCGACGGCCGGGCGCTCCTCGCCTTCGCCCTCGAAGGGCGGCGCCACGTTCTCGGTCTCTACGATCGCGATGGCACTCTCGAGCGGAGTCTTCCAGTTCCGATCGGCGGCCGTCTTCGGCCGCTCGGAGAGATCGGCCAGGGTCAGGCGTTCCTCGTGGCGGCCTCCGCTCGCGAGCCGAAAGAGCGCGGCTTGGAGAGTCGGCTCATCTTCCGGCTGCCCCTGGCAGGAGGCGCGGAGGAGCTCGTCGCCCGCGACCTGGACCCGGCCTTCTCGGAGAGCAGTGCAATTCCGACCACGGTCTTTCGCAGGCGTGACGGCGACCTGGTCTGGCTCGATCTCGCTTCGGGGACGCTGCGACCGCTGCTCGACTGAGACCCGCGCCGACCATGTGACCTAGCTGCCGGAGCGCCACTCCGGCGCCACCAGCCGCCGGCGGCCGTCCCTCGACTTCTGGAGCCCCGGCTCGTCGAGGGCTTCGCGGTCCCAGAGCTGGCAGGTGACCTGCTTGTGCTTCTGGTCGAGGCCCTCGCAGTAGTTCGTGTAGACGCAGCGGCGCACCTCGGCGCCGCGGCCGCGCGCGGACCTTCTGGAACCAGTCGGGGTCGGCGAGCGACTGGCGCGGCGGCGGCGACGACGTCGGCCGTCGCCGTCGCGCGAGCAGCGCCTCGGCCTGGTCGAAGGTCGCGATGCCGCCGGCCGACGACGCACCGGCGTCGCGCAGCCGCGCGGCGCGGAGCGCGGCGCGGATCGCGCCGCGCGCCGGCAGGTTGCGGCCGAACGGGCCGCGCGGCGTCGCGAGATCGCCGTCGGCATGCACTCGTGGCCGCGCGGGCCCGGTGTACGGGTAGGCCGCCTCGCCGACCTTCGGCTGCTTCGCGTCCTCGAACTTGCCGCCCGCGCGAGAGCGAGAGGAAGTCGAGCCCGGCGCGCGCGAGCGCGACGCGCGAAGCACGCCGGCGTCGTCGAGCGGCTGCCGCCCTCGATGCACTCGTCGCCGAGGAAGCGGCAGCCGACCACGAAGCGACGCCGACACGCGAGCCGCGCACGGCCGCGAGCACCTCGAGCGGCAGCCGCACGCGACCCTCGCAGCGCTGCCGCCGTAGCCGTCCGCGCGCGTGTTCGTCGCCGAGAGGAACGACGCCATCGTGTAGGCGTGCGCGTAGTGCAGCTCGACGCCGTCGAAGCCCGCGCCTCGCGCGCGCGCCGCGCGCGTCGGCGAAGAGGCCGGGCAGCGTCGCGCGGCAGGTCGCGCGACGTGCGGCAGGTGGACGTCGGTGACGCGCTCGCGCTGCGCCGAAGTCGAGCGCCTCGAGCTCGCGCTCGGACAGCACGCCTGCGAGCTCGGCGCGTCCGGCGAGCTCGCCGAGCGCCGTCGCGCAGCGTCGTCCGTCGTCGCCGGCTCGATCGCGACGAGCGCTCGCGCGGTGGCGGTCGCGTGAGCGCGCAGGAACGTCTCGAGGAACCGCGCCCGGCTCCGGCCGCCGCCGGATGCGCGAGGAAGTCGATGATCTGGATGAAGAGCCGCGTCTCGCCGCCGCTCGCGCGCGCGCACGGCGTCGACGAGGCGCGCGCAGGCCGGGCACGAAGCGGTCGTGCGCCGATGCGCAGCAGCGGCCCGCTCGGCACGTCGCGGATGCCGGTCGCCTCGACGACCAGCACGCCGGGCCGGCCGTCGCGCGAAGCGCCCGTACCAGTCGAGCACGTCGTCGGTGACGAAGCCGTCGTCGGTCGCGCGCCACGGCACCATCGCCGGCACCCAGGTGCGGCGCGCGGCCGGAGGCGGCCCGAGGCGGACGGGCGAGAACCAGCGCGAGCGCGCCGCGCGCCTCGGCCGCCGTCGGCCAGCCCGGCCGGGAGCAGCGGGTGCCGGATCCTCGCGGGCGGCTTCCACATGGCGAGAGCTCAGCCCCGCTCGCGCAGCAGCTCGCGCGCGAGGACCAGGTTCTGGATCTCGCTGGTCCCCTCGTAGATGCGCAGCGCGCGCACGTCGCGGTAGAGGCGCTCGACGACGGACCCGCGCTTGACGCCGAGCCCGCCGTGGAGCTGCACCGCGCGTCGCAGATCCAGCCGGCCGCCTCCGTCGCGTAGAGCTTGGCCCGCGCCACCTCGGCCGTCGCCGGCGTCGCCCGAGTCCACGGCGCGCGCGGCCTCGTCGGTCAGGAGCTGCGCGGCACGCAATCGCACGTCCATCTCCGCCAGCGTCGAAACGCAGCGCCTGGAACGCGGCCAGCGGCCGGCCGAACTGCTTGCGGCCCGCGAGGTGCGCCTTCGTCTCGTCGAGCGCGCGGCGCGCGAGGCCGTTGGCGCAGGCCGCGACGGAGGTGCGGAAGCGGCCCAGCGTCGCGAGCGCGAGCTCCTGTCCCTGCCCGACCTCGCCCAGTCGCCGCGCGTCCGCGACCTCGACGCCCGCGAAGAGCGACGTCGCCGATCGGGTGCGGACCGATGACCTCGAAGCGCTCGGTCGCAGTGGAGCCCCTCCGACTTCGCCGGCACGCTGAACATCGTGAGGCCGCCGCGCGCGCCCGGCTCGCCCGACGTCCGCGCGAGCACGCTGTAGTGGTCGGCGATGCCGGCGTTCGAGATGAACGTCTTGTGCCCCGTGATGCGCCAGCCCGCGCCCGCGCGCTCGGCCCGCGTCGCGACGTCGTCGACGCTCGATCCAGCGCCCGGCTCGGTGAGCGCGAAGGCTCCGACGGCCGCCCCGCTCGCGAGCGCGGGCAGCCAGCGCCGGCAGAGGGCCTCGGAGCCGGCGAGCGCCACCGGCAACGAGCCGAGCGCCTGCAGCGCGAAGACCGCGTCGGCGAGCGGCGAGGCGGCGGCGAGCGCTTCGCGCCAGAGACAGGCCCCGCGCAGGTCGGGCGCGCGCTCGAGCCCGCCCCAGGCCGCGGGTACCGCGGAGCGGAACGCGCCGCCGTCGCCCAGGAGCCGGGCCAGCTCGCGAGCTTCGCGCCGCGCAGTCGCGTCGTCGGGGGCCGGCGGCCGCGGCGCGACCTCGCGCGCGGCGAGCTCGCGCGCGATCCCGGCCAGCTCGAGGTAGAGCTGAAAGGGCGCGATCGGCTGGGTCGAGCGATCTCATGGCGGACGCGAGGGGCGCGGCCGGCACTCTAGCTGAACCGGCGGCGCGCGGCGCCGGTGCTACACTCCGCCCACCTTTCCCCGTGCCGCGCCGACCGCATCGCCTCTCGCTCTTCGCGCAGCCGCTCGACCGGGCGGCCTTCGTCGCCTACTTTCTGGGTGCCGTCGTGCCGCTCGCCGCGCTCGCCTGGGTGCTCTGGCGCTACGTGCGCCCGAACCTGTCGGGCGGCGACGCCTTCGTCTGGCTGGTGGTCGGTCTGGCGGGGATCGGCGTCCTCTCACTGGTCGCCTTCCTCGCGCTGCGGCGCACCGCCCGCCAGGCGCTGGGCCGCCTCGACGGCGAGAACCGCCGCCTGGGCGCGCTGCTCGGCGCCGCCCGCGCGCTCGCCGCAGGCAGCGCCGAGCACGACCTCCTGCGCACCGCCGCGACCTCCGCGGCCGAGATCTCGGCGGCGCACGCCGGCTTCTTGTCGTGCGCGAGCGCGAGGACGCTCTGAAGTGGGTGGAGTCCACGTCGACCGACGCGCGCTTCGGCCGCCCGGAGGTCCGCGAAGCGATCGAGGGGGCCTGCGAGGAGGCACTCGAGTCGCTCACTCCGGCGATTCGCGGGGCCGCGGCGGCGGGACCGGGAGGGAGCGGGGGGCTCGCGATGGCGGTGCCCTGCGCGACCGCCGACGGGCGCCCGGCGCGCTCGCGGTCTGGCACGACGACGCCCGCCCGCTCGAGCCCGCTTCGGGCGCCGCGCTCTCCACGCTGGCCGCGCTGGCGACGGTCGCGCTGCGCAATGCAGCCCACCACGACACCGAGCGGAACTTCTACGCGCACGCCACCAACCTGCTGGTCTCGGCGCTCGACGCCCACCTCGCCCACCAGACCGACCACTCGCGCCGGGTGGCGCACCTCGCCAACCGGATCGGGCGCCGGCTCGCGCTCTCCGACACCCGCCTCGAGCGGCTCCACTTCGCCGCGCTGCTCCACGACATCGGCATGCTGCGCGTCGACCCGCGCAACGTGGGCGATCGCGCCGCCGTCCGCCGCCACCCGGAGCTCGGCGCCGAGATGCTCAAGCCGATCAAGCTCTGGGAGGACCTCGCTCCCATCGTCCGCCACCACCACGAGTGGATCGACGGCGGCGGCTACCCGGACGGGCTCAAGGGGGACCGGATCCCGCTCGAGTCGAGGATCATCGCGGTGGCCGAGACCTACGACGCGCTGACCTCGGAGTACAGCTACCAGCAGCCGATCCGGTCGACGAGGCGATCGGCCGCATCGAGGCCGGCTCGGGCGTGCAGTTCGACGCGAAGGTGGTCGGCGCCTTCCTCGCGATCCGGAACGGGCTGCGCGTCGATCTGAACCGGGCGGCGGCCACGGCCGCCGGCGATCAACTGAATCTTCGGCGGCGCGCTTCGCGCGGAAGGCTTCGTAGGCCTCGCGGAAGTTCGGGTCCTGCATGCAGATCGCCTGGATCTCGACCTCGGCCGCGAGCGCGGCGTCGAGGTCCAGGGCGGCCTCGCGGTAGAGCATCTTCTTGGTCACTTCGAGCGCGAAGGAGGGGCCGGCGGCGAGCCGTTCGGCGCCGCGCGCGCCTCGGCGAGACAACGCCCGGCCGGCACCACGGCGTGGTAAAGGCCGATCCGTTCGGCGGTCGCGGCGTCGACGAAGTCCCCCGTCATCAGCAGCTCCATCGCGCGCCCGAGCCCGACGATCCTCGGCAGCAGCCAGGAGGCGCCCATGTCGGCGCCGAGAGAGGCCGACCCGGGTGAAGAGGAAGGCGATCTTCGCGCTCTCGGCGGCGATCCGCAGGTCGCAGGCGCAGGCGACGACCGCGCCGGCGCCCGCCACGGTGCCGTTCAGCGCGCCGACGATCGGCCGCCGGCAGGAGAGCATCGACCGGATCAGCGCGCCCGTCGCGCGGGTGAAGTCGAGCAGACCGCGCGCGTCGCGCGCGAAGAGCTCGCCGATGATCGCCTCGACGTCCCCGCCGGAGCAGAACGCGCGCCCGGAACCGGTGAGCAGGATCGCGCGCACGCCGGGCTCGGAGTCGAGAGCGTCGAAGGTCGCGCGCAGCTCCTCGTAGACCTCGAAGGTCAGCGCGTTCAGCCGGTCGGGTCGGTCGAGCGTGAGGGTCGCGACCGCGGACGCGGGGTCGAGCTCGTAGCGGAAGCTGCGCGGCGCGATCGGCATCCCGTCATCCTTCAGGCGGGCGGCAGCGCGGCGGTCGCTTCGATCTCGACCCGGGCCCCCGGTTCGAGCAGCCCGCGCACCTCGACCAGCGCCATCGCCGGAAAGTGCGCGCCGACCGACGCGCCGCCAGGCGGCGCCGACGGCGGGGAGCGCCGCGAGGTACTCGCTCCGGTCGACCACGTAGATCGTGAGGCGCGCCACGTGCTCCGCCGCGCCGCCCGCCGCGCGCACGACCTCGACGACGTTGGCGAGCGCCCGCTCGAATTGCGGCACGAAGCCGCCGTCGACCAGGCGTCGCTCCCGGTCCCACCCGATCTGCCCGGCGACGAAGAGGAGCCGCGCCCCGGACGGCGCCAGGATGCCGTTCGAATAGCCGCGACCGCGGCCGCCCAGGGACTCGGGATCGATCGGCTCGAGCCGGAAGCTCATCCGAGAAACGCTCCGCCGTCGATGCCGATCGCCTGGCCGTTGACGCCGCGCGCGCGCTCGTCGCAGAGCGCGACGGCGAGGAAGGCGACCTCGCCGGGCTCGATCAGCCGCCCCTGGGGGTTGGCGTCGAGGAGGCGGCTCCGGGTCTCCTGCGCCGAGCGGCCGGTCTTCTCGACGATCCGCTCGATCGAGCGGTCGGTCATCGACGTGTCGACGTAGCCGGGGCAGAGCGCGTTGACGGTGACGCCGCGCGCCGCCACTTCGGCCGCGCAGGCGCGGGTGAATCCGATCACAGCGTGCTTCGAGGCGGCGTAGGCGGCGATGTACGGGGCCCCGGTGCGGCCGGCGATCGACGCGACGTTCGCCACCACCGCCCGCTCGGCCATGGCGGGCAGGAAGGCGCGGGTGGCGAGGAAGAGCCCCTCGACGTTGACCGCGAAGAGGCGCCGCCACTCCTCGAGCGACTGGTTCCGCACCGGCGCCGACGAGGAGATGCCGGCGTTGTTGATCAGAATGTCGACCTGCGCGAGCCGACCGCGAGCCGCGGCCGCGAGCCGCTCGATCGCGGCCGGGTCCGCAACGTCGCAGGGGACCGCCTCGACTTCGAACCCGCGCCCCCGCAACCTCGCGGCGACCGCTTCGATCTCTTCCGCCGACCGCGCCGAGACCACCACGCGCGCGCCGGCCTCAGCCAGCGCTTCCGCCACGGCGGCCCCGATCCCGCGGCCCCCGCCCGTCACCACCGCCCCCCGGCCCGTCAGCATCGCGCGCGAACCCTAGAACGGGGGACCGGGGGCGTCAAGGAAACCCCCGCGGCTCCGGGTCTCCGGCTCGGCCCCTCTCCGGGACGCCGGTGGCGTCGGCGCCGCGGAGACCCTCCCCCCGGCCCCCGGCAGGGTCCCCGCTCTCCCCGAAGTCCAGCACTGTCAAGGCGCAGAGGAGAAACCCGCAGTTCGCCGGGGCCGAATCGTCGAATTTCACGAATCCGAGCGGTGGATTTCTCGACAGCCCTTCCAGACCCCTTTGGCGTTGCGTTTCGCCTCGTTTCTCGTCGTACCACCTCGAGATTGCTGTCGATTTTCTCCACAACGGCGTCGGTGAGGCCGCTGTCGCTGGATTCACCATTCACTTCGCAAAAATCTGGGTACAAAGAGTTTGTCCGGCTTGTTCGCATGACGAACAAAGTCGGCATCGTCCTTGCTCTATCCGCTGGTGCAGCACTTGACCGAAGGAGGCCCCAAATGACCGTGCTCTTCGTGCTTCTCACTTTCGGATTCTTCCTCGCCCTCGACGCCTGGTCGCACCGCAATGAAATGGTGCCGGCCGCTGCCACTTCCCTGCCGGAGACGGAGGCCTTCCGCTTCGAGCCGGTCTGGGTGGCCGGATTCCAGGTTCCCGACGGGCTCCACTATCACCGCGGCCACACCTGGGTGCGGACGATCGGCCCCGACATGGCCGTGGTCGGCATCGACGACTTCGCCCGCCGGTTGATCGGACCCATCAGCCGCGCGGCGCTCCCCAAGGCGGGCAGCTGGCTGCGCCAGGGCGACCGGGGCGGGCGAGCCTCGGCATCGACGGCCGCAACGCCGACCTGGTGGCGCCGGTCGAGGGCGAGGTGGTCGAGACCAAGGCTCCCTGCTCGAGAAAGACCCCGGCCTCGCTAGCGCCGACCCCTACGGCCGCGGCTGGCTGTTCAAAGTGCGCTCGAGCGAGCTCGGCCGCAGCTTCGCCAACCTGCTCTCGGGCAGCCTCGCCCACCGCTTCGTCGAGGATTCGCGCGAGCGGCTGCAGCTCCAGCTGATGGCGCTCTCCGGAACGGTCCTCGCCGATGGCGGCGAGCCCGCGCTCGACTTCGCCCGCCACCTGTCCGACGAGGACTGGCAGCGGGTCTCCCGCGAGTTCCTGCTGACCTAGGAAAGAGATCGCGATGCTCACCACCGCTGCCAACGGGTTGCTGATCGACCTGACCAAGTGCGTGGGGTGCGGGAAGTCGTCTCCGCCTGCCTCACAGCTCACGACCTGCCCGGTGACGCCAGCTCGGTCACCGGGCTGTCGGCTACCGCGCTGACCGCCCTCACCGAGACGAACGGCGTCTACGTCCGCCAGCTCTGCCGGCACTGCGTGACGCCCTCCTGCGTCAGCGTCTGCCCGGTCGAGGCCTTCCGAAGACGCCGGAAGGCCCGGTCGTCTACGACGCGCCGCGGTGCATGGGCTGCCGCTACTGCATGCAGGCCTGCCCGTTCAGCGTTCCCGCGCTACGAGTGGGACAGGCGGTCCCCGCGGATCCGGAAGTGCGACATGTGCGCGGCCCGCAGGCCGGAGGGCGGCCGACGGCGTGCGCCGAGGCCTGCCCGACGGGCGCCACGATGTTCGGGACCCGCGACGAGCTGCTCGCGGAGGCGCGGGCGCGGCTCCGGGCGAGGAGCCGGGGCAGGTACCACGACCGGATCTACGGCGAGGACGAGCGTGGGGGAGCACCTCGGTCCTGATGCTCTCGCCGGTCCCTCTCGAGTAGCTCGGCGCCTTCCCGAGCGGGGCCGGCACGGAGCCGCTGCCGCAGCTGACCTGCGCAGTGTCCTCCGCAAGCTGCCCGACGTGGTCTCGTCGGCGGCGCGCTGCTGCTCGCGGCATCTGGTGGATCACCCGACGGCGCGATGGAGGTGGCCGAGGCGGTCCGGGTCCGAGACACGCGCGACACGGCGTCCCGCGGAGGGATCGGAGGAGCTTCCATGAAAACCCTTCGGCGCTTCAGGCTCCGGTCTTCTGGCGGGCGCGCTCGTCGGTGTCCTCCTCGGTCGGGCCTACGTCGATCCGCTCCGCTTCGGCCGGGGCTCGGCGCCGAGCACCGCCCTGACCGACGACGTTCCCGTGGGGGCTCTGGATCGGGTTCGACGTGCTGTGCGGCGTCGCCCTCGCGGCGGGCGGGTTCACCGTCAGCGCCGCCGTGTACGTCTTCCACCTCGAGCGGTTCCGCCCGATCGTCCGGCCGGCCATCCTGACGGCGTTCCTCGGCTACCTGCTGGTGATCGCGGCCTGCATGTTCGACCTCGGACGTCCGTGGAGCATCTGGCACGCATCATCATCTGGAACCCGCACTCGGTGATGTTCGAGGTCGGCCTGGTGCGTGATGCTCTACACCACGGTCCTGGCGCTCGAGTTCAGTCCGGCTTCCTCGAGCGGCTGGGCTGGAAGCGGCCCCTCGCTTCGCAAGTCCGTCACGATGCCCGCTCGTCATCGTCGGGCGTGCTCCTCTCGACGCTCCACCAGTCCTCGCTGGGCTCCCTGTACCTGATCGTCCCGCACAAGCTGCACCCGCTCTGGTACACGCCGAGCTGCTGCCGCTGATGTTCTGGACCTCGGCGATCGCCGCGGGTCTCGCAATGGTCATGGTGGAGTCGCGGATCTCGTCGCGCGCGTTCGGCCGAGAGATCGAACTGCCGATTCTCTCGGACATCGGCCGCGTCCAGATGGTCTGCGCTCGCCGTCTTGACGGTGCCTTCGGTCTCTGCGATCTCTATGTCGCGAGGCGCGCTCGCCTGGTCTTCCAGCCCGAACTACGAGGCGCGGACTGTTCCGCTCGAGGTGTTCGGCGTCATGACTGCCGTTCGTCCTGCTGCTCGTGCCGCGCACCCGCCCGAGCGATCCGGCGGACTCTACGCCGCCAGCCTGCTCACGGTGCTGGGCTTCATGACCCACCGCTGAACGTCAGCATCACCGGTCTCGACCGGGCGCAGGGCGCCCACTACGTGCCGGCGTTTCCGGAAATCATGATCACGCTGATGCTCATCGCGCTGGGGTTCGCCGCGTTCAACATCGCGGCGAGGCATTTGCCGGTGTACCCGGAGCCCGCGCGGAAGGGAGCTGCCAGGGGGTGACGGGCGTGACCGGTCTCCGAGAATCGCACGAGGGGGTGAGCTCGACGTGAGCGCAAACCACGGACACCACCGCGGGCTTGCGGTCCGCTTCGGGCTCGCCCTGTGTGCCGGAACGGCCATCATCCTGGCCGCCGGCACGTACGCCAGTCTGCGCATGCAGCGGGCCCATCTGACCGACATGGTGGAGGACCGCGCCACCGAAGTGGCCGAAGTGATCCGGAGCTCGACGCGCGAGGCGATGATGCGCAACGACCCGGGTGAAGTGCGTCAGATCATCCAGGCCATCGCCGACAACGAAGGGTTCGAACGCATCCGCGTGTTCGACGCGCGCGGGAAAATCACCGTCTCCACGGCCGAAGACGAAGTGGGCGCGCTCGTCGATCAGAATGCCGAGCAGTGCGTGCAGTGCCACCGCGCCGGACGCCCGCTCGCCAAAGTGGACCGCGCCGATCGCACAAGAATGTTCCGCCTGGCCTCGGGTGAGCGCGTGCTCGGCGTGATCGCCCCGCTCCACAACGAAGCCAGTTGTTCCAACGCCGATCGCTCATGCCCATCCGGCGAGCATGAGTGTGCTCGGGGTGCTCGACGTACAGCTCCCGTTGGCCGCCGTGGACGCCGATCTCGCCGCCTCGCAGCGCCAGCTCGTGCTGATCATCGTCATCGCCTTGCTCGCGCTGCTCGCGCTGGTGTGGTTGCTCACCTGGCGGATGGTGTTGCGCCCGGTCGCCGACCTGACCCGCGCCGCGCAGCGGATTTCCGCCGGGGACTTTTCGGAGCGCCTCTCCGCCGCCGGCCACGGCGAAATCGGCATGCTGACCGACGAGTGGAACGCGATGACCGGCCAGCTCGGTCGCGCGCGGCGTGAGCTCGAGGAGTTGAATGCGACGCTGGAGAAGCGCGTGGAGGAGAAGACCGCGCAATCGGCGAAGCGCACCAGCGCATGCTGCTCGTCGAGAAGCTGGCCTCCCTGGGAAAGCTCGCGGCCACGGTCGCGCACGAGATCAACAATCCGCTGGCCGGATCGCCACCTACGCGAAGCTGCTGCGCCGGCGCAGCGAAGAGACGGGCGGGCGAGACGCCGGTGACGCCGGCGGAGACGGACATGCGCCGCATTCTCTCGCTGATCGAGGACGAGGCGCACCGCTGTGGCAAGATCGTGCGCAACCTGCTCCTGTTCAGCCGCGCGTCGGCGGTGCGATTCGCGGAGGACGATATCTATCCGCTGCTGGAGCGGTGCGTGATGCTGCTTCGGCATCGCGCCGAGCTGTCGGAAATCTCGCTTCAGCTCGATGTGACCGCGTGACTCCCGAAGGTGGAGTGCGATGCATCGCAGGTGCAGCAGATGATGCTTGCGCTCGCGATCAACGCGGTGGAGGCCACCCGCAGACGGGAGGTCAGTCGTCATTTCGGCGCGCGCGGAGCCGGAGGGGTTGTGACCATCCAGGTGCGCGACAACGGTCGCGGCATTCCGAAGGAGCACCTGGCCGAAATTTTCGAACCGTTTTTTACAACCAAGGAAGGGGAGAGCGGCGTGGGGCTTGGGCTGCCCGTCGTGTACGGGATCGCCACGCGCCACCACGGAACCGTGACCGTCGACTCCACGTTGGGGCAGGGCACCGTGTTCACCGTTTGTCTCCCGCTCCGCCAACCGCACGACGTCGCGCCGGCCAGCGGAGAGAAGGAGGTTGAAGTGTCATGAGCAGCGTTGCAACCAAAGTCACGCCTCTCTCAATTCTTGTCGTCGACGACGAACCGATCGTGGTGCAGTCGCTGGGCGACTGGTTCCGGCAGGACGGCCACCGCGTCGACACCGCGCAGAACAGCCGTGAAGCGCTGGCGCTGGTGGGCGAAAAGGACTACGACCTGGCGTTCCTCGACATCAAGATGCCGGGCGTCGACGGGCTCGAGCTGCAGGCGCGCCTCGCCGCGGTGAAGCCCGAGATGACGGTTATCATCATGACGGCCTATGCGTCGGTCGAGACCGCGGTGAAGGCGCTCAAGGCGGCGCGCGTCACTACATCGCGAAGCCCTTCGATCCCGAAGAGCTCTCGCTCATCGTCAAGCGCGCCAGCGAGCATCGCTCGCTGCGCTCGGAGAACCTCCGGCTCAAGGAGCGGCTCGAAGCGGCGTCCGAGCCCACGCCGATCGTCGGCGTTTCTCCGCCGCGACCCGGCACGTGCTGGACATGATCGAAACCGTTGCGGCGACCGACGCGACGGTCCTGATCCGCGGCGAGAGCGGAACGGGCAAGGAACTCGTGGCCCGGGCGATCCACGCCCACAGCGCCCGGCGATACATGCCGATCGTCGTGGTCAACTGCGGCGCCCTTCCCGAGGGTGTTCTCGAGAGCGAGCTGTTCGGCCATGAGAAGGGAGCGTTCACGGGGGCCCAGCACCGTCGCAAGGGGAAGTTCGAGATGGCCGACGGTGGAACGCTCTTCCTCGACGAGATCGGGGACGTCAGCCTGAAGACGCAGATGGACCTTCTGCGCGTTCTCGAGGAGAAGGCGATCTACCGCGTCGGCGGGAACGTCCGCATCGCCGTCGACTTCCGCATCATCGCCGCAACAAACCGCCAGCTCGAAGCGGCAGTGGCCGACAAGAGCTTTCGCGAGGATCTCTACTACCGCCTGAATGTCTTCACGATCCTGATTCCTCCACTGCGGGAACGCCGTGAGGACATCCCGCTTCTCGCCGATCACTTCCTGAAGAAGTTCGCGCGCAGCATGAGTCGCCCGTTCGACGGCTTCTCACCCGAAGCGATGCAGGCGCTCGTCTCGAGGGACTGGCCGGGAAACGTGCGCGAGCTCCAGAATGCGATCGAGAGGGCGGCCGTGGTGGGCACGCCGCCGTACTCGGGTCGAGGTCGACGCGCGGCGCGTCGGCGCGCCGGCTGGCGGCGGCAAGGGCGCGAGCGAGCGCCGTCCGGCCGGTACCGGCCTCAGCCAGGATCAGGACCGGCGCCTCGCTCGCCGCGGCGCGCTCGAACGCCCGGGCGAGCGGCGCGAGAGCGAGGGCGCGCCGGCCAGCCAGGCGTCGAGCGCGGCGGCGGTCACGGCATGAAGTCG
>CAWDOT010000006.1:0-202500 GCA_963803995.1 uncultured Acidobacteriota bacterium
AGGCGCTCGTCGAAAGAGGCGACGGCGACCTGCTGGCCGTTCCTGCGCAGGAAATCGGCGCTCGCCAGGTGGAGGGCATCGAGAGTGCGCAGCGGCTTCGGGAAGGGCTCGAGCGCCCGGGCGAGCGGCTCGGGGCCGAGCTCGACGAAGGCGAGGCGGGCGAGGATGGCGCGCGCGGCTTCGCCGTGGCTCGTGCCGAGCCGCAGCCGGTGGAGGGCCGTCCAGACCTCGTACTCGAGCAGGCGGGAGCTGATCAGGGACTCGCGCCAGAGCGCCGGGTCCGGGCGCCGGTCCTCCGCGAGCAGATGCGCGAGGACGACCGAGGTATCCAGGTAGATCACCGGTCGGCGCGGGCGGCGTCGAGCTCGCCGAGAAGGTCGGCGAGCGGCAGCTTGGGCAGCGCGGGCGGCGGCGTAGCCGTGGCGCGGCGGGGTCACCGCGCCGCTCCGGACCAGCTCGGCCAGCCGGGCGTCGTCGACGGACTCCAGGCGGCCGGCCGCGGGAGGTACCAGCTCGGCCACGACGCGGTCGCGGTCGGTGACGAGGATGCGCTCCCCGCCCGAGGCGAGCCTCACGTACTCGCTCACCTTGTTCTTGAGCACCTTGATCCCGACCGCTCGCATGCCTGAATTGTAGCTACTCGTAGCTACTTTCGCAATCTCGTCGAGGCAGAAGCGGGCGACGGGAGAGGGGCCGGATCGCCGGGTCGCTGTGAGAAGCTCCGCAGCCGCCCTGCACAGAGGCCGGTGCTATACTCCCTTCGCTCTTCCGGGAGGATCGTCATGAGTGCACGCTCACGGGTCTTCGCGTTGGCCGCTGCGGTTGCCGTCTTTGGCGCGCTCGCCGCGCTGCCGGCCGCGGCCGACGTCTACACGATCACGCTGCAGAACGGCACGACCTTCCAGACCCGGTACCAGCCGCAGGCGGCGAGCTGGGATGCCGCCAAGATCGTCTTCCTCGACGAGTTCGGCAACCAGCTCTCGCTGCCCAAGGCCGACGTCGTGACGATCCAGACCGATCTCGAGAACCGCGGCTTCGGGCACATGCTCAACTCGACCACGATGGCGCTCGGCTGGGCGCCCAACGACGCGCTAGATCCCGACTCCGACGAGGGCAAGGCGGCACTCCAGGCCGAGGCGCAGCGGGCCATGATGCCGGAGGCGCCACCTATCTACAATCAGGAGCAGTTCGTCGAGCCGGGGCAGGCGACCGGCATTCCGATGGGCCTGGTCGGCTACGGCAGCGGCTACACGCCGCCGATGGGCAGCCCGTCCGGACCGACCGGCGAGCCGGTCGTGACCGGCGGCGCGCCGCCGCCCTCCCCGGAGCAGTGACGACCGCCTGAGACCTTCGTAGAGCTTCGAGGCCCCGCACCGTGCGGGGCCGTTCTTTGACAGAACCGATGGTGCGGTGACCCTGTCCTCGCAAGGACAGGGTCTTGGAAAGGGAAGCCGGTCAAACGCCGGCGCGGCCCCCGCCACTGTAGCCGGGGACGAAACCGGGACACCCACTGCCTGCGAGCGATCGCGCGATCCGAAGAGGATCGCGCGGTTCCGGAGGCGGGAAGGGCCGGGAGTAGGAAGATCCGGGAGCCAGGAGACCTGCCGCCACCGTCCGACGACCCTCCTCCGGGGTGTGGGGAGCGGGCCGCCGCGTGCCCTCGCCGGCCGAGACGCCCCGCCTCCTCTCTTCTTCCGAGGCGGGGCGTCGCACTTTCCGGAAAGGAGAGGGCGCATGCGGCGCTTCCTCACTCTCGCGGCCGGGCTCCTCGGGGGCGCGATCCCGGTCCTCGCGCAGTCCGTTCCACCGTCGTTCACCGCCACGGTCACCGTCACCGCCACCGCAGTCGAAGAGCCGGCCGACGGCGTCCCCGTCGCGGTCGACGTGCTCGACGCCGCGGCGATCGAGGCGCGCCAGACGCTCGACGCGGTCGATCTCCTGCGCACGATCCCCGGCCTCGAGATCGTGCGCACCGGCTCGCCCGGCAAGGCGGCCTCGCTGTTCACCCGCGGCACCAACTCGAGCCACACGCTGGTGCTCTGGAACGGCGTCGCGTTGAACGACCCCTATCTCGGCGGCTTCGACTTCTCGACCCTCTCGACCGACGGCGCGGCGCGCCTCGAGGTCGTGCGCGGCCCCTACTCGGCGCTCTACGGCTCGAGCGCGGTGGGCGGCGTCGTGCAGGTCGTCACCGGCGGCGGCGCGGCGCCGGGCGGCCGGGTCCGCGTCGAGGCGGGCAGCGACGAGCTGTTCTCGGCGCAGGCGGCGGGGCGCTTCCGGCTCGGCCGGCTCGACGCCGACCTCGCCGGCCACCTGCGCCAGGGCGAAGGGATCGTCGCCAACGACTTCTACGACGGCGACGAACTCTCGCTCGCGCTCCACTACGACCTCGGCTCCGGCGCCCGCCTCGGCGCCCTCGCGCGCCGGGTCGCGGCCGAGATCGGCATCCCCTACGGCTACGACGGCGCGCCGACCCCCGAGCGCCGCCAGCGCTCGGACGCCACCACCGTGGCGCTCCCGTTCGACTGGAGCTCGGAGGTCTGGCGCGTCGAGGCGAGCGCGGCGACCACCACGACCGATCTCTCGGTCGCCGACCCCGCCGACCCCTTCGCCGCGAGCGACGCCGACGCGCGCCGCGAGCAGGCGCGCCTGCTCGTGCGGCGCGAGCTCGGCTCCGGCGTTGCGCTCGCCGCCGGCGGCGACTGGCAGCGCGACCGGGTCGAGTCCTCGAGCGCCTTCGGCGCGGCGCTCGACGACGAAGAGCAGCGCACCGGCGCGGCCTTCCTCCAGGGGAGCTTCGCGCGCGACCGCTTCCGCCTCGACGCCGGCGTGCGGCGCGACGAGAGCGACACCTTCGGCGGCGCCACCAGCCTGCGCGCGGCCGCGGCCTTCCAGGCGACCGCGGGGCTGCGCCTGCGCGCCGGCTACGGCGAGTCGTTCCGCGCGCCGTCGCTCGCCGACCTCTACTACCCGGGCTTCTCGAATCCCGACCTCGAGCCCGAGCGGGGCGCGAGCTGGGAGCTCGCCGTCGAAGGGGAGCGCGGGCCCTTCCGTTTCGTCGTCGCCGCCTTCGAGAACCGCCTCGACGAGCTGATCGAGTTCGACTTCGCGACCTTCACCCCGCAGAACCTCGGCCGCGCCCGCGCGCGCGGAATCGAGGCCTCGCTCGGCGTGCGCACGGGCGACGTCGACGCGCGGCTCTCGCTCACCCGGCTCGACGCCGAGGATCTCTCGACCGGCCGGCCGCTGCTGCGCCGTCCCGACTGGAGCTCGAGCCTCGCCGCGTTCTGGCGCCCGGGCGCCTGGACGCTCGGCGCGGTCGGGCGCTACGTCGGCGACCGGATCGACTTCGGCGACGTCGCGCTCGACCCCTACGCCACCCTCGACCTCTCGCTCGCCTGGCAGGCGAGCGCGTGGCTCGAGCCCTTCCTGCGCGCCGGCAACGTTGCGGACGCGGCCTACGACGAGGCGGCGGGCTTTCCGGCCCCGGGCCGCACCTTCGCGGCCGGCTGCGCGCTGCGCTTCTGACCGCGATGGCGCGGGCGCGGCCGCTCCGGGCAGGGCTCGCCGCCGCGGCGGCGGCGTGGGCGCTCGCCTGCGCCCCGGCGCCGAGCGCGCCGCGCGCCGGCGAGCCGCGTCTCGCCGTGCTCGCGCCGGCGGCGGCCGAGACGATCGCCGCGCTCGGCCTCGCCGACCGGGTCGTCGCGGTCGGCGACTTCGTCGCCTGGCCGCCCGAGCTCGCGCGGCGGCCGAAGCTCGGCGCCTACGACGCCGTCTCGCCCGAGCGGCTGCTCGCGCTCGGCGTCGACCTCGTCGTCACCACGGCGAGCGTCGCCGGGCACGCGGAGCGCGAGCACCTGGCCGCGCTCGGCGTCGATCTCGTCGAGCTCGACACCTCGACCTACGACGGCGCGCTCGCCGCCATCGTCACGCTCGGCCGCCGCCTCGGCCGGGAGGGCGCGGCGGCGCGGCTCGCCGCCGGGGTCGCCGCGCGCGTCGACGCGGTCGCCGCGCGCACCGCCGCGCTGCCGCGCCGGAGCGTCCTCCTCGTCGTCGGCCGCGAGCCCTTCTTCGTCGCCGGCCCCGGCTCGCACCTCGACCGCCTGCTCGCCGCCGCCGGCGGCGGCAACGTCGCGGCCGACCTCGGCTCGACCTACGCCCAGGCCTCGCTCGAGGCGATGGTGGCGCGCGCTCCGGAAGTGATCGTCGACAGCTCGGAGAACCGGGTCGGCGCGGCGGCGCGCGCCGCGCTCGAGCGCGAGTGGGGGCGCTTCCCGTTCCTGCCGGCGGTCGCCGCCGGGCGGGTCTGGCCGGTCGACCCCTTCCGCGTCTCGATCCCGGGGCCGCGCATGGGCGAGACCGCCGAGCTGCTCGCGCGCCTCGTCCACCCCGAGCGCTTCGGGCCGCCCGCGCCGGCGGAGCTCGCCGGACCCGCGGCGGAGGCCGCGCCGTGACCCGTCCGCCGCTCACCCGGGCGCGGCTCGCCGCGGCGGTCGCCGGCCTCGCGCTGGTCGCGCTCGCCGCCTTCGCCGCCGCGCTCGCGCTCGGGCCGGCGGGGCTCTCGCCGGGCGCGCTCTGGGCGGGCGCGACCGGCGCCGACCCGCTGGCGCGCGCGGTGCTCGTCGAGCTCCGCCTGCCGCGCGCTCTCGCCGCCGCGCTCCTCGGCGCCGCGCTCGCGCTCGCCGGCGCGGCGTTCCAGGCGCTGCTCCGGAATCCGCTCGCCGACCCCTACGTGCTCGGCGTCTCGGGGGGCGCGAGCCTGGGCGGGGTGGTCGCGCTGCTCGCCGGCGCGACCGGCGCGCTGGTGCCGGCCGCCGCCTTCCTCGGCGCGCTCGGCTCGCTCGTCGGCGTCGAGCGGATCGCGACCGCCGGCGGGCGCCTGAGCGTCCACACGCTGCTCCTGACCGGAGCGATCTTCAACGCCTTCGCAGCCGCGTTCCTCTTCTTCCTGCAGAGTGTCGCCTCGCTCGAGGAGCTCCACGCGATCGTCTTCTACCTGATGGGGCGGGTGCCGACGCCGGCCGCCGCGACCCTCGGCCTCGATGCCGTGCTGATCGCCGCGGTGGCGCTCGCGCTCTACGCGCGCGCGCGGTCGTTCAACGCGCTCGGCCTCGGCGAGGAGGGCGCGCTCGCGCTCGGCGTCGACGTCGAGCGGCTGAAGCGGGAGACCTTCGTGCTCGGCTCGCTGCTCACCGCGATCGCGGTCGCGCAGGCCGGCATGATCGGCTTCGTCGGCCTGATCGTGCCCCACCTGCTGCGCCTCGTCTGGGGGCCCGACCACCGGCTGCTGCTGCCCGCCTCGGCGGTCGGCGGCGCGGCGTTCCTGCTCCTCTCCGACCTCGCGGCGCGCACGCTGGTCGCGCCGCGCGAGCTGCCGGTGGGCGTCGTCACGGCGCTCGTCGGCGGCCCCTTCTTCCTCGCGCTGCTCCGGCGGCGGGCGGTGCCGCGTGCCTGAGCGCGGCCGCATCGCGGCCGCCGGCCTCGGCTTCCGCTACGCGAGCGGCGGCGGCGTCGAGGACCTGACCTTCACGGTCGAGCCCGGCGAAGTGTTCGGCATTCTGGGGCCCAACGGCTCGGGCAAGTCGACGCTGGTCCGCCTCCTCGCGGGCCTGCTCGCGCCGCAGCGCGGCCGGGTCGAGCTGGGCGGCGAGCCGGTCGCGTCGCTCGCGCGCCGCGAGATCGCGCGCCGGCTCGCGCTGGTGCCCCAGGAGCCCCGCTTCGAGGCGGACTTCACGGCGCTCGAGGCGGTGCTGCTCGGCCGGCATCCCCATCTGGCGGGCGTCGCCTTCGAATCGGAGCGCGACGTCGCGATCGCCCGCGCGGCGCTCGCGCGGGTCGACGCCGCCGCGCTCGCCGAGCGCCCGGTCGAGGAGCTCTCCGCGGGCGAGCGCCAGCGCGTGGTGATGGCGCGCGCGCTCGCGCAGGAGACCCCCGCGCTCGCCCTCGACGAGCCGTCGAGCTTCCTCGATCTGCGCCACCAGGTCGGACTCTTCGACCTCGTGCGCGAGCTCGCCGCCGAGGGGCGCGCGGTGGTCGCGGTGCTCCACGACCTCTCGCTCGCCGCCGAGTACTGCGACCGCGTCCTGCTGCTCGAGCACGGCCGCGCGGCGGCGCTCGGGACGACCGCCGAGGCGCTCACCTACGCGAACCTGACGCGCGTCTTCGAGACCGAGGTCTACGTCGACGTCCACGACCTGACCGGCGGCCTGATCGTGGCGCCGCTCTCGGCGCGCGCGCGCGCGGCGCTCGCGGCGCGGCCGGTCGAGCCGCCCCGGCGTTAGACTCCCGCCATGCTGCTCTTCCGCTTCGGACCCGAGGGCTTCTTCGCCGCCGGCGAGAGCGCCGCCGAGGCCCGCGTCCTCTTCTCCGACCCGCTCGAGACCCCGTTCTCCGCCTGGCGCCTCGGGCGCCGGGTCGACCTCGCGACCGAGGCGCTGCGCGCGCCCTGGGTGCCGGGCAAGATCGTCGGCATCGGCCGCAACTACCGCGAGCACGCCGCCGAGCTCGGCAACCCGATGCCGGCCGAGCCGGTGATCTTCCTCAAGGCCCCGTCGTCGGTGGTCGGCCCGAACATGGCGATCGTGCTGCCGCCGGAGAGCGCGCAGGTCGAGCACGAGGGGGAGATCGCGGTGGTGGTCCGCACGCGGCTCGCGCGGGCGAGCGCCGAGGAGGCCGCGGGCGCGATCCTCGGCGTCACCGCCGCCAACGACGTCACCGCGCGCGACCTGCAGCGGCGCGATGCGACCTTCGCGCGCGCCAAGTCGTTCGACACCTTCTGCCCGCTGGGCCCGGCGCTCCGGCTCGACCCCGACCTCGACCTCCTCACCGTCGAGACGCGGGTCAACGGCGAGCGGCGCCAGCGCGGCGCGGCGAGCGAGATGGCCTGGGGGATCGTCGACCTGCTGGTCTACGCCTCGCGGATGATGACGCTCGAGCCGGGCGACCTGCTGCTCACTGGCACGCCCGCCGGGGTCGGCCCGCTCGCCGACGGCGACCGGGTCGAGGTCGAGGTCGCCGGCGTCGGCACCCTCGCCAACCCGGTCGAGGCCTTCCGCGGATGAGCCTGGCGCGACTGGCGGCGCTCGTCGCCGCGGGCGTCGCGACGGCGCTCGTGTTGCGCTTCGTCCGCGACTTCCCCTGGTACCTGGCCGGCATCGCGGGCCTCGCGGTGACGGTGCTCGGGGGGATGTTCCTGCGCAGCTGGAATCAGCTCGTCCAGGCCTGGCGCCCGCGCGATCCCGGGTCGCCCGACGATCGGGACTAGCGGCTCAGCGCCGGCCGGGCGCGAGCAGCAGCGCGCCGCCGGCGACGATCGCGACGACCCCGAGCCAGGTCGGAACCCGCACTTTCTCCTTCTCCTGGACCGAGAGCTCGAGCGCGCCGATCTTCGCCGTGTGGCGCTCGGTCGGGACGGAGAAGGTCCGGTAGACCAGGGCGAGCGTGCCGAGGACGAGCAGGGCGATACCGAGGATGCGGCGCAGGCTCATCGGGGATCCTCCGGGTCGCGGCGCGCGCGGCCGGCGCGCCAGGGGAGCAGCAGGATGCCGGCGAGCGCCAGCAGGTGCGCGGCGCCGCCCGCGAGATGGCCGGAGAGCGCCAGCGCGAGCCAGAGGGCGAGCGCGGCGGCGCCGGCGACGAGGCGGAGATCGGCGGACACGGGGCGGAGAATAGCGCGCCTCGCGCGCTCGGGTATCCTCGCGCCGTGCGCGCCTGGACGCGGGTCCGCTTCGACAGCCTCTTCCGCCACAAGCTCTTCGAGCTGCGCCGCGAGGAGCTCGAGCGCCCCGAGGAGGGGCGGCGGCGCGAGGCGCTGGTGCTCGACGCGCCGGCCTGGGTGAACGTGGTCGCGGTCGACGCCGGCGAGCGCGTGCTGCTCGTGCGCCAGTGGCGCTTCGGCATCGGAGCGCCCACCCTCGAGATCCCCGGCGGCATGGTCGACCCCGGCGAGACCCCGCTCGAGGCCGCCGCGCGCGAGCTGCTCGAGGAGACCGGCTACCGCGCCGCGCGCTGGACCGAGCTCGGCGCGGTCGACCCCAACCCCGCCTTCCTCACCAACCGCTGCACCACCTTCCTCGCCGAGGGGCTCGAGCGGGTCGGCGAGCCGGCCGGCGACGGCGAGGAGGAGATCGCGGTCGAGAGCGCCCCGGTCGCCGGGCTCGCCGCGCTGGTCGACTCCGGCGCCATCCGCCACTCGCTGGTGGTCGCGGCCTTCTATCTCTTCGAGCGGCACCGCGCATGACGCCGCGCGCGGTCAGCTTCGACTTCACGCGCACGCTCGTCCACACCCCCGACCCGGGCGGCGAATACGCGCGCGTGCTCGCGCGCCACGGCGTCGAGCTGCCGGCGGCGCAGCTCGAGCGGCTGGTGCCGGTGGTCTGGCGCGAGCTCGCCTGCGCGGCGCGCCCCGACCGCGACCGCTTCGCCGCGCACCCGGGCGGCGCGCGCGGCTTCTGGCGCCGCTTCGTCGAGCGGGTCGTCGAGCTCGCCGGCGGGCCGCGGCCGTCGCCGTTCGCCGCCGCCGAGCTCTACGAGCGCTTCGCGACCGCGGCGCCCTGGGTGGTCTACGACGACGTCCGCCCCGCGCTCGCCACGCTCGCCGCCGCCGGCTACCGGCTGGCGGTCGTCTCCAACTGGGACGACCGGCTGCCGCGCCTGCTCGCCGCGCTCGAGCTCGCGCCCTGCTTCGAGGCGATCGTGGTCTCGGCGGTGGTCGGCGTCGAGAAGCCGCACCCGGGGATCTTCGCGGCGCTCGTCGAGCGGCTCGCGCTGCCGCCGGCGGCGGTGGTCCACGTCGGCGACCACGCGCTCGAGGACGTCGAAGGCGCGCGCGGCGCCGGCCTCGCCGCGCTCCACCTCGCGCGCGACGGCGACGGCGACCTGCACAGCCTCCGCGAGCTGCCCGGCGCGCTCGAACGCGCGCGATAGAGTCGCGACGGAGATGGCCGGAGGGAAGCGATGAAGCTGCTCGCGATCTTCGTCGGCGGCGGGCTCGGTTCGGTCGCGCGCTACCTGGTGCAGGGCCTGGTGCAGGAGCGCGCGGCGGGCGCGCGCGGCTGGGCCGCGGTCTTCCCGTGGGGGACGCTCGCGGTCAACCTGTCGGGCTGCCTGCTGATCGGCCTCGTCGCGGGCCTGTTCGAGCAGCGCTGGCTGGCGGCGCCGACCGTGCGCACCTTCGTGCTGATCGGCGTGCTCGGCGGCTTCACCACCTTTTCGACCTTCGGCTTCGAGACGTTCGAGCTCGCGCGCGGCGGCGGCCTCCTGCTGGCGCTCGGCAACGCCGCGGCGAGCCTGCTGCTCGGCGTCGCCGGCGTCGCGCTCGGCGCGGCGCTCGCGCGCGCGGTGTAGGGAGAGGGGGCGTGCGATGAGACTCGAAGGAGACCGCCGGCTGCTGCGCATCTACATCGGCGAGTCGAACCGCCACGGCGGCGTGCCGCTCTACGAGGCGATCGTGCAGCGCGCGCGCGAGCGGGGTCTCGCGGGCGCCACCGTGCTGCGCGGCGTCGAGGGCTTCGGCGCGCACTCGCGCATCCACCGGGCGTCGATCCTGCGCCTGTCGGAGGACCTGCCGATCGTGGTCGAGATCGTCGACGAGCGCGCGAAGATCGAGAGCTTCCTCGAGGAGATCGAGCCGATGATCGGCGACGGCATGGTGACGGTCGAGGCGGTCCAGGTGCTGCTCTACCGGGCCGCGCGCGAGGGCGCGCCGTGACCCGGCGCCCGCGCGCGGCCGCCGCGGCGGCGGCCGCGTTCGCTCTCGCGCTCGCCGGTTGCGGCGGCGGGGCGCCCGCGCCGCCGCCCCGGCCGACCGAGCTCGCCACCGTCGACGTCGGCGGCGCGCCCGACGCGGGGGCGTCGACCGCGAGCGACGCCGTCGAGGTGCGCCGCCCCGCGGCGGCCGCGGCGGGCGAGCTCCCCGAGGGGTTCCCGCGCGAGGTGCCGCTGCCCGCGGGCGGCGGTCTCGTCGACTTCGGACCGGCGCCGGCCGGCGCCTGGATCGAGCTGGTCGTGGCGCAGCGACCGGCCGCGGTCGAGAGCGCCTATGCCCGCCGTCTCGCCGCTGCCGGCTTCGCCGCCGTGGCCGACGGCACCTTCCGCCGTGGCGGCCTGGTCGTCGCGGTGACCTTCACCGCGCGCGGCGCCGGCACCACGGTGCGCATCGAGCCGCGGGCGCGCTGAGCGCCGGGCGGCGGAAGGCGGGTTCCCCCTGACTCCGGGCAACGCGTTCGCCGGCCTCGACTCCGCCGCGGTGGCGCGTGCGCTCGCGGCGGTCGCCGACCGCGCGGACGATCTCGCCGAGGTCTATTTCGAACGCCGGGTCGAGCTCGAGCTGCCGCCGCCGGAATCGGGTCCGGGGCTGCGCGAGCGGCGCGAGGAGGGGCTCGCGGTCCGTCTGGTGCGCGGCCGCCGCGCCTGGAGCGCGAGCCGCGACCGGATCGGCTCGCGCGAGCTCGAGGAGGCGCTGCGCCAGGTGGCGCGCGCGCTGCCCGCGGCGGCGCCGGCGCCCGAAGTGGTGGTCGAGCCCTGGCGCCCCGAGCTGCCGGGCGCGGAGCTCGCGGCGCTGCCGGCCGAGCTCGAACGCGCCCTGCGCCGCCGCCACGTCGCTTTCCCGATGCGGGTGCGCGCCGCCTGGCAGCGGCGCGACTCGCGCGTGGTGGCGCCGCGCTGGAGCGCGCCGGCCGAGCGCGAGGCCTTCTTCGCGGTCGACGTCGAGCTCCCCTGGGGGCGCTGCGGCGCGCTCGAGACGCGGCTCGACGCCGCCGCGGCCGAGCGGCTGGCGCAGGCCCTCCTCGCGCGCTTCCGCGCGCGCGATGCGGCGCCACCCGGCGCCGGACGCCCGCCGCTGCTGTTCGCGCCGTCGGCCGCGGCGGTGCTCCTGCACGAGGGGGTCGCGCACGCCTTCGAGACCGACCTGATGGCGCTCGCCGGGGGCGCCGAGGCGGCGATCGGCCGCCAGCTCGGCCCCGCCGGGCTCCACGTGCTGGACGATCCGGCGCGCGCGCCGGCCGGCGTCGAGCGCGCCACCGACGACGAGGGGCGGCCGGTCGAACGGCGCTGGCTGCTGCGCGGCGGCCGGCTCGAGCAGCCGCTCGCCGACGCGCGCGCGGCGCGCGACTCGGCGCTCGTCGCCGGCGGCTCCGGCTTCCGCGCCGACCGGCACGCGCCGCCGCGCCCGCGGACCCTGCATCTCGAGCTGCTCTCCGGCCCCGCCACGCGCGCCGAGCTCTTCGCGCTCGCCGAGGGGGGCCTCTACCTCGCCGAGATCGACGCCGGCCGGCTCGACCCGCGCACCGGCGAGATCGTGCTGCACGCGCCCTGCGCGCGCCGGGTCGCCGGCGGCGCGCCGGGCGCGCCGGTCGGGCCCTTCCGCGTGCGCTGCCGGGTCGCCGACCTGCTCGGCGCGGTGGTCGCGATCGGCGCCGACGTCGAGCCGGCCGGCGCGGGCTGGTGCGCCAAGGCGGGGGAGCGCCGCGCGGTCTGGGCGACCGTGCCCGAGCTCCTGCTCGAGGGTCCCGAGGTGCAGCCGTGAGCGGCGCGGCGCCCGGCGAGCGGGCGGCGGCGACGCTGGCGCGCCTCGCGCGCGGCGCGTGGGGGGGTGTCGAGGTCTACGAGAAGCGGGGGCGCAGCCGGCGCTACGAGCTCGGCCCCGAGGGCGAGAGCGTCGCCGCCGCGGAGGAGGCGGGCTGGGCGGTGCGCGCCGGCGACCTCCAGCGCTCCTGCTTCGCCGCCGGCACCGGCGCGCCCGACCCCGACCTCGCCCTGCCCGAACCGACCGCGCACCCGCTGCGCCTGCCCGAGGCGCGTCCGGTGCCGCCCTGGAGCGAGCCGCCCGGGTTCGACGCGCCGCTCCTCTCGGAGAGCGAGGCCTGGGCGCTGCTGGCCGGCATCGAGCAGGCGGCGGCGCGCGAGATCCCCGGCGCACGCCTGGTCGCGGCCCGCCTCGAGGACGGCGCGAGTGAGGGCTTCCTCGCCTCGAGCCGGGGCGTCGCGGCGTCCTCCAGGGCGCGCGCCTCGGCGCTCCGCTTCGAGCTCGAGGCGGGCGACGGGCGCTGCGTCGTCGAGGTCGCGGAGCGCGATCCGCGTGCGCTCTCGGCGCCGGCGCTCGCCCGTCGCGCGGTCGATCGCCTGCTCGCCCGCGCCGACGCCGGGGGCGCCGCCCGCGCGCCGGCCGGCGGCGACCTGGTGCTCGCCGCGCCGCTCGCGGCGCGGCTGGTCGAGGCGCTGGCGCCGCTCTTCGTGGGCGCCGAGGCGGCGGCGGCGCTCGCCGCGCTCTCTGCGCCCGACGGGATGATCGCGAGCGCGGCGGTGACGCTCGTCGACGACGGCCGCCGGGCCGAGGGGGCGCTCGCCGCGGCGGTCGACGGCGAGGGGCTGCCGACCGGCGAACGGCGGCTGATCGAACAGGGCCGCTTCCGCTCGCCGCTGCTCGCCTGGTGGGAGGAGCGCGGCGCGCCGCCGCCGGGCTGCGCGCGGCGCGCGAGCTGGCGCGACCTGCCCCGGCGCGCGCCGACCCAGATGCTCCTGCTGCCCGACCCCGCGCAGGCGCCCGAGGATCTGCTCGGCGGCGTCGGCCGCGGCGCCTGCCTGATCGACGCCGAAGGGGGTGTCCGCTGGGAGCGCGGCGCGCTCCGCTTCGGGGTGGCGGTCGCCGGCTTCGCGCTCGCGGGCGGGCGCGCGGTGGCGCCGCTCGGGCCCTGCCGGCTCGAAGGGGATCTGCGCGCGCTGCTCGGCGGCGTCGTCGCGGTGGCGCGCGACCTCGCCTTCGCGAGCGGCGACGGCTTCTACGGCGCGCCGTCGCTGCTGGTGCGGGGACTGCGGCTGGTGCCGGCGGCGCCGGCCTGAGCGGGACGGCCGCGCGTCAGACGACGGCGCCCTCGGCCGGCGGCAGCAGCTCGATCGTGAGCCGGCCGGTCGAGTCGGTGCCGGGGTCGAACGGCGCCGGGGCGGGCGAGCCCTGCGGCGGGGAACCCGTCGTGCCCGGGGCGCCGGGGCGGTTGGGCTGCACGCGCGCGCCGGGACCGGTGGGCCGGGTCCGGCGGTTGCCACTCGTGATCGGCGCATCCGCGGCCGTGCGGCCGCCGATTCCGCCCACCACGCCGACGCTGCCGCCGCCGACCTGGTTGGTCGTACGCCCCGGCTCGAGGTCCTTCGCGGTCAGCTTCTTCGGCGTCAGGTCCTCGGCGTTCTCCTCGCCCTCCCCGGCCGCGGCGACCGACTCGGCGGCGGGCGCCGGCGCGCCGCGGGTCGAGCGGACGAAGCCGCCCGAGGGGCCGGCAGGCGCCTCGGCGGCGACCGCGTCCGGCGCGGCGCTCTCCTTGGGCAGGTCGAGCATCAGGGCGGCGATGCGCGCCGGCTCCTCGTAGGTGCGCGGCGGCTGCAGCTCCTCGCTCGCCCGCTCGTGCGCGCGCAGCAGCGCGCGGGTGGCGAGGGTGTTGTCGAGCACGTGGGGGTTGGTGCGCGCGTCGGCGAGCCGGGGCTCGATCCGGAAGGCGTTGGCGTAGGCGCGCTCGGCCAGCGGGTCGAGGTGCCAGGCCTGGTAGATCTTGCCGATCTCGTAGTGCGCCCAGGCGTGGCGCGGATCGAGCTCGACCACCCGCTTGAGATCCTTGAAGGCGGCGCGGCGCTCGCCCTGCTTCTCGAGCAGGAGCGCCCGGTTGAAGACCGTGTTGGCGTTGTCCGGGTCGATCTCGAGGGCGCGTCCGTAGGCCGCGGCGGCGCCGTCGTAGTCGCGCGCCAGGACGAGCAGGTTGCCGAGATCGTTGTGCACCGCGGCGTCGTCGGGACGCTCGCCAGCGAGGGTCCGCTGGGCGGCGATCGCGCGCTCGAGGTTGTAGGGCGCGGCGGGCGCGGTCACCGCGGCCGCGGCGACCGCGAGGGCGGCGATTCCGGCGAGGGCGATCAGGGTCTTCGACACGTCGGCTTCCTTTCTCTGCACTGCATCTGCGCGCGGCGGCGGCGCGGCGGTCAGCCGCGCCCGCCCAGCGGCCGGACTTTGAGCTTCACCTTGCCATCCTCGACGGCGAGCCGGAACGTCGCCTCGGTCGCGCCGGTCTTCGCCTCGAGCGCCTCGAGCTGCCGCCCCAGGTAGGTGCGGAACGAGCCGAGGTCGGGCGCCGTCCCGCCGCCGCGGACGAGACCGGTGAGCAGCGCCTCGACCGCCGCCGGCTCGAGATCGCGGCCGAGCTGGATGCCGCGCTCGGGATCGTGCGCCGGCGCCGCCGGCGCGGGCGCCGGAGGACGGACTCCCCGTCCCTCCTCGCGGTCGCGGATCCTTCTTGTGTACAGCTCGGACATGCTGTTGAAGCGCGCCTCGAGCGAGCTCAGCCGGAACTGCTCGGCGGCGGTCTTCAGGCTCCGCTGCTGGAGCTCGCGCAGGGTGCGCACGACCTTCACCCGCTGCCTCTCGAAGTCCTGCGGCTCGACGGCTCCGACCAGGAACTTGTCCGCCTCGACCCGGTACTTCTCGATGTCGCGCGTCAGCCGCTCGAGCTCCGCGTCGGCCGTCGGCTCCGGGGCGGCGGGCGCGTGGCCCGGCCGGGGCGGCGCGGCGCCGCCGGCGGCTGCTGAGCGCTCCCCGGGTTTTTTGGGAATCAGCGGAGGGGTTCTCCTAGAATGAAGACCATCCCATGGGCGTCGCTCCCCCGAAGGACCCGCGCCGCCGGCTGCCCGCGATGGACCGCCTGCTCGCCGAGCCCGTCTGGAGACGTCTCGAAGCATCTTACGGGCGCGAGCGGCTGATCGTCCAGACGCGCGCCGCGCTCGACGCGCTGCGCGACCGCCTGGCGGCGGCGCCGGCCGGGGCGGATGAGGACGGGGTGCCGGCGGAGCTCGACGCGGCGCTCGCCGGCCTGGCCGCCGAGGTCGAGCGCGCGCTCGCCGACGACCTCGGCCGGACGCTCGTCCGGGTGCTCAACGCCACCGGCGTCTTCCTGCACACCAACCTCGGCCGCGCGCCGCTGCCGCCCGAGGTCGCCGGCCGGCTCCCCGGGCTGGTCACCGCCGGCTGCGACCTCGAGCTCGATCTCGCGACCGGCCGCCGCGGCGACCGCGGGGCGCGCATCTCGCGGCTGGTCGCCGCGCTCGCCGGCGCCGAGGCGGCGCTCGCGGTCAACAACAACGCGGCCGCGCTGGTGCTCGCCCTCGCCACCCTCGCGGCCGGCCGCGAGGTGGTCGTCTCGCGCGGCGAGCTGGTCGAGATCGGCGGCTCGTTCCGCGATCCCGGAGATCCTCGGCGCGGCGGGCGCCCGGCTGGTCGAGGTCGGCACCACCAACCGCACCCACCTCGCGGACTACGAACGGGCGATCGGGCCGCAGACCGCGCTGCTGCTCAAGGTGCACGCCAGCAACTACCGGGTCACCGGCTTCGTCGCCGAGGTGGCGCCGGCCGACCTCGCCGGGCTCGGCCGGCGCCGCGCGCTGCCGGTGCTGGTCGACGAGGGGAGCGGCCTGCTCGCGCCCCGGCCCGAGCTGCAGCTCGCCCGCCAGCCGAGCTTCCGCGAGCTCGTCGCCGCCGGCTGCGATCTCGTCTGCGGCAGCGGCGACAAGCTGCTCGGCGGACCGCAGGCGGGGCTCCTCGCCGGCTCGGCCGCGCTCGTCGCGCGCTGCGCGCGCCACCCGCTCTACCGCGCGCTGCGCCTCGACCGGCTGCGCGCGGCGGCGCTCGACGGCGTGCTGCGCCGCCACCTGACCGGCGCGCCGCTGCCGCTCGACCGGCTCTGGCCCGAGCCCGCCGCGCACCGCGCGCGGCTCGAGCGGCTGGCGGCGGCGATGGGCGCCGAGATCGTCCCGGCCGACGCCTACGTGGGCGGCGGCGCCGCCCCCGAGGAGCCGATTCCGGGCGAGGCGCTGGCGCTGCCCGGCCGCGAGGAGACGCTCGCGCGGCTGCGCGCGGGCGACCCGCCGGTGGTCGGCTACCTGCGCGGCGGCCGGCTCCTGCTCGACCTGCGCACGATCGACCCGGACGACGACGCGGCGCTCGCGACGGCCGTCGCCGCGGCGCGGAGCTGACGCCATGGCGCGCGTGCTGGTGGTCGAGGACCGCGAGTCGCTGCGCCGGATGCTCGAGCGCGCGCTCGCCGAGGAGGGGCACGCGGTGGTCGCCGTCGGCGACGCGGCGCCGGCGCTCGCCGCGCTCGCCGGCGCGGACTTCGACCTGGTGCTCACCGACCTCAAGCTGCCCGGCGGCAGCGGGCTCGAGGTCCTCGCCGCGGCGCGCGCGCGCCGGCCGCCGCCGCCGGTCCTGGTGATGACCGCCTACGGCACGGTCGCCGCGGCGGTCGCGGCGATGAAGCTGGGCGCCGCCGATTTCCTCGAGAAGCCGGTCGAGATCGCCGAGCTCTACCGGCGCGTGGCCGAGCTGACCGACAAATCGACGCCCGCCGAGATCTTCGCCCCGCCGGGCGCGCCGCCGATCGTCGGCTCGCACCCGCGGCTCCGAGCGGCGCTCCGCCTGCTCGAGCGGGTCGCGCCGACCGACTCGACCGTGCTGCTGACCGGCGAGAGCGGCACCGGCAAGGAGCTCTTCGCGCGCGCGCTGCACGCGCTGTCGCCGCGCGCGAAGGGGCCCTTCGTCGCGGTCAACTGCGCGGCGATCCCGGAGGCGCTGATCGAGACCGAGCTGTTCGGCCACGAGCGCGGCGCCTTCACCGGCGCCGACCGCCGCCGGCTCGGCCGCTTCGAGCTCGCGCGCGGCGGCACGCTCTTCCTCGACGAGATCGGCGAGCTGCCGCTCGCGGTCCAGGCCAAGGTGCTGCGCGTGCTCGACGGCGGCCGCTTCGAGCGCATCGGCGGCGGCGAGCCGCTCGCCTCGGACGCGCGCGTGGTCGCGGCGACCAACCGCGATCTCGCGCAGATGGCCGCCGCCGGCGCCTTCCGCCGCGACCTGCTGTTCCGGCTGGAGATCTTCCCGATCGCGCTGCCCGCGCTCGCCGAGCGGCCGGGCGACCTGCCCGCGCTCGCGCGCCACCTGCTCGAGCGGCTCGCCGGGCGCCATGGCGCGGCGCCGCCCGCGCTCGAGCCGGCGGCGCTCGAGCGGCTCGAGCGGGCGAGCTGGCCGGGCAACGTCCGCCAGCTCGCCAACGTGCTCGAGCGGGCGGTGATCCTCCACCCGGGCGAGCGGCTCGGCGCCGCGGCGGTCGAGGCGCTGCTCGCGCAGTCGGCGGCGGGCGAGGAGCCGGGCGAGCCCGAGCGGCTGCGCGCGGCGCTCGCCGCGAGCGGCGGCGACAAGCGGCGCGCCGCCGAGGCGCTCGGCTGGAGCTACCGGACGCTGCTGCGAAAGGTCCGGGCCCACGACCTGGCGGGCTTTCCGAAGTACCGGAGTTGAACGGCCGATCTACTCGGTCGCGACGGGCGTCGACTCACCGCCGGCGCGGATTTCCAGCTCCCACGCAGCGAGCTCGCGCTCGCCCGCGAGCAGCGTCACCCGATACGGGCCGAGCGGCCAGGCCCCCTCGGGGTCGAAGCGGAGAGGCAGCAGCCGCTCGCCGCGTGCCGCGAGGCCGCGCTCCTGTTCGATCGGCGGTTCGGTGGTTCCGGTCAGCCGCAACCGAAGATCCCTGGCGGCTGCGGCCAGGCCGGAGCCCTCGACCTCGACGCAGAAGGCCTCGCTCGGGCCGAGGACGCCGGCACGATCGCCGACCCGATTCTCCCGGTCGTTGCAGCGACCGACCTCGAGACGAGCGGTCGCTCCCGAAATCTCGAAGGCCGGCGCCTTGGGTCCGGCCGCGAGCCGGGCGGCGGGTGGCTGCGCCGCCGCGCCTGGCTCAGGTTTCCGTGGGTCGGCGGGCCGCGAGCAGGCGAGCAGGGCGAGGCCGGTCAGCACGCCCGCGACCGCGAGACGACGCGAAGGAGTCGACGTCACGCTGCGGGCGGCGGTTCGGTCGCGGCGCCGGAATCCGATCCGTCCGCCTCCGGGGTCTCCTCGATCGGAGGCAGGTCGAGGTCCTCGGGGGCCGGGGCCTCTTCCATGGCGCCGCCTTCCCCGGTTTCGCCGCCCTCGGCTGCGTCGCCCGTCCGCGTGGCGAAGGGCGTGCCCTGAGGGTCGAATCGGGCCGCCGCGAAGTCGTCCACACCAGGGAAGACGACGCGGAAGCTGGCCGTCTGGCCCGGGGGAACCGCCGCCGCGTTGACCCGCCCCTCCGCTGTGGCGATCAGGCGCCCTTCGCTGTCGTAGAGCGTCACCATCAGGGTCGGCGAGGTGACGTTGGAGGTCCCACTGTTCTTGACGGATCCGAAGATCTCGATGCCGTCGCCGCCCGGAGAGGCCGCGCGCTCCCACGAGCCCACTTCGAGGCCGCTGGAAAGCTTCTTCTCGGACGTGTCCGCGCCGGCCGCCGCCTCCTCCTCCTCGCTCTCGCGCACCGGCGGGAGGTCCTTGTCGGTGAGCCGGAGGATCGGCTCCGGCGCCTTCGCCGGCGCGGCCGGCGGGGCGTTTGCCGCCTCCACGGCCCGCCGGGTCTCCGTCGCCGACTGGTCGAGGTCGACCTGGTCGAGGCGGATCGAGGAGAGGGTGCCGTTCGGCTGGGTGAAGAGGACCTGGCGGCCCGCCACCTTCCAGGTACCCTTGGTCTCGATGCGACCGCCGTCGCGGGTGACCAGCCAGTCGGCGGCGGCGGGTGCGGCCGCGACCAGGGCCGCCAGGATCAGGAGCTGCGGACGCGGGTGCTGGCGCACGATCAGAACTCCTTGAAGTTCGTCGGCTCGATGCAGATCGGAACCGGCGCGATGAACACGATCTGGGTATCCTGGCGCAAAGATTTCACATTCTGGGTGTAGTTGCCGAACCGGCAGTTCGGCGGGAAGAGCCGCTTGAGCTCCTCCTTGACCTTGACGAGCGACTCGGTCAGCTGGTCGGCGTTGGTCCCCCCGCCGCCCGGGTCGCTCTGGTTGCCGGTCGAGCCGCGCTCGACGAAGGGCGCCGAGGTGAAGTAGGCCGAGGTGAAGTAGCGCGCGCGCGAGTTGACGTCGTCCGGGTCGGGGAACCAGTAGCCGGCGCCGGTCACCGTGCCGACGATGAAGATGTGGCTCTCGCCGGTGCGCGAGCAGGTGCCGTCGGGGTTCTCGACCTCGTCCGGAAGGAACGAGGTGAAGATCGTGATGCCGGACAGCGCGAAGCCCTCGGTGATCACGCGTTCGCCGGCACCGAGGTTCATGTACCAGCCGGGCGTCGAATCGTTGGCGTCGGTCAGGTAGTTGGTCAGGTCGTCCGGCGAGGAGTCCGGGTCGAGCGCGTGGTAGACCGACTCGTTGAGCGGGGTCGGGCAGCCGCCGCACGGGGTGTCGAGGGTGCCGTTGTGGTCGTCGTCCCGGAAGCCGGTATCGAGCAGCATGTAGAAGCGGCCGCGATCCGCGGTCGGCTCCCAGAGATTCCAGCGGTTGCCCGTGCCGATGCCCAGCGCATAGGTCTGGCGCTGCTGCACGTAGACCGCGGCGAGCTCCTGGTAGATCGGCGTGCCGTTGGTGACGAAGATCACGAATGGGTCGTACCGCTTGACCTCGCTCGGGGGCCCGACCAGGCGCTGGGTCACCACGTCCACGTCGGTGCCGCCGATGCGGGTCTGGATCGTGACGTCGGCCAGGCGCATCGGCCCCGACTCGAAGACGGTCTTGTAAACGCGCCCCGAGGTCGTTCCGAAGTAGAGGGTCTTCAGATACCCGTCGCCGCCGACGACGGTCGTGATGTCGGCGGGCACCGAGCCGTTGACCGGCTTCTTCCAGAGCACCTTTCCGGTCTCGATGTCGACCATGTAGACGAAGTTCCCGGTCGGCCGGGTCGGCGGGTCGCCCAGTCCGCCGCCGAAAACCGCCACGAAACGGTCTTCGACGGAGTCGGCGTCGCAGCTCGAGTTGCAGACGCGGATGCGCGCGGTGGCCGGCACGCTCCAGGTGTTGCCGAGGTCGGGCCAGTTGTTGCGGTCCTCGTCGAGCTGGGCGGCGACGTTGCCCGGAACGGAGTCGATGAACTCCCAGAGCGCGCTCGGGAACGCACGATCCCCGCAGGCGGAGCCGCCGTCGAGGCAGGAGGGTACGTAGCCGTTGATCGGCTGCGGGACGTTGTTCGAGGCGTTGATCACGTCGGGCTGCGTGATGTCGAGCGCGAAGTAGCCGCTGCCCCCCTCGCGATAGCTGCCGATGAGCACGGTGCGCCACTCGCGATCCAGGCAGGTCGCGGCGCCGCTGACCGCGGCGGCGGGATCGATGAACACGTCGTCGACGCGGGTCGAGTTGTCCATGCCCCAGCTCTGCTCGGTCTCCGTCGTCAGGTCGAGGAGGTGCGGCAGCATCTGCCGGGGGACGTAGGAGAAGAGCTCCCGGCCGGTGCCGTTGTCGAAGTCGCCCTCCAGCGGGTCGCCGTCGCCGTCGGGCGAACCGTCTCCGTCGCGATCCTCGAGGGTCGGCAGCTTGCAGTCCGTCCCCTGGAACTTGCCGGCGTCGAAGACGTGGAGCTGGCCGTCGTTCGAGCCGACCATGAGCATCTTGCGTCGGCAGAGGTGCTGGTCGGCGAACCACTTGTAGGAGACGGGAGGCGTCCGGTTGGGATCGGGATCGGCGCCGCAGAGGCGCACGCCGGCGTAGGGATCGGTCGTGTAGTAGTTGAAGCTGCCCGGCTGGTCGACGACGCGCGGGTTGGAGTGGAAGACGTCGCCCAGCAGGTAGGTGAGATCGCTGGTCGATCCGTCGAACGGGTCGGTGATCTCGGTTTCCCGCTCCTGCAGCGTGTTGGCGATCACCTTGACGGAGTCGTCGTAGGCGATTCCCTCGGAGGTCGGGTCGCCCGGCGTGAACGGCAGGCCGAGTCCCTCCCAGAGGTCGCGGCGGTCCTGGTCCCCTGCAGGGACACTGAGCGGCGGCGGGAAGTTGAGCAGCTTGCGGTTGCCGGTGGGCGGGGTCGAGACCCAGATCGTGCCGCCCGGCCGGCCGCTCTCGAACTGGCCGTAGAAGACCCGGCGTTCGTCGGCGCCGTCGCCGAGCTGGAGCGTCGTCGTGTCGGCGAGGTCCACTTCGGCCGCCGTGGGCGCCTGCAGGAGGAGACCTCGGGGCTGGTAGTCGGCGCCGCCTGGCACGTCGGGCTGCGAGTCGCCGGCGTCCCAGAGCAGGCACTCGGAGGTGTCGCCCGGCGCGCAGACCTGGGTGCGATCGGGCTTGCCGTCGCCGGTCACCGGCACCGGCTTCAGGAACGCGTCGAGCCGCCCGGCCCAGACCGTCTCCCCGGCGAGCGGCGTGAAGCTCGAGATGATGACCTTGTCCTCGACGTTGGCCTGCAGGGTCGGCGCCGCCGCCGAGGCGAAAGCCGCGGCCGTCTCCTTGATCGAGGCGAAGGTGGCGACCAGCGCGTCGACCAGCTCGTCCTCGTTGTTGGGCAGGAAGAGGTGGTCGTTGGTGGGCGAAGTCGTGCAGGCCGGCGGCGGCAGCGGGCCGGGGCCGTCCGGGTCGGGGGCCTGGCCGCCGCCCGCGCAGGTCGTGGCGACGAGGGTGTTGCCGCCACCGGTGGGCAGGCCGAAGCCGATGATGTAGGTCTCGACGTCCTTGGAGTTGAGCAGGTCCGCCGCCACCGTTGCCGGGTTCATGCCCGGGCAGGTGTCGTCGCCATCGGTGATGATGAGCAGCGTCACCTTCTTGCAACCGAACCGGTTGTCTTCCGCCGCCGCGACCGGCTTCCAGCTGTTGTACCAGGTGCGGAAGTTGTCCATCGAGAAGCCGATCGGCGTCGAGCCCGAGGCGACCAGCGGCCGCTGTGTCGAATCGCGGAGGTTCAGGATTCCGCTGGTCTGCGTGCCGTTGAAGTAGTGCGCGCTGCGCAGGTCCGGCGTGGCGTCGATGCCCTCGGCGATCAGGTTGGGCGCGAGGCGCGTGAGGATCAGGTCGCGGTTGGTGTAGTTGCAGGCAATGCCGGCGGGACAGGACGCAGTGAGCCAGACGTCCTCGTCCCAGTCGAGGGGGATCACGTCGCCTCGATCCAGGCATGTCGAGCAGCGATTCAGGGGATCATCGGCGACGCCGGGCTGTTTGATGTTGTAACCGTTGTAAGCGTCGTTCGTGGTGCCGTTCGGCTCCCAGCCGTTGCAGGTGCCGTTGGGGTTGGTCTGGGTGTAGTCGAAGAAGCCGGCGGGCACGCCGCCGGGTCCGACGTCGCCGTCGCGCTCCCACCAGAGGAAGTCGGAGGCGCCGGTCAACGGCAGGCCCCGGTTGTCCTGCGTGTAGTAGCGGACGAAGGTCCGTTCCACGTTGCCGCTGTCGTAGCCCGAAATGTCGCAGCGGCGCACGCGCATGCGCACCGTGATCGAGTCGTCGCCGAGCGCGCCGGCGACCCGTGTCCAGTCGATCCGGAAGCTGCGGGTGTTGCCGCTCACCCGGTTGCGGAAGTACTCCGTCGTGGTCACCGGCGAGCCGGGGAAGCCGAGCTTGGGGAAGCGGTTGAGCTCGCCGCGCGCTTCGAGGTACGCATTGCCCGTCTGGTTGAGGTTCGGGCCGTTGCCGCAGGAGGAGAGGGTGTCGTTGCCGCCGTCGATTCCGGCGTTGGGTCCGAAGGTGAGCGGATCGCTCGTGCTGGGCCAGGCGATCGTCGCCAGGGAGTCCGCGATCCAGGGCAACGCGGTCTGATCCTCCGCGAGCCGGTACAGGAAGTGCTTGTGGACCGCGTGCAGGTTGTCCTGGTTGAAGGTGGCAAAGCCGAAGTTGATGTCGTCGGTCGCCTTGAGCACGCGGTAGAGGCCGGACTTGGCCTGGTAGAACTTGGCGGCCGGGTCGTCGGCCGAGGCCGGCGCCCAGGCGTCGCCCGCCGGCTGCCAGTTCATCGAGCCGGAGACGTCGAAGAGGATGAAGACGTAGGGGTCGTCCTGGGTGTTGCGCAGCAGGTCGCGGTCGTCGGCACGGCCGGAGGCGGCGGCGAGGGCCCCGAGCGCGGCGAGCGCTGTGGCGCGGGCGAAGTTGCGGGCGGTGGTGGACATGGTGCCTCCGGACCTCAGTACTGGATGGTGGAAAGATCGCCGGCCTGCTGCAGCGCCGCGATGGTCTGTTCCCAGGGCTGGAGCGCGAACATCTGCGCCACGACCTTGCGCGCCTGCTCCGTCTCGGTGCCGCCGAGCAGGCCGACGCGGACCGAGGTCGAGGCCATGGCGTGATTGATCGCGTGGTAGTTGGCGTCCTGGTTGACCATGCAGAGATTGCAGACCCCGGAGAAGATCGGGTAGAAGGGCGAGACCTCGATGAACTCGGTCACCTGGCTGCCGACGATCGTGCGCTGGTCGAGCAGGATCGGGTTGCCCTGCGCCCGCGTGTGCGCTTCGACGTCGCCGTTGACCAGATGGTTGGCGAGCTGGATGCGCAATCCGGAGTCCGCGCCGTAGAAGACGCGCGTCGCCTGGCGTTCGGCGCCGCCGATCTGCACCTCGGTCTGGGTCACCAGGGCGAGGGAGAGGCCGATCACCGAGAGGACGAGCAGGACCATGAGCGCGAACAGATAGGCGCTGCCGCGCTCGCTCGCGCGGGAGTCGGGGCGGTTCGACGCGGCGGGAGTCTGACGATTCATCCGAGGTTCCTCAGGTCGACGATGGTCTGCAGCACGCGGTGCCGGAAGGTGCGGTTGACGCCCTGCTTGTACGTCGAAGCGGGCGGATTCTCGTAGTCGTTGTCCTCGAGGAAGTCGCGGCCGTTGTTCGGGTCGCCGTCGAGGTCGTCGGCCTCGAAGCGGGGATCGGGCCGGCTGGTGCGCACCGCAAGCGTCAGGCGCAGGTAGAGCAGGTCGACGGGGTTGACGTCGTTGCCCGGAAACTGGTGCGCGGTCCATTGGACGTCGTCGGGCCGGTCGCCGGGTGTGTTGAAGAGCCAGTCGTCGGTCTCGCGCTCGTCGGCGTCGTCCGGATCCGCTTCGAAGATCGTGTCGTCGACTCCCAGGTTGTCGGTGTCGTCGCCGATGGCGCCCGGCGTCGCGGAGTCGGTCGACGGATAGTCCGAGTCGAATCCGTAGGCGACCTGGAAGTCGAAGATGCCGTCGGCGATGTCGAGCTGGAGGTTGGCGGCGTCATTGAGGTAGGGCAGCTCGGTGCCCGGGATCATGCGGGCGCGGGAGAGCCGCGGCTGCTCGATCTCGACCGCCCCGGGGCCGACCGCGGCCTCGGCTTCGCGCGCGTAGTAGCGGTACTCCTCCAGCTGGCAGACCAGCGCGACCCCCATGGCCGGGTCGAACGGAGCGCCGGAGAAGACGTTCGGGGCCATGTCCAGGTTGAGGGTGAGACTCGAGGGGGTCGAGGACGAACAGTCCATCGGATCGCCGGAGCTGCCGCCGACCCCCGTGATCTCGCCGACGTAGAACAGGCTCCGGTCGATGGGGCTGCCGAGGATCATGGGTCCGGAGAGGCCGGATCCGCCGTTGGCCGGCAGCTGCTCGGCGAGCGGGCGCAGGCACTGCGGGATGCCGACCGGGCTCGGGTTCGAGAGCGTGATCTGGGCGGTGTCCGTGGCGTCGTCGAACACGAAGTCGGCGCCGGTGCCGGCGACCTGGTAGAGGGGGGCGGAGATGCAGCCGCGCAGCGTCAGGATGTCGGTGCCTGGCACGGCGCGCGGCTCGTCGGTGCCGATCGCCACCTGGTTGGAATCGTCCGACTCGAGCACGCCGTTACGGATGTCGATCGCCGTGCCGCGCAACCGGAGCGGCGGTCCCGGGTCGACGAGGAAGCGCGCCGGAAGTCCGCCTCGTCCGGCCATGCGCAGCAGCCGGACGACATCGTAGTGGGCGATACGGAGCGACTGCTGCAGGTCGGTGACCTGGGTCTGGACGCTGGCCATCCGGTTGTGGACATCGAAGATGACGCCGGCCGCGAGCAGCACCTCGACGGCGATCGCCAGCGCGATGATCAGCTCGAGAATCGAGAAGCCCTGCTCCTGCTTCGGTTGCGCCGCCATGGTCGTGAGCTTCCTCAGTAGGACTGGACGACCCGCACCCTGTAGGGCGGCGCGTCGACGGTGCGCGGATTGGCGACCTCGACATCGAAGACCTTGATGTGGACCTGGCTCGGTGTCCAGCCGCCGGGAAGAGGGTTGTCGAGGGTACCGTTGTCGAGCAGATCGTCGACGTTGTACTGGCGGACCGTCGTCGTGCGCTCGAATCGGGCCTGATCGCCCGACGGGATCGTGGCCGCGTCGTGCCAGAGATTCGCGCCGAGCAGCAGCGCGTCAGCCCGAACGATCTCGGTGTTTCCGTCGGGGACGGAGATATCCAGAGCGTCGAAGGGCAACGAGAGCAGGCGCTCGAAGTCGTCGACGACGATGTTCGTCGCGCGGGTGGCCTCGTCGCCCTGGACGTTGTTGAGCATCGACCGGGTGAACAGGGGGAGCAGGCCGGTCACGATCAGCAGCAGCAGCGCCATCGCGATCAGGCCTTCGATCAGTGAGAAGCCGCGCTCCGAAGGACGGCGAAGCGGCGGTGCGAAGCGGGGTGTCGTCATCCTCGGCTCCCGAGCTGCGCGGCCCATGGGGTCGCAGAAACGGTCTGGCCCTTCAGAGAGCAATCGGCGTACCACCAGCGGCAGGGTCCGCAGATGCGGGTCGTCGCCTTTTCTTGTCAGTCACTTGACCCCGATCCGCTGTCGGGGGCGAGGCCACGCTCAGGATCCGCAGTGTTACGTTTCGTATCGGATGTGCCACCTGGGAGCTCGATGCTCGCCACCGCCCCGCCGCCAGGGCGGGGAGAGAGCGTGACCGTACCGCCGTGGAGCAGGACGATCCGGCGGGCCAGCGCGAGACCGAGGCCGGCACCGCCCGGCCGGTGCGAGACGAAGGGATCGAAGAGCGAGTCCGCGGAGCCCGGCGGCAGACCCGGACCGCGATCGGCCACCGTGATGCGGAATCCGGTGGCCGATCGCTCGAGAGCGAGCCGGAGCGGACCCTCACGCCCCTGCGCGCGCTCCGCCTGGGCTGCGTTGGCGAGCAGGTTCTTGAGCGCGCGTTCGAGCAGATGGGTATCGCCCAGGATGCTCGCCGGCTCGGCGGGGAACGAGCGGTCGACCTCGATGCCGTCGAGCGCCGGATCGGCGGCCGAGCGGTCGAGTACCGCGCGCAGGTCGACCGTCTCGAGCCGTGCGGTTCCGGGGCGGGCGAAGGCCAGGAAGTCCTCGACGACGCGACGCATCTGGACGAGCTCGCGATCCGCTTCGGCCAGATGCTCCTCGGCGCGCGGCTCGAGCGGCCGGCGCCGCGCGAGCTGGAGGTAGCCGCTCAGCGTGGCGATGCCGTTGCGCAGCTCGTGCGCCACGCCGGCCGAGAGCTCGCCGAGCTGGGCGAGTCCGGAGGCGAGCCGATCGCGGGCGGCCTGGCGCTCGATCTCCGTCACGTCGGCGAACAACGCGAGGAAACCTCGCGGCTCACCGTTGGGGCGGCGCAGCGCCTCGACGACGAGACCCAGCGACCGCTGCGCCTCGCCGGTTCCGAGGCGCGCCTCCGCTCGCGGCACCGAGACGCCCTGGTCCACGGTGCGCCGCAGCAGGCTCGCGAGCTCGGCGTGCGCGGGGAGAGCCTGCTCGACGGGAGCGCCCTGGAACGGTCCGGAGAGTCCGAGGAGCGACACGGCCACAGGATTCGCCGCGAGCACATCGCCCTCGCCCGACAACAGGAGCAGACCGCTGTCGACCTGCCGGCCGAGCGTCTCGTGCAGCGACGCGAGGTCCCCAGCGCGGTCCCCGGTGAGGGCCGCCAGCGCGCGATCAAAGGTCGCGAGCAGGAACTCGAGCTCGTCGCCCTCCTCGCGCCGGTCGCCGCCGAGCGAACGCGCCCGCGCCAGCATCTGCTCGTACGGGCGCTGCAGCGCCCGGGCGAGAAGCAGGAGCAGCACGCCGGCGCCGATCGAGAGCCCGAGCACGACCGGAGTCAGGACCTCGAGCCCGCGCCGGCTCGCCGCGAGGGTGGCGGTGGGCAGGTCGACGCGCAGGAGGCGGCGCTCCGAACCGAGCGCGAAAGGAACCAGCGCGACGACCGGGGAGCGCTCGAGGTCGAGCGGGCCGAACGCCGCGGGCGCGCTCGGCGCCGCGGGGAGCGGACCGATGCCGAGGCCGGCGGGTGCGTCGTAGCCGAACGAGACGAGCTCCCTTCCGCTCGCGTCGAGCAACGCCGCCGCGGCGCCCGAGGGCAACGAACGGGCGAGCGACTCCGCGCTCACGGAACCGCTTCGGCGCAGCTCCTCGATGCACCGCACGGCGACACGCAGGGCCTCGGCGCGGCGTTCCTCGACCAGGGTCGAAATCGCGGCGCGGTAGATGAGGAGTGTGAAGGTCGCGAGCGCGACGAAGACGAGCAGCGAGCCGGCGAGCAGCGCCGGGACCTCACGGCGCAGGCCGCGCGCGGCGCCCGGGCGGGAGGCCGGCGGCGCGCTCATCCGAGCAGCCCGAGGTAGGCGCGGGCGAGAGCGGGCCCGAAGAAGATCGCGACCAGGCCGCCGGCCGCGAGGAAGACGCCGAACGGGAGCTTCGAGGCCAGGCCGACGCGCCCGCGCGCCATCAGCGCGAGGCCGGTCACCGAGCCCGCGAAGCTCGCGACGACCAGCGTCACGGCGACGCCCGAGACGCCGAGGAAGGCGCCGATCATCGCCAGCATCTTGACGTCGCCGAGGCCCATGCCCTCGACGCCCTTGAGCGAGCTCCCAGGCGCCGGCGAGGACGAGCAGGACGCCGGCGCCGACCAGAGCGCCCTGCGCGCCGCGCGCGAACGAGCCGCCGCCGAGCGCGGGCGCCAGCGCGAGACCGAGGGCGAGCCCGGGCAGCGTCAGCCGGTCGGGCAGCAGGAAGTGGTCGAAGTCGATGCCGGCGAGCGCGACGAGCAGGCTGCCGAGCAGCGCCGCGGCGAGCGCGTCGAGCGTCCAGCCGAAGCGGACGACGGCGAGCGGCGAAGAGCGCGCCGGTCGCCGCCTCGACCAGCGGGTAGCGCGGCGAGATCGGCGCGCGACAGGCGCGGCAGCGGCCGCCGAGCAGGAACCAGGAGAGGACCGGCAGGTTGTCGAGCGCGCGGATGCCGGCGCCGCAGGCGGGGCAGCGCGAGCGCGGCGTCACGGTCGACTCCCCCTTGGGCAGCCGGTGGACGACCACGTTGAGGTAGCTGCCGACGACCAGGCCGACCAGGCCCGACCAGACGACGAGGAAGGCGAAGGGGAGCACCGCGGCGATTCTACGGCGGGGGGGCGGCGGCCCGGCGGCGGGCGCGCGACGCGACCAGCGCACCGGCGAGCAGGGCGACTCGCCGAGAGCGCGCCGCCCACCCGCACCCAGGGGTCGCGATAGCGCAGGCGGACCACCCCATCGCCGGGGGAGGGGAGAGAGCGATCATCCCGCGAGGCCGTCTCCAGAGCGGCAGCGGCGCGCCGCCGCCTCGGCGCCGCCAGCCGACGTCGAAGGTCGAGGCCACCACCAGCAGGCCCGGCCCGGCCGAGCGGTAGCGGATCTCGACGTCGTCGCCACGCTCCTCGACGCCGGTGACCCGCGCCTCCGGATCGAAGCGCGGCGGGCCGCCGGTCGCCGCGCCGATCAGGAACTCGCGCTGCGCGAGCGGCCAGCGCGCGGCGAAGCCGGCCGCTCGGCGGCCGCGGCGTCGGGGTGCCACTCGGCCGCGCCCACGAAGCGGACCCAGGGCAGGAAGTAGGGGTTGACCACGAGGTTGGCGAGCTCGGGGCGGCGTGCCCTCGCTCGACCTCGCGGAAGCGATCTTCGCGCCGGGTCTTGCCGATCGCCAGCTTGCCGACGCTCCAGCCGCCGAGGAAGCGGTAGGCGAGATCCTGATCGACCGCCTCCAGCAGCGCTCGAGCGCCGCTGTGGCGCGCCGCGCCGGCGCGGTGAGGGTGAGGTCGTAGTCGGTGGTGAGCGCGTAGCGCAGGCCCCAGATCGCGCCGGAGGACGGGATCGAGCCGCTCGACCCGCGAGCGCATGTACTCGAAGTCGCGCCCGGTCTGGGTCACCCAGATCACGGATTCGGCGGTGAGCTCGGCGCTCGACCAGATCCTGCCGGGCAGCGCGAGCGCGCGCCGGGCGAGCGGGGCGCCTCGAGGTAGGTCTCCGCCGCCACGCGGAAGAAGATCCGGTGCCCCGACGCCCAGAGGTCGAGCGCGATGAGCGCAATCGCCGCCGGCGGCGAGCGCGCGGACCGGGACGCGCGGCAGCCGGACCGCGACGAGCAGCGCCGCGGTGGCGAGCGCGAGCAGCGCGGCGAGCCAGGCCTGGCGCTCGAGATAGCGGGCCGCCTCGCCGGCCAGCGGCGAGGCGGGATCGATCGGCGCCAGGGTGGTCGCGAACCAGCGGCCGAGCCGCGGCTCCCAGGCGAGCAGCGCGCCGAGCAGCGCGGCGACCGCGGCGGTGATCCCGGCGAGCGTTGCCGGCAGGTCGGCCTCGCCCGGCCGCCCCTGCTCGCGCTCGTCGAGCAGCCGGCTCCAGGCGAGCGCGCCGGCGAAGAGCAGGCAGATCACGGTGCCGAGGAAGAACTTCTCCGGGTAGCGCACCGTCGCGAGGCCGGGCAGATAGCGCCAGAGCCAGGGATAGACCGGATTGTGGCGGCCGAGCGCGAGCAGCGTCCCGACCGCGCGCCGGCGATCCAGACCCGGCGCCAGGGCACCGGGCGGGCGAGCAGCGCGGCGATCCCCAGCAGGGCGAGGAGCAGGCCGGGAGTGATCAGGAGCAGGTAGGGGAACTGCTTGTCGTGGATCGCCCAGCCGAAGTAGAGCCCCTGCTCGAGCCGCGACGGCTCGCCGAAGAAGTGCGGGAAGAAGATCTCGACCAGCCGCGCCGGCGGCATCGACCAGAGGCTGGCCTTGTCGAAGGCGAGGCCCTCGGCGCGCGCGCTGTCGCCGAGCCGCGCGAAGCCGGGCACGAGCTGCAGGGCGGCGAGCGCGAGGCCGAGCAGCCCGGCGCCCGCGCCGCGCACTGCGAGCGCGCGCCGGTCGCCCTCGCCGGCGAGCAGCGCGAACGCGGCGGCGCCGACGCCGAGCAGCACGCTCACCGGCTCGCCGGCGAGCCCGAGCGCCGCCACGGCGCCGGCGAAACCGAGCCCGGCGCGGACCCGCGGCGGCCCCGGCGGCGCGCTCGCCAGCGCGCGCGCGCCGACCAGGACCCAGGGCAGCCAGGCGATCCCGAACAGGATGCGCAGCGCGTGCAGCAGGCCGAGAAACCAGCCGCCGCCGCCGAAGGCGAGCGCCGCCAGCCAGCGCGCCGAGACGCGCCCGCCGAGCAGGGCGATCAGCCGCGCCGCCCCGGCGGCGGCGAGCAGGGCGTGGAGCGCCACCGAGAGCTGCAGCGCGTAGGCCGGGTCGAAGACGGCGACCAGCCAGGTCGGCGGATAGAAGGGCGCGTAGTTGGGGTTCGACAGGATCGGCTGGCCGCCCCAGAGCTCCGGGTTCCACTCCGGCAGCCCGAAGCGGGCGAGGCGGGCGAAGCCCGCGTGGAGCGGCAGGTTGAACTGCGCGAAGTCGCGCGGCGCCACCCGGGTCGTCGGGTCGAGCAGCGGCGAGAGGAAGAGCGCGGCGAGCGCGAGGGCGAGCGCGGCGCTGCGCAGCCGGGTCGCGGTCGCGCCCGCGCTCACCGGTCCGCCGTCGCCCACAGGTTGAGGCCGAGCTCGAAGTGGCCGATCGCGATGCGCTCCATCGCGAAGCCGGCGCGGCCGAAGTACCAGCCGAGCAGGCCCGGCGTGTACGCGTACTTGTGCTCCTCGATCTCCTCCGGGCTGACCAGCCGGACGCGGGCGAGGAAGTGCAGCAGCCGGTCGGCGCGCGCGGCGGGCGTGGTGAGCATCAGCCGGCCGCCCGGCGCCAGCACGCGGTGGGCCTCGGCGAGCAGCCGCTCGAGCGCGGTCGGATCGAGGTGCTCGGCGACCGCGAGCAGCGTCACCGCCTGGAAGAAGCCGTCCGCGAAGGGGAGCCGGGGCTCGGCGTTGAGGTCGAGCTGGTGCCAGAGGATCCCGGCGGCCGCCGCCGCGGTGGGGGCGAGCGGCAGCTGGTCGATCGCGTACTTCTCCTTGAAGTAGGTGTGGGCGAGGAAGTAGGGCGAGGAACCGCAGCCGATGTCGAGCACCCGGCCGCCGCGCAGCGCGGCCGGGAGCCGCAGCTCGGCCTGGCGCGCGCGCAGGCGCGCGAGCAGGGGTTCGAGCAGGCCGTGGCCGCGCGTGGCGCGGCCGCTCAAGGCTCGGCTCCGGGCGGCGCGACCAGCGCGCGGACGATCCGCTTCATGCGTTCGACTCCTTGATCGAAGACGTCGAGCGGGATCCGCTCGTCGGGTCCGTGCACGGTCGCCAGGTCGGCGACCTCGAGCGTGAACGGGGAGACGCCGTAGGCGGCGATGCCCCGCGCGCGGAAGTAGCGCGAGTCGGTGACGCCGGCGATGAAGGCCGGCACGGTCGGCGCGCCGCCGCCGAGCGCGCGGGCGAGCTCGGCGAAGAGCGGCGTGTCGGCGGGCGAGGGGGCGACCGGCGGCGAGTCGAGCATGACCTCCACCGTGACGTCCCTGCCCAGCAGCGCGCGCAGGTCGGCGAGCCAGGCGTCGGCGTCGGTGTCGGGCAGCAGGCGGACGTCGACCTCGGCGGTCGCCTCCGAGGCGACCACGTTGACGCGGTCGCTCGCCGCCAGCCGCGTGACCTGGAAGGTGTCGAGAAAGTAGCCGGCCATGCCCGGCATCAGCGTGCGCGTCGGCCCGTCGGGGCGGATGGCGGCGTCGAGGTCGGCGGCGAGCGCGCGGGCGTGCGGATCGAAGGCGGCGAGCGCCTCGAAGTAGGCGCGCGCCGCCGGGGAGACGCGCCAGCGCGGCGGCGTCTCGACGGCGCGGGCGAGCGCCCGGATCAGCCGGTGCGCGGCGCTCTCGAGGTTGACCGCCGAGCCGTGCCCGGGCCGGCCGTGGGCGCGGATCGCGAGCCAGAGCGGGCGCTTCTGCGCGACCTCGATGCCCCAGAAGAGGGTGCGGCCGAGGACGGTGCGGTTCTGCCCCCCCTCGTTGAGCACCGCCTCGACGCGGGCGAAGAGCTCGGGGTGGCGCTCGAGCAGGAAGCGGGTCCCCTCGGCGCCGCCGGTCTCCTCGTCGGCGACGGCGAGCAGCAGCAGCTCGCGCCGGCGCTCGGGCAGCTCGCGCGCGGCGAGGAAGGCCTCGAGCTGGGCGACGCCCAGGCTCTTGGCGTCGATCGCGCCGCGCCCCCAGAGCTTGCCCGCGCGCGCCTCGCCGGCCCAGGCCGGTCCGCTCCAGCCGGCGCCGGGCGGCACGACGTCGAGGTGATGGAGCAGGACGAGGACCGGCGCGTCGGGCCGGGTCGCGGGCAGCCGCGCCGCGAGGCTCGCGCGGCCGCGCGGCGAGACGTAGAGCTCGGTGGCGACCCCGGCGTCGCGCAGGTGCCGGGCGAGCAGCTCGGCCGCCGCCCGCTCGTTGCCCGGCGGATTGGCGGTGTCCTGGCGGACGTAGGCGGCGAGCAGCTCCGCCGCGGGCGACAGCGCCGCGGCCGCGGGCGCGGCGAGGGCGAGGAGCGCCGCGAGCGCGGCGGCGAGGGGGCGAGAAGGCGACATCGAGCGCCGCGAGTCTATCGGGAAGGCCGTCGTGAAGAAGCCGGGAGAAAAGAAAAACGCCGCGGCCGGTGAGGGCCGCGGCGTCGGCAGTGCCGAAGGCTGTGCGACTAGCTGCTGGTCGCGCCGCTCGGCCAGCGGACGAAGAAGCCGTCCGACCAGATGATGTCCTGCGGATAGTCGGTCGGCAGGAACGGGCCGATCGTGGTGTCCGGCCGGCTCCACCGCGGAGTTGCTGCCGTCGCGACCCTGGCTCGCGATCGCGATGACCTGGGCCGACAGCACGTTGCCCGACCAGGCGTACCAGTAGGGGTGCTTCCAGCCGTCGACTTCCGGCACTTCGTTCATGTAGAAGAACGTGGTCGACGGGTGGAGGGTCGAGAACAGCTGGTCGCGGGTCGAGGCTCGAGGCGTAGGCACCCGCCGACCACGAGCTGCGACGAACCGGCGGCGGCGGCGGAGACCTGGTCGGTGATCCAGGACATCCAGCTCGTGCCGATGTTGCGCATGTCGGCCATGGTCCGCTTCTGCTTCGCCTTCTGCAGGGCGTCGATCAGGTTCGGGATCAGGATGGCGGCGATGATGCCGATGATCGCCACCACGATCAGGAGCTCGATCAGTGTGAAGCCCCGCTCACGATTCCGGAGACGCTGGATCATTCATCCTCCTTCGCTGGGTCCTGCCCACGGTTCCTTCCGCAGGTAGTTTCGAATCGACTCGACAGCAGGACGGATGCCATGCCGGAAGGCCTATTCGAATCAGCAGTTTAGGATTGATCGCCGACGGCGAGCGACAACAATTGTCAGTCCGGGCGGTCAGAAACGTCAGTCGACGAGACGGCGCACCGTCTCGCGGTAGAGCTGCACTCCCGCGACGAAGCCCGGCAGCTGCATCCGTTCGTTGGGCTCGCCGATCTGCAGGGTGTCGGTGACCGAGATGAGGAAGGGGGAGAAGCCGTAGCTCGGAATGCCGGCCGTGCGGAAGTAGCGCGAGTCGGTGGCGGTCCAGGGCAGGAAATAGGGGCCGACCGCGACCCCGGGATGCGCGCGTGCGCACCGCCTCGACCAGCCCGCGGAAGACCGGATGGTCGAGCGGGGAGACGGTGCGGGTGGCGACCTCGAAGGGCTCGCTCGCGGTGATGGCGAACCGCTTCCACTCGGGCAGCAGCTCGTCGACGACGGCGTGGAGCTCGGAGTCGGGGAGCAGGTGGATCGCGACCAGCAGGCGGAAGCTGCCGTCGGGCTCGGTCGCGACCTGGGCCGGCACCGCCTCGTCGCGGAACAGCGACTGCATGAACGGCGTCAGGCTGCGGAACCGGCCGGCGTTGCCGACGAGCGCGGCGGGATCCGCGAGCAGTCGCTGGTGACTCTCGAGCCCGCGGGTCCCCGCGTAGGACTCGAGGAAGCGCGCGACCGGCGCGGAGATGCCGGGGCGCGGCTCCGACTTGCCCGTCTCCCAGATCAGGTTGCGCAGCAGCTCGAGGCGCTCCCGGTCGGAGCCGCAGAACTCGATCCGGCCGAAGTGCTTCTGGGCGAACTCGATGCCCCAGTACTTGACCGACGAGGGCCCCTGCGACTCGACCACGCCCCCCTCGGTCAGCACCGCGGCCATGCGCGCGACGAGCTCGGGGTGGCGGGCGAGGATCCAGCGCGTGCCGGTGTCGCTGTCCGACCTCCTCGCTCGAGGTGGCGAGGAAGAGGAGCGAGCGCTTCGGCCGCCGCCCGGAGCGGACGATCTCCTCGATCGCCGCGAGCTGCGCGACGGTGAGGCTCTTCATGTCGTACATGCCGCGGCCGTAGATCCAGGGGCCGTCGACGGTGGCGCCGAACGGCGGGTAGCGCCACCCCTCCTGCGCGGCGGCCGGCTCGACGTCGATGTGATTGTGCAGGACGACCGCGCCGCGCTCCTCGCCCTCGACGAAGGCCCAGAGGTTGGCGCGGCGCCCGCCCATCCGCTCGATCGTCGAGGCGACGCCGAGCGCGCCCAGACGGGCGGCCAGGAACTCGGCGCCCGCCACCTCGTCGGGATCGGGGTGGCTGGTGTCGATGCGCACGTACTCCTGGAGCGTCCGCACCTCGGGCAGGGCCTCGAAGTCGATGCCCTCCCAGAGGCCCTGCTCGGCCTCGATCCGTTCGGCCTCCCGGTTGCCGGCGACCGGCCGGGCGAACCGGGTGAGCGCGAAGGCCGCGAGCAGCGTGGCGACGAGACTGCCCCAGAGCGCGAACCGGGCGCTCGAGCGCAGCGCGCGCGCGACCGGCGTGTCGGGGGGGCCGCCATGGCGGGCGGGACTGTAGCACCGGAGCGCGGGAGCGCCGCGAGGAGCGGGGCGGCTGCGCTAGGCTCCCACCGTGGCGCGCGCGGAGGAACGACCCGGGGTGATGTCGGCGCCGGCGGAGCGCGGCCGCCGGGCCCTCGTCGCGCTCGCCGCGACGGTGCCGCCCGCCGCCTTCCTCGCCGCCGAGCGCTTCGTCTTCGGCGATCTCGCCGGCTTCCCGCTCGACGACAGCTGGATCCACCTCGTCTTCGCGCGGAGCCTCGCCGCGGGCGAGGGCCTCGCCTACGGCGCCGGTCTCGCGGTCCCCGCCTCGACCGCGCCGCTCTGGACGCTGCTGCTCGCGCTCGCCGCGCTGCTGCCCGGCTCGCCCTTCGTCTGGGCCAAGCTCGCGGGCCTCGCCGCGCACGCGGCCGCGGTCGAGCGCTCGTACGTGCTGGCGCGCCGGCTCGGGCTCGGCGCGGGACGCGCGAGCGCGGCCGCGCTGCTGGTGGCGGCGACCGGCTGGCTCGCCTGGTCGGCGGTCTCGGGCATGGAAGTGTCGCTGTTCATCGCGCTCGCCACCGCCGGGCTCGTCCGTCACGTCGAGGAGCGCGCCCGGCCGGAGCGGCCGGCGCTCTCGCTGCTGCTCTTCGGGCTCGCCGCGCTCGCCCGGCCGGAGGGCCTGCTGCTGCTGCCGCTCGCGCTCGCCGACCGCGCCCTCGTCGTCGCGCGCGGCGCCGACGGCGCGCGCGTCCTGGCGCGGCCGCCCTGGCGGCGGCTGGCCGCCGGCGCGCTCGCCGCCGCGCTGGTCGTCGCCGCGGTCGGCTGGGTCCACTTCCGCCTCTGGGGCTCGCCGCTGCCCACGACCTTCGCCGCCAAGAGCGGTGGCGCGCCGCGCTGGGTGCCGGATCTCATCTTCCTCAAGGGCGTCGCGAGCCTGCTCTTCCTCGCCCAGCCGGTCGCGCTGCTGCTCGCCGGCGGGGGCGCGATCGAGCTCGTGCGCCGCGCGGGTTCGCGGCGCGACACCGGGCTGCTGCTGCCGCTCTGGACCTTCGGGCTGCCGGTGGCGAGCGCGCTGCTCTCCTCGGGCCAATGGGTTCTGGTCGGCAACTTCGGACGCTACTTCTTCCCGGTCCTGCCCGGGCTCGCGCTGCTCGCGCTGCGTCGCGCTCGAGCGGCTGCCGCCCGGCTGGGGGCGTCTCGCGATCGGCGGCCGGGCCTGGCCGCTGGGCGCCGCCGCGCTCGCGGCGCTGTTCGCGCTGCCGGCCGCGGCCGGTCTCGTCGACGCCGGCCGGCTGCACCTGCAGGCGCGCGCCAACGTCGACGACAGCGACGTCAAGGCTGGCCCGCTGGGTGGTCGAGCGGCTGCCGCCCGAGGCGCGCCTCGCGGTGTGCGACGTCGGCGCGCTCGCTGGCTCGCGCCCAACCCGATCTTCGATCTCGCCGGCATCGTCTCGCCCGAGGTGGCGCGCGAGGTGACGCGCGCCCGCCGCGAGGAGGGGCTCGACTGGCCGCCGGTGCTCGCGCGCATCCTCGAGCGCGAGCGGCCCGACTACATCGTCGTCTACCCGCGCTGGTTCGCGCTGCCCGAGCGCGACCCGGCGCGCTTCCCCGTCCAGCTCCGGCTGCGCATCCCCGACAACGTCACCATGGCGGGCGACGAGCTGGTCGTCTACGCCACCCCCTGGACCCGCTACCCGCCACGGCCCGAGGCCGCGGCCGACCCGAGGAGCCCCCGTTGAATCCGATTCCCTATCTCGATCTCTCCCGCGCCCGCAAGGCGATCGAAGCCGAGCTGTTCGAGCGCTGGCACCAGATCGCCGACGCCAACGCCTTCATCCTCGGACCCGAGGTCAAGCAGCTCGAGTCCGCCTTCGCCGCCTTCCTCGGCGCCACCGCCGTGGTCGGCGTCGGCAACGGCACCGACGCGCTGGTCGTCGCGCTGCGCGCGCTCGGCCTCCGGCCCGGCGACGAGGTCCTGGTGCCGGCCTTCAGCTTCTTCGCGACCGCCGAGGCGGTCGTCTACGCCGGCGGCACGCCGGTCTTCTGCGACATCGACCCGGCGACCTACAACCTCGATCCGGCCGAGCTCGAGCGGCGCGCCACGCCGCGCACGCGGGGCGTGGTCGGCGTCCACCTCTACGGGCGGCCGTTCGACGCCGACGCGATCGGCGCCTTCTGCCGCGCGCGCGGCCTCTTCCTGCTCGAGGACTCGGCGCAGGCGCACGGCGCGAAGTACAAGGGGCGGCGGGTCGGCACGCTCGGCGATCTCGTCGGCCTGGAGCTTCTACCCGACCAAGAACCTCGGCGCCTGGGGCGACGCCGGCGCCGTCTCGGGCATGGACGGCGATCTCATGCAGAAGGTCTTCCGCGTCGCCAACCATGGCCAGACCTCGCGCTACCACCACGTCGAGATCGGCACCAACAGCCGGATCGACAGCCTGCAGGCGGCGGTGCTCAACCTGCGCCTGCGCACGCTCGACGCCGACAACGCGAAGCGCCGGGCGCTCGCCGCGATCTACCACGAGGGCCTCGCCGGGGTCGGCGACCTGCGCTTCCCGCTCGACCGTCCGGACGACGAGCCGGTCTTCCACCAGATGACGATCGCCAGCGCGCGCCGCGACGAGCTGCAGAAGTTCCTCGCCGAGCGGGGCGTCGGCTCCTCGGTGCACTATCCGGCGCCGCTGCACCGGCTGCCGGCGGTGGCGGGCTTCCTGCCCGCGCCGCCCGAGCTGCCGCACGCGGAGCAGGCGGCGACCGAGGTGCTCTGTCTGCCGATGTTCGCCGAGCTCCGGGCGGACGAGGCGGCCGGGGCGGTCGCGGCGGTGCGCGCCTTCTACGGCGCCTGAGGCGGCGCGCCGGGATCGGCGGCCGCGAAGCGGGCGAGGAAGGGCGTCGCCGGCGCCAGGCGGACGAGATCGAAGAGCGTCGCGACCAGCTCGCCGCGCGCGCCGGCGCGGTGCGGGCTGCGGAACTCCCAGACCACGCGCCCCGCGGCGTCGACCTCGTAGGCCGCGCCGCGCTCGCTCTCGACGACGAGCAGGTCGCCGTTGTCGAGGCGCGCCGCCGAACCGCTCTGCCGCGAGAAGAAGGTGACGCCGGGCGGCGGCCAGAGCGGCTCGAGCCGGTCGCCGTCCGGCGCGAACGCGACCACGCGCGAGCGCCCCTCGCCGGCGCCCAGGTTGTCGAACAGCAGGAGCCGGCCGTCGGGCAGCAGCGAGGGCTCGTGCTGCCTGTGCCAGGGGCCCCGGCGCGCCCAGAGCACCCGGCGCGCCGTCGGGTCGAGCACCGCCAGGGTGTCGATCTCGCGCAGCGAGACGAGCAGGTTGCCGGCCGCGAAGGCGCCGCCGGCGCCCGCGCCGGGACCGTCGAGCACCGCGATCGTGTTCGAGTGGAAGATGTCCGCGGTCGGTCCGAGCGGCTCGAGCAGCGCGCGGAAGGGGGAGCGCTCGAAGGCGTCGAGCAGCGAGGCGCGGTCGACTTCGTGCCCCGCGCCGTCGAGCGTGACCACGAAGTCCTCGAGCAGCGGAGCGCCGGCGCGCAGCTCCGGCCGCTCGCCCGCCTGCTTGTTGAGGATCAGGATGCGCTCGCCGCCGGGCGCCACCCAGAGGTCGTTGTAGGGCGCCGCGACGGCGCGCCAGACGAGGCGCGAGCCGGCGTCGAGGCGGACCACGCCGCCGCCCTGGTAGATCGCGACGAGGCCGCCGTCTTCGAGCAGCGCGGCGCGCCGGAAGAAGGCGCAGTCGTTGGTCGGTTCGCGCTCGGGGAAGGCGCGCTCGAAGGGGTAGCGCCAGCGGTGGACGGCGCGCCCGTCCATCGTCATGAGGATCGCCTCGGGCGCGTGCCCGGAGACGTAGAGGTTCAACCCCGGCTGCGCGCGCTCGCGGTCGAAGGCGCGCACGCCGAAGCGCCCGTCGGCGCGCACCGCTCCCGCGGCGTAGGGCAGCGAGAGGTGGCGCGCCATCTCCTCGCGGTCCGGCGCGCCGAGCTCGGCCTCGCCGAGGGCGAGCTGCCACCACCCGGCGGGCGCGTCGCGGACCGGGCCGGCGACCGCCGGCTGGCGCGCCCGCTGCCGCAGCGACAGGCTGGCGGCGAGCGCGGCGGCGAGCAGCGCGACGAGCAGGAGGAGGCGGCGGGTCCGGGACATCGGCGGCGTCGCACGCTATCCTAACGATCCACTCCCCGCCGCCGATGAACTCCCCGCTCCGAGACCCGCGGTGACGCGATGCCCGACGTGAGCGCCGCGGCGATCCTCGGCGACCTGGCCGCGCTCGTCCTCGCGCTCCTGGCGCTGGTCGGCGTCTACCGGACCGCGCGGCGCGCGGTGGCGGTCTGGGCGCCCTTCGCCACCGGGGTCGACCGCTGGCCTCGCGATCGCGATCTGCGCGCTCGCGCTGGTCGTCTGCTCCGGGCAGCTGCTCGGCTTCGCGGGCGCGCTCGCCGCGCTGCCCTGGCTGCTCCTGGCGCTGGCGCCCTGGGCGCTGCTCGCGCGGCTCCGGCCGGCGCCGGCGGGCGAGGCCGGGGCGTCCTGGCGCGGCCTCGGAGCGGGCCTCGCGCCGGCCGCGCTGGCGCTGCTCGCGCTGACGATCCTCGCCGGCCGGGCGCTCGTCACGGTCCCGGTCGACTGGGACGGGCTCAGCTACCACCTCTTCTTCCCGGCGCAGTACCTGCAGGAGGGGCGGATCGTCCGCCTCGACCTCGGGCGGCCGATCGATCAGACGACGTTCTATCCGCAGAACGCGGAGCTCACCTACGCCTTCCTCATGGCGTTCGTGCGCAGCGACCTGCTGGTGGCGCTGTCGATGGTCGCCTGGACCGCCGCGGCCGGCGTCGCCACCGGCCGCCTGGCCCACGACCTCGGCGCCTCGCCGCCGGCCGCCGCGGTCGCCGGCGCGCTCGCCGCGACGGTGCCCGCGCTCGTGAGCCGCGCCGCGTCCTCCTACGTCGAGCCGCTGCTGGTCTTCTCGACGGTGACCGCGCTCCTGTTCGCGCGGCGCGCGCTCGCCGCGACGGAGGGCCGCGCGCGCGTCGCCGCCGGCGCGCTCTCGGGGCTCGCGATCGGCGTCGCGGCCGGCACCAAGTTCACCGCGCTGCCGCTGCTCGCCGCGCTCGGCGGGATGCTCGCCGTCGCGCTCGCCGGGCGGCGCGCGGGTCCGGCGCGCGGCCGCACGCTCGCGGCCTGGAGCGTCGGCGCGGCGCTCCCCGCGGCGGCCTGGTACGTGCGCAACGCGATCCTCGCCGGCAACCCGCTCTATCCCGCGCCGCTCTTCGCGCTGCCCTACCTCGATCGCGTCGACCTGCGCTGGCGCGGCTCGACTCCGTGGGCGATGCGCGCGCGGCTCGACGAGATGGACCTCTTCGGCGACGCCCTGTTCGGGCTGCCGCCCGATCGCCGCGCGAGCATGACGCTCGGGCCGTTCGTGCTGCTCGCGCTGCTGCTCTGTGGCGTCGCGATCGCCTGGCTCGCGCCGCGCATCGTCGCCCGGCTCCGCGCCGGCGATCTGCCCGGCGCCGTGGCCCATTCCCTGGTGCCGACGGGCCTCCTCGTCGGCGTCGTCGGCTGGCTCGCGACCCCGTTCTGGTTCAACATCGGGCTCTTCCGCTCGCTCGTGCGGACCGCGACGCCGACCGCCGCGCTGGCGCTCGCGCTCGGCGTCGGCGTGCTCGAGCGCTGGCGGGTGAAGCCGGTCTGGATCGCGGCGGGCGGCGCCCTCGCCGTCGTCTTTCAGCTCAGGGACGCGGGCCAGCTCGCGCTGCCCGACCGCGCCGTCGCGGCGGCCGCCGCGGCCCTGCTCCTGCTCGCCGCCTGGGCGTCCGGCGCGGGGTGGCGGCGGGCTGCGGCGATCGACGGGCGCGTCGCGCGCCGCCGGCGGGGCGCGGCGGGCGTCGGGTTTCTCGCCCTGCTCGCCGTCGCCTGGATCGCGCGCGAGAACGGCCGGGGGCCGGCCTGGCTGGCGAACTCGCCCCAGCGCCTGTTCGCGAGCGCCGCGCTCGCCGCCGAGCGCCTCGCGCCGGGCGCGGCGCGCATCGTCTTCGCTTCGGATCTCAACTTCGAGTTCCTCTACCTGTTCCAGGGCCGCCGCCTGGAGCGCCGGGTGCTCCATCTCGACCCCGACCGCTTCGCGACGGCCGGCGCGTGGCGCGCCGCGGTCGCGAGGTCGGGCGCCGACCTGGTCGTGGTCTCGCGCTGGCTGGCGCCGGAGAAGGCCTGGCCGCCGGAGGCGGGCTGGGCGCGCGAGCTCGGCCTGCCGCTCGCCTGGGAGAGCGAGGAGATCCGGATCTACCGGGTGGCGCCCGCGGCCGATCGGCCGCGGCCCGCGCCGCGCTAGGCTCGGCTCGAGCGCACACCCGATGCTCCCGTCCGTTGCACCCAACACCCGCCGGATCGGACTCGCCCTGGCGCTCGCCTGCGCCGCGCTCCTCCGCCTCGCGCACTGGGCGGCGGTCCGCGACGAGCCGTTCGTCGCCCGCCTCGCGATGGACAGCCAGGAGTACGACCGCTGGGCCGCGGCGATCGCCGCCGGCGACTGGCTCGGCAGCGAGCCCTTCTTCCAGGCGCCGCTCTACCCGTACCTCGTGGCGCTCGTCTACCGCGCGGCCGGCCGCGCGCCCGACGCCGTCTACCTGCTGCAGATCGCCGCCGCGCTGGCCGGGCTCTACGCGCTCGGCCGCGCCACCGAGGAGATGGCGGGCGGCGGCGAGCGCGGCCGCCGGCTGGGCGCGCTCGCCGGCTGGCTCGGCGCGCTCTACACGCCCTTCGTCTTCTACGACGTGCAGCTGCTCAAGGAGAGCCTGGCGGTCGACGCCGCGGCGTTCCTGCTCTGGGCGCTCGCGGTGGCCCGCCGGCGCGGCACGCTGCGGCCCTGGCTCGTCGCCGGGGTGATCGGCGGAGCGCTCGCGCTGCTGCGCGAGAACTTCCTGGTCGCGGCGCCCTTTCTCGCGCCGCTCGCCTGGCGGCGGGGGGAAGGGGCGCGGCCGGCGCTCCTGCGCGCGCTCGCCTTCGCGGCGGGGCTCGCGTTGCCGCTCGCGCCGGTCGCTGCGCGCAACGCCGCGCTCGGCGGCGGCTTCCTGCCCACGACCTCCCAGGGCGGCGCCAACTACTGGATCGGCAACAACCCGGAAGCGGACGGCACCTACCGCCCGCTCACACCCGGCCGGCAGATCCCCCGGCTCGAGCGCGAGGAGCCGCGCCGGATCGCCGAGCGCGAGGTCGGCCGCGCCCTCTCCGCCGCCGAGGTCTCCGCGCTACTGGCGCGACCGCGCCCTCGCCTGGGCCGCCGCCGAGCCGGGGCGCTTCGCGCGCCTCCAGCTCCGCAAGCTCGGGCTCTTCTGGAGCGGCTACGAGTGGCCCGACGCGGTCGACTACTACTGGATGAAGAGCCGGTCGCCGGCGCTCGCGCTGCCGCTCGTCGAGTTCTCCGCGGTGGCGCTGCTCGCGATGGCGGGCGTGCTGCTGCTCGTCGCCGGACGGCGGCTGGCGGCGTTCGCCCCGGCGCTGCTCTTCGCGCTCGGCTGGATGGTCTCGACCGTCGCCTTCTTCCTCTTCTCGCGCTACCGGTTGCCCGCGTTGCCGGCGCTGCTGGTACTCGCCGCGCTGCCGCTCGACCGGTTGGCCGCGGCGGCCGGCGAACGGCGCTGGCGCGCGGCGGCGGCGCTCGCCGCCGGGGTCCTCGCCGTCTGGGCGCTGCCGCACCTCGCGGGCTACCGGCCGCGCGCCGATCTGGTCGAGTACAACCTGGGGCGGCTGGCGCAGGAGGGGGGCGACGCGCGCGCCGCCGAGGCGCACTATCGGGCCGCGTTCGCAGCGGCCCCGGACAACTTCCTCGCCGCGATGAACGCCGGAACGCTCGCCGCGCGGCGCGGCGACCTCGCCGCGGCGCTCGACCTGCTCGCGCGCGCGGCCGCGCTCGAGCCACGCTCGGCGGACGCCCAGGCGAACCTCGGGGCGGCGCGCCTCGCGGCGGGCGACCCCGAGGGCGCGCGCGCCGCGCTCGGGCGCGCGCTCGAGCTCGAACCGGGGCATCCGGCGGCGGCGGAGAACCTGCGCCGGCTCGACGAGCGGGAGCTCAAGGGAGCGGCGGCGGGTAGCGCCCCGCCTCCCAGCCCCGGGCCTGGTAGTAGCTGAGCTGGAGGGCGAGCAGCCGCTGGAGCTCGGCGTCGAGCCGCGCCGCGTCGGCGGGCCGGGCGGCGTCGAGGCTCGCGCGCTCGCCCGGATCGCTCGCGAGATCGAAGAGCGCGCGCACCCGCCGGTCCCAGTTGACGATGTACTTCCAGTCGCCCCAGAGGACGCCGTCCTCGCGCGTCATGCCCTGGATCGTGAACAGCATCGAGCGGCCCGCGCCCGAGTAGCCGGGGTCGAGCACGTCGTCGCGGCCCTGGAAGTTGCCGTGACGCGCGAGGCCGAGGGCGCGGTAGACGAGCGGCACGCCGTCGAGCACCGAGACCGGTTCGGCGAGGTGACGCGGCGCGACGCCGGGCAGGCGCGCGAGCATCGCGGTGCGCACCTGCTCCTCGAGCAGCTGGGTGCCGTGCGTGGGCAGGCCGTGCTCGTAGAAGGCCTCGCCATGGTCGGAGACGACCAGGATCGCGGTCTTCTCGAGCAGCCCGCGCGCGGCCAGGCCGTCGAGCACCTTGCCGACGTGGAGGTCGACGTAGGCGAGCGCGTTGTGGAAGCGGTTCTCCATCACCGGGATCTTGTCGGCCGGATAGGAGAGGAAGGTGGTGGGGAAGTCGAGGGCCGAGGGCTGGTAGGGCGCCGGCCACTCCTCGGGCACCATGTAGGGGTAGTGCGTGGCCTGGAAGTTGAGGTAGGCCGCGAACGGGCGCCCCGGTTCGCGGTCGAGCCAGTCGAGGAAGGCGGCGACCGGCGCCGGCTCGTAGACCTTCGACTCCGCGCCGCTGCCCCGCCGCGGCGCGTCGGGCCAGTCGGGCGAGTGGCGGAAGAGATCGAGACCGGGCGTCGTGTTGAACGCGATCATGTTGCCCCAGCTCTCGTTCTGGCAGGAGAAGAGCGCGGTGCGGTAGCCGAGGGCGTGGAGCGGATCCCAGAACAGCGTGCGCGGGTAGTCGAGCCGGGTGAAGTAGTCGTGCCCCGGGCTCTTGCGCGGGTGCAGCGAGGCGAGGATCGAGGTCTGCGCGTAGTCGGAGTGCGTCGAGGTCGCGTAGGCGCGGTCGAAGACGATCGACTGGCGCGCGAGCTCGAGCAGACGGGGCGTCGACTCCGGGCGCGCCTCGGGGCCGTAGAGCCGCTTCCAGGGCACCGACTCGAGCATCAGGACGAGGACGTTCGAGCGCGCGAAGCCGGGCGGCGCGGCGAACGGCGCGATGGGCGCGCCGCCGAGGGCCGCGGCGCTGCTCCGCGGCGGGCGCGGCGGGCGCGGGCAGCAGCGCCGCGAGGCGCCGGGTGTCCGGGAAGTAGACGAGCGCGGCCTGGCGCGCGCCCGGATGTCCGAGCGCGGCGCCCGCGGCGCCGGCGCACGCGACCAGGGCGAGCAGCGCCAGGCGACCCGGCGACGCCGCGGTCGGGAAGCGGCGGCAGAGCGCGAGGACGCCCAGGATCGCGCCCGCCAGGAGCAGCGGCAGCAGAGCCGTGCCGATCAGGAAGAGGCGCTCGGCGGCGCTCGTCTCCGCGCTCAGCTGCCCGAGACTGCGGGTGAGGAACCAGAGATCCTCGTAGCGGAGGTGGGAGCCGACCATCCGGAACTTGACGACCGAGAGCACGCCGGCCGCGTAGAGCGACCCCCAGGGTCAGGGCGCCGGCGATCGCGACGGGGCGCGGGTGCCGGCGCGCGCAGCGGAGGCGCTCGAGCGCCGATCCCGCGAGCGCGAGCAGCGCGCCATGTCCGAGACCGACGAAGAGCGCGAGGAAGAGACGCGAGAAGAGCGCGCCGAGCGGGGCGGTGCCGGCGGGCGGCTCGGCGCCCCGGAAGGCGAACGCCAGGAAGAGGGCCCAGGCGGCGCCGACGACGAAGCCCGCGAGCACCGGGCCATCCGGCCGGCGCCCCGGGAGGTCCGGGAACGAAGGGTCCCGGGGCTGCGCGCGATCGTGGCCTTGCCGCTCGTCCATCGCGGGTCTGAACCGACACTCTCTCGCGACGGCCCCGTTCGGAGCAAGAGAGGTGTGCTACCTTCCGGGACCCGGTGAACCCCGCGGATCATCCAGCGTCCGGAGGCGAAGCGGCCGTTTCGGGTCCGACGGAGCGGGCCCGTCGAACCCTCCCCGAGGGCTGGCTGCTGACGGTCCTCCTCCTCGCCGGGCTCGCGCTGCTCAAGCTCGAGTTCAATCCGGGCCTCGGGCGGGACTTCCTGGACGGGAACTACTACTTCCAGATCGCGCAGCACGTCGAACGCGGCGAGGGCCTGAAGACCCACGTCTCGCTCTACCACCAGGGACTGAAGAGCTTTCCGCACGCGGCCAACGTGGCGCCGATCTGGCCGCTCGCCCTCGGCTACCTGGGGCGCTGGGTCGACCTCTGGAAGCTCTGCGAGACGCTGCCCGAAGCGCTCTACCTCGTCGACCTCCTGCTCCTCTTCCTGCTCGCCGATCGGCTCTTCGGGGCGGCGCGGAGCGCCGCCCGGCGACCGGCTCGGCGCTCCGTCCGACGCCCGCGCATCTGATTCTCCTCGCCTTCGCGCTCAATCCGGTCTTCTTCGAGTTCACCTCCGCGCCCTACACCGAGGCCCTCGCCTTCACCGGTCTCTTCGCCGCGCTCCTGCTGCTCGACGCCTACGACCGGCGCCCGTCGCCCGGGCTGGCGGCGGGTCTCGGCCTGGTGTCGGCGCTGGCCGCGCTGACCCGGGGCCAGATGGTCGGCCTCGGGGTCGCGATGATGATCACCGTCGCGCTCGCGCTGCGCGCGCGGCGGATCCCCTGGGGGCACCTCGTGCTGCTCGGCGGCGCGGGGGCGGTCGCGGTGCCTCCCCTGGGCGGTCTGGATCGCCAGCTGGGCGCGCCCCTGGCATCCCCTGTACCTGTTCGCGACCGCGAGCTACCGGGCGACGCCCGAGGTGCTTCCGTTCCAGATGCAGGTGCCCACCGCGGGCCTCGGACCGCGCGCTCCTGGAACTGCTGGAGGGGTTCCGGACCAGCTTCTCGCTGTTCGACCCGCGATGGCTACGCCGCCTCCTTCGGTCCCGCGATCCTCGTGCTGCCGCTGGCCCTCGGCCTCGTGCTGGCGCGGCCCGGCCGCCTGAGCGAGGCGCTCGGCCGGCTCGGAACCGCCGGAACCCTGCTGCCCGCCGGAACCCTGCTCGCCGCGCTCGCCGTCCTGGCGCCGGTCCACGCCGAACATGCCAGGTTCTTCAAGGAGTGGCTGTTCGGATTCCGGCACGGCCTGCCGTTCGTCCTGGTCCTGGCGTGGTCGCTCGCGCTCCTGTTCAGGAACGGCGGCCGGATCGCCCGGATCGCGGGTCTGCTGCTGGTGGGCTGACGGTGCTCATCGGCGCCCAGGCGACGGGGCAACTGCTCGAGCGGCGCTATCTCGTCGGGCTCGCCGCCCAGGAGCACGAGGCGCTGGCCTGGATCGCCCGCCAGGGCCCCGACGTCTCCTTCGTGACGACCCGCGCGCAGACGCTCGGGCCCTACAGCGAACGGGGCATCCACTGGATGGAGTGTCGCGAGAGCCCGGACCAGACGCTGGCGCTGCTGCGCGTTCGCGGGCGCCGACTTCGTCCTCGTCTACCCCGAGGACCTGCGCTGCCGCTTCGTCCGGGTTCCCGCCGGCGCGCTGGAGGTCGCCGCCCGGTTCGGCCAGGGCGGCGGCGTGCTGACGCTCCTGCGCCTGCCGCCACCCCCCGGGTGAGGCCGCGCTAGGTTCCGCCGTCCGGCCGGTCCTCGCCGCGGAGGTAGCACGAGCACCACGCCAGCGGCGACGGCCGCACCGCGCCGCGGCCCAGGCAGAGATCGATGGCCAGCCGCGCGCCGAGGTCGCAGACCCCGTTGTAGTCGTCGAACACCACGATGCCGCCCGGCGCGACGCGGGGCAGCGTGAACGCGCAGGCTTCGCGGGTGCTCTCGAAGAGGTTGGCGTCGATGTGCGCGAAGGCGAAGCGCGGGTCCACCGGGGCGCAGCGTCGCGAAGGTCGCGGCGAAGAGCCCGACGTGGATCGCGAGCCGGTCGCCGACGCCGCAGCGCGCGCGCCCGCTGCTCGAGCAGCTCGGGCCGGCCCTGCGGCGAGCTGAACTCGCCGGCCTGGTGGCCGCCGTCGAGCGGCGAGGGCGGCGGCGCGCCCTCGAACGTGTCGAGCACGTGGACCTTCTGCGCGATCCCGTTGCGGCGCGCCAGCAGCGCGAGCAGCAGCGAGGTCGCTCCTTCGTAGGCGCCGCACTCGATCACGTCGCCCGGGGCGTCGCGGGCGAGCCACCAGGCGCCGAGCAGCGACTCGAGCCGGAGCCGGGGCATCGCGATCCGCGCGCCGCTCGTCGCGCAGCTCCGCGAGCGACTCCTGGTAGCCGGGCGGCAGCGGGAACGCCGCGTACGCCCTCCGGCGCAGCTCGCGCAACGGATTGAGGAAGGCGCGCGCGTCCCAGAGGTCGAGGCCCAGCCGGCGCCGCGCCGCCAGGTACCGCGGCAGGTCGACGAGGTAGTAGCGGGGCCCGAGCTCAGCGCGCGCCGCAGCTTCTCGCGCGGCGTCGACGAGTAGAGAGCGGAGTGGAAGACGTCTTCGCCGCGGCGGGTCGGGTGCATGGGCGCGGTCGGCTCGGGCTCGCACCCGCGCCGGTGCGGTCGGCGTCCTGCCCGCTGGGCTAGACTGCCGACCGGATGACACGCGTGCTCGTCATCGTCGTGACGCACGATTCCTATCACACGATCGACGCCTGTCTGGCCTCGCTCGCCGAGGCGCTCGGCGACGATTTCGAGTCCTCCACGCTGGTCGTCGACAACGCCTCGAGCGACGGCACGGTGGCGCGGATCCGCGGCCGGTTCCCGCGCGTCGGGCTGCACGAGAGCGGGCGGGAATCGCGGCTTCGCCGCCGGCAACAACCTGGGCATCGAGCGGGCGCGCGCGGAAGGCAGGGAGTTCGTCTATCTCCTGAATCCCGACGCGCGCGTCACCGCGGGATTCCTCGAAGGAGGCCTGCGCCGTGATGGATGCCGACCCGCGCACCGCCGCGGTCCAGTCGCTGCTGCTCCTCGAGCCGGACGGCGGGCCGCATCGACAGCGGCGGGAACCGGATCCACTTCCTGGGCTTCGGATTCTGCGACCAGCATGGCGCGCCCCGGGCGCAGGCCCCCGAGCAGGCGCGCGAGATCGGGTTCGCTTCCGGCGCCGGGGTCCTCCTGCGGCTCGCCGCGCTGGCCGAGGTCGGCCTCATGGAGGAGCGGTTGTTCCTCTACTGCGAGGACCTCGACCTGTGCTGGAGGCTGCGCCTCGCGGGCCACTCGGTCCGCCTGGCGCCGCGTTCGATCGTGCTCCACCGCCACGACTTCGCGCGCAACCCGGGCAAGTACTTCTACCTCGAGCGCAACCGCTGGCTGGTCCTCCTGCGTCTCGCCTCGGCGCGCACGCTGGCGCTGCTCGCGCCCGGCGCTCCTCGCCAGCGAGGTGGCGATCCTGCTCCTCGCGCTGCGCTCCGGTTGGGCCGGCCACAAGCTGCGCGCGCTGGCCGCGCTGGCGAGCCGCGACACCCTGCGCTACCTGGCGGCCTCGCGCCGCGAGGTCCAGCGGCGTCGCCGCCTCCCCGACCGCGAGGTGATGCGCGGCTTCACCAGCCGGATGGAGCTGGAGTACGGCGACTCCTGGCTGCTCGAGCGGATCGCGAACCCGGTGCTCGGCGGCCTCTGGCGGATTCTCGCCCGGCTTCTCTAGCAACTCCGCGCGCGGGCGAGGGCCGGGAAGCGCTAGGGCGCCATGCGCCGCGAGAGCTCCGGATCCGTCGAGAGCAGCACGATGCCGAGCGCCAGCAGCACCACCCCCAGCGCCTGGACTGGCGAGACGCGCTCGCCGAGCAGCAGCCAGTTGAGGAGCGCCGTGAGCAGCAGCGTCAGCGCTCCGGCGACGCCGACCGCCCAGGTGAGGTTGGCGCGGGCGATCACGGTCAGCCAGACGCCGAAGCCGAGCACCTGGATGGCGACGCCGGCCACGATGAAAGGCGAGGTGAGCACGGCGGCGAAGGTGGCCAGAGGATCGCCCGCGAAATCGAGAGGCGCCAGCCGGCGGAGGCCGCGCTTGGTCAGCAGCTGACAGGCCACGGTCGAACAGGAGGTCAGCAGAACCCAGAAGGAGTCCCTCAGCAGGGTGCCCATAGCCCGGTGAAAGTACCGCGAAGGGCGCCGGAAGTCTCGGCGCGGCCCGGGAAGCGCCGGAGCGGGATCCGACGGCGCGAGGCTCCGGTCCGCAGGCCGGGGCGCTAGAGCCGCCGGTGGATCGGAGACGCCGGGGTGTTCTGCATGTCGAAGCTCGAGGAACGCGAGCAGGAGCTGGAAGCCGATGAGGATCGGCAGCGCGGCCAGCATGACCGTTCCGGAGCTGGCGAGGCGGCCCGTGTGCGGCGCTCTCGCGCCAGTAGTCGACGCCGATCCAGGTGCCCGCCGCGACCAGGACGCTCCCGGCCAGGAGCTGGACCGAGGCCACGCTGAAGTCGCGCAGGAAGTAGGAATAGAAGATCCGCTTCACGCCGTTGCGCAGGTGCTTCCACGCGAACTCCGCGACGACCGAGTGCTCCCGGAGGCCGCTGCGCTCGTCCGCGTAGCGCGCCGGCATGGGGACGTCCTGGACGACGGCGCGCAGGATGCCGAGGTGGAAGAGCATGTCCGACTCGAAGAACCACCGCCGGGCGACGCGATCGGCGCGGACCGCGCCCCAGACCTTCGCGTGGATCGCGGTGAAGCCGTTGGTCGGATCGAACAGGTTCCAGTACCCGCTCGAGATCTTGCTGAGGAACGAGAGCGACGCGTTGCCGAGCAGGCGCACGACCGGCATCTCGCGAGACCGTTCAGGTCGAAGAAGCGGTTCCCCTTCGCGTAGTCGGCGTCGCCTCGCGCGATCGGCGACACGAGCCGCGGAATCAGCGCGGGATCCATCTGGCCGTCGCCGTCGAGCTTGACGATGATGTCGGCGCCGTCGGCGAGCGCGCGCTGGTAGCCGGTGATCGTCGCCCCGCCGACGCCGAGGTTCACGTCGTGGCGGAGCACGCACGACGCGCGGGTCGGCGCAGCTCGCGCTCGACCAGGTCGCCGGTGGCGTCGGGGCAAGCGTCGTCGACGACGTAGATGCGCTGGCATTCGTCGCCGATGCCGGCGAGGACGTCGAGGACTCTGCCTCCGACGCGATGACAGGGCACGACGACGGCGATGCGGGGTCCCGGTGCCGGGGGGATCGACGCGGGTGGTTCGGATGGCATGCTCGGTCCTCCGGCTCCTCCGCGGCCGAGCGGCACGCTCGCGCAGTCACCGCGCCAGCGCGCGACGACGAGCGATCTCGTAGCGTCCGACCCGCGCGACTGGAACGTAGTCTAGCTGGAGGAAGCGGTCGAGGTCATGCACGCCGCTGCTGACCGAGCTCCGGTTGGGCTCCCGGGCCCGATCGAAGCGGTCGGTGCGGACGACGTAGGGGACCTCCGCGGCGCGCAGCGCGCGGATGATCTCGGCCTGGACCGCCGCGCTCGTGGTGACGCCAGGATTGAACTCGTGGTGCCGGGTCGCCGCGGTGCGGTCGGCGAGGAAGTAGAAGAGGACGTCGCTGCCGAAGGCGAGGTCGTGCCGGCCGTTGCCGACGAACAGCAGGTCGCCCGGCGCGGTGTGGGTCCGGATGAAATCGACCGCCGCCAGCTGGTCGGCGTCCAGCCGGAAGTGGGCGGCGGCCGGCGGGACCTCGACGGGGCCGCGAGGCCGGGAATCGCCGCTGCCCTCGTGGCGGCGCCCGGATCGACGAGCGCCCGCGCGAGACTCGCGCCCAGCGTGGAGTCCGGCGGGACGGCGAGCAGGGCGTGGACCGGCGCCCAGGAGAGCGCGACGAGCAGCGCGACGGCCGCCGCCGGCCCGGCGCGCCGTCCGCCGCGGCTCCCGGCGGAGACGAGGAGGCCGGCCAGGACGAAGGCGGGCGGCAGCACATGGGCGACATGCGGCACGTGCGGCCTGACCGGCGCTCTTGACCCCGTAGAGAAGAACGACCAGAGCGAGGAGCGCCGCCGCGCGGCGCAGGTGGACGTCGAGGTGACCGGCGCGCGCGGGGCCGCGGTCCCGCCAGAGCCGGACGCCCGCGACCGCCAGGATCAGCCAGGGAGAGTAGAGCGCCAGGGCGCGCGAGACCTGGTCGAGGGCGCCGGCGGGCCCGGCTCCGCGCAGGACCTGGGCGATCGGTGCGACGAGCGACGGGAACGGGAGGGTGCGGGTGCCCGGATAGATCGTGGCGGGATAGACGACGAGCTGGAGCGAAAGATCCGCGAGGGGTACCACAGAGACGAGGTAGATCAGGACCGGCAGCCCGAGAGCGGCGGCGCCGGCGGCGAGATATCCGAGACGCGCGACGCGGGCACGCGCCGGCGGCGAGACGCCCTCGTCGCGGCCGGCTCCGGCATCCGTGGCCATCCAGATCGCGGCCGCGACGAGGGTGTAGACGCCGATGTCGGGACGGAAGAGGGCCGCGACGCCTGCCAGCATGCCGGCGAGGAAGGCCGTCCGGCGCGGCGCGCGCGCGGCGCCGCGGCCGAGCAGTCGGGCCACGGCGAGCAGACCGAACAGCGCCGCGGGGAGGAGCGGATAGCCGTAGAACTTCACGAGCCAGAGCCAGCCGAGGGTCAGCAGCCAGACGGCGAGCGCCGCGCCGCGGCCGCCGAGGCGGCGTGCGAGCGCGTAGGTCGTGGCCGCCAGCGCGGCCCGCACCAGCGAGTCCCAGATCCGCTCGGTCAGGATCGAGGTCCCGAGCAGCTTGAAGAGTCCGGCGACGGTCCAGTACTGGGCCGGTCCGTAGATGGCCCAGAAGTCCCGGTAGGGGACGGCGCCGGCGAGGACCTGGCGCGCCCCGTAGAGCACGTCGCCCTCGTCGTAGACGTTGGCCGCGCTGCCGTCGGCGCCGAGCAGGAGCGCGGCGAACGAGGTCGCGAACAGCGCGAGCGTCGCGGCGCGTGCGCCCTCGTCGGCGCGGTCCGGCGGCGCGCGGACGGTAGCACGGCGCCGGGGCCCCGCCCGGCGCGGCAGCGGCGTGCCCGGACTCCCGGAGGCTCACCGCCGGCGGCCTTCGGGCAGGCTGTAGGTATCCGAGAAGACCTCGCGGTGCATCCGATAGATGTCGCGCATCGTCCTCAGGATGTTGATCGGCGAGGTCGAGGAGCCGGACCCGAACCGGCGCGGAAAGGTCTGGATGCCGACCTCGCCGACGGGGAAGCCCCGCAGCATCGACTTGATCGCGAGCTCGGCGCCGACGAAGGGGCTGTCGGAGATCAGCGTCACCTCGTCGAGCACCGAGCGGTGGATCAGCCGGATGCCCGTCGAGATGTCCCGGAACCGGTCGAACAGGTAGCGCAACGTCGCGTTGTAGACGTAGGAGATGAAGATCCGCAGCGCGGAGTAGAGCTTCTTGTAGTGGAAGCCGATCACCAGCGGGTAGTAGCGCCTCAGGACCAGCATCCGCTTGAGGTCGTAGACGTCGTACTCGTTGTCGCCGTCGACCATGCAGATCCAGTCGAAGCGGCAGAGCGAGATGCCCCGCTTCATGGCCGCGCCGTAGCCGAGATCGCGCGGGTGGTGCACCACCCGGATGCGGGAATCGCTCCGGGCGAGCTCGTCGGCGATCTCTCCGGAGCGATCCGGGAGCCGTCGTCGACGATGACGACCTCGTAGTTCTCCGCGACCTCGGCGAGCATCCGGAGCGCGCGCTAGCGCGAGCTCGCGGATCGTCTGGTCGTCCTTGTAGACCGGAAAGAGAGGCTGACGTCGGGTCGACCCGGGCCCCCGCCGTCGGCCCATCGGGTCGCGGGCCCGCGCGTTCCGGATCCCTCCGGGTCGGCTGGCGGCTGTCTGGTCTCGATCATGGTCGCCTCGTCGCCGCCGATGCGGTTCAATGCCGGAGGAGCCGGAACAACGGCCAGGGCAGGAGCCGGAGCAGCACGCAGATCCCGCGCCAGTAACGGGAAATAGAGGCGCCGCTCGGGCGGTCGAGATTGCGCGCACGATCCTCCGGGCGAGGAGGCGAGGGTCCGCCGCCGGCAGCGGCAGGTTGCGTCCGAAGGCGAGATGGGTGTCGAGGTAGCCGACCGTGTAGAAGTGGACGCGAGGCCCGGTCGGGCCGGAGGCGTGGCGGAGACTCTCGAACCAGCTCGCCAGAGCGCGCTTGGCGGCCGAGTAGGCGACGTTCTGCCGCCGTCCGCGGCAGGCCGCGACCGACCCGATGCCGACGATCAGCGCCGACCGCGAGGGCTCGAGCGCCGGCAGCAGATGCTCGACGACGCGGCTCGGCCCCAGGAAGTTGACCCGCAGAATGGTCTCGGCGGAGCCCTCAGGACCGCCGATCACGTCGCCGTCCCGGCTGGCGCCCGCGGCGGCGACGATCCCGCGCAGCCGCCCACAACCGTCGAGAGCGCGATCGAGGGTCGCGAGGTCGGGACCGGAGCGCGCGAGATCCAGGGCCACGGCCTCGGTGCGGACCGCGAACCGGAGGGCGAGTCCGCCGCCTGCGCGCGCGCGTCCCGCAGGTCGCTCGACACCACCACGAGGGGCTCGCCACGGGCGGCCAGGCCCTCCGCCACGCTGCGCCCGAGTCCGGAGGTTCCTCCGAGCAGCAGCCAGGTCACAGTGCGAGCCGCCGGGAGAGATCCGACTGGAAGAGGCGGCCGGGATCGATGCGCTGGAGCCGCTCGCGAAAGCCCTGCCAGGTCGGGAGGGTGGCCTCGGCGACACGCGCGGGGAGCCGCGAGTCCTTGGCGATGTTCGGCTGCGCGCCGAGCTCGATGGCGAGATCGTCGAGCGCGGGATTCGAAAGCCGGCGTCCGGCGGCCGCGGACGTAGTCGATCGCGAGCAGCAGCCCCGAGCCGGAAGGGCTCAGGGCGAGCGCGCGGCCGCGGAAGCTCTTGAGCGACGTCATGGTCACGGTCGGCCGGTGCGCGCGGAGGACCCTGGACAGGGCGTCGAGGAAGCGGTCGATCGACGCGGTGGGAATCATCACCTGGATCTCCCCCAGGCCGCGGCGACCGAAGAAGCGGTGATAGGCCGTCTGGCGCGCGAAGGGGAAGCTGCACTCGTAGACGGACCGTGGCCGGCCGGAACGGGGTGACGGCTCGCGAGATCGAACGCCCGCGCCGCGGCGGCGGCGGTGACCGGGTTCCAGAGACAGACGGGGAGGACGCCGCGGCCGACCGCCGTCAGCCTCTTCGCCCGACGTCGCGGTCCGCCGCTGCGGGGCGCGTCGGTCCAGTCGCCGAGAAAGACGAGCCCCGGTCCGATCGACCTGGTGCCGCGCAAGCCGCTGATGCCAGCTGTAGCAGAAGGGAACCGCAGCCGCCGAGAATCAGATCGGCCGCCTCCGCGAGCGACTCGACCGGACGGCGCGCGAGGCGGACGCCCGGCGCCGGCAGCGCCGGCAGTGCCAGGGTGGCGTCGACGATGATCCCGGTCAGGCCGAAGCCCCCGCAGGTCGCCTCGAAGAGCTCGGGTCGCTCCGTGCCGGAGGTCGTGACGAAACCGAGACGCGGATGGAAGAGCGTCAACTCGAGGACCGAGTCGCGACAAGGTCCCGTCGCGGCCCGGGTTCTGGCCGTGTACGTCGGCGGCGATGCAGCCGCCGACGGTGATGTCGGGGTGGCCGGGCACGACCGGCAGGTACCTGCCGCGCGCGAGCGCCAAGGACAGGAGGTCGCCGATCGACGCGCCGGCCTCGACCCGGACCGACCCCGACGACTCGGCGAAATCGAGAATGCGGCTGAACCGCGTCATCTCGAGGACCAGCACGCCGCTGCCGAAGCTCGCCGGCGCGTAGCTGAGACCGGCGCCGCGAGCGATTCGGGGCATCTCGCCGCCGTCGCTGGCCTCGAGCTGCCGGTAGCGATCCGGACGCTGGTGCCAGGTCACGGCGGCGGCCTGTCCGTCGAAGGAGCGGAAGCTCGAGAGCCGGGTCGGGACGACCGAGCGGCGGCGGGCGTCCTCGGACTCGCGAACCGGCCGCGCCGCTGCGGTTGCGCGTGTCATGCGCGGACCAACGCCTCGCTCGAAGTGTCCACGATCGCGCCAGATTATCCGAGCCCGGTCCGGGGACCCACGACCGCGCGCGGCCCCGCCTCCCCCGTCCCACCCCGAGGGGCGGCGAGCGGCGAGGCCGGCGGGCGCGACAATGCCGGCGTGGGGCCGCGGCCCCGCCGGAGGTGAGCCCATGGCGGATGCGAAGCGCTCGCCCCGGCTGCGCGACGAGCTCGCCGTGGTGCACGACGAGCTCCGGCGCGACCTGCCGGGGATCTCGAGGGTCGCGGTGGCGATCTACGACCCCGCCACGGACCGGCTCACCACCTTCGTCCACTCGACCGCCGGCCGCACCCCCTTCAGCCTGCACGAGGTCCTGCTCGCCGACGTGCCCTCGCTCGCCGAGCTCGCCGTGGCGGGCCGCGACCGGGTGGTCGACGATCTCGACGTCTTCCGCGACTCGCCCGCCGCGCACTCGCGCCTGCTGCTCGAGGGGGGCTTCCGCTCGAGCTTCACCCACCCCTTCTACGACCGCGACGCGCTCGGCGGCTTCGTCTTCTTCGACTCGCACTGGCCCGCCTACTTCACGCCGACGGTGACCGCGCACCTGTCCGTCTACTCGCAGCTCGTGGGCCTGCTCGTCCTCGACGCGCTGCGCCCCGCGCAGCTGCTGCGCTCGGCGGTCGACGTGGCGCGCGAGATGAGCTCGGCGCGCGACGAGGAGACCGGCGCCCACCTCGACCGCATGGCGCGCTACGCGCGGCTGATCGCGCGCGAGGTCGCGGCGCGCGAGGGGCGCGACGACGCCTTCGTCGAGTTCGTCTTCCTGTTCGCGCCGCTGCACGACCTCGGCAAGGTCGCCATCCCCGACCGCATCCTGCTCAAGGAGGGGCCGCTCACCGAGGAGGAGAGCGAGCGGATGCAGGGCCACGTCGACCGCGGGCTCGCGCTGGTCGAGACGCTGGCGAACGCCTTCGGGATCGCCGGCTCGGAGCACTTCGAGATCCTGCGCAACATCGTCGCCGCCCACCACGAGGCCTTCGACGGCAGCGGCTATCCGCTCGGCCTGGCCGGCCACGCCATCCCGCTCGAGGCGCGGATCGCGGCGGTGGCGGACGTCTTCGACGCGCTGACCTCGGCGCGTCCGTACAAGCGGGCGTGGACCAACGACGAGGCCTTCGCCTATTTCGAGGATCTCGCCGGCCAGCGCTTCGACGCCGAGTGCGTGCGCGCGCTGGTCACCCGCCGCGACGAGGTCGAGGCGATCCAGCAGCGCTTCGGCGTCGAGGCCGACCGACTCGCGAGCCTCCACGAGGCCTACCTCGAGACGATCTAGGACGGGTGCGCGGGCGGCGCGCCGGCGCCGGTGAGCCGGCCGGCCGCCCACCAGGCCCCGACGGCGAGCAGGACCCCCGGGTAGAAGTCGAGCGCGTAGTGCCAGCCGAAGTAGAGCGCGCTCCACGCGATCGCCAGGTTCCAGACCACCAGCAGGGGCACCAGCGGCCGCGCCCAGCGCCAGGCGGCGAGGACACCGAGCGCCGTGGTGGCGAGGTGGAGGCTGGGGAAGGCGGCGATGCCGAAGAAGGGCACCGCGACGGCGCCCGGTTCGGCGAGCAGCCGGAGCATCGCCGCGAGCATCGACTCCTGCACCGCGAAGCCGGCGGAGCCGGCGAGGTGGGCGAAGCGGGGCCGGAAGGCGAAGGCGGGGCCGAGGCTGGGCAGCGCGAGGTAGACGAGCGAGCCCGCGGCGTAGGCGAGCCCGAGCGCCGCGGAGAGCCGGCGGACCGCGGGCGCGCCGGCGCGCGCAAAGGCGACGCCGAAGGGGAGCGCGAGCGCCGCCCAGGCGAAGAAGTAGACCGTGCCCCAGCGCGCCGACCAGACCGGGTCGTGCGTGAAGGAGAGCAGCCAGCCGAGAAAGTCGCCGCCGCCGAAGTGGAGCGCCGCGTCGAGGTCGGCGAGCGGCTCGTCGAAGAGGCGGGGGTGGAGGAGCGTGATCCGGCTCTTGAGGTTGGTGTAGGCGACCAGCACCACGAGCAGCGCGGCGAACGAGCGGGCGAGCTCGCCGAGGTCGGCGGCGGCGGCCCGCAACCGGAAGCGGTGGCGGGCGGCGTCCACGACCCGGAAGGCGATCCAGATCGGCAGCGAGACCGCGGCGATCGCGACGAGGAACTTCGCGTACTCCGCCGCCATCGGCCCGACCGACAGAGGCTGACCGGCGAGGGCGAGGAGCGCCGCGACGGCGAGCGCGTAGCCGGCGGCCACGAGCTCCTCGGGCCGCGGCGCGAAGCGCGCGCTCATCGCGGTCCGGGCGCGCGGCCGCCGAGAATCTGCGCCGCGAGATAGGCGCGGTGCCCGTCGAGCACCGGCCGGCGCTCCGCCCAGACACGGCGCGCGCGCTCCTGCTCGGCGGGCGCGAAGCCGGCGAGGAGCGCCGCCGGCGGCTCGGCGGGGCGCAGCGCGAGGAGCGCCGCGTAGGTCTCGAGCCAGCTCCGGTTGCGGTCGAGCAGCGTGCCGCTCTCGTACTCGACCACCGGCAGGTCGTCGACGTGGGGCGGCACGTCCGCCAGCCAGCGGGCGAGCTCGGGCGGGCCGGCGAGGTAGCAGGCGACCGACGTCGGCCGGGCCGAGGATGCCGAGGTCGGCGAGCGCCGCGGCGACGCCGGGGTCGGCGAACGCGCGCGCGACCGCGGCCGGGTCCCAGGGCGCGGCCTCGCGCCGGCCGGTGACGATGGTGAAGGAGTTGAGCGCCGAGGCCTCGTACCAGACGATGGTGTCGGGGAAGACCGCGCGGAAGGCCGCGACGATCTGCGCGAAGTTGCGCGTGGTGAGCGCGTAGGTCGGCAGCCACATCGAGGCGACGCCGCCCGGCGCGAGCCGCCGCTCGAGCTGGCGGAAGTATTCGAGCGAGTAGAGCGAGCCGTTGCCGGCGTAGCGCGGGTGGATCGAGTCCGAGAGGATGGCGTCGAAGCGCTCGGGCGTCGCGAGCAGGAAGTTGCGGCCGTCGTTGATCTCGACGCGCACCCGGGGATCGGCGAGCACGCCGTGGTTGACGTCGCCGAACCAGCGGTCGGAGGCGGCGAGCACGGCCGGGCTGATCTCGACGATGCGGATCTCGTCGACCGGGTGGCGGGAGACCGCCCAGGCGGTGCCGCCGCTGCCGAAGCCGATGTGCAGCACGCGCCCGACCGTGCCGGCGCCGAGCAGCAGCGGCAGGTGCCCCTGCATCTTCTGCACGGCGTAGAGGTCGGGGCTGGTGCCGGCGACGTTGACGCCGTTCAGCTCGAGCGAGAGGTAGGGCCCGGCGGGGCCGGCCGCGCGCCGGATCGCGACCGCCGCCTGGGCGTCCTCGTCGAAGTGGACGAGGTCGCCCGGCCGGTCGTCGCGGAAGATTCCCGCGGCGAGGATGACGCGGTCGGCGGGGAAGAGCGGCAGCGCGACGAGCGGCGCGGCCGCGAGCGCGGCCCAGGCGATTCGGCGCCGGCCGCGCCCGAGCGCGCCGTCGGCGCGCGCGAAGCCGAGCGCCAGCAGGCCGTTGACCGCGCCGAGGACGAGCAGCGCGTTCTGGCTGCCGAGCGCGGGGACGAGCAGGAAGCCGGCGCCGAGCGAGCCGACGATCGCGCCGGCGGTGTTGGCGGCGTAGACGCGGCCGGCGGAGGCGCCGAGGTCGCGGCCGGCGCGGTGCACCGCGGCGATGACCAGCGGGAAGCTCGCACCCATGAGCAGCGTCGGCGGCAGCAGGACGGGCAGCGCCGCGAGCAGCTCGACCAGCACGCCGGCGCCGAAGGCGCGCGGGCGGATCGCTTCCGAGAGCCAGGTCAGGCGGCCGTCGAGCCCGACGAAGAGCGGCACGCTGGCGATCGCGGCGAGCGCGAGCCCCCCTCGATCCAGGCGAGCGCGGCGAACGGGCGCACCCGGGCGACGAGGGGCGCGATCGCGATGCTGCCCAGGCCGACGCCGGCGAGGAAGAGCACCAGCATCAGGCTGTACGCATAGACGCTCGAGCCGAAGTAGAAGACCAGCACGCGCGTCCAGACCACCTCGCAGGCGAGGCTCGCGGTGCCCATCGCGAAGGCGGCGGCGAGGAGCGCGCGCGCCGCGCCGCCCGCGCCCGCCGCGGCGGCGGGCGCGGCGTCCGGGGCGCGCCGGCGAGCGGCGGCGACCGCGGCGAGCGCGACCAGCAGCCTGGGCAGTCGAGGCGAGCGCGAGCGTCGCCTGCAGGCCGACGACGCGGATCGAGAAGAAGCCCGCGAAGGCGACGCCGGCGACCGCGCCGAGCGTGTTGACCGCGTAGAGGAGCGCCGCCGCGCGCTCGCCCCGGCGGTCGCTCTCCACGCTCCGCTCGCCCCGTCGCTCGACCTCGGCGAGCAGCAGCGGCAGCGAGGCGCCCATCATCAGGGTCGGCGGGCCGAGCGCCAGCAGCGCGAGCAGCACGCGGCCGCCGGAAAAGAGCGCCGGATGGTCGCCGAAGGCGCGGTAGAGCGCGACGTAGCTCTGGTCGATGGCGGCGAACAGCGCCGGCGAGGCGAGCGCCCAGAGCGCCACGCCGAGCTCGAGCAGGCCGTAGGCGGCGAGCGGCCGCGCCAGGCGGCGGGCGCGCCGCCCGGCGAGCGCGGCGCCGGCGCCGAGCCCGCCGAGGAAGACGGCGAGCAGCGTCGCGGTCGCCAGCGTCGTGTTGCCGAAGACCAGGGCGAGGTAGCGCAGCCAGACCACCTGGTCGACCAGCCCGGCCGCGCCGGACAGGAAGAAGAGGAGGGCGAGCAGCGCGAGCCGCGCGCGGCCGGGCTCAGACGCCATAGACGAGGGCGACCACGAGCCCGGCCCAGAGCAGGATGTTGGCGAGGAAGGGCGCGTCCCTGAGGATCGCCTCGGTGGGATTGCGCGGTCCGGGCCGCTGGTAGAGCAGGTAGAGGAACCGGAAGATGCCGTAGAGGACGAGCGGCAGCGTGAAGACGAGGTACTTCGTGCCGAGCTTCGCCGCGGTCTCCGGCGCCACCGCGTAGAGCGCGTAGCAGATCACGGTCGACGCGGTGGTGACGTTGATCATCTGGTCGAGGAAGGTCGGCGAGTACTGATCGAGCACGCGCCGCTGGCTGGCGGCGGTGTCGGCGAGCAGCATCAGCTCGTGGCGGCGCTTGGAGAAGGCGAGGAAGAGCGCGACGAAAGTGGTGCAGAGCGCGAGCCAGGAGGACACCACGACGTCGATCGCCGCGGCGCCGCCCAGCACGCGCAGCACGAAGCTCGCCGAGATCGACATCACGTCGAGGATGACGATATGTTTCAGCCAGAAGGTGTAGAGGAGATTGAGCGCGAAGTAGCTCGCGAGCGCCGCCGCGAAACCGGCGCCGAGGCCGACGCAGAGGAGAGCCGCCGCGCCCGCGAGAAGCGCCGCCGCGCCGGCCGCGACGGCGGCGGAGAGCGCGCCGGAGGCGATCGGGCGCAGCCGCTTGACCGGATGCTGGCGGTCCTGCTCGCGGTCGGCGAGGTCGTTGATCAGGTAGACCGCCGACGACGCCGCGCAGAACGCGACGAAGGCGAGCGCGGCCGAGGCGAGCAGGCGCGGGTCCTCGAGCCGGTGGGCGAAGACGAGCGGCGCCAGCACGAAGGCGTTCTTCGCCCACTGCGCGGGACGCAGGGAGCGCAGGAGAGCGAGGGGCATGGCGCGGATTCTACTCGGGCGCGTGACGGGCTTGGGCGCGGCCGCGCTGCTGCTGGCGGCGCTTTACGCCGCGCTCGCGCTGCCGCTCCTCGCCGGCGGCGAGCGGCTCGTCCTGCGCGACACGCTGGTCACCCACCGGCCGCTCAAGGCGTTCGGCGCGGCCGAGCTCGCCGGCGGCGCGGTGCCGCGGGTCAATCCGACCTGGGCGCTCGGCCAGCCGTTCGCGGGCAATCCGAATGCGCTGCCGTTCTACCCGGGCAACCTCTTCTACCTCGTCCTCCCCTTCGAGACCGCGTTCCATCTCCACTTCGTGCTCCACGGCCTGCTCGCCTTCCTGGGGGCGCGCGGCCTCGCGCGCGCGGCGGGCGCCGACCGCGCGGGGGGGCTGGTGGCGGGCGCCACCTACGCCGGCTCGGGCTACCTGCTGTCGACCTGGTCGTTCTACAACCTGCTGGCGGTCGCGGCCTGGGCGCCCTTCGTGCTCTGGGGCATCCTCGCAGGAACACGTCGCGCCACGCTCGCCGCCGGCCTTGCCTGCGGCCTGATGCTGCTCGGCGGCGAGCCGGTCACGGCGGCGCTCGTCGTGCCGGCGATGGCCGCGGTCGGCTGGTCGCGCTGGGGGTTCCGGGGCGGGCTCGCGCGCGCCCTCGCGGTCGGCCTGCTCGGGGCCGCGATCGCGGCGCCGCAGCTGGTCGCCACCCTGCGCGTGCTGCCGGCCTCGGTGCGCGCGCTCGAGGGGGTCGACCCGGCGATCGGCGCGGCGCAGAGCCTCCACCCGGCGCGCCTGCTCGAGCTGCTGCTGCCGTTGCCCTGGGGGTGGCCCTCCGACTTCGGGCGCTTCGGCTTCTGGTCGAAACGGGTGACCCCGTTCGTGCCCTACATCTTCTCGCTGCACGTCGGCGTCGTCGGGATCGCGCTCGCGCTGGCCGGAGCGGCGCGCGCCCGCGTCTGGGCGGGATTCGCGGCGGCCGGGCTGGCGCTCGCCTGGCTGGGCGGCCTCGCGCCGGGGCTGCTCGCGGCAATCTCGGCCGGCGTCTTCCGCTACCCGCAGAAGTTCCTGCTCTGGTTCAGCCTGGGCGCCGCGGTCGCGGCCGGGCTCGGCCTCGGCCGGGTCGTCGGTTCGCCGCGCTGGGCGCGCGCGTTCGCCGCCGCGGGGATCGCCCTTCTCGGGACCGCGCTCCTCCTGCGGTTCTATCTCGACGCCTTCGTGGGGCTCCTCGCCGCGCGCTTCGCGACCGGCGGCGCGGAAGGGCCGGCGGCGACCCATGCCGGCGCCTGGATCGTGGGTCTCGCCGCGGGCGGGCTGCTGCTCCTCGTCGCCGGCTGGGGCGCGCGACGGGGCGCCGTCTGGGCGCTGGTCGCCGCGCAGGGGCTGGCGCTCGCGCAGCTCGCGCCGGTGGTGGCGACGGACGACGCCGCGCTCTACCGTGAGCCGCCGCCGTTCTTCGCCGCGCTCGGCGGGCGCCGGAGCGTTGCCGTCGTGCCCTGGATCCTCCCGGAGTGGGAGCCGGGCGTGCCCTATCCGGCCGAGGTCCAGAACCCGGCCGGTCTCGCCCGGCTGACCTTCCTCGACCTCGAGCCGTCGGCCGGCATCCGCTGGGGCCTCAGCTATCCGCTGGCGCCCGACCTCGAAGGGATCTACTCGCCGCTCCACGCCGAGCTCGGCCGCGCGCTCGCCCGCAGCGGCTGGCCGGCGCGCGTGCGCTGGCTGCGCCGCCTGGGCGTCGAGGCCGTGGTGCGCAGCGGCGCGGGCGAGATCGAGGGGCTTCCGATTCTCGCCGCGGAGACACGCTGGGGGGTCGAGACGAAGCTGCTCGCGGTCGAGGCCCCGGCGCCCCCTCTCGCCTGGCCCCGCGCGCTCGTGGTCGAGCCGGCGCCGGCGCGCGCCTTCGTGGCGATCGGCTCGGGCGCGCTCGCGGCGGATGTCAGCGTGGTGGCGCGCGCGGTGGAGCAGGACCCCGGCGGCCGGGTGGGAGCGCTCGAGCAGAGCGCCGACCGGGTCGCCTTCGAAGTCGAGTCGAAGGGCGGCGTCGCCCTCCTGCGCCGCGCATTCCTCCCCTTCTACCGCGCGCGGCTCGAGGACGGACAGGAGCTCGCGACGCTGCCGGTCGACCTCACGCTGCTCGGCGTCGTCGTGCCGCCGGGCCGGCACCGGGTGACCGTCGAGGTCCCGCGCGCGCCCGAGCAGCTCGCCGCCGCCTTCGCCGGGATCGTGGCGCTCGCCGCGCTCGTCGCGCTCGCGCGGACGCGAAGGGCGCCGGCGTGAGGCGCTTCCTCGCCGTCGCAGTGGCGCCGGTCGCGCTGCTCCTGGCGCTGGTCGTCCTGCCGCTCGCCACCGGCGCGCGCACGCTCTATCTGCGCGACATCCTGAACGCGCACCTCGGCCTGCGCTCCTATCTCGCCGAGGCGCTGCGCGCGGGCGAGCTGCCGCTGGTCGACCCGCTGCGCGCCGGCGGCCAGGCGCTCGCCGGCAACCCCAACGCGCTCCCCTTCTATCCCGACAACCTGCTCGTCCGCGTCGGCTCGACGCTCTGGGCGATCAACGCCCACTTCTGGCTGCACTGGCTCCTGGCGATCGCCGGCGCCTACGCGCTCGCGCGCCGGCGCGGGCTGGGCCGTGAAGGGGCCTGGGGCGCGGCGGTGGCCTGGGGCTTCTCGGGCGTCTTCCTGTCGCAGATGAATCTGTTCAACGGCGTGGCGCCCGCGGCGCTCGTACCGGCGCTCGCGGCCGCGGCGCTCGCCGCGGCGGAGGAGCCGCGCGCCGGCCGCGGCACGGCGGCGCTCGGGCTGGCGACCGGACTCGCTCTGCTCGGCGGCGATCCGATCGTCGCCGCGCTCGGCGTCGTCTTCGCGCTCGGCCTCGCGCTCGGCGAGCGGGGCGTGCGGCTCCCCTTCGCGCGCCTGGCGCTCGCGCTCGCCCTCGGCGCCGCGGTCGCGCTGCCGCAGATCGTCGAGACGCTGCGCGTGCTGCCCGCTTCCTTCCGCGGCTTCTGGGGCTACGACGCCGCCGCGCAGGCGCAGAGCGGGCCGGGGTTGCGCCTGCTCTGGGACGTCCTGGTGCCGCTCTTCTTCGGCCGCCCCGACCTCGGCGGCGACTGGGCGGCGGCCGATCCGGCCGCGCCGCCCCGCCTCTACTTCACGATCGCGCCGGGCCTCGTCGTCCTCGCGCTCGCGGCGCTCGGCTTCGCCCGGCGCGGCCGCGCCGAGCGCGCGCTCGCGCTGCTCGGCGGGCTCGGGCTCGCCGCCGCTTTCGGCTGGCGCGCGGCGGTCGCGCTCGGGGTGACCGCGCTGCCCGGCGGCGAGGTCTTCCGCTTCCCGGTCAAGTTCCTGCTCTTCCCGGCGCTCGCCCTCGCGCTCGCCGCCGGGCGCGGCGTCGAGGCGCTCGCCGCCGGCGAGGGCGCCCGTTTCCTCGGCCGCGCGCTCGCCGCGGCCGCGGCCGTCCAGGCCGCGCTCTGGCTCTTCTTCGCCGCGCCTCCCGAAGCGCTCGCCCGGCTCTTCGTCGCGGCGGTCGGGGCGCCGCTCGACCTCGCCCTCTTCGACGCCGAGCGGGTGCGCTGGGCGGGCGTCTGTCTGCTCCAGCTCCTGCTCGCCGGGGCGGCGTTCGCCGCGGTGCGCTTCGCGAAGCCGGCGCTCGCCGCGGCGCTGCTCGTCGCGCTCGCCGCCTGGGGGCAGTGGCTGCTCCTCAAGCCCGTGCTGGCGACCGACGAGCGCGCCCCGTACGAGCGGCGGCCCGCGCTGCTCGACCGGCTGCCGGCCGACGCCGTCCTCTGCCAGGGCGACTTCAACCGGCTGTTCGGCGGCGACTACGCGAGCGCGCGTCCTCGCCGCCGGCGGCGTTCCCGACGCCCGCCTCTTCTGGCTCTTCCGGCGCGCGCACGACGACCTCTTCTCCTTCTCGGGCCTCGCCGCCGGGCGCCGCTTCGAGTTCGACTACTCGCCGGAAGGGCTCGACAGCTTCGTCGTGCAGTCGCTCGGTCTGGGGCTGCGCCACATGAACGACCGCGAACGCCTGGCGGTGCTCGAGTCGACCGGCGTCGACCGGCTCCTGCTCTCCCGGCCGCTCGCGCCGGAGGCCGCCGCGCGCGCCCGGCTCGAGCTCGAGCCGGCGCGCGACGGCGGCGGCGTCTTCGTCTACGCGCTGCCCGGCGCGATCGGCGAGGCCACGCTCTACGGCGACGTGGTGCCGGCGCCCTCGATGACCGCCGCGGTGGCGCTCGCCCGCGCGCCCGGCTTCGAGCCGCGGCGGGTGGCGCTGCTCGCGGGCGAGGCGGGGCGTCGCTCCGGCCCCGCGGGCGCGGCCCGGATCGTCGCCGCGACGCGCGAGCGGATCGAGATCGAGGCCGATTCGCCGATGGGGGGACTGCTGGTCGTGCGCCGCGCCCACCTGCCGATCTGGCGGGCGACGGTCGACGGCCGCGCGGCGCCGACCCGGATCGCGCAGCTCACGCGCCTGGCGGTCGAGGTACCGCCCGGGGCGCACCGTGTCGTCTTCGCGATCGACCGGCGTCCGCTCGCCGCCGCGCTCGCGGGCTCGCTCGCCGCGCTCACGGCGCTCGCGCTGATCTTCCGGCGGCGGGTCCGGGTGCTAGCATCCCGCGAGCCATGACCGCGGTGCCGCGCCCCCTTCGCAAGGTGTTGATCGCCAACCGGGGCGAGATCGCGGTGCGCATCCTGCGCGCGCTGCGCGAGCTCGACATCCGCGGCGCGGTGATCTATTCCGACGCCGATCGCGAGGCGCTGCCGGTGCTGCTCGCCGACGAGGCCTACCGGATCGGCCCGGCGCCGTCGAGCGAGAGCTACCTGCGGATGGCCGCGATCGTCGATCTCGCGGTCGGGATCGGCGCCGACGGGATCCATCCCGGCTACGGCTTCCTCTCCGAGCGCGCCGAGTTCTCGGCCCTCTGCCGCGAGCGCGGCATCGTCTTCATCGGACCGCCGCCCGAGGCGATCCACGCCATGGGCTCGAAGGTCGAGGCGCGGCGGCGGATGATCGCGGCGGGGGTGCCGGTGGTGCCCGGCTCGGACGGCCCGCTCGCCGACGTCGACGAGGCGCTCGCGGTGGCGCGCCGGATCGGCCTGCCGGTGATCCTCAAGGCCTCGGCCGGCGGCGGCGGCAAGGGCATGCGGGTGGTGCGCGCCGAGGCGGAGCTCGCCGAGGCCTACCGCCTCGCGCGCGCCGAGGCGGGCGCCTCCTTCGGCGACGACGCCGTCTTCCTCGAGAAGTTCGTCGAGCGGCCGCGCCACGTCGAGATCCAGGTGCTGGGCGACCAGCACGGCCGCGTGGTCTCGCTGGGCGAGCGCGAATGCTCGCTCCAGCGCCGGCACCAGAAGGTGGTCGAGGAGTCGCCCTCGACGGTGGTCGGCCCCGAGCTGCGCCGCCGGATGGGCGAGGCCGCGGTGGCGGCGGCCGCGGCGGTCGGCTACACCAACGCCGGCACCTGCGAGTTCCTGCTCGCCGCCGACGGCTCGTTCTACTTCCTCGAGATGAACACGCGGCTCCAGGTCGAGCATCCGGTCACCGAGATGGTCACCGGCGTCGACCTCGTGGTCGCACAGCTCCGGATCGCGATGGGGCTGCCGCTCGGCCCCGAGTTCGACGCGATCGAGCCCTCCGGCCACGCCATCGAGGTGCGCCTCTACGCCGAGGACCCCTACCGGAACTTCGCGCCCTCGCCCGGCAAGATCGCCTGGCTGCGCCTGCCGCAGGGCCCGGGCGTGCGCAACGACGCCGGCGTCTACGGCGGCGCCGAGATCTCGATCTACTACGACCCGATGATCGCCAAGCTGATCGTCCACGGCCGCGACCGCGCCGAGGCGCTGCGCCGGCTCGCGCGCGCGCTCGCCGAGCTGCGCGTCGAGGGGATCCGGACCAACGCGCCGCTGTTCGAGGCGTTGCTCGCCGACGACGACTTCCGCGCCGCCCGCTTCGACATCCACTGGCTCGACCGCCGGCTGGCGGCGGGCGAGCTCAAGGCGCCCGAGCGCGACGCGGGTTCCGACCTGCCGCTCGTCGCCGCCGCGATCGCCCACTTCGAGCGCGCCCAGCGCGTCGCCGCGGGCAGCGACGGGCGCGCCTCGCGCCGGTCGGCCTGGCGCGAGGCGGCGCGGCACGGCGCGCTGCGGAGGGGTGCGTGGAGCTGATCGCGATCTCGGGCGGGCGCACCGAGCGGGTCTCGGTCGAGCGCGACGGCGAACACTACGAGGTGCGCGTCGGCGAACGGGGCTACCGCGTCGAGGCGCGCTCTCTCGGCGCCTTCGTGCAGAGCCTGATCGTCGACGGCGAGCAGCACGAGACCGCCGTCTTCCGCACCGCGGCCGGCCGCTTCCGGGTCGGCTGGAGCGGGCGCGCGACCGAGGTCGAGATCGTCGATCCGCTGGTCCACCTCGCGCGCTCCGCGCACGGCGAAGGCGGCCGGCAGGGGCGGATGACGATCGCCGCCTACATGCCCGGGCGGGTCGTCTCGGTGGGCGTCTCGGTCGGCGACGCGGTCGAGCCGGGGCAGGCCCTGGTCGTGCTCGAGGCGATGAAGATGCAGAACGAGATCCAGGCCGATCGCGCCGGGATCGTCAAGAGCGTCCACGTCGCCCCCGGCCAGGCGGTCGAGGGCGGCGACCCCCTGCTCGAGCTCGAGTAGCGTCCGCCGCTCAGCTCGCGCTCAGCCGCGCGCGCGGCCTTGCCGCGCGCCGGTTTCGACGCCGGCGCCGCGACGCTCGCCAGCAGCAGCCCCGCCACCAGCGACACCGCGATCACGATCATCCGGAAAGCGGTCTCGATGCCGAGCACGACCTCGCGCTCCATGAGCGACGCCAGGCTCCGGTAGCCGATCGAGCCGGGCACCAGCAGGAGGATCGCCGGCACCAGCGTCACCGCTTCGGGCATCCGGCGCAGGCGCGCGTAGAGCCGGCTGGCGAGGCCGATGGCGAGCGCGCCCGCGAACATGCCGAGCTCGGGCGAGACGAGGTCGCCGCCGACGCGCGCCACCTGGAAGCCGGCGAAACCGACCGCCAGGATCCAGGGGTACTCGGCGAGCGGCGCGCGGAAGAGCACGGTGAGCGCGAGCGGCGCGGCGGCGAGCGCCAGCGCGTCCGCCCAGGCCGGCGGCAGCGCGGGCAGCGCCCCGGCCGGCGCGCCGAACAGCGCGCCGCCGAGCTGCGAGCCGATCGCGACGCCGAACGTGATGGTCAGGAAGACCATGATCGCCCCGGCGAAGCGCGCGGTGCCGGAAGAGAGGTGGCGCGAGGCGAGCTCGGTCAAGGCGACCGTCAGCGTGAAGCCGGGGATCAGGAAGATGAGGCCGGCGAGCGTCGCGACATAGAGCGAGAGCGGCGGCAGGAGCGCCGCCCAGCCGAGCGCCAGGAAGGCGGCGAGCGCGGCGCCGAGCGGCTCGAAGAGCAGGTTGCCGCGCTCGAAGCGGCCGAGACGCCAGGCGAGCAGGCCGGTCGCCAGACCGATCGTCGCCCCGGCGGCGGCCTCGCGCGCGCCGCCGCCCAGGAAGACCGCGCTCGTCCCGGAGGAGAGCGCCATCGCGGCGATCGTCGTCCGGACGCCGTAGCGGGGTCGCGCGGCGGCGACCCAGTCGACCAGCGGCGCCGCCTGCGCGGCGGTCATCTCGCCGGCGGCGACCCGCTCGGCCAGGCGGTGGAGCTCGGCCAGGCGGCCGAGGTCCACCGGCGCCGGCTCGACCCGCTCGAGGTAGGTGCGCTGCGTGTCGCCCTCGCCCAGACCGAACCAGAGCGACGTGGGGGTGGAGAAGAACTGGCCGCGCAGCCCGAGCCGCGCGGCCATCCGCTCGAGCATCGCCTCGAGCTCGGGCGCGGAGAAGCCCGCCTGGTGCAACGCCCGACCCAGCCGGACGAGGAAGCGGGGTCCGGACGGATCGGGCGTCGGGGGCGCGACGGGGGGCGGCGGAGCGGAGACCCTACGCGGCCTCCTTGACCGCGTTGATGATGTCCTGGATCGCCTTCTTGCCGTCCGCGAAGAACATCAGGGCGTTCTCGCGCGCGAACAGCGGGTTGGGGATACCGGCGAAGCCGGGCGACAGGCTGCGCTTGATCACGATCACCGTCTTCGCCTTGTGCGCCTGGATGATCGGCATGCCGGCGATCGCGCTCTTCGGGTCGGTCTCGGCGACCGGGTTGACCACGTCGTTGGCGCCGACCACGATGCAGACGTCGACCTGGTCCATCTCGCCGTTGATGTCGTCCATCTCGCGCAGCTTCTCGTACTCGATGTTCGCCTCGGCGAGCAGCACGTTCATGTGCCCCGGCATGCGGCCGGCGACCGGATGGACGGCGTACTCGACCTTGGTGCCCTTCTCCTCGAGCATGTGGGCGAGCGTCTTCACGGTGTGCTGGGCCTGGGCGACGGCCATGCCGTAGCCGGGCACGACCACCACTCGCTGCGCGCCGTCGAGCATCATCGCGATCTCCTCGGCCGAGGTCGCCTTGACCGTCCGGTAGACCTCGTCGGCGTCCGGCGTGTCGGCGGTCGGTCCCAGCGTCGAGAACAGCACGTTGGTCATCGACCGGTTCATCGCCTTGCACATGATCTGCGTCAGGATGATGCCCGAGGCGCCGACCAGCGAGCCCGAGACGATCAGCACCGAGTTCGACATGACGAAGCCGGTCGCGCAGCCCGCGAGGCCCGAGTAGGAGTTGAGCAGGGCGATCGCGACCGGCATGTCGGCGCCGCCGATCGAGATCGTGAGCAGCACGCCGAGCACCGCCGCGACGCCGGCCAGCAGCCAGTAGAGCGGAATGTTGGCCGGGTCGAGCACCAGCGCGACGCCGAGCGCGAGGCTGATCGCCGCGGCCGCCCACTTGGTGGCGTTCATGCCCGGGAAGCGGTCCTTCTTGATCAGCAGCAGCAGCGCGGCGACGACGAACGAGAGGAAGGTGAAGACCGCGATCAGCTTGTCGCGCCCGGTCGCCGTGCCGTCGAACGCCGCGACGTCGATCAGGTAGGCCAGACCGCCGAGCGCGGTGACCGCGGCGAAGCCGTACTTGACCGCCGCCTGCCAGGGCTTGAGCTTCCACTTGACGGCGAGGAACTCGGCGAGCTTGCCGAAGGCGACGTAGCTGCCGAAGAAGGTGACCGAGCCGATGATCACCGAGGCGACGGTCGCGACTTTCTCCTGCATGCCCATGGGGGCGACGGTGGTGAGCGCCCGGTAGACGGAGACGAGCGCGGCGCCGCCGACCAGCACCGAGGCGCCGCCGCCGAAGCCGTTGAGGATGCCGACCATCTCGGGCATCGAGGTCATCTTGACCTTCGCCGCCATCAGCCAGCCGGCGACGGTGCCGACCGCGGCGCCGATCAGGACGTACTTCCAGGTCATCTGCTGTCCGAGCACGGTGGCGGCGATCGCGATCGCCATGCCCGCGGCGCCGGCGAAGTTACCGCGCACCGCGGTGCGCGGGTGCGCCATCCACTTCAGGTCCATGATGAAGAGGACCGAAGCGATGAGGTAGGCGAGGTCTCTGTAGTCCTGGACGTGCATGTCGGCTCTCCTCAGCGCTTCTTCTGGAACATGCCGAGCATGCGGTGGGTGACCAGGAAGCCGCCGACCACGTTGACCGTGGCGAAGGCGACCGCGACGCCGGCGAGCACGTGGACGAGCTCGGGCACCTCGGGGAGGCCGGCGAGGATGAGCGAGCCGACGATGGTGATGCCCGAGATGGCGTTCGAACCCGACATCAGGGGCGTGTGGAGCGTCGGCGGGACGCGGGTGATGACCTCGAATCCGACGAAGATCGCGAGGACGAAGACGGTGAGCGCGGTGACGAACGTCATGAACCCTCCGAGGAGACGCGCGGGCGGCGGGGCTACCGGGGCCGGCGGTCTCGGGATCTGGCAGTCGCTGCCGGGCGGGGGCCCGGAGCTGCGGAGGGGCACCGGCCGGCGGGTCTACCGGCGGGGTCGGGCGACCCCGCGCGAACCGCGGGAGGCGCCGCCTCGGAGCACGCGGGCAAGCTACCACAGGGGCTCCGCGCGCCAAGCCACCCGACGGGTCGGGGCGGGGCAGCGCCCGGTCCGACGCCGGGGCGGTCCCGGGAACCCATAGACTTGACCGGATGAGCCGCTCGTCGCCCTGGTCCGGGATCGCCCGGAATCTCGCCGCCAGCGCCGAGCTCGAAGCGCTCGTCCGCGCCCTGCCGGACGGAGCGCGCGCGACCCGTCTGCCGGTGCCGGCCGCCGCCTGGGTGGCCGACCTGCTCGCCGAGCGGACCGGCCGTCCGCTCCTGGTGGTCGTCCCCCACGAGGGTGAGGCGCGCGCCTGGCTCGAGTCGCTCCTGCTCTTCTCGGGCCCGGGCACCGGGCTCCCCTTCCCGGCCCCGTCGCTCTCCCCCTACCAGGCGATCGACGCCTCGCTCCAGGTGCGCGCCGAGGAGGTGGTGGCGCTCGACCGGGCGGTGTCGGGGGCGGCGCGGGCCCTGGTCACCACGCCACGGGCGCTCTTCCGCCGCCTGCCCGCGCCGGGGCGGCTGCCGCGCATCGAGCTCGCGCGCGGCGCCCGGCTCGACGCCGGGGAGCTCGCGGCACGCCTCGCCGCGCTCGGCTACCGGCGGGTCGACCTGGTCGCCGAGACCGGCGACTTCGCGGTGCGCGGCGGCGTCGTCGACCTCTTTCCGGCGGGGTCCGAGACGCCGCTCCGGCTCGACCTGTTCGGCGACGAGCTCGAGAGCCTGCGCACCTTCGACCCGGAGAGCCAGCGCTCGCAGGAGGAGCTCGAACGGGCGACGGTCCTGCCGCTCGCCCTCTTCGCCGAGGACGCGGGCGCCTCGGCGCGGCTGGCCGACGTCCTCGCCCCGCTCGCCGGTGACGAGCCGGGGCTCGAGACGATCGAGCTCGTCCGCGACCTTGCCGCCGGGCGGCGGCCGGCGGGATGGGAGAACCTGCTGCCGCTCGCCGAGGCGGCGACCGTGACGCTCGCCGAGCTGCTCGGCGACCCGCTGGTCGTCGCGCTCGACCCGCCCGCGCTCGCCGCCGAGATCGACCGCCATGCCGAGCGGCTCGCGCTCGAGTTCGAGACGCGCCGCGAGCATCATCGCTTCGCGCTTCCGCCGGAGCTGCTCGAACACCCGGCGGCCGACGTCCACGCGCTCGTCGGGGGCGCCCACCTCGCCATCGAACCGCTCGCCGGCGGCGCCGGCGCGGTCGACTTCGCGGCCACCGCGACCGATCTCTTCCACGGCCAGATGCCGCGCTTCCCGCGCGAGGTCGAGACGGCGCGCGCGCGCGGCGAGCGCCTGGTCCTGGTGGCGGCCGCCGACCGCTTCGCGGCGCTCGAGGAGCTGCTCGCCGGGCGCGAGGTTCCGGTCGGCGCCGGCGGCGTCGAGCTCGCCGGCGGGGAGCTCGAGCGCGGCTTCCGGCTGCCGGCGGCGCGCCTCGCGCTCTACGCCGAGACCCAGCTGCTGGCGCGCCCGGCGGCGCTCGCCCGCACCCGCCGGCCGAAGCTCGCGACCTTCCTCGGCTCGGCCCTGCGCGATCTCAAGGTCGGCGACTACGTGGTCCACGGCGACCACGGCATCGGCCAGTTCCTCGGCCTGCGCACGGTCGCCCCGGCGCCCGACCCGGAGGCCGCGCTGCCGCCGGCGCTGCGCGAGGGGGCGCCGCCGCCGGCCGCCGACAGCGAAGTGATGGAGATCGCCTACGCCGCCGGCCGGCGCCTGCTGGTGCCGCTCGCGCGGATCGACCAGGTCCAGAAGTACTCGGGCATCGAGGGGCTGGCGCCGCGGCTCGACCAGCTCGGCGGCAGCTCCTGGACGAAGACCAAGTCGCGGGTCGAGCGGACGCTGCGCGACATGGCGCAGGAGCTGCTCAAGCTCTACGCCGAGCGGCAGCTCGCGCGCGCGCCGATCCTCGCCGGCGACAGCGACCTCGAGCGGCAGTTCGCCGCCGCCTTCGCGTACGAGGAGACCCCGGACCAGACCGACGCGATCGCCGCGGTCTACGCCGACCTCGAGCAGCCGAAGCCGATGGACCGGCTGCTGTGCGGCGACGTCGGCTTCGGCAAGACCGAAGTGGCGATGCGCGCCGCCTTCCGCGCCGTCGACTCGAACTACCAGGTCGCCCTGCTGGCGCCGACCACGATCCTCGCCGACCAGCACCTCGAGACCTTCCAGCGCCGCTTCGAGGGCTTCGGCGTCACCGTCGAGCGGCTCTCCCGGCTGCAGACCGGCAAGGAGCTCAAGGCCCTGGTCGAGCGGGTCGCGGAAGGCAAGGTCGACGTCCTGGTCGGCACCCACCGCGTGCTCTCGAAGGACGTCCGCTTCGCCCGCCTCGGCCTGCTGGTGGTCGACGAGGAGCAGCGCTTCGGCGTCGCCCAGAAGGAGAAGCTCAAGCAGCTCAAGAAGGACGTCCACGTCCTCGCCATGTCGGCGACGCCGCTGCCGCGCACGCTCCAGCTCTCGCTCGCCGGCGTGCGCGACATCTCGGTGATCGAGACGCCGCCCAAGGACCGCATGGCGGTCGAGACCGCCGTGCTGCCGCACTCGGGCGAGCTGGTGCGCGAGGCGATCGACTTCGAGCTCGGGCGCGGCGGGCAGGTCTACTACGTCTACAACCGGGTCGAGTCGATCGAGCAGATGGCGGCGCAGTTGAAGGAGCTGGTGCCGGGGCTGCGCGTGGTGGTCGGCCACGGCCAGCTCGACGAGCGCGAGCTCTACCGGCGGATGCACGCCTTCACCGCGCGCCAGTACGACCTGCTGCTCGCCTCGACCATCATCGAGAACGGCATCGACATTCCGACCGTGAACACCATGATCGTCCACCGCGCCGACCGCTTCGGCCTCGCCCAGCTCTACCAGCTGCGCGGCCGGGTCGGCCGGAGCCGCGAGCTCGGCTACTGCTACCTGCTGACCGAGCCCGACCGGGTGCTGACCGAGGAGGCGAGGAAGCGGCTCGAAGCCCTGCGCGAGTTCACCGAGCTCGGCGCCGGCTTCCGCATCGCCGGCCGCGACCTCGAGATCCGCGGCGCCGGCAACCTCCTCGGCGCCGAGCAGAGCGGCCACATCGCCGAGCTCGGCATCGAGACCTACCTGAAGATGCTCGAGGCGACGGTGCGCGAGCTGAAGGGCGAGGCGGTCGAGGAGGGTCCCTCCGTCCAGCTCGACCTGCCGGTGCCGATGGCGATCCCGAGGAGCTACATCGGCGACGAGAGCCTGCGCCTGGAGATCTACCGCAAGCTCGCGGCCGCCGAGGCGCCGCGCGAGGAGCTCGCCGCCGAGCTCGCCGACCGCTTCGGCGAGCCGCCGGCCGAGGTGCTGGCGCTGCTCGACGTGGCGGCGCTCAAGCGCCGGGCCGAGGCGCTGCGCGTGCAGGCGATCTCGGCCGGCGGCGGGCGGCTGACGCTGCGCCTGCGGCGCGACGCGCGGGTCGACGTCGACCGCCTCATTCGCCTGGTGGCGAGCCGGGCCGGGGCGAGCTTCAGCCCCGGGGGTGTGCTCGCGCTCGAGCTCGCCGGCGGCGCCGATCCGGTCGCTGCCGCGCGCGCGGTGCTCGACGAGGTGGCGGCGTGACGCGCGCCGGAAGCGCGCAACGGCTCGTCCTGGCGGGCGCCCTGGCGCTCGCGGCAGCCTGCTCGCGGCAGCCGCCGGCGCCCGGCCCCGACGTCGTCGCACGGCTGGCCGGCGACGACGTGCGCTACGCGGAGTTCGAGAGATTCCTGCGCGGCAACGCCGGCGAGTCGGCCGGCGCGCTGGCGAGCGAGGCGCTGTCGAACCTCTTCGACCGCTTCCTGACCGAGGCGGCGCTCACCCGGCTGGCCGTCGAGCGGGGCGCCGCCCCGGCCGGAGCGGAGCCGCGCGCCGCGATCGAGGCGCTGCTCGCGGCCGAGCGGACGAGTCCGGCGCCGGAGGCGGAGGTGGCCGCCTGGTACGCCGCGCACCGGGCGGAGTTCGCCCGTCCGGAGCGGGTGGAGCTGCGCCAGATCCTGACCGAGGACCGCCTGCTCGCCGAGCGCGCGCGCCGCGAGCTCGCCGCCGGCCAGCGCTTCGCGGACGTGCTGACGCGGCTCGGCGACGGCGCGGTGGCGCCGGCGTCGGGCGACCAGGGGGCGCTCGCGCGCGACGAGCTGCCCGCGGCATTCGCCGCCGTGGTCTTCCGTCTCCGGGACGGCCAGGTCTCGGAGGTCCTGCCGGCCGAGTACGGCTTCCACGTCTTCCAGGTCGTCCGGCACCTGCCGGCCGAGACGCTGCCCTACGAGTCCGTGCGCGGGGAGATCGCGGCGCGCCTCGCCGCCGAGCGCGCCGACGCGGCCTTCGCGCGCCTCGTCTCGGAAGCCAAGAGCCGCTATGCTGTCCAGGTGTTCGACCACAACCTCCCCTTCAACTACCGCGGGGCCCTCCCCGTCACGAGGCCCTATGAGGCGCGCTGAGACCCTCTTCGTCCTGGCCAGCCTGGGGCTGGCGGCGGCGCTGCCCGCGGCCGAGCCGCTCAACCGCGTCGTGCTGCGGGTCAACGGCGAGATCGCCACGCTCGCCGACTACGAGGCGCGCAAGCAGTCGCGGCTCGCCTCGATCGGCGAGGCGCAGGGGCTCTCGACCGAGGACCGGCGCAAGATGGCCGCCGGCGCAGGGCGCGCCACGATGCGCGAGATCTTCGACGAGCTGCTCGTCATGTCGCGCGCGCACCAGCTCCGGCTGGGACCGACCACGGGGCAGATCGACGCCGCGGTCGAGTCGACGCGCAAGCGGATGGGGCTCGAGGACGAGGCCCAGTTCGAGACGGCGCTCGCCCAGTCGGGCCTGACTCTCGCCGCCTTCCGCGAGCGGATGGAGCAGAACCTCGCCTTCAACGAGACGATGCAGCGCGAGGTGCAATCGAAGGTCAAGGTCGAGGACGACGTGCTGCTGCGGCTCTACCGCGACAACGCCGGCCGCTACCAGACCGCGGAGCGGCGCCGGGTCGAGGAGCTGGTGGTGCGCGAGGACTCAGGCCGGAGCGCCGAGGAGCGCCGCGCGCTCGCCGAGGAGCTGGCGCGGGCGATCGGCGGCGGCGAGGCGATGTCGGCGGCGATCGCGCGGCTGGGCGCCGACGCGGTCGCCGGGCCGATCGACCTCGGCTGGGTGGTCGCGGGCGAGCTCGCCGACGTGCTCGACCGGGCCGTCTGGCACCTCGGCGCCGGCCAGGTCTCGGCGCCGGTCGAGGGGCGCGGCGGCCTCCACGTGCTGCGCGTCGCCGAGGTCGAGGCGGCCAAGACGCGACCGTTCGAGGAGGTCAAGGAGGAGATCCGCGCCGAGGAGGGGCAGCGCGGGTTCGAGCAGGCGGCGCGCGACTTCCTGGCCGAGCTCGAGCGCACCGCCTACGTGGTCGAGAACGTTCCGGAGGAGGCCAAGGGCTACCGCGACGCGCTGCCCGAGGATCCGGAGGCCGCCGGAGTGCTCGGCGAGTTCGCGCCCCGCCGGGGGGCGACGCCCGGCCCGGCTCCGGCGTCCGGAACCGAACCCGCGGAGGCTGCGGACTCAGCCGTGCCGCCCGCCCCCGCCCCCGCGCCGACGCCTCCACCCGCGCCACGCTGATCCGCCGCACCCCGCGGTGGAGGGCGGCGGCCTGTCCCGCCAAGACCAGGTGCCAAGTGAAGGAAGTGCAGGTGCCAGCCGATTGGCGAAGAGCCTATGGGCGAAGAGGTGCGGCGGAAATGGTGCGAAGGGGTGCCAGCCGATGGGTCGCGCGTTGCCGGGATGAGAGGGTCCCCTGGCGGGGTGCAGGCAGGAGCGTCTGCGTCCAGTTCGCCTAGAGTGCCTCCCGGACCGCGATCGGGAGGGGGCGAGCCATGGTGGGAACGCGTCGGGGGTTTCTCGGGCTGTTGGCCGCCGCGGGCGCGGCGCTGGGTTGGACGGGTACGGCATGGGCCCGGGCGGGCGAGGCCAGGCCGGCGTCGGCTCCAGCCCCCGCGGCGCCACCCTGGCCCTCGCAAGCGCCGGAGCTGGCGCGCGAGATGGTCGGGGTCTCGCACGGCAACGTGGACCGAGTGCGGGAGTTGCTCGCGCTCCATCCGACGCTCGCCAACGCCGCCTGGGACTGGGGCTTCGGTGACTGGGAGACGGCGCTCGGCGCCGCTTCGCATGTGGGCCACCGCGAGATCGCCGCGCTGCTGCTCGCGAACGGCGCGCGACCGACGCTCTTCTCGGCGGCGATGCTGGGGCAGCTCGAGGTCGTGCGCGCGCTGGTCGCCGCCTCCCCTGGCGTCCAGAGCACGTGCGGGCCGCACGGGCTGACGCTGCTGCATCACGCCCGCGCCGGCGGTGAACACGCCGCCGCGGTCGCGAGATTCCTCGAGGAAACAGGCGGCGCCGATCCGAAGCTCGAGCTCGCGCCGCTCGAGGCCGAGGCCCGGGCAGCGCTGCTCGGCACCTACCGCTTCGGGCCCGGTGAGGCCGACCGTATCGAGATCGCCGTCGGCCGTCTCGGTCTCACCTTCGAGCGCGCGGGGGGCAGCGCGCGCCCGCTCTTCCACCGGGGCGGTCTCGCCTTCTCGCCGGCCGGGGCCGAACGGGTGCGGATCCGCTTCCTGCTGGAAGAGGGCCGGGCGGCGGCGCTCGCCGTCGAGGATCCGGTCGAGGTCTTGCGCGCACGGAGGAGCTGACCCGCAGGGGGCGCTCCGCCGGAGCGTCTCGGCGCGAGGAAACGGCCCTCACGCCAAGGTCAGAGCGACTCTAGCCCCGCGGTGCCTCCGCCATTCAGGGCTTGATGATCAGGTTCGGGTCGACCTTCACCCTGGCGCCGCTCTTCAGCTCCACCTCGACGTCGTAGCGGTACTCCCCCTTCTTGGTGGCGTGTTTCGCCTTCTCGAGAATGCAGGTCGAGCCCGCGCAGACGGGGTTGTCCATTTTCTTCTCGTTGCCCGGCTTGAACTCGATCCGGAGGTAGAGCACCTCGGGGTCGGCGATCCAGACCACGTCGGTCTTGCCTTTCCTGATCTCGACGCAGTCCTGCGAAACGACCGCCTTCGTGTTGACACCGATCGTGACCACGGGGTCAGTCACCACGGTACAGGGCGCCGCAGGTGGCGTCTGCGCGCTGGAAGCCACCGCGCCGGCGGCAATCAGGAACGGGAACCACAAAGCGACGCGTGTGGCGAATCGGATCAAACGACCTCCCTGGCGGGCGGGGCCGCCGTTACGGTTGGTTGAGCTTCGGTTCGGCGGTCATTCTCGCGGAGCGGGGGTGCCGGCGCAACCGGGAGATAACCGGGCAACCTCGGTCCGCGAGCGCTGAGAGGTGCCTCGCAGCGGTGTGTGGAGACTCCCCGGCCGGCCTCCTCTCTTGCGGAGGCTCCCAACCCCGCGGGAAGGACCGGCCCGGGAGCGCCGCGATCGCTGCCCGTCAGGGCTTGATGATCAGCTTCGGGTCGTTCGACGCCGGCGTGCCGTCGTCGAGCACCACGGTGGCCGTGTAGAGATACTCACCGGCCCGCTGCCGGATCCGCACCTTCTCCAGGATGCAGGTCGCGCCCGCGCAGACCGGGTCGGGGATCCGGTCGGAGACGCCCGGCTTGAATGCGACGAGCAGGTATCGCACACCGGGCGCCGCGGTCCAGACGACATCGGTGCTCCCCGCGCGAAGCTCGACGCAGTCCGGATTGACGGCGGCCCGGGTGTCCACGGAGAGGTTGACCACCGGACCGGTGGCAGCCGCGCACGGGGCGGGCGGCGGCGGGGGTGGTGGGGGCGGCGGAGGCGGCGGTGGGTGGGCCGTGCTGCACGAAATCAGCGCGCAGCCGACCAGCGAGACGACCCAGCTACCGAGGTGACGCATGCTCCCTCCCTGGCGGCGTCGGCCGCCGAGACCACTGCGATTGCGCTGGGCCGCTCTGCGCTTGTCGGCCCTCGTTTCCGGCACGCCGGATCGGCTCCTCCGCGCGCTGGCGGTTCGGTTCAGGCCTCCGCCGCGCTCGGGGCGAACCGGTCCGTCAGGGCTTGATGATCAGCTTCGGGTCGCGGGTCTTCCAGACGCCGTTCTTCTTGACGGCCACGGAATAGGAGAACGTCCTATAGGCAAAGCCGACGGAGGACGTCGCCGGGAAGGTACACGTCAGATTCTGGCAGTCGGGATTCGGCGGAACACCCTGGGGGTCGGGCTTGAAGGCGATCCAGAGCGCCTCGACGCTGCCCGGCGCTGTCCAGACGACCGGGGTGACTCCAGCCTTGACCTCCGCGCTTGAAGGATCGGCACGCGCACTGTCCTTGACCGCAATCTCCCTGGTCTTGGTCCAGTCGAAGCCGGGTGTCGAACCTCCTCCCGTGGTTTGGCAGCCAAACATCGAAGCCGACAGTGGCACGAGGGCGCAGAGCACGAGTCGTTTCATGCTTCCTCCCGAGCGAGTCGAGACCAGCGGCAGCTCAGTTCTTCGGTGGCGTCGCGAGCATTCTGGCGAAGCGGGGGTCGGAGCGCAACGGCTCGAATTCGGGGTCGGTGCGGACCGCTTCGCTCGGGTAGCCGGCGGCGATCGCCTTCGCGAGGACCTCGAGCGCCGCCCCGGTCTCCCCGGCCAGCCGGTGGACGAGCGCCGCCTGGTAGAGCAGGTAGGCGTCGGCCGGCGCCAGCTCGAGGGCGCGCCGCGACTCCTGTCGGGCACGCTCGAGGTCGCCGATGTTCACGAGGGCGAGCGCAAGGGTCATCCGCCGCTCGGCGTCTCCCGGTGTCACCGCGAGGTCGGCGTCGACGAGCGCGATCGTCTTCCGGTAGGCGGCGAGCGCCTCGGCGTCGCGGCCGCCGGTCCAGCGCAGCGCGTCCGCCAGGTTCAGCCAGAGCTGCGCGTCGTTGTCCTGGAGCGCGAGCGCCCGTCGATAGGTCTCCGCCGCGTCGGCGTAGCGCCCGAGCACGAACTCGCAGGTGGCGAGGTTCGAGAGCACCTGGGCGGTCGGGCGGATCTCGAGCGAACGCCGATACTGGGCGATCGCCTCCTCGTAGCGGCCGAGCTGCTGGAAGGCGATGGCGAGGTTGGCGACCGCGCGGGTGTTGTCGGGCGAGAGACGGATCGCCTCGCGCAGGCTCGGTAGCGACTCCTCGAGCCGGCCCTGGCGGAGAAGGAAGACGCCGAGATGGCTGTGGGTTCCCCACCAGCCGGGCTGGATCGTCACGGCGTGGCGGTAGGCGGCTTCGGCCTCGGTCGTCCGTCCGGCCTGCTCGAGCGCGCTGCCGAGCGAGAGTCGGGCCTCGACCGAGTTGGGCTGCTCGGCGACCGCGCGCTCGAACTCGCGCAGGGCCTCGGCGGTCTGGCCGAGCAGCAGCTCCACGCGGCCCAGCGTCTCCCAGGCACCGGCCGCCGCCACGCCGTCGGCCGTGGCGAGGCGGCTCGCGGCGATCGCGCGTTCCGCCCAGTCGCGCTGCTCGGTGATCTCGTACTTGGCGAGGTAGGCGCGGGCGCGCGCGGCGGCGACCTGCGGAGAATCGCCCAGCTCCTCGAGGATGCGAATCGCAGCGTCGACGGAGGCCTCGTTCTCGTAGCGCCGGAGATGGCCGAGCGCCTCGAGGTAGCGGTCCTCGGCGAAGGTGGCGGGCGGCCGCGGCGTGGCGGCCGCGGCAGGCGCTCCGAGCGCGGCCGCCGCGCGGTCGGCGATCTCGTCCTGGAGGGCGAGGAGCCGCGCGGCGGGCCCCTCGACCTGCCCCGCCGCGAGCTGGCCGCCGTCGGCGCCGAGGATCGAGAAGCTCGCCCGCACGAGGGTGCCCTGGAATTGGAGCGCACCGCGGACGATCGCTTCGGCGCCGGTCCGCCGCGCGAGCTCGCGAGGGTCGCCGGCGGCGACTTCGACGGCCGCGGGCGGCAGCACGGCGAGTCCGGTCGCGGCGGCGAGCCGGACGCTCACGGTTTCGGCGAAGCCCTCGCCGACCAGGGTGCCGGCGGGCGTGCCGGTCAGATCCCGAAAGGGCAGGACGACGACGCGGCGGGGCGCTTTCGGGGCCTGTTCGACCGCCGCACCGCCGGAGCTTCGGTAATTCCAGGCGAGCGCGCCGGCGAGCAGGGCGAGCAGGATCCCGACGACCGCGCTCGCGATCCTGCGGCTGCGCCTCGGGGAAACGGCTGGCACCAGGTGGGTGCCGACCAAGCTGCCGGCGTCGGTCAGGCGCTCCCGGATCGTGTCGAGCTCCTGCGCGAGGTCCCGCGTGGCGGCGTAACGGGCGCCCGGGTCCTTGGCGAGGCAACGGCGCACGACCCAGGCGAGCTGCGGCGGGATCTTCGCCTCGAGCTCCGCGAGGTCGGCCGGCTCCGAGTGGAGGATCGCAGTGAGGGTGTCGAGCGGCGTCGCGCCCGGGAAGGGGCGGCGGCCGGAGAGCATCTCGAACAGGATGGCGCCGAAGGCGAACTGATCGGAGCGGTAGTCGATCGCGAGACCGCGCGCCTGTTCGGGCGACATATACGAAACGGTTCCCAGCAGGCGGCCGGGTTCGGTTGCCGGTGCCGGGTCGACCGTTGTCTGGCCTCTCGACCCATCCGAGGTCTCCTCGTCCGGACCGAAAGGTGCCACCCGCTTGGCCAACCCGAAGTCGAGCACCTTGGCTCGTCCTTCGGGCGTCACCATCACGTTCTCGGGTTTGAGGTCCCGGTGGACGAAGCCCTTCTCGTGGGCCGCCGCGAGACCATGGGCGATCTGTGCCGCAATGGACAGCAGCCCACGCATCGAAGGGAAACGCTCTTCGATGTGAGTGCGCAGGCTGCGCCCCTCGACGAGCTCCATGGCGATGAACGGATAACCCTCGTGCTCGCCGACCTCGTAGATGGTGACGATATTGGGATGGTTGAGCGCCGAAGCGGCGCGCGCCTCCTGCGCGAACCGCAGGTGGTGCTCGGGGCTCTGGTCGAGCCGCTCGGAGAGCAGCTTGATCGCGATGACGCGGCCGAGCCGCGGATCGCGCGCACGGTAGAGGCGCCCCATTCCACCGGCGCCGAGCTCGCCCAGGATCTCGAAGCGCCCGACGTGCGATCCGACGTTCACGGGCGAACCCCCGACGGGCGGCGCGGGGGCGCCGGCCGACAGGCGCGGAGCGTGGGAATCACGGGCCGATTCTAGACCTGTGGAGACTCGATCGGGCCCCCGGAGCGGTTTCACCTCCCGGGCGGTATCGTTGGCCCCGGAGGCGCCCCATGAACACCCGGCTGATCGACTTCGCCGAGCACTACTGGAGCGAGTACCTGGGCAAGATCGCGACCGCGATCGAGCCGCTCACCGACGATCAGGTCTGGTGGCGGCCGAACGAGGCGAGCAACTCGATCGGCAATCTCCTCGCCCACCTCAACGGGAACCTCGGGCAGTGGGTCCTGCAGGGCCTCGGCGGCGAACCCTTCGAGCGGCACCGCGACGCCGAGTTCGCCGCTCGCGGGGGCGCGACCAAGGCGCAGCTTCTCGCCGAGCTGCGCGCCACGGTCACCCGCTGTCACGCGGCCGTGCGCAAGCTGAAGCCCCACGACCTCGCGCGCCGCCACACCATCCAGAAGGAAGAAATCGAGGGCTTCCGCGCCCTCTTCCACGTCATCGAGCACATGAGCTACCACACCGGGCAGATCGTGCTGCTGGCGAAGACGATGGGGGTGGCGGTGGACTTCTATCCGCAGCACCGGGGGGAGTGACCGGGCGGCCCGAGCGCCGCCGGACGGAAGACCGGGCGAGGAGTTCCGGAGCACGCGGCCCCGGGTCCGCCTCGTCGGCGCGGCGGATCGGGCGCCACGAAGAGCCGGGCCAGGGCTACCGAACGGCGCGCGCCCGCTCCCGCAGGCTCAGAGCGCCGTCGCGCAGACGCCCTGATCTCTCGTTCCGGTCCAGTGGTCTCCGCCCTTGATGCACTCCTTGGCGTAGCTGCGGCAGTCGAACGGTTCGTTCAGATCCGCGCTCGGGCTGGAGGTGCACTTGGTGGCCACGCAGTTGCCTTCGGAGTCCTTCTGGAAGCGCTCGATGTCCATCGCCAGTCCGCTGGCGGTTTCGTAGCGTCGCTGGCGGTCCTTCTCGAGCGCCTTCATGACGATCCAGTCGAGCTCGCCCTTGAGCTGCGACGTGAGCTTCCTCGGCTCGGTGTGGCGGTGGGCGGCGACGGCCGTGAGCGTCTCGGTCGATTGGCTGAGGCGGGTGCTGGGGCGCGGCGGATCGTCCTCGCGGAGGATCCGCTGCACCTCGCCGAAGGCGGCCGAGCGCAGGCGGCGGGAGTCGAACGGCGTCGTGCCGGTCAGGAGCTCGTAGAGCAGCACGCCGAGCGCGTAGACATCGGTGCGGGTGTCGATGTCGAGCGAGCCCTCGGCCTGCTCCGGGCTCATGTACTCCGGCGTCCCGAGAAGTTGCCGATGCTCGGTGAAGAGGGTCTTTTCGGTGAGGTTCCCGGCCGTCGCCTTGGCGATCCCGAAGTCGATGATCTTGGCGTGCGCCTGGCCGTCCTGGGCGGAGACCAGGATGTTCGAGGGCTTCAGGTCGCGGTGGATGATCCCCTTGGTGTGCGCGTGCTGCACGGCGGCACAGACCTCGGCGAAAAGCGCCAACCGGTCGGCGATCGCGAGCTTGTGCCGGTCGCAGTACTCGGTCACCGGTTCGCCGCGGACGAGCTCCATGACGAAGTACGGCCGGCCGGTGTCGGTCGCGCCGGCGTCCAGAACCTGGGCGATGCCGGGGTGGTCCATCATCGCGAGAGCCTGGCGCTCCTGCTCGAAACGCGCGATCACCTGCCGGCTGTCCATGCCGGACTTGATCACCTTGAGCGCCACCCGACGCTGGATCGGTGCGCTCTGCTCGGCCATGTAGACGGACCCGAAGCCGCCCTCGCCCAAGAGCTGCAGGATCCGGTAGGGCCCGATCGCCGGGCCTTTGCCGTCGGCCATCGGCAGGTCGATCGTGTGGGCGGCGTGAAAGAGCGCCGGCGAGCTGCCCGCCTCGGCACCCGAGGCCGCCTTCCCGGGGTCGTTCGTGCCGTCGTCGCTCACGGACCGATTCTCCCTCGCACCCGTTCCGATCACCAGCCCCGGTGTGGCAGGGAGAGTTGCGTCGCAGGGCGCGACGTCGCCTCCCGGCGTGCGCTCAGCGCCGGCTGGCGACCTGCTCGAGGTGATGGGCGTTGTGGTAGACGGTGAAGAGGAGCATCTCGCGCACCGTGAGCTTACCGAGCAGCGGATGCGGCAGGCGGTAGAGATCGAGTGCGTGCTCGCTCCAGCCCGGGACCTTTGCGGCGAGCCCCGAGACGGCTTCGCGCCACGAGCCGAGGACTTGTCGTCGAGTCGCCCGCCGCGAGCGCCATCCCGATCGACTGCCCATCCTGGGTGGTTCCCGGAAGACCGGAGATTCCGGCAGAAAAGAAGCGGAAGTGAGCGGTAGGCCGCCGTTGGGGTCGCCGGTCACGAGAGTGACTCCTCCCCGCCCGTCGCCTCCCAGATCCTCCCCCGGCTGACCGATGGCGAGGTCGTCGTCGCCGTCGAAGTCGACGTCACCGGCGACGACCGCGGCGCCGAAGAGCTCCCCGGCCGCCGGCTGGTAAAGGAGCAGGTCCTCGCTGGCGAACGCCTGCCCGCCGACCGACGACAGGCCGACGGCAGGAAGCTGGGCGAACGCCGGCGGCGGTGTGACGAGCTGGAGGAAAGCGGCGAGGACGAGCAGAGCGACAGCGCGGGCAGAGTGGATCCAAATGCCTACTACGCGGAAGCCACCGGCCGCGCGGCTCACGGGGGAAAGCCAACTCTCCGGGCGCCCAGTCGTCGCACGCCTCGCTCATAGCGGCGCAACCGGGATGCACAGCTCGCACTCGAAGATGCCGGTCGCCGGATCGTAGCCCGCAGTCGTCGGATAGTGCTCGAAGAAGGGGCGGGCGTCGAGCTGGAGACCGCTCTCGGGAAGCCAGTCGCGCAGCAGCCGAGCCCAGCCTGCGACGATCTCGTCGCTCCGGCCGCGAAAGTCGAGGACGGCGTATCGCCCTCCGGGCAGGGTCAGGCGCTGCGCCCCGCCGCCCGCCACGAACTCCGGCCCGGCGTCTGAGCCAATGTCGGCGCCGGCGTCGTAGCGGCATTTCTCGGGGGCCGTGATCGCAGGGTCGTCGTAGCTGATCCCGTAGCGCGCGCGGTCGAGGAGGCCCTCGGCGAGCGCCCAGGGGTAGTAGACGTTCTGCCAGAAATCCGAGATCTCCTCCCCGTACGGGCCGATGCGGCGCAGGTAGACGATGGACGTGTTCTGGCGGTCGACGATGCGGATCTTCATGGGCGTCTCCGGTAGATGCTGCATGGAGGACGCATTGTCCACGGCGCGCGGCTCGCTTGCCTGACTCCGCTTGCTTTCGACCTGACCGGGCTTGCTCTTCTGCGCCCGTCGCGCCGCGACTTCGTTCGCGCGCCACGCCGATGGGGAGGTTCCGAAGCGCCCTCGGAAGGCGCGGCTGAACGCCTCCGCCGAGCCGAAGCCGACGCCAAGAGCAACGTCGAGGACCCGCGTCCGTGGCTGCGTCGCGAGGCGCATCGCGGCAACCTCGAGGCGCCGCCGGCGCAGATAGTCGCCCACAGTCTCGCCCATCCAGGCAGTGAAAAGGCGATGGAAGTGGAACGGCGAGAAGCAGGCGACGCCCGAGAGCGTGGCGAGGTCCAAAGGTTCGTCGAGATGGCGATCGATCGCCGCGAGCACGCGGTGCATGCGGCGCACGTACTCGGCTCGACTGTCGGCTCTCATCCAGAAAGGATACGGACCGCGCGCCGAGGAGTTCCAGCCGCGGGCGTTGCTGCCGCCCGCCGGCAGCGGTTTACCGTCTCCCGGCGACCTGCTCGAGGTGATGGGCGTTGTGGTAGACGGTGAAGAGGAGCATCTCGCGCACCGTGAGCTTACCGAGCAGGGGATGCGGCAGGCGGTAGAGATCGAGTGCGTGCTCGCTCCAGCCCGGGATCTTCGCGGCGAGCCCCGAGACGGCTTCGCGCCACGAGCCGAGGACCTCGCGCTGCCAGGCCTCGAGGTCGTCCGGCAGCGGACGAGGCGACGGCGCGAACCGCCCGGCGGTGGCGCCGGTCTCCCGCAGGCGTGCGCGATAGTCGTCGCGCAGCGCGGCGAAGCCGCGCGACTCCGCAGCCGCGCGCCCGAAGCGCAGACCGAGCAGGAACTTCGGCAGGCCGAGCGCCGGAACGAGCGGGAAGGTCGATTTCGCGAGATGCCGCACATGGTCGGCGGGCGACCACTTCTCGCCCTGCGGCGCGGCGAACTCGACCGCCGGAACGCCCAGGAGGTAGCGCTCGGACTCCGCATGCAAGCGCGTCATCTCTGCCGCTATCTCCGCCCCGGAGTACGGCTCGCCGGTCGCGAACGAGGTCGTCATTTCGCCTCCGCGCTCGACGGGTCGGGGACCCTGGTCGCCTGCCAGGTGATCGCCTGCCACTTGCCTTCGCGGAAGAGGAAGGTGCCGCTGTTGCGGTAGACCTCTTTCGTCCCGTCCGCCTGCTGCGCGACCAGGCGGAAGGTGAGCGCCGCCATCTCGCCCCGGTCGCCCCCCGCCCCGTAACTGCGCACGAGGACGTCTTCGGCGGAGTAGACCGGCTCCGGCTCCGCGGGCATACCGGGCTTCTCTTCGGACGGTTCGTCGAACGACTTCAGGATCTCCGCCTTGGTCGTCACCTTCCCCGCCGAGCTCGTGTAGACCAGGTCGTCGGCCCAGAAGCGCTCGTGCGCGGCGCGCGTCGGGTTCTGCTCGGGCGAGAGGAAGCCCGTGAGCAGCGCCGTAATGTCGGCGCGGGTGCGCTGGGGGTCGGCGGCGGCCGAGCAGGTGTTGCCGGGCTTCAACTCGAGAACCGGGTTGTGAATCGGCCGCTCGCCGAGATTCTCGACCGCGTGTTGCGTGGCCTCGTTCCAAAAGGCGTCGCCGGCCGCGATGCGTCGCCGCCACATCCGGCGACGGCGGTCAGGATCGCGATGCCGATCACCGCGCTCAGCAGGACGGGAACTCTCCGCACGGGTACCTCCCGGGAAGACGACGTGGGGCCGGTCATGACGGCACGCTGCACACGCCGGATTCCTTCGTTCCCTTCCAGTGGAGGCCCGCGTCGATGCAGGCGCCCGCGTAAGACTCGCAATCGAACTGGTCGCCCTCGGGAGAGCTCGTGCACTTGTTCTCGAGGCAGGCGCCGTTGGCGTCGCGCTTGGTGCACTCCATCGTGCGCCGGAGCGTGTCGGGCCCCTCGCGATGAGCATCGAGGACCTGCCCCTTGTCGAGTACGGCCGCGGGTCCCGGGCGGGGGCCCGGGCAGGCGGCGAGCAGCGGCGGGAGCGCGAGCGCGAGCAGCGCACGCCGGAGCGCACGAAGTCTGGACATCGGATCCTCCCTTGGCAGCGGGGCGAATCTAGTACAAGGCGCCGAAGCGGTCGAGCGGAGCCCCGCCGGCGCCCCCCGGCGACACTGGCTCGCCGCCGCCGCGCTCAGGCGGCACGGGGATCGATCTCGCGGCCGAAGCGATCTCGGCGCCCCGGAGGTCGTAGGGGGCCCAGTCGACAATCGGCTGGCACCAAGATCGGCGGGACAATCGGCTGGCACCGAGGTCGCGAGGTCGAGGGCACCGAGGCCGAGACGGGCACCGCACCCTCACAGAGGCCGGAGCCGAGGCCGGGGCGGGATCCCGAGGGTCTTTGGTCGCGCCGCGAGTTCGTGGAGGCGGATGCCGTCTCTCCGGGCGTGAGGTACTTCGCGTCACTCTCGGGCCGGGGTCGGCGATGGCCCGCGCGTTGCCGGGGGCGGGCGCGGGCCTTGACAGCGCTCGGGGCCCTTTCTAGTCTCGCCTCCTCAATCGAGTTTGCAGCAGGTTCGTGTCGGTTTTCGAGCTGGGGTATGGGGTCTCTCATCGGGAAGCGGTTCGACCGCGGGACGTGCGCTCCTTTCCTGCAGGACTCGGGTGCGGCGGCTTTCGAGGCGTGCCCCGGTCGGCGTGCGCGCCGCGCCTGCCCCGTCGCCCGGCTCCTGCTGCCGCTGCTCTTCGCGCCGCTCGCCGCGGGAGCGGAGCCGCCGCCGCTGCCGTCGAGCTGCTTCGGGTCGGCCACGATCCAGGGCGCGCCAGCGCCCGACGCCACCGGGGTCAGCGCCTGGTTGGGCGCGACCGAGCTCGCCACGGCGCGGACCTTCTCGCGCGCCGGCGTCTCGTCCTATCGACTCGACATTCCCGGGGATCGCGCCGACACACCGGAGATCGAGGGCGCCGTCGAGGGCGACGCGATCGAGCTGCGCCTCGGCGGTGCTCCGGCAGGCGCCGTGCTCTGGCACGCCGGCACGTATTCGCCCATCGACCTCGCGGCGGGAGCGGGTGCCGACCTCCGGTTGGCGCTGAGCGACGGCGTCGACGCGGTGTCCGCAGGGGAGAGCGTCGTCTACTCGGTGGCGGTGGTGAACGACGGTCCGGGTCCCGCCTCCGGTGTCCTCCTCCGTGCCGATCTACCGACCGCGGCGGTGCTGCTGGCGGCGAGCGACGGCGGCTACGTCGCCGAGGACGGGCTCGTCTGGCCGGTCTTCGACCTCGGCGAGCTCGACACGGTGTCCTTCACCTTCACCCTGGGAGTCGCGAGCGCGGTGCCGGCGGGCGTCGGGACCTTCGAGACGGCGGCGACCGTCGCTCACGACGGCACGGCCGGAGCCGATCCCGATCCCGCCGACGACCGGGCGAGCGACGTCGACACCCTGTTCGCCGCTCCCGATCTGTCCGTCGCGATCTCCGACGGCGTGACGTCGGTCCCGCCCGGGTCGACGCTCTTCGCGCGCGTCACCGCGGCCAATCCGGGCAGCCAGGACGCGACGGGCGTGGTCGTGGCCCTCGACCTGCCTCCCGGAGTCGACTTCTACTCCGCCTCGCACGGAGGCAGCGTCGCGGCGGGTCGGATCACCTGGCCCGCCGTGCCGCTCGCCGCGACCGCCGCGCTCGAGCGCACGGCGACCCTGCGCCTGCCCGCCGCTCTCGATCCCGGTCTGACGCAGCTCCTGTTCACCGCCTCGGCGGCCGACGACGGCGCGAACGGAGCCGACCTCGATCCCGCTGACAACAGCGCTTCGGACCTCGACGGGGTGACGCACGGCGCCGACCTCGTCGTCGCCGCGGTCGACGCGACCGGCGTCGCGACCGATCCGGATCTGCTCGGGGTGAGCGGCGAAGCGGTGGTCGCGATCGCCAACCGGGGCACGCTCGCCGCCGGCGCCTTCGGTCTCGTCCTCTTCTCGGACGTCGACGGCGACGGCAGCTACGGCGCCGGCACCGACGTTCCGCTCGGCGCGACGACGGTCGCGGGTCTCGCGGCCGGGGCGCAGGCGAGCGCAGACCGTCGCGGTCGCGGGCGCCGTGCGCTTCCGCGGCGACCGGCTGTTCGCCATGGTCGACCCCGAGCTCGCCTGGCCGGAGCTCGACGAGACGAACAACGTGGGCGACTCCTCGCGCGCCTGCGGCGTCGCGCCCGCCGCGGGGCCCTTCACGCCTCGCGTCGAGCTCGCCTGGCCGCCCGCGGGCGCGTCCGGTCTACGGCCGCTCTCGGTCGACTCGCTCTCGACTCCGATCGTCGTGCAGCTGACCGACGACAACGGCGACGGCCTCTGGGACGAGCGGGACGTGCCCGACATCGTGTTCGTGACCGCGAACCTCGCACGACCTTCCCGCTGGAGCCGCGACATCGTACCTGCGCGCGATCCGCGGCGACAGCGGGGCGGCGCTCTCGACGTCGACGGCGTCTGCGCATCCGACCGCGCCGCCGCGTTCTCCTTCTCCGAGCGGTCTCGCGCGGGCGACATCGACGGCGACGGCAGGCCGGAGCTCGTGACCACGACCTTCGGTCCCTTCGCCGACGGCACGCTGCTCCAGGCGCTACGAGCACAACGGCGTCCTTCAAGTGGCGGAGCGCCATCTACCACACCCACCCGGCTCGACCGGACTCTAGCAACCGCGACAACCCGACGATCGCCGATCTCGACGGCGACGGCGACGTCGAGATCGTCGTCGGCGCCAACGTCTTCGACCGCTTCGGGCGCCTGCTCTGGCGCGGGCACCGGCGGGCAGGCCTTCCAGTCCTCCGGCAACAGCGGCGACCGCGGCGGGGCCATCTCGGTGGTCGCCGATGTCGACCTCGACGGCCGCCTGGAGGTCGTCACCGGCAACACGCTCTATCGGCACGACGGCACGATCGCCTGGCAACTGCCGCTGGCTGACGGCTATCCGGCGGTGGCCGATTTCGATTCCGACCCGCAGGCCGAGATCGTGGTCGTCTCCCGGGCACCGTGCGCCTGCACGACACCGACGGCACGCTGCTCTGGGGACCGATCGAGCTGCCCGGATCGGACCCGGAAGCGGGGGGCGCGCCGACCGTGGCCGACTTCGACGGCGATGGCGCACCCGAGATCGGCGTCGCCGGCTCCGACGCCTACGTCGTGATCGAAACCGACGGCACCTTCCGCTGGCAGGCCACCACCCGGACTACACGTCGAACCAGACCGGTCGACCGTCTTCGATCTCGACGGCGACGGCGCCTCCGAGGTCGATCTACCGTGACGAGCGCAGGCTGCGGATCTACCGGGGCAGCGATGGCGCGTGCTCTTCGAGGACGTCCTCTCGTCGAACACCTGGACCGAGAGCCCGTCGTCGCCGACGTCGACCGCGACGGCAACGCCGAGATCGTCGTCACCAGCGACCAGGCGCCCGGACGTGCCGATCCCCGGTGGCGAACGCACCGCGGGCCTGCGTGTCTACGGCGACGGTGGAGACGGCTGGACCTGGGCGCGCGGCCGTCTGGAACCAGCACGCCTATACGCCCGAGCTGATCGAGGACGACAGCGGGATCCCGGCGCGGCCGGACTGGAGCTGGCTCGCGCACAACACGTTTCGCGCCAATCTCCCGCCCGGCGGCGACGGCGGCGCGGCGCCGAATCTCACCGCGAGCCGCCTGCGGCTCGATCTGGCCGCCCTCCCCGCGCTGCGCATCACCGTGCGCGTCGGCAACGGCGGGCGCACGCCGGTCGGCCCGGGCCTCCCGGTGGCCGTCTACGACGGCGAACCCGTCGCGGGAGGCGCCGTGCTCGGCGTGCTCGCAGTTCCCGGCAGGCTGGCGCCGGGCGAGTACGTCGACCTCGCGGCGGAGCTCGCGGCGCCGGAGCCCGGCTCCGGAGTCGTGACCGTGGCGGCGGACGACGACGGGACCGGCGCGAGCCGGGAGCGCGAATGCGACGAGGGCGACAACGCGACGTCCGCCGCCTACGACCCCGCGGCGCTCGGCCTCTGGATCCGGGTCGACGACGGCACCTCGGCCGTCGCGCCGGGCGAAGAGGTCGTCTAGCCGAGCTCGAGGTCCACAACGCCTTCGCGGAGACGGCGACCGGCGTTCGGGTCACCGACAGCCTGCCGGCCGGCGCCCTCTTTCTCGGCGCCAGCGACGGCGGCGTGGAGAGCGCGGGCGTCGTCTCCTGGCCGGCGACTTCGCTGCCTTCCGGCGGCCGGATCGAGCGGACGGTCACTCTGCGCGTCGATCCCGCCCTGCCGCCAGGCGTCACCGAGTGGACGAATCAGGCCGAGGTGACGACGACGGCGCCCTCGGCCCGGACCCGTCGCCCGGAACAACGGCGGTCGACGTCGACAGCGGTCGCGTCGTAGCGCGGACGCGGGCGGGCCCTACCTGGGGTCGAAGGGCGAGACCTTGCAGCTCGACGGCTCGGGTTCCTGTCGCGCGGGACGGCGAGCTCGCCGCCTGGGCCTGGGAGGTCGACGGCGACGGCGGGTTCGACGACGGCAGCGGTTCGACGTTACCGCTCGCGCTCGCGGACGAGGGCGCCTTCTTCGTCGACCTCCGCGTGATCGACGACGCCGGCGAGATCGACATCGACCGGGCGAGCGTCACCGTCGTCAACGGCGCGCCGGCAATCGAGACGCCCGCTGGGGGTGGCGGGCGACGAGGGCGCTCCGCTCGACCTCGCCGCTTCGCGGTCATCGACCCGGGGAGCGCTCGACACGCTGACGGCGACGCGTCGACTGGGGCGACGGCAGCGCGGACGTGCTCGCGGTCGCGGCCGGCGCGCTCGCGGGCAGCCACGTCTATCGGGACGACGGCGCTTACACGGTCGGCCTCTGCGTCGACGACGACGACGGCGCCGCGACCTGCGCGGCGTCGCCGCCGAGATCGCCAATGACGCGCCCTCGTCGGGCCGAACCGGGACTTCGACTTCGCGGGCTGGCAGCGCGACGAGCTCGTCGCCGCCGGCTCGACGCTCTGGACATCTCACGGCGGACGGGCGGACGGTGACCCAGCACCTGAACGGCGAGCCCGCGCTCTTCGTCGGCGACTTCCCGGCCTTCGGCTCGCTACGAGATATCGATGCGCGTGACCGACAACGGGACGACGATTACGTCGGCCTCGCTTCGGCGTCGATGCCGCCGACACCGGCCCGCCGACCGCGGACTTCCTGCTCGTCGACTGGAAGCGCGCCAATCAGACCGGCGCGCGGCGCGGGCTCGCGCTGTCGCGGGTCGTCGGCATTCCGTCGACCGGCGAGCTCTGGGTGCATCTCGACCAGGCGTCGAATGGCGCCGCGCACGGCGTCGAAGAGCTCGCGCGGGGGCGACGCGCGGGGCGATCGGCTGGTCCAGCCAGACGGAAACCGGTTGCGCATCGACGCGACTCCCGACCCGCCTGCGCGTCTGGGTCGACGACACGCTCGAGATCGACACGTCGGGCCCGTTCCACGGCGGGTTCCTGGCGCTCTATGACTTCTCGCAGGCCGTGCGGTGTTCGCCGCCGTCGAGTCGGCCCAGGTGATCGGCGGACGGAGGGCAGCCCGCCGACCTGCGTGCGACCTTCACGACGCCGGCGTCGCTCGACACCCACACCGCCGCGGTCGCCTGGGGCGACGGAATCCTGGCTCCGGCCGCGGTCTCCGAGGAGGAGGGTCAGGGCGAGGTGCTGGCCGAGCACGTCTATCTCGACGACGGCGACGGCGACCTCGCGGTCTGCGTTACCGACGACGAGGGGGAAGAGCACTGCGCCGACATTCCGGTGGCGATCGACAACGTCGCCCCGGCGCTCGCCCTCGCCGTCGTGAGCCGCGGCTTCGTCGAGGACGCGGTCCGCCTCGCCGGATCGTCGTTCACCGACGCCGGCGTACGACGATACCCATCAGGTGGACGGTCGTCTGGGGCGATGGCAGCAGCGAGAGCCGGCCGGTGCGCGGTTCGGGGGCGCGGGAAGCTGGACCTTCGACGGCCGCATCTCTACGCCGCGCCCGGCAACTACGAGATCGAGGTCTGCGTCGTCGACGACGACGGCGGCGAGAGCTGCGCGACCCGCAGCCAGACCCTGGTCTACCGGGCGCTCGACCTGCGGCTCGCGAAGAGCGTCCGCCGGTCGAGGCGCGGCCCGGCCAGAGCGTCGTCTTCACCCTGCGGGTGGAGAACGGGGGCACCCTGCCGGCCGCGGAGTCGTCCTGACGGATCCCTTCCTGCCTGCAGGTCTGATCTTCGTGCGCGCGACCCTCGGGGGCTTCACGCCGCCCGCCGGAACCGTCTCCTGGAACCTCGGGCACGATGGCGCCCGGAGCGATCGTTTCGCCGACCGTGAACGTGCAGGTGCCAGCGACGGCGCCGTTCGGCGCCATGGTCACCAACACAGCCCAGGTCGGGGACGACGGCGCTTCGGGTCCGGACGGGAATCCCGCCAACAATCTCGGCGAGCGCCGCCCTGCGGGTCTCCGACGCCTAGACACCGATCGTACGATTTCCGGCGGCGCCGCGCCCGGAGCGGGTCGGAGGGCGCGCTCCTCACGCTCTCCGGCATCACCTGGGGCGACACCGGCAACCAGAAGGCCACACCGGCACGTCAGCTGGGGGGATGGCCGAGCACCACGACGGCACGCTTCCGCCGACGAGCGGCACGACGGGCGCGTCGGGGCGGTCACGTCTATGCTCGAGGACGGCACCTACACCGTGGAGATCTGCGTCCGCGACTCGACGGCCCGGACGGGCTGTACGGATCGCCTCCGGACGATCGTGCGAATCAGGCTCCCGGCAGTCATCGAGCCCGGCGCGGTGAGCTCGCGCTCCTGGATCGAGGAGGAGTGGGAGGGCGCCGACCCCTCCGCGTGTGGACCGTGCCGCCGACGGACTGCGCGTCTTCCAGTCGGTCAACAGCCAGCCGTCGGTCTTCTTCAGTCCGCTGCCGGCGATCGGCTCGTTGCTCGAAGGGACCATCCGGGTCGAATCGGCCGGCAACTGGGACGACGACTTCATCGGCTTCGTGCTCGGCTTCGAGGCCGGCGATACCTCGAATGCCGGACGGCGAGTTCCTGCTGTCGACTGGAAGCAGGCAGGACCAGGCACGCGCCCTCCGCGGTCTCGCCGTCTCGCGGGCCCCGGCACCGGCGACCATGTCTGGCGCACTCGAGCTCGCCGGACACCGGATGGACGTCATCGAGCTCGCCCGCGCCGCGACCCTCGGCGCACCGGCTGGCCGATGGCCGGGAGTACCGCTTTCGCTTCGAGATCGTCGCCGACCGGCTGCGGATCTGGGTCGACGACGTTTGCAGTTCGATCTCGCGGTCGCCGTCCCGGCAGGGAAGTTCGGCTTCTACAACTACTCGCAGCAGGCCGTGCGCTATCGCGGCTTCACACCGGGCTGCAGCAGCGCTTCGAGGGCGAGACGTTCGAGCTCGCGGCGCCGTTCACCGATGCCGGCGTCCTCGACCTCCACCGCGCCACCGTCGACTGGGACGACGGCGCGAGCGCCGAAGCCGACGCCGTCGCCGACGACGGTTTCGGCGTCGTCGCGGCGAGCCACGCCTACCCCGACGATGGCGACTTCCTGATCGAGATCTGCGTCGAGGACGACGGCGCGGCCTCCGGCTGCGGTCAGTTCCCGCTCCTCGTTCTCAACCTGCCGCCAGCGGTCACGGCGGCGGCCGACCCGACGGATACGCGGGCCTCGAGGAGCGCTTCGCCCTCGCCACCTTCACCGATCCCGGGAGTGCTCGACAGCCACCTGGCGACGGTCGACTGGGGCGATGGCAGCCCGCTCGAGCGGGCCGAGGTGGACGAGGACGGCGGCGCCGGCAGTCGTCGCTGCGAGTCACGCCTACGCGGTCGCCGGCGAGCTACCCGGTCACCGTCTGCGTGACCGACGACGACGGCGCCTCGGCCTGTGCCGGGCTCCGATCGGCGTCGGCGCTGCTCCGCCGACCCTGCGTGCGGCGAAGACCGCGTACGGTCTTCGACCGCGACGGCGACGGGCAGCCGTCGCCGGGCGACGACATCGTCTACCGCATCGAGCTCTTCAACGACGGCGCCACGCCGGCGCCACGGGCGTGCGCCTGGTCGATCCGGTGCCGGCCCACACGACGCTGGTCGCGGGCTCGGTCTCCCGGGGGCCGGTCTTCTCGCCACCAGCGAGGATCCCGTCGCCGTCGAGCTCGACCCGATCGAGCGCGGCAGCGTCGCTCCTCGTCCAGTTCGCGGTGACCCTCGATTCGCCCCTGCCGGCCGGGGTGTCGGAGATCGTCAACACCGGAACCGTGACCGTCGGCGGAGGGGCCCGATCGCCGACCGACGATCCGGCACTTCCCGGGATCGCACGACCCGACGCGGACACCGGTCACCTTTCGCGCCGACCTCGGCGCCACGAAGTCGGCCGCCCTGGTCGACCTCGACGGCAACGGCGTGGCGAGCCCCGGCGACGAGATCGAATGGCGCCTGGTCGCGCGCGCGCAGGGAACGACGGCGGCAACCGGCGTCGTCGTCACGGATCCGCCGCCGGTCCACACCGGGCTCGAACCCGCCTCGCCCGTCGCCACCGCCGGCGAGGTGGTCGGTCTCGATCCACTCGTCTGGATCCTCGGAGCGCTCGCGCCCGGCGCCGAAGCCGAGCTCGTCTATCGGACCGCGATCGACGCGGACCTGCCCGCGGACGTCGAGGAGGTGGCCAATCAGGCCACGCTGGCGAGCGACGAGGCCGACGGCATCGCCTCCGACGACCCGTCGACGGCGGCGGTCGCCGATCCGACCCGCGTTCCGGTCTATGTCCTGCCGACCCTCGGCGCGAGCGCGATCGAGGTCCCCGAGGGAGACGCCGGAACCACGACGGCCGCTTTCGTGCTCACGCTCGATCACCCCTCGCGGCTGCCGGTCAGCGTGGACTGGTCGCTGGCCGGGCAGAGCGCCGTCGCGGGCGAGGACTTCCTGCCCGCCCAGGGATCGCTCGTTCTGCCACCCGGCGAGACGAGCGCCGAGGTCGCCGTCGCGGTGCTCGGCGATTCGATCGTCGAACCGCTCGAGACCTTCGCCCTCCTCCTCTCGAATCCGGGCCTGGTGCGCCTGGCGACGGCCGAGGTCCTCGCGGCGGTGATCGACGACGACACGACCGCGCTGGCGGTCGCCGACGCGGCCGTCGAGGAGGGCGATCCGGCCGCCTTCCTGCTCACTCTGACCGCGCCGAGCGCGCTCCCGATCGAGATCGGCTGGGCGACCGCCGACGGCACCGCGCAGGGTGGCGTCGACTATGCGCCGGCTTCGGGAGTCCTGACCTTCGCACCGCTGACGACGGCGATGCCTCTCTCGATCGACTCGCTGGAGGACGAGCTGCCGGAGGTCGACGAGACGCTCCGGGTCCGGTTCGTCACCGACGGCATCGCGGCGCTGCCCGATCCCGAAGCCACGGCGACGCTCGTCGACGACGACCCGACCTACCTCTCGATCGACGACGCCGTCGTCGTCGAGGGGGATGCCGGTACGACGCCGGCGATCCTCGCGGTCCATCTCTCGCGCGCACACAGCGCCGAGGTGACGGTGGAGTTCGCGACGCGGGCCGGGAGCGCCTACCCGGGCGAGGACTACGTTCCGGCCGCCGGAACGATCCGCTTCGCCCCCGGCGACACCGCGGCCGAGATCGTGCTCGAGGTGGTCGGCGAGACGGCGATCGAGAGCGACGAGATCCTCCAGGTCGAGCTCTCGGCGCCGGTCCTCGCCGGACTCTCCGACGCCCTTGCCGACCTCGTCATCGTCGACGACGACACGCCGCAGTGCACGCTCGCCTGTCCGGACGGCGTCGCGGCGGTCAACGACGCGGGTCGGTGCGGAGCCGCGGTCGCGCTGCCGACGCCCGCGGTGACCGGCGGCTGTGGCGAAGCGAGCTGCACCGCCGCGAGCGGCGCCTTCTTCCCGGTGGGCGCGACGCTCGTTACGTGCAGCCTGCCCGAGGCCGGACTCGCCTGCAGCTTCCAGGTCGTCGTGGCGGACGTCGAGCCGCCCGGGATCGCCGTCCCGCAGCAGGTCGTCGGCACCGACCCGGGGGCCTGCAGCGCCGCCGTGGAGTTCGAGGCGCCAGTCTCCGACAACTGTCCGGAACCGGGCGCCGCCGCGTGCGACCCACCGCCGGGTGGTCTCTTCCCGGTCGGAGCGACGCCGGTCCACTGCACCGCGATCGACGCCGCCGGCAACGCCGCCAGCGCTGCGGGCTTCGTCGCCGTCGAGGACCGGGAGCCGCCGCGCCTTTCGGAGTGCCCGGCGGACGCCGAGCTCGCCGTGCCGCCCGGCGCGCTCTCCTGGCCGTTCGAGTTCGAGACGCCGGCGGCGACCGACAACTGCCCGGACGTCGCCGTGGGCTGCGCGCCGGAGTCGGGCAGTGCCTTCCCGCTCGGAGTCTCGACCGTGATCTGCACGGCGGTCGACGGCGCCGGCGCCGCAGCGGCCTGCGACTTCGACGTGACGCTCGCTCCGCTCGCCGTCGTCGAGATCCCGGCGCTCTCGCGGCCATCCGCGATGCTGCTCGCGCTGCTGGTGGCGATCGCGGCCCTCGCGCTGTTGCGGCGAAGTAGAGTCGACCGATGATCCGAACGGTCCTTGCGCCCGCCTGTCTGGTGTCGGTCCTGCTGGCGGGAAGCGCGGGGGCCCTCGAGCCCGCGGCCGCCGCCGGTGCGCGCACCCTCGCCGTCACCCTCGACGACCTGCCCGCCCCGCCCGCCGGCGTCGTCTCGAACGACCCGGGCGCGCTCGCCGCGATGACGAGGAAGCTGCTCGCGGCGCTCGCCGCGCGCCAAGTGCCCGCGGTCGGGTTCGTCAACGAGGGCAAGCTCGAAGTGGCCGGGGAGACGCCGGAGCAGCGAGGGGCGCGCGTCGGTGTGCTGCGGCTCTGGACCGAGGCAGGGCTCGAGCTCGGCAACCACACGTACTCCCATCAGAGCCTCAACCGGACGCCGCTCGCGCAGTTCGAGGCGGACGTCGTGCGCGGCGAGCCGGTGACGAAGGGGCTGCTCGCGGAGAGGGGATGGACGCTGCGCTGGTTCCGCCACCCCTTCCTGCAGGTCGGGCTCGAGCTCGAGAAGCGGCGGGAGTTCGAGACCTTCCTCGCGGAGCGCGGCTACCGGGTGGCGCCGGTCACCGTCGACAACGACGAGTACGTCTTCGCCTTCGTCTACGCCGACGCGCTGCGGCGCGGGGAGCGGGAGCGGGCGGCGAAGGTCGCGGCCGAGTACCTCGATTACATGGACGGCGTCTTCGCCTTCGTCGAGGAGGTCTCGCGGAACCTCGCCGGCCGCGAGATCGCGCAGGTCCTGCTCGTCCACGCCAACGAGCTCAACGCGGATCACCTCGGCGCGCTGCTCGACCGCGTCGCCGCGCGCGGCTACCGCTTCGTGACGCTCGAGGCGGCGCTCACCGACCCGGCCTACGCGCTGCCCGACGACTACGTCGGCAACTGGGGGATCTCCTGGCTCCACCACTGGGAGATCACGGCGGGGAAGAAGCGCTCGCCCTCCCCCGACCCGCCCGCCTGGATCCAGCAGGCCTACGACGCGCTGCCGCGCTGAGAACGGCGCAGGGCGCGGGAGCGGCTTCCCCGCCAGGGAGCGAGGGCGTAGCCTGCGCTGATGAGCTCCTCCGCGCCATGGCGCAGGCGCGTCCTGAGTCCGGGGCGCCGGCGGGCGGGCGCCAGCCTGGCCATCGGCGCGTTTCTCGCGCTGCTCTGGCTGCCGCTGCTCGCCGGACACGACGCGATTCCCTGGGATGGCAGCCGACAGTTCGCGCCGGCGTTCGCGCTCACCGGCGAGGCGGCGCGCGCGGGGGAGCTGCGGCTCTGGGACCCCTGGGTCGCCGGCGGCTGGCCGCTCGCCGCCGATCCGCAGTTCGGAGCGTACTCGCCGCTCGTCCTCGCCTTCGCCGCGCTCTCGGGCGGCGCGGAGTGGGGACTGCGCGCCTACGTCGTCACCCTCTGGATCGCCCTGGGAATCGGCTGGCACCTGCTCGGGCGGCGGCTGGGCGCGCCGGCGGCGGCGGCGGTCGCGGTGGGGTTGGCGCTGGCGACGTCGGGCGCGGCGCTCTCGCACGCCGAGCACGCCTCGTGGCTCTCGGCCTACGCCCTGTTGCCCTGGATCCTGGAGCGCGCCGTCGCCGCGTGCGGCGGCCGCGCCCGTGCGGCGCTCGCAGCCGGCGCGCTCTGGGGTCTGCAGGCGCTCGCCGGCTATCCGAGCATCGTGCTCGGCACCGCCTTCATGCTGCCGCTCGCCCTGCTCGCGATGCCGCGCCGTCGCCCTCGTCGGCGCCCGGGTGCACGCCCCCGGCGCCGGCTGCTCGCCGCGGCGGCCGGGGCCCTGATCGCGCTCCTGGTCGCGCTGCCCGCGCTGGTCGCCCTGACCGGCGAAGCGCCCGGCTTCAGCGACCGCGCCCGGCCGCTCTCCGAGGCGACCCAGCTCTTCGACAACGCCTACCCGCCGGGCGCCGCCGTCAGCTTCGCGAGCCCCTATCTCGCCGTCCTGGCGCTGCTGCCCGGCTCGACGTTCTCCGGAATCGATCCCTCCCTGGTCTCGCTCTGGCTCGGTGCGGTGCCGCCGCTGCTCGCGCTGGCGGCGCTGGCGCTCCGTCCGGCGACGCCGCGTCTCGTCGCTCTGCTCGCCGCGGCCGCAGCCCTCTTCGTCCTCGCCCTGCCCGGCTCGCCGCTCCGCGCGTTTCTCGCGGCATGGGTGCCGCCGGTCCGGTACTTCCGTCATGGCGCCATGTTCAAGGACCTGGCCTCGTTCGCGCTCGCGCTCGCCGCGCTCTCCGGGGCCCGCGTCCTCGCCGCGGCGACGCGCGGAGCGGGCGCGGCCGCGCGCCGTCGCGTGCCGATCGCGGTTGCGGCCTTCGCGCTCCTGGCGCTGGCTGGCGCGCTCGCCGTGCTCGCCCGGCCGGTCGAGGGGGCCCGCCGGGTCGCGCTGGCGAGGACGCACGCCGCTGCGGCCTGGGGGCTCGGGGCGCTCGCGGTGGCCGGCTGGGCGGGGGCCGGACCGGAGCGCCGCCGGCATTGGTCCAGGGCGCTCGTTGCCCTGGCGCTCGCCGACGCCGGCGCATCGGTGGCGCTCGCGCGCCCGCTCGCGGTCGACTCCGGCGGGACCCGGAGCCTCTGGGACGAGCTCGCCCGGGAGCGCCGCCGCGGCAGCGACCTGCAGGCGCTCGGATTCGCGCGGGCCGCTTCGTGGCGTGTCCCGGAAGCCGGCACGGGGCCGACCAACACGAACGTCGTGGTCAAGCGGGCGACCTGGGACGGCTACCTGGCGCTCGCGAGCCGCCGGCACGCGGAGGTCGTCGCCACCGGGGCGCTCGACCCGCTGGTGGCCGGCGAGCAGCGACTCTGGTTCGCGCCGGGCGTGGCGCGTGTCGCCCCGGACGACCGGGCCTGGGCGGCGTGGCGCGGGAGCTTCGGATCCGGAGAGCTGCCGCCGCTCGTCGTGCATTCCCGGCGCGAGATGACCCGAGGGAGTGGCCGCTCGGCAGGGGTGACCGCGGTCGAGCTCGAGTCGCTGCCACGCCTGGCGGCGCTGCCGCAGCGGGTCGAGCGCTACCTGCCGGAGCGGCTCGAGATCTCCTTCCGGGCGCCGGAGGCGGGCTGGATCCTGGTTTCCGATCGGTGGGCCCCGGGGTGGCGCGCGACGATCGACGGCGTGCCCGCGGTCGTCGAAGGGGGCAACTTCCTCTTCCGCGCGCTCGAGGTCGCGGCCGGCGAGCACCGCGTGGCGATGAGCTATCGCCCATCGGGCTACCCCTGGGCCGTGGCTCTCTCCTGGGCCCTGCTCACGCTGGTGGCCGCGCTCGCGCTGCCCGGCGCGCGGAGCGCAACCCCGGAGCGGGACCCCGCCTGGCTCCTGTACGACGGCACCTGCGGTCTCTGCGACCGCTCGGTCCAGTGGCTGCTGCGGCGGGACCGGCGGGGTGCGCTGCGCTTCGCACGGCTCGAGGGTCCGATCGGCGGGGAGGTCCGGGCGCGCCATCCCGGGCTGCCCCCGGCCGGAGCGAGCCTGCTGCTGGTCGTCTCGCCCGGTGTCGAGGGAGAGAGGATCTACTCGCGCTCCTCCGGCGTGCTCCGCGCCGTCGCCCGGCTGGGCGGTGCCTACTCGGCCGCGGCGCTCCTGCTCGCCGTGCCCCGGTTCCTGCGCGACGCGGCTTACGACGGCGTGGCCCGGAACCGGATCCGCTGGTTCGGCCGCCTGCCGGCCTGTCGCATCCCCACCGCCGGGGAACGCTCGCGATTCCTCGACCCGGAGTGACCCGGCCCGGGTTCAGCGCGAGAGGCCCGGGCGGCCACGCGACCAGACCCTTCGGCTGGCACCTGTCCCGGTCCCGGAGCTCGAGGCGCTCGCCGCGGAGGCGAAGCGGCGGTTCGTGGCGGTCGCCGACTCCGCCCGAGGATCAGGGGCCGGGCCGCCCGGAGGCGGGCTCCTCGGGCATCAGCCGGATGACGACCGGCACCATGTCGTCGCCGAGAAAGTCCGTGCCGGCGCCGACGAGCGCTCCGTCGCGCGGTGCGAGCTGGATCTCGAGGCGGGCTCCCTCGCGCACCTCGCCGCGCACGAGGTCGATTCCGGGGAGGGTTCCGACCAGGCCGGGCGGGGCGAAGCGGATGCCGCGGAAGACCGCTTCCCGTCCGGTCGCGAAGGAAGCAGCCTCGAGCACGACCGGTGCGATCCCGTCGAAGCTCCAGCGCGCGGTACCGTCCGGCGCCACCTCCACGCGGAGCGCGCGCGGCGCCGCTCCCGACCAGGCCGTGCCCCGCCAGCGGCCCGCCAGCGCGGCGAGCCCGTCGGCGGGGGCGGCCGACTCTGCGCGCTCGAACTCCTCGACGTAGCGCCAGAAGGCCGAACGGTAGCCGGGGCGCAGCGCGTCCACGACCTCGACGGCGAGCTCGAGCGCGTCGCCCCCGGTGCGGTTGACCAGGCAGACCACGCCGAGGCGCTGCTCGGGCAGCAGCAGGAGCGCGGTGTTCGAGCCCGCGACCTGGCCGTCGCTCAGCAGCGAACGGGTGCTTCCGTCGTCGACCACGCCCCAGCCGGCGAAGTAGCGCCGGTCGCTCGGCTCGCCGGGGGCGGAGGCGTCGTGCCAGCGTTGCAGCCCGGCGCGGGCCGGCAGTCCGGGGCCGGCGAGCGCGCCCAGGTGAAGCAGGGCAAAGCGGGCGAGGTCCGCGGCGCAGGAGTAGAGTCCGCCGCCCCCCGGCGGCAGGAAGCGGTAGTCGGAGGCGAGCGGCCGTCCGTCGCCGCCATGCTTGCGGGCGAGGTCGGGGCTCCAGGCCGGATCGAGCCGGGCGCCGGAGCGGCGCATGCCGAGCGGTGCGAAGAGCTCGGCACCGAGGAAGGCCGCGAAGTCGCGGCCCGAGCCGCTGGCGACGACGAGCTCGAGCGCGCCGTAAGAGAGGTTCGAGTAGAGGTACCGCTCGCCCGGCGCGGCGATCGGGCCGCCGAAGCGCGCGAGGAGCTCCCCGGTCGAGAGCGAGTCGGCGGGAAGCGGAGCCTGCTCCTGCCATTTGCCGTGGGGGATGCCGGCGGTCATTCGGAGCAGGTGTCCCACGGTCGCGCCGGAGGCGAGGCCCAGGGGGTCCGGAAGCCGCACGCCGTGACGGGCGACGGGATCGTCGAGGCCGACTCGACCGCGTTCGACCAGCTGCAGCACGGCGGTTGCGGTGATCGACTTCGAGAGCGACCCCAGGGCGTAGACGGTCGCCGGCGTCGCCGCCACCCCTCGGCTCCGATCGGCCCAGCCGAATGCCTCGAGCCACTCGATACGCCCGTCCTGGACGACCGCGAGCGCGAGCGAGGGCCAGGCGCCCTGCGCCGCGCGCTCCGTGAGCCGACCACGCAGGGTGTGCAGCGCCGGGTCGCTCGGCGCCACCCCGCCGGCTGGAGGTATCGGCCCGGCCGCGGGCGGCAGGACCGCAAGCGCGACCGCCAGGGCCGAGCCGAGCGCCGCGCCACCAGGGCCCCGGGGGAGCCGGGCGAGGGGGTGCATGATCGAACAACGAAGAACCGGGCGGGCAGTTACAGCGCAGCGGCCGAGCCTAGCGAGGGCCCGCGAACCCCCGACACGCCAAGCACGCCAAGCGGCTGGCACCCTGCGGCCGGCCGGTCCCGGCCGACCCGCTCCCAATCGGCTGGCACCTTCCGGGCCGGGCCAGTCGGCTGGCACCCGAAGGGGCACCAGAGGTTCCCAGGCGATCAGTCCCGGGCGAGCGCGCCCGCGGCGACGGCCGGCTCGCCCGCGAAGCGCACGACGGCTGCGCGCGGGGGCGCGTCGGGCCAGGCGCCGGCGGCGAAGCGGAGCGCGAGATCGGCGAGCGCGTCGCGCGCCGCGGCGCGACCGAGCGCGAGGTGTTGCGGGTCGCGGGCGCGCGCGGCGAGCAGCGGGGTGAGCTCGTGCTCCAGGCGGGCGAGTTGCTCGGCCCCGTCGAAGCGGAGCCAGTCCGCCTCGATCCGGCGCTCGATGCCGTCGGTGTGGATCGCCGGCGGCAGCGACGGGCGCAGCGCCGGCGCCTCGACGGTCAATACGCCGCCCTCGACGACGGCGCGCCACTTTCCGTCGAGCGGCACATGCCAGCGCCAGGTGACCGGTACCCGCACCTCGACCGTCGTCGAGCCGAGCGGCACGAGGTCCCAGAAGGCGCTGCGCTCGTCGCGGCGCGAGATCGTCTCGACGGTCTGCGCGGTCGCGAGCTCGAGGCGGGCCTCGCCGCGCGAGGTCGGCAACGAGGAAACGAAGCGCTGCGTCACGTCGACCCGGGCGAAGGCGCGCGCCGCGCCCGCGAGCTCGCGCGCCGCCCGCGCCGGGGCGCCGGCCAGCGCCTCGCCGGCGTCGAGGAAGCGGTCGACGGTGGCCCAGAAGCCCCAGACCAGCGCGGCGGCGGCGACGAGCGCGATCGCGGTCCAGGCGCGCGCGCGGTGGGCGGGGGTCGTTCCGGAGGCCACGGGGGATCCTACGGGAGAACGCGGCGGACCGGACTCGATGCGGAGGAGCTCCCGCCCGCGATCCGGAGGCGTTCGCAACATTCTCCAAGTCGGGGCGGTGCCCTCGGGGCTAGCGTCGTCCGCGACGAAGGCAAGGGGAGGCAGAAGCGATGAGCACCCATCGGAAGACCCTCATCGCCGCGCTCGCGCTGGCCGCGCTGTCCGCGGCACCGCGGCCGGCACAGGCCGGGGAGGCCGAGGACCGGGCGACTCTGGCCAGGCTCGATCTCGAGTACCAGGCCGCGGTCGAGCGCAACGACGCGGACGCCATGGCGCGCATCCTCGCCGAGGACTTCGTCGCTCGTGCTCGGCGACGGCAGGACCTTCGCGCGTGCCGATCTGCTCGAATGGGCGCGTGCGCGCGAAGTGACGTACGAGCATCAGGTCGAGGACGCGGGCACCCAGACCGTCCGGATCTGGGGCGACACCGCGGTGGTCACCGCGCGGCTCTGGGTCAAGGGCGCGCGCGCGAACGGCGAGCGTTTCGAGCGCCGGCTCTGGTTCAGCGACACCTACGTGCGGACCGCCTCCGGCTGGCGCTATGCCTTCGGGCAGGCCTCGCTCGCCCTGCCCGCCGATCCGCCGGCGCCCCGGTAGCGCGGAGGAAGTCCACCGGACGCACCCACGGATCCCCACCCGGCGCCGGCGCAAACCGCTAGGCTTGCGCTTCCGATGGCGATCGACGCTTTTCTCCTCCTGCTCGGCATGCTCGCGCTCGGCAAGGGGGCCGCGAAGCTGGGGCGCTTTCCGTCGAACACCGGCGAGGTGCTCAACCGCTTCGTGCTCGACGTCTGCCTGCCGGCCGCGGTGCTGCGCTACGCCGCCCGGCTGGAGCTCGACCTCGGCCTGCTGCGCCTGATCGCGGTGCCCTGGTTGCTGTGCGCGGCGACCGTGGCGGCGCTCGTCCCGCTCGCGGCGCGCGCCGGCCTGTCGCGCGAGCGCACCGCGGTGCTGCTGCTCTGCGTGCCGCTCGGCAACACTTCGTTCCTCGGCTATCCGCTGACCCGCGCCCTGCTCGGCGAGGAGGCGCTCTCCTACGCCGTCGTCTACGACCAGTTCGGCAGCTTCCTGCTGCTGACGACCTGGGGACTCTGGGTCCTCGCCCGCTACGGCGGCGACCGGACGCCGACCGCGCGCGACATCGCGCTGCGGGTCTTCCGCTTCCCGCCCTTCCTGGCGCTCGCGGTCGCCCTGACGGTGATGCCCGCGGCGCCGCCGCCGGTCGTCGACACGATCCTCGCGCGGCTCTCCGACGCGCTGCTGCCGATCGTCGCGTTCGCCGCCGGCTTCGAGATCCGCCTGCGCTTGCCGCGCGCCGAACGCGGCCCGCTCGCCGCCGGCCTCGCGCTCAAGCTCGCCGTCCTGCCGCTCGCCGCGTGGGGGCTCGTGCGGCTGCTCGGCCTCGACGGTTCGGCGGCCGACGCCGCGGTGCTCGAGAGCGCGATGCCGCCGATGATGACCGCGGCCGCGCTGGCGAGCTCCCACCGGCTGGCGCCCGATCTCGCCGCGGCGATGGTGGGCTACGGGTCGCTCGTGGCGCTCGCCACGCTGCCGCTCTGGAGTCTGCTGATCGGTTGACCTGCGCGCCGGACGACTCCGCCGGCGCGTGGCATGACGTCGGGGCGATGGAGGACTGACAGGACCCTGACCGTCGGCGGCGGCGCGCGCTGCTACCTTGGGTTCATGCCCACCCACCCTCTCGGCTCGCGCGCGCGCATCCTGCTCTCCAGCGTGTTCGGGCCCTATGCGCAGGACGACGAATACGGCAGCCGCGCGGTCAACCCGATGGAGCTCTACCACAACCAGGTGACGCGCGTGCAGGACGTCTTCTCGCTGCGCATGTTCCACCGCTCCTGGGGCCTGATGCTGATCCAGGCGAACCTCGACGCCGAGTGCGCGCTGCTCGACTTCCCGACCCTCGAGCGCTTCGTCGCGGAGCTGCGCGCGCGGCGCTACGACATCGTCGGCATCAGCGGCATCCTCGCCAACGTCGGCAAGGTCGAGAAGATGTGCGCGCTCGTGCGCGAGCTCCAGCCCGGGGCGACGATCGTCGTCGGCGGCCACGTCGCCAACGTGCCGGACCTCGCCGAACGGATCGACGCCGACCACATCGTCGCGGGCGAAGGCGTGCGCTGGTTCCGCGCCTTCCTCGGGCAGGACCCCTGCGCGCCGATCCGCCACCCGCTGATTCTCTCGGCGGTCGAGACCCGCATCCTGGGCTTCAGGCTGCCGACCGGAGCGGGTCACACGGCCGCCACGCTGATCCCCTCGGTCGGCTGTCCGATGGGCTGCAACTTCTGCTCGACCTCGGCGATGTTCGGCGGCAAGGGGCGGTTCGTCAACTTCTACGAGAGCGGCGCGGAGCTCTACGACATCCTCTGCCAGCTCGAGGCGGAGCTCGGCGTGCATTCCTTCTTCGTTATGGACGAGAATTTCCTGCTCCACCGGCAGCGCGCGCTCGGCCTGCTCGAGCGCATGCGCGCCGGCGGCAAGGCCTGGTCCTTCTACGTCTTCAGCTCCGCCAACACCCTCGCGCTCTACACCGCCGAGGAGCTGGTCGGGCTCGGCGTCTCCTGGCTCTGGCTCGGCCTGGAGGGCGAGAACAGCTCCTACGCCAAGCTCCGGCGCGCCGACACCCGGAAGCTCGTCGCCGGGCTCCAGTCGCACGGCATCCGCGTGCTCGGCTCGTCGATCATCGGCCTGCCCGAGCACACGCCGGAGAACCTCGACGCGGCGATCGACTACGCGATCGGCCACGACACCGAGTTCCACCAGTTCATGCTCTACACGCCGATCCCCGGCACGCCGCTCCACGCCGAACACCGGGCGCGGGGCACGCTGCTCGACCGCGCGGAGTGCCCGGAGGCGGACTCCCACGGCCAGCTCCGCTTCAACTTCCGCCACCCCCACATCCACGCCGGCGCCGAGACCGGCTTCCTGCTGCGCGCCTTCGAACGCGACTTCGAGGTCAACGGCCCCAGCCTGGTGCGCATCGCGCGCACGATGCTCGCCGGCTGGCAGCGGCACAAGGACGACCCCGATCCGCGGGTGCGCGCCCGCTATGCCCGCGAGTGCGCCGGGCTCGCGACGATCTACGCCGCCGCGCTCTGGGCCGCCGAGCGCTGGCTCGCCGGCAACGCCGGGGTGACGGCGCGGATCCGCGCGCTGCGCGCGGCGCTCGACCGGGAGTTCGGGTGGCGGGCGCAGACGGTCGGCCCGCTCCTCGGCCGCCTGATCCTGCTCGCCATGCGCCGCGAGCACCGGCGCCTGCGCCGCGGCCACACCTACGAGCCGCCGACCTTCTACGAAACGCTCCAGCGCTGGGTCGCGCCCCGCGTGCCCGCGCCGGCACCCTGAGACGACCCGGCCTGGGCGGGCCGGGCGGGTCGGGGCCGGCCGGCCCCCCGGTCGCGTCGCGGCGGATCCGCGCGGCGCGTCCCCTCAGGCCTCGCCGAGCACGCCGATCTCGGCGTCGGCCTGGCGGAGCCGGAGCGCCAGCGAACGGGCGAGCGCCTCGAAGAAGTGGGAGCCGAGGCGCGGATGCTGCTCGGCGAGCTCGTCGAAGCGCTGGCGCGAGAGGACGAAGAGGTCGACCTCCGAGATCGCCACGGCGTCGGCCGAGCGCAGGCCGCGATCGAGGAAAGCGATCTCGCCGAAGGCGTCGGCGCGGCCGAAGGTCGCCACGTGAACCTCGTCGCCGGCGCCGAATCGCAACGAGATGCGCACGCGGCCCCGCCGCACGAGGAAGATCTCGTCGCCGCCGTCGCCCTGGCGGAAGACCGTTTCGCCCGGCGCGCAGCGGCGCGCGACGAGGCAGGGCGCGAGGTCGCGCAACGTCTCCGCGCTGCGCCCGCGCAGGAAGTCGATCTCGCCCAGCGCGAGCGGCGCCTCGATCTCGTCGCCGCCGAGCCCCTCCTCCTCGAGCAGGCGATCCTCGGCCCATTCGAGGGCGTCCGAGAGCTGGTTGAAGCTGCGTGCGGGGCGCTCCGGCGCGACCAGCCCGACCTCGTCGAAGTACTGCCGGAGATTCAGTCCGCTGGGCAGGGCGCGCGGGACGCCGCTGAACAGCAGCGCGCCGCCGCGCGCGGCGAGGCGCGCCTCCCAGCGCTCGAGCAGGTGCACGGCGGTCAGGTCGACCGAGCGCACCCGGCGCAGGTCGAGGATCAGGAACCGGCAGCGCGCGAGGTCGGCCTCGAGCTCGGTCAGGAGCTGGTCGGTGGTCCCGAAGAAGAGGCTGCCGGCGAGCTCGCAGACGGTCGTCTCGCGGCCCCGCCGGCGCAGCGCCGCCAACTGCTCGGGCAGCCGCCGCTGCCGCGAGAAGACCCGGTCGCCGGAGGTCTTGCGGTGGATCACGCTGCCGCGCACCTGCTCGCGCAGGAAGAGCAGGATCGCGAGCGCGATGCCGGTGCCGGAGGCCTCGACGAGGCCGACGAAGACCGCCACCCCGACGACGGCTGCGACGATCCCGAAATCGAGCATCGTCGAGCGCTGGCGCAGCAGGTGGAGGCTGCCCCAGTCGAACATGCGCCAGGCGACGACGACGAGGATGGCGGCGAGCGCGGCGAGCGGCGCCCAGGCGACGAGGCCGCCGAGTGCGAGGTAGGCGGCGACCACCAGCGCGCCTTCGATCACGCCGGAGCGGCGCGTCTCGCCTCCGCTCGCGAGATTGACCAGCGTCGGGCCCGAGGTGCCCGAACCGGGCACGCCGCCGATCGCCGCCGACGCGAGGTTGGCGAGGCCCTGGCCGACCAGCTCGCGGTTCGACGCGTGGCGGGTGCCGGTCAGCGCGTCGACCACCACGCAGGTCTTCAGTGTGTCGATCGAGAGCAGGACGGAGAGTGAGAGCGCCGGCAGGAGCAGCTGGGACAGGTCGCCGGGGCCGATCCCGCCGAGACCGGCGAAGCGCGCGGCGAAGGCGGCGAGGAACGCGCCGCCCTCGCCGCCGAGCGGCCCGATCACCAGCGGGTTGCCGGAGAGCGTCAGCAGGCGGCGGTCGACGAGGTACCCGAGCGCGAGGTAGCAGAGAACGCCGGCGACGAGTCCGAGGATCGCGGCCGGCACCTTGCGGGTGAGCTTCGGCGCGAGCAGCATGGCGGCGATGGTCGCGAGCCCGACGGCGAGCCCCGGCCAGCTCCAGCTGTCGGGTCGCGTCAGCCCCTGCCAGTTCGACAGCTCCGCCGGGAATCCGAACAGCCCGCGGAGCTGCTTGAGGAAGATCACGACGCCCACCCCGCTCAGGTAGCCGGTGACCACCGGGTAGGGGATGTACTTGATGAGGGTGCCGCCGCCGGCGAGGCCATAGAGGAGCTGGAGGGCGCCGGAGAGGAACGCGGTGAGCGTGAGGAGGAGGATGACGCGCTCGGGCGAGACGCCCCCGGCGCCCTGGCCGGTGCCGAGCTCGAGCGCGAGCGCGCCGAGGACGGCGGCGGCCGGTGCGCAGGGAGCCGAGATCAGCCGCGCCGTGCCGCCGAGGAGCGGTGCCACGAGGCCGAGCGCCGCCGCTCCGAGCAGTCCGGCGAAAGCGCCCTCGGCGGCATGGCCGGGGCCGAGCGGGGCGAAGATGGCGACCCCGAAAGCGAGCGAGGCGGGCAGCGCCACCAGCGCCGAAGCGAGGCCGCCCCAGAGATCCCCGGCGAGTCCGTGCTCCTGCACGTCGACCTCGCGGAGATCATCTCACTCGGGAGGCGTTCCGGGGGCAGCGGTCGCCGCCGCGCGGCGCGGACGGTCCGGCGCGCCCGGCTTCGCGCTAGGATTCCCGGACTCCGACGATGGCAACCCCGGAGGGTGCGGGAGCGAGGACGAGCATGGACGGGATCGAGGGGCACGCCGAATCGGGCGTCACGGCGATGGAGCGCGAGCACGCGCTCGAGATCCGCATGGTGCGCGAGCTCCAGGCCGCTCTCGCCGCGGGAGACCGGGAGGCGGCCGGGGCTCTCTTCACCCGCCTCGAGGACTTCTCGAACGCCCACTTCCTGGCCGAGCAGCTGCTGATGCGGCTGCACGCCTATCCCGCCTTCGCGGTCCACGAGGAGGAGCACGACCGGCTGATCGCCGAGCTGCGCGACCTGCGCCGGACGCTCGAGTCGCCCGAGCCCGCCGATCCGGTGGGCGCCGTGGCCCGTCTCGAGCGCTGGCTCTACGCGCACATGGAGAGCGAGGACCACGCGCTCGCCGACTTCCTCGGCCAGTCCCCGACGCCCGGCGCCGGCTGAGACCGCGTCCACGCGCGGTTCCCGGCTCAGGCGCCGCCCGGCGCCGCCCCCTTCGCGAAGAAGAGCCTCAGCATCCAGGCGACGACCGCGAGCATCGCGACGAAGCAGACCAGGAAGAGGGCGAAGACGCCCCACTGCGGCGCCACCGTCAGCGCGCCGGGATCGAGCGCGTCGCCCAGCACCAGCAACCGCGCCAGATGGCGCTGGACCACCATCCCCAGGAGCGAGGCGAAGAGCAGGCCGCCCGCGGCGAGAAGCCGCTTCCCGAACAGGAAGTGGAGCGAGCCGAGGGCGAGCAGGAGCGAAGCGGTCATCCACCAGACCGCGGCCGATCGCATGTAGGGCAGTAGATCGTCGCCCAGGCCGGCGAGCGCGCCGAACCCGAGCAGGATCGCGGCGGCCATCGTCCAGAGATAGCTCTTCTTCGCCGCGGCGAAGAGGCCCGGGTCGTCCCGGACGAAGAGCGCCAGCACGAAGGAGCCCAGCGTCAACGCGCCGGCGACGAGGTGCAGCCAGCGCGGCACCCAGCGGCCGACCTCCGGGTTGAGAACCGCGCCCGAGGCGTCGGCCGCCCAGGCCGCGGCGAGAGCCGCCGGCGTCTCGGCGAGCGTGAAGACCGAGGAGAGGACGAGCGAGACGAAGAGCAGGAAGAGGAAGGCGAGCGCGAGCCGCCGGACGGGGAGGCGGATCGCCTTGTGGCTTCCGAGCGCGACCGCGTAGAGCAGGTAGTAGGCGACGATGACCGCGCCGACGACCGCCAGCCAGAACCAGGCCGAGACGATCGCCGCGGCGTAGACCTGCCGGTGGTAGACGAGCTGGAGGAAGAGCAGCGGAGCGACGCCGAGCGTGACGGTGAGCGCCATCAGCGTCGGCAGCAGGCGCACGAGGACGGCGACCCGCGGATGCGACCACTTGCCGTCGGCGCGCAGCAGCAGCAGCGCGCCGAGCCCGCCGAACAGCGCGCCCATCGCGACGAAGTGGAGGGTCAGCGTGACGACGTGCAGGAGCGTGATCAGCCAGAGCGGCGCCGACAGGAACTCGTACGACGGCAGATTCACTGGGCACCTCCCGGCTGCAGCGCGAGCAGGTGGGCGACGAGCGCGGCGCGTTCGGTCGCGTCACCGGTGAACGGGGGCATCTCGGGGGCGAGCTCGCCCGCCGTGTCGAGGAACTCGGAGAGCGCGCCGGCATCGAGGCCGGCGAGCGTGGGTACCGCATCCTGGAAACCGCCGGGCACGTGGCAGGCGCCGCAGCGCACCGCGAAGGAGCGGGCGCCGAGCGCGGCGCCGGAAAGGCCGGTCACTTCGGCGAGCGGCCGGGTGTCGACTCTCGTGGCGAGCCAGGTGGCGAGCCTCTCGACCTCCGCGTCGGTGCCGGCGAACGGCGGCATGTTGCCGCGCATCCGGTGGGCGCCGCGGATCGCGCCCGCGATGAACGCAGCGTCGGTGCCGGCGAAGGCCGGCGCTACGGCCTTGTAGCCGTCGATCGTGTGACAGCTGCGGCAGCCGCGCAGCCAGAGGTCGCGCCCGTCGTCGCCGGTGCGGAACGTCGCGTGGCCGAGCAGGCCCTCGGCCCGGAGCCTCGGCAGGGCGGCGACCTCGACGGCGTTGCCGTACATGTAGCCGGTGACGATCCAGGGCTTGCGGATCGACTCGCGCAGGAACTCGTAGGAGCCGAACCAGGCGAAGCCGAGCAGCATCAGGACCGCGGCGCCGGCGACGTGCAGCCGGCGGCCCGGCAGCAGCGCGAGCAGCACGACGGCGACGGCGAGGACGGCGGCGAGCAGCCCGACCCGCTGCTGCCAGACCATCACCCAGGGCATGCTGGCGCGGGCGGTGGCGAGCAGGTCCGCCGGCAGCGCGCGCAGGTACCAGAGCCAGCCCGCCATCGCGACTCCGAGTCCACCGAGGGCCCAGAGCGAGTTGACCCGCGCGAGCGCCCGCTTGTCGTCGTCGGCCGGCAGCCGCGCGGCGGCGAGCAGCGCGTAGAGCCCGGCGAGCATCAGGCAGACGCCGGTGCGCAGCGCGAGCATCGGCCAGTAGGTCGGGTTGAAGAAACCGTCCCAGAAGTCGCCCGTCGCGAGCCAGCGGCCGGGCGTCAGCATGAACGCCAGGATGCCGTTGATCACCACCAGCGAGAGGAAGGCCGCGGCGAAGTAGATCCAGCCGAGCGTCAGGTGGGCGCGCGGCGCCAGCCGTCGCCAGCCGTAGAAATAGAGGATCGCGGCCAGGATCTCGACGACGAAGAAGGTCCACTCGATCGCCCAGCCCCAGACGAAGTGGTGGATGAGCAGCTCGGTCGCCGCCGGGCTGAGCAGCCCGATGACGAACCAGATGCCGACGCCGGTCAGGGCGCCGAAGACGACGGTCGTCAGAACGAAGAACTTCGTCAACCGCTCGAGGAACTCGAGACGGGCCGTGTCGCCGCGGCGGCGGGCGAGGTGCTCGTGCACCACGAGATAGAGCCCGCCACCGATCGCGAAGTGCGAGACGAAAACGTGGACGACGGCGATCGCGCTCATCAGGAGCCCGTAGCCCGTGCCGGCGTCCCAGAACGGATAGTTCATGGCCGACCTCCCGAGCGCCATTGTCGCGGCGCCCGCGCGGGCCGGCCCCACCCGCGCGGGCAGTCGGGAAGCGTCGAACCAATCCGTTGCAACCGGCGGCGGGCGAAGCGCCGCCGCGCTCAGCCGGGCTTGCGCAGTCCCTCGAGAATTCCCCGGATGCGCGCCTTCTGCGCCTCCGGCGCGAGCGCGAGCGCCTTCTCGTACATGCGGACGGCCTCGTCCTTCTGGCCGGCGCCCGCCAGGCCTTCGCCGAGGCTGTCCCAGGTGTTCCACGACTCGGGGTGGCGCTTGACGTTCTCGCGGAAGATCGCGATCGCGCCGGCCGTGTCGCTGGCGCCGAGCAGCTGGTAGCCGTAGGCGTTGAGCTCGGCTTCGCTCGCCGCGGGCAGCGCCTCCTCGATCAGCTTCTTCGCTCCGGCCGCGTCGCCCTGCGCCTGGAGCAGCCGCGACTTGGTGTTGACGTTGGCGAAGTTCTTCTGGATCGCGATCGAGCGGTCGACCCAGGTCATGGCGTCGTCGAGGTGGACCTGGTTGGCGAGCAGCGCGGCGGCGGCCTGGTTCCAGGGCTGCCAGAAGAACTGACCGAGGCCGCGCAGCTCCTTCCTGAGGCTCTGGTAGACCACCTCCGGCGTGTCGACCTCGATCCGGAACGGCACGCGCAGCTTCTCCCAGCGCAGCGACGCCGTGGTCTCCTTCGCGGTCGCGTCGTCGAAGGTGTAGGCGAGCGCCTCCTGGTGCGGCGCCGCCTCGGGCCGGACCTCGACGCGCAGCGCGTCCTCGCTCTCCCGGTAGTCGAAGCTCCCCCAGTTGGTGTCGACGGCGGAGAAGATCAGCGTCCATTGCTCCGCGGTCGGCAGGGTGTGGAAACCGTAGCGCCCGGCCGCGAGCGGATGACCCTCGATCCGGACCGGCGTCGAGAACTCGATCGTGGTGTTCTCGTTGGCGCCGGCGCGCCAGACCTCGCCCCAGGGGACCAGCTTGCCCCAGACCTCGCGGCCGTTCACTCGCGGCCGGTGGTAGGTGATGGTGATCTCGGTCAGCCCGACCGTCTGCGCGACGCTCGCGCCCTGGCTCGGCTGCGGCAGGGTGAGCGGCGGCGCCTGCGCGAGCGCGGCGGTGGCGCCGGCGAGCACGAGAACGGTGACGGCGAAGGGTGCGGCGAACGCTCTGCGCTGCGAAGTCATGGTTCCTCCCTGTGGAAGGCTGCGACGTTCAGGGCTGCGGGATGGATCTGGTACGGGCGGCGCGGGCCGGGGTTCTGGGCGCGCCGCCGATCCCGCGCGCCGCGGCGGCGCCGTGGGGACCGCCGGTCCCGGCGCCTTCCGGTTCGAACCGCCGCGGAGCCGGTTCGTCGAAGGCGGCGGTACGCCGCGCCGCTCGCGGTATCCTGCCGCGAACCGGAGCCCCGAGATGAGCTGGCGGACGCTGCGCTGCGCCGGAATCCTCCTTCCCCTGCTGGCCTCGACCGCGCCGCTCGGCGCCTTCGAGCCGCGGCCGCTCGCCGCGGCCGAGCGGGGCGCGGTCGAGATCGCGCTCGCCTTCGCCGAGCGCGGTCCGGAAGCGATCGTCGAGCGGCTCGCCGACGACGCGCCGCTCGCCGGGCTCGGCCGAGCCGCGGCGCTCGCCGAGATCAGCGCGCGGCTCGGCACGCGCGGGGGCGCGACCTGGACGCTGGAGACGCCGTCGCTCGACCTCGGCGCGGGTGTCGCGCTTTTCGCGCTCGAGTTCCCGTCGGGAGTCGACGACCGGCTCCGCCTCGAGCTGGTCGACCGCGGCGGCGGCTGGCGGATCCGCAATCTCTGGACGCTCGCCGACCGGCCGCCGCCGGTGCCGGCCCCCCTGCGCACCGCGGCTGCTCCGGCGGGCCCGTGGCCGACGCCGCGCGGGCTCTCACAGCCGTTGGCGGCCGGGCTCGCGTTGGCCGCGCTCGCCGCTCTGCTCGGCGCAGCCGGCATCGCGCCGCGGCGCTGGCTCGCGGCGGCCGCCGGCGGCGCGCTCGTCCTCGCCGCCTGCACGGGAGGGGAGCCGGGGCGCGACGGGACGCCGGCCGGGGCCTTCGACCAGCCCCGGCTGGGCTCGCTCGCGACGCTGCGCATCGCGCTGACCGGCGGCGGCTCGCCGCCCGGGGAATCGGCTGGCACCTCGGCGGGGAACGACGGGGCGTCCGACGCTACCGACCGTGTCGCCGAGCTCTGGCGGGCGCAGGCCCGCTTCGTGGCGGGCGATCTCGCGGGCGGCGAGGCCCTGCTCGGTCCGGCGGCGCGCGACGGGGACCCGCCGCTCGCGACGCTCCTGCGGGCGCGGGCGGCCGCCCTGCGCCTGCGCGGCCGGGCGGCGACCGAAGGGTACGAGGAGGTGGCGCGGGCCGGATTCGACGGCGACGGGCTCCGGCTCGAGCAGCTTGCCGTGGCGCTGGTCGCCGAGGAGGAGGGGGAGGCCTCGGCGCTGCCGCTGCTGGTCGCCGGGTCGCGGCGGGCCGAGCCCTGGTACCAGGCCGCGGCCGAAGCGCTCGCCAACGAGCAGGACGAGCTGGCGGCGTCGACGCTGAGAATCGGCTGGCACCTGACGCCGCTGCCGCGCGACGAGGTGTTCGCGGAGCCGGCGCTCGCCGCGCTCGCCGCGCGCCCCGACCTCTTCCCCCTGTTCGAGCTCGGCTCGCCGGCCGAGCCGCGCGTCGTCCCGGACGGCGAGCGGCGGCCGCTCGCGCTGCCCGACGGGGCGGTCGGCCGGCTCTGCGGCCGCCTGTTCACGATCGAGGCGGGCGGCCTCGAGCTCGAGCTGCCGGGCGGCGCCGAGCTGGCGCCCGCGGCGGTGCCGGTCGAGGACGCCGCCAGCCGCCGGCGGCGCGCCGAGGAGCGGGCCCTGGCGGCCGTGGCGCCGTCGGGAGCGCCCGGCGTCGAGGCCTCGCCGCGCCGGCTCCGGCTCGCCCAGACCGCCGCCCGGGCGCTCGCCCGCGCGGGGAAGTGGGACGAGCTGCTCGCGCTGACCGCGCCCTGGATGGCGCGCGCGGGCACGCCGGCGCCCGAGCTGCTCGTCCGCTTCCACGCGCTCGCGCTCGACCGGCTCGAACGGAGCGCGGAGGCGAAGTCGGCGCTCGCCGGGCTCGCCACCCGGCAGCTCGCCGCGCGCCGTCCGGCGCCCGGCACGCTCTACGACCTCGCCGAGCTGCTCGCCGGCGAGGGGCAGTACGACACCGCGATCCGCCTGATCCGCAAGGCCGACGCCCAGCTCGGAAGGCCCCGGGGCGAGCTGCGGCTGCGCCAGCTCGAGCTCTCGCGCGAGCTCGCCGCGACCGCGCGCGAGCACCGCTCGCGGCACTTCGTGGTCCGCTATCCGGCCGCCACCGGCGATCGCTACGGCGCCCAGCTCGCGACCGTGCTCGAGGAGGAGCGGCGCCGGATGCTCGCCTGGATCCCGGACCCGGGGGCGAAGCCGGTCGAGGTCGAGCTCTTCCCGCTCGAGCAGTTCCTCTCCGCCTACGGCGGCGACGTCGAGGTGGTGGGGCTCTACGACGGCCGCCTGCGCATGCCGCTCGCCGACCTGCGGAGTCTCGATCCGCGCCTGATCGCGATCGTCTCGCACGAGCTCACCCACGCGCTGCTCTCCGGCGCGACCCGCGAGCAGGCGCCGCACTGGTTCCAGGAGGGGCTCGCGCAGCACCTCGAGATGGGGAGCTTCGCGGTCAACCCGCTGCCCGAGCTCGAGGCGAGCGGGCGCACCCTCTCCTTTCCCGCGCTCGAGCCGATCCTCGACGGCTTCTCGGAGCCGCAGCTGGTCGAGCTCGCCTACGCCGAGTCGGCGTGGGCGGTCGCCTACGTCGAGCAGCGCTGGGGGATCGAGGGGATCCGCCGCCTGGTGCGCGCCTTCGCCGGCGGCGCCACCACCGAGCGGGCGCTCGCCGGGCTCGGCGCGGGCGACCTCGAGAGCTTCGACCGGGCCTTCCGCGCCTGGGGCGCCGAACGGGCGCCGGCGTCGCGCCGCCGCGAAGCGCGCCGCTTCGATCGCGAGCTCGACCGGCCGTTCGACACCGAGACCGCCGAGGCGCGCGCCGGCCGCGCGGCGGTCGCGGACCTGACCCTGGGGACAGGGCCGGGGGTCCGCCCGCCCGGCGAAGTCGACCTCGCCGCCATGCGCAGCTGGCACGGGCGCTACCGCGAGGCGACCGCGACGGTGCGTCAGGCCTACGGGCCGATCGCGCGCACGTATTCGGGGGGCGCCGGGCAGCCGGCGCCGGAACAGTGCGCGGCGCTGCGCCGCGCGGTCGCCGACCTGCTCGGGGCGCATGCCGAGGCGCTCGGCGCCCCGGATCTCGAGGTCGCCAACCAGCTGCGGAGGGTCTACCAGCATCTCGACGCGCTGGCCGCGAGTTGCGAGGCCGGCCGCGGGATCGAGGCGGTCGGGCTCTACGGACAGGTCGGCGCCCAGCTCCAGCGCGCCGCCGCCGCGCTCGCGCCCTGGGGCCTGCAGCCCTGAACCGGGCGAACGGGCCGCGGCCCGGTGCTAGAGTCGCGTCGTCCTGAATTCGAAACGTGCCCGCCGCGAGGGCGCTCGTCGTGCCGCGCGGCCGGGTCGAGAGGTTCTTCGCCATGCGCCGACTCTCGCTTCTGCTCGCCCTCCTGCTCGTCGCCGCCCCGGCCGGAGCCGACTGGCTGATCCTCAGGAACGGCACCCGGGTCGAGACGCTCGGGCCCTGGAACGAGAAGGGCAAACAGGTCGTCTACACGACGGTGGCGGAGAAGCGCCTGGTCTCGATCCGCAGCTCGGACGTCGATCTCGAGGCCAGCCGGCGGGCGAGCGCGACCGATCCGGCGGGCCAGCGCAAGACCTACCAGGACCTCGGCGACGCGCCCGACGCCAACAACCTGCCGCCGCTGCCGAAGCCGGACCTGCTCGGCGCCTGGATCAAGAACCCCAACGCGCCGCGGGTCTCCGGCACGCTCTCCTCGCCGACCCTGCGCGTCTCGATCGAGGACCTGATCCGCGAGGGCGAGCAGATCCTCGCCGACCCCGACGGGTCGGTGAACGCGCTGGTCGCCGAGCAGCAGAACATCCAGGCGCAGTACCAGGACTGCGAGCGGGTCAACGGCAGCGGCAACGCGATCTGCACGAGCGCCTATCAGGCCCAGGACCAGGCTCTCCGCGAGAAGGCCTGGACGGCGGTCGCCGCGGTCGAGGCCGTGCGCATCCAGCGCACGCGCGAAGCCGACGCCACCGCGGCCGACCAGGCCGAGTCGCAGCGCATCGAGAACACCCGGCTGCAGGAGGAGAAGGAGGCGCGCGAGGCGGCGGCGGCCGAGAAGGCGGACCAGGAGAAGGCCGCCCGGGACGCCGAGCGGGCCGAGAAGCGCGGCGAAGAGGGCGCGCCGCCGCCGCGCTGAGGAGATTTCCGGGTCCCGCCCGCCCCAGCGGCCCAACCGCCTCCCGGTCGCCACGGAAACGTGACCGCCCCACCCGGACGGGCGGATCGGCGGGGCGCTGCGAAGCGATAGAGTCCGTCGGGTCGTTCGCATCCGAAAAACTCACGCACGGCGCTCGCCGGCTCTCTTCGGAAGGACCGCCCCGATGGCCCAGGGAACCCGCCGCAATCGTCTGCTCTCCGCGTTCGCTCTCGCCGCCCTCGCCTCCGCTGCCCACGCCGGCACGCCGCCCTGCGTCAGCCTGACCACCCTCGGCGGGGCAGTGACCGAGAACTTCGACACCCTGGCGAGCGCCGGCACCTCGAGCACGACGCCGGCCGGCTGGACCTTCAGCGAGGCGGGGACCAACGCCAACGCGACGTACACCGCGGGCACCGGCAGCGCGAATTCCGGCGACACCTACAGCTTCGGCGCCGCCGGCAACGCCGAACGCGCCTTCGGCGGCCTGCTGAGCGGCAGCCTCAACCCCACGATCGGCGCCTGCCTGACCAACAACACGGGGCAGACGATCGGCTCGCTCGCCATCGCCTACACCGGCGAACAGTGGCGGCTCGGCGCGACGGGGCGCGCGGACCGGCTGGACTTCCAGTACAGCACCAACGCGACGGTCCTCACCGACGGCACCTGGACGAACGTCGATGCCCTCGACTTCACCTCGCCGACCCAGGCCGGCGCGACCGGCGCGCTCGACGGCAACGCCGCCGCCAACCGGACGGCGATCACCAACAGCATCGCCGGCCTCGCGCTGGCCAACGGCGCGACGCTCTGGATCCGCTGGACCGACTTCAACGCGACGAGCTCCGACGACGGCCTCGCGGTCGACGACTTCTCGGTCACCCCGGCGGCGCCGCCGCCGGTGCCCATCCTGTCGATCGACGACGTGGCAGTGAGCGAGGGCAACGCCGGCACCACCAGCTTCGACTTCACGGTCGCCCTCAACATCCCGGCGGGCGCCGGCGGCGTCACGTTCGACATCGCCACCGCGGACAACACCGCGAGCGCGCCCGGCGACTACACGACGAAGAGCCTGACCGGTCAGAGCATTCCCCAGGGCAGCTCGACGTACGCGTTCTCGGTGCTCGTCAACGGCGACACCGGCGCCGAGAGCGACGAGACCTTCTTCGTCAACGTCACCGCCGTCGTCGGCGCCACCGTCGGGGACGCCCAGGGCACGGGCACGATCCAGAACGACGACCTCCACCGGATCCACGACGTCCAGGGCACGGGCGCCACCTCGCCGCTCGTCGGCAGCAACGTGACGGTCGAAGGCGTCGTCGTCGGCGACTTCCAGGCGCAGGGCTCGGGCGAGCTGCGCGGCTTCTTCCTCGAGGAGGAGGACGCCGACGCCGACGCCGACCCGCAGACCTCCGAGGGCATCTTCGTCTTCTGCTCCGCCTGCCCGACGGCGGTCGCCGAGGGGCAGCGGGTGCGGGTCTCCGGTCTGGTGAGCGAGTTCTTCAACATGACCCAGATCACGGCGTCCACCGCGGGCTCGGTGGTCGTCACCGAGGCGGGCAACCACCTGGCCGAGGTGACGCCGGCGCCGATCGACCTGCCGATCGTCACGCCGACGATCGATGCCTACTACGAGCCGCTCGAGGGGATGCGGGTCACCTTCGTCGACACGCTGACCGTGTCGGAGTACTTCGAGCTGGCGCGCTACGGCACGGTCGAGCTCTTCGAGGGCGGGCGGCCGGCGCAGTTCACCCAGGTCTCGGCGCCCAGCGTCGCCGGCTACGCGGCGCAGCTCGACGCGCTCGCGCGCCGCCTCGTGATCCTCGACGACGACGACAACGCGCAGAACGCGCCGCTCGCGCTGCCCGACGGCAGCGAGTACGTCTTCCATCCGCGCGCCAACGGCGGCTTCTCGGTCGGCGCCCAGGGCGCCGACTTCTTCCGCGGCGGCGACCAGGTCACCGGCCTGACCGGGGTGCTGCACTGGTCGTTCGCGGGCCAGTCGGGGACCGACGCCTGGCGGATCCGGCCGACCGCGGCGAACCCCGCGGTCTTCACCCCCGTCAACCCGCGTCCGGCGACGCCGCCCGCGGTGGGCGGCGCGATCCGCGCGGCGAGCGTCAACCTGCTCAACTACTTCACCACCGTCGACACCACCGCGAGCAGCAACACGGGCCCGTGCGGGCCCGACGCGGCGCAGGACTGCCGCGGCGCCGACAGCGTGGCGGAGCTCAACCGGCAGCGCGAGCGCGCCGCGATCGTCCTCTGCGCTCTCGACGCCGACGTCTTCGGCCTGGTCGAGCTCGAGAACACGACCGCGACCGGCACCTTCAACGACCTGCTCGGGGCGGTCAACGCCCGCTGCGGCGGCGCCGATCCGTACGCCTTCGTCAACACCGGCGGCACGCTCGGCACCGACGCGATCCGGGTCGGGCTGATCTACCGCTCGGCGACGCTCGCGCCGGTCGGCGCGCCGCTGGTCGATCTCGATCCGGTGCACAACCGGCCGCCGACCGCGCAGACCTTCGACGTCGTCGACGCCGCGAACCCGGCCTTCGGGCGCCGCTTCACGGCGATCGTCAACCACTTCAAGTCGAAGGGGTGCGGCGACGCGACCGGCCTCGACCTCGATCAGCTCGACGGCCAGAGCTGCTACAACGCGACCCGCACGGCGCAGGCCACCCGGCTGCTCGCCTGGATCGCGGACACCGTGCTGCCGGCGGCGGGGGATCCGGACGTCCTGCTGCTCGGCGACTTCAACGCCTACCTCCAGGAGGACCCGATCGACGCGCTCGGCGCCGGCGGCTACGCCGATCTCGTCTCCACGTTCGTCGGCGCGTCGGCCTACTCCTACCTGTTCGACGGGCAGCTCGGGCGGCTCGACTACGCTCTCGCCAGCGCCAGCCTCGCCGCCGACACCAAGGGCGTCGGGATCTGGCACATCAACGCCGACGAGGCGCCGCTGTTCGACTACAACGACGAGGTGGCGGACACGGGCGAATCGAGCTTCGAGAAGAAGCCCGACGGCTCGGCTCTGGCGCCGCCGCGCGTCGTCTTCCAGCCGGCCTCGCCCTTCCGCGCCGGCGACCACGACCCGGTGCTGGTCGGGCTCTTCCTGATCGCCGACCTGTCGATCGCCAAGAGCGACAGCCCCGATCCGGTCCAGATCGGCAGCGACCTGGCCTACACGATCACGGTCGCGAACGCCGGGCCGGACGCCGCCGCGAACGCGAACTGGAGCGACACGCTGCCCGCCGGCACGACCTTCGTCTCGCTCTCGGCGCCCGGCGGCTGGACCTGCTCGACGCCGGCGGTGGGCGCGGGGGGGAACGTCTCCTGCGCGATCCCGTCGCTCGCCGCGTCGGGTAACGGCGTGTTCACGCTCACGGTCCACGTCGGCACCGGCTTCGTCGGCGGCGCGGTGCTCTCGAACACCGCCACGGTGGCGACGGCGACCGCCGACCCGGTCGGCACGAACAACACCGCCATCGCGACGACGACGCTGCTCTCGCCGGCGGCGCTCGCCGCGACCAAGTCGGCCGCGGGCGCCTTCATCCCGGGCAGCCTGGTCACCTACACCGTGGTGCTCTCGAACGCCGGACCGGCGGCGCAGTCGGACAACCCGGGTGACGAGTTCGTCGACACGCTGCCGGCCGAGCTCAGCCTGCTCGGCGCGACCGCCACGTCGGGCACCGTCGCCACCGATCTGCCGAACGGCGTCGTGACCTGGAACGGCGCGCTCCCGGCCGGCGGCTCGGTGATGATCACCATCGAGGCCATCGTCAACTACGGCGTGGAAGACGGCACCCCGATCGCGAACCAGGGCACCGCCTTCTACGACGCCGACGGCAACGGCACCAACGAAGCCACCGTGTCGACCGACGATCCGAGCACCGGCACCGCGGGCGATCCCACCGTGTTCGTCGTCTCGGCGGCGTCGCTCCAGGAGATCCCGACGCTCGACACGCTCGGCCTCGCGCTCCTCGCCCTCGCTCTCGCCGCCCTGGCGATGCGTCGCGCGCGCCGCCGGACCAGCTGATCCGTCGCCCTCGCGGTAGGTTGCGCAAGCATCCCGGCGCGCGGCAGGGTCTCGGACAAGCGGCTGGCACCCGGGTGGCCCGCACCTGGGTGGCCTGGCGCCGGCCGCGGCTAGGCCGGGAGGTCGTCCGCCCCCGGCGCGAGCGGCAGGCGGCAGGCGGCGACGAGGCCGCCGCCGTCGCGCGGCGGCGAGGCGCAGCGACCCGCCGTGGGCCTCGAGGATCTCGCGGCTGAGGGCGAGGCCGAGCCCGGTGCCGTCGGGCTTGGTCGACTGGAAGGGGAGGAGGGCGCGCTCGAGCGCCGCGGCGTCCATGCCGCAGCCCCGATCGCGCACTTCGAGGGTCAGCGTGTCGCCGTCGATCGCGGCCGCGACGCGGATCTCCCCGGCCGGGCTGCCCGCCTCGCGCGCGTTGCGCACCAGGTTGGTGAGCACCTGCTGGATCTGCCCCGGGTCGACGGCCAGCGCGACGGCCGGCGGGGCGCCGTCCAGGACGAAGGGCTCGGCCCGGCGCAGGTGCTCCAGGAACGCCGGCAGCGCGACCGGCTCGAGCCGCGGCTCCGGCAGGCGCGCGAAGCGCCCGTAGCCCTCGATGAAGCGCTGCAGCGAGGCGGCGGCCTGGTCGATGTCGTCGAGCAGCTCGTCCAGGCGCTCCGCCTCCCCCCGCTCGACCAGGGTGCGGGCCGAGCGGGCGAGCGAGCGGATGGGCGCGAGGCTGGAGCGCACCTCGTGGCTGACGACGCGGATCGCCTTCTTCCATCCGGCGATCTCCTGGCGGCGCAGCTCCGCCGTCAGCCGCCGGATCTGGATCAGCCGCTGGTAGCGGCCGTTGAGCTCGAAGCGGCGTTGGCTGATCTGGAAGGTCTCGTCGCCTTCGGCGAGCGCCAGGGTGGCGACGGCGTCGCGTCCGGTCGCGATCGCCGCCAGCAGGGCGCCGGGCAGCGGCGCCAGCAGCTCGGCGAGCGCGTGCCCCTCGAGCCGGCGGCCGCCGCCGAGCAGCGACCGTGCGGCGCGGTTGGCGTAGATCACGCGCTCGCTCTCGCCGAGCAGAAGCACCGCTGCGGGCGAAGCCTCGAGGGCGCCGTGCAGGAGGAGCTCGCGCTGGCGCAGCGCCGTGCGCTCGGCGGCGAGGACGTCGCCCAGCTCGTTGTAGACGTCGACGAGTGCGCCGAGCGCGTCGTCGCGGCGGGCGGCGAGGCGGACGCTGAAATCGCCGGCGCGGAAGCTCGCGACGCCGTCGGAGAGGGCGCGCGCGAGCCGCGTCCAGGGCCGCGCGGCCCAGCGCGTCGCGGCGAGCGCGGAGAGCGCCCCCGCGCCGAGCGCGGCGGCGCCGACCGCGCCGGGGCCGGCTCCGAGGCGGGCGGCGAGCGCCGCGGCCGCCGCGGCCGCTGCGGCGCCGAGCGCCGCGACGAGGAAGACCCGGAGCGCGAGCGGCGGCGTTGGCGACACGGAGCTATCCGCTCCGCGGCCGGCGCTCGAGCACGATGCCGAGCCGCTCCATGCGGCGGTAGAGCGCCTGGCGCGTCAGGCCGAGCGCCTCGGCCGCGCGCGCGACGACGCCGCCGTGTTCGAGGAGCAGCGCCTCGATGCGGCCGCGCTCGTCCGCATCGTCCGAGCGCTCGCCAGGTGGCCGGTCCGGCGCGCCGGCGAGCGCCGGCGGCCGGGGCGCGGCGGCGAGACCGAGGTCGGCGGGCGTGACGCCGTCGCCGCGGGCGAGAAGCGCCGCGCGCCGCACGCGATTGCCGAGCTCGCGCACGTTGCCGGGCCAGGAGTGGGCGACGAGCGCGCGCCGGCTGGCGTCGTCGAAGCGGAGCGCGCCGCCGCCGGGCCGCTCGGCGCTCGCCAGGAAGTGCTCGGCGAGCGGCAGGACGTCCTCGCGGCGGCGCGCGAGCGGCGGCACCTCGAGCTCGATCACCGCGAGACGGTAGTAGAGGTCCTCGCGGAACGCTCCTGCGCCGATCGCGTGCGCGAGGTCGGTGTTGGTCGCGGCGACGACTCTGACGTCGACCCTGCGCGTCTGCGAGCTGCCGAGCCGCTCGAGCTCGCCGGTCTGCAGCACCCGCAGCAGTTTCGCCTGGCCGGCGGCCGAGAGGTTGCCGATCTCGTCGAGGAGCAGCGTGCCGCCGTCGGCCGCCTCGAAGCGCCCGAGCCGCCGCCGGACGGCGCCGGTGTAGGCGCCCGCCTCGGCGCCGAACAGCTCGGCCTCGAGCAGCGGGTCGGGGAGCGAGCCGACGTTGACCTTGACCAGCGGCCGCCGCCGCCGCCGCGAGTTGGCGTGGATCACCTCGGCGAGCTTCTCCTTGCCGGTGCCGCTCCCGCCGGTGACGAGCACCGGGACGTCGGCGGCCGCGATACGCGCGGCGAGCGCCACGAGCTCGCGCATCGCCGCGCTCGCCACGACCATGCCGCAGAGATCGATCCCGCCACCGGCGGCGGCCGCCGCCGGCGGCTCCGCGCCGAGCAGGGCGCGCACGGTCGCGACCAGCTTCTCGTCGTCCCAGGGCTTTTCGACGTAGTCCGCGGCGCCCGCGCGCACCAGCGCGACGGCGGTCTCGAGGTGAGCCCAGGCGGTCATCACGACGACCGGCAGTCCGGGTGCGCGCCGGCGGATCTCGTGGAAGAGCTCGATGCCCTCCTCGCCGCCGGTCGCGCCCGGCGCGAAGTTCATGTCCTGCAGCACGAGGCCGATGCCCCCGGCGTCGAGGCAGGCGAGCGCGGCCGCCGGGCTGCGCGCGATCACCGACGGGATCTCGGCGAGCTCGAGCGCCAGCGCCAGGGCCTTGGCGACCCGCTCCTGGTCCTCGACGATCAGCGCGCGCGACATGTCCGGAGTGGACCGTAGCCTGTCGGCTCCGGTCAGGCAAGACGGCGGCCGGGCGGTCCGCCCCGCCGGCTCAGACCGTCCGCGTCGCGAGCGCCGGGGAGAGTCTCGAGGCCCTGCGCGCGGGCACCACCGTGGCGGCGACGCCGATCGCCCAGATCAGCAGGACGCCGGCGAGCGCGAGGACGGGGGAGAGCTTGCCGCCCGAGAACTGCGTGACCAGCACGAGGTTGAGCCCGTAGGCGCCGAGCAGGCCGAGGGCCATCCCCATCCCGGCGATGAGCGAGTTCTCGATCAGGAAGTGGCGGAGGATCCCGCCCTGCGAGGCGCCGAGGGCTCGGCGGGTGCCGATCTGCTTGGTCCGCTGCGCCACCGAGAACGAGGTGGTGCCGAAGATGCCGAGCGCGGTGACCGCGAGCAGGAGCACCATCAGGATCGCGAGCACCTGGACGAGGAAGATGTTCAGGGAGTAGCCGCCCCCCTTGACCTCCTCGAGGGTGCGGACGGTGACCTGCCGCTCGGGCTGGCTCGCGAGCAGCGCCGCGTCGATCGCGCCGAAGACCCGGTCGCGCTCGCCCGGCCGGACGCGCACGAGGTAGCTCAGCGCGCTCTCCGAGGAGGGGCCCCCCGGATAGAGGACGATCCGGCTCTCCATCGGGCCGCCGCCGTAGGGGGTGACCATGCGCGCGACGACGCCGACGACGACGTCGGGGAACTCCTCGCTGCCGCTGTCGAGGAGCTTGCCGATCGGCGACTCGCCGGGCCAGAGCGCCGCCGCGAAGTCGCGCGTCACCAGGCAGTTGAGGATCTGCGGACCGGAGCTCGTCGGCACGTCGCTCTCCTGGAGCCCGCGTCCCTCGACGAGCTCGAGGCCGAGGGTCGCGACGACGTTCGGATCGGCCCGTAGACCGGCGCGCGCACCTTGGCGCTGTCGGGCGCGCCGAGCGGCTTGAACATGCGACGAGCTGCCGCCGCCCTGGAGCGGCGTCGGGCGGATCACGGTCGCCTCGGCGACGCCGGGAAGCGCGCGCAGCGCCGCGACGTCGCGCCGCACCAGATCGTCGCGGAAGGCGTCGTCGGCGTAGTCGGTCGCCCCAGGGCCGCATCGCGACCGAGATCAGGTTCGCCTCGTCCATGCCGCTGTCGCGATGGATGCGGGCGCGCTGGTCGAGGATGATCGCGATGCAGTTGAGGACGATCGTCGTGGTGAACGCGATCTCGAGCACGAGGAGCGCGACCTTGGTCTTGTTGCGCGTCATCGCGCGCAGGATCGGTCCGATCTCCATCAGTTCCTCCTCACTGGAGCTTCAGCTGCAGGGCCGGGCGGGATGCGGCAGGCCCGCCAGGCCGGGTAGAGGCCGGAGAGCAGGCCGGCGACGAGCGCGAGCGCGAACGCGACGACGAAGCGTGTAGCCGCTCGGCGCGAACATCGCCGCCAGGCCGAGTTGCCGGGCGCGAGCTGGTCGATCGACTGCAGCGAGCCGCGCCGCGAGGCCGAGGCCGACCAGGCCGCCGGCGAGGCCGAGCAGCTCGCACTCGACCAGACGCTGCAGGAAGATCGCCGAGCGCGGCGCACCGAGCGCCCGGTGGACCCCGAGCACCCCCGACTTCGCCAGGAACTTGCCGAGCAGGAGGCCGGTCAGGTTCAGACAGCAGACCATCAGGAAGAGGAGCGAGATGCACGACCAGCCCGTTGACCGCGGGCGGCACGACGTCGCGCACGCGCATCCATTCCATGAGCGGCGTCACCCGGTTGTTGAGCGGCTTCGGGAAACGCCCGAGCTCCTTCTGCGAGCCGGGCGTAGTCGTCGACGAAATCGCGTAGGCGGCGGCGCGGCCGGGATCGAGCTCCACCCAGTACTGGATCCAGTTGAACTCGGCGCTGTCGAGCACCGCCAGGTAGTCGTTGCGCGGAAACTGCCCCCAGCCGTCGGTGTCGCCGATCTGCGTGAGGCCGATGCCCTCGTCGCGGATCATGTCGAACGGCACGAAGAAGTCGCGCACGTCGCCCATCGCGTTGTTGATCACGTCGTAGTACTGCGGGGATCGGCTGGTAGCGGTCGAGGACGCCGACCACCGTGTAGGCTCTCCGTGCCCAGGCGGACCTTCGCGCCGACGCTGTCGGCGCCGCCGAAGAGCTTCGGTTGGCGTCCTCGGAGAGCACGACCACGCGCTCCTGCCGCTCGTCCGCCGCGCGCGACCAGCCGCCGCCGTGGCGGAAGGGCACGTCGAACATCGGGAAGAAGTCGGCGTGGCAGAGCTGGACGATCGCCGGGTAGGGACGGATCGTCTCGCTCTCGGGAAAGACGAAGAGTGCTCGCGCGCGGCGACTCCGGTGCGGTGGCGGGGGAGGTCGATCGCCATCAGGCCGCGCATGTCGCGGTAGGCGATGTGCTTCGGCGGGTCGCCCGGCTTGACGTCGAAGAACTCGCTCGCCGGGTCCCAGTTGTCGACCCGGACGTTGTAGAGGCGGTCGCTCTTGTCGGGGATCGGATCCTGGCCGACCACCTGGCGAACCGACAGGAGCGCGGTCGGGATCGCGACGCCGAGCGCGATCGCGCCCGACGGTGAGCAGCGACAGGCCCGGCGTCGCGCGGACGCTCTTCGCGGCGAGGCGGAGGTAGTAGAGGAACATGGCGGCGGCTCCTCAGCGCGCCGCGGGGGCGCGCTCGACGTCCTCGGCCGCGCCGCGGCTGCGGGCCGACATCAGCTGACGCGGCGGGATCGAAGGCATCTGCTCGCGCAGGTCGATCAGCCGGCCGTCGAGGATGTGGATCTGGCGCGCGGCGTGGGCGGCGCAGCCCGGGTCGTGGGTGACCATGACGATGGTGGTGCCGGCGTCGTTGACCTCGTGCAGCAGGTTCATGATCTCCTGCGCGGTCGACGAGTCGAGGTTGCCGGTCGGTTCGTCGGCGAGGATCAGGCGCGGCTCGCCGGCGAGCGCGCGGGCGATCGCGACCCGCTGCTGCTGGCCGCCCGAGAGCTGCGCGGGGAGGTGGTGGAGCCGCGCCGCGAGCCCGACCCGCCCGATCGCCGCCTCGATCCGCCGCGCGCGCTCGGCGCCGGAGAGCCCGCGATAGCGCAGCGGCACGTCGACGTTGTCGAAGACGTCGAGGTCGGGGATCAGGTTGAAGCTCTGGAAGACGAAACCGATCTTCTCGTTGCGGATGCGCGACTGCTCGCGGTCCGAGAGACGCGAGACGTCCTCGCCGTCGAGCAGGTAGGTGCCCGACTCGAACGTGTCGAGCAGGCCGGTGATGTTCAGGAAGGTCGTCTTGCCCGAGCCCGGAGGGCCGGAGACGGCGACGAACTCGCCGTCCTCGACGGTGAGCGAGATCCGGTTGAGCGCCCGCGTCTCGACCAGGTCGGTCCGGTAGCTCTTGGTGACTTCGTTCATCTGCAGGGTCGGCATGGCTTCTCCAGGTGGGAAGGTGGAGGGTCGCTCGTTTCAGTCGCGGATCAGGACGGTTTCGGCCCCCTCGGCGGCGCCCGAGGTCGGAGAGCACGACCTGCTCGCCGTCTTCGAGCCCTTCGAGGATCTCGACCTCGGTGACGGAGACGGTGCCGACGACGATCGCCCGCCGGCGCGCGAGCCCGTCGGCGACGACGTAGGCGGCGCGGCCGCCGCCGCTCTCGAGGAACGGGCCGCGGGGGAGCTTGAGCACGCCGCTGCTTGCGGTCGATCAGCAGCCGGGCGCTCAGGCGCTGGTTCTGCCGCAGGCCGGGCGGCGGGCCGCCGTCGAAGGCGATGCGGCCGGCGACCTGCGAGTTGCGCACCTCGGGGGCGACGCTCGTCAGCCTGCCCGGCACCTCGACGCTGCCGACGCGGACCAGCGCCGGGATCCCCGGCGCGACATCGTCGGCGTACGACTCGGGGATCGCCACCTCGATCTCGAGGTCGGCGAGGTCGACGACGCCGACCAGCGGCTGGCCGCGCACGACGGCGTCGGCGTCCTCGACGGCGACCGTCGCGACCAGGCCGGCGAAGGGCGCGCGGATCGCGAGCTCGCCGATCTGGCGCTGGACGTCGGCGACGACGAGCCGCTGCCGGTCGGCGCGCGCCCGCGCGTCGCGCACCTGGAAGTCGAGCATCTCCCGCTCGACGCCGACGCTCTGGCGCGCCTGGTCGAGCTCGAGGTTGCGGATCGCGAGCGTGTCCTTCGCCTTCTCGAGGTCGATCTTGTTCATCAGCCCTTCGACGGCGAGGCGCTCGGCGCGGTCGACCTCGCGCTCGGCGGCGCGCAGCTGCACCTCGCCGAGCGAGACGCGCTGGGCGTTGGCGAGGTTCTGCTGACGGGCGGAGATCTCGAGCCGCCCCACCTCGGAGACGAGGGCGTCGAGCGAGGCGCGCTCCTGCTGGAGGCGGCTGTCGAGCTCGGGGCTGGCGACTTCGGCGAGGAGCTCGCCCTGGCCGACCTGCATCCCCTCGCGGACGCGCAGCGTCACGATGCCGGCGGCGGGGCTGAACAGCGTCGGACGCGAGGCGGCGACCACCCGCCCCTGCGCGGCGACGTCGTGCACCAGCTCGCCGCGGGTGACGGTTCCGATCCGCAGCCGGTCGCGCTCGACGGACTGGTCCGCCGCGGCCCAGCGCGACGCGACCGGCCGCAGCGCGAGCAGGAGCGCGAGGGCGCCGGCGCCGCCGGCGAGCAGCCAGAACGCGAGCGGCCGCCGCCGGCGCTCGAGCGGCGTGTCCATCGCGGAGCTGTCCCGGATCCCCGGCGTCATGCAGCAGGCGAGAGCAAACGAGAGGCCAGCGTCGGCGCGGCGCGCGCGATCCCACAAGGTACTGATTCCACGACGGTTCCCGAGTCGGTCGAGACCCGCACAGCGGACAGCTGTCCGGCCCGGACGCGGTCACCTGTCCGGCGCACTGCGCCCGCGCGCGGCGCCGGTCGATGGACTCCGTGGAGATCGCTCCGCGTCTCCCACGGCACTCCAGGCCCGACGACGACGGAGAAGAGAGCCCATCATCCACACGTCGGGCGGATTCCCCAGACGGCCCTTGCGGGGGCCAGGTAGCCCGAGGATTCGCTGCGCACAACCACGGTCAATCTCGCAAGAACTCCGGCGCTCTACAGCAGAGCGCCAGCCGGCCGGGTTGCCTTCCTGCCGGCGGGCTTCTTCCGCCGCTTTTGCGCCACGCCTCTAAGTGACGCTCTCCCCGCAGGTTGGGTGGTGGAAAAAAATGGACAAAAGTGGATCGTTCGGGTACATTCGTCGAGCTTTCCACTCAACCGTGGGGCGTGAAGATGTTTCGCGGAAGCACGACAGCGACCATCGACGACAAGGGGCGTCTCAAGGTCCCGACGGAATTCCGTCGCGTGATCGAAGAGCGCTACGGTGTCGATCTGTTCGTGACCTCGGTCACGGGCGAGCACGCGCTCGTCTACCCCCTGCCCGTCTGGGAGGAGATCGAGGCGCGGCTCTCCGCGTTGCCCGCGACCGACCGGGTCAAGGATCGCTACCTCGAACGGGTCTCCTACTACGGCGCGCAGGGCGCGCTCGACTCGCAGGGGCGCGTCCTGGTGCCCGCCATCCTGCGCGCCAGCGCGACCATCGCGGGCGAGGTGGTCGTCTCCGCACGGCTCGATCACCTGGTGGTCTGGAACCGCGAGCGCTTCGCGAAGCGCCTCGCCGAGCAGCCCTTCACCGACGACGACTTCCGCGCGCTGTCCGAGCGCGGCATCTGAGGCCACGTTGAATGCGCGGCACGTCCCCGTCCTCCTCAGCGAATCGGTCGAGTGGCTCGCCGCCGCGCGCGGCGGCCTGTTCGTCGACGCGACGCTCGGGCTCGGCGGCCACGCCGAGGCGATCCTCGCCGCCGCGCCCGGCGCGCGCGTCCTCGGACTCGACCGCGACCCCGAAGCGCGCGCGCTGGCCGCGGCGCGGCTGGCGCCTTACGGCGACCGGATCGAGATCCGCGCCGGCAACTTCCGCGACCTCGAGCAGCTCGCCGGGGATCGCGCGCCGTTCGCCGGCGTGCTCGCCGACCTCGGCGTCTCCTCGCTGCAGCTCGACTCGGCGGCGCGCGGCTTCAGCTTCCGCGGGGAAGGACCGCTCGACATGCGCATGGGCGACGAAGGCCGGACGGCGGGCGACCTGGTGAACGAGGCGACGGAGGGGGAATTGGAGACGATCCTGCGCGAGTACGGCGAGGAACCCGAAGCGCGGCGCGTGGCGCGGGCGCTGGTGGCGGCGCGGCGCGCCGGGCCGATCGACACCACCCGGCAGCTCGCCGAGGTGGTGCGCGGCGCGAAGCGGCCGGTCTACGGCGAGGAGCGGATCGATCCGGCGACGCGCACCTTCCAGGCGCTGCGCATCGCGGTCAACGAGGAGCTCGACGCCATCGGCGAGCTGCTCGACCAGGCGGTCCGCCTGCTCGACACCGGCGGCCGGCTGGTGGTGATCTCCTACCACAGCCTCGAGGACCGCATCGTCAAGAACCGCTTCCGGGACATGGCGCGCGGCGAGGTCGACCCGGTCACCGGCCGCTCGCTCACCGAGACCCGCATCCTCGAGGTCCTCACCAAGAAGCCGCTGCGCCCGACCGAGGCCGAGGTCGGCGCCAATCCGCGCGCCCGTTCGGCGCGCCTGCGGGCGGCCCGGAGACTCTAACTCCCTTGCCCTCCGCCTACGTCGTCCGCCGCCCGGTCGTCAACGCGTACCTGGTGCGCGAGCGCGACCGCCGGCGCCTGCGCGAGCTCGGTTACGTCGTGCTCGCCGTCGCGCCGCTCGTGGTCGGGCTGGTCGCCTACACCTGGCTCCAGCTCGAGACGCTGCGCGTGGGCTACCGGATCGAGGCGCTCGAGCGGCGCGCGCACAAGCTCGAGCAGGTCGAGCGCCAGCTCCGCCTCGAGTCCGCCTACCTCTCGCAGCCGCGGCGGCTCGAGGAGCGCGCGGCGGCCGAGCTCGGCCTCGCCGAGCCGGGCGTCGAGCAGGTGGTCTTCCTCGAGGAGTGGCGATGAGGAGCCGCCTGTTCGTGCTGATCGGCGTCGTCGCGCTCTGGATCGTGGCGATCGGCGCGCGGCTCTACGACCTCCAGGTGCTGCGCCACGACGAGTTCACCCGGCGCGCCGAGCGCCAGCAGCAGCGGGTGATCGAGCTCGACCCGCCGCGCGGCACGATCTACGACGCGCGCGGGCGCGAGCTCGCGGTCTCGGTCGAGGTGGAGTCGGCCTTCGCGGTGCCGCGCGAGGTCAGGGACACCCAGCGCACGGCGACGGCGCTCGCCCGGGTCCTGGGCGGCGACCGCGCGAAGCTCGCGCGCCAGCTCTCGAGCGACCGCGAGTTCGTCTGGCTCGCGCGCAAGCTCGATCCGCCGCAGGCGCGCGCGGTGCGCGATCTCGAGCTCGCCGGCGTCTACTTCCTCGAGGAGTCGAAGCGCTACTACCCGCTGCGCGAGACGGCCGCGCAGGTGCTCGGCTACGTCGGCACCGACAATCACGGCCTGGGCGGGCTCGAGGCGATGTACGAGAAGGTGGTCGCCGGCAAGCCGGGGCGGCGCACCGTGCTGCGCGACGCCAAGGCGGGCATGGCCGTGCCGCCCGACCTGCCGTCGGCCGCGCCGGTGGCGGGCCGCGACGTCTACCTCACGCTCGACGCGGCGCTGCAGGCGATCGCCGAGCGCGAGCTCGCCGCGGGCGTGAAGCGCCTGCGCGCGAAGAGCGGCAGCCTGGTGATGCTCGACCCGTCGACCGGCGCCGTGCTCGCGATGGCCTCCTGGCCGACCTTCGACCCCAACCGCTTCGGCGCGGCCGACGGCGAGGCCTGGCGCAACCGCGTCGTCTCCGACGCCTACGAGCCCGGCTCGACCTTCAAGATGGTGACCGCCGCGGCGGCGCTCGAGCAGGGCCTGATCACGCCCGACGAGCGGCTCGACTGCGAGATGGGCGGCATCACGCTCGCCGGCGTGCGCATCGCGGACCACAAGGCGTTCGGCACGCTCAGCTTCCGCGAGGTGATCGCCAAGTCGTCGAACGTCGGCACGATCAAGACCGCGCTGCGCGTGGCCAACCGCGACTTCTACGCGACGATCCGCGCCTTCGGCTTCGGCCGCACCACCGGCATCGACCTGCCCGGCGAGAGCCCGGGGCTGCTGATGCCGGTCGAGCGCTGGCCGGCGCTCGCCAAGGCCTATATCGCCTTCGGCCAGGGCCTCTCGGTGACGCCGCTCCAGCTCGTGCGCGCCTTCGGTGCGGTGGCCAATGGCGGCCGCCTGCTCGCGCCCTACGTGGTCCGCCAGATCGGCACCGGCGCGGACGCGCAGTTCCCGCACCCGCAGCCGGTGGTCGCCGGCGAGCCGGTCTCGCCGCGAACGATCGCGACGCTGCGCGAGCTGCTCGCGGGTGTCACCCGCGAGGGGGGCACCGCGAAGGTGGCGGCGCTGCCCGGGTATCCGGTCGCCGGCAAGACCGGCACCGCGCAGAAGGCGGTGCCCGGCCGCGGCTACCTGCCCGACGAGTTCATCGCCAGCTTCGTCGGCTTCGCGCCGCTGTCGCGTCCGGCGCTCGTCGGCCTGGTCGTGATCGACGATCCGCGCGGCAGCTACCACGGCAGCGAGGCCGCGGCGCCGATCTGGGCCGCCGTCGCGCGCCAGGCGCTGCTCTATCTCAACGTCCGGCCCGAGCGGGAGCGCCCGGAGCTCTGGCCCTTCGAGCGCGACCCCGACGCGGAGCCCGAGGTGCCGGGCGGCAGCGCGGTGGCCAGCGCCGAGGCGCCGGCGGCCGGAACGCAGTTGGCCGAGGTCGCGACCGAGGCGCCCGCCGCGGTGATCCCCGCGGGCGGGCTGCCCGACCTGACCGGTCGCACGGCGCGCGAGGCGGTGGTCGCCACGACCGCGCTCAACCTGGCGCCGGTGCTGCGCGGCAGCGGCGTCGTCCGCCGCCAGGTGCCGCCGCCGGGAAGCCCGCTGCCGCCGCCGGGCTCGCGCGTCGAGCTCTGGCTCGACCCCCGGGGTGCCGGATGAGACTGGCCGAGCTCGTTCGCGGCCTCGCCCTCACCGGAGACCTCGGGTCGAACCCCGAGGTCTCCGGCGTTCGCTGCGACTCGCGCGCCATCGCTCCCGGCGACCTGTTCGTCGCCTGGCGGGGCGCGAAGCACGACGGCGCTCTGTTCGCGCGCCAGGCGCTCGAGCGGGGCGCGGTCGCCGTGATCGCCGACCGCGAGCGCCCGGAGGAGGTCGACGCGGCGATCCCCTGGCTGGTCGCGGCCGAGCCGCGCGCGCTGCTCGCGGCGCTGGCGCGGCCGGTCTATGGCCGCGCCGACCGGGAGCTGACGCTGGTCGGCATCACCGGCACCAACGGCAAGTCGACGATCGTCGAGCTCACTGCCGCGATGCTCGACGCCGCCGGCCGCCGGTGCGCGCGGCTGGGCACGCTCGGCTACCGCTTCCCGGGCCTCGAGGGGGGCGGCGAGCGGACGACGCCCGAGGCGTCCGACCTCTACCGCATGCTCTCGGAGCTGCTGCGGCTGGGCGCCCGCGCCGCGACGATGGAGGTCTCGTCGCACGCGCTCGTCCAGGGGCGCGTCGAGGGGGTCGAGTACGACGCCGCCTGCTTCACCAACCTGACCCGCGACCACCTCGACTTCCACGCCGATCTCGAGGAGTACTTCGCGGTCAAGACGCGCCTGTTCGACCAGCTCAAACCGGGCGGCCGCGCCGTGCTCGGCGTCGACGATCCCTTCGTCCGCCGCCTGGTCGACCGCCTGCCCGGCGCGGTGACCTTCGGCACCGGCGCGGCGGTGGCGCCGGCGCGCGTCGAGCTCGACCACCGCGGCATCCGCGGCGAGCTCGCGACGCCGCGCGGCGCGCTCGCCTTCGAGTCGCCGCTGCTCGGCCGCTACAACCTGCTCAACCTGCTCGCGGCGGTGGCGATCGGCGAGGCGCTCGAGCTGCCGCTCGAGGCGATCGTCGCCGGCGCGGCGGCGACCCGTCCGCTGCCGGGGCGCATGGAGCCGGTCGAGGCCGGCCAGGACTTCCCGGTGGTCATCGACTACGCGCACACCGACGCCGCGCTCGAGGCGGCGATCCGCTCGCTGCGCGAGCTCGCCGGGCGCAAGGTGGTGGTCGTCTTCGGCTGCGGCGGCGATCGCGACCAGGGCAAGCGGCCGCTGATGGGCCGGGTCGCCGGCGCGCTCGCCGACCTGCCGATCGTCACCTCCGACAATCCGCGCAGCGAGGACCCGCTGGCGATCGTCGCGGCGGTCGAGGAGGGGCTGCGCGCCTCGGGCAACAGCAGCTACCGCGTGGTGCCCGACCGCCGCGAGGCGATCCGCCGCGCGGTGGCGGTGGCGGCGCAGCAGGGCTGGGCGCTGCTGGTCGCCGGCAAGGGACACGAGCGCGAGCAGCTGATCGGCGCGCAGCGCCTGCCCTTCTCGGACCGCGAGGAGCTCGAGCGCGCGCTCGCCGAGCGGGCGCCGGGGGAGCGGGGCTAGCCATGCTCTACCACCTGCTGGCGCCGCTGCGCGACGACTTCGCGATCTTCAACGTCGTGCGCTACATCACCTTCCGCACGATGATGGCGGTGATCACCGCGGTGGTCGTGTCGCTGCTGTGCGGACCCTGGTTCATCCGCACGCTGCGCCGGCTGTCGGTCGGCCAGAACATCCGCGAGGTCGGTCCGCAGAGCCACCAGGTCAAGGCCGGCACGCCCACCATGGGCGGCCTGCTGATCCTCTTCGCGCTGCTCCTGCCGACGCTGCTCTGGGCGAACCTGACCAACCCCTACGTCTGGATGGCGGTCGGGGTGACGGTCGCCTTCGGCGCCATCGGCTTCGTCGACGACTTCCTCAAGGTGCGGCGCAAGCGCAACCTCGGGCTCACGGCGCGCGGCAAGTTCCTCGCCCAGGTCGGCGTCGCCGCCGTGGCGGGGGTCCTGCTGCTCTGGCTGCCCGCGGGCGCCGCGGTCTCGCCGACGCTGACCTTCCCCTTCTTCAAGCAGCTGGTGGTCAATCTCGGCCTGCTCTACGTCCCGTTCGTGGTCTTCGTGCTGGTCGGCTCCTCGAACGCGGTCAACCTGACCGACGGGCTCGACGGCCTGGCGATCGGCGCGACGCTGATCGCGGCGGCGACCTACGCGATCTTCACCTACGTCGCCGGCAACCGGGTGGTCGCCCAGTACCTGCAGGTCTCCTACGTCGCCGGCGCCGGCGAGCTCACCATCTTCTGCGGCGCGCTGGTCGGCGCCTCGGTCGGCTTCCTCTGGTTCAACTCCCACCCGGCCGAGGTCTTCATGGGCGACGTCGGCTCGCTGGCGCTGGGCGGCGGCATCGGCATCGTCGCGGTGATCGCCAAGCAGGAGCTGGTGCTGGCGCTGGTCGGCGGCGTCTTCGTGCTCGAGGCGCTGTCGGTGATCCTGCAGGTCGCCTCGTTCAAGCTGACCGGGCGGCGGATCTTCCGCATGGCGCCGCTCCACCACCACTTCGAGCTCGGCGGCTGGGCCGAGCCCAAGGTGATCGTCCGCTTCTGGATCCTGTCGGGGCTCTTCGCCCTGGCTTCGCTGTCGACGCTCAAACTGCGATGAAGACGCGCTTCGACCCCGAGCGGCTGCGCCGCGTCGCGATCCTCGGCCTGGGGGTGTCGGGCCGCGCCGCCGCCGAGCTGCTGCTCAAGCGCGGCGTCGCGGTGGTCGCGAGCGACGCGCGGGCCGCGGCCGAGCTCGAGCTCGGCGGCCTCGCCGGCGCGCCCGGCCTCGAGCTCCGGCTCGGGCGCGAGGAGCACGAGCTGCCGCACGGCATCGACGCCCTGGTGGTGTCGCCGGGCGTCGACCTGCGCCACCCGCTGGTCGCCGCGGCGCGCGCCGCCGGGGTGCCGGTCGCGGCGGAGGTCGAGGTCGCCTACGCCTTCCTCGCGGGTCGCGTGGTCGCGGTGACCGGCTCGAACGGCAAGTCGACGACCACGGCGATGGCGGGCGCGCTGCTGTCCGGCGCCGGCTTCGCGGTCGAGGTCTGCGGCAACATCGGCGTGCCGCTGTCGCGGGTCGTCGACGGCGCGCCCGGGCGGGTCTTCGTGGTCGAGTTGTCGAGCTTCCAGCTCGAGACGATCCACCGCTTCCACCCGCGCGCGGCCGCTCTTCTCAACATCTCGCCCGACCACCTCGACCGCCACGGCAGCCTCGACGCCTACCTCGCGGCCAAGCGCCGGATCTTCGAGAACCAGACCGCGGGCGACACCGCCGTCGTCAACGCCGACGAGCCCGACGTCGCGGCGCTCCCGCTGGCGGCGCGGCGGCGCGCCTTCTCGCTCGCCGCCGACGTCGAGGACGGTTGCTTCGTCGCGGACGGCAGGGTCGTCGAGCGGACGCCCGGCGGCGCGGACGCCGAGCTGTTCGCGGTCGACGACGTGCCGCTGCGCGGCCCGCACAACCTCGAGAACGCGATGGCCGCGGCCCTGCTCGCGCGCGCCCTGGGCGCGCCGGCCGCGGCGCTGCCCGCGGCGCTCGCCGCCTTCCGCGGCCTGCCGCACCGGCTCGAGCCGGTCGCCGAGCGGGCCGGCGTCACCTTCTACGACGACTCGAAGGGCACCAACGTCGCGGCCACGGCTCGCTCGCTCGAGGGCTTCGAGGACGGCAGCGTGCACCTGATCCTCGGCGGCCGCAACAAGGGCGCGGACCTCGCCTACCTGCGGCCGATCGTCGCGCGCAAGGCGGCGCGCGTCTACCTGATCGGCGAATCGGCGCCGCTGTTCGCGGCCGCGCTCGCCGGCGCCGTCGAGCAGTCCGCGTCGGGCACGCTCGAGCGCGCGGTCGCGGAGGCGGCCGGGCGGGCGCGGCCCGGCGAGTCGGTCGTCCTGTCGCCGGCCTGCGCGAGCTTCGACCAGTTCCGCGATTACGCCGACCGCGGCCGCCAGTTCCGCGCCCTGGCGCGGGCGGCGACCGGAGAGGGCGCCTGACCGTGGCCAAGAAGCTCGCCTTCGACCGCGTCCTGTTCGCGACCGTGGTGCTGCTCACCGGCCTCGGCCTGGTGATGGTCTACTCGGCGTCGGCGGCGATCGCGCGCTCGCGCGGGCACGCGGTCAATCCGTTCCTGGTCAAGCAGGCGTTCGCGGTGCTGGTCGGCTTCGCCGGCATGGCGATCGCGATGCACGTCGACTACCGCCGGCTGCGCGAGCCGCGGGTCGTCTACACGATCCTCGGCTGCGCGCTGGCGCTGCTGGTGGCGGTGCTGTTCGCGCCCGAGCTCAACGCGACCCGGCGCTGGTTCTTCGTCGGCGGCGTCTCGATCCAGCCCTCCGAGCTCGCCAAGCTCGCCCTGGTGCCCTTCCTCGCCTACCAGATCGAGCGCAAGCTCGACCGCGTCAACACGCGCGACCTGCTGCTGCCGGTGGCGCTGGTGACCGGCGTGATGGCGGGCCTGATCGTGCTCCAGCCCGACCTCGGCACCGCCGCCCTGCTGGTGGCGACCACCGCCACGCTGCTCTTCCTGGCCGGGCTCTCCTGGCGCTTCGTCGCCGCCGGGCTGGGCGTCGCGCTGCCGGTCTTCTGGTTCCTGGTGATCTCGGTGCCCTACCGGCGCGCGCGCCTGTTCGCGTTCCTCGAGCCGGAACGCGATCCGCTCGGCTCCGGCTTCCAGGCGCTGCAGTCGCTGATCGCGGTCGGCTCCGGGGGCGTGCTCGGCCTGGGGCCCGGCGACAGCGTCCAGAAGCTCTACTTCCTGCCCTATCCGCACTCCGACTTCATCTTCGCCATCGTCGCCGAGGAGCTCGGCATGATCGGCGCGCTGGCGGTGATCGGCCTCTTCTCGGTGCTGCTCTGGCGGGGCCTGCGCGCCGGCTGGCGGGCGCCCGACCACTTCGGCCGCTTCCTCGGCTGGGGCTTCGTCGCGGTGCTCGTGCTGCAGGCCCTGGTCAACGTCTCGGTGGCGATCGCGCTGTTTCCGACCAAGGGCATCCCGCTCCCGTTCCTCTCCTACGGCGGCTCGTCGATGGTGGTCTCGCTGACCGCCTGCGGCGCCCTGCTCAACGTCTCCCAACATGGCGGATGAGCGCGCTCCGACGCCCCCGCGCGCGCGCCATGCGCTCCTCGCCGGCGGCGGCTCCGGCGGGCACGTCTTCCCGGCGCTCGCCATCGGCGCCGAGCTCGCCCGGCGGGGGTGGCGCGTGACGTTCACGGGCAACGCCGACGGGATGGAGCGGCGTCTGGTCGAGGCGCGCGGGCTCGCCTTCGCGCCGCTGCCGGCGCGGCCGGTGGTCGGGCGCGGCGCGCTCGCGCGCGCCGCCGCGCTCGGCACCCTGGCGCGTTCGGCGTGGGCGGCGCGCGCGCTGGTCCGGCGCGCGGGCGTCGACGCGGTGGTCGGCACCGGCGGCTACGCCTCGGCCCCGGCCGTGCTCGGCGCGCGGCTCGCCGGCCGCCCGGCGCTGCTGGTCGAGCCGAACGCCGAGCCGGGCGCCGCCAACCGCTGGCTGTCGCGCTTCGCGCAGGCCGCCGCCGTCGCCGACGAGGGCGCGGGGCGCGCGCTCGCCTGTCCGAGCTTCGTCGCCGGCGTGCCGATCCGCGAGCTCTTCTTCGACGTCGCGCCGCTCGCCGCCGGCGCCCCGCCCCGGCTGCTCGTGCTGGGCGGGAGCCAGGGCTCGAAGCGGCTGAACGAACTCCTGCCGCCGGCGGTCGCCGCGGCGCGCGCGCGCATCGCCGGACTCTCCGTCCTCCACCAGTGCGGCGAGCGCTGGGCCGAGGCGGCCGCCGCGGCGTGGGCGGCGGTCGGCCTCGGCGCGCCCGACGTGACGGTCGCCCCGTTCGTCGCCGACGTCGCCGGCGCGATGGGCGGCGCGGCGCTGGTCGTCTCGCGCGCCGGGGCGATCACCCTCGCCGAGATCGCCGCCGCGGGGCGCCCCTCGGTGCTGGTGCCGCTCGAGCTCGCCGGCGGCCACCAGACCGGCAACGCGCTGCGCTTCGAGCGCGCCGGTGCCGCGCGCCGCCTCGCCGAGCGCGAGGCGACGCCCGAGCGGCTCGCCGGCCTGCTGGTCGAGCTGCTGGGCGACGGCGCGGAGCTCGCGCGGATGGGGGCGCGGGCGCGCTCCCTGGCCCGCCCCGGCGCGGCCGCGGCGATCGCCGACCGGATCGAGTCCCTCGCGGAGCGCGCGGCATGATGTTCCACCGCTTCGCCGGCCTGCGCCACGCGCACTTCGTCGGCATCGGCGGCGCCGGCATGAGCGGCATCGCCGAGGTGCTGGCGCAGTACGACGTGACCGTCTCGGGCTGCGATCAGGCGAAGAGCGAGACGACCGAGCGCCTGGCCGGGCTCGGCGTGGCGATCGCGACCGGCCACGCCGCCGACCACCTCGAGGGCGTCGACCTGGTGGTCGTCTCCTCGGCGATCGCGGCCGCCAACCCGGAGGTCGCCGCGGCCCGCGCGCGCGGCATCACGGTGGTGCGCCGCGCCGAGATGCTGGCCGAGCTGATGCGCCTCAAGTACGGCGTCGCGGTGGCCGGCACCCACGGCAAGACCACGACCACCTCGCTCACCGGCGCGCTGCTCACCGAGGCGGGGCTCGATCCGACCGTGATCGTCGGCGGCCGGCTGCGGGTCTCCGGCACCGGCGCCCGGCTCGGCAGCTCCGACTACATGGTGGTCGAGGCCGACGAGTTCGACCGCAGCTTCCTGTCGCTCGCGCCGATCCTCGCCGTGGTCACCTCGATCGACGTCGACCACCTCGACACCTACCGCGACCTCGACGAGATCCGCGACGCCTTCGTCGCCTTCGCCTCCCGCGTCCCCTTCTTCGGCCAGGTGATCGCCTGCGCCGACGACGCGAACGTGGCCGCGCTGCTGCCGCGCCTGGCCGACCGCCGCGTGCTGACCTACGGCCTCGGCGAGGGCTGCGACCTCTCCGCCGCCGAGCTCGAGACGCGGCCGTCCGGGAGCCGCTTCCTGCTGCGCCTGCGCGGCCAGGGCGAGCTCGGCCGGATCGAGCTGCCGCTGCCCGGCCTGCACAACGTGCGCAACGCGCTCGGCGCGATCGGCGTCGGCCTCGCGCTCGGTCTGCCGGTGCCGGTCATCGGCCGCGCGCTCGCCGGCTTCGCCGGCGTCCACCGCCGCTTCGAGCGGATCGGCGCGTTCCAGGGCGCCGAGGTGGTCGACGACTACGCGCACCACCCGACCGAGGTGGCGGCGACGCTCGCCGCGGCGCGCCAGGTCTACCCGCGGCGCGCGATCCGACGCGGTCTTCCAGCCGCACCTGTTCACGCGCACGCGCGATCTGGCCCAGGACTTCGGCCGCGCCCTGCTCGGCGCCGACCATGCAGTGGTCACCGACGTCTACCCCTCGCGCGAGAAGCCGATTCCGGGCGTCACCGGCGAGCTCGTCGCGCAGGCGGCGCGCGCGCACGGCCATGGCCGGGTCGACTCCTGTCCCGACTGGCGCGACGCGCCGGCGCTGCTCGCCGACGTCTCCGAGGGCGACGTCATCCTCACCCTGGGCGCGGGCGACATCTACCGGCTCGCCCGCCGGCTCGCCGGAGACCCGTCGTGACCGCCCGCGAGCTGCCGCCGCTCGAAGGCAAGGTGCTGCCGTTCCGGCGCCCCTCGTCGGCGGTGCGCTTCCGGCGCAAGAGCCACTGGGTCACGCTCGGCCGGCCCTTCCTGCAGGCCTTCTCGCTGGTCGGCCTGCCCTTCCTGGCGGTGCTCTGGCTGTTCACCTCGCCGACCTTCGGTCTCGCCGCGATCGAGGTCGAGGGCAACCGCTACGTCGAGACCGCCTGGGTCGAGCGCGCGCTCGAGCCGCTGGTCGGCGAGAACCTGCTGCGGCTGTCGCTGCCGACCGTCGAGAGCGCGGTCGCCGCCAATCCCTGGGTGGCGCGCGTCACCCTCGACAAGCGCCTGCCCGACCGCCTGCGCCTGGTCGTCGAGGAGCGCCGCCCGGCGGCGCTGCTGCGCACCGCGGGCGGCCTCGTCTATCTCGACGAGCAGGGCCGGTCGATCGCGCCGTTCGATCCGCTGCGCGGCCCGGGCGACCTGTTGCTGGTCTCGGTGGCCACGCTGCCCGGGGCCGAGCTCGGCGGCGCCTTCGCGGTCGCCGGCGAGCTCGCGCGCGCCGCGCCGGACTGGGCGCAGGGCCTCTCCGAGGTGGAGGTACTGGGGGAGGGCGACTACCGCCTGCACCTCGCCGCGCTCGAGTTTCCGCTCCTGGTGCGCGCCGGCACGCTCGACGCGCGCGCCGCGGAGCTGCGCCGTCTCCTGCCCGAACTATCCCGCCGCTACGGCGCGCTGGCCTTCGTGGACCTGCGCTTCGAGCGACGCATCGTTCTTCAACCCGTGGATCCGGCGCCGCTGGCGCCGGCCGCCACCCGCGATCGAGTGAGGACGTGACCAGAATGGCCAAAGTGGAAGAGTACGTGGTCGGAATCGACGTCGGCTCCTCGAAGGTGGTCGTGCTGATCGGCAAGCGCGACGCCAAGGGGGGAGTCGAGGTCGCGGGGCGCGGCCAGGCCCCGAACCGCGGCACGCGGCGCGGCAACATCGTCAACATCGAGGCCGCCGTCGAGGCGCTCAAGGCCGCGAGCGAGGAGGCCGAGGTGATGGCGGGGGTCGAGATCTCGCGCGCCTACGTCGGCGTCGCGGGCGGCGACGTCCGCTCGGTCAACGCGCGCGGCATGGTCTCGGTGGCGCGCAAGGACCGCGAGATCACCAAGTCGGACATCCAGCGCGCGCTCGACGCGGCCCAGTCGGCGGCGCTCCCCTCCGACCGCGAGATCCTGCACGCGATTCCGCAGGAGTTCGTGGTCGACGAGCAGGGGGGCATCGCCGACCCGCTGGGCATGCTGGGCAGCCGGCTCGAGGTGATGGTCCACCTGGTCACCGGCCAGGTGGCGCGCTCGAAGACGCTGCTCACCTGCGTCAACCGCGCCGGCATCGAGGTCGCGGAGATGGTGTTCGAGCCGCTGGCGACCTCCGAGGCGGTGCTGACCCCGGACGAGAAGGACCTCGGCGCGCTGCTGGTCGACATCGGCTCCGGCACCACGGCCTACGCGCTCTTCTCCGACGGCGAGGTCCAGCACTCGGGCGTCCTGCCGGTCGGCGCCGGGCACTTCACCAACGACCTCGCGATGGTGCTGCGCACGCCGTACGCCGAGGCCGAGCGGATCAAGCTCAAGGAGGGCTGCTGCCTGCTCTCGATGGTGCAGGACGAGGAGGGCATCTCGGTGCCGGCGGTGGCCGGCGGCGCCTCGCGCGTGGTGCCCAGGCGCGAGATCTGCGAGATCCTCCAGCCGCGCGCCGAGGAGATGCTGACGCTGGTCAGGAACGAGCTCGCCCAGGGTGGCTGGGAGTCGCAGCTGCGCGGCGGCATCGTGCTGACCGGCGGCGGCGCCCAGCTCGACGGCCTGCTCGAGCTGACCGGCCAGGTGTTCAACGCCAGCGTCCGCTACGGCCTGCCGCACGGCCTGGGCGGTCTGGTCGACGTCATCAGCTCGCCCGGCTGGTCCACGGCCGCCGGGCTTCTGCTCTACGCGACAGGCGCCGCGTCGAGCGCCGAGCGCCGCCCGCGCCGCGCCGGCTTCTCGATGCGCGGCATGGTCGGCAGCCTGCGCAACGTCTTCTCGGACCTGCTGTGAGCGGGCGCAAGCGAAACGGGACCCCAAAGGAGAGCCCCATGATCCTTTTCGACGAGCAGGACGGCCGCGGCCGGACGGCAGGCAGGGCGCCCGAGAGCGAGATCGTGCCCGCCAAGATCAAGGTGATCGGCGTCGGCGGCGGCGGCGGCAACGCCGTCAACCGGATGATCGCCGCCAACCTGCGCGGCATCGAGTTCATCGCCGCCAACACCGACCTGCAGGCGCTCGCGAAGTGCAAGGCGCCGATCAAGCTGCAGCTCGGCCACCAGATCACGCGCGGCCTGGGCGCCGGCGCCGATCCCGAGGTCGGGAGGAAGGCGGCGCTCGAGGACACCGAGCAGATCCTCGAGCTGCTCGACGGCGCCGACATGATCTTCCTCACCGCCGGCATGGGCGGCGGCACCGGCACCGGCGCGCTGCCCATCCTCGCCTCGCTGGCGGCGGAGATCGGCGCGCTGACCGTCGCGGTGGTGACCAAGCCGTTCGGCTTCGAGGGGCGCCGGCGCATGTCGGTGGCCGAGCGCGGCGTCGAGGAGCTGCGCGGCGCGGTCGACACGCTGATCACCATTCCGAACGAGCGGCTGCTCAACTTCGTCGAGCGCGGCACGCCGCTCGCCGAGGCCTTCCGCATCGCCGACGACGTGCTGCGCCAGGCGGTGCAGGGCATCTCCGACCTGATCACGGTGCCGGGCGAGATCAACGTCGACTTCGCCGACGTGCGCGCGATCATGTCGGGCATGGGCATGGCGCTCATGGGCACCGGCATCGCCAAGGGCGAGAACCGGGCGCTCGAGGCCTCGCAGCGCGCGATCAGCTCGCCGCTGCTCGAGGAGACCTCGATCGAGGGCGCCAAGGGCGTGCTCATCAACATCTCGGGCGGCCGGGACCTGACGCTGCACGAGGTGGCCGAGGCGGCGCGCATCATCCAGACCGCGGTCGACCCCGACGCCAACATCATCTCGGGCATGGTGATCGACGAGTCGCTCGACGAGGAGATGAAGGTGACCGTCATCGCCACCGGCTTCCGCTGGGCGGGCGAGCAGCACGACGCCCCCGGCCTCGCCGTGCCGCAGCCGGCGGCGCGGCCGTCGGGCGCCGCGGTGGGCATGCGCTACGCCGCCCAGGCCGGGGCCGCGCCGCGTACGCCGCCAGCCGAGCCGGCGCGCGCCGAGGGCGCCGCCGACGTGCCCTTCTACCGCAAGGTGCTCGCCCAGGGCGCGCGCGGCGACGACCCGGGCGGCTTCGGGCCGAACTGGTCGAACGTCGACGACTTCGACATCCCGACGGTCCTGCGCAAGCAGATGGACTGACGGCGCGCGTCGCCTGCTGACACTTTTCGGCCGTTCCGGGACCAAGCTTTGGCCCGGAACGGCCTCCCGGGGCTCCGGAAGCGCGGGAAACTGCGCTCCAGGGCCGCTTTCCGGCTGGCGCGAAAGGTGCTTTCGCAGGCCGGCAGAATGACGCGCGAGATCGCGCCGCCGGCCATCGAGTCCTATCTCGAGCTCGCTTCGGAGCTGTTCGACGCCGCTTTCGAGCCGGCGCTCTGGCCGCCGGCTCTCGGCCGGCTGGCAGGAGAGCTCGGCTGCGAGCGCGCGCTGCTGCTGCGCGCCGACGGCGTTCGGCGCGTGGTGCTGGCGACCAGCGACCTCGATCCCGGCGCGGTCCGGCGCCTGGCCGGGCGCCGCGCCGACCCCGAGACCGAACGCCTGCTCGTGCTGCCCGCGCGCCACCGCGAGTACGCGCTGGGCGGCGACCCGACCCTGCGCCTGCTGGTCGATCGCTCCGAGCTGCTGCCGGCGATCGAGGAGCGGCTGCGGCGGATCGGCCCTCTCGTGGTCAAGGCCTGGCGGCTGACCGACACGCTGGCGGCGAGCCGGCGCCACCAGTCCTGGAGCGGCCAGGTGCTCGAGCGGCTGTCGACCGGCGTGCTGGTGCTCGACGCGGCCGGCCGCGTGCTGCAGGCGAACGGCGCCGCCCGCCGCCTGCTCGGCTCGCAGAGCGAGCTCGCGATCGACCGCGGCCAGCTGCGCGCGGCGGCGATCGGGCTGCAGCGCTCGCTCGCCGAGCTGCTCGCGCGCGCCGCCCGCTTCGAGGGGCGCGGCGTGGCCACCGAGTCGCTTTTGCTGCCGCGCGAAGCCCCCTGGGGGCCGCTCGAGATGCTGATCGTCGCCTCGCCGCGCTTCACCGACGGCGACCCGGCGGCGGTCGCGGTCGCGCTGCTCTTCGACCCGCGCCGCGAGGAGGAGAACCCGGCGGTCGTCCTCGCCCGGCGCCACCACCTGAGCTTCGAGGAGTCGCAGGTGCTGGCGCTCCTGCTGCGCGGCCGCGACATCGCGGAGATCGCCGCCGCGCTCGACGTGCCGCACGACGCGATCGCCGCCTGCCTGCGCAATCTCTACGAGCAGGTCGGCACCACCCGCCAGGTCGAGCTGGTCAAGCTGCTGCTCGCCCGCGCCGTCGGCGCCGACTGACCGCGGCGGCCGCCGCTTCGGATAGCCTGCGCGGGCGATGGCGGGTCCTGCGAAGGGCGGCGAGCGGCGGGCCTGGACGATCGCGCTCGGGCTGGTCGGCGCGATCTACCTCTCCCTCTATCCCCTCCCGGTCCTGCTCGAGGCGCTGCGCGAGCGCAACCTGCTGCGGCTCGCGGTGGCAGCGCTGTTCGCGGCGGCCGCGCTCGGCGTGGTCGTCCTGGCGGTCGCGCGCCGCGCCGGCTGGCGCGAGTGGGCGGTGCTCGGCGCCGCGGCGCTCGCCTACCTGCTGCTCCTGTCGCGGATGACCGTCCTCCAGGAGAGGCTCCACCTCGTCGAGTACGGCGCGGTGGCGCTCGCCTTCCGCGCGGCCTTCGCCGCCCGCCTCGGCGCGCGCCGCTCCGACGGGCGCGCGGCGGTGCTGCCGGTGGCGGCGGCCGCGTTGGCCGCGACGGTGGCCGCGGGCTGGCTCGACGAGGGGATCCAGGCGCTGCTGCCCAACCGCTACTACGACATCCGCGACGTCGGCTTCAATGCCCTGGCCGGCGCGCTCGCGCTGGCGGTCGAGGCCGCGCTGGAACGGGCGCGCGCCGCGCGCCCCGATTTCCGGTAGGGTTTCTCCGACGGTGCCGCGATGGAAGAGCGCGAGATCCTCTGGCGGCTGGCGGTCGCCGCCCTCGGCGGCCTGGCGGTCGGCATCGAGCGCGAGTGGTCGGCGCGCCAGGAGCGGGACCATTCGCGCTTCGGCGGCGTCCGCACCTTCCTGCTGCTCGGCCTGGTCGGCGGCCTCGGCGGCATCCTGCTCGGCGGCGCCGGCGCGAGCCTCGCTCCGGTCGTGCTGGCGGGCGGCGTCGCGCTGGTCACGGTGGCCTACTTCGTTTCGGCGTGGCGGGGGACGATCGACGCCACCACCGAGGTGGCGGGGATCGTGGTGCTCGCCGCCGGCGCCTTCGCGGGCGGCGGCAGCGTGCTGGTGGCGAGCGCCATTTTCGCGGCCACCGCGCTCGTCCTGGTCGAGAAGAGCCGCATGCACGCGGCGGTCGAGCGCCTGCAGTCGATCGAGGTGGCGGCCGGCGCCCGCTTCGCGGTGCTCGCGCTGGTCGTGCTGCCGCTGCTGCCGACCGGTCCCTTCGGTCCGGGCGTCGTCGGAGTCGAGCCGCGCAAGCTCTGGGCCCTGGTGCTGGTCTTCGCCGGGATCTCCTTCGCCGGCTACGTGGCGCTGCGCGTGGCGGGGCCGGAGCGCGGTCTCGCGCTCGCCGGCCTGCTCGGCGGCGTCGTCTCCTCGACGGCGACGACGCTCAACTTCGCGCGCGACAGCCGCCGGCGCGCGGAGCTGACGAGCGCGCTCGCCCTCGGCGTGCTCGCCGCCTCGGCGGTGCTGCCGGCGCGCGTCGGGGTCCTGTCCGCCGTCGTGCACGCGCCGGTGGCGAGAGCGCTCCTGCCGGCGCTCCTGCCCGCGCTGGCGGTGGGCGTCGGGCTGATGGGCTGGGTCTGGTGGCGGCGGACGACCGGCCGGGGCACGAACGCCGAGGCGCCGCCCGGGCCGGAGAACCCGCTGCGGCTGCGCTCGGCGATCCAGATGACGGTGCTCTTCCAGGTCGTGCTCTGGATCATGGCCGCGGTGGAAGGCCGCTTCGGCGAGCGCGGCCTGCTCGGCTCGGCGGTGCTGCTCGGCCTGACCGACCTCGACGCCCTCACCTACTCGGCCTGCCGGCTGGCGGCCGAGGGGGGCGACGTGAACCTCGCGGCGCGGGCGCTGCAGATCGGCATGGCGTCGAACACGGCGTTCAAGGCGGTGCTCGCGATCGCGCTGGGCAGCCGCCGCTTCGGAGGCCTCGCGGCGGCCGGCTTCCTGCTCTACCTCGCCGCCTTCGGCCTCGGCTGGTTCCTCCTCTGAGCGTGACCGGACTGCCCTTCCCGACCCTGGTCGGCTCGCTCGGCGTCGGCCTGCTGCTGCTCGCCTTCTTCCTCCATCTCTTCGGACGGCTGGCGCGCGACGGCTACCGCTACCTCGTCCTCAACCTGGTCGGCGGCGCGATCGCCGCCTGGGCCTCCTGGTTGATCGACTACCTCCCCTTCGTCGTGCTCGAAGGGACCTGGGCCCTGGTCGCCGCCGCGGCGCTCGCGCGCCGGCTGCGGCGCACCTGAGCAGGCGCGGGCGGGGGCCCGGGGCCGCGCGGCCGGGAGGCGATCCGGTCCGTCCCGCGTCGGGACCGGCTTGCACCCGAAGCGTCGACGCTCGCCGCGCCGCTGTTCCTGCCGCCGGTGCGCCCTGTCTCTGGCGGTATGAGACCCCTCGCGCACGCCCCGGCCGCCCTGTCGCTCGTCCTCGCTCTCGCCGCCGCCCCCGCTGCGGCGCAACGCACGCTCTGGAGCTCGCCGGCCGGCGTGGAGCAGCTGCCGGAGAACCCGGTCGCCGCGGCCTGGTCGGTCGAGCTCGCCGACGACTTCGACGCCTGGGGCGAGATCGCGAGCCTCGCCGTCTCCGGCATCGACTGCCCGGACTGCCCGGCGGCGGAGGTCGCGGCGGTCGAGGTGCGCTTCTGGTCCTGGCAGGGCAGCGGCGGGCCCGGCCCGCTCGAGGCCGAGTACCGCGTGAAGGTCGGCGACGACCACCTGCAGGTCGATCCGCTCCGTCCGGCGAAGATCGGGATCCGGCTCGCGACGCCGTTCGCGGCGCGCGGGCGCCACTTCGTCTCGGTGCGCCTCGAGTTCGCCGGGACCGGAGTCTGGGCCTGGCTGCGCGGGCGCGACCCCGGACGGCTCGAGCCGGCGTGGGAGCGCGACGACGCCGGGCTCTGGGCGCCCGCGCTGTCGCCGCGCGGCGGCGCCGGCGACCTCGCCTTCGAGCTCGCCAGCTCCGCCTGGGACGAGGTCGATCGCGCGCGCGGTTGCGGCCGCTTCGAGCTCGAGGCGCCCGCGCCGCCCGCGGGGATCTATGCCTGGCGTCTCGCCGACGTCACCGCGCTCGACGCCGAGCGGGCCTTCGCCGTCGGTACCGGCAAGTCGGTCGTGGGCGAGCGTCCGGTCGTCCTCGAGCGCCGTCAGGGAGTCTGGAGATCGATGGCGCCGCCGCTGCCGGCGGGGGCGCGCCTGGAGGCGGTGGAAGCGCTGCCCTCGGGCGCGATCTGGTTCGCCGGATCCGCGCTCCGCGCGGCCGGCCCGGCGGCCGAGACGCGCCAGCCGCTGCTGCTCGCCTGGTATCCGAAGAGCGAGCGCTGGGAGCGGCTCGACGCGCCCGCCGTGACGGAGGGCGAGGGCGAGCTGTTCGATCTCGCCGCGCACGGCGCGCAGGAGGTCTGGCTGGTGGGCGCGGCAAACGAGACCGTCGGCGGCGCTCGGCGGCGCTCGGCGCTGCTGCTGCGCTGGACCGGCGCCGGCTTCGAGCGCCACCGCCTCGCGGCGGCACCGGGCGGAGTCGACGAGGGGTTGAGCGCCCTGGCGAGCGACGGCGAGGTGCTGTGGGCGGTCGGCGGCGGTGGTGCGAGCCCGCTCGAGGCGAGCCCGCTGGTGGCGCGCTGGAATGGCCGCGAGTGGGAGCGCGTGGCGGCCCTGGGGCTCGATCGCGCGGGGTCGCTCGACAGCGTCGCGGCGCGCCCGGGCGAGCTCTGGATCGGCGGCGTCACGCAGAGTCTCGATCCGCTGCTGGTCGGCTTCGACGGGAATTCCTGGCACTCCCACGCGAGCCCGGCGGGGGGCGCGCGCTGGCGCTGCCCGAGCGCGGTGACGCGCTGACCGCCGGCGCGGGCCTGGCTTCCTTCCGCGACGGCGAGTGGCGCCTCGAGCCGGGCGCCGAGGGACTCGACCTGGTGGCGCTCGCGCAGCCGTCCGGTTGCTCGGTGTTCGTCGCGGGATCCCAGATCGCGCAGGGCGGGGAACGGGGCGTGGTGCTCCGGCTGGTGGCCGCCGGGTTCGGCGACGGCTTCGAAAGCGGCGGGTTCGAGGCCTGGTCGGCCGCGGCCGTCCCGCCGCCGGCCGAGTGAGCGCGGCTCAGCCGCCGATCGCGGCGCGCAGCTCGCCGATGCGGGCGCGCACGCGCTCGAGCGGCTGCTCGCGGAACTTCGGCGGCAGGAAGCGCGCGTCGGTGCACTCCTCGACCGCGAGCAGGTCCATCAGCTCGAGGCGCAGCCCGTAGGCCGAGGGCCGCGCCTCGGCGAACACCTCGGCGACGATCGCGCCGAACGGGCGCGTCGTCCCCCGCGCCTCGGCGAGCGCGTGCAGGCGGCCGGCGCGGACCAGCAGCGCCTCCATCTCGTTGCCGCCGATCTCGGCGGCCGCGGCCGCGGCGGGGAAGTCCTCGGCCGCGGCGGGGAGCCGGAGCTTCTTCGCCATCACCTGGAAGAGCTCGCGCCGCCCCGCCTCGTCCTGCGGCGGGAAGAGCGGGATGTGGACGTCCAGCCGCCCCTGCCGCTTGAGGTCGACCTCGAGCAGGTCGGGGCGCGAGGTCGCGAACACCCAGAGGATCCGGCCCCGGTTGCGGGTGTCGGCCATCTCCTGGGCGAGCATCGAGTAGATGCGGCCCGACAGCCCCGAGTCCCCCTCGCCGCCGCCCCGCTTGCCGGTCGCCTGGTCGGCCTCGTCGACGAACACCACCACCTGGCCGAGCGCCTTGAGGATGCGGAAGATGGTCTCGAGGTTGCCCTCGGTGGCGCCCACCCACTTGTCCCGGAAGTTCTTGATCTCGACCATCGGCACGCCGAGCTCGCCCGCCCAGCACTCGACCATGAAGGTCTTGCCGGTGCCGATGCGGCCGGTGACCAGGTAGCCCATCGGCAGCGCGCGCGTCGCGCCGCTCTTGAGCAGCTGCGCGTCGTCGCGCAGCCACTGCTTGGCCGCTTCGTGCCCGGCCACCCGGTCGAGGTCGAACGGGGACTCGACGAACTCGAGCAGCCCCTGGCACTCCTTCTCGATCAGCTCCTTCTTGATCGCGGAGAGCTCGCGCGCGGTCAGCTCGCCGCCGGCGCCGACCGTGCGCAGCAGCAGGGCGCGGACGTTGGCCCGCGACAGCCCGACCAGCTTGCCGGCCATCGCCGGGACCGCCAGCTCGCAGCGCGCCTCGGCGCCGGGCAGGTCGGCGAGCGCGCCGGCGACGTAGTCCGCCATCTCCGCCTCGCCCGGCAGCGCGATCGCGAGCTTGGCCGCGTAGGGGTTCTCGACCACCTGCTTGTGCAGGTCGTTGAGGTTGGGCGCGATCAGGCAGGTCACGACCGGCGAGGCCGCGATCGCCGGGTCGCTCGCCCAGTCGAGGATCCGGATCAGATGCTCCGCCGGCTCCCCGGCGAGGTAGAGCGCGTCGCCGCGCGGCACCAGGAACTGGGCGTGGTCGATGACCACCGCCACCCGCACCGGGTCGGGCGCCCGCCCGCCGCCCTCGACCGCCCGGGTGCGGTGCAGGCCGGCGCGCAGGAAGCGGTCGAGCAGCTCGAGCGCGCGCCGCGGCTCGCGCGGCAGCAGCTGGGCGCGCTCGAGCGCGGCGCCGGGATCGTCGCCGTCGCGCGCCGAGCCGTCGGCGAACGCCGTGCCCTGGAACGAGTCGAAGACCTTGAGCCACTTCTGGAAGAGCTCGGCGCCCTTGCGCACCCGCAGGCCCTTGCCGCGGTCGTAGAAGGCGACCACCTCGAACGGCGCGAAGAGCGACTCCTCGAGGAACTGGCGCAGCGGCACGAAACGGCGCCGGCCCTCGGCGTCCGGCGCCGGGACGAGGTCCTGGACGTTGCCGTAGAGCAGGAACTGGGAGGCGGCGCCGGAGACGAACAGCCCGCGCATCGTCTCGGCCCAGGCGGGGAGGCTCGGGTTGGCCATGGCTTTTCTCCGGACTCGGATGTCCTGGCGCGCGCCGCGTCAGCGCGGGGAAGCCCCGGGCTGCGACGGCTCGCGGTCGAGCAGGCGCGGCCCGGGTCCGCTCTCGACGCCGAGGTCGGAGAGGATCTCCTCGTGCTGGCGCATCCAGGAGTCGTTCTCCGAGAGGATGCTGGCGACCGAGTCGATCTTCGCCGACAGGGCGTCCGGGTTGCGCGAGATGGCGGCCTCCTCGCGCAGCAGCTCGACCTGCTGTTCGATCCGCTGCAGCTCGGAAGCGAGCACCTGGCGCCCCTCGGCGGCGCGGCCGAGGTTCTCGAGCCGTTTCTCCTTGAGCTCGAGCAGCGCCTGCCTGCTCTTCTTCAACGCCTCCGAGGTCTCCGGGAGGCGCGCCAGCTCGGCGCGCAGCGCCTCGACCTCCTGCTGCAGCTCGCGCGGGCTGATGGCGCCCATCTGCCGCTGCAGCAGGTCGAGCGAGACCTGCAGGCGCAGGAACAGGAAGAGGAGCTGGTCGAGCCCCTTCCAGCGCTGCTCGATCGAGCACGGAGAGGCCGCCCGGGCGCAGCGTCTCGTAGGTGCGCTGCACCTCGCGGCAGTTGGCCGCGAGCGCCTGGAATCGCTGGCGGCCCTCGCCGGTCAGCTCGGCGAGCCACTTGCCGGTCTGCTGCTCGGCGGTCGTGCGCTCGGCTTCCAGCCGCCTGGCGCGGATCAGGTTGCGGAAGCGCGGGCTGGTCGCCGAGGCGTAGAGGTAGATCAGCTCGCCGGCGACGCCGGCCAGCCAGAAGCCGGGGTTGCCGACGCCGAGGATGGCGACCGCGGCGAGCGCGATCTTGTTCCAGGGCACCGCCCCCATCCGCCGGGAGGGCGGCTTGCGATGGAAGGCCTCGACGACCAGCTCCCAGAAGGTGGGGTCGCGCGGCGGCATCGGGATCAGGCCGGGCGCCGCCCGCCGGTGGTCGCCTGGAAGGTCTGGGTGACGAGCTCGACCGTCTGCTGGAACTCGCGGCTCGCCTGCGCCTCGAGCGGGCCGCGGCCCCGGAAGCTCGGGATCTCGGCGCGCAGCTCCTTGCCGATGCGTCCCGGCGCCGGCGTGAAGATCCAGACCCGGTCGCCCAGATAGACCGCCTCGGCGATCGAGTGGGTGACCAGGAAGACGGTCGCCTCGATCTCCTGCCAGAGCTCGAGGATCAGCGCCTGCATCTCGAGCCGGGTCGGCTCGTCGAGCGCCGAGAAGGGCTCGTCCATCAGGATGATGCGCGGCCTGAGCACCAGCGAGCGGGCGATCGCGACACGCTGCTGCTGGCCGCCGGAGAGCTGGTGCGGGTACTTCCGCTCGTGCGGCGTCAGGCCGACCCGCGCCAGCCAGTGGCGCGCGAGCTCGACCCGCTCGGCCGGCGCGTGACCGAGCTCGCCGGCGTTCAGCTCGAGGCCGAAGGTCACGTTCTCGAGCACGGTCAGGTGGGGAAACGAGCTGTAGCGCTGGAAGATCATGCCGCGATCGCGCCCCGGGCCGCCGACCGGCTTGCCGTGGACCAGCACCTCGCCGCCGGTCGCCGGGCCGACCTCGGGGAAGCCGGCGATCAGGTTGAGCATGGTCGACTTGCCGCAGCCCGAAGGGCCGAGGACGGCGATGAACTCGCCGCTGCCGGGCAGGTCCTCGATCGCGAAGGAGAGCCCCTCGACCGCCTTGAACGCCCTCGGGGTCCCCGGCGCGAAGGTCTTCTCGACGTTCCTGAACTCGACGATCGGGACGCCGCTCACTTCGCCTCCCGGTAGGGGAAGAGGCGCCGGCCGGCCCAGCCCCAGGCGCGGTCGGTGAGGAAGGCGACCAGCGTGATCACCACCAGCACGAGGTAGATGTGCTCGCGCGGTCCGCGCCGCTGCGAGGTGATGATGATGTTGCCCAGCCCGCTCTCGGCCGCCACCATCTCGGCGAGCAGGATGTAGCCCCAGCCGACCCCGAAGCCGTTGCGCAGGGCCTGGAAGATGTCGGGCCAGGCGATCGCCACCAGCACGCGGCGCACCGCCTGCTGGGTCGAGGCGCCGAGGGTGAAGGCGGTCTGCAGGTAGACCGAATCGACGTCGTCGATCGCCTTGACCACCAGCGGGATCAGGTAGACGAAGAAGGCGATGGCGAGGAACATCACCTTCTGCAGCTCGCCGGTGCCGAACAGCGAGAGCGTGAGCGGCACGAGCGTCGGGATCGGCAGGTAGCCGAAAGCCGTGGTGAGCGGCCGGCAGGCGGCGCGCACCGATTCGAACGAGGCCATGAAGATGCCGAGTGGCACCGCCACTCCGGCGCCGACCGCGAAGCCGACCAGCACGCGCAGGAACGAGGTCACCAGCGAGCGCGACAGCGCCCGCTCGAACCAGAGCGAGGGGAACGAGCCCAGCACCTCGCCGGGCGCGGGCAGGATCACCGGCGAGAGCACGCGCTCCTCGGCCGGGCCGTGGGTGAGCGCCCACCAGAGCGCGATCGACAGCACGATCGGCACCGCGCCGAGCAGCCAGACCCGCGCCGCCGGGATCGGGCGGCGGATGTCCCAGAGGCTCATCGGAGGCTCAGCCTCCCGACTCGACCGGGTAGACCGAGACCTCGACGCGCCGGTTGAGCGCGTGGTTGTCCGGCTGGCCCGGATCAGCGGGGCTGTCCCAGCCCTTGCCCTCGACCGTGAACTTGTTGGGGTCGAACTTGTACTTCTTGACCAGCGCCTGCTTGACCGCGTCCGCGCGCTCGCGCGAGAGCTGCGCCACCGCCTGCGGCGGCACCTTGCCCTTCATCGAGCCGTCGGTGTGGCCGGAGATGGTGATCGCCGCCCGGTCGTACTGGCCGGCGAGCCGCGCCACCCGTTCGAGCGTCGCCTCGACGTTGGGGTCGTAGAGCGTGTTGGCGAGCGGCGCGCCGAACTCGTCGTGTCCGGGCTCGTAGATGTTCGACGAGTTCGGGTAGAAGTTGATGCGGATGGTCTGGGTGAGGATCGGCGCCTCGGCCTGCACCTTGGCGAACGAGGTGGGCACGAACTTGGCCACGTACTCGTCGCGCTGGTTCTTGAACAGGCCCTCCTTGTCGAGCTGCTGGATGACCGAGAAGTCCATCACCTCGTCGAAGCGGGTCATCGAGCCGAGCAGCCCGAGCTCCTTGTAGACGTAGGCGACGTTCTTCCAGGTGCGCTCGAAGTTGGCCGGGTTGTTGGCGTTGATGAAGAACTCCTTGTTCTCGGCGAAGTTGGTCGAGTGGGCGTCCGCGAGCATTCCCTCGACGTCGGCGACCTGCATGCCGTAGCCCTCGGCCATCCACTGCACGGCCTTCGCCTTCTCGGTCGGGTTCTTCAGCCTCTCCATGCCCTCGAAGATGCCGGCGACCAGCCCCTTGACGACCTCCGGGTGGTCCTTGGCGAAGTCGGCGCGCGCGGCCCAGACGTCGGCGATCAGCTTGTTGGCCTCGGCCGTGGTGGTCAGGACGCGGGTGCCGCGCACCTTCTCCGGGATGTTGTAGATGTCGGGCGCCCAGGAGACGCAGGCGTCGATCGAGGAGTCGGCGACGAACGCGGCGGCGGCCTCGAAGGCGGTCGCCGTGTACTTGTGGCGGACCTCCGAGGGCTGGATGCCGGCGTTGAGCAGCAGGTTGTTGACGAAGTACTGCGACGGCGAGTTCTGGGCGTAGACGATCGTCTTGCCCTTGAGATCGCGCACCGACTTGATCGACTCGCGCACCACGATGCCGTCGCCGCCCGAGGACCAGTCGATCTGCTGGTAGACGCGCGGCGCGGTGCGCGAGTCCTTCATCAGGTCGGGCGCGAACAGCACGATCATGTCGAGCGTGCCCCACAGGATGTGGCTCTCGCCCGCGGCGTAGGCGTCGCGCGCGGCGACCGGATCGTCGATCAGTTTCAGGTTGACCTGGAAGCCGTACTTCTGCGTGAACAGCGAGTTGGGGTTGGGCGCGAAGCCGCCGTTGGCGGCGACGATCGGCAGCCAGCCGATCCAGACGTTGATCGGGAACTGGACGATCTTCTGGTTCGGGTCCCACTTGTAGGAGGAGACGCCCTTGACCGGGGGCAGCCGTTCCTGCGGCAGGTACTTGTACTCCGCGACCGTGGTGATGCCGGTGGGGTCGAAGGCCTCGGGGCCCGAGCTGTCCTGCTGCCCGGTCATCTGCTTGAACTTGCCGAGGTCGATTCCGGCGGGGCCCTTCCCCGAGGGGAAGAGCGCGCCGCGGAAGAACCAGCCGGCGCCCGCGATGGCGCCGAGGATGATGAGGAAGATGAGGAACTTGGCGAGCCGGGTCGGGCCCACCTGGGGCGGCGTCGGGGTGGTCATCGTCGGTGGCTCCTGGGCTCAGCTTGAATTGTCAGGACCCCGAAGGGCCCATCTCCTTGACCGGCGCCGGCGCGGGCGCGGCGGGTGTCGTCGCCGCCGCCTCGGGCGCGGGAACGTCGAGACCGTAGGCGCTTGCGAACTCGGCGAGCGCCTGGTCGGCGAGCGCCTTCTGCTCCTCGACCTTGACCTGCACCTCGCCCATGTCCATCGCGCCGGCGGCGACCCGCGCCCGGCCGGCGGCCTGGTCGCGACGCTCGTTGAGGTATTCCTCGACCCGGTTGAGGGTGTCGCCGGCGCCGCCGATCGAGGAGATCATTCCGGAGGCCATCTCCTGCAGCTCGGCCTGCGCCTCGAGCATCTCGGTCTCGGAGAGCATGCGCTCGAGCTTCTGGATCTTGGCCTTTGCCTCGCGCACCGTGACGTCGCGCGCGGCGAGCAGGTTCTGGTAGGTCTTCTCGGCGTCGACCAGCTGGGCGCGGTTCTCTTCGAGCTGCGTTTTGACCGTCTGCAGCTGCAGCGCGTACTGGCCGGCGGCGTCGCGGTTGCCGACCTTCAGGTTGGCCGCGGCCTTGGCGACCAGCTCCTTCTCCTGCGCCTCGAGCTGCTTGATCTGGCGCATCAGCCGCTCGCAGAAGCCGGCGTGCTGCGCCAGGTTCTCGTTGAAGCGCGCGATCTGGGCGCGGAGGTTCTCCTTCTCGGCCTCGATGAGGGCCTTCGGGTTGGCCTTCTCGAGACCGGTGACGAAGAGCGAGAGGAAGCCGCGGAAGAGGGTGCGCAGGCGCTGCCACATGGGGTCTGTCTCCCTCCCGGAGCCGAGCCGCGGGATCGCGGCAAGCAACTGAAGGCGTTCGGCTTGCGGGGTGTTGATCGGGGCGACATTAGCACACGCGGGGTGCCCGGCTGGTGTACGCTCGCGCGCACCCCGGTGAGCGTCGGATGACTTCGTTCCAGCTTTCGGTCCTGCTCTTCCTGCAGTTCGCCGTGATCCTGGCCGCCTGCCGCCTGGTCGGCGCCCTGGTGCGGCCGTTCGGCCAGCCGCAGGTGGTCGCCGAGATGATCACCGGCGTGCTGCTCGGGCCGTCGCTGTTCGGCCTGCTGGCTCCCGCCGCGCAGGCCGCGCTCTTCCCGAAGGCGAGCCTGCCGATCATCTACAGCCTGGCGCAGCTCGGCCTCGCCCTCTACATGTTCCTGGTCGGTCTCGAGTTCGACCTCGAGCTGATCCGCAAGCGGGTGAAGAGCGCGGTCGCCGTCTCCTGGGCCGGCATCGCGACGCCCTTCGCGCTCGGCGCGCTCCTCGCCCACTTCCTCGCGCCCCGCTTCCCGCTGTTCAGTCCCGAGCTCGAGCACTGGGAGGGGATGCTGTTCATGGGCGCGGCGATGTCGATCACCGCCTTCCCGATGCTCGCCCGGATCATCTACGAGCGCGGGTTGTCGGGAACCTCGCTCGGCACGCTCGCGCTCGCTGCGGGCTCCTCCGACGACGCCGCGGCCTGGTGCATCCTGGCGGTCGTGCTCTCGACCTTCTCGGGGAAGATCGCCATCGCCGTGCTCGCCATCGGCGGCGGCGCCCTCTACGCGCTCTTCATGTTCACCCTCGGGCGCCGGCTGCTGGCCCGGCTCTATGCCCGGCTCGAGCGCAGCCAGCGGGGCCGCGGCCTGATCCTGCCGCTGACGTTGATCCTGCTCTCGCTCGCCGCGTGGCTGACCGACACGCTCGGCATCTACGCCGTGTTCGGCGCCTTCGTGCTCGGCGCCTCGATGCCGCGCGGGGCGCTGCAGAAGCGGCTCGAGGGGGAGCTCGCGCCGCTCACCACGACCTACCTGCTGCCGATGTTCTTCATCAACTCGGGGCTCAACACCCGCATCGGCCTGCTCGACTCGTGGCTGCTCTGGGGCGTCGCGCTGCTCGTGCTCGCCGCGGCGACGCTCGGCAAGGGGGTGGCCTGCGCCGCGGCGGCGCGCTTCACCGGCGAGCCCTGGCGGGACGCGGTGGCGATCGGCGCGCTGATGAACGCGCGCGGCCTGATGGAGCTGATCATCCTCAACATCGGCCTGGAACGCGGCGTGATCACCCCGACGCTCTTCACGATGATGGTCCTGATGGCGGTCGCCACCACGCTCGGCGCGGTGCCCGCCTTCAATCTGGTGTTCGGCGCGCGCGGCCGGCCCGCGGGCGGGCCGGGTCCCGGGCCCGAGGCGCTGATCGGATGAGCGCCCCGCCGCGCCCGCTCGACGGCGTGCGGGTCCTCGAGCTGGGGAGCCTGCTCGCCGGGCCCTTCGCCGGCGCGCTGCTCGCCGGCTTCGGCGCCGAGGTGATCAAGATCGAGCCGCCCGAGGGGGATCCGATCCGCGGCTGGCGCCTGCTCGACGAGGACGGCACCTCGCTCTGGTGGCGCTCGCTCGCGCGCGGCAAGAAGTCGGTGGTGCTCGACCTGCGCGAAGAGCGGGGGCGCGAGCTCGTCGCCCGGCTCGCGCGCGGCGCGGACGTCCTGATCGAGAACTTCCGGCCCGGCACCCTCGAGCGCTGGGGGCTCGCCCCCGAGCGGCTCTGGGAGTCGAACCCCGGACTCGTCGTCGTCCGCGTCTCGGGCTTCGGCCAGACCGGGCCCGACGCGCACCGGCCGGGCTACGCCTCGGTCTGCGAGGCGGAAGGGGGGCTGCGCTACCTGACCGGCCACCCGGGCGAGGTGCCGGTGCGCGCCAACCTCTCGCTCGGCGACTCGCTGGCCGGACTGCACGCCGCGTTCGGCGCGCTGCTCGCGCTGCGCGCGCGCGACCGCGATCCGGCCCGGCGCGGGCAGGTGGTCGACGTCGGCATCGTCGACTCGGTCTTCCACCTCCTCGAGTCGACCCTGCCGGAGTACGACCGCCTGGGCGTGGTGCGCGAGCCCTCGGGCGCGACCCTCACCGGCATCGTGCCTTCCAATGTCTACCCGTGCGCGGGGGGCGAGCGGGTGGTCGTCGGCGCCAACTCCGAGTCGAATTTCGTCCGCCTGATGCGGGCCATCGGCCGCGCCGACCTCGCCGACGATCCGGCGCTCGGCTCGAACGCCGGCCGGGTCGCCCGCCAGGTGGAGCTCGATCGGGCGATCGGGGAATGGACCGGCGCCCGCCCTTTGGCCGAAGTGGTGGCGGTGCTCGACGCCGCCGCGGTGCCCTGCGGCCGCATCCGGTCGATCGCCGATCTCGCCGCCGATCCGCACCTCGCGGCGCGCGGGCTGATCGAGGAGATCGACGTGGCCGGGCGCCCGCTCCGGGTGCCGGCGATCCTGCCCCGGCTCTCGGCGACCCCGGCGGCGAGCGGCTGGGCCGGGCCCAAGCTTGGCGCCCACACCCGCGAGGTCCTCCTCGAGCTGGCCGGCGTGACGGAGGAGGAGGCCGACGCGCTCGCCGCGGCGGAGCGGCGGACTTCACGGTAGCCGGGAGAGAGCGCTGCTACACTCGGGACCTCTTCAGGAGAGAGCGCACCCGTGCCCTGGACGCCCACCGTTCCGCCGGGCGAGCCGTCCCGCCCGGAAGCCGAGCTCGATCGGACGCAGCGCGTCGAGGCGCTGCCGCCCGCCGCGCCGCGCCCCCGTCCGGCGCGGCGACCGCCCCCGCCCGCGGAGCCGCCGTCGCCGCGCGCGATCCCCTGGGCTGCGATCTTCGCCACCGCGCTGCTCTTCCTCGCGGCGGGACTGGGCGCCCTCTCGCTCTATCTGGCGAGCGCCGCGCGCGAGGCCGAGCGGCGCGCCGCCGCGCTCGACGACGAGCTCATCACTGTGCGCCGGCTGCTGACCGAGGCGGAGTCGCGCGCCGAGGGCGCGGCGCTCGACCGCGACAGCGCGCGGCTGGCCGTGGGCCGGAGCGCCACGCCGCGCGCCGCCGCTCTGGTCGAGCTCGGTCCCGAGAGCTCGGTCGGCGAGGGCGGCGGGTCCGAGCTCGAGCTCGACCTCGCCCCCGACCGGCCGCCGGTGGTGCTGGCGCTGCGCCCGGGGCGGCGGCCGGTCGAGGCCGGCTACCGGGCCGAGATCGTCGACGTCCGCGGCGAGCGGGTCTGGCGTTCCGAGCCGTTGCGCCGCGAGCCGGGCGGTCGCTTCGTCGTCGTCCTGCCGGCGGGGTGCCTCGAGCGGGGCCGCCACGAGCTGCGCCTGCTCGGCGGCCGCGACGGCGAGGAGCGCCCGCTGCTCGCCTGGTACCTGCAGGTGGTCTCCGGGACCTGACCCGGATCCGGACGAAAAAAAAGCCGGACGAACCACGCGGCTCGTCCGGACCCAGGAAGGGAGGCGGAGCGTTCTTCGCAACGCCTGCTGCCTTTGTCTACGTAGATGCCGGAGGGAAGTTACGGTTTCCCGGCCGGGGCGGCGACGACCTCGCCGCCGGTGACGCCGGGCAGCCGGTCGGCGAAGTCGGCGCCGAAGGCGAGCGACGGCGTCCAGGCGCCGGGCGCGACCTCCCCTGCGGCGACCCGGGCGAGCGCGGCGACCGCCGCCATGGCGGTGAAGCGGTACCCCTCGGGGATCTCGAGCCGGGCCTCGACCGCGCGTCCGTCCGCCGCCTCGGCGCGCCCCCAGATCCACACGCGCGCCGATTCGCGCGCCGCCGCGTCGGGGCCAGCGATCGTCGCGCGCACGAGCGCCTGCAGGAGACGGCGGATCGGCCGGGGCGCGAGCAGCGGCCGGAACCGGGCGAGCCGGCGCATCGCTCTCGCCCGTCGCCGGCCGGCGCCGAGCCAGGTCGTGATGTCGGGAATTCCGGTCGTGCGGAAGGCGGTCGCGAGATCCCCCCAGGGGATGGCGACCGCGGCGAGCGGCCGGCCGGGGACGAACTCGATCTCGCGCTCGAGCGCACCGACGGCGAGCGGCCGGAGCCGGCCGCCCCGACGCACCGCGCCCCCCAGGTGCGCCTGTTCGAGCGCCGTCGAGAGCGTCCCGCGGCTCCACGAGCCGCCGCCGACAGGGGCGAAGCCGAGATCGAGGCGCACCGCTCCGGGGAGCGCTTCGGCGAGCCGTCGCGCCAGGCCGTCGGAGGGGACGACGTCGAAGCCGACGCCCGGGACCAGCGCGACGCCCCGCCGCTTCGCCTCCCCGTCGCGGGCGAAGATCGCCTCGAAGACGCCGATCTCGCCGGTGATGTCGAGGTAGTGGACGCCCGCCGCGAGGCAGGCTTCGACCAGCGGCCGGCTGGTGCGGACGAACGGCCCCGCGCAGTGCAGGACGGCCGCGACGCCCGCGAGGCCGGCGGCGATCCCGGCGGGGTCGTCGAGGCCGAAGACCCGGCACGGGAGGCCGAGCTCGCCGGCGAGCCGCTCGACCGGCGCGCGCCGCCGGCCGGCGAGAATCGGCGCGAAGCCGCGGGCGACCGCCTCGCGGGCGACGAGCTCGCCGGTATAGCCGTTGGCTCCGTAGACGGCGAGCGCGCCGGCCATGGCGAGAGGGCGGACGCTAGACGGCGGGGCCGAGATAGTCGGCGCCGGCGACCGCCGGCTGGCGCGCCTCGAGGTCCTCGAGGCCGCGCGCCTTGCGGTAGGCCGCGAGCCCGGCGGCGAAGACCTCGACCGCCTGCTCGAGATCCTGGCGCTTGAGCACGTAGGCGATGCGCACCTCGTCGCGGCCGGCGCCGGGCGTGGCGTAGAAGCCGGCGGCCGGGGCGACCATCACCGTCGCGCCCCCGAGCGAGAAGTCCGAGAGCAGCCAGCGCGCGAAGTCCTCGGCGTCGGCGACCGGCAGGCGGGCGACGAAGTAGAAGGCGCCCTCGGGCTTGCGCAGGAAGAGCCCCGGGATGCGGGTGAGGCCCTGGAAGAGCACGTCGCGCCGCTGCTGGTACTCGGCCGCGACCCCGGCGAAGTAGTCGGGACCGAGCTCGGAAGCGCCGGCGGCGACCAGCTGGGCGAGGCCGGGGGGCGACAGCCGCCCCTGCGCCATGCGCAGCGCCGCCTGGTGCACCTCGGGGTTGCGGGTGGCGAGGCAGCCGAGCCGGATGCCGCACGCGCTGTAGCGCTTCGACAGCGAGTCGACCACGACCACCTGGTCCTCGAATCCGTGCAGCGAGAGCGCGGAGAGCGCCTTCCTCCCGTCGTAGACGAACTCGCGGTAGACCTCGTCGGAGACGAAGAAGAGGCCGTGGTCGCGGCAGAACTTCGCGACGGTCTCGATCTCCTCGCGGGTGTAGACGGTGCCGGTCGGGTTGTTCGGGTTGCAGAGCAGGACCAGCCGGGTGCGCGGGGTGAGCGCCCGCTCCCAGGCCTCGCGCCGCGGCAGGTGGAAGCCGTCCTCGCCGCGCGTCGGCACGGTCACCATGCGCACGCCGGCCATGGTCGCGAACGCGTTGTAGTTGGTGTAGTAGGGCTCGACCGTCAGCAGCTCGTCGCCGTCCGAGCAGGTGGCGAAAATCGCGAAAAGGATCGCCTCGGAGCCGCCCGTCGTGGCGATGAGCTGGCCCGGCCCGAGGTCGATGCCGTAGCCGTGGTAGTAGGCGACGAGTGACTCAATGTACTCGGGCGTGCCCCCCGACGGCGTGTAGGCGAGCGTGCGGTCGATCTTCGCGAGGCGGGCGCGCATCGGCTCCGGCGTCTCGAGGTCGGGCTGGCCGATGTTGAGATGGAGGACGCGGACGCCGCGCCGCTTGGCCTCCTCGGCGAGCGGCATCAGCTTGCGGATCGGCGACGCCGGCATCCGCTGGGCGCGGGGGAGATCTGCGGCTTCATGGCGCCATTCTAGCGCCGGCCCGAGTCCGCCTCCGGAGTCGCCCCGGGCAGGCTCAGGGCTCGAGGAGGCGGAAGAGAGGCGACGCGGCCGCGCGCCGATCGAAGGTGACGGTCGCCTCGGCCTTCGCATCGCGGGCCGACAGGCCGATGACGTAGTCGGCGAAGTCCGCCTTGCCCTCGTCGTAGGCGTTGAGCGCCTGCCAGGCCAGCTCGGAGCTCTCGATCGCGAGGTCGTCGGCCGAGAGCAGGCCGCGCACCACCTCGACGACCTGCGCGCGACGGTAGCCGTAGCCTCGTTCGAGCACCCAGACCAGCTCGCAGAGCGCCACCAGGGGCACGAAGCCCGGCGTGGCCGCCGTGCACGCGGATTCGATCAGGCGCGTGGCGGCCCGCGTCTGGCGGGGCTCGTCGCGCACCAGGTAGCGCACGAGGACGTTGGTGTCGAGCGCGATCACCGGCCCGAGCGGAGCGCGCCCGCGCCGATCGCCCGCTCGATCTCCGCGAGCGAGAGCGGCTTCTTCGGCCTGGGCAGGATCGACTTGAGATCGCGTACCGAGCCGCCGACGGGGACGAGCTCGATCCGGCCATCATCCGTGACGATCACCTCGAGCCGGGAACCGGCGCGCAGCCCCAGCCGCTTGCGGGCCGCCGCCGGCAGCGTGAGCTGACCTTTCGAGCTGAGCGTCGTCGTCATATCGGACCGAGTTCCTTACTTTCTTGCCTTACATTGTACGACAGGCCGCGCGCAGGGAGCGCGCCAGGGTTTCCTGGCGTGAAGTCCGCGGCTCGCGGATGCGCAGGCGCAGGAACCGCCGCTTGCCGACCTTGCAGAGGTAAGGGGCTGCGCGCGCCTCGAGGCGCGCCGGCGGCGTCGGCCCGCGCGCTCGCCGTCGATCGCGATCGCCCCCTGCTCGAGCAGGCGCCGCGCCTCGTTGCGGACGGCACGAGGCCGGCCTCGTTGAGCAGCGTGAGCAGCGCCTCGCCGCCGCGGCGGACCGTAGCTCCGGAATCTCGTCCGGTACGCCGCCGCCGGAGAAGATGCGCTCGAACTCCGCCTCGGCCTCGCGCGGCCGCCGCCGCGCCGTGGAAGTCGGCGACGAGCAGCGCGCGAGCTCCTGCTTGACCGCCTTCGGGTGGAGCTCGCCGGCGGCGAGGCGGCCGCTGACGCTCGTCGATCTCGCCTGGCGGGCAGATCGGTCAGCAGCAGGAACCAGTCCCACGATCAGCGCGTCGGGGATCGACATCGTCTTGCCGTAGATCTCGGCGGCCGGAGTCTTCGACCGCGATCGCGTTGCCCAGCTACTTCGACATCTTGTCGATGGCCGTCGAGGCCGACGAGCAGCGGCACGGTGAGCACGACCTGCGGCTCCTGCCCCTCTTCCTTCATCAGGTCGCGGCCGACCAGGAGGTTGAAGATCTGGTCGTGGCCGCCGAGCTCGACGTCGCAGCCGACGCCGGGGATCTTCGCCATCTCGACCGAGTCCTTCCCCTGGACCAGCGGGTAGAGCAGCTCGTGGAGCGAGATCGCCTGATTCGTCTGGTAGCGCGTGCGGAAGTCGTCGCGCTCCATCATGCGCGCGAGCGTCCAGCTTGCCGGCGAGCCGGATCATCCCCTCGGCGCCCATCGGCGACAGCCACTCGCTGTTGTAGCGGACGACCGTCCGCTCGCGGTCGAGGATGCGGAAGACCTGGCGCGAGTAGGTCTCGGCGTTGTCGAGCACCTGCGCGCGCGAGAGCTGCGGCCGGGTCGCCTTCTTGCCGGTCGGGTCGCCGATCATCGCGGTGAAGTCGCCGATCAGGAAGATGACCCGGTGGCCGAGGCGCTGGAAGTGGCGCATCTTGCGCAGCAGCACGGTGTGGCCGAGATGGAGGTCGGGCGACGACGGGTCGAAGCCGGCCTTCACCGCGAGCGGTTTGCCGGTCGCTCGCGAGCGCTCGAGCTTGCGCCGCAGATCGGCCTCGGAGACGAGATCGACCGCCCCGCGCGGAGGAGTCGCGCCAGCTGCTCGTCGACGGAGAGGAACGCCGCGGAAGTCATGCGGCCGGGAAGCTTAGCAAAAGGGTGGCCGGCGTCAGGACCAGCGGGCGGAGGGCGGCGGCGGGATCCAGGCGTCGGGGGCGAGGTCGAGGCGGGCGACGACGCGGGCGTCGCCGGTGAGGGTGAAGCGGGTGACGCGGCCGGCGCTCGTCGCGCCGCCGACCTCGAGCTCGAAGCCGCCGAGGACGAGGGCGGTGACCGGCAGCTCGGCGCGGCCGAGCGCGACGCCGGCGGCGACCGCGGCGAGCACGCCGGTGCCGCAGGCGAGCGTCTCACCCTCGACGCCCCGCTCGTAGCTCCGGATCTCCATCCGGTGAGGGTCGGGGAAGCGGACCCAGTCGACGTTGGTGCCGCCCGGACCGAAGTCGGCGTGGTGGCGCAGCGCCGGGGCCAGCCGCGCGAGCGGCGCGCCGGCCAGGCTCGACTCGTAGAAGAGCACGAAGTGGGGGACGCCGACTCGCGCGAAGTAGCCCGGCTGCGGCCGGCCGCCGACCACCGGCGCCATTGCGCGGGGCTCGAGCTGCGGCGGCGCGACCTCGATCGTCGCGGCGCCGGGGCGCGCGGCGCGGCGGCCGGCGACCGGGCCGGCGCCGGTCTCGATCACCACCTCGTCGCCCGCCCAGCCGAGGTCGAAGGCGAGGCGCGCGGCGCAGCGGGTGCCGTTGAGGCACTGCTCGACCCGGCCGCCGTCGGAGTTCCAGTGATCCATGCGCACGGCGTCCGGGCCGTTGCGGCGCAGGACGAAGACGCCGTCGGCGCCGAAGGCGAAGCCGCGCGCGCACCAGGCGACCACCTCGGCGGTGCTCGGATCGCGCTCCGGCTCGATCAGGACGAGGAAGTCGTTGCCGGCGCCCGAGACCTTGTAGGCGTCGCTCACGGTACGCGGGCTTCGACCGTCTCCCCCGGCTCGCCGAGATTGCCGGAGCGGTCGATCGCCGCCACCCGGTAGCGGAAGACGAGGCCGGAGCCGAGGCCGCAGTCGACGTGGGCGAGGCCGGCGAGCGGCTCGGCGGTCACCCGCCGGAACTCCTGCTCCGGGTCGGCGCGGAAGATGACGTAGCCGGCGACGTCGGGGTCGGGCGAGGGCTCCCAGAGCAGGCGCGCCTCGTTGGGGCCGCCCAGCGCTCGCAGCGCGCGCGGCGGCTCGGGGCGAAGCGGTCCTGGTAGTCGATCTCGCGCTCGCCGGCCGGCGCGCTCTCGACCACGGCCGGCGTCCGCGCGCCGAGCGAGCAGACCGTGTAGATGTAGCGCTGGCCGTAGACGACGGCGAGGTCCTGGTAGGCCGTCGTGGCGGCGTCCAGGCTGGCGATCGGCGCGCCGTAGGCGGTGCGCGTCGCCTCGCGGCGGTAGACCTGGTAGCCCTCGACGGCGGCGGCCGGCGCGCTCCAGGCGAGCTCGACGCCCCCCTTCTTCGCCGTCACCTGGAGTCCGCCCGGGGGCTCCGGCGCCGCCCGGGGCACGAGCGTCGCGACGTTCGACCAGGGCGACCACTCGCCGCCGGTGGCGAGCGTGCGCACGGCGTAGAAGCGCGCCGTCGGCGGCGCGAGCGCCGCCGCGTCGAGCCGGAAGCGGACGGTCAGACGGTCGCCCGAAATGGCGCCGGTGAGCTCGGCGCCGGCGAGCGTGAGCAGGGGCCGGGCGGCCAGCTCGAGCTCGCGCGCGTCGATCGTCGGCACGGCGCCCTCGGGAGCGGCCTTGGTCGCCTCGAAGACCTTGACCTCGGCGAGGCCGGGGAGCGCGAGCCCAGCGAGCGTCGCTTTCGGATGCCCGAACTCGAGCGCGACCTCGAGCCCGCGCTGGCGCACGGCGAGGTCTCCGACCGGCTGCGCGATCGTGCGCGGCGGCGGCATGGGATCCCCGCGCTTGCCGCAGCCGAGCGGGACGAGGGCGAGCGGAACGAGCAGGGCGACGAGAAGCGCGCGCGGCGCGCGGCGGAGCGGTTCAGAGCACATAGCGGCTGAGATCCTGATTGGTGGCGAGATCGGCGAGCGCGCGCTGGACGAAGGCGGCGTCGATCGTGAGCCTCACGCCGGCCATGTCGGGGGCTTCGAACGAGACCTCCTCGAGCAGCCGCTCGAGCAGCGTCGCCAGGCGCCGGGCGCCGATGTTCTCGGTGGTGCGGTTGACCTCGACGGCGAGCCGGGCGAGCTGGGCGACCGCCTCGGGGAGGAACTCGACGGTGAGCCCCTCGGCGCCGAGCAGCGCCGCGTACTGCTTGGTGAGCGCGCCCTCGGGCTCGACCAGGATGCGGGCGTAGTCCTCCTCGGTCAGCGCCTCGAGCTCGACCCGGATCGGAAACCGCCCCTGGAGCTCCGGGATCAGGTCGGCGGGCTTCGCGACGTGGAAGGCGCCGGCGGCGATGAACAGGACGTGGTCGGTGCGCACCGGACCATGCTTGGTGACGACGGTCGTCCCCTCGACGATCGGCAGCAGATCGCGCTGCACGCCTTCGCGCGACACGTCCGGACCGCGACCCTGCTCGCGGCCGGCGACCTTGTCGATCTCGTCGAGGAAGATGATGCCGGTCTCCTCGACCCGCCGCCGCGCCTCGGCGGCGACCTTCTGCCGGTCGATCAGCTTCTCGGCCTCCTCGGCCTCGAGCAGCTGGCGCGCCTCGGCGACCGTCACCTTCTGGCGCCGCTTGCGCGCGAAGAGACCCGGCATCATCTCCTTGAGGTTGATGCCGACCTCCTCCACGCCCTGCGGGCCGATCATCTCGAGCGAGGGGGCGGCCGACTCCTCGGTCTCGACCTCGACCTCGCGCTCCTCGAGGCCGCCCGCGCGCAGCTTCTCGCGCATCTTCTCGCGCGTCGCGCTGAGGTCCTCGGCGCCCTGGGTCGAGGCCGGACCGAAGCCGGCCGCGGTCGGCACCAGCAGGGCGAGGAGGCGTTCCTCGGCGCGCGCCGCCGCCACCGCCGCCACGCCGGCGCGCATCTCGTCGCGCACCAGCGCGACGCCGATCTCGGTCAGGTCGCGCACCATCGACTCGCAGTCGCGTCCGACGTAGCCGACCTCGGTGAACTTCGAGGCTTCGACCTTGAGGAAGGGCGCGCGCGCGAGCTTCGCCAGCCGCCGGGCGAGCTCGGTCTTGCCGACGCCGGTCGGGCCGATCATCAGGATGTTCTTGGGGACGATCTCCTCGGCGAGCGCCGGCGGCAGCTGCTGGCGCCGCCAGCGGTTGCGCAGCGCGATCGCCAGCGGCGCGCTTGGCGGCGCGCTGGCCGACGACGTGCTTGTCGAGCTCGGCGACGATCTGCCGGGGGGTGAGCTCCTCGAGCGCGGCCGGCCGCTCGCCGGCGGGGACGAGGCCGCTCACAGCTCCTCGACGGTCAACCGGTCGTTGGTGTAGATGCAGAGCTCGGCGGCCACCCGCATCGCCTCGACCGCGATCTCGCGCGCGGCGAGCCCGGTGTGGCGGCAGAGCGCGCGCGCCGCGGCCAGCGCGAAGTTGCCGCCGGAGCCGATCGCGAGCAGGCCGTCCTCGCCGTCGGGCTGGAGCAGGTCGCCCTGGCCGGAGACGAGGAAGCTCCGTTCGGCGTCGGCGACCAGCATCACGGCGTCGAGCTGGCGCAGCGCGCGGTCGGTGCGCCAGTCCTTGGCGAGCTCGACGACGGCCCGTTCGAGATTCTGGTTGGATTCCTCGAGCTTCGCTTCGAAGCGGGTGAAGAGGGCGAGACCGTCGGCGGCGCCGCCGGCGAAGCCGACCAGCACCCGGCCCTTGCCGGCGCGCTTGACCTTGGCGGCCGTGGCCTTGACCACGGTCGAGCCGAGGGTGACCTGGCCGTCGGACGCCATCACGACCCGTTCGCCCCGGCGCACCAGCAGCACGGTGGTCGCGTGCGCGCTCGTCATCGGACGAGCGAGCGTATCACCGGGCCGCCGCCGCTCCGGGCGCGCGCGGCGCCTCGGGTGGAGACGGCGCGAGGGCGAACGCGATCCGGAAGCGGGTGCCCCGGCCCGGGCTCGACTCGACTTCGAGGCCGGCGCGGTGCTGGCGCAGGATGCCGAGCAGCGACGGGAGCCCGACGCCGTGCCCGCCGGGCTTGGTCGTGAAGAAGGGCTCCCAGAGGCGGGCGAGGGTGTCGGCGTCCATGCCCGGGCCTTCGTCCGCGACCTCGAGCAGCACGGCCGGCCCGGGGCGGAGCCCCTCGGCGAGCACCATGCGGCCGAGCTCCGCGGCGCCGAGCTCGACGCGCCGGGAGACGACGCGCACCGCGCCGGGGCCGCCGGCGACCGCGTCGCGGGCGTTGCCGAGCAGGTTCGAGAGGACCTGGCGGAGCTGGCTGCCGTCGGCCTCGACCGCCGGCAGCGCGGGGTCGAGGTCGAGCACGAAGGGCGAGCCGGGGGCGTCGATCCCGGCGAGCAGCGCCACGGTCTCGCGCGCCAGGGCATTCAGATCGACCGGCCGCCGCTCGATCTCCCCCTTGCCGGCATAGACCATCAGCTGGCGCACGAGCGCGGCGGCGCGCTGCGCGGCGCTCTCGATGGCGAGCGCGCGAGCGGCGAGCGGCGAGCCGGCCGGCAGTTGCGCGAGCATCAGCTCGACGTGGCCGACGATCGGCGTCAGCAGGTTGGAGAAGTCGTGCGCCACGCCGGCGGCGAGCAGGCCGAGGCTCTCGATCCGCTCGGTCCGGCGCAGCATCTCCGCGCTGCGCTTCTTCTCGGTCACGTCCTGCGACATGCCGAGGATCTGGCCGACGCGGCCGTCGGCGTCGCGCCGGAAAGGGGTGTTGTGCGAGAGGAACCAGCGCCACTCGCCGCTCCGGTGGCGCAGCCGGAACTCGATGGCGTCGGAGGCGCCGTCCGGAACGTCGCGCCAGCGCTCCTCCCGTTCGAGCGCGCGGGCGAGGTCGTCCGGATGGCAGAGCGCGAGGAAGGGGTAGGCGCCGAGGGCGGCCTCCTCCGCGGGCGAGTAGCCGAGCGCCGCGGCCACCGAGCGGTTGATGTAGACGTCGCGGCCGAGGTCGTAGTCGTAGATGAAGAGGAAGTAGGGCGCGACTTCGGCGATCCGCGCCAGCATGCGCTGGGTCTCCGCGGCGTCGCTCCGCGCCTGCTCCCGGTCGGTGACGTCGGCGAAGAAGACCAGCACGGCGGGGCGGCCGCGCCAGTCGACCGGCATCGAGTGCGCCTCGAGCCAGACGGAGGCGCCGTCCTTGCGCACGACGCGCAGAACCAGGCTCCGGTCGGCCGTGTCGCCGGCCAGCCGGAGCCGGTACTTCTCGAGGGCCTGGGCCTGGTGATCGGGGTGGATGAGATCGAGGAAGCTCTTGCCGATCAGCTCCTCGTGGCTGTAGCCGGACATCCGCGCGGTCGCCGGGTTGGCGACCGCGACGCGGCCGTCCTGCGCGATCGCGATCGCCTCGAGGCTGTGGTCGAACGCGACGCGATAGGGGGTTTCGGGGGCCTCGCCCCCGACACCCGCCGGCGCGCTCGACGGCCGATCGGTCATGCCGGACCTCCGGTCTGGAACGAGACCGAAGCCTAACCGGAAACGGCGCCGGGGGGGTCCCCTCGCGGGGGGTCGCTAGGAGAGGCGACGCACGATCGCGGCGACCAGGCGCTCGAGGCCGGCCGCCGAGGTCGAGACGAACAGGGTCGGCTCGGCGAGCTCGAGCTCGAGCAGGCGGGGGTGTCCGGCGTCGTCGCGCACGAGGTCGATGCGGGCGTAGAGCGTCCGCTCGAAGCCGGCGAGCCGGCCGGCGGCGGCGAGCAGCGCGACCGCCGCCGCGCGCTCTTCGGGGGCGATCCCGACCGGGCTGCCCTCGGGCAGCCCGGCCCAGCGCCCGCCCCGGGTCAGCGCGTTCTTGCGCACGGCGTGGGAGAGCTCGCCGTCGATCGCGACCAGGCAGCGCTCGCCGTACTCCTCGACCGAGGCGAGGAAGGGCTGCACCAGCATCGCCCGCTCGGGGCCGAGGCGGTCGAGGTGGGCCTGGCCGCGCGCGATCTCCCCCGGCCCGACCGAGAGCGCCTCCCAGGAGTCGGCCGAGACGGCCGGCTTGAGCACCGCGGCGGACCAGCCGCGCGCGGCGAGCAGCGCGCCGAGATCGACGCGCTCGCCTCGCTCGACGAGGACCGTCTCGACCACCGGCGCCCCGGTCGCGGCGAGCGCGACGAGATAGCGCTTGTCGAGGGTCCAGCGGACGACCGGCAGCGGGTTCTCGAGCCGGGTCACGGCCGCGGTCCGCGCGGCCCAGGCGAGGAACTCGTCGTAGCGCTTGTAGTAGTCCCACGGGCTGCGGAGGAGCGCCATCCGGGTCGAGCTCCAGTCGAAGCCGGGGTCGTCCCAGCGCACGATGCCGACGCCGAGCCCGCGGGCGCGGAGCGCCGCGGCGAGCGGCCGGTCGTCGGGGTCGAGATCCGGCAGTCCCGCGAACGTGACCAGGGCGACGTCCATCTCACTCCTTCCGGCGCCATCGGCCGGAGACGGGCCGTCGCTCGCGGCGCCGCCGCGCGCGCGCGGGTGGGCGCCCCGGTAGACGGTGAGCAGCCGTTCGATGTCGACGTGGGTGTAGCGCTGCGTGGTGGCGAGCGAGGCGTGGCCGAGGAGCTCCTGGATCGCGCGCAGGTCGGCGCCGGCCTCGAGCAGGTGGGTGGCGAAGGTGTGGCGCAGCGTGTGCGGGTGGACGCCGCGGGCGAGCGCCGCGGCCTCGACCCAGCGGTCGACCACCCGGCGCGCCGAGCGGTCGGTGAGGCGTCCGCCGCGCGCGTTGAGGAAGACCGGATCGTCGTCGTCGCCCACCTTGCGCACGCCCGCCCAGCTCTCGCGCCAGGCGCGCAGCGCGGCGAGCGCCGGGCTTGCCGAACGGCACCATCCGCTCCTTGTCCCCCTTGCCGACGACGCGCAGCGTCCGCCCCTTGAGGTCGAGGTCGGGCCAGTCGAGAGAGACCGCCTCGGAGACGCGCAGGCCGGTGGCGTAGAGGAGCTCGAGCAGCGCCCGGTCGCGCCGCTCGAGGTCGGAGTCGCCGGCGGGCGCCTCGACCAGCGCTTCGATCTCGCCCGGCCGCAGGTGGCGGGGCAGCGTCTTCGGCGCCTTCGGCGTCGGCACCCGCGTCGCCGGATTGGCGGCGAGCTCGCCGACCCGGCAGGCCCAGCGGAAGAAGGTGCGCAGCGCCGAGAGCGCGCGCCCCTGGCTCTTGCGGCCGGTACCCGCGCGGTTGAGCGAGGCGAGGAAGGAGCGGACGGCGAGGGTGTCGACGTCGCTCGCTCTCACCTCGGCGACCGGCTTCGACAGGAAGTCGTTGGCGAGGAACCCGAGAAAGCGCTCGAGGTCGCCCCCGGTAGGCGCGCAGGGTGTGCCGGAGAGCGCGCGCTCGCCCTCGAGATGGTCGAGGAAGCGCTCGATCAGAGCGCGCAGCGCTGCCTCCAGGCGGCGAGCTCGGCGGCGGCGCGCGCGACGTAGGCGGCCCGCCGCTCGGCCTTCCTCGGCTCCGGCTCGAGCGGCAGGAAGAGGCCGTAGTTGATGTTGGCGGGCTGGAAGTGGTCGGGGTCGCCCTCGGTGAGGTGGCGGGCGAGCGCGCCGAAGGCGGTGGTCGCGGGCAGCGGCTCGAACGCCGCGCCGCGCCGCTCGAGTGCCAGGTAGAGCGCGATCGCGAGGCCGGTCGCCGCCGACTCGAGGTAGCCCTCGACGCCGGTGATCTGGCCGGCGAGGCGCACGCGCGGCGCGGCGACGACCCGGTAGGCCTGGTCGAGGTGGCGCGGCGCGTTGACGAAGGTGTTCCGGTGGATCTGCCCCATGCGCACGAATTCGGCCTGCTCGAGCCCCGGGATGGTGCGGAAGATCCGCTGCTGCTCGGGCCACTTCATGCGCGACTGGAAGCCGACCAGGTTGAACTGGCTCTTCGCCAGGTTCTCCTGGCGCAGCTGCACCACCGCCCAGGGGCGCCGCCCGTCGGGGCCGCGCAGGCCGACCGGCTTCATCGGCCCGTAGCGCAGGGTGTCGACCCCGCGCCGCGCCATCTCCTCGATCGGCAGGCACCCCTCGAAGAACATCGCCTTCTCGAAGTCGTGGAGCGGCGTCGTCTCGGCGGCGGCGACCGCCGCCTGGAACGCCTCGTACTCCGGCTTGTTCATCGGCGCGTTCAGGTAGTCGTCGCCCTCGCCCTTGCCGTAGCGCGAGGCGAAGAACATCTTCGAGAGGTCGAGCGACTCGCCGTCGACGATCGGCGCGATGGCGTCGTAGAAGTAGAGGTACTCCGAGCCCAGCAGCCGCCCGAGCAGCGCCGACATCGCCGGCGAGGTGAGCGGTCCGGTGGCGAGGACGACGTCGCCGTCGGGCAGCTCGGTCACCTCCTCGCGCCGGATCTCGAGCAGCGGCAACGCAGCGAGCTTCGCGGTTACCGCCTCGGCGAAGTGGTCGCGGTCGACCGCCAGCGCGCTCCCCGCCGGCACCGCGTGCTCGCGCGCGCGTGCCGATCACCAGCGACCCGAACGCCTCCATCTCCCGCTTGAGCAGCCCGGCCGCGTGCTCCGGATCGTCGCTCCGCAGCGAGTTCGAGCAGACCAGCTCCGCATCGCCCGGTCGCTCTGGTGCGCGGGCGTCGAGACGACCGGCCGCATCTCGTGCAGCACCACGGGCACCCCGCGCGAGGCGAGCTGACAGGCGCACTCGCGAGCCGGCGAGGCCGGCGCCGACGACGTGGACGGGGGATGCGACATCGGCGCGATTCTACGGCGCGAGCCTCCTCGGCCGGAAGACCTCAGCTCGGCAGCTCGTGGGTGACCGGGTCCTCGACGACGCGGAAGTAGTGGTCGGTGCCGTAGCGCGCGAAGTTGGAGACCCGCGAGGTGTAGATGCAGGCGAACTCGGTGACCTGGGCGGCGAAGAGGCTGCGGTTGCTCCCCTGCTTGAAGAGCGAGCCCCACACCGGGTGGAAGCGGCGCGAGATGCGCTCTGCAGCTCGCCGGCGCGCTGGCGCAGCGTCCGGTGCTGGCTCTTCAGCGTCTCCAGCCGCTCGGCGGCGGCGCGCGCCGCCTCGCCCGTCTCGCCGAGGCCGCTGCGCCACGGTGACCACGTCGCGCAGATCGTCCATGCGGTGGCCGAGGTCGGAGAGCTCCTCGCGCAGCGCCGCGAGGTGGCGCAGTCTCGTCGGTGACGCCGGCGGCCGTCTCCAGTTCCTCCTCGAGCTCGTGCACGGACGAGGGCGGTGCGCCAGGTGTTGCGGCGCTTGGAGGTCAGGATGTCGCTGTAGATGTGGTCGCCGACGTAGAGCACCTGCTCGCCCGGGGCGTCGAAGAGGTTCATCAGGCCGTCGCGCGAGCCGCCGCGGTACACCCCGCCCCAGGCCGGCACGGTCACCTCGTTCCCCTCGCGGCCGTCCTCGGCGATCGGCACGAACGGGCGTTCGGCGCGGAAGAAGCCGGGCTTGCCCGCCGAGGCGACCACCAGGTCGAAGAGCTCGCGCCAGCTGCCGAGGCCCGGCAGCGAGCGGTCGAAGAGGTGCGAGCAGAGCGCCTCGGTGTAGGCCCAGTCGGAGTTGGTGACCAGGAAGAGGCGACGGCCGCCGAGCGCCAGGCGCGCCAATGCCAGCGGGAGCTCCTCGTCGCGGCGCAGGAAGCGCGCCAGGTCGGCGGTGACCCGGGACTTGAGCCAGCCGTTGGCGTGGATCGAGTCGACGGCGTGGCGGACGTCGTCGAAGATCGCCTGCGGCCCGCGGCCGAGGACCAGCGCCGGATCGCGCCTGCCGAGCTCGACGAGCTCGGTGAACAGGTGTCACCTCGGGCAGCTCGAAGAGGGTGTCGACCCGGTAGTAGCGGTCGCTCGACAGGTCGATCGGCTCGAGGCGGTAGAGCTGGAAGCGGTCGTCGGCGGCCAGGCGCGTGCGCCGAGGTAGGCGCGTCCCACGTAGCGGTGCCGGTTCATCTTGAGCACCGTGCCGACCTGCCGATCGACGATCAGGCCGCGCCGCGGGAGAGGCCGGGCGGAACTCCACCTGGCGCACCGCCGGGGGGTAGCCGACGTGGTCGACGAGGAAGGTGAGGGCCAGCTCGAAGGTGAGCGGGTCGAGGCTTCGTCCGATCGTAGTCGGCGAGCGTCCAGTCGAGATCGAAGCCGAGGAAGCGGATCTTGTCGAGGCGCAGGTTGCGGTTGACGAAGATCCGACGGGAGAGCGGCGGGTGCCGCCGTCGAGGGCGCGCTCGAGACAGCTCGCGGCGCAGCGCCGGCAGGAGGCGGTCGGCGAGCTTCGGTCGGGTGTTGTTCACGGTCGACTCAGCTCGCCTCGGCGATCTCCGCCTCGTGAGCCGCAGCCCTCGCGGGTGCAGACGAGGCGGGCGCCCTTGCGCTTGGAGATCTTCTCGACCAGGTAGGGGCGTTGCAGCGCGGACAGGGCTCGGCGATCGGGCGGTCCCAGAGGGCGAAATCGCAGGCCGGATAGCGCGAGCAGCAGTAGAAGACCTTGCCGCGGCGCGACTTCTTCTCGAGCATCGTCCCCTCGCTGCACTGCGGGCAGCCGACGCCGGTCTCCTTCGGCGGCTCGGCCTTCGGCCCGGTCTTGCGGATGTTCTTGCACTCCGGGTAGCCGGTGCAGCCGAGGAAGACGCCGAAACGGCTGCGGCGCAGCGCCATCGGCTTGCCGCACTTCTCGCAGGGGTCGATCTCCTCGCGCGGGCGCACCCGTCGTGGCCTCGGCGCGCGGCGGCCTCGAGGTCGCGCGTGTAGTCGCAGGGCGGCTCGGCGCGGTAGTTGCTGCAGCCGACGAAGGCGCCGTAGCGGCCGAAGCGGATGACGAGGGGCGAGCCGCACTTCGGGCAGCTCTCGGTGGTGGGGAGCCCGTCACGCTTGACGTTGGGCATGCGTCCCCGGCGGTGGCGAGGTCGCTGTCGAACTTCTCGTCGAACTCGCGCACCGCCTTCTTCCACGGCATCGCGCCCTCCTCGATCTTGTCGAGCTCCTGCTCGAGCCGGCGGTGTAGCGCTCGTTGAGCACGTCGTCGAACCCGCTTCTGCAGGAGCTGGTTGACCATCGTGCCGAGCGGCGTCGGCCGGAAGCGCCCCTCGACCTTGTCGACGTACTCGCGGTCGGTCAGCGTCGACAGGATCGCGGCGTAGGTCGACGGCCGGCCGATGCCGCTCTCCTCGAGCGCCTTGACCAGCGTCGCCTCGCTGAAGGCGGGGCGGCGGCTGGGTGAACTTCTGCTCCTTCTCGACGCGCGGCGAGCGCGAGCGTCTTCGCCCTCGACGAGCGGCGGCAGCATCGCGCCGTTCTCCTCGTCGCCGTTCTCGAGCTGTCTCGACGACCTCCTGGTAGACCGACAGGAATCCGGCGCTCTTGAGGATCTTGCCGGTCGCGCGCAGGGTTAGCCGCCCCCGTTCGACGTCGACCTGGGTGACGTCGAAGACCGCCGGCAGCATCTGGCTGGCCACGAAGCGCTCCCAGATCAGCCGGTAGAGCTTGAGCTCGTCGACCTCGAGATAGCCGGCGACATCGCGTCGGGCGGCAGGTCGAGGTAGGTCGGCCGGATCGCCTCGTGGGCGTCCTGGGCGTCCTTCTTCGAGGCGTAGAAGTTCGGCTTCTCGGGCAGCGTCGCGGGCACCGTAGGTGGCGCGCGATGTGCTCGCGCACGGCGTCGAGCGCCTCGTGCGGCGACGCGGGTCGAGTCGGTGCGCATGTAGGTGATCAGGCCGAGCTGGCCCCGCTCGCCGATCTCACGCGCCCCTCGTAGAGCCCCTGGGCGATGCGCCATGGTCCGCTTGACGCGAGAAGCCGAAGCGCCGCGCCGCCTCCTGCTGCAGGCGACTGGTGATGAAGGGCGGCGACGGGCGCTGCTTCGACTCCTTGCGCTCGATGGCCGCGACCCGGAAGGGGCCGCCGGTGATCTCGCTCTCGATCGCCGCTCGGCCTCCTCGCCGTTCTCGACCTTCGCCTTCCTGCCGTCGATCTGGTGGAGCCGGGCGAGGAACTCGGGGCGGGGCGCCGGCCGCCAGCGCGGGCGCCCAGGATCCAGTACTCCTCCGGGACGAAGGCGTCGATCTCGTCCTGGCGGTCGCAGACCATCTTCAGCGCCACCGACTGCACCCGTCCGGCCGAGAGGCCGCGCTTGACCTTGTCCCAGAGCAGCGGCGAGAGCTTGAAGCCCATCAGCCGGTCGAGCACGCGCCGGGCCTGCTGGGCGTCGACCAGGTGCTGATCGATCTGCCCGGAGCTCGGCGAGCGCCTCCTGCACCGCGCGCTGGGTGATCTCGTTGAAGGTGACGCGGTGGAGCTCGGCGTCGTCGCGTGCTCGAGCACCGCGGCGATGTGCCAGGCGATCGCCTCGCCCTCGCGGTCGGGGTCGGGCGCGAGGTAGATCCGTCTCGCCTTCTTGGCCGCTTCCTTGAGGCTTCTTGACCACCTCTTTCTTGGTGGCGAGCACGGCATAGGTGGGCTCGTAGTTCTTCGCCCAGCCCCATGTTCTTCTTCGGGAGATCCCGGATGTGGCCGACCGACGCCTCCACGGCCCAGTCGCGGCCGAGGAACTTGCTTGCAGGGTGCGGGTCTTCGCCGGGCTCTCGACGATGATCAGGTTCTTCGCCATGGGTCGTGGAGGGAACGGGCCGGAAAGCGGGAGAAGCTCCCGGAAGGTCGGAGGCGCCCAGGGTAGCATCGGGCGCGGACCGCTACCACAGTCGCCCCGGCGCGGCCGGCTGTGGCGCCGCGTCATCCTCGCGGACCTCACGAGGCGCCGGCCCGGCAGCCGGCGCAGGACGCCCGCGAGCTCGAGCTCGAGCAGCTCGCCGAGCGCCACGTCGATGGCGAGTCCGGCGCGCCCGGCGAGCTTCCGGGGCGAGCGGTCGTGCTCGGGACGGCGAGGTGGGCGAGGAGGGCGGCCGGCGCCAGACCCGGCGGAGCCGCCGGGGCGACCGGCGGCCGGCGCGGCGGCCGCGCCCCGGGGCGAGGCCGATCGCCTCGAGCAGGTCGGCGGGCGCGAGCGCGAGCGCGCGCCGTCGGCGAGCAGCGCGTTCGGGCCCAGGCGAGTCTCGTCGGTCAGCCGGCCGGGCACCGCGACCACCTCGCGGCCGAGGTCGAGCGCGAGCCGCGCGGTGATCAGCGAGCCCGACCGCGGGGACGGCCGCGACCACCACCAGCGCGCGCGCCAGCGCCGCGATCAGCCGGTTGCGGACCGGAAAGCGCCAGGGCTCCGGGGCGAGCGCGCGGCGGGAACTCGGTGAGGAGCGCGCCGCGGCCGCGGATCTCGCGGCCGAGCCGCGCGTGCTGGCGCGGGTAGTCGATCGCCAGCCCGCAACCGAGCACGGCGAGGGTCGGTCCGCCCTCCGCCGTGCGAGCGCGCCCCGGTGCGCCGCGCCGTCGACGCCGAGGGCGAATCCGGAGACCACGATCGCGCCGACTCCGGCGAGCTCTCGGCCGAACCACGCGCGATCTCGAGGCCGTAGGGGCTGGCGGCGCGGGCGCCGACCACCGCGACGGCCGGGCCGCGCGGCGGATCTCGCCGGCGACAGTAGAGCGCCGGCGGCGGCAGCGCGAGCTGGCGAGCGCCGCCGGGTAACTCGGCGTCGAGCGGGTGAGCAGCCGGGCCTCGAGGCCGCGCGGCGGCCGACCTCCTCGCGCCGGGCGAGGGCGCGCGCCCGGCGCGCAGAGCGAGCGCCACCTCGAGGGCGCGCGCCGGGAGCGCGAGCCCGGCGAGATGGCCGGGCGCCCGCGCCGGCGTATCCAGGCGTCGAGCGCGAGCCGGCGAGGCGGCAGGCGGCGGCGCGGGGCACGCGGGTCGGCGGCGAGCGCGACAGTCAGCTCGCGGTCGGTCGGCTCGATTCGGGTCATGAACGGCGTCGCCTCCTCACGGAACCCAGAGACGGGAGCGGCCGCCGCGAACTTCCGCCCGGGCCGGATCGTAGAAAGATCCGTATACTCTGCCGGCGGTTCGGGCTGCGGGCCTGGTGGCGGTGTCGCCGGGGCGCCGGAGCGCGGGAGGAAGGGGAGATGAACGGCACGATTCGAGCGCGCGCGGCCATCGCGCTGGTCCTCCTCGCCGTGGCGGGCGGCTGCGCATCCAGCAGGCCGACGACGGACACCGGGGCGCAGCTCGCCTTCGGCGTCGAGATGGCCCGGCGCGGACTCTGGGCCGAGGCGCTGTTCCGCTTCGAGAAGGTGCGCGAGGCCGAGCCGCAGGACGTCCGGGCGTTGAACAACCTGGCCGTCTCCTACGAGGCGGTCGGCCGCTTCGACGACGCGCTCGCTGCCTACCGCGAGGCGGTGGCGGCCGCGCCCGACAACCGGCCGCTCAAGCAGAACTACTCCCGCTTCGTCGAGTTCTATCAGGCGTTCAAGCCGAAGAAAGCGGCGGCGGCGCCCGCGCCGCCGGCGGTCGAGAGTCCAGCCGGCGCCGCCGACCCGACGCCGGCGGGAGGAGGCGCATGCCCGGGCCCGCAAGCTCCTGGCCTTCGCCCTGCTCGCCCTGGCCGGCGCGGGCGCGCTCCAGGCGGTCGTCGAAGTGCGAGCTGCGCCTGCCGGTGCGCGCGCGGCTCGACCTCCAGGGGCGCAAGACGGTCGCCACGGCGCCCTTCCTGGTGGTCAGCCGGGAGGGCGCGGGCGAGAGCCCGCGCGACACGGCGATCGACGTCCAGCGCGAGTTCGAGCGCTATCTGGTGAAGGTCCTCCGTCGCGAGACCGACCTCAAGGTGGTCGAGAGCCGGACCGTCGACTATCCGACCTTCGATCTCGACGTGCTGGCGCAGAACCGGGACTTCTGGCGCGCGTCTCGGCGAGCGGCTGCAGGCCGACCTGCGTGCTGGCCGGCAGCCTCGACTTCGACGTCCAGGACAAGAGCGGCTACCGCACCGAGGAGTACGTCTCGCCCTTCGACGGGCGGACCTACTACCGGCAGGTCCTGGTCGAGCAGACCGGGTTCGACTACGACATCGTGCTGATGGTGTTCGACGGCCGGACCGGCGAGCGGCTCTACTTCGACAACTTCAAGGATTTCAAGCAGCTCGAGGGCGAGAAGGCGGACCCGCTGGCGGGGCATGTTCGAGAACCTGATCTCGCTCGAGGACCGGATCGTCGGCGTCTTCGCCCAGAAGACCGTCGAGGCGTCGCGCGTCCTGATGACCGACTGACAGAAAGGAGCCCCCGTGCCGCCCGCAAGTGGCTGACGCGCGCCGGCGGCCCTCGCCGGGCTCGACCCTCGCGGCGGTGGCGTTCGCCCCGACGCGCAGGGCTACGACACGGTACTTCGGCAAGAACAAGATCCAGTACCGGGACTTCGACTGGCAGATCTACCACTCGCCGCACTTCGACGTGCTACTACTACACGAAGGGAGACGCGCTGCTCGAGAAGGTGGTGTCGATGGCGGAGAGCGCCTACGACCGCCTGTCGCGCGAGTTCGATTACCAGATCCAGAAGCCGACGCCGCTGATCTTCTACGAGACGCACTCGGCGTTCGAGCAGAACAACATCATCCACAACTTCATCCCGGAGGGCGATCGGCGCCTTCGCCAGCCCGGTGCGCAACCGCATGGTGCTGCCGGTCGATCTGCCTGACGGCGAGCTGTTCCAGCTCGTCATGCACGAGCTGACCCACATCTTCCAGTACGAGATCCTCTTCCAGGGCGGCGTCGGCAAGCGCGCGGCATCGCGCGCCGCAGTGGGTGATGGAGGGCATGGCCAGCTACATGGCCAAGGACGAGGGGACGTCGGACAAGATGTTCCTCCGCGACGCGGTGGTCAACGACAGCATCCCGTCGATCCTCGAGCGCGGCGTCTCCGGGTTCTTCGCCTACCGCTTCGGGCACGCGGCGTTCGATTTCATCGAGAGCCGCTGGGGCAAGGAAGGGTTCCGCGATTTCGTCTACGAGTTCCGCAACACCCTGGGCGGCCGCGTCGAGAAGGCCGTCGAGCGCGGCTTCCGCGTCGATCCGGAGGACTTCGACACCGACTTCCGCCGCTGGCTGCGCAAGCAGTACCTGCCGGAGCTGGTCGCCACCGGCGAGCCGTCGGACTTCGGTCGCCGCGTTCCGCTACGAGGAGGGGGTGTACGGGCAGACGCTGTCGCCGGCGGCCTCGCCGTCCGGCGACCTCGTCGCCGCCTTCTCGACGATCAAGGACGACATCGACGTCGTGCTGTTCGACGCCCGCAAGCGGCGGCCGGTCGGCAACCTGACCAAGGGCTTCTCGGACGACTACCAGTACATCGTCTCGCAGTACGTCTGACGACGGCTCGCGCATGGGCCGCGACCTCGCCTTCTCGCCCGGACGGCAACTTGGTGGTGGTGTTCGCCAAGCGCGAGAAGGGGCGCAGTCTGGTGCTGATCGACGTGCTGGCGAGCGCAAGGTCGAGCGGGTGATCACATGGAGGTCGAGCAGCAGAACGGGCCGGCGTTCTCGCCCCGACGGCAAGACGGTGGTCTTCTCCGGCAACCAGAAGGGGCGCTTCGACATCTTCACGTTCGACCTGGACCACCGGCGCGGTGCGCAACGTGACCGACGACGAACGCTACGACGGCTCGCCGATCTACTCGCCCGACGGCGCTCGCTGGTCTACTCTCGGTGGTGGCGGGCGAGCACGCCCAGCTCTTCCGGCTCGACTCGCCGACGACCAGCGCTACCGGCTGACCAGCGGCGAGTGGAGCGACAGGACGCGGTCTTCTCGACGACGGCCAGCGCCTCTACTTCACCTCCGACCGCACCGGCGCCGACAACATCTTCGGCGATCGATCTCGCGCCGGCGAGCTCCGCGCAGATACACCAACGCGGTCACCGGGTGCATCATGCCGACCATTCTCACCACCGCCGAGGGCGGCGAGCAACTCGTCTACACCGGCTACTGGCGCGGCCGCTTCGACCTCTACGTGGCGGACCTCGACACGCCGGTGGGGAGCCGACGAGTCGAGCTGCCGCCGGTGCCGACCGAGCCGCGCGCTCGAGGCCTGCCGGGCTTCGAGCCCGACATCCAGGTGACGCTCGACGAGGGCAACAAGATCGACGTACGGCGGCTTCAAGCTCTTCGTCGAGGACGGCGGCGCCTACGTCGGGGTCACCGACGACCAGACTCTCCTCGGCTACGGCTATCTCGCTTCACCGACTACCTGGGCGACCGGCGCCTCAACATCCGCTCTCGGCTCGGTCGACACCTTCTCGGACTTCGACATCCAGTACATCGACGCGCCGCAAGCGCTGGCAGTGGTCGGTGCGCCTGTTCGACAGCCGCGACTACTACACGCTTCGATCGATTACTCCACGCTCGACTTCCGTCCGGTCGAGCGTCAGGAGGCGTACCGGCAGACCGGTCTGATCGGCGACCTGGATCTATCCCTTCGACCTCTACCACCGGCTCGAGGCGGGCGGCGGCTACCTGCAGCGCAAGCTACTTCTACCCGCTGTCAACCCGGACAATCCGCCGACCCCCGGCCAGGCGCCGGTGGTCGAGAACATCTCTGGCTCGAGTTCTCGGACGACATCCCCCTGGCCATCGCGGCCTTCACCGGCGACACCACGGTGAGCGCCTACTGGGGGCCGGTCAGCGGGCGGCGTTACCGGGTGCTCAGCAGCTACGGCTACGACGTCGACGAAGGCGGCGCGCTCTCCTGGAACACCGAGGTCGACTGGCGCCAGTACTTCTCGATCACCCAGCGCAGCCAGCTCGCCTTGCGCGTCTTCGCCGGCTACGCCGACGGCAACCAGCCGAACTTCTTCTATCTCGGCGGCATGGACACGCTGCGCGGCCTCGACTACCGCTCCGTGCAGGGCGACCGCGCCTTCGCCATCAACACCGAGCTGCGCTTCCCGCTGATCGACGCCTTCATCGGTCCCTTCTACGACTTCCGGGGCATCCGCGGGCGCATCTTCTTCGACGTCGGCGGCGCCTGGTTCGAATCGCTCGGCCAGGAGCTTCGATCTCTGGAACTCGGACGAGAACCGTTTCGAGGACGCCTATGCCGCCTACGGCTGGGGCATCACGGTGCGCTTCTCCGGGCTCGATCTCAACTGGGACTTCGCCAAGGAGTGGAAGACCCTGGAAGCCGAGCTGAACGGGGATGGCTTCCGCACCTCGTTCTGGATCGGCTCCCGGCTTCTGAGGCCCGGCATGACCGAAGCCGGCGAGCTCGAGCGCCGCCTCGCCGAGCAGGAGCGCCTGCTCGAGATCGGCCTCGCGCTCGCCGAGACGCTCGACCTGCGCCGGGTCGTGGCCCTGGCGCTCGAGCAGGCCGAGCGGATCTGCGCCGCCGAGACCAGCTCGATCTGGGAGCTCGACGAGGAGAGCGGCGAGCTCTTCTTCCGGGTCGTGCGCGGCCGGGCGGCGGCCGAGATCGGCGGCCTGCGCATCCCGGCGGGCGAGGGGATCGTCGGCGCCGTGGCGGCGAGCCGGCGCCCGGAGCTGATCCACGACGTCGCCGCCGACCCGCGCTGGCACGGCGACGCGAGCGACCGCTTCGGCACCCGCGCGATCCTCGCCGTGCCGTTGGTCTCGCGCGGCCGCACGATCGGGGTGCTCCAGCTGCTCAACCCGGTCGGCCGCGACCGCTTCGACGAGGACGACCTGCGCCGGATGCGGCTGTTCGCGGGCCCGCTCGCCCACGCGCTCGAGAACGCCCGCCTCTACGCCGAGCGCCAGCGCACCTTCGTCGACACGGTGACCGCGCTGGCGGAGGCGGTCGAGAAGCGCGACCCCTACACCGGCGGCCACCTGCAGCGCGTCGTCGCCTACTCCCTGCTGCTCGGCAACGACCTCGAGCTCACGGTCGAGGAGCTCGAGAGCCTGCGCCTGGGCGCGACGCTGCACGACATCGGCAAGATCGGCGTGCCGGACGGCGTGCTGCTCAAGGCGGGGCCGCTCGACGACGCGGAGGCGGCGGTGATGCGGCGGCACCCCGCCGACGGCGCGGCGATCGTCGGGCGCATCGAGTCGCTCCGGCCGCTGCTGCCGATCGTGCGCAACCACCACGAGCGGATCGACGGACGCGGCTACCCGGACCGGCTCTCGGGCGAGGCGATCCCGCTGCCGGCGCGGATCGTCGCGGTCGCCGACACCTTCGACGCGATGACCACCAGCCGCCCCTACCGGGAGGCCCTGTCGCGCGAGGTGGCGGCGGCCGAGATCCGGAGGGTCGCGGGCCTGCACCTGTGCGAGCGGGTGGTCGGGGCGTTCGACCGGCTCTACCGGCGCGGCGACTTCACGGTGGCCGCCGGCGAGAAGTTGCTCCTGTTCTTGTCGGCCCGATTGGACCGCGAGTACAATCGCTGGTAGCTCATGAAGGTCGAGATCCTCGGCAGCTACGGCGGCGAGAGCCCGGACTGTCGGATGACGTGTCTGCTGCTCAACGACACGGTCGCCCTCGACGCCGGCTCGCTCTCGCAGTCGTTGCCGATCGAGCGGCAGCGCCAGGTGCAGTCGATCGTGCTGACGCATTCGCACATGGACCACACCTCGTCGCTGCCCTTCTTCATCGAGAACGTCTACGGCAAGCTGCGCGACGCGGTCGACATCTACGCCTCGGCGCCGACCATCTACGCGATCCGCAAGAACCTGTTCAACAACGACGTCTGGCCCGATTTCACCCGGCTGCCCAACCACCTGCTGCCGGTGATGCGCTTCCACGAGCTCTCGGAGGAGACGCCGGTCGAGATCGGTGGCCTGCGCTTCACGCCGGTGCCGGTGAACCACCCGGTGCCGACCTTCGGCTACCTGATCGAGGACGCCGCGGCGGCGCTGCTCTGGTCGTCCGACACCGGCCCGACCAAGCGGCTCTGGGAGGTCGCCAACCGGACCGAGCGGCTGAAGGGCGTCTGGATCGACACCAGCTTCGACAACGCGCTGCAGCCGATCGCCGACGTCTCGGGCCACCTGACCCCGCAGACCCTCGCCGCCGAGTTGAAGCAGCTCACCCGCCGGGTGCCGGTCCTGCTCCACCACCTCAAGCCCCCCTGCATCCCGAAGATCCAGCAGGAAGTCCAGGCCCTCGCCAACCCCGACCTCGGCTTCCTCGAGCAGGGGCGGGTTTACACGCTGTAGACCGGGCTGTCCGGCCCGCTTCCCGCCGGATCGAGCCGGGGACCGCCCCCCTGCGGTAGACTCCGGGGGCCGTGCAGGCAGCGCTCCCATTCGAGGATCCGGAGGCTTCGTCGTCCCCGCTGCGCGTCGTCGTGCTGGGCTCGGGCAGCGGGGGCAACGCCGTGGTCGTCGAGTCGGAGGGGGGCGCGTCCTGATCGACGCCGGCTTCTCCTGCCGGGAGCTCGAGCGGCGGATGAAGGCGGTCGGGATCGACCCCGCCTCGATCCGGCCCTGCTGCTGACCCACGAGCACGAGGACCACGTGCGCGGCGCCGCGCGCTTCGCGCTCCGCCACAAACTGCCGGTCTACGCCACCCGGGGCACGATCGCCGGCACCGAGCCGCCCCCCGACGTGATGGACCGGGTCGAGCTGATCGAGTCCGGCGCTCTGGTCGAGGTCGCCGGCGGCGCCTTCGGAGTCGAGCCCTTCGCCATCCCCCACGACGCGCGCGAGCCGGTCGGCCTGGTCGTCGAGGACGGCCGGCGGCGGCGCGTCGGCCTGGTCGCCGACATCGGCTGCCGGAGCCGTCTCGCCTGGGGGCGGCTGACCGACCTCGACCTGCTGCTGATCGAGACCAACCACGACCTCGAGATGCTCAGGAGCGGCCCCTACCCCTGGCCGCTCAAGCAGCGCGTCGCCGGCCGTCACGGCCACCTGTCGAACGTCGACGCCGGCGAGGGACTGCCCGAGCTGCTCTGCGACCGGCTCCGCTTCGTCGTCCTCTACCATCTCTCGCGCACCAACAACCTGCCGGCGCTCGCCGCCGCCGCGGTCGCCGAACTCGCTGGCGCGCGAGGGCTCGCGGGCGGAGATCGTGGTGAGCGACCAATTCGAACCCGACTCCCTGGCTGGAGGTGACGACGTGAAGAGCACGCGTGACGGTCTATCCACGGCGCGAGATCCTCGACCCGCAGGGCAAGGCGATCCAGAGCGCGCTCGCGCGCATCGGTTTCAAGGAGGTGCGCGAGGTGCGGGCGGGCAAGAGCTTCGACATCGATCTCGGCGTCGACGACGCGCAGCGGCGCGGGCGACCGCTCGGCGGCGATGTGCGAGAAGCTGCTCGCCAACACCGTGGTCGAGGACTACGAGGTCGAGGTGCTCGGAGCCGCCGGATGAAGTGTGGCGTCGTCGTCTTTCCGGGTCGAACTGCGATCACGACGTCTACCACGTGCTCAAGCACGTGCTCGACCAGGAGGTCGACCTTCCTCTGGCACGAGGACACCTCGCTCAAGGGCTGCGACCTCGTCGTGCTGCCCGGCGGCTGGTCCTACGGCGACTACCTGCGCGGCGGGGCGATGGCGGCGCTCTCGCCGGTGGTCGGCGCGGTCAAGGAGCACGCCGCGACGGGGGGGACTGGTGCTGGGCGTCTGCAACGGATTCCAGGTGCTGACCGAGGCGCATCTGCTGCCCGGGGCGCTGCGCCGCAACCGCGACCTGCGCTTCGAGTGCCGCGACGTCTGGCTGCGCGTCGAGCGCGACGACTTGCCCTTCACGCGCAGGTACCGCGCGGGACAGGTGATGCGCCTGCCGATCGCCCACGGCGAGGGCAACTACGAGCACTTCCCCGTGGAGCTCGACCGGCTCGAGGAGCGCCGCCAGGTCGTCTTCCGCTATGTCGCGCCCGACGGCGCGCTCGACGACGCCTGGAACTTCAACGGCTCCGCGCGCGCCATCGCCGGCGTCACCAACGCGGCCGGCAACGTGCTCGGCCTGATGCCGCACCCCGAGCGGGCGGCCGAGGAGGTGCTCGGCAACTGCGACGGCGTGGCGCTGTTCGAGGCCGCCGTCGGCGCGGTCGCACGGATCACGGGAGCCCAGCGATGAGCCGCGCGCGGCGAGCCCGCCGTCGACCTCGCGCAGGCCGAGGAGCGCGGTCTCTCGGCGGAGGAGTTCGAGCGGCTGCAGGGATTCCTCGGGCGCACGCCGACGCTGACCGAGCTCGGCATCACCTCCGCGCTGTGGTCGGAGCACTGCTCCTACAAGTCCTCGAAGACCTACCTCAAGGAGTTCCCGACCATCGGGCCCGCACGTGCTGCAGGGCCCGGGCGAGAACGCCGGCATCGTCGACATCGGGCACGGCTGGGTGGCGGCCTTCAAGATGGAGAGCCACAACCACCCGAGCTACATCGAGCCCTATCCAGGGCGCCGCGACCGGCGTGGGCGGCATCCTGCGCGACGTCTTCACCATGGGCGCGCGCCCGATCGCCTGCCTCGACGCCCTGCGCTTCGGCGAGCTCGACGCGCCGCGCATGCGCTCGCTGGTCGACGGCGTGGTGCGCGGCATCGGCGACCTACGGCAACTGCGTCGGCATCCCGACCGTGGGCGGCGAGACCGGCTTCCACGCCTCGTACAACGGCAACATCCTGGTCAACGCCTTCGCGCTCGGCATCGCGCGCCGGGAGCGGATCTTCAAGGCCAAGGCGGCGGGCGTCGGCAACCCGATCCTCTACGCCGGCTCGCGCACCGGCCGCGACGGCATCCACGGCGCGACCATGGCCTCGGACTCCTTCGACGCCGAGAGCGAGAAGAAGAAGCCGACGGTGCAGGTCGGCGACCCCTTCACCGAGAAGATCCTGCTCGAGGCCTGCCTCGAGGCGATGCGCTCGACCGCGATCGTCGCCATCCAGGACATGGGCGCCGCCGGGTCTGACCAGCTCGACCTTCGAGATGTGCGCGCGCGGCGGCGTCGGCATGCGCCTCGACCTCGACCGCGTGCCGCTGCGCGAGCCGGGCCTGTCGGCCTACGAGATGATGCTCTCGGAGTCGCAGGAGCGCATGGTGATCGTGGCGAAACGCGGCCGCGAGGAGGAGGTGGCGCGCGTCTTCCGCCGCTGGGGGCTCGAGGTCGCGACGATCGGCGAGGTCACCCGCGAACCGCGCGCCGAGATCCGCCTGCGCGGCCGGCTCGAGGCGGAGCTGCCGATCGCCCCGCTCACCGACGACGCGCCGGTCTACCAGCGACCGGTCGCCGAGCCCGCCGATCTCGCCCGCCGCTGGCGCTCGCCCGAGGTGCCGGAGCCGGAGAATCCGACCGCGCTCTCGAACGCCTGCTCGGCACCCCCGAGCTCGCGAGCAAGGAGTGGATCTGGCGCCAGTACGACCATTCCGTGCGGACCAACACGGTGGCCGGACCCGGCGGCGACGCCGCGGTCCTGCTGCTCAAGGGGACGCCCAACGGCCTCGCGCTCAGCTCCGACGTCAATCCGGTCTACTGCGGGCTCGATCCGCGGCGGGGCGGGCAGCAGGCGGTCGCCGAGGCGGCGCGCAATCTCGCCTGCGTCGGCGCCGAGCCGGCGGGTCTGACCGACTGCCTCAACTTCGGCAACCCCGAGAACCCCGAGATCATGTGGCAGTTCCGCGAGTGCGTGCGCGGCATGGCGGAGGCCTGCCGGGCGCTCGGCGTGCCGGTCGTCTCGGGCAACGTCTCGCTCTACAACGAGACCGACGGCCGCTCGATCCTGCCGACACCGACCGTCGCGATGGTCGGCGTGATCCCCGACCTCGGCAACGTGCCGACCGCGCACTTCCGGCAGCCCGGCGAGCGCGTCGTGCTGCTCGGCGCCGACCGCTCGGAGTTCGGCGGCTCCGCCTACCTGCGCCTGCTCCACGGCGTCGAGGCGGGGCGCCCGCCGGCGGTCGACCTCGACGCCGAGGCGCCGGCTGGCGCGCCTGTTGCGCGCCGGGGTCGCGCAGGGCCTGGTGCGCACCGCGCACGACTTCGCCGAGGGCGGGCTCGCCGTGGCGCTCGCGGAGGCGACCTTCATCCTGGGCATCGGCGCGCGGATCGCCGCGCCCGCTCGCGCCGCGCGACCTCTTCTCGGAGACGCAGGCACGGGCGCTCGTCACCTGCTCGCCGCGCCACGTCGATCGGCTGCTCGCGCTCGCCGGGGAGATGGGCGTGCCGGCGCGCGAGGCCGGGGAGATGGGCGGTGCGCGCCTGACGATCGCGGCGGACGGCGGCGGCATCGACGCCGCCGTCGCCGACCTCCACCGGATCTGGACGACGGCGCTGCCCGCGGCGCTGGGGCTCTGAGAAGCGAGGGCGGCGCGCATGTGCGGAATCTTCGGAGTCGAGGGCCACGAGGACGCGGCCAACCTCACCTACCTGGGGCTCTACGCGCTCCAGCACCGGGGCCAGGAATCGGCTGGCATCGTCTCCTGGGACGGCGCGCGGACCCACCTCGAACGGGGCATGGGGCACGTCGCCGAGATCTTCCCGGCGCCGGTGCTGGCGCGGCTCGGGGGCCGCCGCGCGATCGGCCACACCCGCTACTCGACCAGCGGTTCGTCGGTGATCGAGAACGCGCACCCGATCGTGGTCAAGACCTCGATGGGGCCGATCGGCATCGTGCACAACGGCAACCTGACCAACGCGCTGACGCTGCGCGCCCGGCTCGAGGCCGAGGGCTCGATCTTCCAGACCACCAGCGACACCGAGGTCATCCTCCACCTGATGGCGCGCAATCCGCGCGGCGAGGTGGTCGAGTCGCTCCTCCACGCCCTCGACGAGGTCGACGGCGCCTATTCGCTGCTGGTGCTGACCGAGAACGCGCTGATCGCCGCGCGCGACCCCAACGGCTTCCGCCCGCTGGCGATGGCCGAGCTCGGCGACGGCCGCCGCTGCTTCGCTTCCGAGAGCTGCGCCTTCGACCTGCTCGGCGCGCGCCTGTTGCGCGAGCTCGAGCCGGGCGAGGTGGTGGTCGTCCGCGAGGGCGAGGCGAAGAGCTACCGCGTGCCGCGCGGCGCGGCGGTCAAGCGCTGCGTCTTCGAGCACGTCTACTTCGCCCGCCCCGACAGCGTCGTCTTCGGCGACTCGGTCGCCGAGACGCGGCGCCGGATGGGCGCCCGCCTCGCACGCGAGGCGCCGGCGGTCGCCGACATCGTGGTGCCGGTGCCCGACTCGGGGCTGTTCGCGGCGGTCGGCTACAGCCGCGAGTCGGGGCTCCCCTTCGAGCTCGGCATGACCCGCAACCACTACGTGGGCCGCACCTTCATCGAACCGAGACAGTCGATCCGCAGCTTCGGCGTCAAGGTCAAGCTCAATCCGGTCAAGGAGATCATCCGCGGCCGCCGGCTCGTGCTGATCGACGACTCGATCGTGCGCGGCACGACCTCGAGGAAGATCGTGCGCATGATGCGCGAGGCGGGCGCCGCCGAGATCCACCTGCGCATCTCCTCGCCGCCCACCGCCTGGCCCTGCTACTACGGCATCGACACGCCCCGCCGGCGCGAGCTGATCGCGGCGCAGCAGACGCTCGAGGAGATCCGCGCCTTCGTCGAGGCCGACTCGCTCGCCTACCTGTCGGTCGAGGGGCTGCTCGGCTGCGTCGGCGGCGAGCGGACGAGCTACTGCACGGCCTGCTGGACCGGCGACTACCCGGTCGCCATCGCCGGCGAGGACCGCCGCCAGGCCGAGCTCTTCCCGCTGCGCGGCGAAGAGACGCCGTAGCTCCGATCCATGCCGGCGGCGCTCCCGCCGGGACCGCTGGCGCCCCACCGCTTCCCTCGGGTCGCCCGCCCCGATAGCATTCCGGACCGCGACGCCGACCATCCGGCAGGCCGTGGAACGGGGAGGTGCCTCGTGCAAGGCATGCGATCGATGTCCCGTGGGATCGGACCGCTCCTGGCGCTCGCCTGCCTGGCTGTCGCGGGTTGTTCCGGCATGCTGACCGACCTCGGCGTCGGCATGCCCGCGGAGCTGGAGCAGAAGGGTGTCGTGGCCCCCGCCGAGATCCTGGAGATCTGGGACACGGGCTGGACCATCAACGACAACCCGGTGATCGGCATGAAGGTGCGGGTGCGGCCGGCCGACCGTCCGGCCTTCGAGGCCACGATCGAGAAGACCGCGATCTCGCGCATCGCGATTCCACAGTTCCAGCCCGGCCTGGCCATCAGGGTCCGCTTCGACCCGGAGAACCCCGCGGTCGTGGCGGTCGACTCCGGGGGCCCGGGCGTCGCCCCACCCTCGTCGGGAAACCCGTACCGCGACCGGTTCGAGAGCGCCACGAATCTGGGCGCGAGCTTCCTGCCCCCGCCCGACTCGCCGCTGATCTACCTCGGCACGGGCGACAGCGGGGCCGACCTGCAGGCGCTCTACGAGAACGACTACGCGCTCCTCGGCGGCGCCGGCGTGGAGAACGCGCCGGATCCCGAGCAGGCGCTCGACCAGGGCCGGCGGATCGGCGCTGCGCTGATCGTCGTCTACGGACGCTTCGAGTCCCCGCCGGGCCGCGAGCTCGAGGTTCTCCCCTTCCGCCGGCGGCCGGCGGGATCGGCGGCGTCGGCCCCGGCCCTTCCCGCCGGCGCCGCGCCGCCGGCGCCGGTCTCGGGCCTCGGCCCCAACGGCCAGGCCGCGCTCTACTGGGGGCGGACCCGGCCGGCGGTCCTCGGCATCGTCTCGCGTCCTCTCGACACCCGGGAACAGGCCGAGCTGCAGAGGAAGGCCGGGATCGTGGTGGAGGGCGTGGCGACGGGGTCGCCGGCGGACCGCGCCGGCATCGTGGCGGGGGACGTGCTCGTCGCCATCGACGGCCGGCCGCTCGAAGACGTGCACGGCGTTCCCGCGCTCATCGCCTCACTCGCCGGTCACACCGTGCGCATCGACCTGATCCGCGGCGGCAACCCGCTGTTCGTGACGGCGCAACTCAATCCCGCCGCGCCCTGACGTCTGCCGGCGTCCGGGCCGACGGATGCGGAAGCCGCGTTCAGGCCGGGGGCAGGCGCAGCGACAGGCAGGTCAGCCCGCCGTCCATCTTGCGGAACTCGCTCATCGCGAGCGACTCGACCCGGTAGCCGAGCGCGGCGAGCTCGGCCTGGAAGCGCGGGTGGCCGGCGGCGACCAGGACGCGGTTGTTGACCCGCACGCAGTTGGCCGCGTAGGCCTCGGCCGGCGCAACCCGGACGCGCTGGAAGCCGGCGAGGGCCGGGTGGTCGGCGAGCGCGCCGATCACCGCGAGGCGCCCTTCGCCGAGCCAGGAGAGCCCGCTCTTCAGGTGCAGGATGTCCGCGATCTCCCGGATGTCGATCACCGCGACCGGGAGACCGGCGGCCTCGAGCCAGCGCGCGAGCTGGCGGATGCCCTCGTCGTTCGTCCGGGCGGAGCGGCCGGCGAGGACGAGCCCGGCCGTCTCGCAGATGTCGCCGCCGTCGAGCGTGCCGGGCGCGGCGATCCGGTCGACGCGCGCGAGCTCGCGCGCGAGCTCCGGAGCGATGGCGTCCACTTCGCCGGCGCGGCTGGGCGCGCCGGGCCGGGTGAGCAGCGCGCGTCCGCCGACGACGATCGCGGTGTCCTCGACGAAGGTCGAATCAGGGAAGCGGGGGTCGGGGGCGAGCCGGGTGAGCGCGAGCCCGCAGCGCTCGAGCACCCGGCAGTACTCGGCGTGCTGGTCGAGCGCGCGCGTCACATCGGGCGCGCCGAGCCCGGCGCTGGTCAGGCCGTCAGCGAAGTTGGCCGCGGGCGGGCGGACCAGCGCGCGGTCGAAATGGAAGCTCATCGCGCCGCCCCCGCCGGGAGGAGCTCGGGCAGGGAGTCGGCGCCCCAGCGCCGCCCTTCGGCGGCGACGATGTCGACGAGCTCGGCGGCGACCTCCTCCGGCAGCGGATCGGCGGGCGGCGCGGCGAGCCGGCGGGGGACCTCGGCTGCGGCGCGTTCGTGGGCCCAGAGGCCGCCCGCCTTCTCCCAGTCGCCGCAGGTGGCGCGGTCGACGAGCGGCGAGGGGATGGTCAGCTCCGTGCGCCAGCGGGCGCGGGTGTGGGGATGGCCGAGCAGCGAGCCGGCCGCCACCAGCTCGCCGAGCAGCGCGACGGTGTCGACCGGGTGGCGCTCGATGCCGCGCGCGAGGCGGAGCGCGAGGCCGCAGGCGTCGTGGTCGAGCAGCAGCTTCTCGAGCGACTGGGTGAGCAGGTAGTCGAGCAGGCCGGCGCCCGAGACCAGGTTGACGCCGCCCGCCGCGGCGAGCACGGCGCCGATCCCGGTCTCCATGCCCGCCTGGTAGTCGGGGACCTTGGCGTCCGACAGGCCCATGTAGGCGTGGGTCGGCAGCCCGAGCGAGCGCCCGACCTGCGCCGCCGCGAGGTCGATCATCAGCGTCTCGACCGCGCCCATCGGCGTCGTCCCCTGGCGCATGTCGAAGGCGGAGGGCGCGCCGCCGTAGGTGATCGGCGCGCCCGGTCCGGCGAGCTGGTGGATGACCAGGCCCGAGAGGTTCTCGGCGCAGTGCTGGACGACCGCCTCGCGCAGGGTCACCGGCGATGTCGCCCCGGTCAGCGGCATCGAAACCAGCGTCGCCGGCACCCTGGTGCGCGCGCAGTCGACCAGCGCCTGGGCGGTCAGCTCGCTCCACTTGAGCGGCGGGCTCGGACAGCAGTCGAAGACCGCCAGCGGGCGCGCGGCGAGCTCGCGCGCGCCGCCGCGCACCGCGGCGAGCATCGCGTGCATCGGCGCGAAGCCGTCCGCGCGGAACGTTCCGGTGACGACCGGCTTGCCCGACAGCGCGAGGGCGACGTAGAGCCGCCAGCGGTCGCCGATCTCGCGCGGCACGTCGCCGGCGGTGAGCGCGGTCGACTGCGCGGCGTAGTTCGGCAGACCGTCGACCAGCCGGACCAGCGCGGCGACGTCGGCGGTGGTCGCCTCGCGGCGCCGCCAGCCCGCTGCGTCGAGCCGGTGGATGGCGGCCGAGCCGGGATCGAACTGGACGGCGTCGCCCCCCATCTCGAGCGCCGGGCGGCCGGCGCGGTCGTAGACGGTGAACCGGCGCGGCGCGCTCGCGAGCGCGGAGCGGACGAGCGGCTCGGGGATCCGGCTGCGGCCGCCCGACTCGCCGGCGCCGGCCTCGGCGAGCAGCGCCCGGGCCCCGGCGTGCTCGACCAGGACGCCGGGCCCGGCGAGCGCGCGGCAGGCTTCGCCGACGATCGACTCGGTCTCCTCGCGGGTCAACAGCTCGAGCAGCGGACGGCGGATCGTCATCGCGGTCTCCGGATCCGGAAGGCACAGCGGTCGAGAAGGCAGTGGTCGCAGCCCGAGAGGCCGGGTACCGGCCGGCCGTCGGCGCCCAGCCACATGGCGAAGGAGACCGACTTGCGCGGACGCATCATCAGCGAGGGGAGCAGCTCGACGCCGATCGCGGCGTGCGGGAGCAGGTCGAAGAGCAGCCGCTGGGCGGCGAGCGGCCAGTCGCCGTAGCCCGGGCTCACGCGGCAGGAGAGCCGCTCGCCGTCGGGCGGCGCGGCGGCCGCGCCGACCACCTGTGCGCACAGGCGGTCGGCGGCCTCCTCGGCGGCCGCGCTGCCGGCGGCGTCGAAGAACAGTGCCTCGGACGTGCGCCCGTGGCGGGAGAGCTCGGCGGCGCGCCGCTCGAGGCCCTCGCCGGCGGTCACCAGGCCGAGCACGAGGACCGTCACCGGCGCACCGCTGCGCGGCGGCGGCAGCCCGGCGTCGGCGGCGCGCCCGGCGGCGAAACGGCGGAAGACGCCGCGCGCGTCGATCCAGCCGCGCGCCTGGTCGAGCGCAGCGGCGAGCGCGGCGGCGACGCGCGGGCCCGGCTCGCGTCCATCGGGGTAGCCGAGGAAGCGCAGCACCTCGTCACGGTCGAGGCGGAGCGACAGCGGCTGCGCCGCGCCCTCGGCGCCGGTCAAGGTGGGCTCCCCGCGCTGCGCTCCAGCCGCGCGGCGAGCGCGGCGATGAAGCGCGGATCGGTGCCGCAGCAACCGCCGAGCGCCGCGACGCCGAGCGCCGCGATCGCGGCGAGGTCGGCCGCGAACTCCTCGGGCGTCTGCGCGTAGCGCGTCCCTCCCGCCTCGAGGATCGGCGCGCCGGCGTTGGGCTGGAAGACGAGGGGCAGATCGAGCACGGCGCGCGCCGCGCGCGCCAGCTCGAGCATGTCGGGGCTCGCAAGGGTGCAGTTGGCGCCCACCGCGGCCGCGCCTTCCGCCGCGAGCGCCGCGAGCGCGGCGGCGAGCGGGTCGCCCATGATCGTGAAGAAGCCGCGCCGGCGGCGCTCGAAGGTGAGCGAGACCATCACGGGCAGCCCCGGAGCCGCGCGCCGCGCGGCCGCCAGCGCGATCGCGGCCTCGCGGCGGTCGCTCATCGTCTCGACGTGGAGCGCGTCGACGCCGGCGCGGGCGAGCGCGGCGGCGACCGTCGCGAAGCCCGCCGCGATCTCGTCCTCGTCGGCCCGGCCGACCGGCGGCAGGTAGTCGCCGCAGGGGCCGAGGTCGCCGACCACGAAGCGCGCGCCGGCGCCGCGCGCGAGCGCGACGGCCGCCGTGGCGACCTCCGCCGCGCGCCCGTCGAGTCCGGCGCGCGCGAGCCGGGCCGGGTGCGCCCCGAACGTGCAGGTCTGGACCGCGTCGGCGCCCGCCGCGGCGTAGGCGCGGTGAATCGCGGCGATCTCCGCGCCGCGCTCGAGCACCCAGCGTTCCGGGGCCTCGCCGCCGGCGAGGCCCCGCGCGATCAGCATCGATCCCATCCCGCCGTCGAGCAGGAGCGGCGCACGGCGCGCGAGCGCGGCGCGGAAATCGCTCACCCGGCCAGCGCCTCGGCGGCCGCCACCGCGCGCAGGGCGTTCTCGGCGTGGGTGGCGCCGATCTCGGCGGCCCAGGCCTCGCTGGTCGGCGCGCCGCCGACCAGGACGCGCACGCCCGGCGCGAGGCCGGCGGCCTCGAGCGCGCGCACCAGGTCGCGCTGGACGACCATCGTGGTGGTGAGCAGGGCGGAGGCGGCGACGATCCGCGCGCCGGTCTCGCGCGCCCTGGCGACGAAGGCCTCGACCGGCACGTCGCTGCCGAGGTCGAAGACCTCGAAGCCGTGCGCGGCGAGCAGCGTCGCCACCAGGCTCTTGCCGATGTCGTGGAGGTCGCCGTGGACCGTGCCGATCACCACCCGGCCGCGCGAGACCCCGCCCGGGCGAGCGCGGGCGAGCGCCGGGGCGAGCGCGGCCATGGCCGCCTTCATCGCCTCGGCGCCCTGCACCAGCTCAGGCAGGAAGTACTCGCCCTCCTCCCAGAGCACGCCGACGTCGCGGATGCCGGCGGCGAAGCCGCGCTCGATCGCGGCGAGCGGGTCCTCGCCGCGATCGACCACTCCGGCGGCGAGCGCCGCCGCCGCCGCCGCGTCGCCGTCGCGCACGGCGGCGCGCATCGCCTCGAAGCGCTGCTCGTCCATCTCCAGTCCTCCGGCCGGCGCGGGGGCCGGCTTGGTTTCCGGTCAGGCCAGCGGTACCGGCTCGAACGACGCCGTGAAATGGCGCAACGCCGCGGGCTGCTCGACGATGCGCACTCCCGGAATCCGCTCGCGCCGCGCCGCGATCTCGGTGAGCGATTCGACGACGTAGTCGACGTGGCTCTGCGTGTAGACCCGGCGCGGCATCGCCAGGCGCACCAGCTCGTTGGTGCCGAGGGTCTCGGCGCCGGTCGCGGGGTCGCGCCGCCCGAACATCACCGAGCCGATCTCGACGGTTCGGATGCCGGCGTGACGGTAGAGCTCGATCGCCAGCGCCTGCCCCGGATACTGCTCGCGCGGCAGATGCGAGAGGAAGGTCGCGGCGTCGATGTAGATGGCGTGCCCGCCCGGCGGCTGGATGATCGGCACGCCGGCCGCGGTGAGGTGCTCGCCCAGATACTGGATCGAGGCGTGGCGGTACTGCTGGTAGGAGAGATCGAGCGCCTCGTAGAGCCCGACGGCGATCGCCTCGAGGTCGCGGCCGGCCAGACCGCCGTAGGTCGGGAACCCCTCGGTCAGGATCAGCAGGTCCTCCTCGGCCTTCGCGACGCGGTCGTCGTTCGAACAGAGGAAGCCGCCGATGTTGGCCATGCCGTCCTTCTTGGCGCTCATCGTGCAGCCATCGGCGAGCGCGAACATCTCGCGCGCGATGTCGAGCAGCGTCTTCCTCTCGTAGCCCGGCTCGCGCTCGCGGATGAAGTAGGCGTTCTCCGCGAAGCGGCAGGCGTCGATGTAGAAGGGCACGCCGCGCCGTCGGCAGAGCTCCGAGGCGGCGCGGATATTGGCCATCGAGACCGGCTGGCCGCCGCCCCCGTTGTTGGTGACGGTGACGAAGGCGACCGGGATCCGGCCCGGCGGATCGGCGAGCAGGGCGGCGAGCGCGGCGAGGTCGATGTTGCCCTTGAACGGACCCGGCTTGGCGAGGTCGCGGCTCTCGGCGCAGGGCAGGTCGAGCGCGACGGCGCCCACCGCCTCGATGTTGGCGCGGGTGGTGTCGAAGTGCGTGTTGTTGGGCACCACGTCGCCCGGCCGGAGCAGCGTCGCGGCGAGGATGCGCTCGGCCGCCCGCCCCTGGTGGGTCGGGATGACGTGCTCGAAGCCGGTGATGTCGCGCACCGCCTTCTCGAAGCGCCGGAAGCTCGGGCTGCCCGCGTAGGACTCGTCGCCCTGCATGATGGCGGCCCACTGGGCGGCGCTCATCGCGCCGGTGCCGCTGTCGGTCAGCAGGTCGATCACGATGTGGTCGGCCGGGATCCGGAACAGGTTGTAGCCGATCGAGGCGAGGACCGCTTCGCGCTCCTCGGGGGAGGTCATGCGGATCGGCTCGACCGACTTGATCCGGAAAGGTTCGATGATGGTCCGCATGGCGAGCAGCGTAATCCAGGGGTCGGCGGAGCCGCCCCGCCCAGGCGGGGGGGAGCCCGGGTCAGGCGTCGAGGGTCAGGGCGAAGCCGCCGAGACCGGCGAGCAGCTCCCGGAGCACCCGCTCGGCGACCAGGGCGCGATAGGCGGCGGTCGACCGGAGGTCGTCGATCGGCCGCAGGTCGACGGCGAGCGCGGCGCCGGCGGCGGCCGCGGCGGCCGCGTCGAGCGGACGGCCGGAGAGCGCCGCCTCCGCGCCGGCCGCGCGCACCGGCGTCGGGGCGACGCTGCCGAAGGCGATGCGCGCCGCGCGGATCGTCCGTGGCCGGCCGCCGAGCGCGACCCCCGCCGCGGCGACCACCTTCGAGATCGCCTGCGCCTGGCGGGTGCCGACCTTGCGGTAGGCGTAGCGCCAGCCGGCGAGCGCCGCCGTGGGCAGGAGCAGCCCGGCGATCAGCTCCCCCGGCTCGGCCGCGGTCTGCCGGTAGGCGACGAAGAATCGGTCGATCGGCACGCGCCGGCGGACGAGCCGCCGCCCCTCGCGTCCGGCGAGTTCCACCCGGGCGTCGAGCGCGAGCAGCACCGGCGCGGGATCGCTCGCCGGCGAGGCGTTGCCGAGGCTGCCGCCGAGCGTGCCCCGGTTCTGGATCGCCACCGCGCCGACGCTCGCCGCCATCTGGGCGAGGACCGGCGCCGCGCGGCGCACGAGGAGCGAGCGGCGCAGGTCGGTGTAGGTCGTCGAGGCGCCGAGCCAGATCCCGTCCGGGCGACGCTCGATGCCGGCGAGCTCGGTGAGGCGCGACAGGTCGAGAAAGGTCGTGGCCGGCGCCTGACCGGCGTTCAACGAGACGTAGAGGTCGGTGCCGCCGGCGATCGGCTGCGGGCGCGGCTCCCCGGCCATCGCCGCCAGGGCCTCGCCGAGCCGGCGCGGGCGCAGCACCGCGAGGGCGCCGAGGTCGCCTCTCACCGGCGCGTCCTCCGGGGGGCCCGGGCGCGGCGCCGCGCGGGCTTGGCCGCTGCGGCCACCGCCTCGACGATCTTCACGTAGCCGGTGCAGCGGCAGAGGTTGCCGGCCAGCGCCTCGCGGATCTCGGCTTCGCTCGGGTCGCGGTTGCGCTCGAGCAGCGCGACGGCGGCGAGCAGCATGCCGGGTGTACAGATCCCGCACTGCGCGGCGCCCTTCTCCCAGAACGCCTGCTGGACCGGGTGGAGCGCCCCGTCCCTGCCGGCGAGACCCTCGACCGTGCGCACGTCGCGGCCGTCGGCCTGGCAGGCGGGCACCAGGCAGGAGTTGGCGAGCTCGCCGTCGAGCAGCACCGCGCAGGCGCCGCACTCGCCCTCGCCGCAGCCCTCCTTCGTGCCGGTGAGCGCGAAGTCCTCGCGCAGCACGTCGAGCAGCCGTTTCATCGGCGCTACTTCGGCCGCGCGCCGCCGGCCGTTCACCGTGAAGCGGACCTTCACCCGCGCCTCCGCGCGAACCAGGCCGCAGCGATCCGCTCCGGGGTCGCCGGGATCCGGTCGAGGTCGACGCCGAGCGCGGCCGCGACGGCGTTGGCCGCCGCCGGCGCGCCGCCGTCCATCGGCAGCTCGCCGATGCCCTTGGCTCCGTACGGTCCGTGGGCGTAGGGGCGCTCGAGCAGGACGAGCTCGATCGGCGGCGTCTCGATCGCGGTCGGCAGGATGTAGTTGGTGAGCTGGGCGTTCGCCATCCGGCCGTCGCGCATCACGACGTCCTCGAAGAGACCCCAGCCGATCGCCTGCGCGAGGCCTCCTTCGAGCTGCCCCGCGGCGAGACGCGGGTGGATCGCGCGGCCCACGTCCTGGGCGCTCACCACCCGCAGGACCTTCACTTCGAAAGTGACGAGGTCGACCTCGACCTCGACCGCCGTGGCCGCCCAGGCATAGGCGGCGTAGGCGTCGCCCCGGTAGAGCTTGTCGTCGAAGACCTGACGGGCGGGGTTCGAGAAGCGCGCCTCGAACCGGCGGGCGCCGCCCGCCGCGAGATGGAGCCGGGCGGCCCGCTCGAGCTCGCGCTCGGTCCAGCCCTGCCCGGCCGGACGGCCGAGGCGCGCGGCGAGCGCGCGATCGAGCTCGCGTGCCGCGTCGGCGACGATGCGGCCGACCACCGCGACCGTGCGCGAGGCGACGGTCGGCCCGGAGTCGGGCACCAGCGCGGTGTCGGGGTCGATCGTCTCGACCGCTTCGTAGGGCAGGCCGAGCACCTCGGCGACGATCTGCGCGAAGACGGTGCGCGTGCCCTGACCCATCTCGGTCGAGGACGCGAGAACCCGGACCCGGCCGCCGCCGGCGAGCTCGACCGCGGCGACCGAGCCGAGGCGGATCTCGCCGTTGCCGGTGAAGCCGGTGCCGTGGAAATAGCAGGCGAGGCCGAGTCCGCGCCGCTTCGTCTTCTGGCGCCGGTTGAAGGTCGCATGCGCGCGCTCGGTCGCGGCCCAGCGCGAGCGGGCGAGCGCGGCCTCCAGCGCCTCGCGGCTGGCGCCGGCGTCCGAGACCGCCTGGCCGGTGGCGGTCGTCTCGCCGTCGGCGAGCAGGTTGCGCCGTCGCAGCTCGATCCGATCGATGCCGGCGGCGGCGGCGACGCGGTCGAGGTGGCGCTCGAGCGCGAAGGCGCACTGCGGCACGCCGAAGCCGCGGAACGCGCCCGCCGACGGGGTGTTGGTCTTCACCACGCGGCCGGTGATGCGCACGTTCGCGCACCGGTAGGGCCCGGCGGCGTGCAGGACGGAGCGCGAGAGGACGACCGGCGAGAGCGTCGCATAGGCGCCGCCGTCGAGCAGGACGTCGATCTCCTGGGCGACCAGGCGGCCCTGGCGGTCGAGGCCGGTGCGATGGCGCACGCGCCCCGGGTGGCGCTTGGTCGAGGCCGCCATGTCCTCGGCGCGGTCGTAGAGCAGCCGCACCGGCCGGCCGCAGGCGTCGGCGAGCAGCGCGGCGTGCCCCGCGAGAAGGTCCGGGTACTCCTCCTTGCCGCCGAAGCCGCCGCCGACCGTCGCCTGCACCACGCGGATCGACGCGGGCGGCTCGCCGAACAGGTGGGCGAGCGCGCCGACCGCGTAGTAGGGGCACTGCAGCGAACCCCGCACTTCGCGCACGCCCCCCCGGCGCGGCCAGGCCACCATGCCGTTGGGCTCGATGTAGGCGTGCTCCTGGGCGCCGAAGAAGTAGGTTCCCTCGACGATCGTCGCGGCGCCCGAGAAGCCGCGGCCGACGTCTCCCTTCTCGATCAGGTAGTCGGCGAAGCTCTCCGTGGCGCGCTCGAAGTCGAGCAGCGGCTCGAGCGGCTCGTAGCGGACGCGAAGGTGGGCCGCGGCCCGCTCGGCCTCTTCGCGGGTCGGCGCAGCGACGAGCGCGACCGGCTCCTCGGCGTGTTCGATCCGGTCGCCGGCGAGGAAGGGCTGATCCTCCTTGATCAGGTGGACGACGTTGGTCCTGCCGGCGGCGGCCAGATCGGCCGCGGTGACCACGACCGCGCGCGTCCAGTCGAAGGCGGGGTCGCGCTCGATCGCGAGGAGCCGGGCGCGCGCGTGAGGGGAGCGCACCGTCGTTCCCCACCAGGCGCCGGCGACGTCGAGGTCGGCGACGTAGAGCGCGCTGCCGGTGAGCTTCTCGCGCCCCTCGCGGCGCAGCACGTCGGTGCCGACGACGCGCTCGCTCGGCGCGCGGACGCGGGTCTTCGCTCTCGCGGGACCGGGCACGAAACGGAATCCTACCGCTTCGCGGGCGGCGCGACCGGGCTCCGTGGGAAGTGTTCCCCCGGCCCGGCCGGCGGCCGCGGCTGCGCTAGGATTCCGGGGCGATGAGCAAGCACGGAGAGCCCGGCGCCTACGCGGCGGCCGGTGTCGACATCGAGGCCCAGGAGAAGGGCCTGCGCGAGGTCGGGAAGCTCGCCCGTTCGACCTTCACGCCCGGCGTGCTGACCGAGATCGGCTCGTTCGGCGGCATGTTCCGCCCCGATCTCACGGGCTTTCAGGAGCCGGTGCTGGTCGCGTCGGCCGACGGCGTCGGCACCAAGCTCGCGGTGGCCCGGATGGCGGGGGACTTCTCGACCGTCGGGCGCGATCTCGTCAACCACTGCGTCAACGACATCCTGGTGCAGGGCGCGACGCCGCTCTTCTTCCTCGACTACGTCGGCGCGGGCAAGCTCGAGCCGCGCGAGATGGTGAGCCTCGTCCGCGGCGTGGCCGACGGCTGCCGTGACAACGGCTGCGCCCTGCTCGGCGGCGAGACCGCGGAGATGCCGGGCTTCTACCGGCCCGGCGACTACGAGCTGGTCGGCTTCATCGTCGGCCTGGTCGACCGTCCGCGCGTGATCGACGGCGCGCGGGTCGCCGCGGGCGATGTGCTGCTCGGCCTGCCCTCGGCCGGACTCCACACGAACGGCTACTCGCTGGCGCGGAGGATCCTGTTCGAGCAGATGAAGCTCGGCCTCGGCGACCGGCTGCGCGGCGCCAGCGACAAGCTGCGCGTCGGCGAGTGGCTGCTCGCCCCGCACCTCTCCTACCTTGCGCCGCTGCGCCCGCTGCTCGCTCATCCCGGGCTGCACGCGCTCGCCCACATCACGGGCGGCGGGCTGACCGACAATCTGCCGCGCGTGCTGCCGGATGGCCTCCAGGCGGAGATCCGCTTCGGCGCCTGGGAGATCCCCGAGCCTTTCCGCATCCTGCAGAAGGAAGGCGACGTCGAGCTCGAGGAGATGTTCCGGGTCTTCAACATGGGCATCGGTATGGTGGCGGTGGTGGCGCCCGACGCGCTCGCCGAGATCTCGCGCCGGCTGCGCGAGGCGGGCCAGCGCGCGCTGCCCATCGGCCTGGTGCGCGCGGGCGGCGCCGGCGTCGTCTACGACCTCGGCGGCACCGGCGAGGAGCCGACCGCGCTCTAGCCGGCGCGCCGCGCATGGACGCTCCGCGCACGACGCCGATCGCCGTCCTGCTGTCGGGCCGCGGCAGTAACTTCGTCGCGCTCGCCGAGGCGATCGCGCGCGGCGAGGTGCCGGCGCGCATCGCGCTGGTCGTCTCCAACCTCGCGGATGCGCCCGGTCTCGAGAAGGCGCGCGAGCTCGGGCTCGCCACCGCGCTGGTTCCCCATCGCGACCACACCACCCGCGAGGCGCACGAGGCGCGCGTGCTCGAGGCGCTCGCCGCCGCGGGCGCCGAGTGGATCTGCCTCGCCGGCTACATGCGGCTGCTCTCGCGCGCCTTCGTCGCGCGTCATCGCGAGCGGATCCTCAACATCCACCCGAGCCTGCTTCCCGCGTTCCCCGGCCTCCATCCGCAGCGCCAGGCGCTCGCCGCCGGCGTCCGCGTCTCCGGTTGCACCGTGCACCTGGTCGACGAGGGCCTCGACAGCGGACCGATCGTCGTTC
>CAWDOT010000006.1:207500-486855 GCA_963803995.1 uncultured Acidobacteriota bacterium
AGCTTGACTGCGAGACCTACAAGTCGAGCAGGTACGAAAGTAGGACTTAGTGATCCGGCGGTCCCGTATGGAAGGGCCGTCGCTCAACGGATAAAAGGTACGCCGGGGATAACAGGCTGATCCTGTCCAAGAGTTCACATCGACGACAGGGTTTGGCACCTCGATGTCGGCTCATCGCATCCTGGAGCTGAAGCCGGTTCCAAGGGTTCGGCTGTTCGCCGATTAAAGCGGTACGTGAGCTGGGTTCAGAACGTCGCGAGACAGTTCGGTCCCTATCTCGTGTGGGCGCAGGAGACTTGAGAGGAACTGTCCTTAGTACGAGAGGACCGGGACGGACGAACCTCTGGTGCACCAGTTGTCACGCCAGTGGCACGGCTGGGTAGCTATGTTCGGAAAGGATAAACGCTGAAAGCATCTAAGCGTGAAGCCCCCCTCGAGATGAGGTCTCCCCGAAGACCCCTCGAAGATGACGAGGTTGATAGGCGGGAGGTGTAAGGGTAGCAATGCCCTGAGCTGACCCGTACTAATCGGTCGTTCGGCTTGACCATATTGAGTCTCTTGCTGGTCGGCGGATCTTGACGCTACAGTTTCGATTCAGTCTTCGGTTCTTTTACAGATTTCGCTTTTCCGGTGACCGTGGCGAGGGGGAAACACCCGTTCCCATTCCGAACACGGAAGTTAAGCCCCTCAGCGCCGATGGTACTGCCTGCGTAGGTGGGTGGGAGAGTAGGTCGTTGCCGGGAAGTGATCTTGAGTAGTGAGGCCCACGAGCGATCGTGGGCCTTCGTTTTTCTCTCCCCGGAGATCCGACCTCCTCGTCGTCGGCGCGGACCTCACTCTGCCGCCGTCCCACCCCCGAGCGTGGTTCTCCCGGGTCGCATCGGGTGCTACCCTGCGCCGGAGTCAGAGCGATATCGAACATGATCCGCTGCGCGCAGCTTCGCTGGAGTGCCGCGGAGGGCTGGGACGTCGTCCATCAGTCGAGCCCTCCACCGCGCCACCCGAGTCTGCTCCTCGTCTTCGGGGGCCGCGCCGCGATCGGCGAGCAGCCACCGATCGAAGCCCTGCTCGCCCGCTTCCCGGGGGCTCGGCTGGCCGGCTGTTCGACCGCCGGCGACATCCTGGGCACCGAGGTCAGCGACGAGGACCTGACCGCGACGGCGCTCGAGTTCGACGCCACGCGCGTGATGGTCGCGGCCGAGCCCGCAGCGGACGCCGGCTCGAGCCGCGCCGCCGGCGAGCGGCTCGCGGCCCGGCTCGCAGCGCCCGACCTTGCCCACCTCCTGGTTCTCTCCGAAGGGGTCCACGTCAACGGCAGCGACCTGGTGCGCGGCCTCGAGGCCAGCCTGCCGGCGGGCGTCGCCGTGAGCGGCGGCCTGGCCGGCGACGGCGCGCGGTTCGAGCGGACCAGCGTGCGCTGGGGATCCGAGATCTCCAGCTCTGCGCTGGTCGGCATCGGGCTCTACGGCGAGCGTCTGCGCGTCGGTCACGGTTCCCTGGGGGGTGGGACCCGTTCGGCCCCGAGCGCCGCATCACCCGATCGAAAGGCAACGTCCTCTACGAGCTCGACGGACGCCCCGCGCTCGATCTCTATCGCCTCTACCTCGGCGACCACGCGCGCGGCCTGCCCGCCACCGGTCTGCTCTTCCCGCTGAGCCTGCGCCCGGAGCGGGGCGGACCGGGAATCGTGCGTACGATCCTGGCGGTCGACGAGGAGAGCCGCAGCCTGGTTTTTGCGGGCGACGTCCCGGAGGGCCTGCTGGCCCGTCTGATGAAGGCCAACTTCGACCGCCTGATCGACGGCGCCATCGGCGCCGCTGGCCGTGCTTTGGAGAGTCCCGGCGAGCGCCGTCCCGAGTTCGCCCTGCTGATCAGCTGCATCGGCCGCAAGATGATCCTCCAGCAGCGCATCGAGGAGGAGGTCGAGGGCGTGCGCGAAGTGCTCGGTGCGGAGTGTGCGCTCGGAGGCTTCTATTCGTACGGCGAGATCTCCCCGCTGCGGCCCGGCGCCACCTGCGAGCTCCACAACCAGACCATGACCATCACCGCCCTGACCGAGGTCTGAGGGGGTCCGTGCACACGCTCCTGCGTCGCCAGCTGCGCCGCCTTCTCGACGAGGAGTGCCTGGCGGATCCACGGGTGGGGGCTTTCGTGGCAGCGGTCGACGCCGCCTACGTGCAGTCGGACGCCGACCGCGCGATGCTCGAACGCGCGCTCGACCTCTCCTCCGACGAGCTCCTGCAGGCCAACGCGCAGTTGCGCCGCGACCAGGTCGACCTCGAGGCGCGCGTGGCGGCGCGGACCGCCGAGCTCGAAACGGCGCACCACTCGCTCGCGGCGGAGATGGAGGAGCGGTTGGGCGCGCAGGAGGCGCTGACGCGGGAAGAGGCGAAGTTCCGCATCTTCCTCGAGCAGCTGCCGGCCATCACCTACATCGCCCAGCCGGGAATCGAAGGCCGCTGGCTCTTCGTCAGCCCCCGCGTCGAGCCGCTGCTCGGCTTCACGGTCGAACAGTGGCTCGCCGACCCGAGCCTCTTCTACTCGCGCCTCCACCCGGACGACCGGGAGCACGTCCTGGAAGAGAGCGCGCGCAGCCGCCGTGAGCGCGACCAGATGAGCAGCGAGTACCGTCTGCTGGCGCGCGACGGCCGCGTCGTCTGGTTCCGCGACGACGCGGTCTGCCTGCCCGCGGATGGGGCCGAACCGGAGCGCTTCCAGGGCGTCATGCTGGACGTCACCGAGAGGCGTGCCCTCCAGGATCAGCTCCTCCACGCCCAGAAGGTCGAAGCGGTCGGACAGCTCGCCGGCGGCGTCGCGCACGACTTCAACAACCTGCTGACCGCAATCACCGGCTACGCGGAGCTGCTGCAGCGCAAGCTGGGCCCGGACCATCCGGCGGGTGGCGACGTGCGGTCGATCCTCCTCGCCGCGGAGCGCGCGACCAGGGTCACCGGCAGGTTGCTCGCCTTCAGCCGTCGCTCCCAGCTGAATCCGCGCAACCTCGACGTCGGCGTCCTGCTGCTCGACCTCGAGGCGCTCCTGCAGCGGGTGATCGGCGAGCGCATCGTCCTGCGGCTCGACCTCGCTCCCGAGCCCCTGGTCGTGCGCGTCGACCCGACGCAGCTCGAGCAGGTGATCGTCAACCTCGTCGTCAACGCGCGCGACGCCATGCCCGACGGCGGCATGGTCGCGATTCGAACCCGACGGCGCGAGGTCACCGCCGGTGGGCGGTCGGCGATCCCGCGGGCTGCGCCCGGGCGCCTTCCTCGAGCTCGCGGTGGCCGACGACGGCACCGGCATGAGCGAGGAGGTGAGGCGCCGGCTGTTCGAGCCCTTCTTCACGACCAAGCCGGTCGGCCAGGGCACGGGACTGGGCCTGGCCACCGCCTATGGCGCCGTCCAGCAGAGCGGAGGGACGATCCTGGTCGAGACGGAGCCCGGACGCGGCACCACTTTCCAGGTGCTGCTGCCGGTGACGAGCGAGCGCGGCGAGGCGACGCCGCCCGTCGAAGGGCGCCCGGGCGCCCTGGCGACCGGTACCGAACGCATCCTGTTCGTCGAGGACGAGCCCGACGTGCGCGCCCTGGGAGTCGAGCTGCTCTCCAGCCTCGGCTACACGGTGGTGGCGGCTGCGGACGGCGCAGCCGCGCTCGAGCACTTCCAGCAGGGCGGACGGGCGCGCTTCGACCTGCTCGTGACGGACGTCGTCATGCCGCGCATGGGCGGCGTCGCCCTCGCGCGCGCCCTCCACCGTGAACGGCCCGAGATGCCGATCCTCTTCGCCTCCGGCTATTCCGGCGACGAGGACATCACGCCCCTGCTCGGTCCCCGCTGCCAGGTGCTGCGCAAGCCCTTCTCCGCCGCGGCGCTCGCGCGCGCCCTGCGCGAGCTGCTCGGGCATGACACCGCGCGCCCCGTAGTAGGCTGATCGGGCGGTGGCGCCCCACGTCGCACTCCTAGGCCCCGATCTCTTCCCGGCATTCAACGATTTCGCACGCGGCCTCAAGGAGGTCGGCGCGCGCGTGACCGGCATCGGTTCGACGCCACGCGAGCGCCTGCGGGTCGGCCTGGCCCGCCACCTGGATCACTGGGAGCACGTCGCTTCGCCGTTCGACGCCGGCCAGGTCGCCGCCGCTCTCGCGCGGGCGGGTCGGCGCGTGCAGGTCGACCGGCTGGAGACCCCGGAGGAGCGCCTGATCGAACCGGCCGCGGAGGCCCGGGCGCGCCTCGGGCTGCCCGGGCTGTCGCCGGCCTCGGCGCGGCTCTGCCGCGACAAGCCGGCGATGAAGGAGGCGCTGCGCCGGGCCGGGCTGCCCTGCGCCGAGTCGGCGGCGGCGGCCTCGCTCGCCGAGCTCTCCGCCTTCGCCGAGCGGGTCGGCTATCCGTTGATCATCAAGCCGCGGGCGGGTCTGGGATCGCTGGGCACCTTCCGGGTGGTGAGCGCCCGGGAGCTCGCCGCGGCCGGCGCGAAGCTCGGCGTCGGAGCGGGCGCGTCGGTCGCGGTCGAGGAGTTCGTCGAAGGGCACGAGGGCTTCTTCGACACCCTCTCGATCGACGGGGTCCCCAAGTACGAATTCGTCTCGCACTATTTTCCCGGGGTGCTCGAAGCGCTGTCGGACCGTCGGGTGGCTCCCCAGATCGTGTCCACCAACCGGGTCGAGATGCCGAGCTATGCGGAGCTTCGGGAGACGGGTCGCAGGGTGATCGCGGCGCTCGGCATCGGCACCTCGGCGACCCACATGGAATGGTTCTTCGGGCCCAAGGGCCTCAAGGTCTCCGAGATCGGTGCCCGCCCCCCGGGCGAGCGCCTCTGGGACCTCTACTGCGCCGGCAACGAGGTCGACCTCTACCGGGAGTGGGGCCGCGCCGTGGCCTGGGGGCGGGTCGAGGCCGTCCTCACCCGCCGGTACGCTGCAGGCTCGGTCCAGGTGCGACCGCCACGCGACGGCAAGGTCGCCGGCTACGTCGGCCTCGAGCGGATCTGGCAGCGCCACGGCACGCACGTCTTCGCCCATGACCTGCCGCGACCCGGCCGCCGCACGGCGGCGATCGAGAAGGGCTATCTCGCGAACGCCTGGTTCCGCCTGCGCCACCCGGACTACGACACGCTGCGCGGCATGCTGGACGACATCGGCCGGAGCCTGCGCGTGCGCGTGGTCCCGGGCTGAGAGCGGCCCGGGCGATCAGGCGTGGCGGCCGGAGCTTTCGCGCCGGCGCACCGAGATCACCTTGTCGACCTCGGCGACCAGCTCGCCGTCGCCGTCGCGGACCTCGGCCGTGAACGTCGGTTCGGCGCGGCCACGCTCGGCCACCTCGCTCCGGATCGACTCGATCCGCTCGCGTGAGATCTCGAAGCGGGCGGCGACGGTCCCTCGCCCGGGACGGCGGAAGCGAACCGTCGCGGCCTTGTCCCAGACCGTGTGTCCCGGACCGAGCTCCCGAATCAGGATCAGCATGTAGAAGGGGTCGGCCATCGCGTAGAGCGAACCGCCGAACTGGGTGCCGACGTAGTTCCGGTTCCAGAAGCGCAGGACCAATCGGCTCTCGAAGGCCAGTGGATCGCTGCCGATCTGTCGAACCCGGATGCCGGCACCGGCGAACGGAGGCCAGAGGTTGATCAGCCGCAGCCTGAGTCCGGGCGAGACCGCCATGATGACGGGATTCTACGCATCCGTCCGGACCGGAGCTTGCGCCCTGGCGTCCGGCGGCGGTCATGTGGCGCCGTGCGATCGCGGTGCGCGGGCCCCGGGGCCGGGCGTCAGCGGGGACTGGAGACGACGCCCGCCCCGGTCGCGTAGCCGGTCATCTCGAGAAAGCCCGCACCGGAGACGCGACCCCGCGGGCCGGTGCCGGTGACGGCGACCGCGCCCTCCCAGTAGCGGACGAGGGTCGCGAGCTCCTGATCGGCCACACGCGGCACGACCTCGAGCTCGAGGCCCGCGCCGGGCACCTCGACGCTAAACCCCGCGGGATAGTCGCCGCCGCGCGGGCTCGTCCAACGGCCGAGCGGCTCGAGCCGGAAATCCGCGGCGGCGAGCGGGCGTGACGAGCCGTCGGGCTCGATCATCCGCCCCGCGCTCCAGGGATCCGCGGTGCCGTCGCGCCGTCGCAGCCGGTAGAGCATCAGGTCGCGGCCGTCGTCGAGCTGGAGCGCGAGCCAGTCCCAGCCGGCGAGACCGGGGCCGAGCGCCGAGGTCGACCACTCGCGGTCCATCCAGGAGTTGCCGGTGACTTCGAACCGCTCGCCGTCGAGCGCCACCGTGCCGCGCGTCGGCATCCGCGTCAGCGAGTAGTAGAAGGAGGCGTTGCCCGGCTCGCGGTCCCTTCCGCGACCACCCCCGGTCGCCCTGCAGGACCGGCGGCTTGCCGGCGTCGAGCGTCAGCTCGAGCGCCATCCCGTCGGCCGCGGCGACGAGCTCGAGCGGCGCGAGGCCGGAGCCCGCCGCCGCCGCGCGCCACCCTTCGACCCAGACCTCGAAGGGCGCCGCGCGGGCGCCGGCCAGGCCGATCGCTTCGCGCGCGAGCTTCTCGGCGAAGCGGAAACGCCCGCGCCGCCCGTCGGAGAGCGCGAAATGGGCCATCCAGACGTGCTGCGCGCGCAGGTTCGACGTCCCCGCCGCGGGCTCGGGAGCGAGCGCGTTGCGGAAGAAGGTGAGCTGGTAGCCGAGGGTGTGGCCGTCGCCCGCGACCAGCGTGCCGGTGAAGTACCACCACTCCGTGCGGAAGCCGTCGTGCGCGCCGTGGTCGGCGGGGAATTCGAACGGGCGGGGCGCGTCGGCGCGGCGGAAGCCCGCCGGGTCGCCGCCGCGCAAGGCTGCCGCGACGTCGAGCTCGGCGGCGAGCGGTGGCGCCGCCGCCGGACGCTCGAGGCGGACGGCGAGCGCGACGAGCAGGAGAATCGTCGCGAGCGTTGCGGCGAGCCAGGCGAGCGGTCCACGCACCATCACTCCTCCCGCAGGCCGAGCGCCGGATCGGCCGCGGCGAGGCGGCGCGCGGGCAGCAGGCCGGCGGCGAGCGCCGCGGCGAGGGCGAGGACGAACGCTTCCACCAGCGGCGCCGGAGCGAACGCGAGCTCCATCGACCAGCCGAACGAGCGCCGGTTGACCACGTGGATCATGACGGCGGCGAGCAGCGTTCCGAGGGGCAGCGCGAGGAGACCCGCCGCCGCGCCCATCCAGCCGGTCTCGGCGAGAACCAGCCCGACCAGCTGGCGACGGGAGAGGCCGAGCGCGCGCAGCGTCGCGAGCTCGCGACCCCGCTCGAGCTCGAGCGCGGCGAGCGCGGCGAGGATGCCGAGCACGGCGACCGCGACCGCCAGCAGGCGGAGCACCGAGGTGACCTCGAAGGTGCGGTCGAAGATCGCCAGCGACTCGCGCGCGAGCGCGCGGCTCGATTGCACGATCACCGCACCCGGCGCGGCGGCGCGCTCGACGGCGCGCGCCAGTCGGTCGAGGTCGGCGCCCGGCGACGCGAAGATCGCCAGCGCGGCGATCACCCGGTCGTCGAAGAGGCGGCGGTAGAGGCGCTGGTCGACCATCACGACGCCCTGGTCGGAGCCGTAGTCGGCGTAGATGCCCGCGACCGGAAAGCGGCGCGGCCCGTCGACCGTCGGCAGCTCGAGCACGGCGCCGACCTCGAGCCCGCGCCGGAAGGCGAACGGCTCGGAGACCAGGACCGCCTCGCCGCGCGCGAAGGCCGGCAGCGCGACGTCGGGATCGCCGGCGCGGAAGCGGAGGCCGGACCGCTGCCGCGCCTCGAGGTCGACGCCGAGGACGCGCAGCGGCGTCTCGCCCGGCCGCTCGAAGGTGGCGATCTGCAGGGTGACGACCCGCTCGACGCCCGGCAGCGCGCCGACCCGCGCGACGAAGCCGTCGTCGAGCGCGAGGTTCGCCGCGGAGGCGATGCGCGTCGGGGGCGCCACGTAGAGGTCGCCGACGAGGGTGGTGCCGAGCCAGTCGACGACCGCGCGCCGGAAGCTGCCGACCATCAGCGCGATGCCGACCGACACGGCGACGGCGAGGGCGAGCGCGGCGACCGCGACGCCGGTGCGCGACAGCGAGGCGACGACGCCGCGCGCCGCCATGCGCGCCACGACGGGCAACGCCCGCCATCGCGCCAGGGCGCCCAGACCCCCGGCGAGGACGGCGGGCACCACCAGCGAGTAGCCGACGAGCAGGGCGAACAGTGCGGCGAAGCTCGCCTCGAGCGCGCGCCCGGGCGCCAGCAGCGCGAGCGCGCCGGCCGCGAGCAGCAGCGCGCCGAGGAGCGCCGCGCGCCGGGCGCCCCGGTCGGCGCCGCTCTCGAGCGCCGCGCGCGAGAGCGTGACGCGCGGCGGCGCCGAGGCGGCCTCGAGCGCCGGAGCGAGCGCCGCGACGAGCGCGGCGCCGACGCCGAGCGCGAGCCCGCGGGTGAGCGAACCCGGGGCGAGCGCGAAGCCGGAAACGCCGAGCGTGAAGTAGAGGTCCTCGATGGTGCGCAGCACGAGGCGCACGAGCCCGCGGCCGAGCGCGACGCCGAGCGCGAGCCCGGCGAGGCTCCCGGCGAGGCCGACCGCCGCCGCCTCGGCGAGGACGAGCGCGAGGATCTCGCGCCGGCGCGCCCCGAGCGCGCGCAGCCGACCGAACAGCGGCCGGCGACGGACGACCGAGAAGGTGGTCGTGTTGAAGATCAAAAAGGCGCCGCAGACGAGCGCGAGCCAGGAGAGCGCCTGGAGATTGAAACGGAAGGCGTGCGTCATCTGGTCGAGCGCGCGGCTCCGGCCCGCGGCCGACTCGAGCTCGGCCGCGGACGGCAGCAGGTCGCGAATCCGCGCGCGCGCCGCTTCGCCGGCGGCGCCTTCGGGCAACGCGAGCTCGATGCGCGAGAGCCGCCCGGGCCGGGCGAGCAGCTCCTGCGCGGTGGCGACATCGACCAGAAGAAGGTTGGCGAGGGCGTCACGGCTGGCGCCGTCGCGCGGCGCGAGCGTGCCGACCAGCCGGACGCGCGCCGCGCGCGACCCGACCTGCAGCTCGAGCTCGCCTCCGGGCGCGACGCCCAGCTCGTCGGCGGTCGGCTTCGAGAGGAGCGCCGCGCCCGGCTCGACGAGGAAGCGCGCCAGGTCGCCCGCGGCGCCGAGCGCGGGGACGAGCGCGGGCCGGAAGGGCCCCTCGAGCAGCGGATCGACGCCGAGGAGGTGGAGCACCCGTCCGGGGTGGCCGGCGAGCGCGACGTAGTCCTCGACCACCGGCGCCGCGGCCGCCACGCCCGCCTCGATCCGCACGCGGGCGAGCAGCCGCTCGTCGAGACCGGCCGAGCCGGCGGCGACCTGGTCGGTGGCGCGCCCCGCGGTGGCCTCGGTCGAGAGGCGGAAGGCGCGACGCGCGCTCTCGTTGGCGAGGTCGACCGCCACCACCACCGCGACGCCGAGGGCGACGCCGGCCACGGCGAGGGCGAGCTGCGCCGGCCGGGCCACGAGCTCGCGCAGCCCGGCGCGCAGGAGCAGGTTCACGCCCGCCTCGGCGGCTCGAGCTCGACCAGGTGGCCGTGGTCGAGCGACAGCAGACGGTCGGCGATGCCCATCACCTCCCGGCTGTGGGTGACCATGAGCAGCGTCTTGCCCGCCTTGCGGGTCAGCCGGTCGAGCAGGTCGAGCACCTCGAGACCGGTGTCGAGGTCGAGGTTGCCGGTCGGTTCGTCGGCGAGCACCAGCGCCGGATCGGCGGCGAGGGCGCGGGCAACGGCGACGCGCTGCTGCTCGCCGCCCGAGAGGCGGTCGGGCAGCTCGGCGCGACGGTCGGCCAGGCCCACCTCGGCGAGCAGGTCGAGCCCACGCTGCCGCTCGGCGCGCCCGAGCCGGCCGCGCAGCTCGAACGGGAGCCAGACGTTCTCCTCGACCGTGAGGGTCGGGACGAGGTTGAGGAACTGGAAGACGAAGCCGATCCGGTCCCGGCGGAGCCGGGTGCGCTCGTCCTCGGAGAGGCGCCCGAGGGCGCGCCCCTCGAGCCAGACCTCACCGGCGCTGGGGCGGTCGATGCCGGCGATGAGGTTGAGCAGGGTCGACTTGCCGGATCCGCTCCGGCCGAGCAGCACCACGAGCTCCCCGGTCCTGATCTCGGCCTCGATGCCGTCGAGGACGCGGCGCTCCCGCCCCGCCTCGGCGTAGGTCCTGCTCAGCCGCTCGAGCCGGACCACCGGCGTCGCTCTCGTCTCCACGCTTCCCCCTACGGCGCGCGACGCGATCCGGCTCGACAGCGACCGGAATCCGGCGCCGCGCGGTCCGGAGCGTAGCGCCTTCGAGGATAGACTTCCCGGGTGAGGGCCGAGACCGCCAGCCGCGCGCTCGCCGCCGACCTGGTCGAGCTCTGCAAGCCGCGCATCACGCTGCTGGTGACGCTCACCACGGCCGCCGGATTCGTCCTGGCGTCGCCCGAAGGGATCGACCCGGCCCGCTTCGCCAACGCCCTCGTCGGCACCGCGCTCGTTGCCGCCGGCTCGGCCGCGCTCAACCAGTTCGTGGAGCGCGAGACCGATCGCCGGATGCGCCGGACCGCGCAGCGCCCGCTCCCGGCCGGGCGGATGTCGCCCGACGGCGCGCTCGCCTGGGCGGTGCTGCTCGCCTCGACCGGCCTGCTGCAGCTCCTGCTGCTGGTCAACGCGCTGACCGCCCTGGTCGGCGCCGCGACGCTCGCGGCGTATGTCCTCGTCTACACGCCGATGAAGCGGGTGAGCTCGATCGCCACCGTGATCGGCGCCTTTCCGGGCGCGGCGCCGCCGGTGATGGGCTGGACCGCGGCGTCCGGACGGCTCGAGCTGGGGGGCTGGCTGCTCTTCGCCCTGCTCTTCCTCTGGCAGTTGCCGCACTTCCTGTCGATCGCCTGGCTCTATCGCGCCGATTACCGCGCGGCCGGCATGCCACTGCTCACGGTCAACGATCCCGACGGCCGCCGCACCGGCCGCCAGGCCGTGCTCTGGGCGGCCGCGCTGGTGCCGGTGACGCTGATGCCCTCGGCGACCGGCATGACCGGCTGGATCGCGCTGGGCGGCGCGCTCGCCGGCGGCGCCTGGTTCCTGTTCGCGGCGGCCACCTTCGCCCGCGACCAGACGGTCGCTACCGCGCGCCGGCTGCTGCTGGTCTCGGTCTTCTACCTGCCCGCCGTGCTCGGCGCCATGGTGGTGGACCACCTGGTGCGCTGGCGATGACGCCCGGCGTGCGCCGCGCGCTGCTCCTCGCGCCGCTCGTCGCGGTGGTCGCGGTGGTCGCGATCCGCTTCGCCGCCGAGCGGCGCGCGCTGCCGCCGCCGGGTCCGCCGCCGCCGGTGATCGCGACGCTGCCCGAGTTCGTCCTGACCGAGCGCGGCGGCGCGCTGGTCACCCGCGAGGAGCTCGCCGGCAGCCCCTGGATCGCCGACTTCATCTTCACCCGGTGCAGGATCTACTGCCCGCGCCTGACCGCGCGCATGAAGGAGCTCGCGGGCCGCCTGCCGGAGGCCTCCGGGGTCAAGCTGGTCTCGATCACGGTCGATCCCGACCACGACACGCCCGCGGTGCTGACTGCGTACGCCGAGAGCCACGGCCTCTCCCACCGCCACGACTGGCTGTTCCTGACCGGGCCGCGCCCGGCGGTCTGGGATCTCGTGCGTCGCGGCTTCCTGCTGCCCGTCGAGGAGACGCCCGAGAATCCCGAGATGCCGATCCTGCACAGCAACCGCTTCGTGCTGATCGACGCGGAGGGGCGGCTGCGGGGCGCCTACGACGCCTTCGAGCCGGACGCGCTCGACCGCCTGCTCGGCGATCTCGCCGCGCTGCAGGCGGAGGGCGCCGCGCCGGGCGGCCGATGACGCTTTCTGTGCGCGACCTGCCGACGCTGAACGCGGCGCTCAACGCGACCGCGGCGCTGCTGCTCGCGACCGGCTGGCTGCTGATCCGCCGGCGCCGGATCGAGGCCCACCGCCGGGTGATGTGGAGCGCGCTCGCCTGCTCCGCGGCCTTCCTCGTCTCGTATCTCGTCTACCACGCGCAGGTCGGCTCGGTCCGCTTCCAGGGCGCCGGCGCGGCGCGCACGATCTACTTCACGCTGCTCGTCAGCCACACGCTGCTCGCCGCGGCGGTGCCGGTGCTCGCGCTCGTCACGCTCTCGCGCGCGCTCCGGCGCCGCTTCGACCGCCACCGCGCCATCGCGCGCTGGACGCTGCCGATCTGGCTCTACGTCTCGGTGACCGGCGTGGCGGTCTACTGGATGCTCTACCAGATGGACTTCTGATCGATCGGAGCGTCGGCGGCGGGGCCGTCGTCGTCGGCTGCCTCCGCCTCCGCGTCCGTCTCGGCGGTGCCCGCCGATTCCCCCAGCCAGACGAAGCGGTCGAGGCTCTTCGCCCAGACGAAGCCGGAGCCGGTCGCGGCGAGGCCGCGCAGCAACGCGAGCTTCGAGTCGAGATCGTCGATCATGTTGAGCGCGAATGCCTCCGGCGTCATCGGCTCGACCGGCGAGGCGAACTCGCGTTTTCCCTGGTGCGAGAGCACCAGGTGCTCGAGCTCGAGCGCGAGGTCGGCGGGGAACTCCGGGATCGCCGCGATCCGCTCGCGCAACAGGTCGCGCCCGATCACGACGTGGCCGACCAGCCGGCCGGCGGGCGTGTAGTCGTTGACCGGCATCGCGCCCAGCTCGATCAGCTTGCCGAGGTCGTGGAAGAGGACGCCGAGCAGCAGCAGGTCGCGGTCGAGCTCCGTGTAGTGGTCGGCGATCTTCACCGCCAGCCCGAGCATCGAGGCGACGTGCTCGAGCAGGCCGCCGCGGTAGGCGTGGTGGATCGCCTTGGCCGCCGGGTGGAGCCTGAGCGCGGCGCCGTGGAGCGCGAGCGTCTCCTCGGCGAGCCGGGCCGCCTCGGGGCGCACGAGCTGGCCGGCGAGCGTCTCCTCGAGCCGGGTCCAGAGCTCGCCGATGTCGTACTTCGTGGTCGGGACGAGCTGCGCCTCGTCGAAGCCGTCGGCGCGGTCCGCCTCGATCGCGGCGCGGCAGTTCTCGACCTTGAGCTGGATCTGGTCGCGATAGCTCTGAACCTGGCCGCGGAACTTCACGTATCCGGGAGCGTTGAAGTCGGCGGCGAGCGCCGCCGAGTCGGACCAGACCTTGCCCGGGACCGAACCGGTCGCGTCGACCAGCTCGAGGTCGAGGTAGGAGCGGCCCCCCTTGTCCTGCCGCGTCTCCTTGCGGCGCAGGAAGGCGAAGCCCTGGACCAGGTCGCCCGCCTTCCAGGAGGCGATCGGGCGGTTCTTGAGGGGCGTGGGCACGGCGGGGACAGTATAGTCGCGCCCCCGGGCTGGTCCGGAGATTGCTCGGAGAGGTCCCCCATGCCCCCAATCCAGCCCGGTCCCGCGCTCCCCCGGCAGGTCCGTACCCTCTCGACGTGTCTCGCCAGCGGGGCGGCCCTCGCCGCCGCTCTCCTGCTCGGGGCGGCCCCGGCTGCCGCCTGGATCGAAGCGGACCCGGCGGTCGAGCGGACCCGCGCCTTCCTGGAGGACGGTCCCGCCGAGCTGCTGCCGGCCGAGGAGCGCGCGCGCCTGGCGGCGCTGCCGCTCGCCGAGCGGATCGGCGAGGTCGCGCTCCGGCTCGCGCGCGACCCCCTGCCGGAGACGCCGGAGAACGAGCTCGTCGTCGGCATCGAGAACCGCCGCCGGCGGGTACGCGCGGAAGGGTTCTCGTTCTTCGACGACCGCGCGAAGCTGCTCTTCCTGCAGGGAGCTCCGGCCGAGCGGCTGGTCGTCGAGTGCTCCGAGACGTTCCGGCCGCTCGAGGTCTGGACCTACGGGGTCGCCCCCGCCGCCCGCCCCGTCGTCCTCTACCGGCCACGGGTCGAGGGGCATTTCCGGGTCTGGTACCCGACCGACTCGAAGCGGCTCCTCTACCGCGAGGAGATGGAGTACTACCTCGAGCAGTTCGATGAGTTGGTCGGCCGCATCCGCGGCAAGCGGCCGGACCTCCAGCTGTGCAAACTGACCGAACGGATCGACAAGGTCACCGGGGTCGCCGGGCTGTTCGGGTTCCAGAAGGAGCGCATGACCGACGCCCAGGTCGCCGCGCTCTTCGAGCCCCCGGCCGACCTCGCCGAGTGGGCGCGGCGGGCGGCGGCCGACGTCGTCACCGGCCCGGAGGAGCTGGCGGTCGCGCGCGTCGCCTTCTCTTTTCCCGAGCGCCGCGACCAGCGCATCCTGACCCGTATCCGCATCGAGCTGCCGGCCGGCGTCCCGCTCGGCGTCGTCGACGAGCCGGGGGGCAGCCGCGAGACCCGCATCGCCGCCGCCGGCCGGATCGAGCAGGAGAGCGCGGTGTTCGAGGAGTTCCGCAGCCGTTTCGTGCTGCCGCCGCCGAGCGGGGACGTGCCGGTGGTGCTCGAGCTCTATCGCGCGCTGCGCCCCAAGCAGCGCTTCGTCCTCCGCCTCGAGCTGCGCGACGAGGTCACCGGCCGGACCGGGTGGGTGGCGCGCGGCCTCGAGGTGCCGGGGGAGCCGAAGCCGGAGCCGGAGGATGAAGCGCCGGCGGTCGCGGTCGGGCAGGATCTCGGCCTCACGCGACTCGACGGGCGCGACACGCTGGTGCTGCTGCCCCCGGCCGCCGACGTCGTGTTCGGACTCTTCCGCGCCGAGGCGCTGGTCGCCGGCGGCGGCATCCGCAAGGTGCAGTTCTTCGTGGACGGCAAGCCGCAGCTCACCCGCGGCGCGCCGCCGTGGAGCGCGGAGCTGCGCCTGCCCAACATCCCGACCGAGACGGTGGTGCGCGCCGAGGGCTACGACGCCGCCGGCAAGCTGCTCGCCGCCGACGAGATCCTGCTCAACGAGCCGCAGGGCGAGGCGCGGGTGAAGCTGCTCTCGCCGCCGCGCGGCAAGCGGCTGACCGGCACGATCCGGGCGCGCGCGGCCGCCGTGGTGCCCGAGGGCAAGCGGATCGAGAACGTCGTCTTCAAGATCAACGACGAAGAGATCGCGACGCTGACTCAACCGCCCTGGGAGGCGACCTTCGAAGCCCCGACCGGCGACCAGGTCACTTACCTGACGGTCACCGCCACCTACAACGACGGCACCCGGGTCGAGGACTTCCGCATCCTCAACTCGAGCGAGTTCCTCGAGGAGATCGAGGTCGAGCTGGTCGAGCTCTACGCCACGGTGACCGACCGCTCGGGGGCGCTGGTCGACGGCCTCGCCGCCGCCGACTTCAAGGTGTTCGACAACGGCAAGCCGCAGGAGGTGAGCAAGTTCGAGCTGATGCGCGACCTCCCGCTGACGCTCGCGGTGGTGCTCGACACCTCGGGGTCGATGCGCGAGTCGATCGGCGAGGCGAAGCACGCGGCCGCCGACTTCCTGCGCGCGGTGATGACGCCCAAGGACCGCGCTTTCGCGGTCGGCTTCTCCGACCGGCCGGCGATGCTGATGCCGCTCACGCCCGACGCCGAGGCGCTCGAGGTCGCCTTCCGCGACCTGCCGGCGATGGGCAACACGGCGCTCCACGACGCGCTCGTCTACTCGCTCTACCAGTTCCGCGGCATCCGCGGCCGCAAGGCGATGGCGCTGCTCTCCGACGGCGACGACACCTCGAGCCTGGTGCCGTTCGCCGACGCTCTCGCCTTCGCGCAGAGGAGCGGCGTCTCGATCTACACGATCGGCCTCGGCGTCGGCGCCGGCAGCGTCGGCGTCCGCGGCAAGCTGCAGAAGCTTGCCGAGGAGACCGGCGGCCGCGTCTTCTACGTCGACAAGGCCGAGGAGCTCGACGCGGTCTACGACCAGATCGAGCGCGAGCTGCGCAGCCAGTACCTGCTGGCGTTCGCGCCCTCGCCGCCGCCCAAGCCGGGCGAGCGCCACGCGGTGACGATCGAGGTCAAGGGCTCCGGGTTGAAGGCGCGGGCGGCGCGCGGCTACACTCCGTGATCCATGTGTCGCGCACCCCAGTTCGCCACCCTGGCGCTCGCCCTCGCCCTCGCCCTCGCCGCCGGCGCGGCGCGCGCTGCGGAGACCGGGCCCTACTCCTTCACGAAGCTCAACCGGACCTACACGGACCTCGTCGGTGAGCTGCCGCCGATCGTCTACGAGCCGGTGACGGTCACGCTCGCCTCGCCCCGCCAGACGCTGCACGTGCGGGGCCATCGCGCCTGGCTCTCGCCGCGCCCCGACGGCTCCTTCGACGGCCGGCTGGAGATCGACCTGCTCGGCAAGGGGGCTCTCGTCGCCGACGTCGATCTCGGCGGCGTGCGCCAGCGTCTGACCGACGAGCTGCTGCTGCCGCCGCAGACGCTGTCGCTGGTGGCGCGGGTCCGCCTGGCGCGGGTCGATGGGGGCTACCAGGTGAGCGCCCAGGGCCTGCCCGCGAAGCTCGAGATCGCGATCCAGTCGAAGGCGATCAACGACGTGCTGGCGCTGTGCGACGGCGCCGCGCTGCTGTCGATGGGGGCGCTCGACTGCGGCCAGCTCTCCCGCGCGCTGACCCGCCCGGCGGTGCCGATGCCGGCCGCGGCCGACTACTTCCTCGCCGACGCCGACCTCACTCCGGCGGATCGCGCCGCGCTCGACGCGCTGCTCGCGCGCTAGCTCGACGCGTCTAGATCGCGGGCATCGGGAGGCCGCGCTGGGTGGCGGCCTCGAGGATCGCCGCGTGGGCCGGGATCTGGAAGAGGAAGCGCTGGCGCATCGCGGGCGTCAGGAAGCCGGTCTGGCGCAGCAGCTCGCCATAGGCCTGCTCGAGGAAGGGGCGCGGGTCGGGTCCTCCGCCCAGCCGCTCGCGCAGCCAGCCGGCGCCCACCGACAGGGGGTAGTCGAACAGCGCGGCCGAGACGATCTGCGGCAGCCGCAGCCGTTCGGAAGCGAGCGCCCCGAACGCCGTGGACACGCCGTCGGGCGCGCCGACGACGGTCGCCGTTTCCAGCCGCAGGGCGAGCACGGTGAGCAGCGCGAAGTCGTTGCCCGCCGACCTGTAGATGCGCTCGGCCTCGATCAGCCGCGCGTCGGCCTCCTCGGCGCGCCGCTGGCGCAGCAGCACCTGGCCGAGGATGCGTTCGGCGTCGGCCCGGGCGTCGACCTCCGGCACCAGGGAGAGCGCGAACAGCGACTTGCGCGCCTCCTGGTGCGCCAGCTCGAGCTGGCCGAGCTCGAGATGGACCTCGGCGAGCGCGACGCGCGCGATCGCCTCGCCGACCGAATCGTCGCGGCCGTCGCGCAGCTGGAGAGCGCGCTTGAGCACGGGCGCCGCGCCCGCGAAGTCGCCGAGGCGCGCGAGCGCCCGGCCCTGGCCGAGCAGCGCGAAGGCCTCCTCCGCCTCGTTGCCCTCGCCCTCGAGCGCGGCCTGCGCCTCCTCGTAGCGCGCGAGCGCGGTCGGGAAGTTGCCCTGCGCCATGGCGACCGCGCCGAGCGCCGAGAGCGAAGTCGCGACCGGCACCACGGCGGCGGCGGCGCGGCGCAGCGCGAGCGCCGCCTCGTGATGGGCGGTCGCCTCTTCGAGCCGGAACTCGTGCAGCGCGATGTTGCCCAGGTGGAAGCGGCAGGTGGCCTCGACGTGGCGGCGATTCGCGCGCTGCGCGAAGGCGAGCGTCTTCGCGAAGAGCTCCTGCGCCTCGGCGCGGCGCCCCTGTTTGACCAGGACGCGGCCGAGCTCGATCAGCAGCAGCTCCTTCTTCTTCTCCTCGGTGTCGCGCGCGGCGGCGAGCGCCTGGCGCAGCGTCGCCTCCGCCTCGCGGAAGCGTCCCGCCTTCTGCAACTGCTCGGCGGCCACGGCGGCGATGGCGAGGAAGCGCTCGGGCCGCCCGGTCGCGAGCCGGAGGCCGCGCGCGATGGCGGTCTCGAGCTCGTGCAGGCGGCCGAGGCGGCGGGCGATCGGCAGCAGCGCCCAGAGCAGGTCGAGCTCGAGCGCCGGGTCGGCCGCGCGTTCGCCGGCCGACGCGAGCTCGTCGCGCAGCGCCGCATAGAGCGCTTCGCGCGGAATCTGTCCACCGCCCGCCGCCGAGGCGTCGAGCGCGGCGCGTGCGCCGTCGTCGCTGCCGGCGAGCAGGGGCCAGGCGCCCCAGGCCTCCTCGGGAGTCGAGCTGCGCGCCGCAAGGAGCTCGCCGAGGGTCCGGCCCGCGGCGGCGGCGGACTCGGGGTCGAGCGCGCCGGCGAGCGCCAGCGCCACGGCCGGCCAGGCGTGCGCGAGGCCGATGCCCCAGGGTCCTTCGCGGCGCTCGATCACCCCCGCCGCGACCGCGCGATCTTCCCACCCCGGCTCGGGCGACCCCGCGCCGGCAGCGAAGGTGGCGGCGCCCAGCTCGGCGGCCGGCACCGGCTCCCCTCCGGCGAGCGCGAGATAGCGCAGCGGGTTCGGGTCGCCCAGCCGCGCCGCCTCGGCTTCGGCGTGGAGCCGGAAGCGGCTCGACGGCTGGAATTCGGCGCGGTCCTCGGTGCCGCTGAAGAAGAAGGAGCCGAAGACCTGGCGCAACTGCCGGTCGCGCACGAGGTAGAGCAGCGCCTCTTCGAGCGCGAAGGGGTTGCCGGCCGCGCGGTCGGCGAGCCGTTCGGAGACGCCCATGGGCAGCGCGAGCCCGTGGTAGACCTGGAAGCAGAAGCGCTCCCACTCTTCGCCCGTCATCGGCCCGAGCGCGAGCTCCGGCGCGCCGGCCACCGCCGCCGGGTGCCACTCCGTGGCCGCCCGGGCGATCAGGAGCAGGTGGAGCCCCTGGCCGAGCTCGGGATGGGCGGCGAGGATCTCGATCTCCTTCCAGACCACGGGGTCGGCCGATTCCAGGGTGTCGTAGACGACCCAGACCGGGCTCTGCCTTTCGGCGGCGAGCGCGCGCTCGAGGGGCGGCGGGACCTCGCCCGGCTCGCCGCCGGCTCGTCGCCAGAGCGCGTGACGGCCGCCGGCGCGCAGCGTCTCGAAGGCGAGGCGGGTCTTGCCGACGCCGATCGGTCCGGTGAGCCGGGTGACCGGCGCCGCGAGCAGCTCGGCGAGACGCTGCGAAGGCGCCGGGCGCGGCACCCAGCGCAGCGTGCGGGCCAGCACCTCGGGATTGCGCCAGGGGGGCAGGCCCGGCGCCGGCGGCCCGAGCACGACCGTCGGCACGACCCGGCCCGAGCCGATCTGGAGGTTCGCTCCCGCCGCGGTCGCCCAGCGCCCCTCGAGCCCGCGTGCGGCGTGGCCGGTCAGGTGCAGCGCGTCGGGCACCAGCGCCGGCGCTTTGCGGCCCAGCTCGGTCTGCAGGGTGTCCTCGAGCAGCGTCGTCCTCCCCCCGGAGACCGCGACGGCGCCCGGCGCGATCAGCGCCCGGACCCGCCCCTGCCCCCCCTCGGCCGCCAGGGCGGCGAGCAGGCGGTGGCCGACGCGGACCGCCCGGTCGAAGACCGCCGGATCGCCCGGCACCGGGGGGAAGGCGAACACGCCGGGCGCCACCTGGGTCATCCCCGGGCCGGAGGCGGCCATTCCGACGAGGCGCGCCGCCAGCGCCGGCGGGCCGTCGATCCAGACCCTGAGCAGGGCCGCCGGGAGGCGCAGAACCGGGGCAGGCGGGCTCAAGGCGCCCCTCCGGACGGGCGCAAAGCGGCCCCGTGATAAAAAGGTCGGCCCTGGAGGAACTCCGTCATGGCTTCACGCCGTCTCTTGAACCGGCTCTACTACTTTACCGTTGAAGACGAGGGCATTCTCGCCGAGGCCTTCCCGAAATTCGAGGCCGAGGCCTTCTGCATCGCCTACAAGGTCCAGGGCACGGACGACGTGTTCGTCACCACCTCCGAGACCAAGGAGGCGATGGACCGGCAGGACGTCCCCTACAACCTGCTGGCCGAGGAGGAGGCGGGGCGGATCGCCCTGCTGCATTCGGCGCAGTCGAAGGAGGAGCTCTCCGATCTCGAGGATGCGTTGAAGGCCCTGGTGCTCGCCCACCGCTCGATCGCGGCGGCCTGCGTCGGCGTCAACGGCGATCCCGACCTCGGGCTCTCCCTCGGCTCGAACGCGGCGGACTTCACCTACTTCACGGCGCCCGCCGGCCACACCTTCATCTGGCGCCTGTTCACCGAGCGCAAGGAAGCGATCACCTTCCTCAAGAAGCGCACGGCGGGCGACAAGAAGGCGCAGGAGTGGGCGGAGTCGATCCCGCTCTCCGCAGCCCGGGAGCTCAAGAGCTACCACTGAGACGGGCGCGGATGCCGAGCCGGAACCCCGCCGACCCTCTCTCCCCCGAGACCTATTCCGTCTCGCAGCTCGGGCGCGAGCTGCAGGCCCTCCTGCGCGAGGCCTACGCCTCGGTCTGGGTGCAGGGCGAGGTGCAGCGGCTGAAGACCCACGCCTCCGGCCACGTCTACTTCGAGCTCGTCGAGAAGGGGGAGGGCGACGCGGTGGTCGGCAAGCTCGACGCCGTGCTCTGGAAGGGGGACGCCCTGCGCGTCCGCCCCCTGCTCGAGCGCCACGGCCAGCGCCTGGCCGAAGGGCTGGCGATCCGCTGCCGGGTGGCCGTGGACTTCTATCCGCCGCACGGCAAGCTCCAGGTGCAGGTCAAGGAGATCGACCCGGTCTTCACGCTGGGCGCGCTCGCGCGCCGGCGGGTCGAGACGCTGGCCGAGCTCGCCAGCGCGGGTGTGCTCGAGGCCAACCGCGCGATTCCGCTGCCGCCGCTGCCGCTCGCCGTCGCGCTCGTCACCTCGCACGGCTCGGCGGCCTACCACGACTTCGTCTCGACGCTCGCCGAGAGCGGCTACGGCTTCCGCGTCCTGTTCGTGCACGCCGCGGTACAGGGGCTCGAGGCCGAGCGCGCCGTGACTTCGGCGCTCGAGCTCGCCGCCGGCGCCGGCGTCGACTGCATCGCCCTCGTCCGCGGCGGCGGCGCCAGAAGCGACCTCGCCGCGTTCGACAGCCGCGCCATCGCCTTCGCGGTCGCGCGCGCGACCGTGCCCGTGCTGACCGGCCTCGGTCACGAGATCGACGAGTCGGTGGCGGACCGCGTGGCGCACGCGGCCTTCAAGACGCCGACCAAGGTCGCCGAGTTCCTGGTCGCGCGCCTGCAGGGCGCCGAGCTCGCCGTCGACCGGTTGCGCAGCCGCGCCACGGCCGCCGGCCGGCTGCCGCTTGCCCGCGCCGAGGCGGCGCTCGCCGGCGCGGAGCGCCGCTTCCTGGGCGCTCGCGGCCGCCTCGACGCGCTCGCGGCGCGGCTCTCGGCGCTGGCGCGCGCGCTCGCCTCGACCGCGCCGGTGGCGTTGCGCGCGGCCGCCGAGCGGCGGCGCGGGACCGCGCTGCGCCTCGCGCGCTCGGCCCCCCGCGCCCTCGAACGGGCGGAGCGCGAGCGCCGGGTCGTCGCCGCGCGCCTCGCCTCGACCGCGCGCGGGAGCGCGGCGACCGCGGCCGCGCGCGTCGAAGGGCTCCGGCGGCTGGTCGCGGGGCTCGGCGTCGAACGCACGCTCGCCCGCGGCTTCAGCGTGACGCGCAGCGCGGCGGGACGCGCCCTCCGGGATCCGCGCGAGGTGGCGCCGGGGGCGCGGTTGACGACGGAGCTGGCCGGCGGCAGCCTGACGAGCCGGGTGGAGGAGCCATGAGCGCGAAGAAGACGGGCGCGGAGAGCGCCGAACCCGGGTTCACCGAGGCGATCCGCGAGCTCGAGGCGATCCTCGCGCGGGTCGAGGGGGAGGAGGTCGACGTCGACCGCCTGGCGGCCGAGCTCGCGCGCGCGGCCGAGCTGCTCGATCTCTGCCGCGGCAAGATCCGGCGGGCCGAGCTCGAGGTCGCCCAGATCGTCCAGCGCCTCGAAGGGGACGGCGACAACTCCTAGGGCGCCGGCTCAGCCGTGGACGGTCGGCTCGACGCCGAGACCGGCCTGCAGCCCCGCCTCGAACTCGAGCCAGCCCCGGAAGCGGGCCTCGACGGCTTCCGCTGGAAGGTCCCGGCCGGCCAGGCGGCGGAAGAGACGCCAGTGGCGCGCTTCGGCCGGTCCGAGATCGTGCAGCAGCCGCTCGACCTCGGGGTCGCGTCCGGCGAGCTCGACCAGCAGCCGGGTGAAGCGCTCGCAGCTCCGCGCCTCGATCAACGCCCCGAAGCAGAGCCGATCGACCCGGGTCCAGGGTTCGCGGCCGGCCTCGATCCGCTGGCGCAGCGCCTGCGCCCAGCGGTTGCTGCGCCGTCCGGCGAGCGGCCAGCCGCGCCGCTTCAGGATCGCGACCACTCGCCGGAAGTGCTGCACCTCCTCGGCGGCGAGCGCGCCGGCCGCTTCGACCAGCTCGAGGTCCTCGGGGTAGAAGCCGGCCAGCGAGAGCGCGTACTGCGCCACCTGCTGCTCGCAGACGGCGTGATCGGCGAGGAAGCTGGCGAGCCCGGCCGCGGCGCACGGCGCCCACTCGGCGCGGGTGGCGGCGAGCAACGGCAGCTCGGCGAGCGTGGCGACGGGGTCGGGGGCGGAAGGCGGCCGGCGAGCGCTCATCCGGACAGTCTAGCCGGGCCGGAACCGGCTGCGATTCGCTCGGGGCCCGCGCGCCCGGATAGCATGGGGGGCGCTGGCCGCGGGCGGTGTGGCCTCGAACCGCGCTCGCCGCGCAAGCGAGGCGGAAGAACCGGGCCGTGGGCCCGGCCGTACACAGCCAGTCCGGAGCCGCTCCGCTCGGGCGGGTTCCGTCAGGGCAGGTCCAATGGTCCATGGAGAGCGCGTGATGAGACGAAGCCCGTGGCGGCATGCGTGCGGCATCCTCGCCCTGCTCGTCCCGGTGCTGGCGGGGTCGGTCCCCGCCCGCGCCGGGGAGCGCAAGGCCGAGGTGCCCGTGCAGCAGTTCACCCTCGACAACGGCATGGAGTTCCTGCTCGTGCCGCGGCCGGAGCAGGCGACGGTGATGGGCGGCTGGGTGGCGAAGGTCGGCTCGGCCAACGAGCGGCCGGGGATCACCGGCGTCGCCCATTTCTTCGAGCACATGATGTTCAAGGGCTCGCGCGTGATCGGCACCACCGATCCGAAGCGCGACGCCGAGATCATCGGGGAGCAGGAGAAGCTGCAGGGCGAGATCCGCGCCCTCTACGCGGAGCAGCGCCGGCGCTGGCGGCTCGGCGAGATCGACGACCCGTTCGATCCGGCCGCGCGACCCCCGGCGCTGGTCGACCTCGAGACGCGCTTCCAGGCGCTGGTCGAGGAGCAGCGCAAGCTGATGGTCAAGGACGAGTTCGACAGGATCTACACCGAGGCGGGCGCTTCGGGCATGAACGCGACCACCAACTGGGACTCGACCATCTATTTCATCACCGTGCCGGCCAACAAGCTCGAGCTCTGGTTCTGGATGGAGTCGGAGCGGCTGCTGCAGCCGGTCTTCCGCGAGTTCTACAGCGAGCGCGACGTCGTCCAGGAGGAGCGCCGCCTGCGCGTCGACTCGACCCCGACCGGGCCCTTCGACGAGCAGCTCAACTCCATGTTCTGGACGTCGCACCCCTACAAGTGGGACACGATCGGCTGGATGAGCGACCTCAAGATGCTGTCGCTCGCCGACGCCCAGGACTTCTTCTCGACCTACTACGCGCCCAACAACCTGACCGCCGCTCTCGTCGGCAACTTCGACCCGGCCGAGGTGAAGCGGCTCGCCGAGAAGTACTTCGGTCGCATCCCGCGCGGCGCCAGGCCGGTACCCGACGTGGTCACCCTCGAGGTGCCGCAGCTCGCCGAGAAGCGGATGAACGCCGAGTGCGACTGCCAGCCGCAGGTCTCGCTGCAGTTCCACACCGTGCCGTTCGAGCACCGGGACGGCTACGTGCTGCAGGTGATCGAAGGGCTGCTCAACGGCGAGACCGGGCGGCTCAAGAAGAGCCTGGTGCTCGACCGTCAGATCGCGGCCTCGGCGAGCGCCAACCAGCAGTCCTGGAAGTACAACGGCTTTTTCGGCCTCTCGGCCGAGACCAAGGGCGACGCGCAGCCGGCCGAGCTCGAGGCGGCTCTCGTCGCCGAGCTCGAGCGGCTGCAGAAGGAGCCGGTGCCGGCCGAGGAGCTGCAGAAGGTGAAGAACCAGATCGCGGCCGACGCCTACCGCCGGCTCGAGAACCCGTTCTTCCTGATGCTGCAGCTCCTGTTCTACGAGGGCTGGGGCGACTGGGAGTACCTGAACACGTGGGCCGACAAGACGCTGGCGGTGAGCGCGGAGGATGTCGCCCGCGTGGCCGGCAAGTACTTCGCACCCGAGCAGCGCACGGTCGCCACTTACCGGCGCAAGGCAGGGGCCGAGATCGAGCCGGTGCCGGCGGAGCTCGCCGGCCTGCCGGCGCCGATACAGCAGCAGGTCATGGGTCAGGTCCGCCAGATCCGCAAGAGCGAGGACGCCGCCGGCCTCGCGCAGACGCTCGAGCAGATGTCCGCCCAGAAGGCCCAGGTGCCGGCGGAGTTCCAGAAGGTCATCGAGGTCCTCGAGCGCGAGATCCGCAGCCGGCTCGACGCGCTCGCCGCCGCCCAGGAGGGGACGAAGTGATGCGCCGCCCGATTCTCGCCTTCACCCTAGCCCTCGGCGCCGCCGTCGCTCCGGCGTTCGCCGCCCCGGCCGCGAAGGGCGCCGCGCCCATCCCGGCCCGCCCCGAGAAACTGCAGTACGGCGAGCTGAAGTTCGAGGTGCCGGAGGCCGCGAAGTACCGGCACGAGCTGCCCGGCGGGGTGGTGGCCTTCGTCGTCGAGGACCACGCCCTGCCGCTGGTCAAGCTCTCGGCCATCTTCCGCACCGGCGCCTTCCGCGAGCCGGAGGGCAAGGCCGGCCTCGCGGCGCTCACCGCGACCATGATGCGCAAGGGCGGCACCCGTGCGCTGACTCCGGAGCAGTTCGACGAGAAGGTCGACTTCCTCGCCGCCGAGATCGGCTCGGGCGCGGCCGACGTGCGCGCTTCGGCGTCGCTCGACACCATCACCCCGGCGCTCGCCGAGTCGCTCGACCTCTTCTTCGAGATGCTGACCGCGCCCCGCTTCGACGAAGCCCGGCTGGCGGTCGAGAAGGGGATCCTGCTCGAGGGCATGAAGCAGAGGAACGACGACGCCGGCGACATCGTCGGACGCGAGTGGGGGTTCCTGCTGCGCGGCGAGCGGCACTTCGCCGCCCGACAGATGACGGTCGCCGACCTCGACGGCATCACGCGCGACGACCTCGTCGCGTTCCACCGCGAGACCTACGGGCCCGAGCACCTGGTGCTGGCGATCTCGGGCGACGTCGACACGGCCACGCTCCTCGCCGACCTCGAGCGCCGACTCTCCGGCTGGAGCGCCGGCAGCCCCGCCCCGGCCTGGCCTCCCGCCGGACCGGATTTCACCCCCCGGCCCGGCCTCTACCACGTCGAGAAGGACATCCCGCAGGGCAAGGTGCGCATGGGCCACCTGGGCGCGCAGTGGCGGGACTGGAGCGATCCGCAGATGTACGCCCTGATGGTCATGAACGACATCCTGGGCGGCGGCGGCTTCACCTCGCGGCTGACCACGCGCATCCGCTCGGACGAGGGCCTCGCCTACGGCGCCTCCTCGAGCTTCGGCATCGGCACCTTCTGGCCGGGCGTCTTCGCCATGGGCTTCGACTCGAAGAACCCGACCGTCGCCTTCGCGACCGAGATCGCGCTCGAGGAGCTGGCGAAGATCCGCGCCGGAGCGCCGAGCGAGGAGGAGCTGCGGGTGTCGAAGAACTCCTTCGTCGACACCTTCCCGCGCTCGTTCGAGTCGGCCTCCCGGATCGCCAGCACCTTCGCCAACGACGAGGTGATCGGCCGCGCGCCCGACTACTGGGCGAAGTACCGCGACCGGATCCGCGCGGTGACCGCCGCCGACGTCGAGGCCGCCGCCCGGCGCTTCCTCGACCCGGAGCGGCTGGTCCTGCTGGTCGTCGGCAAGTGGGAGGAGATCGCGCCCGGAGACCCGCAGGGGCGGGCGACGATGGCGCAGTTCTTCGACGGCAAGGTCGAACATCTGCCGCTGCGCGACCCGCTGACGCTCGCGCCGCAGCCCTGACGCCGGCGCTCGGCGCCCGGCCCGCGGCCGCTCCCGCCCGCGTGGGTGGCGAGCGGCCGCGGTCTCTATGTCAGGATCCGGCGCGAGGGCGCGATGGATCTTTCGACCCGCTACCTCGGCCTCGAGCTGCCGAATCCGCTCGTCTGCGGCGCCTCGCCGCTCGGCTACGACCTCGGCCTGGTGCGGCGGCTCGAGGACGCCGGCGCCGCGGCGATCGTCCTGCCCTCGCTGTTCGAGGAGCAGATCGAAGGGCGGTCGAGCGCCTCGAACCAGCGCGCGGGCTTCTCCGCCCGGCTCGAGATCTCGCCTGACCTGCTGCCGCAGCCCCAGATCTTCGCGCTCGGCCCCGACGGCTACCTCGAGCATCTCCATCGGGTAAAGGCCGCGATCTCCCTGCCGGTCGTCGCCTCGCTCAACGGCACCACCTCCGGCGGCTGGCTCTCCTACGCCCGCCGGCTCGAGCAGGCGGGCGCCGACGCGCTGGAGCTCAACGTCTACGAGCTGGTCACCGATCCGGAGGCGAGCTCGCGGACGATCGAGGAGGGCACCGCCGAGATGGTGGCCGCCATCTGCGACGCGGTGATGGTGCCGGTGGCGGTCAAGCTCTCCCCCTGGTACACCTCGCTCGCGCACTTCGCCCGCGACCTCGAGCGCGCCGGGGCCGCCGGACTCGTGCTCTTCAACCGCTTCTATCAGCCGGACGTCGACCTCGAGCGGCACGAGGTCTGGCCCGATCTCCATCTGTCGGACTCGAAGGAGCTGCTGCTGCGCCTGCGCTGGCTGGCGATCCTGCGCGGGAAGTACTCGGGCTCGCTCGCCGCCACCGGCGGGGTGCAGCGCGGCGAGGACGTGCTCAAGGCGATCCTCTGCGGCGCGGACGCCGTGCAGGTGGTTTCGGCGCTGCTGCGGCACGGTCCGGAGCGGATCACGTCGCTGCTCGAGGAGATCTCGCTCTGGCTCGAGCGGCACGACTGCGACGCGCTGTCGGAGCTCCAGGGCTCGCTGTCGCTCGAGCGCTGCTCCGACCCCGGAGCCTTCGAGCGCGCGCAGTACCTGCGCGTGCTGCAGAGCTGGCACCGCCGCCTCTAGGCCGTCGACGACTTCGCCGCGGACGGACGCTGCGCTAACCTGCGACCGGAATGCCCGGACTCCGGCCCTGGATCTCCCCGACGGCGCGCCGCGCCGTCGCGGCGACGCTGCTCGCCGCGGCCGCCGCCGGCGTCCTCTGGGTCCGTTCGCCCCGGGCCGAGCCGGGCGATCTCTGCAGCTACCGGGCGGCGGGCGCGCTCGCGCGCGAGGGGCGGAGCGCCGCCGCCTACGACGGCGCCGAGCTCGCCGCCATGCACCGCCGCCAGCACGATGTCGACCGGCGCGTCGGCGGCTTCCTCTACTCCCCGCTCTGGCTCGCGCCCGCGGCGGCGCTCGCGACGCTGCCGCTCGACGCCGCAGAGCGGGCCAATCGGGTCGCGGGAGTGCTCGCGCTCGGCGCCGGCCTGGCGCTCGTCCTCTACCGGATCGCGGCGCCGGCGCTGCGCGTCGGGGTGGCGGCGGCCTTCTGCCTCTCGCACGCGGGCTGGGTGCAGCTGATCTACGGAAACTGGACCTTCCTGCTCTTCCTCGCGCTCGCTGTCGCGCTCGCCGCGGGCGAGCGCGGGCGGGGGTTGGTCGCGGCGCTCGCTTGGGGACTCGCGATCCATCTGAAGGTGTTCTCGGTCCTGATGCTCGCGCCGCTCGCGGCGACCCGCGCCTGGCGGCGCGCCGTCGCGGCCCTACTTGCGGTGGCGGCGCTCGCCGCGCTCGGCCTCGCCTGGAGCGGCCCGGACGCCTGGCGCTCGTTCGCCGGCACCGTCGCCGGGGTCGCGGAGCGGGGGGTCACGCCCTACTACAACAAGGTCTCGCTGCCGGCGGCGGCGGCGCGCTTCCTGGCCGAGCCGCGCGCCTGGCTGGCGCCCCGCGCGCCGGTCGACTCGCCCTGGATCCGCGCGCTGGTGCTCGCCGGCCTGCCGCTGTTCGCCTGGGGCGCGCTGAAGCTGCGCCGGGCGCCGGAGCGTCTCGCCGCCTTCTCGATCGCCTGGGTGCTGCTCTTCGTGCCGCAGATCTGGGACCACACCGAGATCCTGCTCTTCCTCGTGCTGCCCGCCCTCGCCGCGCGCTGGGCGTGGGCGCTCACCGCGCTGCTCGCCGCCACCTGCCTGTACAACGGTCTGGTCCAGGACCTGCTCGGCCGGACGCTCGCCGGTGAGCTGCCGCCGCTCGCCGCGCGCTGCCTGCTGCTGCTCTATCCCGCGCTCGCGCTGCTCGCGCTGGCGACCACGCTGGTCGCGCCCGGCGGCGGCGCGCGCGCCGCAACCGATGCCTGAGCTGCCCGACGTCGAGCTCTACCGGAGCGCGCTCGAAGCGCGCCTCGTCGGCCGCCCGCTCGACCGGCTGCGGCTCCTCTCCCCCTTCGTGCTGCGCACGGTGACGCCGCCGCCCGAGGAGCTCGCCGGCCGGCGCTTCACCTCGGTCGCCCGGCTCGGCAAGCGGATCGTGCTCGGCCTCGAGGGCGAGCGCTTCGCGGTCATCCACCTGATGATCGCCGGCCGCTTGCGCTGGCTGCCGCGCGCGAACAAGGGCCCCGGGCGTATCGCGCTCGCCGCCTTCGAGCTCGCCGACGCCGCGCTCTGGCTGACCGAGGCGTCGAAGAAGAAGCGCGCGTCGATCCACCTGGTCGCCAGCCGGGAGGCGCTCGCCGGACACGATCCCGGAGGCGTCGAGCCGCTGGCGACCGACCTCGCCGGCCTGCGCGCGGCCCTCGCCCGCGAGAACCGGACGCTCAAACGCGCGCTGACCGATCCGCGCCTGATCGCGGGCATCGGCAACACGTACTCCGACGAGATCCTCTGGACGGCCCGGCTCTCCCCGTTCGCCCGCACCGGGTCGCTCGCCGACGCGGAGTGGCAGCGGCTCCACGACGCGGTGCGGGAGGTGCTCGCGGGGTGGACCGCGCGCCTCGCCGCAGAGGCCGGCGCCGGCTTCCCCGGGAAGGTGACCGCGTTCCGGCCGGGCATGGCCGTGCACGGCCGGTTCGGCGCCCCCTGCCCGCGCTGCGGCGGGGCGGTGCAGCGGATCGTCTACGCGGAGAACGAGGCCAACTACTGCGCGCGCTGCCAGACCGACGGCCGGCTGCTGGCGGACCGCGCGCTCTCGCCGCTGCTCGCCGGGGACTGGCCGAAGACGCTCGAGGAGCTCGAGGAACGCAAGGCGGCGGCGCGCGGCGGGCGGGGCGACGATGGCGCGTAGGCTGCTCGCCCGCTGCGCGCTCGCGCTCGTCCTCGCCGCCGCCTTCGGGCTCGCCTGGCTGACCGGCCACCCCGAAAGTCCCTGGATCGATCGCGCGGCCGCTTGGCCCGGAGTCGGCCCCCTTGCGGTCCGTTTCCGGGAGGCCTACCGGCCGAAGCCGGCAACCCCCGCGCCGCCGCCGGCACAAGGCCCCGAGATCGAGGTCGTCACGATCTGGGTGCCCGAGCGCTCGGAGCCGCTCGCCGCGTCGCCGCGCGGCGCAGGCACCGCCGCCGCTGCGGAATCACGCCGCGCCGAGCCGGCGGCAGCCGAGCCCCCGCTCGGGCGCGCCGCCGAGCCCCCGCGCCCGTTGCCGGGCCGGAGAGCCGATCCCGAGCGGCTGCGCGCGGCCGAGGCGATCTTCGCGTCGGCGCCGCAGCGAACGACGGTCGGGCCCTACGTGCTCCTTGCCGACGGCAGCCTCGCGCCGCCGATCGAGCGCTGGTCGGCGCTCGCCGCCGCGCTCGACACCGCGTACGCGGAGCGCACGGGGCAGACGCCGCTCGGCGCTCCGGCCGAGACGGTGGCGTTGTTCGCGGACGAGGCCGACTACCGCGCCTTCCAGGGCTTCGAGGCGAGGCTCGCCGGCATCCCGGCCGGCGGCCACGCCAGCGCCGGGCTCGCCGCGCTCTGGGGCGTCGACCGCACGCCCGACGAGGTCGAATCGACGCTGGTCCACGAGTTGGCTCACTTCGTCTCGCGCCGGGCGCTGGGGCCGGCGCTGCCCCCCTGGCTCGACGAAGGGCTCGCCGAAGACCTGGCGCAGGCGCCCTTCGACGGGGCGACCGCCCGCTTCGAGCCGGGCGGCTTCCGGGTCGACGTCACGCGCACGGAGGAGCGGATCGCCATCCGGGGCGGGCTCGCCGCGCTCGACCTCGCGGCGCGCGCCCTCGACGGGCCGGCGCGCCTGCCGGTCGCCGAGCTTCTGAGCCTCCCGTGGGAAGGCTTCGTGGCCGCCGACGCGCCGGTGCGCTACGCGCAGGCCCTGGTCTGGATCCGCTTTCTCTTCGACGGCGGCGACCCGGTGCGCGCCGCCCGTCTGCGCGAGTTCCTGGCAGGGGTCGCGCGCGGCGAGCCGGCCGATGGGGCGCGCCTGCTCGATCTGCTGGGCGAGGACCCGGCGGAGCTCGACGCGGCGCTGGCCGCCTGGGTGCGCCGCGAGCGCGCGCTGCGCTTCGTCGCGGCGGGCCTGCCGCCGCCGCGCGCCGCTCAGCCGGAGGGCGGCGCGAGCGGCTCCTCGAGCCGCCAGGCCGAATCCCCGTCGCCGTAGCGCTCGAGCTTCCAGATCGGCGCTTCGCGCTTGACCCGCTCGAGCGCCCGCCGGGCGGCCGCGAACGCGGCGTCGCGGCGGGGCGAGGCGCATGCGATGGCGATCGAGGCTTCGCCGGCGGCGAGCTCGCCGACGCGGTGGACGATGGCGACCGCGAGGTCGGCATGCTCCCGTTCGAGGTCGGCGGCGATCGCGGCGAGCACCCTCTCGGCCATCGCGCGATAGCAGTCGTAGCGGATGCCGGCGACCGCGCGCCCCTCGTGGCGGTCGCGCACGGCGCCGACGAAAAGCACCTGCGCGCCGCGGCTCGAAGCGGAGACTTCGGCGACGAGCGCCGCCGCGTCGATCGGGGTCTCGACGATCGCGGTCCGCACGGGACGGCTCAGCCGCCGGAGACGGGGGGGAGCAGCGCGACCTCGGCGCCCTCGGCGAGCGGGGTCGCGTCGCCGGCGACGGCGCCGTCGACGGCGATCGCGAGGCGGGGCGCCAGCCCGGCGAGCGCCGGCCAGCGCCCGACGGCGGCGCGGCGCAGGTCGCCGACCGTCGCGCCGTCGCCAAGCTCGAGCGCGGTCTCGCGCGCTCCGATCCGGTCGGCGGCGACGGCGAAAGCGAGCAGGCGGACGCGCATCGCGGGCAGGATAGCACCGGCCTCCGCGCCGGACCGGACTAGAATCCGGAGGCTTCCGGAGGACACGTGACGGCGCTCGAGACGAAGCTCAGGAAGGACGCGGAGTACGAGCGCCGGCGGGCGCACTGGACGGCCGAGCTCGAACGGCTCGCCGCCGAGGAGGTGGAGCTCGCGCAGGGCGGCGGCGGGAAGGCACAGGCGCGCCAGCGCGAGCAGGGCAAGTGGACCGCGCGGGAGCGGGTGGCGGCGCTCTGCGATCCGGGAGCGCCCTTCGACGAGATCGGCCTCTGGGCCGCGCACGGGATGTACGCCGAATGGGGTGGGGCGCCCGGCGCGGGGGTCGTCGCCGGGATCGGCCGCATCCACGGGCGCGACGTCGTGGTGGTCGCCGACGACGCCACCGTGAAGGCCGGCGCGAAGTTCCCGCTCGGCATCAAGAAGGTGCTGCGCGCGCAGGAGATCGCGCTCGACAACCGGCTGCCGGCGGTCTATCTGGTCGACTCGGCCGGCGTCTTCCTGCCCATGCAGGACGAGATCTTCCCCGACCGCGAGCACTACGGCCGGATCTTCTACAACAACGCGAAGCTCTCCGCGGCGGGCGTCTTCCAGATGGCCGCGATCGTCGGCTCGTGCGTCGCCGGCGGCGCCTATCTGCCGATCATGAGCGACGAGATCCACATTGTCGAAGGGAACGGCTCGATTTTCCTCGCCGGATCCCACCTCGTCGCCGCCGCGATCGGCGAGCGCATCGACAACGAGGCGCTGGGCGGCGCGGTGGTGCAGGCCGACATCTCGGGCATCGTCGATCATCGCCATCCCGACGAGGCGACCTGCTACTCGAAGATCCGCTCGCAGTTCGCGCAGCTCGCGGCGGGGGAGCGCGCGCCGTTCGCCCGGCGCGAGCCGCGCCCGCCGCGCCACGACCCCGAGGAGCTGCTCGGCTTGATGCCGGTCGAGCGCTCGCGGCCGTACGACGCGCACGAGTTGATCGCCCGCCTGCTCGACGCCTCGGAGTTCGACGAGTTCAAGGAGACCTACGGCCGGACGCTGGTCTGCGGCACCGGCTGGATCGGGGGGCACGCGGTCGGGGTGGTCGCCAACCAGCGCCAGATCGTCGAGCGGAGGACCGGGCTCGAGCCGAAGGACAAGGAGCTCCAGATCGGCGGCGTCATCTACAGCGACTCCGCGGACAAGGGCGCGCGCTTCGTCGAGCTGTGCAACCAGAAGCGGATCCCGCTGCTCTTCCTGCAGGACGTCACCGGCTTCATGGTCGGCTCGCGCTCGGAGCGGGGCGGCATCATCAAGGACGGCGCCAAGATGGTCAACGCGGTCGCCAACTCGGTGGTGCCGAAGATCACGCTGTTCGTCGGCAACAGTTACGGCGCCGGCAACTACGCGATGTGCGGCAAGGCCTACGGCGCGCGCTTCCTCTACGCCTGGCCGTCGGCCTCGATCGCCGTGATGGGCGGCGAGCAGGCCTCGCGCACGCTGCTCGCGATCCAGGTCAAGAACCGGGGCCACCACGTCAGCGAGGAGGAGAAGGAGGCGCTCCTCGCCGACATCCAGAAGCGCTACTCCGATGCCATGAACCCGCGCTACGCCGCCGCCCGGCTCTGGGTCGACGCCCTGGTCGACCCGCGCAGGACCCGCGAGGTCCTCGCCCGCGCCCTCGAGGCGTGCGCCTGCAATCCGGAGATTCCGGAATTCCGGACCGGGGTGCTGCAGACCTGACGGCGCACGGCCGCGGCCGCGGCGCTCCGGTCAGTTTGCGCCCCACCCCCCGGTCGAGCCACGCTCGAAGTCGTCCTTGAAGACGAGGGCGCTGGTCGTCCGTGCGACGCCGAAGGAACTGTCGGGGTCGACGCCGTCACCCGGCCGACGGCGACCAGGCGGCCGCCGGAGAGGGTCAGCGCCGATGCGTAGTCGGAGAGGTCGGGATCCTGCTCGAAGCTGACGCGGCGCACGCCGTTGGCGTGGAAGGTGTCGTCGAAGCCGCCGTCCGGGTCCAGGCGGAAGAGAAAGAAGTCCGCGGTGCCCGGGATCGAGACGTTGATCAAACCGGCGCCGACCGGCTTGCCGTCGCTCTGCACCTCCATGGCGTTGACCCAGAGGCGGGCGTCGAACACCAGCTCCGCGAGGCCGTCGCCGGCGAAGGTGGCGTCGAGGACGCCGGCGCTCGAGAGCCGCACCACTCCGCCGTAGTCTTCATAGGCACCGGAAGAGAAGGCCATGCTGACGAACATCGAGCCCGAGTCCGGATCGACGGCGAGCTTGTAGGGATTCGAGTGGCCGGCGGGCAGCGCGAACGGGGCGACGCCGTCGCCGCCGCCGAACGTGGTGTCGAGCGCGCCGGAGGCGAGAAGGCGGACGATCGCGAAGCCGCCGTTCTGTCCGAGCACGAGGAGCCGGCCGGCGCCGTCGAGCCGCAGGTCGTAGGGGTAAGTGGCGCTCCAGGCGCCCGTCGTCGGCACCTCCCAGCCGTCGCCCGAGAACGTCGTGTCGGGCGCCCCGGCGTTGGTGACGCGCAGAAGCATCGGGCGCGAATCGCCGGGGTTGTCCGGGCAGTCGTAGCAGTAGCCGTAGAAGACCACCTTGCCATCGGGCTGGGCGAGCGCGCCCTGCCACCCCCAGGAGTCCGTCGCCCAGGGCAGGTCGAAGACCTGGACGCCCGCATCGCCGAAGGCCGGGTCGAGATCGCCGCCGGGCGTCAGCTTCGCCACCGCCGGCAGCTGGAGGTAGTTGTCGCTGTCGATCGTCGAGAGGCCGGCGAGGAGGAGCGAGCCGCCGGGGAGCGGAGAGAGGGCCAGGAGCTGGTCGGAAGCGTCGGCGACGGCGTCGATCGCCACCTGCCGCCGCCCGAACGAACCCCAGGTGATGTCGAGCGCTCCGGTCGCGGTGAGCCGCGTCACCGCCAGGTCCTGGCCGAAGGAGCCCTGGACGTCGCCGCCGACGTAGAGCGAGCCGTCCCCGAGCGCGCGAACGGCGGAGGGCTGCGCGTCGTCGCCGCTCCAGCCGATGATCTGCAGGCCGTCGGAGCTGAAAGTGGTGTCGGCGTAGCCGTCCTGGGCGGCGGCGGGCGCGCCCAGGGCCGGCACGGAGAGCAGAAGGCAGGAAACGGCGATCGGTCGGACCATGGCAGATCTCGCTTTCACCCGGCAGAACGGAAAGCGCGGGCTCGGAGTGTCAGCCGGCCGGCCGGAGCGGAGAGGGGCTTAGGATCGTGCCGTGCCCTTCCCCTACTACGCGCGGCTGACCGCGCGGCAGAAGAGGATCTACCGGGCGAGCGACGCGATCGTCGCGGTCGAGCTGCCGGGGGCCGAGGGGCTGCGGCCGCTGGTCGGCGAGCTCGAGCGGGCGCTCGAGGCGGAGGACCGCCGCGCGGTGCAGGCGGTGGCGGCGGGCCTCGCCAACGCCGTCTGCGCGGCGTTCGGCGCGCCGCGCCTGCGCGTGCGGGTGCTGGCGGCGCGGCCGACCGGCTCCTACGGCGAGCTGCACGGTCTCTACGAGCCGGAGCCGCCGCCGGCGCGGATCACTCTCTGGATGCGCACGGCGGCGCGCAGGCAGGTGGTCGCCTTCCGCAGCTTCCTGCGCACGCTCGTCCACGAGCTGCTGCACCACCTCGACTACGAGGTCTACCGGTTCGAGGAGACCTTCCACACGGAGGGCTTCTTCCGGCGCGAGTCGAGCCTCGCCCACCAGCTGCTGGGCGAGAAACCCGCCGAACCGCCGCCGGCACCGCGCCGTCGGGCGCGGACCGGAGGACGCGCAGACTAGAATGCGCGCCACCATGGACCGCGAGGGGGATTGGGGGCCCGCGACGTTTGCTCCGGGCGAGGTGACGCGCCTGCTCGTCGCGGCGCGCGCGGGGGACGCAGCGGCGTCGGGGCGGCTCTTCGAGCTCGTCTACGACGACCTGCGCCGGCTCGCCGCGCGGCACGTGCGCGGCGCGCGCCACGCGGGCCCTTCCGCCACCTCGCTGGTGCACGAGGCCTTCCTGCGGCTGAATCGCCGGGAGGAGCTCCCCTACGCGGACCGGACGCACTTCTTCGCCGTCGCCTCGCGCGCCATGCGCCAGATCGTGATCGACGAGGCGCGCGCCCGCAGCGCCGGCAAGCGCGGCGGCGGGCAGGCGGATCTCGAGCTCGACGAGCTCCGGATCGCGGCGCCGGCGGCGGCGTCGCCGGTCGAGGAGCTGCTCGCCATTCACGATGCCCTGACCGCGCTCGAGCGCGAGGAGCCGCGGCTCGCCGAGGTCGTCGAGTGGCACTTCTTCGGGGGCCTGACCTTCGGCGAGATCGCCGAGGCGCGCGGCGTCTCGGAGCGCACCGTGCTGCGCGACTGGCGCGCCGCGCGCGCGCTGCTTCACGACCGGCTGGAGAGCGGCGGCTAGCGCGCGGGTCGGCGGTGCGCGTCACCCCGGGCGCGCCCCCGCCGTTCTGTCCATCGAGAGCTGCGATGACCGATCCGAACCCACCGAACACCTCCGGCGCGCGCGCCCGGGCCGCCGACCTGTTCGCCGAGCTCTGCGAGCTGGCGGAGCCGGAGCGGGAGCGGCGCCTGCGCGATCTCGCGGCGGAGGCGCCCGCGCTCGCTCGGCGGGTCGCCCACCTGCTCGAGCTCGACGCCGCGGAGGCCGGCCCGCTCGAACGCGCCCGCGACGAGGTGGCCGCCGCCGCCGAGCAGGGCCTGCTGCGCGACACGACGGCGGCGGCGCCCGCGCAGCTGGGGCCCTGGCGCCTCGGCGCGCGGCTGGGCACCGGCGGCATGGGCGAGGTCTACCGCAGCGAGCGCAGCGAGGGGGGCTTCACCCAGCAAGCGGCGGTGAAGATCGTGCGCGCCGGCATGGCGAGCGAGGCGATCGTCGCCCGCTTCCTGGTCGAGCGTCAGGTGCTCGCCCGCCTCGAGCACCCGGCGATCGCCCGCCTCCTCGACGGCGGGGTCGCGCCCGACGGCCGCCCCTGGTTCGCGATGGAGCTGGTGGAGGGCGAGCCGATCACCGAGCACGCTCGCTCGCGCGGCCTCGACGTCGCCGCGCGCCTGCGGCTGGTGATCGAGGTCGCCGAGACGGTCGACTTCGCCCACCGCTCGCTGGTCGTGCACCGCGACCTCAAGCCCTCGAACGTCCTGATCACCGCCGACGGGGCGCCCAAGCTGCTCGACTTCGGCCTCGCCAAGCTGCTCGAGCCGGACGCCGACCCGGCGTTGACGCGCACCGAGATGCGCGCCCTCACCCCGGCCTATGCCGCGCCCGAGCAGGTTATGGGCGAGCCGGTGACGACCGCGACCGATGTCTACGCGCTCGGCGTCCTGCTCTACGAGCTGCTGACCGGCGAGCTGCCGCACGCGCGGACCTCGACCACGGCCGGCCGCCTGGCCGAGGAGGTCTCGCGCGAGACGGTCGAGCGCCCGTCCCAGCGGCTGCGCCGGATCTCGGCCGTCGGTTCCGACGTCCCGCGACGTGCGCGGCAGCTGGAGGGGGATCTCGACACGATCGTGCTGCGCGCCCTCGCCCGCGAGCCGACACGCCGCTACCCTTCGGCAGCGGCGCTGGCCGACGACCTCACGCGCCATCTCGAGGGCCGGCCGGTCACGGCACGCCCCGACACCCGCCGCTACCGACTGGCCAAGTTTCTGGGACGCCACCGGGTCGCGGCCGGCGCCGCGGTCCTGGTGACGCTCTCGCTGGTCGCCGGCCTGGTCGCGGCGCTGGTTTCGGCGCGGCGGGCGGAGCGGCAGGCGCTGCGCGCCCTGGAAGTCCAGGAGTTCCTGGTCAGCCTGTTCGAGGCGGCCGATCCCGATCACTCGCTCGGCGCCGAGGTGACGGCGCGCCAGCTGCTCGACGCCGGCGTCGCCGAGCTCGAGCAGGGTCTGGTCGGCGAGCCCGAGGTCCAGGCCGCGCTGTTCGACACGGTGGCACAGATCGAACGACGGATCGGCCGCTACGACTCGGCGGAGCGCCTCGCGCGTGGCGCGGTCGAGCGGCGCGAGCGCCTCGCGGGCGTCGAATCGGCCGATGCCGCCGCGGCGCGGCTGACACTCGCCGAAGTTCTGCACAGTCGGGGCGAGCTCGAGGCGGCGGCGGCCGAGTTCGGGGCCGTGCTGGCCCGGCTCGAGCGCGAGCTCGCGGCGGATGACGCGCTGCTCGCCCGCGCCCGCGCCGGCCTCGCCGAGACCGAGTACCAGCGCGGCCGGAGCGCGGAGGCGCTCGCGCTCGCCGGCGCCGTCCTCGAGCGCGCCCGGCGGGTCCACGGGGAGGAGCACGCCGAGACCGCCAGAGCGCGGCTCGCGCTCGCCACGATCCACGAGCTCGAGGGCGACTTCCCGGCGGCACGTCGCGAGATGGAGTCGGGGGTCGCCGTCCTCGACCGCGTCCTCGGTCCCGACCATCCGAAGAGCGCCGAAGCCCGGCTGGCTCTCGCCGAGCTCTCCGGCTACCTCGGCGAGCGCGAGAGGGCCCACGCGCTGTTCGAGCAGGCCACCGGGGCGCTCCGGCGTGCCCTGGGCGACCGCCACGTTCTCGTCGCACAGGCGCTGGTCAAGCGCTCGCTGCTCTTTCTCAATCAGGGGAGGTCCGCCGACGCCGACCGCGCGCTCGAGGAGGCGCTCGCGATCTTCGATAGCGTCGGACACTACGAAGCGGCGACGTGCGAGCGAATGCTCGGCCACTCGCTGCTGGCGCAGGGGCGGCCGGCGGAGGCGGCGGCGCGCTTCGCGCGCGCCTACGAGCAGTTCCGCTCGCGGCTCGGCGAGGACCACGTCTACACGCTGGCCGCGCTCGGCAACCTCGGCACGGCGCGCGTCGCGCAGGGGGACCCGGAGGGGGCGCGCGAGCCACTCGGGCGGGCGATCGCCGGGCTGGAGAAGGCCAGGGGCGAGTCGGCCGACGACCTGCGACAGCCCCTGCTCTCGCTCGGCGAGGCCGAGCGGCGCCTCGGCCGGGCGGAAGTCGCTCTCGTTCACCATCGGCGCGTGCTGGCGATCGCCGAGGCCGGCGTCGGCGCCAACCACCCCGGGGCGGCCAACGCCCGGCGGGAGATCGCGCTGGACCTCGCCGCGCTCGGCCGGGCGGAGGCGCTCGGCGAGATCGACCGGGCGATCGCGATCCGGCGCGCCACCGACGCGACGAATCCGCGTCTCGCCGAATGGTTGCTCGACGCCGCAACGCTCGCCGAGCGCGCCGGCGACGGCGCGGGCGCCGCTTCGCGCCGACGCGAGGCGCTGGCCATCCAGGAGTCGGCGCTCGGCGCCGACCACCCGAAGACCGCGGCGACTCGCCGGTTGCTCGGCGTCGGACGTGCGGCGCCTGTCGTCTCTTCTTCCGGGAGTCCGTTCTAGGCAGGTGGGAGGAGGGACGACGATGACGACGAGAGAGCCCTGGAGTGGGCGGCTGGCGAGCACCCGGGTCCGAGCGGCGGTGACCTTCGGTTGCCTGGCGCTCCTCGGCGCCGGAGCAGCGACGGCGACCGAGGACTTTCCGAAGACGCTCACCGGCAGAGAAGCGGCAGCTCATCCGGTCAGCAAGGCCGTGGTCGAGGCCGCGAAGCTCCTGCGGGCGGGGAAACTCGCGGAAGTGAAGCAGTCGAGCGTGAAGGAAGTGCGGGACGAGTGGACGGCACTGTCGGCCGCGGAGCGCAAGGAGGAGGCCGAGCGCGCCCGAGAGCGGGCGCCGGATCCGGCGACCTTTGAGGCCGATATCGAGCGCGTCGGGGTCCTCACGCTCTACGGCGAGACGGCGACGCTGCGCCTCCCGACGCCGGACGGCGCCGACGTCACGGCGATGGCCTTCGTCTCGCTCGAAGCGGGGAAGTGGAAGGTCACCGGCGGGCCGATGACTTTCGAGCCGGAGCCGGCCGAGACCGCGCCGCCGATCGAGGGCGCGGCGATCCTCGAGCACGAGATCGGCCAGCTCGCCGTCGAGTACGCGAAGCGGCTCGAAGCGGGGAAGGTCGACGCCGCGGCCGAGCTCCTCTCGGCTGCCGCGCGCGCGAAGCGCGCCGCCGAATCGCCGGCGGAGAGGAGGGAGAGCGACGCCTTCCGCCGCCGCTTCCTGCCATCCGCCGCGACCTTCGCCGAGCAGATCCGTTCCGGCGGCAAGCTCCACTTCTTCGGCGAGAAGGCGGCGCTCGGCGTCGTCGCCAACGTCCAGGAACGCCAGCCCGACGGCAGCACCAACTACACGTCGACCTCCACCTCGCTCGGCTTCGTTCTCGACAACGGCGCCTGGCGCATCGCCGACTGAGGCGCGCGGAAGCGGAGTAGGCGCCGGCGGCCGGTCCGGGCGAGAATACCGGGCCGTGACCGCCGGCATCGCGACCCCCAGCCGCTGCCCCTGGTGCGGGGACGATCCGCTCTACGTCGCCTACCACGACAACGAGTGGGGGGTGCCCTCGCACGACGAGCGCCACCTGTTCGAGATGCTCCTGCTCGAAGGGGCGCAGGCGGGACTCTCCTGGTCGACGATCCTCAGGAAGCGGGAGAGCTACCGGCGCGCGTTCGACGGCTTCGATCCGGAGAGGATCGCCCGCTACGATGGGTCGAAGGTCGCGGCGCTGCTCGCCGATGCGGGCATCGTCCGCAACCGGTTGAAGGTCGCCGCCGCGATCGGCAACGCCCGCGCCTACCTGGCGCTGCGCGCGCGCGGGCGGAGCCTCGACGAGGTGGTCTGGGCGCCCTTCGGCGGCCGCCAGCGCCGCAACCGCTTCCGGTCCATGGGCGAGGTCCCGGCGACCACGCCGGAGTCCGACGCGCTCTCGAAGCAGCTCGCGCAGCTCGGCTTCAAGTTCGTCGGCTCGACCATCGTCTACGCCTACCTGCAGGCGATCGGCGCGGTCGACGACCATCTCGTCTCCTGCTTCCGCCACGGCGCCTGAGCACCGCCGCTCCGCCGGGCGGGTGAGCGGCCCCGTCGCCGTGCTAGCTTCCCCGCGTCATGAGCCAAACGGTCGCGCGCCGCGGGTATCCGGCCACCTTCTGGGTGGCCAACGTCATGGAGCTGTTCGAGCGGGCCGCCTACTACGGGATGAACTCCGTGCTGGCGGTCTACCTCACCCGCAGGGTCGCCGAAGGGGGGCTCGGCTTCTCGGAGCAGTCGGTCGGATTCCTGCAGAGCATCGTCTACGCCGCGACCTACGTCATCCCGATCCTCGGCGGCGCGCTCGCCGACCGCTACGGCTACCGGCGCATGCTGATGGTCGCCTTCTCGCTGATGGCCGCCGGCTACTTCGCGGCCGGCCAGATGTCGACCTACGGCCTGGTCTTCCTCTCGCTGCTGGTGATGGCGACCGGCTCGGGCCTGTTCAAGCCGATCATCTCGGGCACCATCGCGCGCACCACCGACGAGTCGAACTCCGCCTTCGGCTTCGGCATCTACTACTGGATGATCAACCTCGGCGCCTTCCTCGCGCCGCTGGTCGTCTCGGTGCTCAAGGGCTTCTCCTGGAGCTATGTCTTCGTCGCCTCGGCGCTCTACACCGGCGCGATGCTCGTGCCCTCCATCTTCGTCTACCGCGACCCGCCGCGGCCGGCCAGCACCAAGAGCCTGCGCGAGGTGCTGATGGGCGCGGCGGAAGTGCTCACCGACGCCCGCTTCATGCTGATGATCGTCGTCTACTCGGGGTTCTGGATCCTCTACTTCCAGACCTTCGGCTCGGTGCTCTGGTACCTGCGCGACTTCGTCGACCGCGCGCCGGTGACCGCCGCGGTCACGTCGCTGCTCGCCGCGGTCGGCCTGCCCTGGACCTTCACCTTCGACAGCGAGCACGTCACGGTGATCAACGCCGGCACCATCATCCTGCTCCAGGTACTGGTCAGCCGGATCGTCAAGACGAAGCCCGCGCTGCCCACGATGGTCACCGGCATGGCCTTCGGCGCCGTCGGCTTCGGGCTGCTCGCCCTCTCGCGCAGCCCGTGGGTGCTGATCGCCGGGCTGGTCGTCTTCTCGATCGGCGAGATGACCGCGCACCCGAAGTACTACAGCTTCATCGGCATCGTCGCCCCGGCCGACCGCAAGGCGGTCTACATGGGCTACGCCTTCCTCTACGGGGTGATCGGCTCGCTGCTCGGCTCGAGCCTGGGCGCCTTCGCCTACGAGCGGTTCCTGAAACCGACGATGGGGACCGAGGCGGCGGACGGCCGCGCCCGCCTCTTCTGGGCGGCCTTCGCGCTGCTCGACGTGGTCGCGGCGCTCGGCCTCGTCCTCTTCGCCCGACGCTACGGCGCGGACTCGCCCGAGACGCGCCGGAGCGCCGCCCGCGTCATGCGCGGCGTCTACGCCCTGATCGCCGCGCTCGGCGGCGTCTTCCTCTACGTCGCCTTCTCGTCCTCGCCGATCCAGCCCCGGATCGCCGTGCAGTCGCTGCTCTTCCTCGCCCTCGGCCTGGGCGGCCTGGCGATGGGGCGCCGGTCCGCGCCGCCGGAATCGTCCTAGCGCCCGGCGGCGACGAACGTGTCGCCGAGCAGCCCCGACTGCGCTCCCCGGGACTGGCGCGAGAAGCGGTCGTGGAGGTGCGCGACGGTGAGCGCCAGGCAGAGGAGGCCGACCGCGGCGACCGCCACGCCGCGCGCGCGGCGGAGCGGATCGCGCGCGGGCGGCGGGGCGGCGACGACCGGCAGCAGCACCCGGCCGCGCGCGGGCGCGCCCGCTGCCCCGACCCGTCGCAGCAGCCGCCGGCGCAGCCCGGCGAGCCCGCGCTCGAGCGGATCGACCGGGCAGAGCCAGTGGCACCAGGGGCGGCTGACGAAGACCGCCACCGCGAGGGCGAAGACCACCACCCCGATCTGGAACGGAGTGCCGGTCCCGCGGAAGAGGGTGCCGAAGACTTCGTAGCTCGCCGCCCCGGGGGCACGGTAGGCGAGCGCGAGCGCGACCGCGACCGCGAGCAGGAGCCGCTTGATCCAGGTGAAGAGCAGCGCCGCTCCGGGGCGCCGCCGGCGCGCGCCGCCGAGCCGCCCGGCGAGCTCCTGCGCGGCGCCGAACGGGCAGATCCAGGGGCAGTAAGGTCCGCGCCCCGAGCGGTCGAAGACGAACAGGAGGCCGCCGAGCAGCAGGTAGCCATAGAGGTTCGTCTGCCAGGGGGGCCAGTCGCCGGCGAGCAGGCGGATCGGAAAGGCGATCACCCAGGGGCGGTCGAACAGGAACCCGAGCGTGGCGAGGCTCGCGAGGAGCGTCGCGCCGCGCAGCCAGGAGCGGGCGCGGGCGGAGAGCGCCCGGCGGTGCCGGCCGAAGGCGGCGAGCGCGAAGAGCAGGAGGAGCGTTGTCTCCGCCGCCCCGAACTCGACCTCGCGCCGCGCGGCGCGCGCCGGTCCGCCGCGCTCGGCGATCGCCGCGACCGCGGCACCGGCCGCCTCGACGATGCCGCGCGAGGAGAAGGTGGCGCCGGTGACGCCGTCGACGTCCACGCCGACGCGGAACGGCTCGCCGTCGCGCTTGCCGAGCAGCGACCCGAGCAGCCGGCGCGTGCTCTTCAGGAGGTCGGGTGTGTCGCGGTATTCGACGAGCGCCACGCCCGTCACCCGACCGTCGGCGCCGGTGCCGACCACGACCGTGATCGGGCCGCCGTAGCCGTCCGCGCCCGCCGCCGCCGCGAAGCCGAGCGGCGCGCCGCTGCGCGAGACCTCGAAGGCCCCGCCGGCGAGCTCCCGGAAGTCCGCGCCGGGCCAGCTCTTCTTCAGGAACGGATAGAGATCGGGCGCCGGGCGCCGGGCGCCGGCGTGCCAGGCCCAGACCCAGCCGAGGGCGACCAGGACGCAGAAGGGGAGAGTGGCGCGCCGGGAGAGCGATCGCAGGTCGAGGCGCGCCGTCATGTCGGCGCCAGTCTCTCCCCGCGCGGGCCGAAAGGGAAGCCGGCGGCAGCGGCCTCCGTCTCGCATAGGCTCTCCGCCGGCGATCCACCGTCCGACAGGAGACCTGGCGATGCGAAGAGCGCGAATCCGCTGCGGACCCGGAGCCACGGCGCTGCTCGTCCTGGCGGCCTTCGCGGCGCCGCCGGCGCGCGCGGCGGAGGCCGACCGGCTGGCCTGGCTGGCGGGGAGCTGGGCGGGCACGAAGGAGGGCGTGGCGAGCGAGGAGCACTGGACCTCGCCGGCGGGCGAGGCAGCCTGCTCGGAATGCACAAGGACGTCGCCGGAGAGAAGCTGATCGCCTTCGAGTTCCTGCGCATCGCCGCCGACGGCGAGGGGCGTCTCTGCTACCTGGCGAGCCCGCGCGGCGCGCCGCCGATCCCGTTCTGCGCCAGCGAGGTCGGCGACCGACGCGTGGTCTTCGAGAACCGCGCGCACGACTTCCCGCAGCGCATCCTCTACTGGCTCGACGCCGAAGGGCGCCTGCACGCGCGCGTCGAGGGCCCGCTCGACGGCAAGGAGGCCGCCGAGGAGTGGGTCTGGACGCGGAGCGACGGCTAGGCGACGGCGCGGATCAGGCGCGCTGCGCCGCCGCGCGGGCGGCGAGCTCCTGCGGCAGGAGGCAATCGTGGAGAATTCGGCAGGCCGGGATCTCCACGCCCGCCGCGGCCCCGAGGCGGACGACCGCGCCGACCTGGGCGTCGAGCTCGCTGCGGCGGCCCGTCTCGAAATCGCGCTGGAGCGACGAGGTCGAGCCGGGCTCGAGGGCGTCGAGGAACCGGAGCGTGCGCTCGACCGCGTCGGGCGGCAGCTCGACGCCGCGTGCGGCGGCGACCGCCGCGACTTCGCGCATGGCGCGCTCGGCGAGATCGCGCGCGCCGGCGAGCTCGCGCCAGGCGCCGGCGGGAGCCCGCACCAGCGCGCCGACGCTCGACACCGGCGCGATGAAGAGCAGCTTCATCCAGAGCGCGGCGTGGATGTCGGCGGGGATCTCGGCGCGTACCCCGGCGGCGGCGAAGGCCTCGCGCAGGCGCTCGAGTCGCGCGCTCTCCCGGTTGTCGAGCTCGCCGAAGCGGACGAAGGGGGCGACCCCCTCGTGATGGACGTGGCCGGGAGCGACGAGGTAGGTGACGATGCCGCAGAGCCCGGCGGCGACCGGACCGGCGCCGAGCGCCGCGCCGAGCACGCCGGCCGCTTCGACGCCGTTGAGCAGCGGCACGACGACGGTCGCCGGTCCGACGAGCGGCGCGAGCGTCGGAGCGACCTCGGGGAGCTGCCAGCTCTTGACCGCCACCAGCACGGCGTCGACGGCGCCCACCTCGCGCGGATCGCCGACGGCCCGGACCGAAGCGAGGCGGAGCTCGCCGCTCGCGCCGGTCAGGCGCAGGCCGCTCCTCGTGAGCGCGCGCAGCGTCTCGCCGCGGGCGACGAAGGCGACCTCCTGCCCGCCCGCGAGCAGGCGGGCGCCGAAGTACCCGCCGACGCCTCCGGCCCCGACCACCGCGATACGCATCGAACGACGCGCGGGGCGCGGTCCGGCTAGCGCTTGAGAGCGAAGAGCGCGGCCGCCGCGATCAGCGCGGCGAGGGCCGCGAGCGCGCCGCGCGAGAGCGTCGGCACTTCGATCCAGTCCGCGCCCTGCTCCACGGCGGGGGTGCACGCCCAGCCGATGGCGTTCTGGAGGACGGTGAGGTCGGAGGCCGAGGCCTGGGAGCCGTAGACGTTCCAGCCGAGGTAGACCATGCGACCCAGGCCCTCGACGCGCGCGGAGAGGGCGAAGTCGTGGCCGTCGGCGCGGGCGAGGTTCGGGTCGGGATCGGTTACCCAGCCGACGTAGTCCGATTCGGGAACGTCGTAGCGCCAGAAGCCGTTGCTCGTCCACGACGACGGCAACCCCTGGGTGAGCGGGTGGCTGGCGTTGACGACCTCGACCTGGATCGACGCCCCTTCCGCGATGGCGACGTAGTCGTTCTCCTGGAGGCCGCGCCCCCAGTCGCTGATCTGGATGTAGCCGTGTCCAGCCTGGACCCAGGCGAGGTCCGGGAAATTGAAACAGGTCTCGCAGCCAGGGAAACTGAGCGCGACGCCGCAGGTGTCGGTCGCCGGATCGGCGACGACCACGGTGTCGTACCCGAGGTTGGTCAGGGTCTGCAGGAGCTCCTCCTGCTCGATCGTGCCCTGCGGCGCGCGAGTGGCGGCGGAGGCGTCCGCGTGGTCGGGCCCCGTATCGTAGGCGCCGACGCAGACGCGACAGGTCTGCGCCGAGAGTGGCGCGGCGACGGTCGAAAGGGTCACGAGCAGGGCAATGAAGGCAACGGTCGCGAGCCGTGTGGACATGACGGGATGTTCCTCCGCAAAGCGGGTTTGTTTCCGCAGTTTACACCTTGGCGGCCGGCCCGGTTCCGGTCAGCGGGCGCCGGCGTCGCGCGGATAGCGGAAGACGATCAGCGCGTGCACGACGGCGAGGGCGCAGAGCGTCCACCAGACCGGCTCGAGCGCGGCGCCGAGGACCGCGACCGCGGAGGAATCGAGCGCCACGTGGGCGGCGCGGGCGCCCGGCGCGAGCTGCCGGCGCACCTCCTCGGCCACCGCTCCCGAGCCGAGGCCCTGGTGGAGCAGCGCACCGAGCGCGCCGACCCCGAGCGCGCTGCCCAGCGAGCGGGCGAAGAGGTTGGTCGCGGTGGCGATGCCCCGCTCGTGGAACTCGACCCGGGTCTGGAGGGCGACCAGCATCGAGGTCACCGCGAAGCCGAGACCGAGACCGACGAGCAGGCTCGCCGCGCTGATCGCCCAGACCGGAGCCCGCCCCAGCAGGGCGAACGAAACCGAGACCATACCGACGGCGATCAGGATGGCGCCGGTGACCGCGGTCTTCCGGAACCCGACCCGGCGCACGCGCCGGATCGACCAGGTGGAGGCCGCCGGCCAGCCGACCAGCAGCGGCCCGAGCACCATGCCGGAGGCGGCCGGCGCCAGTCCGCGCACGCCCTGCAGATAGAGCGGCAGGTAGATGACGAAGCCCATGAGCAGCGCGCCGCTGGCGGCGGCCGCCGCCGAGGAGATCGACACCTCGGGACGGGCGAGCAGCGGCAGCGGCAGCAGGGGCGCCGGCGAGCGCCGCTCGACCTGTACGAAGGCCACCGTGGCGACGACCCCGACGATGGCGGTCGCGAGCGGCAGGAAGCCTTCGCCGGCAAGGAGCAGCGCGACCGAGGCGGCGATCAGCAGCGCGGCGCCGGGCAGATCGAGCCCGCGTCGCTCGCCGTGCGCCGGCCGGTCGTGCAGCGCGCGATGGAGCAGCACGCCGGAGAGGAGCGCGAACGGCAGGTTGATCCAGAAAACCCAGCGCCAGCCGGGCCCGTCGACGAGGAGTGCGCCGAGGAAGGGGCCGGCGACGCCGGCGACCGCCCAGATCGAGCCGATGATCCCCTGTACCTTCGCCCGCTCCTCGACCGGATAGAGGTCGCCGATGATCGTCATCGCGACCGGCTGGATCGAGCCGGCGCCCAGACCCTGCACCGCGCGGCCGGCGAGCAGGAGCGCGATCGAGCGTGCGCCGCCGCACAGCGCCGAGCCGAGGAAGAAAAAGGCGAGGCCGAGCTGGAAGACCGGCTTGCGGCCGTAGAGGTCGGCGAGCCGCCCGTAGAGCGGCATGGTGACGGTGGCCGCGAGCAGGTAGGCGGAGCCGACCCAGCCGTAGAGCGCGAGGCCGCCCAGCTCGGCGACGATGCGCGGCAGCGCGGTCGACACGATGGTCGCCTCCATGGCGGCCAGGAAGACCGCGAGGAGCAGCGCCCGGAAGGTCGCCTCGCGGTGCGTCTTCGGCGGGTTGGCGGCGGCGGAAGTCACGTCTCGCGCGAAGGCTATCGCGACCCGGCGCCGGCGGGCGCTCGAGCGGCGCAGGGCCCGGCGGGCGAACCCGCGCTAGAGTCCGACCTTCGGACCGCCACGGAGGCCCACATGTCCAAGTTCGGAGCGAGAAGCCGGAGCGCAGTCCTGATGGCGCTGGTCGCGGTCGCGAGCCCGCTCGCGGCGGCCGACGGGCCAGCCCTGCCGTTCGGCAAGTCGCTTGCCGGCGGCCAGGAGCTGCCGCTGCCGTTCGGTGTCGGGCTGACGGTCTACGGCCAGCAGCAGGAGTACAAGCTCGCGAAGCTGGCCTTCGATCTGCCCGGTGTGTCGATCGACCCCGACTCGCTCGCGATCGACAACAGCATCGCGGACCTCAACGTCCAGCTCGACGTCTGGCTCTTCCCCTTCCTCAACCTGTTCGGCATCGTCGGCCAGGTCGACGGCCGGACCACCGTCGACTTCTCGGACGTCCAGGGCCTGCCGATTCCGCTCGGGCGCCTGCGCATCGACTACGACGGCGAGCTCTACGGCGCCGGGATCACCCTGGCTGGCGGCGGCGACAACTGGTTCGCCTCGCTCACCGGGATCTGGACCACGGAGGACCTCTCCGGCGAGTTCGAGTCGGACGCCGAGGCCCTGATCGTCACGCCGCGCTTCGGCCTGCGCAACGCGCGCGGCGCGTTCTGGATCGGCGCCACCTACCAGGACGCCCAGGAGACCCACAAGGGCACCATCGCGCTGCCCTTCCTCGGGCCGGTCGGCTTCGACGTCGAGCTCGAGGACGAGCACCCCTGGAACTTCCAGGTCGGCGCCGCCGCCGCGATCTCCGAGCACTGGGGCCTGCACATCGAGGGCGGTCTCGCCCAGCGCCGGACCGCCGAGTTCGGAGCCACCTACCGGTTCTGAGGTGAGTACCCTTCCGGCGCGCGCACGAGGCAGGGCACCGCGGGCGGCGGCCGCCGCCGTGGCCCTGCTCGCCGTTGTCGCCCCGGCGGCCGGCTACGAGACCGACCAGTACTCGAACCGCCTGGCGCCGATCGCCGACGCCGCGCCGGCGCTCGACCGCGAAGTCGACCGCGCGCTCGCCGAGGTCGCCGCGGCCTGGCGCGGCCCGGAGGACCGCTGGCGCTTCGCGCGCAAGATCTACTGGCGGCTCGGCGGCATCTACTGGGTCGACCACATCGAGCGCTTCGCCGCGGAGAGCCCGGAAGTCGAGCGCCTGCCGCAGTGGCGGCACCGGAGCATCTTCGCCGAGGCGCCGATGTACGCGAGCCGCGTCAACTGGTTCTTCGGCGTGGGCGCGACGTTCCGGCTCGCCGGCTCGCTGGTCGGCAGCGACAAGCTCGGCCACTTCTTCTCCCAGGGCATCAAGTACTACGGCAGCCATCTGCTCGGCTGGGACGACCGCCACGTCTACGGCCGCGGCCGGTTCAACGAGCGCTGGCTGTTCGGCCAGCTGACGACGAGCGTCTACTCGAACGCGGATCTGGTGGCCAACTACGAGGGCTACCGCTTCTACCGGAGCCTGTTCGAGGCCGGGATCGTGCCGGGCAAGGGGCCGATCGTCGCCTTCCGCGACGGGCGCGCCACGATCGAGCGCCCGTTCCGCTGGGCGGATCACGTCAACGACTACTGGGACGAGGCCGCCTATCCCTCCCACATTTCGCCCGGCCTCGAGCGCTACCTGCTGAGCGCGTTGCCCTCCTTCTGCGCCGACTTCGTGCGCGACCCCGACGCGTTCCTGCCCCGCCGCGCCGCCGAGCTCGACGCGCGCTACCGCGACCTCGGCCTCAAACCGGCGCCCGAGCTGCGCATGGATCGGGTCTGCGCCCCGGGCGCCGGCGTGCCCGGCGCCGACTAGCGCGCGACGTCCGCCAGCGCGGCCAGCAGATGGCGCCGCACTGCCGCCTCGCGCTCCGCCCAGCCGCCGCCGATCTCGTGCGGCGGGCGCTCGATCCCGGCGAGCGCGGCGCGGAAGAGCGGCAGCTGCGTCTCGCGGTCGTCCGCCTGGCCCCGCTGCGCCGGTTCGGGGGCGAAGGGCACGTCGGGGAGCATCAGGAGGTAGTGGTCGGCGCGCCGTACGCGCGCCGCGCGCTCGATCCACGCCGGACAGGTTCCGTTGTAGTGGCGGCCGTAGACGACCGTCGAGACGAGGTCGGTGTCGTGCAGGACCGCGGCGGCGCCGGTCGCGGTGGCGCGGGCGAGCGCCAGGTCCTCGAGCTCGATCTGCAGCCGCGCCACTTCGTGGATGTCGCGCGCGCCGAGCGGCGCCCCGCGGCGCTCGACCAGGATCCGCGCCGCCTCGGCCGAGACCGGCAGGGCGAGCTCGGCGCCGAGCCGGCCGGCGAGCCAGGTCTTGCCGGTCGACTCGGGACCGGTCAGGACGATGCGGAGCGGACGAGCGAGCGGCGCCACGAGAGGTGTCCGGCGACGGCGAGAGCGGTGAACAGCAGATAGAGCAGCGCGGTGGCGTGCAGCTGCTTGGCGACGTAGAGACCGACGTAGACGACGTCGACCGCGATCCAGACCGCCCAGTTCTCCAGCCACTTGCGCGCCTGCAGGAACTGGGCGGCGAGGCTCGCCGCCGCGAGCGAGGAGTCGAGGAAGGGGAAGCTGGCGTCGGTCGCCCGCGCGAGCAGCGTGCCGAGGGCGAGCGCGCCGGCGGCGGCGCCGGCGGCGAGCGCGAGCGCGACGCGCGCCGGCACGCGGCCGACTTCGAGCCGGCCGCCGCCGCGGCCGCCGTGCAGCCACTCCCACCAGCCGTAGGCACAGACCGCGAAGTAGACGACCTGCAGCCCGGCGTCGGCGTAGAGCCGGGCACGCGCGAAGACCACCGCGAAGAGCGCCACGTTGACCATGCCGAGCGGCCAGCAGAGCGGCTTCTCGGCGACGGTCAGCGCCACCGCGACCACTCCGGTGAGGACGCCGGCGAGCTCGAGCGGATCCATGCCCAGCCTAGAAGCGGAGCTCGAGCGAGGCGACCAGGTGCCGCGGCGCGAGCGGGTAGTAGTAGGGGACGCCCTCGAGCCGGTCGACGCCGCCGGCGCGCACCAGGTAGGGGTAGCTGTAGCCGGAGGGCCAGGCGCGCTCCTCGTCGAGGAGATTGTTGACGCGCACCGTGAGTGCCGGCGAGCCGGTCGCGATCCAGCGGCCGAGCTCGATCCGCGCCGCGAGGTCGAACCAGGCGAAGGAAGGGGTCGCCAGCCGCTCGTCACCGAGGTTGTCGAGCTGGGCGCGGTCGATCCATCGCCCCGAGAGCGCGAGCGTCAGCGCGGGCACCGGCAGCCACTCCGCGCTCGCGCCGAGAATCGTCTCCGGGGAGAGCGCCGGCGGTGTGTCGTGGACGGTGAGGAGCGCGCTCGTCGCCTGGCCGTAGTCCTCGTCGTAGAGATCGAGCTGCTGACTCCAGGTGTCGATCCGGTTGCGCGACACGTTGGCGACCAGCCCGAGCCGCCAGCGGGGTCCGGGACGGAAGAGCGCCTCGATCTCGACGCCGCGCCGGTAGCTCTCGGGCAGGTTGCGGCGGATCGCGTAGCCGAGGTCGGACTGCTCGCCGGTGGCGGCGATCTCGTCCTCGAACTCCATCGCGTAGAGCACCGCGGAGAGGTCGAAGCGCGCGCCGTGCCAGTCGGCGCCGAGCTCGAGGTCGAGCAGCTGCTCGGGGCGGACCGCCTCGAGGTCGACCGGCTGCGCGACGTCGTCCTCGCCCTGCAGCAGGTCGTTGCGCGCCGGCTCGCGCCCGGCGGTGCCCGCCGACAGCCAGAGGCCGAACCGCTCCGAGGCGGCGAAGCGCACCCCGAGCTTGGGGTCGACGAAGGTCCAGTCGACCGGCCCGAGGTCGACCGTGCCGTCGTAGCGGAACTCGGCCCAGCGGACCTGGAGATCTCCGAACAGCGTCCAGCGCGTGTCGAGATCCCAGGCGAGCTTGGCGAAGCCGGCGAGCTCGCGCTTGCGCCCGGTGTTGACGTAGCGGCGCACGCCGTCCTCGGCGAACGAGTAGTGGTCGCGGGCGAAGTCGTAGCCGGTCAGGCCGGCGTCGAGACGGTAGCGCTCGCCGCGCGCGCGGGCGGTGACCAGCGCGCCGAGCGAGCGGCCGTCGATGCCGTACTGGGCGAGGCCCGCGCGCGCTTCCGGATCGTCGTAGAGGCGCAGCGCGCCCTGCGCGCCGCTGTAGTAGGCCTGCGCGGCGATCTCGGCGCGCTCGCCCAGCGGCCGGGCGACCTGCAGGTAGAAGAGGTCCTGGCCGAAGGCGTCGGTCTCCTCGGGCGCGAGCGGGTTGGCGCGCGGGTTGGCGGCGAGCGTCTCCGGATCGACGGCGTAGAAGGCGAGCCCGGTCTCCTCGCGGCCGGAGAAGCCGAAGAACCTGACGTAGGTCGTCTCGCCGCGGAAGTCGCCGCCGAGGAAGAGGGTCTTCTGCTCGACGCCGGAGTGCTCGCGCCAGCCGTCGGTCTGCTGCCAGGACGCGCGCGTCCAGAGCGCGAGGCCGGAGTCGAGCCGCCCGCTCTGCCAGGCGCCGCTCGCCCGGGCGGTGCCGTAGGCGCCACCGCCGAGGTCGACTTCGCCGCCGGAGCTCTCGGCGGGCGCCACGCTCTCGAAGCGGATCGCCCCGGCGTAGGCCGGCGAGCCGACCGCCGAGGTGCCGGCGCCGCGCTCGATCTGCACCCCGGAGAGCGCGCTCGTGAAGTCGCCGAAGTTGGCGAAGTAGACCGCCGACTCCTCGGGATCGTTGAGCGGCACGCCGTCGAGCGTCATGTTGACCCGCGACTGGTTGATGCCGCGCAGCGTGAAGTAGGAGTAGCCGCCGCCCAGCTGCAGGCCGGTCTCGGAATAGCTCGAGACGGCGGGCGTCGTGGCGAGCAGGAAGGGCATCTCCTGGCCGTAGCTCTCGCGCTCGAGCCGTTCGATGCCGATCGCGGTGCGCGAGGCGGGAGCGTCGTCGGCGGCGCGCACGGCGGCGACCACCACCTCCTCGACGAAGCGCGCCTTCGGCTCGAGCACGAGCTCGAGCTCGAGGCCGTCGGGCGGCAGGACCAGCGCACGATCGACGGCGAGGAAGCCGTCGAGCTCGACGCGGAGCCGGTGCGCGCCGGCGGCGGCCTCCAGGCGGAAGCGTCCGCCTTCGTCGGTCGCGGTCCGCGCGCCGCCGTCGAGCACGACCCGGGCGCCGGCGAGCGGCGCTCCGTCGGGGGCGCGGACGACGCCCGAGAGCGGCGCGGGGGCCGCCTGCGCGGCGGCGCCGGAGACCTGGCCGAGCGCCAGAAAGAGCGCGGCGAGGCCGGGAAGGAATCGGGATCGCGACATCTTCGCCTCCCGCTCCGGGTCGAGGCCGGAGCGCCGGAAGCGGAACCTCGGGGAGTGGAAAGAGGGGAGTGGGGCCGGTCCGGCCCCGATGTCCGCCTTCCCTACGCCGGTATCAACCGGATCAGGTTGTGAGGGTCTGTTCTCAGGCCCCGTCTCCGAGGCCACCCCTAGGCTCCGACGGGGAGAGGATCGCGCGAACCGCGCCCGGCGTCAACGCCCCGGCGCGGCGCCCCCCCGGAGACGACGAGGCCCCCTCCCGTCGCCGGGAGGAGGCCTCGGGGACGAAGCGTGGCGGGGCTCAGCCCTGGGTGGCGACGTTGATGATCTTCATCTCGCTGGCGGGGTTGGTCACCTCGATGCCGTTGGCGCCGAACTTCACCTGGGCGCCGGCGATCAGCTTGCCCTGGCCCTTGCCCGCGCCGTCGAGGTCGATCTCGAGCACGCCATAGGGGTGCTTCTTCGCGCTCGGGTTCCGGCTCCCCTCGAACCAGTTGAGCGGCTGCTCGAAGACCACGGTCAGCTTCTTGCCCGAGGCGCCGTTGGTCTCGACCGCGGCGACCGCGGCCCGGGAGGTGGTGCGGTCGAGCTTCGCGCTGCCGATCTCCTCGGCCTTCTTCGCATCGGCGGTGGCGAGCGCGGCGAGCTCCTCCGGCGTCGACAGGCGCGCGATCTCGATCTGCAGGTTCTCGATCTTGCGGCCCTGGCGCGGGTCGTCGTTGACGAGGTTCGCGGTGTAGCGCTGGGCGGCGGTCTCGGCGGCCGGGGCGACGGCGGCGAGCGCGAGGACCGAGAGGGCGGCGATGGCGGTGCGGCGAAGGGTGAGGCTGCGAGCGGTCATGGCAAGGCTCCTTGTCCCGTTCCGGTTGGGTCGATCGGCCCGCGTCTCGGGGCCTGCAGGGATTACGGAGCGATCGGGGCGCGGTTCCGATCGATGGGGCGAACGGCGCCTCGCGCGGGACGAGCGGGAACGGGGTGGGACGGGCGCCGGCCGGCGTCCGGCGGCGGGGTCCGGTGGCGCTCGCGGGTGCTAGGCTCGCCCGGCGGATGAAGACGGTTCGGGTCGCCAACGGGCAGGGTTTCTGGGGGGACAGCGTCGACGCGCCGCTCGAGCTCCTCGCCGGCGGCCCGATCGACTACCTCGGCATGGACTACCTCGCCGAGGTGACGCTGTCGATCATGATGCGGCAGAAGCTGAAGAATCCGGCGGCGGGCTACGCCACGGACTTCCTCGACTTCGTCCGCCGCGCGCTGCCGCAGCTGGTCGAGAAGAACGTCAGGGTGGTCACCAACGCCGGCGGCCTCAATCCGCGCGCCTGCCGCGAGCAGGTCTTCGAGATCGCCCGCGCGCTCGGGATCCGTGGCCTGAAGGTCGGCATCGTCGAGGGCGACGACCTGCTCGCCCGCCTGCCCGGCCTCGTCGCCGCCGGCCATCCGCTCGCCAACATGGACAGCGGCGAGCCGATCGCGACCGTGCTCGACCGGGTCACTTCGGCCAACGCCTACCTGGGCGCCCGGCCGGTCGCCGCGGCGCTCGCCGAGGGCGCGCAGATCGTCCTCTGCGGCCGCGTCACCGACACCGCGCTGGCGCTGGGGCCCCTCGTCCACGAGCACGGCTGGGCCGCGGACGACTGGGACCGCCTGGCGGCGGGCACGATCGTCGGCCACATCCTCGAGTGCGGCGCGCAGTCGACCGGCGGCAACTTCTCCCGCTTCTGGGAGGTGCCCGATCTCTGGAACGTCGGCTACCCGATCGCCGAGGTCGCCGCGGACGGCAGCTTCGTCGTCACCAAGCACCCCGGCACCGGCGGGCTGGTGACGGTCGACACCGTCTCGGAGCAGCTGCTCTACGAGATGGGCGATCCGGAGTCCTACATCACGCCGGACGTCACCGCCGACTTCACCTCGATCCGCCTCGCGCAGCAGGGTCCCGACCGGGTCCGCGTCGAGGGGATCCGCGGACGGCCGGCGACCCCCTTCCTCAAGATCTCCGCCTCCTACCTCGACGGTTGGAAGGCGTCGGGGCAGGTGACGGTGTCGGGCCCGCGCGCGATCGAGAAGGCGCGGCTCGCGGCCGAGATCGTCTGGAAGCGGCTGGCGCGCGCCGGCGTCGTCTTCGCCGAAGAGAACCGCCGCACCGAGCTGCTCGGGGTCTCGGGCGTGCTCCCCGGCATTCTCGCCGCGCCGGACGCGCCGCCGGAGGTGGTGCTCCGCCTCGCGGTGCGCGACTCCGAACGGAAGCGGGTCGACCGGTTCGGCAAGGAGATCGCGCCGCTGGTCACCGCCGGTCCGCCCGGCGTCACCGGGTTCGCGGGGGGGCGGCCGAAGGCGCAGGAGGTGGTCGCCTACTGGCCGGCGCTGCTCGCGCGCGAGGAGGTCGAGCCCCGTCTCGCGGTCTCGGTCGAGGAGGTCTCGTGAAGGTGAAGCTGGCGCGGATCGCGCACGCGCGCTCGGGCGACAAGGGCGACGGCTCGAACGTCGGGCTGATCGCCGACTCGCGCGAGCTCTACGAGGTGATTCGTCGCGAGGTGACCGCCGAGCGGGTGCAACGGCACTTCGCGGAGATCTGCCGGGGCGAGGTCGAGCGCTTCGAAGTCCCCAACCTGTTCGCCCTCAACTTCCTGCTCCATGACGCGCTGGGCGGCGGCGGCACCGCGTCGCTCGTCACCGACGCCCAGGGGAAGGTCCACGGCCAGGGACTGCTGGAGCTGGAGGTCGAGCTGCCCGACGCGCTCGCGGGAAAGCTGCCGAAGTGACTTCCGAGGCGGCGGCCTCCCCGTTGCGCGTCGAGCGGCGCGGCGATCTGCTCTTCGCCACCCTCGACGACCCGGCGCGGGCCAACGCGCTCTCGCCCGCGCTCGCCGCAGGGCTCACGGCGCTCTACCGGCGCGACCTGCGCGCCGAGGGGGTGCGGGCGGTGTTGCTCGCCGGCGCCGGCAGGCACTTCTGCGCGGGCGCCGACCTCGAGCACCTGGCCGCGCTGCAGGCGGCCTCGGCCGAGGAGAACCGGCGCGACTCCGAACGGCTGCGCGATCTGTTCGAGGCGATTCTCCGCCAGGAGGCGCTCACCCTGGCGCTGGTCCAGGGCTCGTGCGTCGCCGGCGGCTGCGGGCTCGCCACCGCCTGCGACTTCGTGGTCGCGGCCGACGACGCCCGTTTCCTCTACAGCGAGGTGCGCATCGGTTTCGTCGCGGCGCTGGTCGCGACCTACCTGCCGCTGCGCGTGCGCGGCTCGGACCTGCGCGAGCTGCTGCTCGCGCCCGAGTTCGTGCCGGCGGCGCGCGCGCTCGAGATCGGGCTGGTCAACCGGGTGGTGCCGCGCGCCGAGCTCGCCGGCGAGGGGGAGCGCTGGGCCGGCGAGATCCTCGCCCGCGCCTCGTCCGAGTCGATCGCGCGCACCAAGCGGCTGCTGCTCGAGGTCCTGGGCCGTCCGCTCGAGGCGCGGCTCGACCGCGCCGCCGAGGCGAACGCCGCGGCGCGCGCGACCGAAGACTGCCGGCACGGCATCGCGACCTTCCTCGCCACCAAGGCGCCGCCGCGGTGGCGGGAGTGAGCGGGCGGCCGGCGGTGAAGCTCGTCCTGTTCGACATCGACGGCACGCTCGTCGACTGCGGCGGCCAGACCCGCGCCCCCTTCGCCGCCGCGCTCACGGCGGTTTACGGAACGTGCGGCGACCTGCCGGGCTATGCGTTCTCCGGCAAGACCGACCCGCGCATCGTGCTCGACCTGATGACCGGCGCGGGCCTCGCGCGCGAGCAGGTGCTCGCGCGCGCTCGACCGGATGCGCGACGCCTACGTCGAGGCGCTCGACGGCGGCGCTCGAGCCGGCGCGCGTGCGCCTGCTGCCGGCGGTGGTCGAGCGCCTGGAAGAGCTCGCCGCGCGCGCCGACGTGGCGCTCGGCCTGCTCACCGGCAACTGGGAGCGGGGCGCGCAGGTCAAGCTCGGCAGCCGTGGCTCGCCGGCTACTTTCCGCTTCGGCGCCTACGGCGACGACTCGATCGAGCGCGACGAGCTGCCGCCGGTCGCCTGGCGCCGGGCGGCGGCGGCTTTCGGCCGCCGCTTCACGGCGGCCGAGACGCTGATCGTCGGCGACTCGCCGCTCGACGTCGCCTGCGCCCGCGCGCACGGCATCCGCTGCCTGGCAGTGGCGACCGGCTGGACCCCCGCCGAGGAGCTGCGGGCCGCGGGCGCCGCCCGGGTGGTGGCGGACCTCGGCGGAGACGACCTCTTCGAGCTGCTCGCCGCCTGACCGGAAGCGAGGAGAGACCGGTGACCCCCTCCGTCGATGACGCGCCGCGCGGCTACTCGGCGCTCGTCGAGCGCGCCGGCGTCGGCGCGGCGCCCGCAGCCGACTTCCTCGACCTCGCAGGTCCCGACGCGGCCCGCTTCCTGAATGGCTACGTCACCTGCGACGTGCGCGCGCTCGCCGAGCTCGCGCCACGTCCGCGGGTTCGTCACCGGCCGGGAAGGCAGAGTGCTCGGCCGACCTCGATCTGGTCGCGCTGCCCGGCCGGCTCCGTCTCCGGCTTCCGGCGGGCGGCAGCGAAAGGGTCGGCGCGCATCTCGGCAAGTACCTGCTGGCCGACCGGGTCGAGCTCGAGGTCGCCGCCGACCTCGCCCGGCTCCGCCTTGCCGGTCCGGCCGCGGCCGCGGTGCTGGAGGCGACCGGACTCGAAGCCCCGCCTCCGGGTACCGCGCGGCCCTTCGAGCTCGCCGGCGCCCGCCTCCTGCTGCTCGCCATGGAGCGGGGGCGCCAGCCCCGGTTCGAGCTCTGGGCGCCGGCGGCCGGCCTCGATGCCCTCGAGGCCGCGCTGGTCGACGCCGGCGCCGAGCGTGCCTCGGCGGCCGCCTTCGAGACGCTGCGGGTCGAGGCGGGGGAGCTCGCCTTCGACGTCGACTACGGGCCGGAGAATTTCCCGCAGGAGAGCGGCGACGAGGGCGCCGTCTCCTACACGAAGGGGTGCTACCTGGGCCAGGAGGTGGTGGCCCGGCTGCGCTGGCGCGGACAGGCCCAGCGCATCCCCTGCGGCCTGCGCTTTCCCGGGGCGCTGCCACCCCCCGGCACGGTCGTCCTCCACGCCGGCCGCCCTGCCGGCCGCGCGACGAGCGTCGCCCGCTCCCCCCGCTTCGGCGCGATCGGTCTCGCCCTGCTCCACCGCCGGGTCGCCGAGGCCGCTGCCCCTCTCGAGCTCGAGGGGGGGGTCCCGGCCGAGCTCGCGCCACTCCCCTTCGCCTGACCCGGAGCGGCCTCCGGCCCACCCCCCGGGGTGGCGAATCGAATCCGCAATGGTTCTACGTTTCGTAATATGACGAAACGTAGAAACGACTCCGAACCCAAGTCTGGATGCCCTGGTCGAGCTCGGCAAGGGGCTGGCGCATCCGGGGCGGCTGCGGCTGCTCGCCATGCTCGCCAGCGGCGAGCTCTGCGTCTGCCAGATGACCGCGGTGCTCGAGCTCGCCGCCTCGACGGTGTCGCAGCACCTGGCCGTGCTCGAACGGGGCGGGCTGGTCGCCGAGCGCAAGGAGGGGAAGCTCGTGTTCTACCGGCTGAATCAGGCGCCGGCCGCGACGGAGTTCCTGAAGCCTCTGTTGACGCGGCTCGCGGGCGACCCGCAGGTCCGTGTCGACCGCTCGGTGGTCACCCGCCTGCGCCGGGTGCCGATCGCCCGGCTGTGCGCCGCCGAGCTCGACCTGGTGGCGATCGGCGTGCGTCGGCCCGCCCCGCTGGCGCCGCTGCCCGCGCGGCGCTACTGAGGCGAACCGATGAACGGTCGCTCGGAGCTCAAGTGGCTCGCCGGCCTCGCGGCCGTCTTCGCCGCGCTCTACTTCCTGCCGGTCGGCACGGCGCGCTTCGACGGTGCGCTGCTCGAGGCGTTCCAGCTCGCCAAGTGGTACGCGCGCGAGCACGTCCTGCTCTGTCTGGTGCCGGCCTTCTTCATCGCGGGCGCGATCGGCGTCTTCGTCAGCCAGGCGGCGGTGATGAAGTACCTCGGGCCGAACGCCTCCCGTCCCATGGCCTACGGCGTCGCCTCGGTCTCCGGCACCGTGCTCGCGGTCTGCTCGTGCACCGTGCTGCCGCTCTTCGGCGGCATCTACAAGCGGGGAGCGGGGCTCGGCCCGGCTTCGGCGTTCCTCTACTCGGGACCGGCGATCAACGCGCTGGCGATCATCCTGACGGCGCGCATCCTCGGCTTCGAGCTCGGACTCGCCCGAGCGGTCGGCGCGGTCCTCTTCAGCGTCCTCGTCGGTCTGGCCATGGCCTGGATCTACCGCGACGAGGAGCGCCAGCGTGCCGCGACGAACGGAAACCTCAAAGTGCCGGAGCCGCGGTTGTCCCTGGGGCAACAGGCAGCCTTCTTCGCTCTCCTCGTCGCGATCCTGGTCTTCGCCAACTGGGCGCCGGCGGAGCGGGGAGTCTGGGCCGCGATCTTCGCCGCCAAGTGGTGGCTGACCGCGATCTTCGGCGCCCTCCTCCTGCGTCGTGCTCGTCCGCTGGCTCGATCTGAGCTGCCTGGAAGGCGGCTGGCGACGGCGGCGCGACGGCCGTCGCGGCCCTCGCTGCTCCGGCACACCCGGTCGTCGGCTTCAGCGTCTTCTTCGCCGCCCTGTCGGCGGCGCTCGTCGGCGACGAGGGGGAGCTCGGCGAGTGGCTTCTCGACCTCCTGGGGATTCGCCAAGCAGATCCTGCCGCTGCTGCTGGGCGGCGTGCTGGTCGCCGGGCTGCTGCTCGGCCGGCCCGGCACACGAGGGGCTGATCCCCTCGACCTGGGTGGCCGGCTCGGTGGGCGGCAACTCGCTCGGCGCCAACCTCTTCGCCGCGGTCGCCGGGGCGTTCATGTACTTCGCCACCCTGACCGAGGTCCCGATCCTCCAGGGTCTGCTCGGCAGCGGCATGGGGCAGGGGCCGGCGCTCGCGCTGCTGCTCGCCGGCCCGGCGCTCTCGCTGCCCGCGATGCTGGTGCTGAAGAGCCTGATGGGCGTGGAAGAAGACCGTCATCTACGTCTCCCTGGTCGTGGTCATGGCGACGACGACCGGGCTGCTCTACGGCGGATTCGCGACTTAAACGTCGCCGGACGCGAACAGAACGAAGGAGGAAACGATGAAGACCCGGCTCCAGATCCTGGGCACCGGCTGCCCGAAGTGCAAGCTGCTCACCGAGCACGCCGAGCGCGCCGCGCGGAGCTCGGACTCGACTACGAGCTCGAGAAGGTCACCGACATCGAGAAGATCTTCGCGTTCGGAGTCGTGGCGACGCCGGCCCTGGTCGTCGACGGCGAGATCAAGGTCTTCGGTCACGTGCCCTCGATCGGAAAGCTCAAGGAGCTGCTCGCGACGCCGGAGTCGCCGCGTCGTGACGCGCGGCCTCCTCTTCCTCTGCGTCGCCAACTCGGCGCGCAGCCAGATGGCCGAGGCCATCGCGCGTCGCTCGCCGGCGACCGCCTGCCGATCCAGAGCGCCGGCTCGATGCCGTCGCGCGTGAATCCGCTCGCGGTGCGTGCGCTCGCCGAGATCGGCATCGACGCATCCGGCCAGCGTTCGAAGTCGGTCGACGAGATCGATCGGGCCCTGGTCGCCACCGTGATCACGCTCTGCGCCGAGGAGGTCTGTCCGGTCTATCTGGGCGCCGCGCGCCGGCTGCACTGGCCGCTGCCGGACCCGGCGGGACACGCCGAGAGCGAGGCGGCGAGCCTCGAGCGCTTCCGTGCCGTCCGCGACGAGCTCGGCGTGCGGATCCGCCGGTTCCTCGCGGAGGAGGGCGTCCTGACCCGGGAAGAGGGGCGGGCATGAGCGGGACGGTCGCGCGGAAGCGGCTCAACGTCTTCGAGCGCTACCTCTCGGTCTGGGTGGCGCTCTGCATGGTCGCGGGCGTCGCCCTCGGCAAGCTGCTCCCCGGCTTCACCGACGGGTCCGTGGCCTGGAGTTCGGCGAGGGTTCGCAGATCAACGTCGCGATCGCCGTGCTGATCTGGCTGATGGTCTATCCGATGATGCTGAAGATCGACTTCGGCTCGATCGTCGCGGTGCGCGAGCGGCCGCGGGGGATCCTGGTCACCCTCTTCGTCAACTGGCTGGTCAAGCCGTTCTCGATGGCGGCGATCGGCTATCTCTTCTTCCGCGTCCTGTTCCAGCCCTGGATCGGCGCCGAGCTCGCCAACCAGTACTCGCCGGCGCGATCATCCTCGCCGCCGCGCCGTGCACGGCGATGGTCTTCGTCTGGTCGTACCTGACCGACGGCGACCCGGCCTACACGCTGGTGCAGGTGTCGCTCAACGACCTCGTCATGCTGGTGCTCTTCGCGCCGATCGTCGGCTTCCTGGTCACGGGCGCGAGCACGCTCACCGTGCCCTTCCAGGTGCTCCTGCTGAGCGTGGTGGTGTTCATCGTCATTCCTCTCGTCCTCGGGGCGGTGAGCCGCGCGGCGCTGCTGCGCCTGAAGGGCGCCGACTGGTTCGAGAAGAGGTTCCTGCCCGCCTTCCACCCGGTCACGGTCCTGGCGCTGCTCGCCACCCTCGTCCTCATCTTCGCCTTCCAGGCGGAGAACCTCACCAGCCGTTTCTTCCACGTCGTTCTGATCGCGATCCCGCTGCTGATCCAGGTCTACTTCAACTCGGGCCTGACCTACGGCCTGATGAAGTGGCTCAAGGTCCCGCACAACGTGGCGGCTCCCGGTGCGCTCATCGGCGCGAGCAACTTCTTCGAGCTCGCCGTCGCCACCGCGATCGCGCTCTTCGGGCCCGAGTCGGGTGCGGCGCTGGCCACGGTCGTGGGAGTGCTGGTCGAAGTGCCGGTGATGCTCTCGGTCTGCTCGTTCTGCAATCGCACGCGACACTGGTTCCCGGCGGCGGCGTGAGCGAACGGCGCTCCGACCGAGGCTTCCTCGAGATGCTGAACAGGATCGAATCGGGGCCGAGGGCGCCGCGGCGACCGCGGATCGACGGATGGCGAGACCGTCGCGTGCTCCTGCTGCTCCTGCTCGTGCTCCTGGCGGGCGGCGGATGCCGGGCGCCGAAAGAGTCGCCGACCGATCGTGCAACCTCCGTCGCTGCTGTGCCCGCGCCGTCTCCCGCAGCGCCGGAACCAGCCGGGCGACTCCGGCTCGTCGACGTCGGCGCCGACCGATGCATTCCCTGCAAGGCGATGGCGCCGATTCTCGAGGAGCTCCGCGTCGAGCACGACCAGCGGCTCGAGGTGATCTTCGTCGACGTCTGGAAGAACCCGGATGCGGGCAAGCCTTACGGCGTCGAGATCATTCCGACGCAGATCTTCTTCGACGGCTCGGGCCGGGAGCTCTGGCGCCACCAGGGGTTCATCTCCAAGCGCGACATCCTGGCCAACTGGAAGCGGCTCGGCCACGACCTCGAGGCCGCGGCTGCGACGGAGCGGGAAAAGAAGGGCTGACGGGTGGGCGACCTGCTCACGGTGCTCGGCGAGGCGCTCGGCGGCCACCCGGCGCTGGCACTCGCGGGCGCGATCGGTTGGGGTCTGGCGAGCCTGCTCCTGAGCCCGTGCCATCTCGCGAGCGTGCCGCTCCTCGTCGGCTTCGTCGAGGGCGCCCGCCCGGGCTCGACGGCACGCGCCCTCGGGCTGTCGAGCGCGTTCGGCCTCGGCAACCTCGGCGCCATCGCGCTCGTCGCGGCGGCGACCGCGGGCGCCGGGCGGATGCTCGGCGACCTGGGAATCGCCGGCAGCCTGATCCTCGTCGCGGTCCTCGCCCTCGGCGGCCTCGCGCTGCTCGACCTTCTCCCGTTCTCGTGGTCGACGTTCGCCCCGCGTGCCGGCCGCTTCCGGGGCGCATGGGGGGCGCTCGGCCTCGGCGCCACCTTCGGTCTCGCGGTCGGCCCCTGCACTTTCGCCTTCCTGGCGCCCGTCGTCGGCGTTGCGCTGGCGGCGAGCGCGACTCACCCGGCGTTCGGGGCGGCGCTGGTTCTCTCCTTCGGCGTCGGCCACGTCGCCGTGATGATCCTCTCGGGCACGCTGACCGGTTGGCTCGGACGCGTGCTGCGCTGGAACGAGCGCTCGGGCTTCGGAGTCTGGGTGCGCCGCGTCTGCGGCGGGTTGCTCCTTGCCGCCGCCGCCTGGCAGCTCCTCGGAATGCGATGAGCTGCGCCGCGCACGGGCTGCCTTCCGGCCGGGTGCTCGGACTGGCCACCGCGCTCACCTTCGGCTTCGCGGCCGTCGAGGCGGGGGTCGGCTGGTGGGCGGGCTCGCTCGCTCTGGTCGCCGACGCCGGCCACATGGCGAGCGACGCCGCCTCGCTGGCGCTGGCCGCCGTCGCCGCCTGGGTGGCTCAGAGGCCCCCCTCGCGGCGGCATTCCTACGGCTTCGGCCGGGTGGAGATCTTCGCCGGCCTGGCCAACAGCGTCGCGCTGCTCGCCCTGGTCGGCTGGCTGACGATCTCGGCGATCCAACGATTCCGAGCGCCGCAGGCGGTGGCCGGAGAGGCGGTCTCCCTGACCGCCGCCCTGGGTCTGGCGATCAACCTGCTGGTCGCCTGGCTCCTCCATCGTGGCGGCAGCAACCTCAACGTGCGCGCCGCGCTGCTCCACGTTACGGGCGATCTGCTCGGCTCGGTGGCGGCGCTCGTCGCCGGACTGGTCATCCTCCGGACCGGCTGGACGCCCATCGACCCGCTGCTTTCGCTGTTGATCGGCGCCCTGCTGGTCGTCTCCAGCCTGCGCCTCCTGCGCGAGGCTCTGCATGGGCTCATGGAGGGCGTACCGCTGCACCTGTCGCTGCCCGAGATCGGTCAGGCCATGGCGGCGGTCGAGGGCGTCCTGTCGGTGCACGACCTGCACGTCTGGTCGCTCTCCGGCGAGCGCGTGGCGCTGTCGGCGCACGTGGTGGTGCCGGACCTCGATGCCTGGCCGGAATTGCTCCCGCGACTTCGGTCGCAGCTCGAGGAGCGCTTCGACATCGGGCACGTGACGCTTCAACCCGAGATCGCGGATCCCCCACCGCCCCCGCTCGTTTCGATCGGGAGAGGTTCCCGAACGGGAGGTAGCGCGCGATGACGGCACCTTCGCGTCGACTGGCCCGCCGCGGTCCCGCCGCCGAAGGTCAGACCCGTTGCGGCGGTCCGTCGTCGCAGGTGGATCCGCTCGAGCTCTCGCAGGCATCGCAGCCGGCACGCGGCCGGTAGTCGACGACACCGCCGCGCCGGTCCACTTCGATTCGACAGCAATCCAGAAGGGCATCCCGCAGCATCCTGCGCGCCCGCTGGACGCGGGATTTGGCGCCGGAGAGGGAGAGACCCGCCCGGCCTGCGATCTCCCGCTGCGCCAGGCCCTCGACTTCGGCCAGGGTGAGCGCTTCGCGGTAGTCCGGTGCGAGGGTACCGAGGAGCGGCGCCAGACACCGCGCCAGCTCCTGCTCGGCCGACGCTTCGTCTTCGTCAGGCGTCGCTCCGATCTCCTGGGGCAGCTCCTCGCCCAGCTCTTCGGTCACCCGTCGCGCGCGGTAGTGATCGACGATCGCGTTGCGGGTCACGCGGTAGAGCCAGCCGCGCAGGTGGACGGGGGGCCGCGGGCCCTCGAGCTCGCCGAGGGCCCGCAGCAGCACGTCGTGGACGATGTCGTCGGCCGCCGCCGCGTCGGCGACCCGGGCGCGGACGAAGCGCACGAGCTCGCCGCGCAGGCTTTCCCAGGCGGGCGGGGCGGAGGCGACGGCCGGGGTCGGCATGGCGCTCAGGCGCAGCCGCAGGCGGCCGTGGCCGGGGCGCAGCAGGCGGCCTTGTCCTCCGGCGCGCAGCAGGTCGCGAGCTCGGCGGGCGGGCAGCAGGCGGTGGTCGCGGGCTCGCGCTCGGCCTTGCCGGCGAAGAAGCGGCGCAGGTTCTCGGGCACCTCGAAACCGGCGGCGTCGGCCGGAGCGGCAGCCGCCGGCGCCCCGGCGATCTCGCGCAGCAGCGCCTCGACGACGAGGCCGACCGGCGCCTCGGTGAACTCCTGCCCCTGGTAGCGCCAGACCCGGCAGTCGGTCCCCTCCTGGCAGCCGCAGAGATCGGTGCAGGAGTCGCAGCGGCTCTCGAGCGTGTCGAAGACGATGTCGCGGCCGTCGACGCGGACGGTCGGCGAGCTGACGAAGCGGTGCCGCTGCGCCTCCGCTTCGGACTCGACCAGGATCTTGCGCAGGCGGATCGCGGTGCCGGTCGGCTCGGCCACCTTCCGCACCGCCTCGATCGCCGCCTCGATGTTGGCGAGGGTGCCGGTGCAGCGCGTGCAGGTGGAGAGGTCGATCGCCAGCAGCTCGACTTCGAGAATGCGGGCGGGCTGAATCGTGGACGTGGGTTTCGCCGGGTTCGTCATCATGGCCGTCGGGCCTCCTCGAGAAATCGGAACCCCGCTTCGTGAGGGGTTCCGCTCGTGGAGACGGGAAACCCCGGGAAAGGACGCAATCCTGCACGAAGACGGGCCGGACGGCGAGGTCCGGATGCGGCCCGCCGCCGCGAGGCGGAGGGGGTGAGCCCGGGTGTCGGCTCGCGGCCGCGTGCGCGCGGTCCGCTCGAGCAGCGTCGCGGTCTCGCTCGCGCGCCGGACGCGGAGTCGGGCGCCGTCGGTGCGGTTGTCCCGTCGAGGTCCGCCTGCGCCCGCGGTTCCCGCCCCTCCGGAGGTTGACGGGCGGATCCACCGCCTGATAAACGGGCCACCACAACTTGAAGTCCTTCCGGAGGAGAAGCTCATGCCCAGGAATCCGTGGCGCGCAATTGCGGCGCTAGCCGTGCTCACGGCGGTCCCGTCCGTGCCGGCCCTCGCCGAACCGGTCACCCCGTCCCGCGTAATGCGCGCCGAGCGCGCGGGCGTCTCGCCCGAGCTCTGGTCGTTGCTCGCGGAGAGCCGCCCCTTCGATTCGCTCCTGGTGTTCGAGATCCCGAACGACCTCGATCAGGTGCGCGGCAAGCATCGCATCGTCTTCGACAAGGCGGCGTCGGCCGACGAGGCCCTCCAGACCTTCGAGTCGCCGCTCGCGATGCCTGCGCGCGGTCACGGTCGGCCGGTCGACTTCGGCCTGCCTTCGACGATCGCCTGCGAAAGCCGCTTGACGGCGGCCGGGGCGACGCGGAAGAGCTGGCCGCGAATCCCGGCGGGGCGGCCGGCTGCCCCGAAGCGTAGGCTCTACCGCAAATGACCTCGGTGCGCTCCAGCTTCGCCCTGCCCTTCGTCGTGCTCGGCCTGATCTGGGTCCGGCTCGCCTGGGTCTGGCCCGGGTTGCCCGCGCGCATCCCGACCCACTTCGGCGCGAGCGGACAGGCCGACGGATGGATGGACCCGCGCGGCTTCGTCCTGTTCAACGCGATCTTCCCCGCGCTCCTGCTCGCCGCCCTGCTCGGGACCGGCCTGCTGGTCGGGCGGTTGCCGGCCCGCTTCATCAACCTGCCGAACCGCGACTACTGGCTGGCGCCGGAGCGGCTCGCGGCGACGCGCGCGAAGGTTCTCGCCCACCTCGCGGCGACGGCGACGCTGACCCTCCTGCTGCTCGCCGCCATCGCCGAGATCTGCCTCCACGTCGCGCGGACGGGGGGCGACCGACTGCCGGCCGCCTTCTTCTGGGCGCTCGGCCTCTTCCTGGCCGCGACCGTCCTGGTGATCGTTTCGCTCTACCGGAGCTTCGGCCGGCCGCCTCGCCCGGCGGGCGGCTGACATAATCCGGCGCGATGCGCGCCGCCCGCTCCCTGGCTCCCGTGCTCCTGCTGCTCGGCGCGGCGTCGGCCGCCGCCTGGTTGACGCCGGGGCACCGGAAGGTCGCGATCGATGCGGTCGCGGCGCTGCCCGCGGCGTTCCCGGCCTTCTTCCGGGCCGGAGCGGCGACGGTCGGTCATCTCTCCGTCGATCCCGACCTGCACAGGAACGCCGGGACGCCGGTGCTCAAGGTCCGCGAGGAGCCGGAGCACTACATCGACCTCGAACGGCTCGCCGGCCGGCCGCTGCCGGCGACGCGAGCCGAGTACTTCTGGACGATGGTCGAGGCCGGCCGGGGGCCCGCCGACATGGGCTTCCTCCCTTTCGCGGTGATCGAGGGCACCGAGCGGCTCGCGCTCTGCTTCGCCGAGCACCGGCGCTGGCCCGACAACGGCACGGTGCGCGAGAAGTGTCTGGTCTACGGCGGGTTGCTCGCCCACTACGCCGCCGACCTCGAGCAGCCGCTCCACACCACGATCCATCACGACGGCTGGGCCCTGCCCGACGGGCGCTCGCCCTTCACGGGGATCCACCGCCGCGTCGACGCCCTCTTCGAGCGGGTGGCGTTCGACGCCGCGGAGGCGGTCGCCGGTCTGGCGCCGGAGCCCTTCGCCGATCTGCGCTCCGGCGTGCTCGCCGAGCTCGCGGCGAGCCACGCCCGGCTCGACACGGCCTACCGGCTCGAGCCGGCGCTCGCCGCGGAAGCCGGGCTCGCCGACCCGGCGGTCGTCGCCTTCACTTGCGAGCGCTACCGCGCGACGGCCCTCTTCCTCGCGCGCCTCTTCGCGACCGCCTGGGCGGACTCGGAACGACTCGAGCTGCCGTCCTGGCTCCTGCGCGAGTCGGGCGCGCTCGAGCCGGCGCGTTCGCCGCAGCGGCCCTGAAAAAGAGAAGGCCCGCACGGTGGCGGGCCTTCGGGGCTTCGGCCGCGCGCGGCGGCGCGGCCGGGGCGCGGCTCAGACGGCGAAGGAGTGGCCGCAGCCGCAGCTGCCGGTCGCCTTCGGGTTGTCGAACTTGAAGCCGGCGCCGCTGGTGCCGAAGACGTAGTCGATCGTCACGCCCTCGAGGTAGCGGGCCGACACCGGGTCGACGTAGACGTTCAACCCGTCGACCTCGAACACGGCGTCGGTCGGCCGGGCCTCCTGCTCGAAGTCGAGGGCGTACTGGAAGCCGCTGCAGCCGCCGCCCATCACCGCGACGCGCAGGCCGAAGGAATCGTCCATCCCCTCCTGCTGGCGGGTGAGCTTGACCATCTCGACCGCCTTGGCCGTCAGATGGACGGGCAGGTCGGGCGTGGTCTCGGGGACGACGGTGGGCGTGGGGGTCGGGGTGGTGGCGTCCAAGGTGGGCTCCTCTCGGGGCGTCAAAACCGTCGCGGCGGGGGGTTTCTTCCCGGCGGCGACGGGCCGCGATCGCGCAGTCTAGCGCAAGCGTCCCGGACGGCGCGCGGGCGGCGGATATCATCCTGGGGTGCTGCGCGCCCTGCTGTTCGATTTCAACGGCCTGCTGGTGGACGACGAACCGCTCCACTTCCGCCTCTTCCGGCGGGTGCTCGGCGAGGAGGGGGTCGAGCTCGCGGAGGCCGACTACTACGGCCGCTACCTCGGCTTCGACGACCGCGACTGCTTCGCGGCCGCCCTCGCCGACGCCGGTCGCCCGGCCGACGGAGCGCGCCTCGCCCGGCTCGTCGCGCGGAAGGCGGCCTGGTATCAGGAGGAGGTGCGGCGCTCGGGCTATCCCTTCTTTCCAGGTGCGGTCGAGCTGGTGAGGGGGGCGGCGGCCGCCGGCTGGACGCTGGGGGTGGTCTCCGGGGCGCTGCGCGACGAGGTCGAGGGGGCGCTCGGCCAGCGCGGGCTCGCCACCGCGATCAAGACCCTGGTGACGGCCGAGGACGTCGAGCGGGGCAAGCCCGATCCCGAGGGTTACCGCCTGGCGCTCGCCCGGCTCAACTCGGAGCCCCCCCTGCCGGCGCGTCTCGTCCACCCCCACGAGGTCCTCGCGCTCGAGGACAGCCCTGCCGGGCTCGAGGCGGCGGCGGGGGCGGGACTGCGCACGCTGGGCGTCGCCCAGACCTACCCGGCGGCCCGGCTCGCGCGCGCCGAGGTGGTCGTTGCGAGCGTTGCCGAGCTCACCGCCGCCCGCCTGGTCGAGCTCTACGACCGGCCCTGAGCGCGACGCTCAGGCGACCGGCACCCGCCCGGCGAAGCCCTCTTCGTAGCCGTGGAAGTGGCCGAGCGACGGCTCCGGATAGCGCCAGCAGTAGTAGCCGTCGCCCGAGTCCCAGTCGACCAGCCAGACGCCCTTGACCTCGCAGCCGAGCGATTCGATCTCCTCGGTCCAGCGCTCGACGATCGACCGGTAGGCCGACTCGAGCTCTTCCTTGCGCAGCTCCATCTCGTCGCGGCTCTGGACCTGGTTGACCATCGCCTCGACCTGACGGACGGCGGCGTCGGTGCGGTCGCGCACCACCGGGAAGAGCGCGAGCGCCTCCTCGTAGCTGAAGACGCGGCGGAAACGGGAGCCGGGCGGCACGCCCGGGAGGATACACCCCGCTCTGCGGTTTGCCGGACAGTGGCCGCAGCCGATATCTTCCGGCGGCGACATGACCGGCGGCGAAGGATTCGGCGGCAGCATCGAAGTGATCGCTGGGGGCATGTTCTCCGGCAAGAGCGAGGAGCTCGTCCGGCGACTGCGCCGCGCCGCGATCGCCCGCCAGAAGGTGCAGGTCTTCAAGCCGGCGACCGACACCCGCCACGAGCCGGATCGCCTGGTCACCCGCGACCTGCGCGAGCTCGCGGCGGAGAGCGTCAGCGGCTCGGCCGAGCTGCGGGCGCGCCTCAAACTGGGGGTCCAGGTGGTGGGGGTCGACGAGGCGCAGTTCTTCGACGAGGGGCTGGCCGACCTCGCCATGGAGCTCGCCGACGCCGGCATCCGGGTGGTCGTCGCCGGCCTCGACCAGGACTACCGGCGCGAGCCCTTCGGTCCGATGCCGCGCTTGCTGGCGCAGGCCGAGCTGGTCGACAAGATGCACGCAGTCTGCGTCCGCTGCGGCGGACCCGCCCACTACAGCCAGAGAATCCGCGGCGGCAGCGACCAGGTCCAGGTCGGCGACAGCGACGCGTACGAGGCCCGCTGCCGGCGCTGTTTCGAGCCCTACTCGTCGCGCTGAGCGCCGGCGGGAACCGGCAGGGGCCGGCCGTCCTGCCCGACGTGCACGAAGACCACGTCGGCTTCGGTCACCTTCACCTTCGGACCGCCCGGGTGACCCCGTTCGGCTTCGACCTCGACGCCCACCGTGACCGACGTCCTGCCGACCCGCTTCGTGTGGGTGAAGAAGCTGACCAGATCGCCCACGAAGACGGGGGCGTGGAAGACCACCTCGCGCATCGCGACCGTCACGATCCGCCCCGGGCAGGTGCGATGGGCCTCGACGGCGCCCGCCTGGTCGATGTAGGAGAGGATCACGCCGCCGAAGATCGTGCCGAGGGCGTTGGTGTCCTTGGGCATCATGATGACGCGGATTGCCGGCATGCGGCCGGCTGCGGTGTCTTCCATCGGCGACCTCTAGCTCGATCCGCCGGTGGCGGAGCGTTCGCGGGTCGCCATCTGGCGGGCGATCACGATCGCGTCGGCCGGCGTGCGGGCGTGGAAGAGCAGCGGGTCCGACAGGCCGTCGGGCCGCTTGAGGTCCCAGCTCGAGAGCAGCACGACCGGGACCCTGAACTTGAGGGCGAAGGCGATCTCGGAGAGCGTGCCCCAGCCGCCGCCGATCGCGACCACCGCGGCGGCCGAGAGCACCAGCACCTGGTTGCGCGCCTGCTGGAGGCCGGTGAACAGCGTGACGTCGAGGTGCTCGTTGGGCGCGAAGAGGCGGCGTCGATGCCCGGCAAGACGCCGACGACGAGGCCGCCGGCCGCGCGCGCTCCGGCGCTGGCGGAGGCCATCACCCCGCCGCGGCCGCCGGTCAGCAGCACCGCCCCCGCGCGCGCGACCTCGGCGCCGACGTCACGCGCGATCGTCGCCGTCGCGTCGTCGCAGCTCGCCGCCCCCACCACCGCGATCTGGAGCCTTCCGGACATGTCGCGCATGCTATCTTAGGCGCTCCCTTCCCGACGGCACGGCGATGGAAGCTCCTCCGAATCCGAGTCTGCGCGCGGTCGACGACCTGGCCCTGATCCGGCGCGTTGTAGAGCGCCAGCCGGAGGCGCTCGCCGAGCTCTACGATCGCTATGCGCCCCTGCTGCTCGGCATTGCCCGGCGCATCGTCGGCGAAGGCTTCGACGCCGAAGAGGTGCTCCAGGAGACTTTCCTGCACGCCTGGGGGCATACGGCGGGCTTCGATCCTGCGCGCTCCTCGGTCTCGACCTGGCTGGTGCTCGCCGCGCGCAGCCGCGCGCTCGATCGGCTGCGGGCGCGCAAATCAGGCCCCGCGGGATCCGGCGCGCCCGCGCCGCCGCCGCAGGGCAGCGGGCGCCGCGAGGAGCGCCGGCAGCGGGTTCTCGACGTGCTCGGTTCGCTGCCCGAGGAGCAGCGCCAGGCGCTCGACCTCGCGTTCTGGCAGGGGCTCTCGCAGGGCGAGATCGCGGTGCGCACGGGCCTGCCGCTCGACGCGATCCAGGCACGCTCGCTCGCCGCTCTCAGGAGCGTGCGCCAGTCGTTGCGCGACGAGATCCGGGAGCTGATGTGAGTCCGGAGCGCGACTTCGAAGCCGCCGCCGCCTCCCGCGTGATCGCCGAGCTGACCGGTGGCGCGGAGGACACTTCGCCCGGTCTGGTCGAGGACGAAGTTGCCGAGGTCCTGCGCCGCCTCTACGTCGAGGCCTTCGGCCTGCTCGGCTATGCCGCCGCCGCGGCCGCGCCGCGACCCGACCTGAAGTCGCACCTGCTCGTGGCGGTCGCCGGCGACGAGACCCAGGAGGTCGAGCCGCTGCGCGGGTCGTTGCCGCTCGCGGCGTCGGTGGCGCCGGAGGGGGCCGCGGTTCCGCCCGCGCCGCCGATCGCCGCCGCGGCGCGCGTCGCTCCGCCGTCCGCCCCGGCGCCCGCCGCTCCACGCGCGGTCGGCGCGGAGCGCGGCCGGAGCGTCGGCCCCGCGCCGGAGCCGCTGGCTGGCGGTGCTCGCCACGCTGTTCGGTCTGACGGCGGTCGGTCTCGGCTTCGGGGGGGCCTGGCTGCAGTCCGAGCTCGACTCCGCGCAGGCCCGGCTGCGGCGCAGCGCGACCGAGCTCGCGCAGGCCGAGACGCGCCGCCAGCAGGAGGTCGCCGCGGCGCGCGGCGCGCTCGCCGATCTCGAGCTGCGTCATGCCTTCGTCACCGCTCCGGGGGTCACCGCCTTCGCGCTGCGGCCGCCGGCGCTCGCCGGCCAGCCCGCGGCGCGCGCCACGCTCTGGGTCGCCGCCGACCGCCGCCGCTGGCAGTTCGAGGCGGTCGGTCTGCGCCCCGATGCGGCGGACCGCGACTACCAGCTCTGGTTCCTGGTCGACGGCATCCCGCGGCGCGGCGGGGTCTTCGAAGTCGCCGCCGGCCAGCCGGCGCGGCTCGCCGACGACGACCTGCCCGCGGGCACGACCGCGATCTGGGTCACCCTCGAGCGCAAGGGCGGCGCACCTTCGCCCACCACCGCGATCCTGCTCCTCGCCGAACGGGGCGTGCAGCTCTGACCCGTCGCCCGGCCGGGCGTGAAGGGCTCCACTCCGCGCAGCGCTCCCCCGGCATAGCCTCGCCGCGATGAGATCCGAGCTGCTCCGCGTCGTCGCGGTCGCTGCCGGCCTCGCCGGCGCCGCCGCCGCGCAGGACCTGATCGTCTACGACGACCAGCTCCGGAACGGCTTCCAGGACTGGAGCTGGGCGACCCGCGACCTCGCCGACACCTCGGCCCCGCACTCCGCGCCCAACGCGATCCGCATGGAGCCCGACGGCTGGCAGGGGCTCTACTTCCACAGCGACGCCGGGCACGACGTCGCCGACTACCTCGAGCTGCGCTTCTGGGCGCGCGGGTCGGCGCCGGCGGACAGCAGCTCCGGGTCGTGCTGCAGAGCGCCGGCGCCACGGTGGCGCAGGTCGACCTCGACGCGCACATCACGGACGGCGCGATCGCGGACGGCGTCTGGCGCGAGGTGGTCGATCTCCTTCGCGGCGATCGGCCTGGCCGGCGGCTCGTTCAACGAGCTGACCCTCCAGGACAGCTCGGGCGTCGACCAGGCCCCGGTGCTCTTCGACGACCTCCGCTTCGTCATCGACCCGACGCCGCCCGGACCGGTCAGCGTGGCCGTCGACCCCACGCTCGACCGGCGCCCGGTCTCCGCGCACCTGTTCGGCGTCAACTTCGCGACGCCCCAGCAGCTCGCCGACATCGGCTACACGGTCAACCGCTGGGGCGGCAACCGGACCTCGCGCTACAACTGGCAGCTCGACGTCGACTCGAGCGCCGGCGACTGGTTCTTCACGAACTACACGGCGAGCGAGCCGGCGCCGCCGCTGCCCGTCGGCTCGGCGGCGGACGGGTTCGTCCTCGACTCGCGCGCGGCGGGCGCCGAGGTCGTGTTGACGCTGCCCACGATGGGGCGGGTCGCCGGCCCCGACCGCGCACGGCGCTGGAGCTTCTCGCAGCAGATGCCGCCCCTCGGCTACGGACCGCAGACCTCGGACGAGTGCCGGTACTTCGGCCCCGATCCCGACAACTGGCCGGAGTGGTGCAACCCCGACGCCGGCAACGGCGAGTGCAACCCGGCGGTCAACACCACCGGCTTCTGCAGCGCGGGCGGCCGGATCGTCGGCAACGACCCGGACGACACCTCGATCGTGGTCGGTGCCCCGTTCCTCGCGGACTGGGTCGCCTTCGTCGCGAGCCGCGCCGGCGCGGCCGATGCGGGCGGCGTCCGCTTCCTCGCGCTCGACAACGAGCCGATGCTCTGGAACTCGACCCACCGCGACGTGCACCCCGCGGCGCCGACCTACGACGAGGTCTGGACGAAGGGCCAGGCGGTCGCCGCCGCCGCTCCGGGCCGTCGATCCGGCGGCGGCGATCCTCGGGCCCGACACCTGGGGGTGGTGCGACCTCTGGACCTCGGCGGCGGACGCCGCCCGGGCGACTGCACCGACGGCCCCGACCGCCAGGCGCACGGCGGCACGCCGTTCGTCCAGTGGTATCTGGCGCAGGTCTGCGCCCACCTGCAGCAGACCGGCGAGCGGCTCGTCGACTACGTCGACGTCCACTGGTATCCGCAGGCCGCGGGCGTCGCCGGCACCGACGACGTGGTGAACGAAGGAGTCGCGGCGACCCGCCTGCGCTCGCTGCGCGAGCTCTGGGATCCGGCCTACGTCTCGGAGTCCTGGATCGGCGCGGCGCCGCGGCTCGTCCCGCGCCTGCGCGAGTGGATCGCGGCGTCGTGTCCGGGCACGGGGATCGCGCTGACCGAGTACAAGTGGGGCGCCGACGACTCCCCCTCCGGCGCGCTCGCGCAGGCCGAGCTGCTGGCGATCCTCGCCCGCGAAGGGGTCGACCTCGCGACCCGCTGGGTGGTGCCGGAGACCGGCTCGAAGAGCGAGGAGGCCTTCCGCTTCTGGCTCGGCTACGACGGCGCCGGCGCGAAGGTCCAGGGCGAGAGCGTGCGCGCGACGACCAGCGACGTCGACGCGGTCGGCGCCTATGCCGTGCGCTCGCCGCGCGAGGAGCTCTTCGTGCTGCTCTTCAACAAGGACGACTCGGCGCGCCAGGTCGACGGGACGCTCGCCGCCGCGGTCACCGGCGCGGGCGCGCTCTGGCGCTTCGACGCCTCGAACCCGCTGGCTGCGGCCGGATCGCTGCCGGTCGCCGCCGGCGCCTTCTCGATCGCGCTGCCGGCCCGCTCGGCGACGCTCGCGCGCTTCGCGCTCGCCTCGGCGGGCCTCTTCCGCGACGACTTCGAATCGGGCTCGGCCTGGAGCTGGAGCGCGCAGGCGCCCTGACCGGAGGCCCCGGCGCGGCGCGGTATCGTCGCCGCATGTGCCCGCGGCCGACCGTTCCCCTCGCCTTCGAACGCCTGCCGGAGCCCGAGATGCGCCGCCGGGCCGAGGCTTTCCACGCCGCCATGGAGCGCCGCCGGAGCGTGCGCGAGTTCGCCCCGGATCCGGTGTCGCGCGAGCTGGTCGAGCTGGCCATCCGCACCGCGGCGACGGCGCCGTCGGGCGCGCATCGCCAGCCCTGGCGTTTCGTCGCGGTCGCTGATCCGGCCGTGAAGCGCGAGATCCGGATCGCCGCCGAGGCCGAGGAGAAGGAGAGTTACGAGCAGCGTATGTCGGCGGAGTGGCTGGCCGCGCTCGAGCCGCTCGGCACCGGCTGGGAGAAACCGTTCCTCGAGACCGCGCCCTGGCTGGTGGTGGTCTTCGCCGAGCTGCTCGAGATCGGGCCCGACGGCGCGAAGACGAAGAACTACTACGTCAAGGAGAGCGTCGGCATCGCCTGCGGGCTGTTCATCGCCGCGCTGCACACGATGGGTCTCGCGACGCTCACCCACACGCCGAGCCCGATGGCCTTCCTGCCACGGATCCTCGGCCGGCCCGAGAACGAGAAGCCCTTCATCCTCTTCCCGGTCGGCTACCCGGCGCCGGGCTGCCGCGTGCCCGACCTCGTGCGCAAGCCGCTCGCGGCGGTGAGCGTCTGGCTGGAGAACGCGCCTACTTCTTGACGCCCTTGCCCTTCTGGTAGATCGGCTCGATCCCCTTCTTGCCGATCTCCTCGGCGAACTCGTCGACCCAGTCGACGAGCTTCGAGTCGGTGGTCGTGAGGTTCGAGCCGGAGACGACGCGGTGGTGGATGGCGACCACCGTCTTGCCGCTCTTGGTGTCGACGAACTTCAGGTCGAAGGTCGTGCCGCCCGAGCCGGCGCCCATGCCGACCCAGAACTTGGCGGCGGCGCTGCCGGTCGAGCAGTCGACGATGCGTCCGACGGCGCGCAGGGTGCCGCCCGACTCGACGACCGTGACCTTGCCCCCGAGCCCGTTCTTGAACGCCTCGGCGAAGATCTCCGGCAGGTTGCGGGTGAGGTCCCCGGCGAGCCGCTTGTCCTTGGCGTCGCGCTTGCCGGCGTCCTCGCCCATCCAGACCGGTTCCTGCCAGGCCGCCCACTCGACCTTCTGGCCCGCGAAGTCGAAGCCGGGCGCGACCCAGAGGTAGTCGATCTCGTCGGCCTCGCGGAATTCCGGACCCCCGCCGACCCAGGCGGGGTCGAAGCGGCCTTCGTCGAGCGCGGCGGCGGTGCGCGGCGCGAGGATGAATGCGAGGCAGAGCGACAGGACGAGCAGCGAACGCTTCATGCGGACCTCCTGGGTCGGAACTGGTTGCCGCGAAGAATAGCGCCCGGGGCGGCGCGGCGCGAGGTTCAGTAGAAGTCGGCGCAGGAGAGGTAGAAGCCGCAGCCGGGCCGGGGGCAGTAGAGCTTGCACTTGCGCTCGGCGAGCTCGGCGCCGCAGTTCGGGCAGGTGCGCATCGTGCGCTCGGCGGCGTCGGCGGTCGCCGGCCCCGGGCGGGGCGGGCCGGGCGCGGGGGTGCGCGGCTTCGGCGGCGGGCAGGCCATCGCCGGTGGCCGCCTCAGCCCGCCGCCGTGCCGGCGAACAGCGCGCGCAGGTCGAGCGAGGGCGTGTGGGTCCGGCTCGCCAGCGCGACGTAGGTCGCCGCCAGCCGGTCCTTGCCGGCGCCGAGCGCGGTGCCGACCAGGCCCAGGGCCTCGCCGAGCGCGGCCGGGGGCACCTCCGCGACCAGGGTCCGCCAGAGCGCCTCCTCGAGCACGTTGAACGCGGCCTGCACCTCGAGCAGGTCGAAACCGGCCGCGAAGCGCTCGTGCGCGATCCGCTCGGCGTGGCGGAGGACCGGCGTCAGGTTGCGCTCGGCGACGGCGCGGGCGATCAGGTCGAAGAGCTGCTCGAGGCGCTGCCGGCGGGTCTCGCCGCCGGCGGCCTCGTAGTGGGTGAGATGGGCGCGCTCGAGCGCGGCGTCGGCCGCGTCGACGATCGCCCGGCGGCGGGCCTCGAGCAGCTCCGGGAGTGTCATGGAACCTCCATGGGGCGGGTGCGGGCCGGCCCGGGAGGAGTCTAGCGCGGCGCGCCTCGCCGTATACTCCACGGCTCGGCGGCCCCCTCGACGGGCGCCGCCTTCGACCGTGCAACGATCCGCCCTCATTCTCGCCGGAGGCTCCGGCACGCGCTTCTGGCCGGCGAGCCGCCGCGACCGTCCGAAGCAGCTCCTGCCGCTCGACGGCGAGCGGAGCCTCCTCGCCCGGACGGTCGAGCGGCTGGCGCCGCTGGTCCCCGCCGGCAGCATCTGGATCTCGACCACCGAGGCCCTCGCCGGAGCCATCCGCGCGGAGCTGCCCGAGCTCGCTGCCGACCGCGTGCTCACCGAGCCCGCCGGGCGCAACACGGCGCCGGCGATCGCCGCGTCGCTGCTCGCGATGCCGGAGGAGGCCCGCCGCGGAGCGGTCGCCGTGCTCCCCTCGGACCATCGCGTGGCCGACCCCGGCGCTTTCCGCCGGGCGCTCGCCGCGGCCTTCGACGCCGCCGAGAGCCAGGACCGCATCGTCGCGCTCGGCGTGGTGCCGCGCTGGGCCGAGACCGGCTTCGGCTATCTCGAGCTGGGCGGGGGGATCGCCGGCGCGCCCGATCTGGTCGAGGTCGAGCGCTTCCGCGAGAAGCCCGACCGGACGACCGCCGAGGCCTTCGTCGCCTCCGGGCGCCACCTCTGGAACGCCGGCATCTTCGTCTTCCGCGGGGCGACGCTGCTCGGCGCGCTCGAGCGCCACGCGCCCGAGCTCGCCGCCGGGCTCGCGCGCTGCGCCGCCGAACCGGCGCGCGCCGCCGAGCTCTACGCGGCGCTGCCCTCGATCTCGATCGACTACGCCGTGATGGAGAAGGAGCGGGGGCTCGCGGCCGTGCGCCTCGACTGCGGCTGGGACGACCTCGGTTCCTGGCAGGCCCTCTTCGAGGTGCTGCCCGCGGGGGAGGCCGGCAACCGGAGCCACGGCGAGGTGGTGGCGGTCGACGCCCACGACAACCTGCTGTTCGCCGACCGGGGCCTGGTGGCGGCGCTCGGCGTCTCCGACCTGGTCATCGTGCGCACCGGCGACGCCGTGCTGGTCTGCCCGCCGCGACCGCGCCCAGGACGTGCGCCGGATCGTCGAGCGGCTCGCGGCCGCCGGGCGCGACGACCTGCTCTGACGCGGCGGAGCCGAATCCCGTGCAGTGGAAGATCGACCGCCCGTCGAAGCTCTCCGACGGCTTCAACCGCTGGGCGATCCGGCGCGGCTTCCCGGCGCTCGCCTGGCTGGCGCCGCGCGCGCCGCGCTGGTGCCTGTTCGCCGGCGCCCGCGCCGTGATCGGCGTCGTGATGTTCCTGCACTCGAAGCCGAAGCGGGCGATCGCGCGCAACTTCGCGCGCGTCCTCGGCGCGCCGGTCGGATCCCGCCGCGTGCGGCGTGCGGCGCGCCAGATGCTCTACCACCTCGCCTACTACTGGGTGGACCTCTTCCGCTTCGCCCAGCTGCCCGCCGAGCGCCTGCGCGCGCAGGTGGTGGGCGGCAGCCTCGCCGACCTCGAGCCCCTGCGCACCGCGCTCGCGGCGGGCAAGCGCCAGATCCTGATCACCGCCCATCTCGGCAACTGGGAGCTGGGCGCGGTGATGGCGGGGCAGGCGCACCTTCCGGTTTCGATCGTCTACGTGCCGGACGAGTTCGGCGAGGCCGAGTTCTTCCGCAGCCTCCTGCGCCAGCTCGGCAACGTCGACGAGATCCCGATCCGGCCGGAGGACCGCTTCGCGAGCCTGCCGGTGCTGCGCGCCTTCTCGGAGGGGCGGATCGTGGCGCTGCAGGGCGACCGTGACTTCCGCGACAACGGCATGGCGCTGCCCTTCTTCGGCGCCGACGCGAGCTTCCCCATCGGTGCCCTTCCACCTGGCGCGGATGACCGGCGCGGTGCTGGTGCCGACCTTCATCGCCTACACGCCCGATCACCATTTCGAGATCGAGATCGGCGCGCCGATCGAGGTCGAGAGGAGCGCCGACCGCGACGGCGACGTGCGGCGCGCGCTCGAGCGCTGGGTGGCGGTGCTCGAGCGCGCGGTCGCGCGCTGGCCTACGCAGTGGTACACCTTCTACGACTTCTGGCCGCAGGGCGAGGCCGGCGCCGGAGCGCCGGCGGCGGGGCCGCGATGATCCGCAGGGTCGCGGTGGCGACCGGGGCGGGAATCCGGCCGTTCGAGGGCGTCGGCTCGGCCGGAGCGCTCGACGCGCTCGGCCTCGGCGCCGGGCCGTGGGAGGTCGAGCTCGGCTTCGGCAAGGGGCGCTATCTGCTCGCCCGCGCGCAGGCCGATCCCGCGCGGCGATTCCTCGGCGTCGAGGTCGCGCACGAATACTTCGCCCTGGTCGCGCGCCGGCTCGCGCGCCGGCGGCTCGGCAATGCCGCGCTGCTCCACGGCGAGGCGCTCTACCTGCTCTCGGCGGCGCTTCCCCGCCGCTTCGCCGACGTGGTCCACGTCTACTTCCCGGACCCCTGGCCGAAGAGCCGTCACCAGCGGCGCCGCCTCTTCTCGCCGGCGAGCGTCGATCTGGTCCTCGGCCTGCTCGCGCCGGGCGGCCGCCTCGCCTTCGCCACCGACTTCCTCGAGTACGGCGAGGAAGTCGCCGCGCTGCTCGCCCGCTACCCCGGAGCGCGGCTCGCCCGGCGCGCGGCGTGGGCGGAGGGGCCGCGCACCAACTACGAGGCGAAGTACGTCGCCGAAGGGCGGCCGATCCTCCGCCTAGAGGTCGAGCTCGACGGCCCCGCCGGACTCCATCCCGAGGGGCGCAACGCGGTCGTCGCCGCGGTCGGCGGCGACTGAGGCGGCGCGCCGCCCGGGCCGGGGCCGGGTGTTATCCTGCCGCTCCGCTCACCGATGAAACGCCTCGTCGAGCTCGCCCCCTTCTTCCGCCCCTACCGCGGAAGGGTCGCGGGCGGCGTCGCCTCGATCGTCGCCTCGGCCGCCTTCGGACTGGTCTCGCCGCTGCTGCTCGGCCGCGCCATCGACTCGCTCGAGGGGACGCCCTCGGCGGCGACCCTCGTGCGCTACGGCGCCCTCGTTCTCGGCTTCGCCCTCCTGCAGGGGGTCTTCAATTTCCTGCAGCGGCGGATCCTGGTCGCGGTCAGCCGGGAGGTCGAGTACGACCTGCGCAATCTCTACTTCAGCCATCTCGAGCGGCTGGACGCCGGCTTCTTCCAGCGCTTCCGGATCGGCGACCTGATGACCCGCTCGGCGAGCGACCTCGGCGCGGTGCGCATGATGTGCGGGCCGGCGATCATGTACTCGGTCCACACGCTGGCGACCGCGCTCGGCGCGCTGGCCGGCATGGTCTGGCTCGACCCGCCGCTGACCGGCGTCGCGCTGGTGGCGCTGCCGGCGGTGGCCTGGGCGACCAAGCTCTTCGGCGAGCGCATCCACCGCCGCTACGAGGTGGTCCAGCGCGAATTCTCGACCCTCACCGCGCGCGCCCAGGAGAACCTGGCCGGCGTGCGCGTGGTGCGCGCCTTCGCGCGCGAGGCGGCGGAGGAGCGCGCCTTCGCCGCCGCGAACACGAGCTACGTCGACGCCAACCTCGGGCTCGCGCGCTGGCAAGCGGCGTTCCACCCGTCGCTCTCGGGGCTGATCGGGCTCGGCTTCGCCGCGGTGCTCGGCTTCGGCGGCTGGCGGGTGCTGGCGGGAGGAATCAGCCTCGGCGAGCTCGTCACGTTCCACTTCTTCCTCGCCAAGCTGACCTGGCCGATGATCGCGATCGGCTGGGTGATCAACCTGGCGCAGCGCGCGGCGGCTTCCTGGGCGCGCCTGCGCGAGGTGCTCGACACCGAGCCGGCGGTGGCCGACGCGGCGGACGCCGTCGATCCGGGCGAGCTCGCGGGCGCGGTGCGTTTCGCGGGCCTCACGCTGCGCTACCGCGCCGAGGGCCCCGACGTCCTCGCCGGGCTCGACCTCGAGCTGCCGGCGGGCGCCACCGTGGGCGTCGTCGGGCGGACCGGAGCGGGCAAGTCGACGCTGCTCGCGCTGCTGCCGCGGCTGGTCGACCCGCCGCCGGGGACGCTCTTCGTCGACGGCCACGACGTGCGCAGGATTCCGCTCGCGCGGCTGCGCGGCGCGATCGCCGCGGTGCCGCAGGAGACCTTCCTCTTCTCGGCCTCGATTGCCGAGAACGTCGCCTTCGGGAGGCCGGAGGCGAGCCGGGCCGAGATCGAGGAGGCGGTCGCGCTCGCCGGTCTCGACGCCGACCTCGGCGCCTTCCCGCAGGGGCTCGACACCCGCGTCGGCGAGCGCGGCGTGACGCTGTCGGGAGGGCAGAAGCAGCGCGTGGCGCTGGCGCGTGCCCTGCTGCGGCGGCCGCGGATCCTGCTGCTCGACGACTGCCTGTCGGCGCTCGACGCCCGCACCGAGGCGCGCGTGCTCGAGAACCTGCGCCGGGTGCTGCCCGGCCGCACGGTTTTCCTGGTCGCCCACCGGGTTTCGACGGTCGAGGCGGCCGACCTCATCCTGGTGCTCGACGGCGGCCGTATCGTCGAAAGCGGCACCCACGCCGAGCTGCTGGCGCGGGGCGGGCTCTACGCGGAGCTCGACCGTCTGCAGCGGATCGAGGAGGAGCTGGCGGTCGCCGCGGGGTGAGGCCATGACGGACGGGAAGGTGGTGGTCGCCGGCGGCAGCGGACGGATCGGGCGCGCGCTGGTCGCCGAGCTCGCCGGCGAGGAGCGCGAAGTGGTGGTGCTCTCCCGGCGCGCGGGCGGCGATGGAGCGAAAGGCGCGCGCAACGTAGCCTGGGACGGGCGGACGGTGGGCGCCTGGGCCGCGGAGCTCGAGGGCGCGGCCGGCGTCGTCAACCTCGCTGGCGAGGACATCGCGGGCGGCCGCTGGACCGCGGCGCGCAAGCGGCGCCTGCTCGACAGCCGGGTCGCGGCGACCGGCGCCCTGGTCGAGGCGATCCGCGGCGCCCGGCGGCCCCCGGCCGCGCTGCTCCAGGCCTCGGCGGTCGGCTACTACGGCGACCGGGGCGACGAGGCGCTCGACGAGAGCTCGGGTCCGGGCGCCGGCTTCCTGCCGGAGATCTGCGTCGCGTGGGAGGAGGCGAGCGCGCCGGTCGAGGCGCTCGGCGTCCGCCGGGTCATCCTGCGCACCGGTCTGGTGCTCGCGCGCGAGGGCGGGGCGCTGCCGGAGATGGCGCGCCCCTTCCGCTTCGGCGTCGGCGGGCCGCTCGGCGACGGCCGGCAGTGGATGCCCTGGATCCATCTGGCCGACGAGACCGGCGCGATCCGCTTCCTGCTCGCGCAGACCGGCGAGCGCGGCCCCTTCAACCTGGTGGCGCCCGAGCCGGCGAGGAACGAGGCCTTCAGCCGCGCCCTCGCCCGCGCCCTCGGCCGCCCGAGCCTGCTCCGCGCCCCGGCCTTCGCGCTCCGACTCGCGCTCGGCGAGATGGCGGAAATGCTGCTCGGCGGCCAGCGCCCGGCGCCCCGCCGGCTGCTCGAGGCGGGCTACCGCTTCCGTTTCCCGGCGCTCGAGCCAGCGCTCGCCGACCTGCTCGGCTGACCGGGACGCCATGACTCTCGGTCCCCTCGTCGCGCTCTCGGCCGGCGCCGTCCTGCTGCTGATGCTGGCCGGCTGGCTCCTCTCGCTCGTCCGCCGCGACGTCAGCCACATCGACGTTCAGTGGGGGCTCGGCTTCGCCCTCGTCGCCGGCCTCGGCGCGGCGCTCGGCGACGGGGCTCCCGCGCGACGGGGGCTGGTCGCCGCGCTGGCCGCTCTCTGGGGGCTCCGGCTGGCCCTCCACATCGGGGCCCGCAACCTGGGCAAGCCCGAGGACTACCGGTACGCCGCGATGCGCGCACGCCACGGCGGGCGCTTCCCGGTGGTCAGCCTGTTCACGGTCTACCTGCTGCAGGGCGCGCTGATGCTCTGGATCGCGCTGCCGCTGCTCGTTGCGACGGCCGCGCCGGAACCGGTCGCACTGGGGGTTCTCGACGTCGCCGGCGTCGCGCTCTGGGCGCTCGGCTTCGCCTTCGAGGCGATCGGCGACCTCCAGCTGGCGCGCTTCCGGGCCGACCCGGCGAATCGGGGCAAGGTCATGGACCGCGGCCTCTGGCGCTACACACGGCACCCCAACTACTTCGGCGACGCCACCCTCTGGTGGGGCTTCTGGCTGATCGCCTGCGCGGTCCCCGGCGGCGGGTGGACGGTCGCGAGTCCGCTGGTCATGACCTTCCTGCTGCTGCGGGTCTCCGGGGTCGCGCTGCTCGAGAAGGGCCTGGTCGAGACCAGGCCGGGCTACCGCGACTACGTCGCGCGGACCAGCGCCTTCCTCCCCTGGTTCCCGCGCCGCCCGGCCGCCGGCTGAGCCGGCGGGTGGCACGACTCCTGCTCCCTGCACTGGTCCGAGCCCGACCGGTGCCAGGGTGGCGCGGCGCGGCGCGGGAACCAACGACCGCAGAGGAGGCACTCCCCATGAAGCTGCATCGCGCCCTCGCCGCCGGGACCTTGGCCGCACTGCTCGCCCTGCCGGCCTTCGCCGGCCAGGCCACCACCCGCACCGGCTGGATCACCGACGAGCACTGCGGCGCCGAAGGCGCCAAGGCCGGACACAAGGACTGCGCCGAGAAGTGCGTCGGCAAGGGCTACAAGCTGGTCTTCTACGACCAGGGCGAGAAGAAGATCTACAAGCTGGACGACCAGGCGACCGCCAAGTCCCATCTCGGCTACGAGGTCAAAGTGACCGGCACGGTCGAGGGCGACGCCCTCAAGGTCGAGAAGATCGAAAAAGCCGCGGCCTGACCGGCCGACGGACGCAGCAGAAGCGACGACCTCCAAGGGTTCCGGGCGCGATCCGCAAGGTTCGCGCCCCTTTTTTCTAGCGGTCGGGCGGGAAGCGCTCGCGCAGGCGCGCGGCGACCTCGGCGCGGATCTCGGGCAGCGCATAGATCCGGTAGCGGTCGATCTTGGTCAGGTGGCGGATGAAGTGGCTCGCGCTCTCCATCGGCTCGAGGCGGCCGTCGGGATAGGCGACCAGCACGCGGCTCGGCCCGAGCCGGTGCGGGTCCTTGGCCGAGCGGGCGACCAGGATCGCCCCCGGCTCGTAGCGCTCGACGAGCCCGGGCAGCGCCGCCTCGAATGCGGCGCGCTCCTCGCCCGAGAGGTGCTCGCGCGTCTCGAAGGCGAGCGGGAAGTGCACGCGGTCGACCACCGCGCGCGCGTGGCGGTGCGGTGAGGCGCGCAGCTCGGCGAGCACGGTGGCGTCGTCCTCGGCGAGGAAGGCCTGCGGGTCGGCGCGCCAGAGCTTGCCGGTCGCGCGCAGCCATTCGGTCAGGTGGTGCTCGAGCGCCTTGCCGGTGACGTTGAAGTAGACCTGCGTGAACATGTAGTAGCGCGCGAGCACCAGCGCCTCGGCGGAATGGACGCCCCCCTCCTCGATGCCGATGCCGATCGCGCCGGTCTCCGGGTCGACGATCGGCGTCAGCGTCTCGAGCAGGCGGTCGAGGTCGTAGACGCCGTAGCGGACCCCGCAGAAGAGACTGTCGCGCAGCAGGTAGTCCATCTTGTCGACGTCGAGCTCGCCCGAGACGATCTGGGCGAGGAAGCGGCGCTCCGGCGGCACCCGTCCGGCGAGCAGCTCGGCGACCTGGGCGGCCGCGACGCCCTCGCCATGGCGATGGAAGACGGTCGCGACCTCGTCGGTCGCGAGCAGCCGCCGCGTCATCTCCTCGTGGTCGATGCCCAGCTCGAAGCGGTCCTCCGCCGAGTGGCTGTAGGGGGCGTGGCCGAGGTCGTGGAGCAGCGCGGCGGCGCGCACCAGCCGCCGCAGCCGCGGCCGGTCGTCCGCCGCGACCAGGCCGGGGCGCTTGTCGACCAGCGCGTCGAACATCCGGCCGGCGAGGTGCATGGCGCCCAGCACATGCGCGAAGCGGCTGTGTTCGGCGCCCGGGTAGACCAGGAAGGTCAGACCGAGCTGGTGGATCCAGCGCAGGCGCTGGAGCGGACGGCAGCCGACGAGCGCGGCCTCGAGCGGGTCGGCGTGGACGAAGCCGTGGATCGGGTCGCGCAGCCGCAGCTCGGTCATCGCAGCTCCGTCATTGGCGGTCGGGGTGATCGGCGACGTGACGCCACGGGCGCAGGGCGTCGAGCACGCTCGCGCGGCTGCGCAGCACCCCGGCGAGCGAGGCGGCGCGCTCGACCAGCGGCTCGGCGAGCAGCATCTGCTTGCGCAGCGGCGGCAGGTCGAGCGCGGCGGCGAGCCGGTTGACGAGCAGCGGGAAGCGGTCGGGGCGGGCGAGCGAGGCGAGGTCCTCGAGCGAGAAGCCGCAGCGCTCGGCGGTCTCGCGCGCGACCGGGACCGCCGCGTCGAGCAGCTCGGAGCGCAGCCGGTCGACCTCGTCGGCGGCGATCGCCGGGGCCTCGTCGGCGAGCCGGCGCACGATCGCCTGCCGGTAGGGCCTGCCTTCGACCTCCCGCTCGATCGCGAACCGGAACTCGCCGAGCAGCACGATGTCCGAGGCGCCGTCGGGCAGCGGCTCGCAGGCGATCATGCGCCCCGCAGTGCCGGGCTCGAGCAGCTCGACCTCGCCGCTGTCGGCGTCGCGCGCGGTGAGCACCATGCCGATCCGGCGCTCGGCCGCCGGCCGGCCGAGCAGGTCCGCGACCAGCTCCCGGTAGCGCGGCTCGAAGATGTGCAGCGGCAGCGGCGCGCCCGGGAAGTGGACGACGTTCGGCAGCGGGAAGATCGGCAGCAGCACTCGGCCGAGGATAGCCGAGCGGCGGCGCGCGCGCTAACGCGGGCCCGGCGCGAGAGCGGCGGCGCCCTCGACCGCGCCGAGCGCCTGGGAGAGGTCGCCGGCGCGCGCCAGGAAGAGCGCGGCGAGCAGGATCCCGGCGACCGCGGCCGGCCGGCGCAGGCGTTCGGGCAGGAAGCGCGCGGCGACGAGCAGCAAGGCGGCGGCGAGGAGCGTCAGGCGGTCGGCGCCGAGCACGGCCCGCAGCGGCTCCGGCCAGAGCAGGACGGCGAGCGGCAGCGCCGCTCCGGCCGCCGGGGCCGCCCAGCGCGGCGGACCGGCGAGCGCTTCGGCGGCGGCGAGGGCGAGCGGCGCGCGCAGGAGGGCGGCGGTGAGCAGCGCCGCCAGTGCCGGCGTCGGCCCGGCGCCGATCCGGACCAGCTCCGAGCCGAGCGTGGCCGAGGCGAGGCCGAGCGCGCCGACCGCGCCCCAGGCCCGCCAGGCCGCCGGCTCGAGCCGGCGCCAGCCGAGCGCACCGACCAGGTCGGCGAGGACCGTCGCGCCGAGGCCGAGGCCGACGACGAGCGCCGGCCGCGAGCCCTGGAGGAGCTCGTGCAGCCCCCAGGCCGCGGCCGGGTCGGGGTCGCGCGCGAGCGCCGCCGCGGTCGCCGCGAGCGCGAGCCCGGCCGCGGGCAGCGCGGCGCGCGCCCAGAGGCCGCGCGCCGCCTCGCCGCCGCGGGCAAGGCGGAAGGGCAGGAGCGCGTGCGCACCCCAGATCGCCAGATTGAGCAGCAGGACGATCGCGCTCATCCCGGCGGCGACCACGGGAAGGGACCGAGACGCTCGACCCAGGGGCGTTCGGGCAGGCGGGCGAGCAGGGCGGCTACCGTCGCGCCGTCCGGCGGGAGCGCCAGGTTCGGGCCGAGCTCGGCGAGCGGCGCGAGCACGAAGCGCCGCTCGCGCAGGCGCGGGTGGGGAAGCTCGAGGCCGGGCCGGGAGCGCCGCTCGGCGCCGACCAGCAACAGGTCGATGTCGATCGTGCGCGGCGCGTCGCGCACGCCGCGGCGGCGGCCGAGCGCCCGTTCGATGTCGAGGGCGAGCTCGAGCAGTAGCTCGGGGGACTCTGTCCCCGAGCCGAGCGCCACGCTGTTCAGGTAGGGCGCCTGCGGGATCGCCGAAACCGCCTCGCTGCGGTAGAGGGAGGCGAATCGGAGCGGCCCGAGCGCGGCCTCGAGCCGGGCGGCGGCGGCGGCGAAGCTGGCTTCGACGTCGCCGACGTTGCCGCCCAGGCCGAACGCGAAGGCGCGGTCCGGCTCACTCCTCGTCGTCGTCGAAGTCCTCGACCACTTCCTCCGTCTCGACGCCTTCCGGAGCCTCCATCTCCTCGTCCGGGAAGTCGTCGTCGGGCTGGGCCACGACCAGCTCTTCCTCCTCGGGGAGGTGAACCACCTCGTCGCGCTTCTTGCGCTTGGCGTGGCTCGACTCGGTCGGCAGCTCCTGGCGCCTGGCGTCCTTCTGGTTGGCGCCGCACTTGGGGCAGATGGGATCCGGCTTTCCCAAGTCGTAGAACTTGGCGCCGCAGCTATAACACTCGTACTTGTTTCCCAGATCGGGCATGGAACGTCTTCTCCAGGCTGGGGCTCCAGCGCGCCGGGAAGGTAGCAGCGCCTCCGGGGCCTGTCAACATCGACTAGGATGGGGCGGCACGGCGTTCGCAAATCGACCTCGACATGACCGCCCGTCTCCCCGCAGCGCTCCTGGCGCTCCTGCTCCTCCCGGCCGCGCCGCTCGCCGGCGCCGACCGCCCCGCGGCGGCGCCGCCCGACCCGGAGGCGCCCGGGCTGACTTCCTCGCAGCGGCTCTCGGCCCTGATCGAACGGGTCAAGTGGGAGCAGGCGCGCCTCGACTCGCTCGAGGCGGACTTCGTCCAGGAGCGCGCCAGCGAGTTCCTGGCCCAGCCCGAGGCCTCCCACGGCCGCTTCTCCTACGCGAGCCCGGATCGGGTGCGCTGGGAGTATGTCGATCCCAAGCCGATCTCGATGGTGATCCACGGCGACGAGATGGTGACCTGGTTCCGGGACCTCGGCCGCGCCGAGAAGGTGAAAGTGGGCCGGGTCTCCTCCCAGGTCTTCAGGTACCTGAACGCGACCGGTTCGCTCGAGTCCCTGATGGGCTACTTCGCGGTCACCTTCCGGACGCCGGTGGCGGGCGAGCCCTACCAGCTCGAGCTCGAGCCGCGCTATCCGCGCATCGCCAAGCGGCTCTCCGGGATGTCGCTCTGGATCGACCGCGAGCTCTACCTGCCGGTGCGCGTGCGCTACGTCGAGGCCAACGGCGACACGACCGACTACCGGTTCGCGAAGCTGCGCGCCAACGCACCGATCCCCGACGAGCGCTTCGAGCTCGACCTGCCCAAGGACGTTCCGGTCAGGGTGGTCGATCTCGACAAGGGGCGGGTCTCCGCGCCCTAGCTCCGGTGGCTTTCGCCTTCGAGATCCTCGCGCGCGACGGCGCCGCCCGCCGCGGCCGGCTCGAGACGCCCCACGGCACGATCGAGACGCCGGCCTTCATGCCGGTCGGCACGCTCGGCGCGGTCAAGGGGCTGACCCCTGACGCGCTCGGCGAGGCGGGCGCGCAGGTGATGCTCGCCAATCTCTACCACCTGACGCTGCGCCCCGGCATCGGCGCCATCGAGCGGCTGGGCGGTCTCCACCGCTTCTCGGGCTGGTCGCGGCCGATCCTCACCGACAGCGGGGGTTTCCAGGTCTGGAGCCTGGCGCGGCTCAACCGGGTCGACGAAGGCGGCGTCACCTTCCGCAGCCACCTCGACGGCGACCTCGTCCGCTTCACCCCCGAGTCGGTGGTGGCCGCCCAGGAGGCGATGGGGGTCGATCTCGCGATGGTGCTCGACGAGTGCCCCCCCTGGCCGATCGAGGAAGCCGCCGCCGAGCGGTCGCTCGAGCGCACCCTCGCCTGGGCGCGGCGGGCGGTCGAGGCCCGGCGCCGGCCGGAGCGGACGGCGCTGTTCGGGATCGCCCAGGGCAGCGCCTGGCGGCGCCTGCGCGAACGGGCGGCGGCGGAGCTCGCCCGGCTGCCGTTCGACGGCTACGCGATCGGCGGGGTCTCGGTGGGGGAGCCGGTCGCCGAGCGGCGCGCCGCCGTCGAGTGGACCGCCCCGGCGCTGCCCGAGGACCGGCCCCGGTACCTGATGGGGGTCGGCACCCCCGGGGACCTCCACCACGCGGTCTCCTGCGGAGTCGACCTGTTCGACTGCGTGCTGCCCGCCCGCAACGGCCGGCACGGCCTGCTCTTCACCCGTCAGGGCCTGCTGCGGATCAAGAACTCGATCTACCGCGAGGACCCGCTTCCTCCCGACCCCGAGTGCTCCTGCCCGGTCTGCAGCCGCCTGTCGCGCGCCTTCCTGCACCATCTCGTGCGGGCCGGGGAGATCACCGGCGCGGTCTACGGCACCCTGCACAACCTGCGCTACTTTCTTGACTTCATGGCGGATCTCGGCAAAGCTATCGAGTCTTGTCGGCTGGCGGACGCGGCTCCTCCCCGGGCCAGTCGCCCTGCAGACGGAAACCGAAGCGAGACCACCGACGCACCGACCCGCTGACCCTCCGGTATCGCCCGACCGCGCTCGCCGCGGACAGGGCGCCGGGGGCTAGAGTCCGCCCTCGCCCGGGCGGGCGGCGGAGCCGGGCGCCGCACCCGGGAGTCGAACGATGGACCTGACTTTGCTCCAGCTTGCCCTCGCCGACGGGGGCGCCGCCCCTTCGCCGTTCCTGCAGCTGCTGCCCCTGCTGCTCGTCTTCGGCATCTTCTACTTCCTCCTGCTCGCGCCGATGCGCAAGCGGCAGAAGGCGCACGCCAAGCTGCTCGGCGAGCTCAAGCGCGGCGACCGGGTGGTCACCAATGGCGGCCTGCTCGGGGAGGTGGCGGCGGTCGAGGAGAAGGTGATCCACCTCAAGCTCGCCGACAACGTCAAGGTGAGAGTCGTGAAGTCGGCCGTGGCCGGTCTCGAGAGCGACCCCGCGGCGATCGAGGGGACGCCGAAATGAAGAAGAGCCTGATCTGGCGCGCGGTGCTGATCGTCGGCCTCGCCGCGCTCGCGGTCTTCGCCGCCTATCCGCTCAAGGAGAAGATCAACCTAGGCCTCGACCTCCAGGGCGGCATCCATCTGGTCCTCCAGGTCCAGACCCAGGACGCCGTCCGCGCCGAGACCGACAAGGACATGGAAGTCCTCGCCCGCGAGGCCGCCGACGACGGCATGCCGGGGGTGACCACCCGCAAGACGAGCGACACCTCGTTCGAGGTCGCCGGCGTCCCGGCCGACAAGGGCGAGGCGTTCGAGAAGGTCGCTTCCGACTACCTGCCGGGCTGGGACCGCACCCTTTCGGGCGCAGCTTGGTCGTTCCGCATGCGCGCCGTCAACGAGAAGGCGATCCGCGACGGCGCGGTCAACCAGGCGCTGCAGACGATCCGCAACCGCGTCGACCAGTTCGGCGTCTCGGAGCCGGTGATCTCCCGCCAGGGCATGGACAGCGACCGCATCGTCGTCCAGCTGCCCGGCGTCGACGATCCCGAGCGCGTCAAGCGGCTGATCAAGAACACCGCCTTCCTCGAGTTCCGGCTCTGCGCCTTCCCGGCCTCGGGCGGCGGCGCCGGCAGCCGGGAGGAGGTCCTCCAGCACTACGGCGGCGCGCTGCCGGCCGACGTCGAGATCCTGCCCCAGGAGGTCCGCGATCCGCAGGGCAAGACGATCGCCACCAGCTTCTACGGTCTCGAGAAGCGGCGGGTGATCACCGGCCGCGACCTGAAGTCGGCGAACCCCTCGCGCGGCCAGTTCGGCCAGCCGGTGGTCCAGTTCCTGCTGACCGCCGAGGGTGCCCAGATGTTCGGCAAGGCGACCGGCGACAACGTCGGCCGCGGGCTCGCCATCGTGCTCGACGGCAAGGTCGTCTCGGCGCCGCGCATCAACTCGCGCATCACCGACTCGGGCATCATCGAGGGCAGCTTCACCGACCAGGAGGTGCAGGACCTGGTCACCACGCTGCGCTCGGGCGCGCTGCCCGCGGGCATCACCTATCTCGAGGACCGCACGGTCGGCCCGTCGCTCGGCCAGGACTCGATCGAGGCGAGCCTCAGGGCCGGCCTGTACTCGATGCTCTGCGTCGTGCTCTCGATGCTGATCATCTACCGGCTCTCCGGAGTCAACGCGCTGCTCGGTCTGCGGCCTGAACGTCGTGCTGCTGTTCGGCGCGCTCGCCTACTTCGGCGCCACGCTGACGCTGCCCGGCATCGCCGGCACGGTGCTCTCGATCGCCATGGCGGTCGACGCCAACGTGCTGATCTTCGAGCGGATCAAGGAGGAGCTGAGGACCGGCCGCACCGTGCGCGGCGCGATCGACGCCGGCTTCGCGAACGCCCTCTCCTCGATCATGGACTCGAACATCACGACCCTGATCGCCGCGCTCTTCCTCTTCCAGTTCGGCACCGGCCCGGTGCGCGGCTTCGCGGTCACGCTCTCGATCGGCATCCTGGGCACCCTGTTCTGCGGCATCTTCGTCTCCCGCTGGCTGTTCGACCTGACCTACGCCACCCGGCCCGACGCGCGTCGGATCTCGATCTAAGGCGACCGGACGAAACGAGGATCCGCGCATGGACTTTCTCCGCAACACCAATTTCGACTTCATGAAGTACCGCCGCTTCTGGCTGGCGCTCTCGGCCGTCGTCATGGCGATCGGCCTGGTGGCGGTCTTCTTCCTCGGCCGGCTCAACCTGGGCATCGACTTCGCCGGCGGCACCCAGCTGACGCTCAAGTTCGGCGCCGCGCCGGACCTCCAGGAGCTGCGCGCGCTGGTGGCGGGCGCCGGCGTCGGCGAGCCCCAGATCCAGCGTTTCGGCGCCGCCAGCGCCAACGAGGTGATGGTCCGCACGCCGATCGTCGAGGGCAGCGAGGAGGGCTCGGCTTCGAAGCTGCTCGAGGCCCTCAACGGGAAGTTCAACGCCGGCGCCTCGGGCAAGCCCGACCTCAACCAGGTCGGCTCGGCCACGATCGCCCAGCTCCTCGCCAGTGCCGACCCGGATCGCGTCGGCGGCGACGAGGCCGGCCGGATCGCGCGCTACGAGGCGAGCGCCGACGCCCTGCTCGAGGCGCGCAAGAAGAGCGGCATGTTCCAGTCCTGGGACGAAGTGACCGCAGCGCCAGGCGTCTCGCCGGCGGCGGCCGAGGTGCTGCGCCGCGACGCCGTGATCGGCTCCTTCGCCGTGCTCGCCACCGAGAACGTCGGTCCGCAGGTCGGTTCGGAGCTGCGCCAGCGCGGACTGCTCGCGGTGATCGGCTCGCTGTTCGGCATGCTCGTCTACATCTGGATCCGGTTCGAGTTGCGCTTCGCGATCGGCGCCACGATGGCGAGCCTGCACGACGTGCTGATCACCCTCGGCCTCTACGCCTGGATGGGCTACGAGTTCAACCTGACGACGATCGCCGCCTTCCTCACCCTGGTCGGCTACTCGGTCAACGACACCGTGGTGACCTTCGACCGCGTGCGCGAGAACATGCGCAAGAGCCGCGGCCGCAACATGCTGACGATGCTCAACGACAGCCTGAACCAGATGCTGTCGCGGACGCTGCTGACCGGCGGCACCGCCATCGCCGCCTCGTTCATGCTCTGGCGGTTCGGCGGCGAGGCGATCAAGGGCTTCGCCTTCATCATCTTCGTCGGCATCATCATCGGCACCTACTCGTCGATCTACATCGCCAGCCCCTTCGCCCTGTTCTGGGAGGAGTGGTTCGGCCCCAACGGCCGCTTCCGGCGCACCGACGCGGCGACCCGCGCCGGCCGGCCTTCCGCCCCGCGCGCCTGAAGGCTCCTCCGGGCCATAGAATCGGGGGCGCGTTCTGACGCGCGCCCCCGATGCCCGGATTCCGCAAGCGTTCCCCGTCCCCGCCGGTCGCCGCGCCGAAGCCGCCCGGCTTCGACGAGCTCGTCGCCCGCCTGGAGGCCAACGGCCGCCCGGCGGACCGCGAGTTCCTGGCCCGCGTGCACCGCTTCTCGGCGGAGATGCACAAGGACCAGGTCCGCCGCTCGGGCGAGCCCTACCTGACCCATCCGATGAGCGTGGCCTGGCTGCTCGCCGATCTGCGTCTGGACCAGACGTCGGTGGCGGTGGGGCTGCTGCACGACGTGCTCGAGGACACGCTGACCACCCGCCAGGCGCTCGACGCCGAGTTCGGCGCCGAGATCGGCGAGCTGGTCGACGCGGTCACCAAGATCGGCAAGCACTCCTACGTGCGCAAGGACGAGGCGCAGGCCGAGACCTTCCGCAAGATGATGCTCGCGTCGGCGAGCGACCTGCGGGTCATCCTGGTCAAGCTCGCCGACCGCCTCCACAACATGATGACGCTCTCCGCGATGTCGCCGGAGGCGCGGCGCCGGATCTCCCAGGAGACGGTCGAGATCTACGCGCCGATCGCCAACCGCCTCGGCATGGCGAAGATCAAGGGCGACCTCGAGGATCTCGCCTTCTTCTACCTCTACCCCCTGCAGTTCGCGGCCCTCCAGGAGAAGGTCGACGAGCGGCTGCGGGTCGGCAAGAAGACGATCGCCGAGATCCGCGCCCGGCTGGAGAGCGCGCTGTCGGAGGCCGGCGTCGAGGCCGAGATCAGCTACCGGGTCAAGCGCTACTACTCGATCTACCAGAAGCTGCGCCGCCAGGGCATCGACATCTCGGAGCTCTACGACTACCTGGCGTTCCGGGTGGTCACCGGCTCGCTGCGCGACTGCTACGCGGCGCTCGGCGTGGTCCACCAGGGCTGGCGCCCGATTCCGGGCCGGTTCAAGGACTACATCGCGATGCCCAAGCCCAACCTCTACCAGTCCCTGCACACGACGCTGCTCGGCGGCAAGGGGCAGCCGTTCGAGGTCCAGATCCGGACCCGCGAGATGGACCTGCTGGCGGAGGAGGGCATCGCCGCGCACTGGCGCTACAAGGAAGGGCGGATCGCGCCCGACGCCGCCGACCGCAACGTGCGGTGGCTGCGCCAGCTGCTCGAGATCCAGACCGAACAGAGCGACCCGCGCAGCTTTCCTTCGAGCCTCAAGCTCGACCTCTATCCGGACGAGGTCTACGTCTTCACGCCGAAGGGCGACGTCTTCTCCTTCCCGCGCGACGCCACGCCGCTCGATTTCGCGTACCGCATCCACACCGACCTCGGCCACCACTGCACGGGGGCGCGGATCAACGGCCGGCTGGTGCCGCTGCGCACGCCGCTCAGGACCGGCGACATCGTCGAGATCCTGACCAACCCGGGCCGCGTGCCGTCGCGCGACTGGCTCTCGCTGGTGGTCACCTCGCGCGCCAAGAGCAAGATCCGTCACTGGCTGAACACCCAGCAGACGGAGCAGGCGATCCAGGTCGGGCGCCGGATGCTCGAAAAGGAGCTGCAGCGGTTGCGGCTCGCGCCGAAGAAGGTGCTGGAGACCGAGCGCTTCCGGACCTTCCTGACCGAGGAGGGGCTGGCGCGCCCGGAGGACCTCCACGCCCGCCTCGGCTACGGCAAGACGACGGTGGCGCAGGTGCTCGCGCGCGTCCTGACCGACGAAGAGCTGGCCACGCCCCCGCCCGCGCCGCCTGGACCGCTGCGCCAGGCGCTCAACAGGCTGCTGCCCACCTCGGGGCAGGGTCCGATGGCGGTCTCCGGTCCCGGCGACCTGCTCACCGTGCTCGCCAAGTGCTGCCGGCCCGTGCCGGGCGACGAGATCGTCGGTTACATCACGCGTGGACGGGGCATCTCGGTCCACTCGGTCGACTGCCCCAACGTGCGCAACCTGCTCTACAACCCCGAGCGCGAGATCGAGGTGACCTGGGCGAAGGAGGACGGCGGCCTCTATCCGGTCTCCTTCCTGATCGAGACCGAGGACCGGCGCGGGATGCTGGCGCGGCTGACCGAGGCGATCGCCAAGCTCGACACCAACATCCGGCAGATCGAGGCCGACACCGAGCGGCCCGGGCGCGGGGATATCGAAGTGGTCGTCGAGGTGCGCAACCGCGCGCACGTCGACCGCATCCGGCACGCCCTGCGGGCGCTGCCGGGTGTGCTCGAGGTCAATCGCCGGATGACGGGTGCGGCGCGTTCGGGCCGGCCGCACGACTGATGCGGCCGGGCCCGGAAGAGGCGGGGGTGCTGCTCAGGGCTTCTCGGCTGCGACGAAGCGCGAACGCGCCGGCGGACGAACCACCTTGCCGCTGCGCAGGCAGCGGGTGCAGACCCGGATGCGGCGGGTGACGCCTTCGACGAGAGCCTTCATCGAGCGCAGGTTGGGTTCCCAGGTGCGGGACGTGACGTTGTGAGCGTGGCTCACCTTGCGCCCGGTCACGGTCGCCTTTCCACAGATGTCGCACTGCTTCGCCATCACGATCTCCTTGCGGCCACGGCCGGCAAACACGGAATTCTACCGTTTCGCGCGCCCCTTGGGCAAGCGGAGCGGTCCGAGGGACCGTGGCGCGGTGCGCTCGTCGCGGGGTCGTCCGGCGGGCGTTTCCGGGCGTGTGCAACGCTGCACACATCCTTGGGCACCGGAAGCGCCAACCGCTTGACAGCACTTTGGGTTACTGTTACCTTGCCCGAGCGCACCAAGAGATGAGGGCGATCGTCGAGCTCTTCCGAAGGGGGTAGATAGCGCCGTGCTGTTCTCACGCTCGAAGGGTCTCGTGGGCCTCGACATCGGCAGCTCGGCCATGAAGCTGGTCGAGCTCAAGGAGAGGAAGGGGGAGTTCTCCCTGCAGCGGCTGGGCATCGAGCCCCTCTCTCCGGAGGCGATCGTGGACGGGTCGATCATGGACTCCTCCCTGGTCGTCGACGCCATCCACCGTCTCAACGACGCGACCGGCGTCAAGCTGACCAACTTCGCCACGTCGCTCTCCGGCCACTCGGTCATCATCAAGAAGATCCAGATGCCGGCCATGCCCCCCGAGGATCTCTCCGACCAGATCCAGTGGGAGGCCGAGCAGTACATCCCGTTCGACATCAACGACGTCCGGCTCGACTACGTGGTTCTCTCCGAGGGCGAGCCGGGGCGCGAGAACATGGAAGTGCTGCTGGTCGCCGTCAAGCGGGACAAGGTCAACGACTACGTCTCGGTGATCAGCCAGGCCGGCAAGTCGCCGGTGCTGGTCGACGTCGACGCCTTCGCGATCCAGAATGCCTACGAGGCCAACTACGACGTCGACGCGGGCAAGGTGATCGCGCTGGTCAACATGGGCGCCGGGGTGACCAACATCAACATCCTGGCGCGCGGGGCGACCGCCTTCTGGCGCGACATCTCCTTCGGCGGCAACCAGTTCACCGAGGCTCTCCAGCGCGAGTTCAATCTGTCGTTCGAGCAGGCCGAGCGGCTCAAGCGCGGCCAGCCGGTCGACCGCTTCACCGCGAACGACGCCCGCAGCGTCCTCGACGCGGTCTCCAACGAGATGGCCTCCGAGATCCAGAAGACCTTCGACTTCTTCGCCGCCACCTCCTCGGAGGGGCCGGTCGACGAGATCGTGCTCTCGGGCGGCTGCGCGCTGACGCCCAACCTGCAGCAGGTGCTGCGCGAGCGCTTCGGCGTGCCGATCGAGGTCATCGATCCGCTGCGCCGCATCCACTACCGCGAAGGCGACTTCGATCGCAACTGGCTGAAGGACATCGCGCCGATGCTGGCGGTGTCGGTCGGCCTGGCGATCCGCAAGGTGGGAGGCTAGTCGCCATGATCAAGATCAACCTCCTCGCCGAGGGCAAGCGGCCGGTCGTCGCCCGGCGCGCGCGCCCCGCCCTGGTGGGCGGCGGCGCGGCTCCGGAGCTCGGTCGACCTGCTGCTCGTCGGCGGCATCGTCCTCGGCCTGCTGGTGGGCGGGGGCTGGTGGTTCATGCTGTCGCAGAAGATCAAGCAGAAGGATCGCCGAGATCGCCGCGGCGCAGAAGGAAGTCGACGAGCTGGCCCAGGTGATCAAGGAAGTCGAGGAGTACAAGGCGAAGAAGGCCGAGCTCGAGCGCAAGATCGAGGTGATCAACACGCTCAAGGACAACCAGCGCGGTCCGGTCCAGATCATGGACGAGGTTTCGCGGGCGCTGCCCGAGCTGCTCTGGCTGACCAACATGGACGTCGCGGCCTCGACCATCAACCTGCGCGGCACGGCCTTCAACATGTCGGCGGTCGCCAACTTCATGGACAACCTCGACAAGGTCGAGGCGTTCAACGAGCCGATCCTGCAGGACGCGACCCAGCGCGCCCAGGCGCGCGGGGCGCGCACCGAGACCTACGACTTCAAGCTCAATCTCGGGTATTCGTTCCGCAAGGCCCAGAGCGGGCCGGGCGCGGCGCCCGCCGGCGCGGCCGGCGCGCCTCCGGCCGGCGCGATCGGCACGGCGGCGGCGACCAAGTCGGCCAACGAGCGCGGAGTGGAGTGACGCGCATGGCGATCCAGACCGGACTCGAAGGCAAGCCCTGGTACTTCGGCGCCGGCCTCGGCCTGCTGCTCGGCGCCCTGCTCGTGGCGGGCGGCTACTACTTCATCTTCACCCCGCAGTACGACGCAGATCGCCGCCAAGGACAAGAAGCTGGCGGAGCTGCAGGTCAAGATCCAGGAAGGGCGCGCCGCCAAGCAGAAGCTGCCGCAGTTCCGCGAGGAGGTGCGCCGGCTCGAGCTCGAGCTCGACAAGCTGCTGCGGATCCTGCCGTCGCGCCGCAACACGCCCGAGCTGCTGCGCCGGATCCGCCAGCTGACCGAGCGGGCGCGTTCGACCTGCTGCGTTTCACGCCCGGCAACTTCATCGACACGCGACTTCTACAGCGAGTGGCCGATCACGATCCGGCTCGACGGCTCGTACCACAACCTCGCGCTCTTCTTCGACCGGGTGAGCCGGTTCTCGCGGATCATCAACATCGAGAACCTCAAGGTCGCCGACGCTGCAGAAGAGCCGTGAGGGGGCACACGATCAACGCCAGCTTCGTGGCCAAGACCTTCATCTACAAGGACCCGGCCGACCAGCCGCCGCCCCCGCCGCCCGCTCCGGGCAAGAAGGGGAAGAAGAAGTGAGCCGGAGAGCATGCATGCGAGTCGCGTCCCGCGTTGACTCGTGCTGCTCGCCGCTCTGGCGGTGCCGGCCGGCGTGGCGGCGCAGGAACGCCGGCCCAGCCGGCCGGCCAGGCGGCGCCGGCGGACGCCGCCAGCCAGGCCGGCGCCCAGGATCGACGAGATCCTGGCCGGCGAAGAGCGGTGCTCGCCGGCGGCGCCTACTCCTACGACCCGGGCAACCGCCGGGATCCGTTCAGGTCGCTGATCGTCGGCCAGACACCAGGCAGGTCGCGCGCGGCCCGCTGCCCGAGGGCATCGCCGGCCTGCTGATCGACGAGATTCGACCTGACCGGCATCTTCAAGACCTCGCGCGGCTTGGTCGGCGCAGGTCCTGGCATCCAACAAGGCGAAGAGCTATCTGCTGCGCGAAGGCGACCAGCTCTACGACGGCGACGTCGTCGGCATCTCGCAGAACGAGGTGGTCTTCAAGCAGATCGTCAACGACCCGACGGTGATCAAGCCGTTCCGGGAAGTCGTCAAGAAGCTCAGCCCGTAGCCCTCGGCCATGCGCTGCGATATCGAGGGATACGCGAGGGAGGCGAGCGACATGGGAGACGCGGTGAAGAGCGAGAACAGGGCAGTGAGACTGGAGCTCGGGCTGGTCGCGGCGCTGGCCGCGGCGGCCCTGCTGACGGGCTGCGCCTCGGCGTCGCCGAAGGTCGCCGAGGCCGGCTCCCCCGCGGCCGTGGCGGCGGCTCCCGCCCCCCAGCCGGCGGCGGCCGAGCTCTCCCGGCTCGACGTGATCGAAGGCGCGCCGGGAACCCGGATCGACATCGGGTCCGACTCGACCCTGGTCTGGACGACCTACCGGGACAGCGACGGCAACCTGGTGATCGAGCTGCCCAACGCGCGGCCCGCCGCCGGGTTCGTCGGCGCCGCCTATCCGACCGGCGTCGTCGCGGAGATCCGCGTCGCGCAGGACGGCTCCGAGGCGCGGCCGTTGACCCGGCTGGTCGTGGCCACCCGCGAGGAGGCCGAGCACGCGCTGACCTCGGATGCGACCGGCCTGCACATCGACCTGGTCGCCGGCGCGCCCGGCGCGGCGGTGGCGAGCGAGCCGCTGGCGCAGCCCGCGCCGGAGCCCGTCGCGGTCGCCGAAGCGCCCGCCGCGCCGCTCGCGGCCGAGCCGGCGCCCGCCGCGCTCGCCGACATCGGCACGGTCGACCGTCCCGCGGTGGCTCCCGCGCCCGCGGGGACCCCGGCGTCGCGTCTCGCGGCGATCGAGGTCCTCGCCGAGGGCGCCGCGCCGGCGGTGCGTCTGGTCGGCGACGGCGAATTCGCCTACTCGACGTTCCGGCTCGAGAACCCCGACCGCTTCGTGATCGACCTCGAGGGCGTCACCAACGGCGCGCCCCGCGGCGCGTGGCCGATCGGCGGCGACGCCGTCGCGCGCGTCCGCGTCAGCCAGTTCAAGCCGCAGCCGCAGCCGGTTTCGCGCGTCGTCTTCGACCTCGCGCGCCCGGTCGCGCCGTCGATCACGCGCGGCGCCGACGGCCTGACGGTCCGCTTCGGCGAAACGGTGGCCCCGGCGACCCTCGCCGAGGACCTGGCCGCGCCGGCGCCGGTCGAGACGGCCCGGGCCAGCGTCGAGCCGGAACCTGCGCCGGTGCCGGTCGAGTCGGCTGCCGCCGAAGCCCCGCCCGCCTCGGTCGAGCCGCCTGCGGCGCAGTACGAAGCCCCGCCGGCAGCGGTCGAGCCGCGGATCGCGGCCGTCGAGCCGCCGCCGGCAGCGCCGGAGGTACCGGCCGAGGCGGTTTCCGACGTCCAGGCGTTCGCGCCGGCGCCGGCCCCGAAGCCGGTCCCCGCACCCGCCCCGGCCAACGTGGCCGCCTTCGAGGCGGCCGACGTGCAGGCGCCCGCGGCCCCGGCGGCGGTGATCCCGGTCCCCGCGGCCTACACGCAGCAGACCGTCGGCGGCGGCCGCAAGCAGTACGTCGGCGAGCCGATCTCGCTCTCGCTGAAGGACGCCGACGTCAAGGACGTGTTGCGCTCCTTCGCCAAGATCTCGGGCCTCAACGTCGTGGTGCAGCCGGGCGTGCGCGGCACGGTGACGGTCGAGCTCGAGAGCGTCCCCTGGGACCAGGCGCTCGACCAGATCCTGAAGATCAACGGGCTCGGCTACGAGCTCGACGGCAACATCATGCGCATCGCCCCCACCGCCACGCTCGAGGCCGAGGCGCGCCGCAACCAGGCGCTCGCCCAGGCCCAGGCGCTCTCGGTGCCGCTGCGCACCGTGGTCAAGCGGCTCTCCTACTCGACCGCCGCCGCAGATGTCGCGCATCCTGCAGACGGGCAGCCGGGCGCAGGGCGGCGGCATCCTGTCGCAGCGCGGCACCGTGACCGTCGACAGCCGCACCAACACGCTGATCATCAAGGAGCTGCCGAACTACATCGACACCGTGATCGCGGTGATCGAGACGCTCGACATCCCCGAGCCGCAGGTGATGATCGAGGCGCGGATCGTCGAGACGACCAAGCGGTTCAACCGCACCCTCGGCATCGCGTGGGACTTCGACGCAGTCGCCGACGCGGCCCACGGCAACACCACCGGCCTGATGTTCCCGAACAACGCCAAGGCCGAGGGCGGCGTCAACGTCCTGACCGGCGGCAACAACGGATTCATCGACCTGGCGCTCGGCAACATCCTCGACACCTTCACCCTCGACATGCGCCTGCAGGCGGCCGAGAGCGAAGGCCTGATCAACGTGCTGTCGGCGCCCAAGATCGCCACCCTCAACAACGAGGCGGCGACCATCCAGAGCGGCCTGCAGATCCCGATCCAGACCGTCGCCAACAACACGGTGACGGTCCAGTTCGTCAACGCGACGCTGCGCCTGCAGGTCACGCCGCACGTCACCGCCGAAGGCACCATCCTGATGGACGTCAACATCCAGAAGCGCGAGCCGCAGCTCGCCTTCGCCGTGGCGGGCGCCCAGAACGCGCCGATCGCCACCAAGGAAGCGCAGACGCGGGTGATCGTGCGCGACGGCGGCACGACGGTGATCGGCGGCATCTACAAGGTCTCCACCGATCAGGGCCAGGACCGCGTACCCGGCCTGGCCAACATCCCGATCCTCGGCGAGCTGTTCAAGAACCGCCGGCGGCTCGACGAGAACGAGGAACTGCTGATCTTCATCACCCCGCGGGTGATCAAGCTGTGACGGTGCGGGAGAGGAGCTACAAGATGAAGCGGATGATCAAGACCCTCGCACTGACCTGCGCCGCCCTCGCCTTCGTGGGCTGCGAGTCGCGCACGGACAAGGTCGACGGCGGCGGCGTGCTGTTGTCGCTCTCGGACTTCGACGGCCTGCCGATCAGCGTCAGCGCGAGCGCGGAACTGCTGCAGCGTCGCGGTCGACCGAGATGACGCTGCAGAACGTGGTCAAGAACCCGAGCGGCACGACCAGCGACCTGATGAACGTGGAGATCCAGAGCTACGAGGTCGTTCTACACGCGCGAGGACACCGGGACGCGCGTTCCGCCCGAGCTCGTGCAGTCGATCTTCGGGGTCGTGCCCGTCAACGGCACCTCGACGCTCAACAACTACCCGGTGATGCGCACGGATCAGTTCAACAACCTGCCGATCAAGGACCTCCTCGACTTCGGCTACGACCGAGAGACGGGCAGCACCGTCATCCGGTTGAAGTTCGGGATCCGCTTCTTCGGCCGGACGCTCTCCGGCAAGCCGGTCGAATCGGCGCCGGCCTACTTCTCGGTCGAGATCGTCCCGTAAAGGACGCGGGAGAGAAACCATGAACGTGCCCGCCCGATTCCGCAACGCCCTGCTCGCCGTCGGCCTCGCCGCCGCGGTCGGGTGCAGCTCGGACGACCCGAAGTCGCCGACCGCGCCACCGACCACGCCGGTGACCCCGGTGACCCCGGTGACCTACGCCGTGACCGTGTCGCCGTCGAAGTCGGTGCTGACGGTCAACACCAGCGAGTTCGCCAACGTCACGATCACCGCGGCGCGCACCGACAACGGCGCGCCGCCGGCGAACCTGACCAAGGTCGACGCTGACCACCACGCTCGGCGGCTTCGGGAGCGCGGGCGGTCCGCAGACGCTCGAGGCCGAGCTCATCAACGGCCAGGTCCAGGTCGCCTTCTTTCCGGGTGCCACCATCGGCACCGCGACGCTGCGCGCCCAGGTCGGCGACTCGGTCGGCTTCGGCAGCGTGCGCGTCGCCGAAGAGGGTCTGCCGCCGACGTTCTTCATCGAGTCGGTGTCGCCCAACACGGGCAGCCCGCAGGGCGGCGAGACCGTCGACATCCACGGCGGCGGCTTCGACCCGCCGATCCGGGTCACCTTCGACGGCGTCGCGGCCACGGTCCTCTCCTCGAGCGGCTCGCGGGTCTCGGTCCGCACCCCGGCGCTCGCGGGCGGCCTGCCCGCCGGAGAGACCCGGCCGGTGACCGTTTCGGTGACCATCAATCTGAACGAGGAGGGGACGGCGACGGATTCGCTGCCCTCCGGCTTCACCTACACGAACGGCGGCGGCGGCGGCATCCTGCAGCCGACGATCTTCTCGGTCACGCCATCCTCCGGACTGAACGAGGGCGGCACGCAAGTGGCGATCAACGGCGATGGCTTCGAGGCTCCGGTCAAGGTCGAATTCGGCAAGGGCTCGCCGACGGTCCCCTATGTCGAAGCCCAGCTCGTCTCGGTTTCGAGGACTCGAATCGTGGTCCTCAGCCCAGCTGCGACGGCCTTCGGGCAGGGCAACTCTGAACCAACTCGTCGACATCAAGGTCACCAACATCAATACCGGGCGGAACACGCTTGCCGCCAACGCCTTCAAGTACGGCACGTCGATCATCATCACCTCGATGGGCGCCAACTCAGGGCTCCATCTATGGAGGGACGCAGGTCACCATCTACGGACAGGGATTCGACGAGCCAGTGGCTGTGTCCTTTGGAGGATTCGCCCAGCAGGTTCTCTCGGTCTCGGGGACGGAATGGTCGTGAGGACTACGCATCCGGCGTCCTGCCCCAGCGGGTCGCAAGCCGTCAGCGTCGTCAATATCGAGACCGGTGCGGCGCTCGGCCGACCACATCCTTGGGCTTCACATGCCTGAAACCCAACGTGTTCTCGATCTCGCCGACCAGCGGTCCACAGGGCGGAAACACACTGGTGACGATCTCCGGCGAGAACTTCGGCGATCCGATTGTCGTGGACCTTCAACCTCGGCGTCTCCACCTTGCAGCGCTCAGGTGCAAAGCGTCACGCAACGACCGATCCAGGTGCGGTCGCCTGCGGCTGCCTGACTCGGTCTTTACCTCCGATTCCCTGCGATGTGGACGGCGACGGTACTTCGGGTCAGGTCTATCAGCCGAAGTCCGCGACGATCACCGTGACCGACCCGGTCAGCGGGTGCAGCGATGTCTTCGAGGGGGTGTTCACTTACAACCCGACGAACACTAGCTGCCGGGGCGACTAGAGGCAGGATCAGGCGGGCAGGAAGTAGCAAGTAGGGCAATCAGGGCCCGGCGCGGCGCGCCGGGCCCTTTTTGCGTGCGGCGCTGGACGGTCGGGCGGGGCGGTCCGTATACTTCCCTCGATGAATCGCCGCTCAGCGGCCCTCGCGGGCCTTGCCCTGTTCCTCGCCTCCGGTCTGTTCCTCGCCTGCGGGGAGGGCACCCCGGTCGCCCCGTCGACCGCGCTCATGCGGATCAGCGCCTACCCGACGCGGATCGACATCCGGGGGACGTCGACGGTCACCGTCAACGTCTACCGGACCAACGGCAACCCGGTCAATCCGGGGACCGAGGTGCGGCTGAGCTCGAACCTGGGCCTCGTCGATCAGGTCGTCTACACCAACGACGACGGGGTCGCGCAGGGCAAGCTCAAGGGCGACGGTCGGGTCGGTACGGCCACCATCTCCGCCTTCTCCGGCGCGGTCGAACCGGTCACGGTCGACATCGCGGTCGGCCAGTTGGCGGCCTCGATGAGCTTCCAGGTCACGCCCTCGAGCGTTCCCGAGATCGGCGGCACGCTCGACCTGCTCGCCCTGGTGCGCGACGACGAGTCGCAGCCGCTGCAGGGCGCCACGGTCAACTTCCGCTCGGAGGTCGGGACGCTCGAGTCCGGCGGGCGCTTCCTCCTGACCAACGCCCTGGGCGAGGCCGAGGACGTGCTGACCGTGACCGCGGCCGATCTCCAGAACATCGGCGAGGACAACTTCACCGTGACGGCGGAGGTCGGCGGCGCAGGCGGCAGCATCATCTCCCGCGACTTCTCGGTCGGCATCCAGCGGCGCCCGCTGGCGTCGTTCACCTTCCAGGTGGTCGGCAACACCGTGACGTTCAACGACACCTCGACCGGCGGCCCGACCAGCTGGACCTGGGACTTCGGCGACAACACGCCGGTCTCGACCCAGCGCAACCCGGTGCACACCTACTCCGGTCCGGGCAGCTACGTCGTGTCGTTGACCGCGCGCAACAGCATCGGCACCGACACCGCGGCGGCCGTCGTGCAGATCAACCAGTAGCCCGGCGCCTGCGGCCTCCGGAACCCCCCGCGGGCCACCCGCCGCGGGGGGCCGCGCGCCCGTCCGGGCGCGGCCCCGGTGCTATACTTCCGCGGCTCATGAAACCTCCGATCGGAGCGGTCCCGGAGCGGGCGGTGGCCGCGGCAGGAGTCGCCCTTGCCTGAGTCCTTTTCCGAGCAGCAGGTGGCGCAGCTCGAGGAGCGCTGGCGCCGCGATCCCGGCTCGCGCGTCTTCCTCCAGCTCGCCGAGGAGCTGCGCCGGGGTGGGCGGCTGGAGCGTGCGATCGAGATCCTGCGCGCCGGCCTCCTCCACCACCCGAACTACCTGTCCGCGCAGGTCGCTCTCGGCCGCTGTCTGTCCGAGCGCGGCGATCATGCCGCCGCGACGGAGATGCTCGAGCGCGCGGTCGCGCAGGACCCGGCCCAGCTCGTCGCCAGCCGCCTGCTGATCGAGAGCTACCTGGCGCTCGGCGACGCCGCCCGCGCCCGCGCCCGTCTCGACTTCTATCGCCTGTTCAGCGACCGCGACGAGGAGATCCGCCAGCTCGACGCCCGCGTGCGCGACCTCGAGTCGCCGCCGCGACCCGCGCCCGGGCCCGCGACCCCCGAGCCCTTCGGAGCGCTGGGCGAGGTCGCGGCGGAACCGCTGGAGTTCGCGCCGCCGCCGCGGGTCCGGGGCCGCGCAGAGGACCCCTTCGGGCCGCTCGGCGCGCCCCGCGCGGCCACCGAGCGCCTGGCCGCCGCCTGTCGCCGGGAGGCGATCTTCGCGGTGGCCGCGCCGGCGGTCGCGTTCGAGCTCGAGCCGGCCGCCGCCCTCGAGCCGGAACCGGCGTTCGAACCGGAGATGCCGTTCGTGGCGGTTCCCGCGGACGAGCCTCCGCTGGCCGTCGAGCCGACGGCAGAGGTCGCGCCGGCCCCGCCCGCGGGACCGACGCCGGCCGAGCCGCGGCCCTGGTGGGTCCCGGCGCCCGAACCTTCGGCGCCCGGGACTCCGCCGCCCGCGGCTGCCAGCGTTCCGCCGGCCGCCAGCGCCCCGCCCTGGCATCAACCGGAGGCGGCGCGCGCTCTCGAGGCCGAGGCGCCGCTCTTCGCGGCGTCGTTCTCCCCGCGCGAGATCGGCGCCGAGGTCGAGCGCGAGACGATCGAGGAGCCCTTCGACGAGATCTACTCGGCCGCCGCGTCGGGCGTCCCGGCGCCGGCGCCGGCCGCGTCGACGGCGAGCGTGACGCTCGCCGAGCTCTACCTCGAGCAGGGGCATCTGGACGAGGCGGAGCGCACGTTCGCCGCCGTGCTCGTCGACCGGCCCGACGACCGCGGCGCGCGCGACGGGCTCGCCGCGGTCGGCCGCCGCCGCGCCAGGCGGGCGGAGGTCGAGGCCATGGCGGCCTGGAGCCCGGAGCCCGCCGCGGCGGCGCCGGAGGCGCCGGCGGGCAGTCTCTCCCGCCGGAAAGCCGGGGCGCTGCGCGCCTATCTCGACCGCTTGCGCCGGGGAGCCGCCGCCCGTGTTTCTTGAGCGCCTGGGCACGGTCAGCGGCCGCATCGACGGCGCGATCGCGCTCTCGCTGGTCGATCACGACGGCATGCCGGTCGAGTCGGTGAGCCTCGCTCCCGGCGTCGACCTCGAGGCGGTCGCCGCCGAGCTGGTCGCCCAGGTGCGCGCCATCGCGAGCCAGCAGCAGGAGCTGTCGGTGGGCGAGGTGCGCCAGGTCACGATCGCCGGCGAGAAGACGACGTTCGTGATCAGCGCGCTGGGTTCCAGCTACTACCTGCTGCTCCTGTTGCGGCCCGAGGCGAGTCTCGGCCGTGCCCGCTTCGAGCTCAAGCGCGCCGCGCTGCTGTTCGAGAGCGATCTCGACTGACCCGCTACCCTCCGGGATCCGACATGTTCACGTTCGAGCAGATCAAGGAGTTCGTCGAGCTGGTCGCCCGTCACCGGCTGCATGGCCTGGAGATCGAGCGCTCGGGCTTCCATCTCAGGATCACCGGCGAGGCGGCCACGGTCGCTCGCGAAGCGGCGCCCGCCGCGGTCGTCGCCGCCGCGCCGTCGAGTCCGTCCGCCGCCCAGGCGGCTGTCCACGCAGCGCCTGCCGGGCCGGCGCGCGAGGCCGCGCCGGCGCCGCCGGTCGAGGCCCTGCACGTCGTCACTTCGCCGATCGTCGGGCACCTTCTACACCGCGCCCAGCCCCGACGCCGCCGCCGTTCGTCCAAGGTCGGCGACCGCGTGCGCAAGGGCCAGGTGCTGTGCATCGTCGAGGCGATGAAGCTGATGAACGAGATCGAGTGCGACGTCGACGGCGACGATCGCCGAGATCTACCCGAAGAACGCGCAGCCGGTCGAGTACGGCGAGCCGCTCTTCGCGGCTCCGCGCGGGCTGACGCCCGCATTCGCCCGCCGATGTTCACGCAAGATCCTGATCGCCAACCGCGGCGAGATCGCGCTGCGCGTCATCCACGCCTGCCGCGAGCTCGGCATCCCGACCGTGGCCGTCTACTCGACGGCCGACCGCGACTGCCTGCACGTCACCTCGCCGACGAGGACGGTCTGCATCGGACCGCCGCCCTCGGCGCAGAGCTACCTCAACATCTCGAGCATCATCTCCGCGGCCGAGATCACCGGCGCCGACGCGATCCACCCCGGCTACGGCTTCCTCTCCGAGAACGCGCACTTCGCCGAGGTGCTGCGGCGAGTGCAATCTCGCCTTCATCGGGCCCGCCGCCGGAGGCCATCCGCCGCATGGGCGACAAGGCCGTGGCGCGCCAGACCGCGGCCGCGGCCGGCGTGCCGGTGCTGCCCGGCAGCGCGGATCCGCTCGCATCGGCGCGAGGAGGCGACCGCGATCGCCGCGCGCGATCGGCTACCCGGTGATCCTCAAGGCGGCGGCGGGCGGCGGCGGGCGCGGCATGCGCATCGTCCGCGACGAGGACGAGCCTCGAGAGGCAGTTCGCAGACCGCCGCGACCGAGGCGCCAAGGCGCTTCGGCGACGGCTCGGTCTACCTCGAGAAGTACCTCGAGCGAGCCGCGCCACATCGAGTTCCAGGTCCTCGGCGACCGCCACGGCAACGTCATCCACCTCGGCGAGCGCGAGTGCTCGATCCAGCGCCGCCACCAGAAGCTGATCGAGGAGTCGCCCTCGGCCGGCGCTGACGCCCGAGCTGCGCGCAGCGCATGGGCGACGCGGCGGTCGCGCCTCTGCCAGGCGGTCGGCTACGAGAACGCCGGCACCATCGAGTTCCTGCTCGACAGCGACGGCAGCTTCTACTTCATGGAGATGAACACCCGCATCCAGGTCGAGCACCCGGTGACCGAGATGGTCACCGGCGTCGACCTGGTCAAGCAGCAGATCGCGGTCGCCGCGGGCGAGCAGCTGACCGTGCGGCCAGCGGGCTCGCGCCGCGCGGCCACGCGATCGAGTGCCGGATCAACGCCGAGGATCCCGCGCACCTTCGCGCCCTCGCCCGGGCGGCTGACCACCTTGCACCTGCCGGGCGGGCCCGGCGTGCGGGTCGACACCCACGTCTACGAGGGCTACGTCATCCCGCCGCACTACGACTCGCTGATCGGCCAAGCTGATCGTCCACGGGCCGGGATCGCGCCGAGGCGATCGCCCGCATGGCGCGGGCGCTCGACTTCTTCGTGGTCGAGGGGATCAGGACTTCGATCCCGCTCGCGACCAGGAGATCCTGCGCGACCGCGCTGTTCCTCGAACAGATGCCGAGCGCGAGGCTGCTCGACGCGCTTCATGGAGGGCTTCGCGGAGCGTGCGCTCGCGCGGCATCGCATGAGGATCTACCTCACCGGATTCATGGGCGCCGGCAAGACCACGGTGGGCGCCTCCTCGCGGACCGGCTGGGCTGGCCCTTCGTCGACCTCGACGAGGAGGTCGAGACCCGGACCGGCGCGACCGTCCGCGAGATCTTCGCGGCGGCCGGCGAGCCCGAGTTCCGCCGCCTGGAGCGCGAGGCGCTGGCGGAGTCGTTCGCCGCCGATCCCCGGTGGTCGCCGTGGGCGGCGGCACGCTCGCCGACCCCGCGGTGCTCGACGCGACGCGCGCGCGCGGGCTGGTGGTCTTCCTGAACCCCCCCTTCGCGACCCTCGCGGCCCGCATCGGCGGGCTGGGCAAGAGCGACCGTCCGCTCTTCCGGGACGAGGCGAGCGCGCTCGCCCTCTACCGCGAACGGCTCGCCGCCTACCGGCGCTCCGACCTGACCGTCGACGTCGGCCCGGACGAGACCGCCGAGGAAGTCGCCGCGCGCATCGCCCTCGGCCTGCCGGAGCGCACGTGAACTACCTGATCCTCTCCGACATGCACGGCAACAACGACGCGCTGCAGGCGGTGCTGCGGCGCGTGCGCCGCAAGCGCTTCGACGCGACGCTGGTGCTCGGCGACCTGGTCGGCTACGGCGCGGGTCCGAACCAGGTGGTCGAGGCGATCCGCGACCTGCCCGGCGAGGTGCACCGGATCCGCGGCAACCACGACAAGGTGGTCGCCGGCCTCGAGGACGGCGCCAACTTCAACCACGCCGCGCTCGCCGCCGCGCGCTGGACGACCGAGCACCTGACTCCGGCCAACCTCCGGCTGGTGCGCGAGCTGCCGGCCGGGCCGGCCGAGATCGACGGCGAGTTCGCGATCTGCCACGGCTCGCCGCTCGACGAGGACCAGTACGTCTTCTCGATGTTCGACGCCTGGGAGATCTTCACGCGCTGGGCGGGCGACCTGATCTTCTTCGGGCACACCCACGTGCCGTCGCTGTTCGCGGTGCGCGGGCGCGAGACGCGGGTGGCGCTGCTGCGCGGGGAGAGCGGGACGATCCAGATCGAGGAGGGCACGCGCTACCTGATCAACCCGGGATCGATCGGGCAGCCGCGCGACCGCGACCCGCGCGCCTCCTACATGACCTACGACTCGAAGCGGAAGCTGGTGCGCTGGCAGCGCGTCGAGTACCCGGTCGAACGGGCGCAGCAGCGCATCGTCAAGGCCGGCCTGCCCCGCATGCTGGCCGACCGGCTGGCGCTCGGCGCCTGAGCGCGGCGCTCCGGTCTCAGCCCGCGGCGGGCCGCTGCGGCAGGCGGTCGAGCAGCCGGGCCTGACGGACGCGCGCGGCGAAGGCCAGCGCGGCGCCCGCGAGAATCACGTAGAACCCGCCCCAGACCAGACCGATCAGCGGCTTCCGGGTGACGTCGAGCGAGAGGTGCGCGGGCACTCCGCCGCCGCCCGGGCCGACGCCGGCGAGCATGAGCTGGATCGCGCCTCCGGTGGCGTCGATGCCGCCGATCGCCACCTGGCCGCCGCCCGGCAGGTCGGCGGGCGGGAACTCGGCCCGGCCCCCCTGCTGGAAGCGGTAGGTCGGCCGCACCTCGGCGGTCGCACCGCCGCGACCGATCTGGAGCACGGCGGTGATCGTCACCGGTCCGCCGCTCGCCATCTGCGCCATCGGGTTGGCGCCGCCGAGATCGAAGCCGACGAAGCGTACGTCGACGTCGCCCAGGCGCTGCTGCTCCCCCTTCTTGAGCGCGACCTCGGTGAAGGAGCCCGCCGACTGCCCGGGATCGAACTCGAGCGGCGACAGGTAGAGGTCGGCGAGCAGGAGGCTCTCGACGTGCGGGTGCACCATGAGCTGGCGCGTGCGGTCGTTGACGAAGATCTTCGGGTAGGCGCGGTAGCTCTTCCCGTCGCCGCGGTCGACCAGCACCTGCGCGCGCTCCTTCTCGTGACCCTCGCGGGGGAGGAACTTCTCGAAGGTGAGGGTCATCGAGCCGACTGACGCCGGCTTGCCCTGCTCGAGCGTGACCTTGACGCTCTCGTCGTAGGCCGACGAGGCCAGGAAGCCGACCAGGATGATGCCGACGCCGACGTGCGCGAGATAGCCGCCCGCCGAGGCGATGCCGCCGGCGCGCGCCTTGGCGATCGTCTTCTGGATGTTGCTGGCGACCGCGAGCCCCGCGAGCGCGACGAGCGCCAGGTGGAACGGATCGTGGACGCCGAGCCCCGCCGCCAGGCAGGCGGCGAGGAAGCCGAACGCCGCGCCCGGCGCCAGCTGGCGCAGCAGGGTTCTCGGCTCGGTCTCCCCGCGCCAGGTCAGGAAGGGCACGAGGCCGAGCAGGAAGGCGACGCCGACGGCGATCGGGAAGTTCACCCGGTTGTAGAACTCGGGACCGACCTGTCCGGGGTTCGCCATGAAACGGGTGAGCAGCGGCGCCGACGTGCCCGCGGTGACCACGACCGCCGCGGTGAGCAGCGCGATCGTGCGCCAGTCACCACGAAGGTGCCGCGCGAGAGCAGCGGGTCGACGTTCGGCTCGGTCGCGACCCCCGGCAGCCGGGTCGCCAGCAGCCAGATCGAGAGCAGGACGAAGAAGACCATCAGCGCGATCAGCCAGCCGGAGATGCCGAGATCGACGAAGCTGTGCACCGAGAAGTCGGCGAGCACGCCCGAGCGGGTGAGGAAGGTGCCGTAGAGCACCGCCAGGTAGACCGAGCGAGGCGAGCACCAGGTTGGCGCGCCGGTAGCGGCCGCGGGTGCGCTCGAGGTAGCAGGCCGTGGATGAGCGCGGTGCCGAGGATCCAGGGGATGAGCGAGGCGTTCTCGACCGGATCCCAGCCCCAGTAGCCGCCCCAGCCGAGCGTCTTGTAGGCCCAGTAGCCGCCCATCAGGATGGCGATGCCGAGGACCAGGAAGCCGGCGAGCGCCCACGGGAAGGCGCGCGTCGCCCAGTCCTTCGTAGTCCCGCCGCCAGAGCGCCGCCATCGCGATCGCGAACGGGATCGCCGACAGCCGCGTAGCCGACGAACATGATCGGCGGATGGATCACCATCCAGTCGTCCTGGAGCAGCGGGTTGAGGCCCTGCCGCCGTCGACCGGCGTCTCGGCCAGCATCACGAACGGGCTCTCGCGCACCAGGATGAAGAGGACGCCGAGCTGGGTGAGGATGTAGACGCCCATCACCGGGCTTCGTGCCGCCCGATGGTGAGCATGAGCGGCACGCCGAGCAGCGATCCCCAGAGCAGCCAGATCAGGAAGCTCCCCTTCTGGCCCGCCCAGAAGGCGGCGAGCTGGTAGTGGAAGGGGAGATCGGTGCCCGAGTACGGGTAGACGTACTCGATGCGGTAGTCGCGGCGAGCCAGAGGCAGCCCGAGCAGCACCGCCGAGGCAGCAGGATCGAGAGCGGCGAAGAAACGGTAGGCGCGGCGGCCGAAGCGGGCGGGCCGACTCGTCGCCGCGCGGCGAGCTCGAGCGTAGCCCCAGAGCGCGGCGAGGGCGAAGAAGAAGGCGCACCAGAGCGCCAGGGCGCCGGGCAGGTAGAGCGATGAGAGATCGGTCAGGCCTGAGCCGTAGGTCTTGACTTCGGCGCCCTGGTACTTCGTCGGGCACTTGACGAGCAGCTTGCTCGCGGCGAATTCGTCCGCGAGCGGCGTCGAAGTCGGCCGATCGCGACGATGCTGATGGCGTCCTCGAAGTTGGCCGGCTTGACGCCGTGGTAGCGCACGCGCAGCTTCTCCTGCGACGTCGGGTCGACCAGCGTGAAGACCAGCGCGGACTCGGCCTCGTCGTAGGTCGTGAGCTGCCCTTGTCGAGCCCGCCGGCGACCTGCACCGTCGCGGCTCGGCGAACGCGCCTCCGCGATAGGAGACGTAGGGAGTCAGCGTCAGGTCCGGAACGACGCCAGCGAGAACCCGGCGAAGCCGACGAGCAGCAGGGCTCCGAGGAGTAGTAGGCGCGTCGGTTCATCGATCTCTTCTCCGTTCGTCGAGATGCGCCGCGCCAGACGCAGCAGGTAGATGAAGATGCCCGGTCCAGATGATCAGGTTCACGGCGCGACCCAGGCCCAGTCGCTGCCGTCGCTCATGGTTGACCCCTCCTCGCCGGCAGCGCGTCGGCGCGGATCCAGGACGCGGGGCGCAGGCGGTGCATCCAGAAGAAGAGAACGGTGAAGCCGACCGAGGCGGCGATCAGCACCTGCAGCATGCGCGGGTCGATCTCGATCTTGCCGCTGGTGTTGACCACCGCGTCGGGATGGAGCGAGAAGCCGAGGCGCGGGAGCACGAAGTAGAGGAACGGCGCGACGACGAGTCCGAGCACGGCGTAGGCGGCGGCCAGCCGGCGCCGGGTCGGCTCGTCCTCGACCGCGGCGCGCAGCGCGAGATACGCGGCGTAGAAGAGCAGCGCGATCACGATCGAGGTCTGCCGCGGGTCCCAGTTCCAGTAGGCGCCCCACATGAAGCGCGCCCAGATCGCGCCGGTGACCGTCGCCAGCACGCCGAAGGCGAGCCCGAGCTCGACCGCGGCCGTCGCCGCGTGATCGTGGCGCGGGTCGCGCCGCGCCGGCGAGGTAGCGCAGGCTCCAGACCCCGGCCGCGACGAACGCGACGAACGAGACCCAGGCCATCGGGACGTGGAAGAAGAGGATCCGGGAAGCGTCGCCCGCGTCCCCGCCCGGCGGCTGGTCGTAGCCGCTGAAGCCCTTCGCGGTGGGCGCGTAGAAGAAGGCGGCGAGGATCACCACCGACGAGCCAGGCCCAGAGCAACCAGGGGACGTTTCGTTTCATGGATTCCAGACCACCGGGAAGAGCATCAGCCCGGCCACGGTCACCGTCGCATCATACAGGACCAATTGGATCAGGATTCCGTCCTGGATGGGCGCGCCGAAGGCGGTCCGGGTGAGCGACACGGCCAGCGCCAGGAGGGGAACCAGGACCGGGAAGGCGAGCGCGGCGAAGAGGGTCGTGCGGCCCCGCCCCTGGGCGACGATGGCGGCGAGCAGCGTCGAGGCCAGCGCCAGGCCGAAGCCGCCCAGGGCGAGAACGGCGATCAGCAGGCCGGGCCGGGCGACGTCGATCTGCAGCAGCGCCGCGGCGAGCGGAGCCACGGCCGCCTCGACGGCGGCGAGCACCGAAAAGGTGTAGGCCGCCTTGCCGGCGAACAGCGCCGAGGGGGTGGCGGCGAGCCGGAGCGCGGTCGCCGTGTGCGACTCCTCCTCGTGGACGAAGGCGCGCGGCAGGCCGGCGGCGGTCGAGAAGAGCAGGATCAGCCAGATCAGGACCGGCGCGAAGGCGATCCGCTCCTCCTCCTGGATGCCGACCGGGCCGAGCGCCAGGCTCGCGACCACCAGCGAGGTGACCGCGAAGAGGCCGAGCGTGGTGATGGCGTGCTTGGCGCGCAGCTCGCAGCGCCAGTCCTTGGCGAAGACGGCCGCCGCTTCAGCGATCCAGGACGAGCTCATCGGTGGCGCCGGGCAGGTCGAGGGGGATCGGGCTGGCGACGACCGCGAGGCCGCCGCCCGCGAGGTGGTCGGCGAGCGCGGCGCGGAGCGCCGTCTCCCCCTCGGCGTCGAGGTTCTGGAAGGGCTCGTCGAGCAGCAGCAGCCGGGGGCGGTCGAGCAGCGCCCAGGCCCAGCGCAGCCGCTGGCGCATGCCGGAGGAGAGCGCGCCGGCGTTCCTGCCGGGCGGCAGCCAGAGCCGCTCGGCGAGCTCGCCGGCGCGCGCGGCCGGAACGCCGCGCAGGCGGGCGAAGAACTCGAGGTTCTCGGCGACCGTGAGCTCCTCGTAGAGGGCGAGATCGGGCGCGACGTAGCCGACCCGCCGGCGCCGCGCGCCGGCGTCGAGCGCGCGGCCATCCTCGGCGAGGAGGATCTCCCCGGCGTCGGGGGCGAGCAGGCCGGCGAGACAGCGCAGGAGAGTCGACTTGCCCGAGCCGTTCCTGCCGCGCACGGCGAGCGCGCCGCCCGCCTCGACGGCGCCCGAAACGCCGGGCAGCACCGCGAGGCGGCCGAAACGCCGCTTGACCCCACGGAACTCGAGGCGATCCCCGCGCATCGGGCAAGGCTACCGGAATAGCATGAGCGAATGCAGCGACTCCGACCACAGGCCCTGCTCTTCCTGGTCTCGACGACGCTCGCCGGCTGCGCGTCGACCGTACCGGCACCCCAGCCGGCGCCCGTTCCGGCGCCCGCTCCGCAGGCTCCGCGCTTCGCCGGCGACACGGAGACCGCCGCGCTCCTGCTCCTCTTCGCCGACCGCCGGATGTTCGACGCCGAGGGTCTGGGCCTGATGCTCGGCCGCTCCGCGCCCGAGCGCGAGGCGCTCGCGGTGACGCTCGGCCGGATCGGCGATCCGCGTGGCCGCAGCCTGCTCCAGGGCCTGCTGGTGGACGGCGAGCCGGAGGTGCGGCGGGCGGCGGCCTTCGGGCTGGGCGAGCTCGGCGCGCCCGAGGCGAAGGCGGCGCTGCTGCGCGCCGCGATCGACGACGACGCCGAGGCCGGCGCGCTGGCGGTCGAGGCGCTCGGCAAGCTCGGCGCGCCGCTCGCCGAAGTGCGGCGCGTGCTGCTCGCGCTCGAGCCGCCTGGTGGGGAGCGGCGCCTCGCTCCCGCGCTGTTCCGCTTCAAGGAAGAGGGGGCGGTCGCGGTCGCGGCCGAGCTGCTCCGCTCGGCCGATCTGGCCGTCCGCTCGGGCGCCGCGTACGCGCTCGGCCGGGAGCCCCGCCCCGAGGGGCGTCCCCTGCTGCTCGGGCTGCTCGCGGACCCGTCGCCGCAGCTGCGCGCCTGGGCGGCGCGCGGGCTGGGCGAGGTGGGCACGGTCGAGGATCTCGCGGCGCTCCTGCCGCTCGCCGGCGAGCCCGAGCCCTCGCCCCGCATCCAGGCGCTGCGCGCCGGCGCGCGGATCCTCCAGCGCGTCGAAGCGCTGCCGCCGACCGCCTGGACCGCCGCCCTGCTCACGGCGAGCGACGCCGGGGCCCCCGGAGTCCGGGCGGCGGCGCTCGAAGCCGCGGGGGCCTTCCTGCCGAACTCGGAGCTCGAAGCGCGCCTGGTCGAGCGCTTCGAGCGGGGCGAGCCGCGCGAGCGCGAGCTCGCGCTCGGGGCCCTGGTCGAGGGGCGCGCCGACAGCGTGGCCGAGCTCGTGCTCGCCGCCTCCGGCAGCGGCGCGCGGACGCTGCGCGCGCAGGCGGCGACCGCCGCCGGCCGGCTCGGCGACCGCGCCCTGCTCGCGGCGCTCGCCGCCGATCCCGAGCCCGCGGTGCGCGCCGCGGCGGTCGAGGCGCTGGGCACGCTCGCCGGCGAAACCGGCGGCGACGAGCTGCTGCCCTGGCTCGCCGACCCCGATCCGACCGTGCGCGCCGCCGCGTTCGAGCGGCTGAGCGCGACGCCGGTCGTGCCGCTCGACCCGCTCCTCGCCGCGCTCGACGCCAGCCGCCGCGACCGCATGAACGACGCCCGCCTGGCGGGTGTGCGTGCCCTGGCGGCGCGCGCCACGGCGGAGCCGCGCGAGCGCGCCGCGGCGGTCGAGGCGCTCGACCGGCTCGCCGTGGACGCCGACTACCTGGTGCGGCGCGAGGCCGGCAGCGCGCTCGGCGGGCTCGGTGCGCCGCGCCCCGCGGCGGGCGCCATCGACACCGGCCACGGCCTCGAGTGGTACCGCGAAGTGGTGGCCCAGACCCGCCGCCGGCCGGTCGTCCGGCTCGAGACCGAACGGGGCGCGCTCGACCTCCGGCTCGAGTGCCCGGAGGCGCCGCTCACCTGCATGTCCTTCTACAAGCTCGCCCTCCAGGGCTACTTCGACGGCACCGTCTTCCATCGCGTGGTGCCCGATTTCGTGGTCCAGGGGGGCGATCCGCGCGGCGACGGCTGGGGCGGGCCGGGCTATGTGCTGCGCGACGAGATCAACCGCCTGCGCTACCGGCGCGGCGCGGTGGGCATGGCGCTGTCGGGGCCGGACACCGGGGGCAGCCAGTTCTTCATCGCGCTCTCGCCGCAGCCCCACCTCGACGGCGGTTACACGGTCTTCGGCACGCTGATCGCCGGCGACGGCGTGCTCGACGAGATCCGCCAGGGGGACCGCATCCTGCGCGCACGCCAGGTCGAATAAGATCTTCGCCTCCCGCCCGCGGCCCGGGGCCGAGGCGGGGCCGACCGGCCGCCCCTCCTCCCGCGGGAGGAGCGGTTCGTCCCTCGACAGGGACGGTTCGCCCCGCCCGGCCGTCCGTCCGGGTCCGGTCGGGAATGCAACCTTTCCGCCGGGGGAGCCGTATTCCGCCATGTCGCACGAGCCTCGATCCCCGACGGACGAAGAGCTGGTGCGGTCGGTCCTCGCCGGGGACCGGGAGCGCTTCGGAGATCTGGTCGAGCGCTACCAGGGGCGGCTGGTCAACTACCTGTTCCGCCTGGTTCGCAACCTCGACGAAGCGCACGATCTGGCGCAGGAGGTCTTCGTCCGCGTGTACCAGGCCCTCGATCGCTTCGATCCGCAGTACCGCTTCTCGACCTGGCTCTTCCGGGTCGCGCAGAACGCGGCGATCGACGTGATCCGCAAGCGCCGCTTCCGGCTGGTGCCGCTGTCGCGGCCCGACGAGGACGGCGGCGAAGGGACCTGGGAGATCGAGCTCGAGGCGCCCGGCGCCGGCGCGCTCGAGACGCTCGAGGGGCGCGAGCGCGACCAGCGGGTGCGCGTCGCGATCGATGCGCTGCCCTGGGAGTACCGCGAGCTGATCCTGCTCCGCCACTACGGCGAGCTCGCCTACGAAGAGATCGCCGAGGCGAAGGGGATGCCGCTGGGGACCGTCAAGAACAAGCTGTTCCGGGCGCGCCAGATGCTCAAGGGCGCGCTCGCGTCCGAGGCTTGAGGCAGGGCGTGGGGGAGGAGGTAGCCGTGGATCACGATCGTTATCGCGAATGGCTCGATCTCGCGCTCGACGGGGCGCTCGACGGGTCCGAGCGCGCCGAGCTCGAGGCGCACCTCGCGTCCTGCGCGGAGTGCCGGCACGAGCAGGCGGAGCTCGCCGCCCTCTCCCGGCGGCTGGCGGAAGCGGTGGCGCCGGTGCGCGCCGGTTTCGCCGGCGAGGTGATGTCGGCGCTCGGGCCGGCGCCCTGGGAGGCGCGGACGCTGCGCGCCTGGCGCCTGCCGTTCGCGCTCCTGCTGCTGCTCGGCGGTGGCGCCGCCGCCCTGCTCGGCGGCGCCGCGGCGGGCCTCGACCCGGCCGGACGCGCCTTCGGCGCCTTCCTGGCGCTCGCCGACCTGTTCGGCGCCGCGCTCATCGCCGGCGGGGGCCTCGCGGCCGCCTCCTGGCGCGGGCTCGGCCTCGGCGTCGGCGAATGGCTGGGCGCCTCGCCGCTCAACCTGGTCGCCGCCGGGATCCTGGTCGTCGGCCTCAACTACCTCCTTCTCCGCCTGGTGCGCCGCACGGCGCGCCCGGCCGGCGCGCGAGCCCTGCGCACCGGGCGCTGATGCCGATGCGACCGCTCGGCGCTCGCGCTGGCTCTCGCCTTCGTGCCGACCGCGCCCGCCCTGGCGGCGGACGCCGCGCCCGCCGCGCGTCCCGAAGCCCTCCGCCTCGAACCGGGTGCCGTCGCCCGCCAGTCGTGGCGGTCGGCCGCGACGTCCTGGTTCAGGGCGAGGCGCTCGCCGACGTGGCGGCGCTCGACGGCTCGGTGCGGATCGAAGGGAGCGTGCGGGGGACGTGACGGTGCTCGGCGGCGTCGGCCGTGCTCGCCGCGACGGCGAGCGTCGACGGCGACGTCCACGTGCTGGGCGGCACGCTCCGCGCCGAGCGGGGCGCCCGGCTGGGCGGCCGCTCGGTCGCCTATCCGACCTTGTCGCGCGCCTGGCTCACCCTGCTCGAGGGCCCGAGCCTCGGACTCTCCTCCTCCTCGCCGCTGGTGATCGCGGCCAAGCTCGGCCTGGTCGCGGCCTGGCTCGCGCTCAGCCTGCTGCTGTTCGCCACCGGCGGGCGCTCGCTGCTCGCCACCGCCGAGGAGGTCCGGCTCGAGCCGCTGCGCTGCTTCGCGATCGGGCTGGTCGGAATGCCTCGGCGACGCTGACCGCCCTGCTCTTCTCGGCGGTGCTGCCGCCGCTGGTGGCGGTGCCCATCCTGGCCCTGGTCGCGCTGGCTCGCGCTGCTCGCCAAGCTCTGGGGGATGGTCGCCGTCTTCCACGCGCTGGGCGACGCCGTCACGCGCCGCGTCGCGCGCCGGCGCCTGCTCGCGCTCCACGCCGCGGTCTGCGGCGTGCTGATCCTGGGCGCGCTCAAGTTCGTTCCCTACGCCGGAATCTGGGCGTGGAGCGCCGCGAGCTTGTCGGCGTCGGCGCCGCGCTGCGCACCAAGTTCGGCCGCCGCGAGCCCTGGTTCGTCGGCGACGTTCCGGCCGCCGCGCTCTCCCGCCCCTGAATCTCCCGCGCTTGACCCTCCCGCGCGGCGGCCCATAGGCTCCGGGGCGAGGTGTCGGGCATGGAAATCCGCAGATTCGGCGTCGTCGGCGCCGGCACGATGGGCAACGGGATCGCGCAGGTGGCCGCGCAGGCCGGCCTCGAGGTGACGCTGGTCGACATCGCCCCGGCGGCGCTCGACAGGGGCCTGGCGGCGATCGAGAAGAGCCTCGAGCGCCTGGTGGCGAAGGGCAAGCTCGCCGCGCGCCGAGCGCGACGCGGCGCGTGCCCGGATCCGTCCGGCCGGCAGCCTCGATGCGCTCGCCGGGACCGACCTCGTGGTCGAGGCGGTGGTCGAGCGCTTCGAGGTCAAGCGCGAGGTCTTCCGCGCCCTCGACGCGCTCGCCCCGGCCGGCGCGATCCTCGCCTCGAACACCAGCTCGATCTCGATCACGAAGATCGCCGCCCGACCCGGCGTCCGGACCAGGTGATCGGCATGCATTTCATGAACCCGGTGCCGGTCATGCAGCTGGTGGAGCTGATCCGCGGGTTGCCGACCACGCAGGAGACCTACGACGCGATCGAGGCGGCGACCCGCGCCTCGGCAAGACGCCGGTCGAGGTGCACGACTCGCCCGGCTTCGTCTCCAACCGGGTGCTGATGCCGATGATCAACGAGGCGGTCTTCTGCCTCCAGGAGGGCGTCGGCAGGCCGGCCGCGATCGACGAGGTGATGAAGCTGGGCATGAACCACCCGATGGGGCCGCTCGCCCTGGCCGACCTCATCGGTCTCGACGTCTGCCTCGACATCCTGCGCGTCCTGCACGACGGGCTGCGGCGACCCCAAGTACCGCCCCTGCCCGCTGCTGGTCAAGATGGTCGACGCCGGCTATCTCGGCCGCAAGTCGCGGGCGCGGCTTCTACGAATACGGCGCGTGAGCGCGTCCCTGCTCTGCCAGTCCTGCGGCACGGCGAATCCCGTCGACCAGGAGATCTGCGTCCGCTGTCACCAGAAGCTGATGGTGATCTCGGGGGCGGCGGCCGCCGAGGGCGAGGGCTTCGAGGGCGAGCGCGAGAGCGACTTCTCGCTCGACGAGCACCTCCTCGAGCGGGTCTCGATCCTCGAGGAGGCGGTCAAGCGCACCGCCGAGACGGTGGCCAAGCTGATCTCCGCGGTGCACAAGCAGGAGAAGAACCTGCTCGTCTCGCAGACCGGCTTCGCCACGCTGCGCGAGCTGCTGGAGCGGCGGCGCACGATCGGGCGCGAGGAGTGGGCTGAGCTCTGGCAGTCGAAGATGGAGTACCAGCTGCGCGCGCTCGAGAAGCGCGAGCGCTTCATGTCGGTCAAGGACCGCGTGGCGGCCCTCTATCAGGGCAATCGCCGGAAGCTCTTCGCGCAGCACCTCGACGACGCCGAGTACGCGCTCTACGCCTTCGACGTCGCCCGCGCGCGCCAGAGCCTCGAGCAGGCGCTGAAGCTCGACCGCGGCAACTACGAGCTGCTGCTCTTCCTCGGCGAGACCAGCTTCAACGAGGGCGACCCCGACGCCGCGCTCGGTTACTTCACGCGCGTGCTCGAGGAGAAGCCGGACCAGTTCGAGGCCCTGGTCTTCTCCGGCGTCATCCTGCACGAGCGCGGCGACTTCGCGCGCGCCGAGGCGCTGCTCAAGGCCGCCCTCGCCGAGTATCCGGACGCCTTCCTGCCGCACTTCTCGCTGGGCGCCATCTACGCGGCGCACGGGCGAGCTGTCGAAGGCGGTCGTCTATCTCGAACGGGCGATCGACATCGACCCGGTGCCGCAGGCGCTCTACCTGCTCGGCAACTGCTTCTACGAGATGGGGCGCGCCTCGAAGGCGATCCGTGCCTCCGGAGGCGGTCCGGCTCGACCCCGCCTTCGAGGAGGCCCACTACCTGCTCGGGCTCGCCTGCCTCGACCGCCACTGGAACGTCAAGGCGCTCGAGGCCTTCCGCGAGGCGCAGCGGCTCAACCCGCGCCGGATGCGCTACCAGGACCTCGTCCGCTTCCTCTCCGGCCGCGCCGAGCCGCTCGCCGGGCTCGAGGGCGAGGCTGGCGCGGCGGTGGCGCGGGCGGAGGACCGGCTCGCGGCGGGCGACGCCTCGGCGCGCTCGCCTCTACCAGGGCGCGCTCGCCGCGGCGCCGGAGAATCCGGCGCTCTGGATGTCCTACGGTCTCGCCTGCCTCTCGCTCGACCGGCGCGAGGAGCTCGAGACCGCGGCGCGCCGCGTGCTCGAGCTCGAGCCGGGCGAGATGCTGCGCGCCACGGCCTCGGCGGCGCTGATCGCGGCGCTGCGCAGCGAAGGAAAGTACCGCAGAGGGCAACCGCATCGGCCGGGCGCTGCTCGACGACGGCGCCTCGAACTTCGCGCGCACGATCGCCTACTACGAGATGGCCTACAACCTGGCCGAGATGGAGGAGGACCTCGAGGAGGCGCTCGAGTACGCGCGCCGCGCCCTCGATCTCGCGCCCGACGAGCTGCAGCAGTTCCCGCTCGCCGCCCTCGGCTGGGTGCACTACAAGCGCAAGGAGTACGACGAGGCGGTCGATTGCCTGTCGCGCTCGAACGACCTCGGCCCCTCGCTCGACCACGCTCACCCATCTCGGCATGGCGCTCCTCGGCGGCGGGCGAGGAAGAGGAGGCGCGCAGCGCCTTCGGCAGGCACGCGCCTGCGAGCCCCGCGTGCGGCGCGCTCGAGGAGAAGATGATGGAGTGCATGCGGATTCGGCACGGCTCCTCGAGCGCGTGCGGAGGCGCCAGAAGCGATGATCCGTTGGAGCCAGTACTACCTGTTCACCACCCGCGAGGTGCCGAACGACGCCGAAGTGGTCAGCCACGAGCTGATGGTGCGCGCCGGGCATGATCAAGAAGGTCGCCGCCGGCATCTACTCCTACCTGCCGTTCGGCTGGCGCTCGTCTCGCAAGCTGGAGGCGATCGTCCGCCGCGAGATGAACGCGGCGGGCGCGATCGAGCTCGCCATGCCGGCGATCCAGCCCGCCGAGCTCTGGCAGGAGTCCGGACGCTGGCAGCGCTACGGCAAGGAGCTGCTGCGCATCCGCGACCGCCACGACCGCGAGTTCTGCTTCGGGCCGACCCACGAGGAGGTGGTGACCGACATCGTCCGTCGCGACGTCAAGAGCTACCGGCAGCTGCCGTTCAACCTCTACCAGATCCAGACCAAGTTCCGCGACGAGATCCGGCCCCGCTTCGGCCTGATGCGCGGCCGCGAGTTCCTGATGAAGGACGCCTACTCCTTCTCGGCGACCGAGCAGTCGCTCGACGAGGTCTACGAGGCGATGTACGCGGCGTACTGCCGGATCTTCGAGGCCTGCCGGCTCGAGTACACGGTGGTCGAGGCCGACACCGGCACGATCGGCGGCTCGTCGTCCCACGAGTTCATGGTCACCGCGGAGACCGGCGAGAGCGCGGTCGTGCACTGCGCGGCCTGCGGCTACGGCGCCAACGTCGAGAAGGCGGAGCGCGCGGCCTGGACCGCGCCCGCGCCGAAGGTCTCCGCTCCGATGCAGCGAGGTCGACACCCCGGGCAGGACCAGCGTCGCCGAGGTGGCGGAGTTCCTCGGCATCGCGCCCGAGGACGTGGTCAAGACGCTGATCTACGAGACCGAGAAGGGCTTCGTCGCCGCGCTGGTCCGCGGCGACCGCGAGATCAACGAGGTGAAGCTGCTCAACGCGCTCGACGTCGAGCATCTGACGCTCGCCACCGAGGAGAAGGTCGAGCCAGGCGACCGGCGCGCCGGTCGGCTTCGCCGGCCCGGTCGGGCTGCCGAAGGACGTGCGCCTGGTCGCCGATCGTCTCGGTCCGCGAGATCGAGCGGCTTCGCGGTCGGCGCCAACCGGGCCGACGCCCACCTGCGTCGGCGTCAACTGGCGGCGCGACGTCGAGCTCTGCCGAGTTCCGCGACCTGCTGCTGGTCGGTCGAAGGGCGATCCCTGCCCGCGCTGCGGCAAGGCGCTGGCGCTCGCGCGCGGCATCGAGGTCGGCCACATCTTCAAGCTCGGCACCAAGTACTCCGAGGCGCTCGGCTGCGAGTTCACCGACGAGGCGGGCGGCAACCAGCCCGATGATCATGGGCTGCTACGGCATCGGCATCGGCCGCACGGTCGCCGCCGCGATCGAGCAGAACCACGACGCCGACGGCATCGTCTGGCCGCTGCCGCTCGCCCCCTTCGAGGTACTGGTGACGACCCTGAACGCCGCCGACCCGGCGACCGCCGAGGCCGCCGAAGCCGTCGTCACGGCGCTGGAGGCGCGGGGGATCGACGTCCTCTACGACGACCGCGACGAGCGGCCCGGCGTGAAGTTCAAGGACGCCGACCTGGTCGGCATCCCCGTGCGCGTCGTCGTCGGCGGCAAGTCCCTCGCCGCCGGCCAGATCGAGCTCTCGCTGCGCCGCGAGGCGCGCACGAAGATCCAGGTCCCCGTCGCGGAAGCCGCCGCCAAGGTCCTCGAGCTGGTGGCCGGCCTGCGGTAGGCGCTAGACAGCCGCGGGCGGGCGGGTGAGGCGGAGGCTGCGGATGCGGTTGCCCTGGACCTCGAGGATCTCGAGGCGGACGCCGGCGAGGTCGATGCGGTCGCCGAGGCGGGGGCGGCGGCCGAGCTCGGAGAGGACGACGCCGGCGATGGTGTCCTCGTCGCGGTCGGAGAGCTCGAGGCCGAGCTCGTCCTCGAGGTCGACCACCAGCATCGAACCCGAGACCTGGTAGACGCCGTCGCCCTTGTCGACGAGCTCGGGCTTCTCGGCATCGAACTCGTCCTGGATCGGGCCGACGATCTCCTCGATCACGTTCTCGAGCGTCACCAGTGCCGACGACCCCGCCGTACTCGTCGAGCACCGCGGCGAGGTGGAGCCGCTCGGCGCGCATGCGCGCGAGCAGGCGGTCGAGCGTGGTCGTCTCCGGCACGAACTTGCAGCGGCCGCGCCATCCGGCGCAGGTCGACGGTGGCTGCCTCGGCGCGGAAGAGGTCCTTGATGTGGATCAGGCCGACGATCCGGTCGAGGTCGCCGTCGCAGAGCGGAAAGCGGGTGTGGCCGGAGCGGCGCGCGAGCTCGAGGTTGTCGGCGAGCGGGCGCGCGGTCGAGAGGTAGACGACGTCGGCGCGCGGCACCATCACCTGGCGGGCGACCCGGTCGGAGAGCTCGAAGACATTGGCGAGCAGGTCGCGCTTCTCGTCGGAGATGTGCGAGCCCTGGTGCGAGGCGAGCAGCAGCCGGATCTCCTCCTCGCTGTGCGCGATCTCGTGCTCGGAGGCGGGGCGGATGCCGACCAGGCGGAGGATCCCGTTGGCGGTGTGGTTGAGCAGCCAGATCGCCGGGAAGGCGATCCAGTAGAAGAGGTAGAGCGGCAGCGCCGTCCAGAGCGTCGTGCCGGCGGGCACCCGGATGGCGATCGACTTGGGCACCAGCTCGCCGAAGACGATGTGCAGGATCGAGACCGCGACGAACGAGGCGGTGAGCGCCACCGAGTGGACCAGCGCCGGCCCGGCGCCCGGGATCTTCGACACCAGCGGCTCGACGATCCAGGCGAAGGCTGGCTCGCCGACCCAGCCCAGCGCGATCGACGCCAGCGTGATGCCGAGCTGCGTCGCCGACAGGTAGGCGTCGAGGTGGGTGATCATGTTCGCCGCCACCTTGCCGCGCTTCTCGCCGCGGGCGGCGTGGGGCTCGATCTGCGTCGGCCGCACCTTGGCGAGCGCGAACTCGGCGGCGACGAAGAAGCCGTTCAACGCGACCAGCAGCAGCGCGAGGCCGAGCCCGACCCAGGGATCGATCGCGAGCGTCGGCAGGTTGCCGCCGCCGGAGGCGACGAGGAGGACCGCGGTGCCCGCCACTAGGGGAGCAGCTCCTCTTCCTCGATCTTCGCGCCCTTGTCGGAGAGCTTGCGGACCGACGGGTCGTCCGGGAAGCGCTGGGCCGCGGCGCGCGCGACGCGGTCGGCTTCCTCGAAGTCGCGCATCTGGCGCAGCACCAGGACCGCGGTGCGGTGGATCGCGGGATCGTCCGGCGCGGTCGCGATCATCTCCTTGACCACCTTGATCCCCTCGGTGCGGCGGCCGACCGCATTGAGGACCCGCGCCAGGCTCGCGTAGGCGAGCGGCTCCGCGGGGAAGGCGGCGATCTCCTTCCGGTACGCCTCGCGCGCCTCGCCCCGGCGGTCGCTCTCGGCGAGCAGGTCGCCGCGCAGCAGGTAGAGGCCCTGGTACGTCTTCTCGGCGGTGGTCAGATGGGCGAGCTCCTGCTCGGCGGCGGCGATGGCGGCGAGCGCCTCGTCGTAGCGCTTCTGCCGGCCGAGGGCGCGCGCGAGCATGAGCTGCGGCGCGACCTGCGCGCCGCCCGCCTCGATCGCCAGGCGCGCGTTCTTCTCGGCGTCGGCCGGCGCATCGCGCGCGAGGTCGATGGCGGCGAGCGTCATGCGCGCCTGCACCGGGCTGGTCGCGAGCGCGAGCTCGGCGTGCTGGCGCGCCTCGTCGTAGCGCCCGAGCAGGCGCAGCAGACCGGCGATCGGCAGCGCGACCGAGGGCGAGCCGCCCGAGAGCTCCATCGCTTTGCGATAGGCCTCCAGCCCCTTCTCGTACTCCTGCATCCGGCGGTAGGCGTTGCCGAGCAGGCTCCAGGCCTCGACCATGCCGGGGTTCGCGCGGGTCACCTCGAGCAGCGCGGCGGCCGCCTCGGCGTTCTTCTTCCGGAACAGCAGGTCGGTGGCGCGGCCGAAGTCCGCGAGCGCGCCGATCTTCGCCTTCGGGTCGGGCAGCGGACCGGCGGCGGGCCGGGCGGCGGCGCCGAGGTAGCCGAGCGCGGCGAGCTTCGCGGCGGTCTCGGCGTCCTCCTGGGCCGGCTGCGCGGAGGCGACCTGGAACGGGGCGATCGCCTCGCGCAGGGCGTGGAACGAGCGGCGCTCGCCGTCGCGCAGGTTCTTCGTCTCGCCCGGGTCACGCTCGAGATGGTAGAGCTCGGGGTCGGGCCCCTGGATCAGGTGGAGCGGGAAATCGATCAGCGAAGTGAGCTCGCTCCAGCCCATGTGGAAACGGGGGTAGAAAGTCTCCGCGAAGACCGGGCCGCCCGGCTTGCGGCCGACGTCGAGCAGCGAGATCCCCTTCATCTCCGGCGGTCGGGGCAGATCGGCGAGCTCGAGCAGCGTCGGCGCGACGTCGAGCAGCCGGGCCGGGTCCGCGACCCGCGTGCCGGCGCGCTTGCCCCGGGGCAGCTTCACGATCAGCGGCACCTGGAGCGCCTCGCGGTAGAGCAGCACGCCGTGCTCGAGCTCGCCGTGCTCGCCGAGCCCCTCGCCATGATCCGAGAGCAGGACGAGAGCGGCGCCGTCGTAGACGCCGAGGCGTTTCAGGGCCGCGACCAGATCGCCGACCAGCGCGTCGGCGGCCGCCACCTCGCCGTCGTAGGGGTCCTTGAACCGGCCCGCGAAGGGCTCGGGCGGGGTGTAGGGCGAGTGGGGCTCGTAGAGATGGACGAACAGGAAGAAGGGCCGGCTCTCCTTCGCCCGCGTCTCGAGCCAGGCGATCGCCTGGCGCAGGGTCTGCGCCCCCGGCCGCTGGGCGGCTCCGAGGTCCCCGCTCATCCCCGGGTCGAGCTTCGCCTCGTAGAAGTCGAAGCCCGCGGCCATGCCGGTCTCGGGGCGCAGGACGTAAGTCGAGACCGCGCCACCGGTCGCGTAGCCGCCCGCGGCGAGCAGCGCGGGCGCCCAGGGGTGGCGGCCGGCGTCGAAGCGAAAGCCGGTGTTGTCGCGCACACCGTGCTCGCCCGGCAGCAGCCCGGAAAAGATCGACAGGTGGGAGGGCAGGGTCAGCGGGACGTGCGCGTACGCGTGCTCGAAGAGGATCGAGTCCCGGGTCAGGGCATCGATCGCCGGCGTCGAACCAGTGCCGTAGCCGTAGGCCGGGAGCCGGTCCGAACGCAGCGTGTCGATCGAGACCAGGACGATCGACGGCCGGTCGGCGGCGGCGAGCGGCGCCGACAGGGCGAGACAGGCGGCGAGGGCGAGGCTTTGGAGACGGCCGGTCATGGGGGCGTTGATCCTCTCGGCGGACGGGGCGCGGGGGGGCGCCGCCGGATTCTAGCGGAGGGCAGGGCGGGGGCGCTCGGGGCCGGCGGCCGTAGAATAGGCGAAGAGAGCGGGGGGCCGAGCGCCCTCCGTCAAGGAGGAAGGAATGTCCATTCAGAGAAAGATCGCCGCCTGGACCCTCGCCGCGGCCGCCCTCGGGGCGGGCGCCCTGTTCGCGGTGGCGCAGGCGCGCTTGCACGGCCAGATCAAGGACGAGCAGGGACGCCCGGTCGCGGGCGTGAAGATCACCGTCACCCTGCCCGACGTCGGCTCGTTCAAGGTCGAGGAGACCAGCGACGGGAAGGGCAACTACGCGCTCACCCTGATCGACGCCACGCGCACATACACCTACCGCTTCGAGAAGGAGGGCTTCCAGACCATGGAGCAGTCCTTCAAGGTGCCGATCAACAGCAACGAGAAGAAGGACTTCCAGATCATCTCGCTGGAGGCCGCGAGGATGGGCGTCGGCCAGCCCGGGCGCCAGCTGACCGACCAGGAGAAGGCGGTGCTGGTCTTCAACGAGGGCGCCGAGGCGGCCCAGCAGGGCGACAACGCCACCGCGCGCACGAAGTTCGACGAAGCGCTCGCGCTCGACGCCACCCTCGCCGCGGCCTGGACCGCGCAGGGCACCCTCTACTACACCGAGAAGAACTACGCCGAGGCGGTGGCCAAGGCCGAGAAGGCGATCGCGCTCGATCCCAAGGACGGCCGCGCGTTGCGCATCCTGGTCGAGGGCTACACGCAGCTCGGTGACGCGGCGAAGGCGAAGACCTACTCGGATCTGCTCTCCGCCGCCGATCCCAAGGCGGCGGCGGCGGACTTCTACAATCAGGGCATCCGCGAGTACAACGCCGGCAACATGGACAAGGCTTTCGATCTGTTCGAGAAGTCGCTCGAGGGCGATCCGGGCTTCGCCAAGACCCACTACATGCTCGGCATGTGCCACGTGAACCGGGGCCAGAACGCCGACGCGAAGACGCACTTCGAGACTTTCCTTGCGATGGCGCCGACCGATCCGGACGCCGCCACCGCGAAGGAGATGCTCAACTACATCAAGTAGGCGCTAGATGACGAGGTTCGAGAAGGCGGTGCCGATCTCGTCGGTCGCCTCGTCGCGCAGGGTCACCGAGACCACGTAGTCGCCCTTGTCCTTGAGCTTGAACTTGAGGCCGTAGCGGAACTCGCCGGCAAGCGCGTCGGCCTTCTGCGCCAGCGGGAAGGTGACGTCCTGCTCCTGGCTGACCATGTCGACCAGGTGGCCCTGGGCGTCGTGGATGGTCAGGTAGATCTTGACCTTGCCGACGTAGAACTCGCCCTGCTCGAGGAAGGTCAGCCGCGCCGATGGCAGCCTGGCGACAGCGAGGACCTCGCCCTGGGCGCGCTGCTCGAGGTCGACGGTGACCGGGAGACTGCCCTTCTCGCGCGGGAAGGGCAGCGGCGTGGTGAGCACCAGCTCGAGCTTCTGCTCGGCGGTGAGGTCGACGTAGCCCGAGCGCGCGCGCACGACCAGCCCGGGCCTGCCGACCAGCTCCACCTTCACGTCGTGGAACTTGCTGTCCTCCGGCCGCGACGGGCGGTAGCCGAGCGAGTAGTAGGTGGTGGTGTCGCGGTCGACCGACTCGAAGGAGTCGAGGGTGCGGTTCGAGGTCAGATAGAGACCGCCGGTGCCGAGCGCCAGGGAGAGCTGCGCGCTGTCGTTGTCGTCGACTTCGACCGACGACGACAGGGCGCCGTCGGAGAACGTGGCGCCGCTCGAGTGGTAGGTGGGGTCGATCTGCGGGATGGGCGGCTCGAGGCCGGTCGCCTTGACCGGATAGACCTTGAACTGGGCGGCGTTCGCCTCGTAGGAGATCGAGTCGACCAGCTTGCGCAGCTCGGTCTGGTACTGGCGCAGCTCGCTGTCCTTGTCCGAGAGCGCGCCGCTCGCGCCCGAGCCCTCGCCCTGGAATCCGTACTCGGGGAGCATCGGCACGCCGCCGGTGATCCAGACCAGCACCTTGTTGCCGGGCAGGTTCGCGTAGGCCCTGAAGGCCTGGGCCATCGCGGTCGTGGTGCGCTCGAACGCCTGCAGCGTCTTGGCGATCGACACCTTCGACTCGAAGCGCAGCTGGCGCTGCAGTTCCTCGGCGGGGTCGCCGCCGCTGGCTCCGGAGGCGTCGACCCGCTGGGCGGCGGCGGCGCGCTGCGCGCGGCGGGTCCGTGCCGGATCGTTCAGGATGTAGCGCTCGATCCGGTAGCGGGTGCCGAAGGTCGGCATCTGGAGAACGCGGTCGAGCGCGGCGCGGACCCGGAGCTTGTCGGACGTGAAGGGCTCGAGCACGCGGACGTCGTCGCCGACCGCCACCACGCCCCACTCGTAGCTGCCGTCGAACTTCTGGTCGAGGTAGCCCTGCAGCGCCGCGACCGCGCGATCGCGCTCGGGCGTGGTGATGAAGTTGTTGTCGAGCAGGAGCAGGACCCGGCGCCGGAAGCTCGAGTCGGCCGAGATCGTCTCCCAATCGTCCTCGCCCTCGGCCTGGAGGCGCGGCCCCTCGACCCGGTAGAAATTGGTGACCTCCTGCGGCCGGCCGTCCTCGAGGACCTGGAAGTCCTCGCGGGCGAGCCCCTGCACCGGCTGGCCGTCGCGGTCCGTCACGACGACGTCGACGTTGACGACGCGCACGTCGACCGTCTCGGTGAACGTGCTCGGCTCGGCGGGCGGGGTCTGGGCCGTCACCGGCGCGAAGGGGAGGGCCAGGGCCAGGACGGCGGGGAGCGACGGCGGCAGTCGGAGCATAGGAAACCTCCTGGGTCTCGCGGCCAGCAAAGGCTGGTATCGTACGCGGAAAGCCCGCAAGGTTCGTGCCGGACCCCCTCGGAGGTGGATCCCGGGGCCGGCCCGGCGAAGGGACGATCGGCCCCTCCGCCATCCAAGCTGGCGGAGATGATTCAAATTCACGGATCGAACGGTCCAACCGGGCTCCGGCGGGGTATGAGAAGGCCTTTCGAATCAGCGAGATGGGATCCGCCCGGGAGATCGTCTCGCGGGGTACGGGAGTTGCAGCACCGAGGGTGTTCAGACTTTGGATGGATCGTGCCGGAATCGTTCTGGCCGCTGTTTTATCCCCAACGAAGGAGGACGTGACCGATGAAGTGGACGAAAGTCGCTGCGCTGTTCGTCGTCGCGCTGCTCGCCGCCACCTCCGGCTTCGCTCAGACCAGCGGGCGAATCCAGGGCACCGTGAAGGACTCGAACGGTGCCGCTCTGCCGGGTGTGTCGCTGGTAGCGACCGCCGCCGAGCTGCCGGGCAACGTGACGGCGGTTTCCGGCAACGATGGCACCTTCCGGCTGCTCAGCCTGCCGCCAGGCATGTACACCGTCGCCGCCACGCTGGACGGCTTCAACACCGTCGAGCAGCGCGAGATCAAGGTCGGCATCGACCGCACCGTCACCCTCGAGCTGACCATGACGGCGGCCTTCGCCGGCGAGCTCACGGTGCTCGGTGACGCGCCGGTGGTCGACACCTCCGCCGCCACGGCCGGCGTCTCGATCTCGTCGGAGACCTTCAACCGGATTCCGATGACCCGCGACTTCTACGCCGTCGCCCAGGTCGCGACCGGCGCCTCGACCGACGCCAGCGGCACCACCGTCTACGGGTCCACCGGCGCCGAGAACTCCTACGTGATCGAGGGCCTGAACACCACGGGCATCGAGACCGGCTCCGAGGGCAAGACCCTCAACTTCGACTTCATCCAGGAGGTCGAGATCAAGACCGGCGGCCTGCCGGCCGAGTACGGCCGTCTGACCGGCGGCCTGATCAACGCCATCACGAAGTCGGGCGGCAACGACTTCAGCGGCGACGTCTTCGGCTTCTACGAGGGCGGCAGCCTGCAGAGCGACGACTCGACGGAAGGCGACCGCTCGCACGACGCCACGCAGATCGTCGACACCGACAGCCGGACCGAGTACGGCTTCGACCTCGGCGGCTACTTCATCAAGGACCGCCTCTGGTTCTTCGGCGCCTACAATCGCGTCGACCGCACCGACGCGACCACGGTCATCAACGAGATCAACTCGCCGAACTCCCCGGCTCCCGGCAGCGTCATCGAAGCCGACGTCGCCGAGGACCTCTACGCCGGCAAGCTGACCTGGCGCATCAACAACAGCAACAACCTCCAGGCCTCGATCTTCGGCGACCCGACGTCGCGCGAGGGCAACGTCTTCAACATCCAGGGCCCGGCCTCGACCTGGGACGGCACCCGTGAGACCGGCAGCGACGACTACGTCCTGCGCTACGACGGCGTCTTCGGCGGCTCCTGGGTGCTCGAGGGCCTCTACGGCCTGCACCAGGAGGAGGACTCGACCTCCGGCCCCGGCAAGTCGATCCCGAACTACATCGACACCCGCCCGAGCGGACCCGACGCGCTCTCCGGCGGCTTCGGCTTCCACCAGGACCAGGAGTTCGAGCGCGAGGTCTTCAAGGCCGACGTCTCCAAGTTCGTCGGCAACTTCGAGATCAAGTTCGGCGTCGACCAGGAGCACACCAGCGCGGTCAACGCCAACTGGAACGGCGGCGCCGGCCAGCGCATCTACATCTTCACCAATCGCGCCAACGCCGCTGGCCCGACGGTCTACCGTCACCGCTTCTACCTCGACGACCAGGTGCCCGGATTCGACGCCTCCAACACGGACACCTGGCAGATCGCGGCCCCGCTCGTCTCCGAGCCCGACTCGGTGTCGACCGCGGCCTACGGCCAGGCCTCCTGGAAGGTGATGCCGAACTTCACCCTGAACTTCGGCTTCCGCTGGGAGTCGCAGGAGATCAACGACCGCTTCGGCGACTCGTCGATCAAGATCGACGACAACTACGCGCCGCGTCTCGCGTTCGTCTGGGATCCGAAGGCCAACGGCCGCTCGAAGCTGTTCGGCTCCTACGGCCGCTACTACGAGAACATCCCGATGGACATCAACATCCGGGCGTTCGGCGGCGAGGTCCAGGCCTTCGCCTACAACTTCAGCCCGGATCCGAACAACATCATCCCGCTCGACAGCTCGCTCACCGGCTTCCGCAACTCGACGCTGGGCGGCGCGACGCCGGTCGATCCCGACCTCGAGGGGCAGTACATCGACGAGTACCTGGTCGGCTACGAGTACGAGGTCCTGCCGAACTTCGCGATCGGCATCCAGGGCACCTACCGTGAGCTCGGCCAGGTGATCGAGGACTTCCTGATCTCCCCGACCACGGGCTACTTCATCGCCAACCCGGGCCAGGGCATCGGCTCGCAGATGACGTTCTACGACTACTCGCAGGTTGCGGCCCCCAAGGCCACGCGCGAGTACGTCGGCATCGAGCTCAACGCCCGCAAGCGCTTCTCGGACGGCTGGCAGATGTACGCCAGCTACCTGTGGAGCGAGCTCGAGGGCAACTACGACGGCCTGTTCCAGGCGTCGACCGGCCAGCTCGATCCGAACATCAACTCGGCGTTCGACTACGCGGACTTCCTGATCAACGCCGACGGCAAGCTGTCGAACGACCGCACGCACCAGTTCAAGACGAGCGCGAGCTACACCATCCAGGAAGGCGTGATGTCCAACTTCACGATGGGCATCTCGGCCTACTGGCGCTCCGGCACGCCGCAGACCGCCTACGGCTACTCGCCCGGCTACCAGAACTGGGAGTACTACCTGACGCCCCGCGGCTCGGTCGGCCGCAATCCGGACGACTACGAGATCGACCTGCACTTCGACTATCCGCTGGCGATCGGCGACTACGAGCTCCAGTTCATGGTCGACGTCTTCAACCTGCTCGACCGGCAGGCGATCATCAACTACGACCAGCGCTACAACGAGAACGGCGACGCGTGCGGCGGCGTTCCCGACGGCCTCTGCGCCGACAGCGGCGCGCTGCAGCACGACGGCGCGTCGACCAACCCGGTCGGTCAGCTCCCGGCGCTCACTCCGAGCAACCCGAGCTTCCTGACCAAGGCGCGCAACGACGCGTCCTTCTCCGGTCAGCGCAACATCCGGGTCGGCCTCCGCTTCCGCTTCTAGAGGCCGCACCGAAGTCCGGTAGGATCGGGGCCCCGCTTCGGCGGGGCCCTTTCTATTTCACCGCGCATGCTCGAGAGCCGACTCAGACCCATGGCAGGCGCCGCCCTCCTCGCCCTCCTCGCGGCGTGCGGCGGCGAGCCGGCGCCGGCGCCGGCACCGAAGGCGGGCGCGACGCCGGCGCCGATCGAACGGGCGCGCACGATCGGCGAGCTCGCCGGCCGTGCGGTGCGGCGGCCGCCGGTGCTCTTCCTCGGGCTCGACGGCGCCGACTGGCAGCTGCTCGAGCCCTGGCTCGTGTCGGGGGCGATGCCGAACCTCGACCGCCTGCGCCGGGAAGGGACCTGGGGCGAGCTCGAAACCGAGACCCCGCCGCTCTCGCCGTTGCTCTGGACGACGATGATGACCGGCGTCTCGCCGCTCGAGCACGGCGTGCTCGACTTCTCCCGCTATCGGCCGGGGGACGGCGAGCGGGAGCCGATCACCCGCGACGAGCGCGAGGCGCCGGCGCTCTGGAACGCCGCGACCTGGGCCGGCAAGCGGGTGGCCGTGTTCGGCCTCTGGGCGACCTACCCGGCCGAGGCGGTCGAGGGCGTCCTGGTCTCCGATCGCCTGTTCGGTTTCCTCAACATCGAGGACGAGCCGCCTGCGGGCGCGGTCTACCCCCCCGCATGGCAGGAGCGAGCGACGGCCGAGCTGCGCGGGCTCTGGCGCGAGACCGGCTACGCGGCGCTCCAGGACTATCTGCCCTGGCTTTCGCGCGCCGAGTACGAGGAGCGCGCCGAGTCCGAGCGCCCCTACGACCACCCGGTCTCGGCGCTGCGCCGGATCCTGATCGAAACGGCGCTCTACGACCGCCTCTTCCAGGCCGCCTGGCGGGAGCTCACGCCGGACGTCGCCGTCCTCTACCTGCAGGGAACCGACTCGATCGGGCACGTCTTCGCGCCGTTCGCTCCGCCGCGCCAGGCGTCGGTCTCGGCCGACGACTACCAGCGCTACTCGGGGGTCGCCGAGCGCTACTTCCGCGCGATCGACGACCTCGTCGGCCGCTGCGACCAGCTCGCGCGCGCCGCCGGCGGCACCCTGGTGATCGCCTCGGACCATGGCTTCTACTGGGGGGAGGGGCGCCCCGAGCGGCTGTCGAGCTTCGCCAACGCGACCGCCGCGAAGTGGCATCGCAAGGAGGGGATCTACCTCGCGCGCGGGCCCGGGATCGCGCCGGGACGAGCCGCGAAGGCCGGCATCCGCAGCCTCTTCCCGACGCTCCTCGCCCTCTCCGGGCTGCCGGCGGCGGCGGGCGCCGAGAGCCGGCCGCTGCCCGGGACGCCGGCGCCCGCGCTCCCGGCCTACGACTACCTGGCGCCCTTCCGCGAGCTGCGCGCGCGCGCGGCGAGCGCGCCCGCGCCGGCGGCCGGCGGCGAGGAGATCGCCAAGCTGCAGGCGCTCGGCTACATCGGCGCCGGCGAGCCGACGCGCGCGCCGGCCGCGGCGCTCGCCGCGGGCTCCAGCCGCACCGCCGGCGCCTGGAACAACGTCGGCATCATCCTGCGCGGCGAGCTCAAGAAGGCCGAGTCCCGCGCCGCCTTCGAGCAGGCGATCGCGATCGATCCGAACCTGGCCTCGGCGCTCTGGAACCTCTCCGACGAGCTGTTCGCGGCGAACGAGCTCGAGCGCGCGGACGAGCTGCTCCTGCGCGCCGTCGCGCAGGGGCTGCCGGAGGGCCCCAAGTTCCTGATCGGGCGGGCCATCGGCTACCAGCGCGCGGGCACCCCGCAGCGCAGCCTCGCGCTGCTCGATCGCGCGGTCGCGATCCGGCCCGAGGAGCGCGAGTTCTGGCTCTTTCGCGGCCGCTACCGGGTCGAGGCCCGACAGTGCGCGGGCGCGCTCGACGACTTCCGGCACGCCGCCGACCTCGATCCGGACGACCCGACGGTGCACGCGAGCCTGGCGCTGGCGGCGCTCTGCGCGGGCGACCGCGACACCGCAGTCGCCGGGCTGCGCCGCTCGCTCGAGCTCGACCCGAACCAGCCGCGGGTGCGCGCGATGCTCGCCGAGGTCGCGCGCGGCGGCGGCTGACGCGGCGGGAAGGCGAACCATGAACGACACCGATCGGCCGGCGGACGAGGGCGTGGGCACGCCGGTCGCCCGTATCCGCCTCGTGGCGGGGCGCGAGCGCGCGCTCGTCGACGGCCACCCCTGGCTCTTCTCGGGCGCCATCGCGCGCGAGAGCGGGCCGCCCGACGCGCCGCTCGCGCGCGTCGAGACGGCGGACGGCCGCCCGCTCGGGCTCGCCTTCTACAGCTCCCGCTCGCAGATTCGCGCGCGCCTGCTCGGCCGCTCGGTCGAGCGGGTGGACCGCGCCTTCTTCGCGGAACGGATCGCGCGGGCCCTCGAGCTGCGCCGCGCCCTGGTGCCGCCCGACAGCGACGGCTACCGGGTGCTCAACGCCGAGGGGGACGGCCTGCCCGGCTGGATCGTCGACCGTTTCGGGGCGGTGCTCGTCTCGCAGATCACGGTGGCCGGTCTCGACCGGCTGCGCGACGAGGCCTACGCCGCCCTCGCCGGGGCCTTCCCGGGCGACTCGATCCTCCACCTCGGCGACCTCGCCGCGCGCCGGGAGGAGGGGCTCGCGACCGACGACCGGACGATCGCCGGCGTCGTCCCTGCGGAGGTCGAGTTCCGCGAGAACGGCCTCGCCGTCGTCGCCGAGCTCGGCACCGGCCAGAAGACCGGCTGGTATTGCGACCAGCGCGACAACCGCCGGCTCGCCGGCCGCCTCGGCGCGGGGCGGAGCGTGCTCGACCTGTTCGCGCACTCGGGCGGCTTCGCCCTCAATGCGCTGGCGGAGGGGGCTTCGCGCGCGACGCTGGTCGAGTCCTCGCCGCGGCTGGTCGCGGCGGCCGGCCGGGCGCTCGTCGCGAACCGCCTCGACGACGGCCGGGCGCGCTGCGTCGAGGCCGATGTCTTCCAGCACCTGCGCGAGCCCGGCGAGCGCTGCGGACTGGTCGTCTGCGACCCGCCGCCGCTCGCGCGCCGGCGCGACAACGTCGACGCCGCCGCGCGCGCCTACAAGGACCTCAACCGCCTGGCGCTCGGCCGCCTCGAGCCGGGCGGGTTCCTGCTGACCTTCAGCTGCTCGGGCGCGGTCGACACGAAGCTCTTCCGCCAGATCCTGTTCGCGGCCGCGGCCGAAGCCGGCACCCGCCTCCAGCTGCTGGCGCCGCTCGCCGCCGCGCCCGATCATCCGGTCGACATCGCCCATCTGCAGGGCGAGTACCTCAAGGGGTGGCTCGCCCGCTCGGCGGGGCCGCGCTGAGGGCGGAGCGGGCCGTGAGCGCCCAGCCGAAGGTGCGCTTCTTCCTGCCCGAGCCGCCGGAGGAGCTCGCGCGGCTCGCCGGGATCGACCCCGATCGCGACTGGCGCGAGCTGGTCACCGGCGACCGGGCCTGGATTCTCCAGACCTACCTGCGGCTCGCGCGGACCGGCGCGCCGGTCGAGCTCGTCGGCCGGGTGCCGGCCGACGGCATCGTCCTCTTCCACGCCAAGCACGAGCGCCACGTCCGCCGCGCCCCGGGCGCCGGCCGCGCCCTGCTCGTCGGCTGCCGCGCCGACAACCGGCAGCCGCTCGCCGCCGAGGTCGAGATCCTCCAGAACCGGCAGTTCGAGCACGGCGAGAGCCGCTTCTTCGTCTCCCACTGGCCGCAGCCCGGCCTCGTGCCCCGCGACCCGGCGCGTGGCGACCGCGTCGAGAGCGTCGCGTTCAAGGGCTTCGCCGCCAACCTCCATCCCGAGCTCACCGGGCCCGAGTGGCGCGCCGCGCTCGCCGCGCGCGGCCTCGCCTGGGAGGTCGACGCGCCGGTCTTCGCCGGCGCGGCGACCGCCACCGCCGAGGCACGCTGGGCGGACTTCCGGGAGATCGACGTGGTGGTGGCGCTGCGCCCGGCAGAGCGCAGGAGCGCACGCTCGAAGCCGGCGACCAAGCTGGTCAACGCCTGGCTGGCCGGCGTCCCGGCGCTGCTCGGCCCCGAGCCGGCCTTCCGGGAGCTGCGCCGCTCGGAGCTCGACTACCTCGAGATCGCGGACGCCCGCACGGCGCTGGCCGCCCTCGACCGCCTGCGCGCCGAACTCGGGCTCTTCCGCGCCATGGTCGAGCAGGGGCGGCGGCGCGCGGCCGAGGTCGACGTCGCGGCGGTCACCGCGCGGTGGCAGGAGCTGCTGTTCGATCGGCTGCCCGCGCTCGCCGCCGACCCGGCGCGGCGGCGCTGGCGCCGGCTTCCGCTCGCCTTCCGGCGCCTGGAACGGCTGATCTCCCGCTGGGCGGCGCTGCGCCCGCCGCGCTGACCCGCGTCCCGTCCGGGGCCGGCGTTTGACAGCGCGCGAAGGCCTCTGTTACCTTTCCCCGTCCCGGCTCCGCCCGGCGAGGCACGCTCAAAGGCCCGTAGCTCAGTTGGTTAGAGCGCTTCGTTGACATCGAAGAGGTCGGTGGTTCGAGTCCACTCGGGCCTACCACGATCCCTCCCGCGGCGACGTCCGGAAGTTGGAACCATGCGCAGGCGCTTAGCTCAGTTGGTTAGAGCGCTTCCTTCACACGGAAGAGGTCCGCGGTTCGAGTCCGCGAGCGCCTACCAGCCGGCCTCCCGAACCGCCGCCGCGTGAGCGGCCCGGCGGACCCGTCCTCGCAGCACTACCCGCTCGATCGGCCATGACGAATCCGGAGATCGTGTTGACCCTGCCCGACGGCGCGGAGCGCCGCGTGCCCGCCGGCACGACGCCGCTCGCGGTCGCCGCGTCGATCGGACCGCGTCTCGCCAGCGACGCCGTGGGCGCCGAGCTCGACGGCGAGAAGGTCGACCTGCGCCTGCCGCTCGCTCGCGGCGGCCGGTTCCGGATCTTCACGGTCAAGAGCCCCGAGGCCGGCGAGTTCGTGCGCCACTCGGCCGAGCACCTGCTCGCCGACGCCGTGCGCCGGCTCTGGCCCGAGTCGGAATACGACGCCGGCCGCCAGGACCATTCGGAGAAGTTCCAGTACGACTTCCGCTTCCCCCGCGCCTTCACCGCCGAGGACCTCGAGGCGATCGAGTCGAAGATGAAGGAGATCGCCGCCGAGAACGCGCCCTTCGAGCGGGTCGAGGTGTCGCGCGCCGAGGCCGAGCGCATCTTCCGCGACATGGGCTTCACGCTGAAGCTCGAGCGCCTGAAGGACATCCCGGAAGGCGAGACGATCACCCTCTACAAGCACGGCGCCTTCACCGACCTCTGCCGCGGGCCGCACGTCCAGCGCGCGGGGCAGATCGGCGCCGTCAAGCTGCTCGAGTCCTCGGGCGCCTACTTCAAGGGCGACGAGCGGGGCGAGCGGCTGCAGCGCATCTACGGCACCGCCTTCCTGTCGGAGAAGGACCTCGCCGGGTACCTCGAGCGCCTCGAGCAGGCGCGCGCGCGCGATCATCGCCGGCTGGGCCAGGAGCTCGGCCTGTTCAGCTTCAACTCGCTGGCGCCCGCCTCGCCCTTCTTCCACCCGAAGGGGGCGGCGGTCTACAACGGCCTGATCAACTACGTGCGCGACCTGAACGCCAGGAACGGCTACGGCGAGGTGGTGACGCCGCAGATCCTCGACGTCGAGCTCTGGCACACCTCCGGCCACTGGGCGAACTACCGCGAGAACATGTTCTTCACCGAGCTCGACGAGCGCCAGTACGCCGTCAAGCCGATGAACTGCCCGACCCACTGCCTGATGTACGCCAAGGTCGGCAAGCACTCCTACCGCGACCTGCCGATCCGCTACGCCGACTTCGGGCGGCTCCACCGCTACGAGCGCAGCGGCGTGACCTCGGGGCTGACCCGCGTGCGCTCCTTCGCCCAGGACGACGCCCACGTCTTCTGCACCGACGAGCAGGTCGAGTCCGAGGTGCTGCGCGCGGTCGGGATCATCCTCGACATCTACCAGACGTTCGAGTTCAAGGACGTCCAGATCGGCATCGGCACGCGGCCGGAGAAGCGCGTGGGCAGCGACGAGCAGTGGGAGGTCGCCGAGGCGGGCCTCAAGTCCGCGCTGGATCACCGCGGCCTCGCCTACACGATCAACGAGGGCGACGGCGCCTTCTACGGCCCCAAGGTCGACTTCCGGGTGAGCGACGCCATCGGCCGCCAGTGGCAGCTCGGCACCGTGCAGCTCGACTACCAGCTGCCGCAGCGCTTCGACCTCGAGTACGTGGCGGCCGATGGGTCGATGAAGCGGCCGGTGATGATCCACCGCGCCATGCTCGGCTCGGTCGAGCGCTTCCTCGGCATCCTGATCGAGCACACGGCGGGCGCCTTCCCGTTCTGGCTGGCGCCGGTCCAGGCGCGGGTGCTGCCGGTCTCCGAGCGTTTCCTCGACTATGGCCGCGGCGTGCTCGAGGCGCTCACGGGCGCCGGGCTGCGGGCCGAGCTCGACGAGTCCAACGAGAAGCTCGGCTACAAGATCCGGCAGGCGCAGGTGCAGAAGATCCCCTACATGCTGGTGGTGGGGGAGAAGGAGCAGGCGGCCGGAGCGGTCGCCGTCCGGCTCCGCACCGGGGAGGATCTGGGCCCGGTCGGGGTGGAGGAGCTGGTCGGCCGGCTGGTCGCCCAGGCGGCCCGCCGGAGCCCGGCTTTGCCGCCGGTGGCCCGAATCGGCTAGACTTCGTTGCTTCCTGTAGTACGGAGCCGGCCCGAGGCCGGAGCGTCCGCGGGCTCCTGGCCCGTCCGGACAGGCTCTCAAGGGGGGAGCCGCGCATCGACAAGACGGCACGCACGAACGAAGGGATCCGGGTCCGCGAGGTTCGCCTGATCGACGGCGAGGGCACGCAGCTTGGCGTCGTCCCGATCGAGGAGGCGTTGCGCCTGGCGCGCGAGCAGGGCTACGACCTCGTCGAGGTCGCCCCCGCGGCGCGGCCGCCGGTCTGCCGGATCATGGACTTCGGCAAGTTCCTGTACCAGCAGAAGAAGAAGACGCACGACTCGAAGAAGAAGCAGAAGCAGTTCCAGGTCAAGGAAGTGAAGTTCCGGCCGAACATCGACGACCACGACTACGACGTCAAGCTGCGCAACGCCCTCCGCTTCCTCGAAGAGGGGGACAAGGTCAAGGCGACGGTGCAGTTCCGCGGTCGCGAGATGTCGAAGCCGGATCTCGGCCTGAACCTGATGAAGCGGCTCGCCGCCGATATCGGCGATCGGGGCGTCCAGGAGAGCACGCCGGAGATGGCGGGCAACCGGATGCACCTGATCTTCGGCCCGGGCAAGAAGGAAAAGGAACGGGAGAGGGAGAAGGCCGCGGCCGCGCGCAGGAGCGAGGGCGCGGCCGCCGGGGGCGGCACCGGGGCCTGAGGCCCCGGGCCGGCCGGCCCGGACAACCGCCCCGCCGCCGAACTCGGCGCGGGGCCACGGACACGGACGGGATCCGGGCGGCGCGACCGACCCGGAGACGCCTCCCGCCGGTCCGCGATCGAGAGAAGGAGAGAGAGCGTCATGACCGCGCCAAGAAGAAGACCCACAAGGGGCCGCGAAGCGCTTCAAGAAGACCGCCACCGGCAAGGTGTTGCGCGATCACTCGGACAACCGCCACATCCTGACCAAGAAGACGCGGTCGCGGAAGCGCGGTCTGCGCCGGGAGATCGAGCAGACCGACAACTCGGCCAGGCGGTCGACCCTGCTCGCGTAGATCCGCAACCAAGATCGACCCTCCGCCGCCGCCGGAACGGACCTGTCCGGCGAGGCGGAAGCCGGGCCCCGAGGCCCGGTCTTGACCGTTCCGGCGCGAGAGCGGGACGCAGAAACGAGGTTCGTCATGCCCCGCGTCAAGCGAGGCCCCAAGCGGGCCCAACGCCGAGCCCGGCTGCTCAAGCAGTCCAGCGGTTTCTACGGCACGAAGTCGAATGCCTACCGCATGGCGAAGCAGGCGGTCGAGAGGGCGGGCAAGTTCGCCACCGCGACCGTCGCGCGAAGAAGCGCGACTTCCGCAGCCTGTGGATCGTCCGCATCAACGCGGCGGCCCACGCTGCACGGGCTCTACTACAGCAAGCTGATCGCCGGTCTGAAGCTCGCCGGCAGCGACCTCAACCGCAAGATGCTCGCCGCATCTCGCGGGCTCGCCGACCAGCAGCCGTTCGCCGAGCTCGCCATCTCGCCAAGCACGCCCTCGCGAAGGCCACTCCGGCCAAGGCCTGAGCCGGCGGTGACGCCGGACGACGGCAGGCCCGCGGGCTCCCCCCCGGGGCGGGGCGGAGATCGGTCCGCGCTCGCCGTGGAGCTCGCGGCGGTCCGCCCGCGCGACCGCAGGGCTGGGAGGCCGATCGGGTGCCGCTGATCGGCCGCTCGAACGCGCTCCTCCAGCTGCTCGAGGAAGTGCCGAAGGCGGAGCGGCCGCGGGCGGGCAAGCAGCTCAACGCCCTCAAGGAGAGCGTCCGCGTCGCCGACGAGCGGCGCGCGGCGGAGCTCGCGGCGCCGCCGAAGAAGCCGGCGCGGCGGCGCGCGTCGACGTGACACTGCCCGGGCGCCGTCCGTCGCTCGGCTCGCTGCACCCGGTCACCCGGGTGTCGCCGAGATCGAGGCGATCTTCGCCGGCCTCGGCTACAGCGTGGCCGAGGGTCCGGAGGTCGAGAGCGACCGCTACAACTTCGCGCTGCTGAACTTCCCCGACGACCATCCGGCCCGCGACGCGCAGGACACCCTGCTGCTCGCCGACGGGCGACTGCTGCGCACGCACACCTCGCCGGTGCAGATCCGGACGATGCTCGCGCGCCAGCCGCCGATCCGGGTGATCTGCCCGGGGCGCGTCTACCGCAACGACAACGACCTGCGCCACTCGCCGATGTTCCACCAGGTGGAGGGGCTGGCCGTCGACCGGGGGTCACGTTGGCCGACCTCAAGGGCACGCTCGAGGCGTTCCTGCCGCGGCTCTTCTCGCCCGACGTCGCCGTCCGCCTGCGGCCGAGCTACTTCCCGTTCACCGAGCCGTCGTGCGAGGTGGACATCTCCTGCGCCAACTGCCGGCGGCGGCGGCTGCCGATCTGCTCGGCACCGGCTGGATGGAGATTCTCGGCGCCGGCATGGTCGACCCGCGCGTGCTCGAGAACTGCGGCATCGATCCCGACGTCTACTCCGGCTTCGCCTTCGGGCTCGGTATCGACCGGGTGGCGATGAACCGTGGGGCATGCCCAACATCCGCGCGCTGTTCGAGAACGACGAACGGCTTCTGCGCCAGGTGAGGGAGGCTGACGCGGCTGTGATCGCCGTCTCAGCACACGAGACCTGAGATGGAGTTCTCCTGTCGCTGGCTCGCGCAGTACGTGGACGTCGCCTTGCCGCCGGCCGACGCCGGGCGCGCGGCCTGGCAGGCATTATTCGCGCTCGATCGCGCAGCGACTGACCTCGATCGGGCATGCCGTCGAAGGCGAACGGCTGGTGGACGGAGTCGCACCGGAGGCCTTCGACGATCTCGTGCTCGACGTCGACGTCACCGGCAACCGGCCCGACTGCATGTGCCACGTCGGTCTCGCCCGCGAGCTCGCCGCCGCGCTCGACCGACCGCTCACCGAGCCCGCCCGCGCCACGCTGCCGGGCGAGGGCACCGCGCGGGTGCGGGTGACTCTCGAGGATGCCGCCGGCTGCCCGCGCTACGTCGCCGTGGCGATCGAAGGCGTGCGGATCGGTCCCAGCCCCGAGTGGCTGAAGGCCCGGCTCGCGGCGATCGGGCAGCGCTCGATCAACAACGTGGTCGACGTCACCAACTTCGTCCTCTGGGAGACCGGCCAGCCGCTCCATGCCTTCGACCTGGCGACAGATCGGCGGCGGCGAGATCCGCGTGCGCCGCGCCCGGTCCGGCGAGAAGCTGATCGACCCTCGACGGCGTCGAGCGCGAGCTCGACGCCGAGGTCCTGGTCATCGCCGACGCCGCTCGGGCGGTGGCGCTCGCCGGGGTCATGGGCGGCCTGGCGAGCGAGGTCACGGCCGGCACCACCGCGATCCTGCTCGAGAGCGCGCACTTCGACCGGCGGCGGATCCGCCGCGGGGCCAAGGCCCTCGGCATGCACACCGATGCCTCGCACCGCTTCGAGCGCGGCACCGATCCGCGGGCGCCGCTCGACGCGGCGTCGCGGGCGGTCGCGCTGCTCGCGTCGAAGTGGCGGGCGGCGTCGTCGCCGGCGCCGGCGGTCGACGCGCGCGGCGAGGAGGTTCCGACGACGGCCCTGGCGGCTCGACGCGGCGACGGCTCGACGCCTTCGCCGGGATCGCGGTGCCGCCGGCGGAGGTCGAGCGGATCCTGGCGCGTCTCGGCTTCGCGCCGCGGCCCGTCGCCGGCGGTTGGGAAGGGATCGTGCCCGGCTGGCGACATCGACGAGCCTCGCCGCCGCGTGAGGTCGAGCCCGTCGCTGCGAGGCTACGCCGCAGGATCTCTACGAGGAGGTCCTCCGCCTCCACGGGCTCGACAAGATCCCGGCGACGCTCCCCTCGCTCGGCGCGCCGATGCCGGTCGCAACGAGGCGCACGCGCCGGGGGATGCGGATCCGCCGGCACCTGGCGGCCTGCGGTCTCGCCGAGGCGATCCACTACGCTTTCCACGATCTCGCCGCCGATGCGGCGTTCGCCGGCCTGGTGCCGGGCGGCGAGCCGCTCGCGCTCGCCAACCCGCTCTCCGACCGCTACGCGGTGATGCGGCGCTCGCTGCCCCCGGGTCTCGTCGCCACGGCCGGGTTCAATCTCGACCGCGAGCGCAGGTGGCCGTCGTCTCTTCGAGCTCGGCCACCTCTTCTCGCCCGGCGCCGACGAGGTCGAAGCGGTGGCCGCGGTCATCGCCGGCCGCTCGGCGACGCCGTGGGACCGCCACGCACGCTCGACGGGGTCGCGCTCAAGGGGGTCTTCGACGCGCTCTTCGCCGAGCTCGGCGTCGCGTCGCGGACGCGCGCCGGCCGAGCTCCCGGGCGTGGTTTCGGGCACCGGCGCCGAGTGGTCGCTCGACGGCGCCGTGGTCGGCTGCCTCGGCCGGGTCGAGGCGACCGCGACGCGCCTGCCGCTGTTCGCCGGCGAGCGATCCTCGACCGGCTCCCGGCGGCGGCGCCGCGCGGCGCGCGGTCGAGGCTCCCTTCGCGGGTGCCGGGCGATCTCGGCCGACCTGACGTTCACCCATCCGCTCGACCGTCGCCTGGGCCGAGATCGCCGCGGCGATCGAGGGCGTCGACGAGCCGCTCCGGGTCGGCTTCCGCCTGAAGGATCGCTACCAGGGCCCCGGCATCCCGGACGGCGCGGTGACGACGACGATCACCTTCGACTACGACGCCGGCGAGCGCACGCTGACCCAGGACGAGGTCAACGAGCGCCAGACCCGGCTCGCCGCCGAGCTCGAGCGGCGCTTCGGCTGGCGCGGGAGGAGGGAGCATGAGCGCTGACGTTCCTGGAGTCGCTCGAGGCGCGCGGTCGCCCAGGCGATCGACCGTCTGCGCGCCCTCGGGCAGGAGAACGAGGAGCTGCGCCAGCGGATCGCCGAGCTCGAGGGCGAGCTGGCGTCGAAGTCGGACGCCCCCCCGTCCTGGAAGAAGGAGCGCGAGGAGATCCGGAAGCGGGTCGAGCGTCTGGTCGAAAAGCTCGCCGCGCTCGCCTGAGCCCTACGCCGCAATGCGGCGGGCCCTTCCGGGCCGCTGGTGTAAACTGAAAGCGGGTTCCCGGACTTTCGTCCGCCGGAGGAAGCTCGACGGATGAGCGAGAGCGAGGTCGTCACCACCACGGAAGTCGAGATCTTCGGTGCGACCTATGTCCTGCGCAGCGGCCAGGACCGGGAGTACTTGACAGCGCTCGCCGGTGAAGTCGATCGCCGGATGCGCGAGCTGGCGGACCACCTGAACCAGGTGGACACCGGCCGGCTCGCCATCCTGGTGGCGCTCAACCTCGCCGACGAGCTGTCCCGCAACCGGAAGCACTACGACGGGGATCGGGGCGAGATCGAGAGTCGGGTGACGGAGCTCGCGGAACGTCTCACCGAAGTCCTCCGGGGGTGAGGAGCGGTGGGGGCGCGGGCGGAACCGAGGCAGACCAGAAGGGGCGACACCCCCAGAGACGGCAGTGATGAGCCGACGCACCTTAGAACCAACATTCGGTACCCGGGAGTCCGATATCCGCACGGCCCGTGCCTGCCCGGCATCGACCGGGACGCTGAAGGCCGTTCATGAGGACACCCACCTGACGCGTTTCAGGTTCTAAACGCAGCGTCTCTCACTGCCGTCTCGGGGGGTGCTCGCCGCCCTGGACGTCACCCCGTCCTCGCCATCGTCCCCCCGTCCGGGGGTATTCGGATGATGTCCATTCTGTGGATCGCCGGGGGCCTGGTCGCGGCGCTGGCCGCGCTGGCTTTCGCCTGGTTCCAGAGCCGCCGCGCGGCGCGGGAGACCGTCGCCGAGGCGCACCGCCAGGCCGACCGCCTGCTCGAGGAGGCGCGCCGCGAAGGCGAGGCGAAGGTCCGCGAGGCCGAGCTCGTCGCCAAGGAGAAGCTGCTCGTCGCCCGCACCGAGTTCGAGGCCGCGTCGCGCAAGCGCCGCACCGAGCTCGAGGCGGTCGAGCGCCGCCTCACCCAGAAGGAAGACGCCCTCGACAAGCGCCAGGAGCAGCAGGACCAGCGCGACCGCGACCTCGCCGGGCGGGAGAAGACCCTCGCCGGCCGCGAGCGCGTGGCCGACGACCGCGACCGGGAGCTGGAGCGCCAGGCCGGCGAGGTCCGCCAGCGGCTCGAGCACGTCGCCGGGCTGACCGCCCAGCAGGCGCGCGAGGAGCTGGTCCGCTCGCTCGAGAACGAGGCGCAAGATCGAGGCCGCCCACATCGTCAAGCGCATCGAGGACGAGGCGCGCGAGCAGGGCAACCGCAAGGCGCAATGGCTGATGGGTCTCGCCGTCCAGCGCCTGGCCTCGGACTACGTCTCCGAGACCACGGTCTCGGTCGTCGAGCCTGCCCAACGACGAGATGAAGGGCCGCATCATCGGCCGCGAGGGGCGCAACATCCGCGCGCTCGAGATGGCGACCGGCGTCGACCTGATCGTCGACGACACCCCGGAGGCGGTGATCCTCTCCGGCTTCGACCCCTTCCGCCGCGAGATCGCGCGCGTCGCGCTCGAGCGCCTGATCGCCGACGGCCGCATCCACCCGGCGCGCATCGAGGAGGTCGTCGAGAAGGTCAAGGCGGAGTTCGACCAGCGCATCCAGCAGGACGGCGAAGCCGGCCTGCTCGAGCTCAAGATCCCCGGCATGCACCCGGAGCTGATCAAGCTGCTCGGCCGGCTGCGCTACCGCTACAGCTACGGCCAGAACGTGCTGCAGCACTCCAAGGAGGTCGCCTTCCTCGCCGGCCACGATGGCCGCCGAGCTCAAGGTGAACACCGCGGTGGCCAAGCGGGCGGGCCTGCTCCACGACATCGGCAAGGCGATCGACCGCGAGGTCGACGGCACCCACCTCGCAGCTCGGCATCGAGCTGCTGCGCAAGTACGGCGAGTCGCGAGGAGGTCGTCCACGCCATGGCCTGCCACCACGGCGACTACGACCCGCACTCGGTCGAGGCCGTGCTGGTCACCGCGGCGGACGCCCTCTCGGCGGCCCGCCCGGGCGCCCGCCGCGAGGTGCTCGAGAGCTACGTGCAAGCGGCTCGAGAAGCTCGAGGAGATCGCCACCGGCTTCAAGGGCGTGCAGAAGAGCTTCGCCATCCAGGCCGGGCGCGAGGTGCGCGTCATCGTCGACAGCGGCAAGATCTCCGACGAGGAGTCGCTCTGGCTGTCGAAGGAGATCGCGCGCAAGATCGAGCAGGAGCTGACCTACCCGGGCCAGATCCGGGTCACCGTGATCCGCGAGACGCGCGCCGTCGAGTACGCGAAGTGAAGATCCTGTTCGTCGGCGACGTGATCGGCAAGCCGGGCCGCAAGGCGCTCGCGCGCCTGCTGCCGCGCCTGGTCGACGAGCACCGCGCCGACTACGTGATCGTCAACGTCGAGAACGCGGCGGGGGGCTTCGGCGTCACCGCGGACGTGCTCGACGAGCTCGACGAGCTGCCCATCCACTGCATGACCTCGGGCAACCACATCTGGGACAAGAAGGAGGTCGGTCGACCTCTTCTCGCGGCGAGCCCCGGCTGCTGCGCCCGGCCAACTACCCGGCCGGCAACCCCGGGCGGGGGGTCCACGTCGGCGAGACCGCGGCGGGCATCCCGGTGGCGACGATCAACCTCGAGGGCCAGGTCTTCCTGAAGAACGTCGACTCGCCCTTCACCGCGGCGGACCGGCTGCTCGCCGAGCTCGCCGGCGAAGGCGAAGGTCGTGTTCGTCGACTTCCACGCCGAGGCGACCAGCGAGAAGCAGGCGCTCGGCGTCTACCTCGACGGGCGGGTCTCGGCGGTGGTCGGCACCCACACCCACGTGCCGACCGCCGACGAGCGCGTGCTGCCCGGCGGCACCGCCTTCCTGACCGACGCCGGCATGACCGGCCCCTACGAAGGGATCATCGGCTTCCGCGCCGACAAGGTGCTCGACCGTTTCCTGCTCCAGACCCCGACCACCTTCGAGGTCGCCAAGCGCGACGTGCGGCTGGCGGCGGCGGTGATCGACGTCGACGAGGCCACCGGCAGGGCGCGCGGCATCCAGCGCCTGCTGGTGCCCGACCGCGAGGAGTGAGCCGCACGTGGCCGCCAAGACCCCCTCGATCGAATCCCTGCGCGCCGCCCCCGGCCGGCTGCCGCTGCTCCGTCGTCATCACCACCTACAACGAGGAGGTCAACGTCGGCGAGTGCATCGAATCGGTGCTGTTCGCCGACGAGATCCTGCTCGTCGACTCCTTCTCGAAGGACCGGACGGTCGAGATCGCCGCGAAGTACCCGGTGACCGTGCTGCAGCGCGAGTACTTCGGCTCGGCGGCGCAGAAGAACTGGGCGCTCGACCGGGTGACGAACGACTGGGTGCTGATCATCGACGCCGACGAGCGGGTGCCCGAGGCGCTGGCGCGCGAGATCCTGATCCTGCTGGCGACGGCGCCCGCCGGCCAACGGCTTCTACATCCGCCGCGAGAACGTCTTCATCGACAAGGTCATCCGCCACTCGGGCTGGTCGACCGACAAGGTCGTGCGGCTCTTCCGCCGCGACAAGGGGCGCTATCCGAACCGCCGGGTGCACGCCGACCTCGAGATCGAGGGCGCGGTGCCCGTGCTCAAGAACCCCTTCCTGCACTACACCTTCCGCAGCTTCGACCAGTACTTCCCGAAGTTCCTCAACTACGCCCAGTGGGGCGCGGCGCAGGCCTTCCGCGACGGCCGCAAGGCGGGCGTCGTCGAGCTCGTCTTCCGCCCCTGGTGGCGGTTCCTGCGCTCCTACTTCGTCCAGGGCGGCATCCTCGACGGCACCCACGGCTTCGTCGTCTGCTCGCTGCAGGCCTTCGGCGTCTTCCTCAAGTACGCCCGCCTCTGGGAGTACCGCATCCGCGCCGCCCGCGGCGAGGACCTGGCGCTGCCCGCCTTCGACGACGACGAGTCGACCTGGAAGCGGCCGGAAGAGAACGGCGACTAGGAGCTAGGGTGCGGGCGCCCCGGCGCCCGGGCGGGTGAGCAGCACGTAGCCGTCTGCGCGCTCTTCGTCGCGCGCGACTTCGACCAGCGGGAGCGGCGGGTCGAGCTTCGCGAGGTCGTCCTTCTCCGCGAGCAGCCAGACTCTCCCGGGGCGCGCGACGAAGGCGCGCAGCTCCGCCTCGCCCTGCACCTCGACCGCGTTCCTCCGGCTGTAGAAGACGAAGGGCGCGTCGAAGCGGGGCCAGATCGCGTAGGGCTCGTCCGGGGCGGCGAGCTCGACCAGCCTGCCGGCGAGCGGGCGCGCCGACTTCACCGCGTCGAAGCGGGGCAGCACCCAGAGCGAAGCGGCGACGCCGGCGGCGCCCATGCCGAGCGCGAGCGCGCCGATCGTCCTGCCGGTCGCGCCGCGGCGCGCGGCGAGCAGCGCGGCCAGGCTCGCCGCCGAGAGCAGGAGCCCGAGCGCGAGCAGCGTCGGCAGCAGGCCCGGACCGAGCGGGCGCAGCTCGGCGAGGGGCTTCGCGATCCGCTCCGGGTAGTAGTTGACCGCGACGAAGCCGAGGACGGGGAGCAGCGTGAGCAGCGCCGCGGTGAGCGCCGCCGGCGCCACCAGCCAGCCGCGCAGCCGGGGCCAGCTCTTGCGGACCTCGGCGAGGCCGGCGGCGACCAGCAGCGCCATGGCCGGGTACATGGTCAGGATGTAGACCGTCCGCTTCGCCGGCGAGAGGCTGAAGAAGACGAGCGTCACCAGCATCCAGGCGAGGGCCCACTGGTAGCCGCGCCGCTCGTTGCCGGTCGAGCGCCGCGACAGCACCCAGACCGCGCCGGGCAGGAAGAGCGCCCAGGGGAAGAAGTCCGCCGGCACCACCGTCAGGTAGTAGTACCAGGGCTGGAAGTGGTGCCAGGGGTCGGCGAAGCGGGTGACGTTCTGCTTGAGGACGATGATCTCGAAGTACTCGCGCCCGGCCGAAAGGATCGCGGGGACGAGCCAGGCCAGCACGACCAGCGCCCAGAGACCGAGCCCGGTGGGAATCCGCATCCGGCGCAGCAGCGGGCGCTCACCCGAGGCGAACGCCCAGACGACGATCGCGAGCAGCGGCGGCAGCAGCCCGACCGGCCCCTTGGCGAGCGTGGCGAGGCCGGCGGCGACGAAGAAGAGCCTGAAGTAGCCGTCGCGCTCCTCGACCCAGCCGCGCACGAAGAAGTACATCGCGAGCGTGACGAGCGCGACGAGCGTCATGTCGATCTGCCCGACGCGCCCCTGCCAGAGGATCTTCGACGAGGTCGCGAAGACCAGCACCGCCCCCCAGGCGACCTCGCGGTCGAAGAGCCGCCGGCCGATGCCCCAGAGCAGGAAGAGCGTCAGCGTGGCGGCGCACGCCGCGGGCAGCCGCGCCGACACCTCGGTGACGTCGCCGGTGAGGTACGAGGCCGCGGCGATCGCCCAGAAGTGGAGCGGCGGCTTCTCCGAGTAGAGCCGGCCGTTGACGTGCGGCACCACCCAGTCGCCGCTCGCGCGCATCTCGCGCGCGACCACGGCGTAGCGCGGCTCGTCGGGGTTCCAGACGTCGCGCGCGCCGATGCCGGGCAGGAAGAGGACGAGCCCGAGCAGCAGGAGCAGGACGCGGTCGGCCCAGCTCACCGGCGCCCCTCCGCGCCCGGGGCGATCTCCTCGACGTTGGCCGGATCGATCCACCGCGTGCGCATCCAGCGCACGGCGAAGAGGTCGGCGAGGGCGCGGAAGAGCCGGTTGCCGATGCCGTACTTCGCCACGCCGTGCAGGCGCGGGCGGTGGTTCACCGCGATCTCGGTCACCCGCGCGCCGTTCCAGCGCACCAGCGTGGGCAGGAAGCGGTGCATGCCGCCGAACATCGGCAGGTGGGCGAGGTAGCGGGCACGGTAGGCCTTGAGCGAGCAGCCGACGTCGGTGATCGCCTCGTCGGTCGCCCGGTTGCGCACGGCGTTGGCGATCCGCGACGAGGCCCTGCGCACCCAGGAGTCCTGGCGGTTCCGGCGCACACCGGAGACGACGTCCCAACCCTCGTCGAGCTTCGCGAGCAGGCGCGGCAGATCGGCCGGGTCGTTCTGGAGGTCGGCGTCGAGCGTCGCCACCAGCTCGCCGCGCGCGGCGCGGAAGCCGGAGGCGAGGCCGGCCGACTGGCCGGCGTTCTTGCGGTGGCGGAGGATCCGGATCCGCGGGTCGGCCGCGGCGAGCGCGCGCAACGCCTCCAGGCTGCCGTCGGTCGAGCCGTCGTCGACGTAGAGGACCTCCCAGGCGATCCCGAGCGGCGCGAGCGCGGCGCGGATCTCGCCGTCCAGCACCGGCAGGTTCTCCTCCTCGTTGTAGAGCGGAACGACGATCGACAGGCGCGGCGCGTCCTGCATCCGGCCTACCAGACCTTCCAGGGCGCCTGCCCCGCCTTCCAGAGCTCGTTCAGGTGCAGCCAGTCGCGGTAGGTGTCCATCGGGTGCCAGAAGCCCTCGTGGACGAAGACGCCGAGCTGGCGGTCGCGGGCGAGCCTCTGCAGGGGCTCGAGCTCGAGAAAGGTCCGCGGGTCGTCGCCCAGGTAGTCGAACACGCCGCGGTTGAAGACGAAGAAGCCGCCGGAGACGACGCCCTCGGCGACCGTCGGTTTCTCGTTGAACTCGACCACCTGCCCGTCGCTCGACCTTCATCTCGCCGTAGCGCGAGGTCGGGTGGACGCCGGTGACCGTGGCGATCTTGCCGTGGCCGCGGTGGAACGCGAGCAGCGCGTCGAGGTCGACGGTGCCGACCGCGTCGCCGTAGGTGAAGCAGAAGGTGTCGGCGTCGACGTAGCGCTCGACCAGCTTCAGGCGCGCCGCCGGTGCCGCTGTCGGCGCCGGTCTCCGCGCAGGTCACGCGCCAGTCCTCCTCGCCGGCCTGGTTGTGGAAGGCGACCTCGGGCGGGTCGCCCTTCATCGTGACCGTGAAGTCGCGGCGCATCTCGTGGTAGCGCAGGAAGTACTGCTTGATCGCCCAGCCCTTGTAGCCGAGGCAGAGCACGAAGCGCTCGAAGCCGCGCGCGCCGTAGAGCTTCATGATGTGCCAGAGGATCGGCTGGTCGCCGATCTCGACCATCGGCTTGGGCAGGTTCTCGGTGTGCTCGCGCAGCCGCGTCCCCTGCCCGCCGCAGAGGATCACCACCGGCATCTCCCGCTTCGGCGTCGCTGTCATGACGGGTCGTTTCCTTCCTCGGCGCGGAACCAGGCGGCGGTCGCGGCGAGGCCCCCGGCGAGGGGCGTGCGCGCGCGCCAGCCCAGGTCGCGCTCGATGCCTGCGGAGCTTAGCGCGGAGCGGCGCGGATCGCCCGCGCGCGGCGGGTCGTGGATCGCTTCGAGGCCGGGCGCCAGGGTCGCGGCGAGCCGGCCGTAGAGGGCGTTGACCGACGTCTCGACGCCGGTCGAGACGTTCCAGACGCCGCTCGCCGGCGCCGCGAGGGCGAGCGCGATCGCCGCGGCGACGTCGGCGGCGTGGACGTAGTCGCGGGTCTGCTCGCCGTCGCCATGGATGCGGGGCGCCGCGCCGGCGGCCAGCCGGCGGCAGAAGACCGCCACCACCCCCGCCTCGCCGACCGCGCTCTGGCGGGGACCGTAGACGTTGGCGAAGCGCAGCGCCGCGTACGACGGTCCGCCGTCGCGCGCGAACGCGTCGAGGTAGAGCTCGACCGCGCGCTTGGCGGCGCCGTAGGGGGAGATCGGCCGGGTCGGCTCCGACTCCGGGGTCGGGATCGTCGCCGGGTCGCCGTAGACCGCGGCCGAGCTCGCGAAGACGAAGCGCCGGGTGCCGGCGCGGCGGGCGGCGGCGAGGAGCGCGAGGGTGTCGAGCAGGTTGATCCGGGCGTCGAGGATCGGCTCCTCGACGCTCCGGCGCGCGTCGACCTGGGCCGCGAGATGGACGATCGCCTCGGGCCGGAAGCGCTCGACCGCCCCGCCGGCGACCGCGGCGGCGACCGTCGTCACGTCGACCGGCGTCCCGGCGGGCAGGTTGGCGAGCCGCCCGGAGGAGAGGTCGTCGACCACGCGCAGGTCGTGGCCCTCGGCCGCCAGGCGCTCGACGGCGTGGCTGCCGATGAAGCCGGCGCCGCCGGTGACGAGGACCCTCATGCCCCCTCCGCGCGGCGCCAGAGGCGCTCGCCGCCGGCGCGGCGCAGCTGGCGGCGCAGCTGCTTGCGCAGCCGCGCCTCGCCGCGGAACATCGCCGGGACCTGCGAGCCGTAGGCGAGGATCGCCCGCACGCGGCTCTCGAAGAGCGCGGGAGGGAGCGGCAGGACCTCCTCGCGCCAGCCGGCGCGGGATCCGAGCGCGCGGCGCACCGCGAACCACTTCCACTCGGTGTAGGGGAACTCCTCGTAGTAGGCGAGGTCCCGCCCGCTCGCCTCGGCGGCGCGGCGGACAACGAGGTGGTCGACATGGCCGCCGACGCCGAGCGGGACCGCGACCAGCCGGGCCTTCGGCAGCGCCCGGATCCGCGCCGCCGCGGCGGCGACCGTCGTCGCCCCGTCGCCGGCCGCGACCTCGCCGTAGAGCGACGGGAGCGTCGCGTAGAAGGACGCGCCCGATGCGTCGAGCCGGTAGGGCGCCTCGGGCAGGTCGAGGTGGAGCGGCTCGGCGCCGAGCGCGGCGAGCGCGGCCAGGTCCTCGGCGCGACGGACCTTCATCACCTCGCCCGCGGGCAGCCGCCACCAGCGCCGCAGATCGGCGGCGAGCGCCGAGGGGGGCGTCTCCGGCTCGTCGGCGGTGAAGAAGGTGGCGACCGCGACCCGGCCGCCCGCGGCGACCGCCGCGGCGATCCGCCCGCCGCAGGAGAGCACGGCGTCGTCGAGGTGGGGGGAGAGGTAGAGGGCGTCGAGCATGGCGGTCAGAGCGCGAGCCGGCGGGCGAGGGCGGGGCGGAGGCGCTCGAGGATCCCGATCATCGCGCGCCGGTATTCGGCGGCGAAGCGCTCGCGGGTGTGGCGCTCGCGCGCGAACTCCCAGGCGCGGCGCGCCATCGCCGCGAGCTCGTCCGGATCGCGCCGGGAGAGCTCGACGGCGGCGGCGCGGATCGCCTCGACCGACGGCTCGGCGAGCAGCCGTCCGAACGAGGGATCGACGTCGACGCCGACCTCCGGCGTCACCACGGCGAGGAGCCCGGCGTGCAGGCAGGTCACCGTGCCGCCGTTCTGCCCCTCGGAGCAGGAGGGGTAGACGAGCGCCAGCGTCCGGCGCGCGAGCGCCAGGAAGTCGGGGCCGAGGACGTCGATCCAGCCCACGGTGCGGATGTTGGGCGTGCGGTAGAGCTCGCGCGCGTAGGCGCTCTCGAAGGCGCGCTCGCGCTCGACCGGCCCGCAGACGGTGAGGTGCAGGTCGGGCAGCCCGGCGAAGGCGTCGAGCACGAGGTCGAGCCCCTTGTGGACCATGCCGCCGCTGCCGAACCAGAGGAACCGGGAGCGCGCGGCGGCGAAGTCCTTGCCCTCCGGGAAGGGGTAGAGCACCGGCTGCGAGATCGGCACCGGCCAGAGCGGCTTGCCGGCGAAGCCGTAGGTCGCCCGGGTGCGCTCGTTGCCGACCAGCGTCGCGCAGTCGGCGCTCTCGATCGCGCGGTTCGGCTCGAGCATCTTGAAGGGCGCGAGCCGGATGCCCCGCCGCGCCTCGAGCGCGGCGAGCCGCGCGAGCTGCGCCGGGTTGTAGAAGGAGACGTGCGCGGTCTCGGCGTGCAGGACCTTCAGGCACTCGGGCCCGAGCGCGGGCCCCAGCCGCTCGAGGTTGAGCCGCACGTCGACGCAGAGGTCGTAGCGCTCGCGCGGCACGAAGGTCTTGTTGGTCCAGTGGATGGCGTCGACCTCGAAACCGAGCGCGCAGAGCGTGCGCGCCATCGTCCAGGACTCCCAGAAGTGCGTGTGGGAGTGGGGCAGCTCGGCGCCCGCCGGCAGCAGGAAGGGGTCGACGATGTAGGAGAAGAGCGCCCGCCCGCGCGCCGCGCCCCCCTCGGCGGGGAGCCGCACGACCTTCTCGTCGACGCCACGCAACTTCCGAATCTCGCGCTCCAGCGTGCGCCGGACCCGGTCGGGCAGGCTCCTCAGGCGCATGGCGTCAGCGGTCCCGCCCAGCGGCCAGCGCGCCCCGGGGCGAAAGCCGGGGCCGGCTCAGGGCCACCGCTGGCGCTCCTCCTCGACCCGCGCCGCGAAGCTCACCGCGGGGCGCTCGGACGCCGGTGCCACCGGGCGAACGACCCGGCGTCCGACGGGCAGGCGGACGAGCCGCGGGCGCGGCGCGGTGGACGGCTCCACCGCCCCACCCTCGTCGCGCCTGTCGTCGGGCCTCCCTCCGGAGTGGGACGCCACCCGATCCTGATTCGAGGTCGGACCCGCCTCCTCTCCGGCCTCGTCGAAACGACCCCGCATGGCGAGAGAATACCGCTTCGGGAACCGTCGATCGTCGCCCCGGGGCGGGGCGGCCGGCTCCACTCGAAGGCCACCGTTCCCTGGGTGCCGCCGAGGCTGCAACCGGCTGTCGAGGTCACGTACGTTTCTGGGAAAGGGTTGTCCAGATGCGCCTGGAGCTGAGGAGCAGCGGGAGGAGCCGGATCGGTCGGGTTCTCGCCGGGGCAATCGTCGCCCTGGCGCAACTCTTGTCGCTGGCCGCTCGCGGAACAGCCGAAGAGTGGGGCGGACCCCTTCCTCAACTCGTGCGGTCCCATGCGACGGGATACTCGGACTTCGTCAGTGCCGAGCTCCTGAACAGATCGCTTGGCGCCACACCGGCGACTGGAGACTTCGTCTCGATGGGTCTCTCCGATATCGACAAGGCGGGGCTCCTTGGAGCTCTGTCGAAGGCGGCTCGTGAGGCTGAGGAAGGCCGGCCGGTGAGTTGCGTGCCGCCGCCGGGCTTGAACCTGGGGCGTTACGGATCGCACCTTCCGATGTCGCTCGAGGAGTGGATCGTGATGGTGGACGTCTCCTTCGTCGGCCGAGTGATGGCGCTCTCGAGCGGCTGGTCTCCGCTCATGGCTGGCCCGGCCTACCTGGCGCGCGTGGAAGTCCTCGACCTCTTCTACGTGGCGAGCGCGAGGTTCATGGGGCTCACGGAGATGCTCGTGCTGATCCCCGGCTCCGAGCTGACCGTTGGAGAAGTCCATCTCGAAGCCTGCCCCAGCTCCTGGCCTTCGATCTCCGAAGGCGGGGAGTACGTCTTCGATTTCAACCACGTCGGCGACTACACTCCGGAGTACTTGCCTGCGATCGACGTGCTGCCGGTTCGTGACGGCGTGGTCGAGAACCCTGGAGCGCCGCACGTCACCGTGTCCGAGGGCACCACGGTGGCCAAGCTGAGCGCCGTCGCGCAGGCTCGGAACAAGCGACTGGAGCACGCGAGAATCGGGTGGCGCTGAAGGAAGCCCCATCCCTGGTGAAGGCCGCGCCCGCCGGCTCGGGCTGCGCCAGGCTTTCTGCGGCATGCACGAGCCTTCCTTCCAGATCACCGGCGCTTCGGGCTTGATCGGGTCGTGGCTGGTGGGGCAGCTCTCGATCTCCTGCCTCGCTCCCATCCGATCGAAGGAAATCGGATTGCTCGGCGTCGGCCCAATCGACGCCGCCAATCCGCAGTCGCAGGTGGTCTACTATTTGATCCAGCTGGGTCGCGAGATCGATGCTGGGAATCCTGAGCAGTTGATGCACTTCACTCCGTTCGTGGGCCGCCTGGCGCCCACGCGTCGGAATCTGACTGCCTGGCGCCGACATGGCGCCCCCCGAGCGTCGAGCTCGTCCTGGATTGGGAGGATGAGATGGCGCGACTTTTCGTAGCTGCGAATCCGAGGAAGTTGATCGTCGTAGGAATCGCATGGGCAACCGTGGCGTCGGCAGGAGCCTTGTTCGTGGCTCCCTGCGGGTATGCAGAAGTGTCCGGCGGACCGTTGCCGGAGCTCGTGCTATCCGACATCACTGGATATGCCGACTTTGTGAGTGCCGAGCTTTTGAACAGATCGCTTGGCGCCACGCCAGCGACTGGCGACTTCGCGCCGACGCGTCTTGGCGAGTTCAGCAAGCAGGACTTCCAGAGAATCTACGCGAAAGCAGCTCAGGAGAGTGCCGAGGGGCAGCCGGTGGCTTGCGTGCCGCCGCCGGTCATGGACCTCGGGCGTTACAAATGGACCCTTCCGCTGCCGCTCGAGGACTGGGTCGTCAGCGTCGACGTTTCCTTCGTTGGCCGCGTGCAATCCCTCACGAGCGGCTGGTCTCCGCTCTTCGCGGGCCCGGCCTACCTGGCGCGCGTGGAGGTGCTCGACCTGTTCTACGTCGCGGCCTCGAGGCTCAGGGGACTCACCGAGCTGCTGGTGCTCGTCCCCGGCTCCGAGCTGACGGTTGGAGGCATCCGCCTCGAGGCCTGCCCCAGCGCTTGGCCCGCGATTTCCGAGGGCGGAGAGTACGTCTCCGATTTCGCCCACGTCGGCGCCTACGTCCCTCAGTACTTGCCAGCGATCGACGCGCTTCCGGTTCGCGACGGCGTGGTGGAGAACCCCGGAGCGTCGCACGTCACCGTGGCCGAGGGGACGACCGTGACCGAGCTGAGCGCTCACGCACAGAAAGTGAGAGCGCGGCGCTGGCACCTGACGGATGGGCCGCAGTGATGAGAAGCCCACTCCTACCTCTTCTCCAGCAGCGAGTCCTTCACTGCTTCGAAGCGGCCGGTTCTCGAGGTGAAGTACACACCGTAGACGCTGGAGCCCCGCCGGCGCCTGGTCGATCGAAGAGAGGTGCGGCCCTCATCGCCCGGCAGGGCGACGGAGGGCCGCACGATGGCCTCTCGCCAGGATGCGATCAGCGAGCCTCGTCTTCCGTGCGGAAGGGCCCCGTCAGCACCGATCGATAGAATCGCGACCGATCGGAAAGCTCGGCGGGGCCTCGGGCCTGGCGTCGGACGAGGTGGAAAGGGCGAGGTGGGGCCGTGGCGGACGGGGAGAGCGTCGAAGCGCGGGCCGGTCGCTACTGGAGCCGGCGCGCGGAGCGGGGCGAGGGCGACGCGGTCTACTGGCTCGACGCGCCGGGAGTCCGGGAGTCGGTCAACCGGCGGATGACCGGGGATTCGGCGCTGCCGTTCGCCATCGCCTTCGCGGAGAGCCTGAGAGCACGCTGGCCGCTCGGCAACGGGCTCTCCATCGGCTGCGGAACCGGGGACCTCGAGCGGTTCGCCGTGGGCACGCTCGGCGCCGTCGCCGAGATGGAGGGCGTCGACGTCGCCGCCGGTGCCCTCGCCCTCGCCCGCGAGCGAGCCCGCAACGAAGGGCTCGAGCCACGAGTTCGCTACCACGAGTCGGACGCCCTGACCTTCCTGAAGGACGCGGCGTCGAACGGGAAGCGCTACGAGCTGATCGTCTTCCATTTCGTGCTCCACCACCTCGTCGAGCTCGAGGAGGTCGTCGCCCTGGCGGCGGAGCTCCTGACCCGCGACCCCCCGGGACTCGTCTACATCGACGAGTACATCGGCCCGTCCCGCGACGCCTGGAACGAGGAGGAGCTCGGTTTCGCCGCGGGGCTCTTCGCTCGGGTTCCGGAGGAGGAGCGCCGGACTCCCCATGTCTGGCCTCCGCTGGCCGTCGAAGACCCTTCGGAGATGATCCGGTCCGGAGAGATCGAACCGATCGTGCGCAGCCGGCTGGCGGTCCAGCGCTTCGTCCCCTACTACGGCAACGTCCTCCACCCACTGGTCTGCTCGATCCGGAAAGACGCGGTCTTCTCCGGGCGTTCCGTCGAGGTGATCCGCGCGGCCATCGAGCTCGAGGAGCACCTGATCTCGCGGAACCTCCTCGAGCCGCATTTCGCGGCGATGGTCTGCGGTCGCCTGCGCTAGGCTTCCAGCGGCATGCGCGACACTTCCGTCCTGGTCACCGGCGCTTCGGGCTTCATCGGGTCGCGGCTGGTGGGAGAGCTCTCCGGGCGGGGGGCGCGGGTCGTCGCGCTGTCGCGCCGGGCGCGGGGGGACGCGGGGGACGGGGTGCGCTGGCTGCTAGCGGACCTCGGGGACGGGGCGGCGGTCGATGCGGCTTTCGAGGAGGCGCGGCCCGAGGTCCTCTTCCACCTCGCGAGCTGGGTTTCGGGGCGGCGGGAGCTCGCCGACGTCCGCCCCGCCTTCGAGGCCAATCTCGCTTCCGCCGTGAACCTGCTGGTCGCGGCGACGCGCGCCGGGTGCCGGCGGGTGGTGCTCGCCGGGTCGATGGAGGAGCCCGATCTCGCCGCGGGAGAGGCGCCCGGCTCGCCCTACGCGGCGGCCAAGGCGGCGCAGAGCCTCTACGCGCGCTTCTTCCGCGCCCTCTACGGCACGCCGGTCGTCACGGCGCGGATCTTCATGGTCTACGGCCCCGGGCAGCGCGACCTCTCGAAGGTCGTCCCCTACGCGATCCTGCGCGGGCTCGAGGGGCAACCCGCCGAGCTCGCGAGCGGCGCGCGGCCGGTCGACTGGATCCACGTCGACGACGTCGCGCGCGGCCTCGTCGCGCTCGCCGAGGCGCCGGGCATCGAAGGGGAGACGCTCGACCTCGGCCGCGGCGAGGCGGTCACGGTCGGCGAGATCGTCGCCCGGATCGCCGCGAAGCTCGGCGCGCCGCCGCCGCGGCTCGGCGCCCGCCCCGACCGTCCGCTCGAGACGGTGCGCGTCGCCGACCCGGCGCGGACCTTCGCGGCGGCCGGCTTCCGTCCCGCCGTCGGCCTCGACGAAGGGCTCGACTCGACCCTCGCCTGGTACCGCGCCGAGCGCGCGGCCGGGAGGCTCTGAAGCTCTTGGGCATTCCGCGCGGAACCGCTCGCCTGCTGCTCGACGAGGCGCGGCGCGAGCCGTTCGGGGGCCGCCTGCTCGAGCTCGGCCGGATGACCGTCTACGCGACCGACGCCGAGCTCGCGCGCTGGGCCGGCGAGCAGCGGGTCGCGCTCGCGCCGGTCGACCGGCTCGAGCTCTCGCACCAGCCCGAGCTCGCGCGCCTCGGCTGCCTCTCCGACCGCGACCTCTTCCGCCGTCTCGGCTTCGCCGAGGTCGAGAGCGCCGACGTCTCCGACTGGGAGGGCGCCGACCACGTCCTCGACCTCAACCAGCCGGTGCCGGCGGAGCTCCACGGCCGCTACGACGCGGTCTTCGAGGCGGGCACGATCCAGCACGTCTTCGACCTGCCGCGGGTGTTCGGGAACATCCACGCGCTGCTGCGCGCCGGGCGGGCGCGCGATCCACGGCATGGCGCCGTCGTCGAATCACGTCGACCACGGCTTCTACATGTTCTCGCCGACCCTCTTCCACGACTTCTACGCGGCGAACGGCTGGCGCCTCGACGCGGAGTACCTCTTCGAGTTCACCCACTACTGGCACCGCGGCCGCTTCCACTCGCCGCGCTGGGCGATCCGCCGCTACCGCCCCGGCAGCCTCGACCACCTCGCCTACGGCGGCTTTGGCGGCCGGCAGGTCGGGCTTTTCGTGGTGGCGACCCGGCTGCCGGGCGCGACCGCCGACCGGATCCCCCAGCAGAGCTGCTTCGCGCGCCAGGCGCCGGCGATCCGCCCGGCGGGAGGAGTCCCGGCGCCCCCGGGCGCCGCCGCGCGCGCGCTCGATCCGCTCCTGCTGCGCGCCAAGGCGCTGCGCCAGTGGCTGCGCCGCCGCCTGCCGCGGCGGCTGCCGCCGGTCGTCGCGCGCTACTGAGGCTTCGATGACCTTGAGAATCCCGCGCCTGCTCCGCTCGCCCTACGTCCCCTTCGCGCTCGCCCTCGGGCTGCTCGGCTGGATCGCCGCGGAGCGCCCGACCGCGCGCGAGCTGCGCGGCGACGAGGCGACCTACGTCGCGATGGCCGAGAGCGTCGCGCGCGACTTCGACCTCGTCTTCGACGCGCGCGACCGCGCCCGCATCGAGGCCTCGCCGGCGAGCGGGCAGGCGTTGATCCTCCAGCGCGCGGGCGAGCGCGTGGCCTACTCGAAGCCGATCCTCTGGGTGCTCGTCGTGGCCCCCTTCGCGTTCTTCGCGCCGCTCTGGGGCGGGGTCGCGGCGAACCTCGCCGCGCTCGTCGCCGGCTACCTCTTCCTGCGCGCGGCGCTCGTTCGCACGCTCGGGCCCGCGGACGGGGAGTGGAGCGCGGCGACCCTCGTCGGCGCCGGCGGCGCGGCGGCCTGGGCCGGCTGGCGGATGACCGAGTCGCTGCAGCTCGGCCTCGCCTGCGCCGGCCTGGCGCTCGCCTGCGCGGCGCTGCGGCCGGCCGCGCCGGAAGCGCCGCGCGGGCTCGTCGCGCGCTGGCTCGAGTCGCCGCGCGCGCCGCTCGTGGGCGGCGCGCTGCTCGGCCTGCTCGCCTCGCTGCGCGAGCCGAACGGCCTGATCGTGCTCGCCGCGCTGGCCGCCGCGCTCGCGGCCGGTCGCCGCCGGGCGGCCCTCGCCGTCGCGGCGGGCGCGCTCGGCGCCTACCTGCTGGTGATCGGCCTGACCGCCGCCGCGACCGGCGCGATCAACCCGTACAAGGCGGCGCGCGCGACCTTCACCGCCGAGCTCGGCTGGCCGGCGGGCGCGGGCGCCGAGCGGGCGCTCGCGCGCTTCGACGATCCGGCGGATCTCGCGACCTCGATGCTCGGTGCGCTGCCCCGCCTCGAGCCCGGGCGCAGCGCCTACGCCGCGCTCTACTTCCTCGTCGGCCGGCACACCGGCCTGCTGGTCTACTTCCCGGGCGCCATCGTGCTGCTCGTCGCCGCGCTGCGCCGCCGCGACCGCGTCGGCCTCGCGGCGCTCGGCGGCTTCGCCGCGCTCGCCCTCTTCTACCTGCTCTGGCTGCCGGGCAACTACTTCGGCGGCGAGACCTTCTTCGGCAACCGCTACATCCTCGCCGCGCTGCCGCTCGCCGGGCTGGCGCTCGCGGCGCCGCCGCCGCGCAAGCTCCTGGCCGCGGCATGGGTCGTCGCATTCGTCGCCGGCGTCTCGGCGCAGACTTCGGTCGCGACCACCGCGCGCTTCGACGAGACCAGCCAGAGCCACGCCTACGCCGGGCTCTTCCGCCTGCTCCCCTACGAGTCGACCGCCTCGCACCTCGACGGCCGGCGCGACCGCTACTGGTCGGGAGACTTCCTGCGCTTCGTCGACCCCTACGCGCGCGCCGAGAGCTGGAGTTTCATCGTCGGCACCGGGGTCGCGCCCGCCGAGGTCGAGGTCGCGACGGCGTGGGCGGGGGACCCGCTCCACCTGGTGGTCACCACCGACGGCGGCAAGGCGACGCTGGTCGTCTCCGACTGGCGGGGGAGCGAGCGCTATCCGCTCGCCGAGCACGAGGGCGGGCCGGCGGGCGGAGCGGTCGTCGTCCGCCCGGCGCCGGCGTGGCGCAAGCACCCCTTCTGGTGGCCCGCCGACCGCCCCTACCGCGCGCGCCTGCTCCGCTTCGCGATCGAGAGCTCCGACGAGCGTCCGGTGACCGCGCGGGTGCGCTACCTGGGGCGCCAGGCGGCCCCCGCCGAGGGCTTCGGCCGCGAGGTGCTGATGGCGCTGGCGCCGACCGCGGCGATCTCCGGCGGCGCCTCCCTGGTTCCGGTGCGGATCCGGAACACCGGCAGCTTCGAGTGGACGAGCGACGCGGTGCTCGCGGTCCAGCTCGGCTACCGCTTCTCGCCCGAGGGCGGCGTCGCCGGCTTCACCTCGCAGGGGCGGACGCCGCTGCCGCGCCCGGTCCCGCCCGGCGGCGAGGTCTCGACCACGATGCGCATCGACTGGCCGGGCGTGCCGGGCCGCTACGACCTGACCATCGACCTCGTCCTCGAGGACGTCGCCCTGGTTCGCCGAGAGAGTCGGCGAACCGGTCGCGAAGTCGGTGGTCGAGCTGAAGAAGAGCGCGCCCTAGCGGACCGGCAGCGCGGCGCGCGCCGAGCCGTCGTCGAGCGCGAAGAGGGCGGCGGGGACGGGGCGGGGATCGTAGGCGCGGAAGGTCGCGACCAGCTTGCCGCCGCGCACGAGGTCGGCGATCGCCACCTCGCCCGGGACCAGCTTCTTCTCGTCGAGCCAGCCGCGGAACTCGATCACGCGCAGCGTCTTGCCGGCGCTCGTGCGCAGCTCGGCGCGCAGCGGGCGGCGGCGCGCGGCGTCGACCGCCCAGCGCACCTTCGGGTAGGCCGCCGTCGGGCTCGTCGCCTCGAGCTCGAAGGTGGCGACGCCGCCGGCGCTCTCGACCGCGGCGATCCGGTAGTCGCGGGCGAGCGCGAGGCCGAGCAGCTCGTCGAGCGCGGCGCCCCCCTGCAGCCTGAAGGCCGCGCCCAGCTTCACCGGGCGGCTCGCGCCCGGCGCCAGGAAGTACGTCTCGGCGCCGAGCCGGAGCACGAACTTGCCGGCGCTCCCGCGGATCGAGGAAGCGGACGAGGCGCGCGCTCGGGCCCGCTCCGCCAGATCTCGAGCGGCACCCGCTCGGGCGCACCCTCGGCGCCGACCTCGAGCTCGAGCCGCAGCTCGGCCGGCGCGCGCGCGAAGATCGCTCGCCGCGAGGAGCGTCTCGGGCGGCTCGGCCGCGGAGGCGCTCCCGGCCAGGGCGAGCGAGAGCAGGAGAGCGACGCCCGGCGCCGTCTCAGACATGGCCGAGCGCCTCGACGATCGAGAGGCGACGCGCGCGGGCGATCGGGCGGCAGCGCCGCGAGGGCGAGGACGACCACCATCAGCAGCGCGGCGGCGACGTAGGCCTCGGGCACGTAGGCGAGCCGCAGGTCGATCGGGTCGACCGCGCCGGGCGGCGGCGGCATCGTGCAGTCCGGCGGCGTTCAACGTCGGCGGTCGCGGCGAGCGCCCGCGGCGGCGCCCAGCAGCCGCGCCCAGCAGCCCGAGCCAGAGCGCCTCGGCGAGGACCAGCGCCGCGAGCTGGCCGCCGCCCGGTGCCGAGCGCGCGCAGCGTCCCGATCTCGCGCACCCGCTCCATCACGGTCATCGCCAGGGTGTTCGAGGTCGCCAGCACCACCAGCACGAAGACGATCGAGCCGAGGAACCAGAAGATCCCGTGGTAGAGGTTCTCGACCTGCTCGTAGAAGACCGCGCGCGCCGGTCCAGGGCGTCACGGCGAGCGCGGGCTCCGACCGCGCGAGCGCGGCGCGCGCCGCCGCCAGCGTCGCGGCGGTCGCCGCGGTGTCGTCGAGCCCGACGAGGAGGTTCGAGATGCGTTCGGTCTGCGAGCAGCCGGCTCGGCGGTCGCGAGGTGGACCTTGAGGTAGCGCGTGTCGAGCTCGGCGACGCCGGTGGTCACGATCCCGGCGACCCGTCACGTCGAGCGCGTTGAGCATCCCGCCCGCGCTGGTGGCGACGAGGGTCACGACGTCGCCGACGCCGACGCCGAGCGACGCGGCGAGGCCGCGTGCGAGCAGCGCCGTCTCCTCGCCCGGCTCCGGCGCCGCGTCGGCGAGCGGCTCGCCCTCGCGCAGGCGGGTCTCGAAGCCCATCGCGCGTTCGCGCGCGGGCTCGACGCCGACGCCGACGAAGGAGAACGAGGCGCCGGAGGCGCTCTGCGCGAGGCCGAGCACCTGGAGGTTGGCGCCGACCGCGACGCACGTGGTCGAGGCGGGCGAGCCGGTCGGCGAGCGGGCGCCAGTCGGCGAGCGCCTCGGCGAGCGGCCGGTCGAGCGCCGACGCGCCCTTGGCTTCGACCGCCGCGCGGCTGGCGACCTCGAGGTGGCCGAGGCCGCCGTGGATCATCGCCTCGCGCAGGCCGTCGAAGGAGAAGCGGACGAAGCCGGCGGTGAGCACCAGCGCGACCGTGCCGGCGGCGACCACCGCGAGCGTCGCGGCGGTGCGCCGGCGGTTGCGCGCGAGGTTGCGCAGGGCGAGGCGGACGAAGGTCACGCCGCGCCTCCCGCGCCGTCCTCGACGACGCGGCCGTCGCACAGCCGGATGCGTCGCGGCGCCCGCTCGACCAGCGCCGGGTCGTGGCTGGCGAGCAGGAAGGTGGTGCCGAGCTCGCGGTTGAGCCGCGCCATCAGCTCGACCATCGCGGCGGCGTTGCCCGAGTCGAGGTTGCCGGTCGGCTCGTCGGCGACGACCGCGGCCGGGCGATGCACCAGCGCGCGCGCGATCGCCACCCGCTGGCGCTCGCCTCCCGAGAGCCGGTCCGGGCGGTGGGCGAGCCGGGCGCCGAGGCCGACCGCGTCGAGCGCGTCGGCGGCGCGCCGGCGGCGCTCCGCGGCGCCGACGCCGTCGATCAGCAGCGGGTACTCGACGTTCTCGAGCGCGGAGAGCACCGGCACCAGGTGGAAGGCCTGGAAGACGAAGCCGAGGCGCCGCCGCCGGAGCAGCGTCCGCTCGCGCTCCGAGAGCGCGGCGAGATCGCGGCCCTCGACCTCGACCCGCCCGGAGTCGGGGGCGTCGAGCGCGCCGAGCAGGTGGAGGAGCGTCGACTTGCCGCTGCCGGAGGGACCGGCGACGATCGCGAACTCGCCGGGCGCGATCGCGAGATCGACGCCGGCGAGGGCGTGGACGTCGCTCTCGCCCAGGCGGTAGCGCTTCGTGAGGGCGACGGCGCGGAAGACGGGCGAGCTGGAAGCTGTCACGGCGCAGAGATCCTACGCGACGGTGGTCGGGGAGCGCCGGCGCCGGCGATGGACCCGGCCAATCGACTATCATTCTGCGACGATCCCAAGGGAGGCCCCGGCGCCGCGCCATGGTCGGCTCCGAGCCCGTATGAGCGCGCCCGTTCTCCGCTGCGTCAAATGCCAGGCCGAGATTCCGATCCCGGCGGAGGTCACGCGCACCGGGACCGGCAGCGTCGTCTGCCCGAGCTGCGGGCAGCGCTACACGCGGCGGCCCGCGCCGGCGCTGCCGCCGACGGCCGGGCCGGAGCGGTCTCCGGCGGCGACTCCGCAGGGACCGACGCGGCCGCTCGGCGCGGCCGGAGCGATGCCGCCCGCGCCCGTGCTCGGCGCGGGGGAGACGATCGCCGGCCGCTACCGGATCCTCCGCTTCCTCGCGCGCGGCGGCATGGGCGAGGTCTACGAAGCCGAGGACCTCGAGCTGCGCGAGCGGATCGCGCTCAAGACGATCCACCCGGCGGTCGCCGCCGAAGAGGGCGCGGTCGAGCGCTTCAAGCGCGAGATCCACCTCGCGCGCAAGGTCACCCACCCGAACGTCTGTCGCATTTTCGATCTCGGCCAGCACGTGGCCCGTCCCGGCGAGGCGCCGGTGGTTTTCCTGACCATGGAGCTGCTCGAGGGCGAGACCCTGGCGGCGCGCCTCCAGCGCGCGGGTCGGATGCCGCTCGAGCGGGCCCTGCCCGTCGTGCGCCAGTGCGCGGCGGCGCTCGACGCCGCCCACGCGGCCGGCGTCATCCATCGCGACTTCAAGAGCGAGAACGTCTTCCTGGTGCCGGCGAGCGCCGGCGAGCGGGCGGTGGTGACCGACTTCGGCATCGCGCGCGGCGGCGCCGACGACCGCTTCACGATGACGCTCACCAGCGCCGGCGGGGTGGTCGGCACCCCGGCCTACATGGCGCCCGAGCAGGTCGCGGGCGAGCCGGTGACGCCGGCCGTCGACCAGTACGCGCTCGGCGTCGTGCTCTACGAGATGACCACCGGCGAGCTCCCCTTCAAGGGGGACTCGCCGCTCTCGACGGCCGCCAAGCGGCTGACCGAGCCGGCGCCCTCGCCGCTCGTCCTGGTTCCCGATCTCGATCCGAGGTGCGCAGGCGTCCTCTCGCGGGCGCTGGCGCGCAAGCCGGGCGACCGGTTCCCGTCGCTCGCGGCGCTCGTCCGGGCCCTCGACGGGGAAGCCTCGCCGCTCCCGTCCGCTCCCGCCGTCGCTGAGCCCGCGGCGCCGGCCGCGCCCGAGCCGGTGCCGCCGGCCGCCCGCCGCGAGCGCCGGCAGCGGGCGCTCGCGGCGCTCCTGCTGGTGGCGCTGGCGGGAACTTCAGTCTGGGCCTACTACCGGGTGCGGGCGCTGCGCGAGAAGGCGACCGCGGTGCGGCCGGCGGCGGCCCGGCGCGCGGTCGCGGTGCTGGGGCTGCGCAACCTCTCGGAGCGGCCGGACGCCGCGTGGCTCTCGACCGCGCTCGCCGAGATGCTCGCGACCGAGCTCGGCCAGGCGGACGACCTGCGGGTGGTGCCGGGCGAGTCGGTGGCGCGCGCCCAGCTCGACCTCGGCATCGCGCCGAGCGAGATGCTCGCCGCCGCCGAGCGCGCCCGCCTGCGCGGCCGGCTCGGCGCCGACTTCCTGGTCGCCGGGGCGTACACCGCCCTCGGCGGCGGCGGCCCGCTCCGCCTCGACCTCCGGCTGGAGGACGCGCGCACCGCCGAGACGGTGGCGTCGATCGCCGCGAGCGGCAGCGAGGTCGAGCTCTTCCGGCTGGTCGCCGAGGCCGGCGCCGGGCTGCGCGAGAAGCTGGGCGCCGGCGGTCGCGGCGCGGCGCGTCCGCTGCTGCCCGCCTCGCCCGAGGCGGCCCGCCTCTATGCGGAGGGGCTCGACGCGCTGCGCGGCTTCGAGCCCGAGCGCGGACGCGACCTGCTGGCGCGCGCGGTCGAGCTCGATCCCGGCAACGCGCTCGCCCGCTCGGCGCTCGCCTCGGCCTGGAGCGCGCTCGGCTTCGGCGAGCGCGCCGCGGCCGAGGCGCGGCGGGCCTTCGAGCTCGCCTCCGGGCTGCCCGAGCCGGAGCGGCTGATGGTCGAGGCGCGCTACTACGAAGCGGCCGGCGACTGGGGGCGCGCCGCGGAGCTCTGGCAGGCGCTCTGGAACGCCGCGCCCGACTCGCTCGAGCACGGCCTCGCCAGCGCACGGGCGCGCACGGAGGCGGGCGACGCGGAATCGGCGCTGACCGTGATCGCCACCCTGCGCACGCTGCCGGCTCCGGAGAGCGAGGACCCCCGTCTGGATCTCGCCGAGGCCACGGCGGCGGCGGCGCGCGCCGAGTACCCCCGCCAGGCCGAGGCGGCGGCGCGCGCGACGGCGCGGGCGGAGGCGCTCGGCGCCCGTGCGCTCGCCGCCGAGGCGCTGGTCTCGCGCGCCTGGGCGCTGCGCAATCTGGGCCGCTTCGACGAGGCGCTGGCGGCGGCGGAGAGGGCGCGCGCGCTGGCGCGCGCGCTGGGCGACCGCGGCGGCGAAGCGGCGGCCGGCACCGCGGCCGCGGGTGTTCTCGCCGACCGCGGCGACCTCGACGGCGCCCGCGCCTCCTACGAGGCGGCGCTCGCGATCTGCCGGGAGCGCGGGGACAAGGGGGGCGCTGCGCGCGCGCTCAACAACCTCGCGGTGGTGCTCCGGAACCGTGGCGAGCTGGCGGCGGCGCGGCGCGACTACGAGGAGGCCGAGGCGATCGCGGTCGAGACCGGCAACCGCCGCGGAGCGGCGTACGCCGCCACGAACGTCGCCGCGATCCTCGCCGACGCCGGCGAGCTCGATCGCGCCCGGACGCGTCTGGCCGAGGCGCTCGCCACCTTCCGCGAGCTCGCCGATCCCGCCGGCGCCGCGTCGGCGCTCGCCAGCCTGGGCGGCGTCGAACGCCGGCGGGGCGAGCTGCGGGCGGCGAGTGCCGCGCTCGAGGAGTCGCTCGCCGTGCGGCGCTCGATCGGGCAGCGGGCCGGCGAGGCGGCGTCGCTCGCCGCGCTCGGCCAGGTCCTGCTCGACGGCGGCGAGCTCGACGCCGCCGAGCGCCGCTTCGACGAGGCGCTCGCGCTCGCCCGCGAGCTCGCGCAGAAGAGCGCCGAGGCGTCGGCGCTCGCCGGCCTCGGCGAGCTCGCGGCGCTGCGCGACGACCCGGCGGCCGCGGGCTCCCGCTTCGCCGAGGCGCTGGCGCTGCGCCGGACGATCGGCGAGCGCGCCGGCGCCGAGCGTCTGCGGGTGTCGCTCGCGCGCCTCGACGCCGAGCGTTCTCCGGAGAGCGCCGTCACCGCCGCGCGCGAGGTCCTCGCCGGTCTTCCGGCGGAGGCGCCGGTCGAGCTCGAAGCGGCGGCGCGGTTGGCCTGGGCGCGCGCCGAGCTCGCCCGCGGCCGCCCCGCCGACGCGCGCCGCGCGCTCGAACCGGCGCTCGCCGGCGCGGCCCGCCTCGGCCGCGCCAGCGCGCTCGAGGCGCGGCTGCTCGCGGCGCGCGCCGACGCCGGCCTCGGCCGCCGCTCGACGGCGCGCGCGGAGCTGGAGGGGGTGGCCGGCGAGGCCGCCGCGGCGGGGTTGCTGGCGCTCGAGATCGAGACTCGCCTCGCCGCGGCAGGCAGCGCGGACGCGGCCGCGCTCGCCGCCCTTGCGGCGCGCGCCCGCGACGCCGGCCTGCTGGCGCTCGCCGCCCGCGCGGGCAGCTGACCGCGCATTCCGGGCCGCTACCGATTTTCCGGTAGATCTCGGCTAGAACTGCCAGCCGATGCCGGTGGTCCAGCCCCAGTCCTCCTGCTCGGCGCCCGCCAGCGGCGGGAGGCTGTCGTAGGTGTAGTAGGGGCTGATCGTGAGGGAGAAGTCGCTGGTCAGCTTCTGGCGGAAGTAGGCCTTGACCTCGAGGCGCTCGCGCTCGGGCCCCGAGAGGACCGGGAAATAGAAGGCGGAGAGCGAGAACTTGGTGCCGAACCGCCCGAAGCGGTAGTACTCGCCCGCGGCCATCAGGACGCCGCTGGTCACGCCGTTGGTGCCCTCCAGAGTGGAGTAGTCCTCGCGGCTCTCCGCGATGCCGGGGCCCATGACCACGCGCCCGCGCGCGCCCGTCGAGCGCGATCCAGGCCACCGCCCCGCCCAGCGTCTCGCGCGCCACGAGGTCGAGGTCGTCGTTGCGTTCGTAGAGCGCCCAGCCGAGCGCCATGAAGTGTTTCCCCGCGGGAATCTCGAGCAGGCTCTGGAGAGTGTCGCGCCGGCTCCGCTCGCTCTCCGAGTTGTCCGAGATCGTCGTCGAGAGCGTGTTGATCCAGCGGAAACGCCGGCGCTGGATGGCCAGCTCGGCGTCGAGCGAGAAGCTCAGTTGCTCGTTGGCCTGGGCGAAGTTCCAGCCGAGGTCGACGTGCCCGCGCCGCGAGCGCCAGAGGCTCGAGCCGAGCTGGGTGATCCGCACGACGTCGACGAACGGCACTTCGACCGGATCGGCGTCGTCCACCCGCACGATCAGCACTCCGGGACGGTCGCCGACGTCGAGTCGGCCGACCAGCCGGACGCCGTCGGAGCGCCGGATCTCGAACAGCTGGATGCTGATCAGGCCGGTGACGTCGGGCCAGTCGACGGCGACCGTGCCGAACGCCGGAGTGCGCAGGTTGAGGGTGGCGGCCTCGAGGTCGATGATCTCGCAGGCGATCCGGTCGCCGCCGACCATCATCACGACGTCGTTGCGCTCGCGCGCGGCGGCTGGGGCGGCAAGAGCTCCTGCCGCGAGGAGCGCCAGCGCGGGCAACGTGCAAGACCACCTCATCCGGCAGCTAGTCTAGCGGCTGCAAGCCCACGGGTGGGTCCGTAAATGTCCGGTCCGGCCTGCGACTAGACGGCCCGGCGCCGGCTTCCGTAGGAGATGCGTCCCGGACGCCTCCGGAGGGAGCCCTGTCGATATGATGATCCATGCGATGACCAAGAGCCCGGAAACCCTCGGCGACCCGCTCGTCGCGGTGACCCCCAAGGTCCTGTTCGACGAGCTGCGCCACGGCGTGCTCGGCCAGGACCGGGCGCTGCGCTTCGTCTCGGTCGCCATCCACAAGCACGTGCTGGGCAAAGTCTCCGGCAACATCCTGCTGATCGGGTCCTCCGGCACCGGCAAGACCACGATCATGAACAACATCCAGCGGCTCTACGACACCGTGCCCGGGTTCGAGCCGTTCCGCGCCGTCACCATCCTCAACGCCAACCTGCTGGTCGACTCCGACCGCACCGAGTTCCGCCCCGACCGGATGTTCGCGGCGATCGAGCAGCGGGCGCGGGTGATCCTGGGCGAGAAGCCGTCGCTCCAGGAACTCGAGGAGACGATCGAGCGGGCGACGGTGTGCGTCGACGAGATCGACAAGATGTCGACCGTGATCGCCGGCAAGCCGAACCCGATCGGCGTCGTCCTCCAGCAGGGACTGCTGACGCTGATGGAAGGGGAGCGGGTTCCCTACCGCCTGCGCGCCTGGGAGAACGACAAAGAGGTCGAGCGCACCGTCGAGATCGACACGCGCAAGATCATGTTCGTCTGCGGCGGCGCCTACGAAGGCCTCTACGACCAGGTCTACAACCGGGTCTCGAAGTCGGGCTCGGGCGAGCGGATCAAGACCGAGGCGGTCAAGACCGCCGACGGCTCGGTGCGCCTCGAGAGCCGCTTCACGCTCGCCGACTTCCTCAAGGTCAAGGACCTCTTCGAGTACGGCATGGTGCCGCAGTTCATGGCCCGCTTCGACAAGGTCGTGGTGCTCAACGACCTGAACACCGCCGTGCTCAAGGAGATCCTGCTCCACTCCTGGGACTCGCCGCTGGCGCGCACGCGCCGCTACTTCGATTCGCTCGAGGTCGAGCTCGACATCGACGACCTGGCCGCCGCGCTGATCGCCGAGAAGGCGGCGCTGGAGAACCGCACCGGCGCCCGCGCGCTGCGCGACGTCTTCTCCGAGATCGTCAACCCGCTCGAGTTCGACCCGTTCGACGAGGCGCAGCCCCACCCCGAGAAGAAGGGCAGGAGCTTCATCAGGATCGACGCGGAGCGCGTCCGCCGCTTCCTGCGCTAGCGCGCTCCGGGACGCCTCACTTCAGGTTCAGGACGACCGTGATTCCCGCGCAGTCGAGCGCGACGCGGCCGCGCTCGATGCGCGCGACGCGGCAGTCCTCGACGTGCTCGCCGACCCCCACCAGCCGGCCGTTGAGGTAGGCGAGCGGCGCCGCCTCGGAGTAGGCGATGCCGCCCAGGTGGATCTGACGGCCGTCGGCGAGCGTCGCGTCGCGCACGAAGCTCTCCGGCCCCCCTTTCGCCGCCGCCGCAGGCGGCGGAACCGCCGGAGGCGCGGTCGCGGCGACCTGCCGCGGGGCGGGCGAGGGCGTCGCCGCCGCGGTCGCGGTTTCGCTCTGAAAAGCTTCCATAGAAGGGGCTGCCGGCGCGTCGGCGGTGGCCGTCCGGTCCGCCGGAGAGGCCGGAACCGGCGCAGGCGTCGGAGCCGCAGAGGCGACCGTGTCGGGCCCGGGTGCCGTGGTCGAGACCGGCACACCCGGCGCGGCGGCGGCGCCGACCGGTGCGGGTGTCACCCCCGGCTGCGCGCTCGCCACGGCGGCAGCGGCGACGGGTCCTTCCTTCTCTGGAGCTTTTTCTTCTCTTGCGGCCGGAGTCGTCGCGGCGCTCTGGTTCGCCCGGTTCCAGAACAGGACTCCGAAGCCTCCGGCGACGAGCAGCGCAGCGATCGCGAGCGCCGCGGTGGGGCCCGGGCCGCGCTTGCGCTTCGCGCGGAACGGCTGGGTGGCGGGCGCGTGGAGCGGCGGCGGCAGCCCCTTCTCGCGCGCGTCGCGCGCGGCGGCCTCGCGCTGGGCCTTCTTGAGGGCTTCGGAGACCAGGCTCATGAGTGCTTCCCCTCGAGCTCGCGGATCGCCTGCGCGACGTGGCGGCCGGTGAGCTGGTTGGTGCCGGCCACGAACCCCGCGAGCAGCGCCGTGTCGCAGACCGCATTGATCAGACGCGGGATCCCGCGCGAGTAGCGCCAGATCCGCCAGAAGGCGAAGCGCGAGAAGGTCGGGCCGCCGGAGGCGCCCGCCACCTGCATCCGGTAGTAGACGTAGAGCTCGGTCTCGTCGCGGTCGAGCGGCGTCAGGTGGTAGCGCACGGTGATCCGCTGCCGGAGCTGGCGCAGCCCCCGGTCGTCGAGCATGCGCTGGAGCTCGGGCTGGCCGATCAGCACGATCTGCAGCAGCTTCTGGCGGTCGGTCTCGAGATTCGAGAGCAGGCGCACCTGCTCGAGCAGCTCGGGCGAGAGGTCCTGCGCCTCGTCGATCAGCAGCACGACGTCGTGGCCGAGCGGCACCTGTTCGAGCAGGAAGCGGTTGAGCAGATCGAGATAGGCGACGCGGTCCGCGCGCCCGGGCGGGGTGAGGCCGAGCTCGGTGAGGATCGTCCGCAGCAGCTGCGACGACGACATCACCGGGTTGAGGATCAGCGCGGTCCTGAAGCCGGGGCCGAGCTGTTCGAGCGCGGCGCGGCAGAGCGTCGTCTTGCCCGCGCCCACCTCGCCGGTGATCTGCACGAACCCCTTGCGCTCGCGGATGCCGTAGAGCAGATGCTGCAGCGCCTCCCGGTGGCGCTCCGAGAAGAAGAGGAAGCGCGGATCCGGGGTGATCGAGAACGGGGGCTCGCGGAAGCCGTAGAAATCGAGATACATCGTCGGGCGCCGGCTCCGGCGCAGGCGCAGACTACCAGCAGGGGCGCCCGGGCCTCAGCGCCCCGCGTAGGGCGCGAGGAGGCGCGCGGCGTCGGCGGCGCCGCTGCCGGCGAGCGCCCGGCAGGAGCGCACCTGGTCCTCGACCTGAGCGAGCGTCCGCTCGGTGCCGCCGACCTTGCGCTCGGGGGCGCCGAAGAAGCCCTTCGCCTTCTCGTAGCGGGCGAGGTCGCAGCCGCTGCCGAAGTAGGGGAAGAAGGCGAGGAACTCGGGCGGGAAGAACTTCGCGAGCATCGGAAAGGCGGCGATCGACCAGTCGAGCAGCTGGTCGGACTTCTCGCCGCTCGCGCCGAGGGCCCCGAGCAGGTCGGCGATCTCGTTGGGGCGGAGCTTCCCCGCCGCGATCAGGCCGAGGGCGGCGTCGGTCAGCTCCGGGGCACGGAAGGCGGCGAGCGCGGAGAGCCAGCGGGCGCGCTCGGCCGGCGTCGGCGCGGCCTCGAAGCGGGCGAGATAGCGGTCGAACAGCGCGCGGTCGCCGTCGAGCGCGGCGAGCCGGAGCGCCGGTCCGGCGAGCGCGGGGTCGAGCCCGCCCGACTCTCCGGCGAGGAGCGCCGCGGCGGCCGACTTCGCCCAGGCGGCCAGCGCCGGCTCGGCGCCTTCGTGGCCCAGCCGCTCGATCAGCAGCGGGCGCAGCACCGCGATCTCGGGCGACTCGCCCGTGCGCGGTTCGCGGCCGATCCGCGCGAGCGCCGGCCCGAGCGTGGCGCGCAGGAAGCCGGCCCAGGCCGCGGGCGCCGCCTTCTCGCCGAGCGGCTCCTTCACCCGGTCGAGGTGTTCGACGACGGCGCCGACCACGGCCGGATCGGGATCGCCGCCGAAGCGGCCGAGCAGCGCCAGGTAGTCGTCCGCGGCGAGCTCGCCGGCGGCGAGGAGCGCGGCGGCGTTGCCGAGCAGCGCCAGGCGCTCGCGCACCGAGAGCGCCTCGGCGGCGCGCGTCGAGAGCGTGGCGAAGAGCGCGGGCGGCACCTGCCACCGGTAGTAGCCGGCAGCGTCGGCGTTCGGCATCACCCAGTCGATCGACTCGAGCCCCGGAACCTCGATCTCGGTGGCGGGTCCTTCGAGGAGGAAGCTCACGGTCGCGGAGGCGCCGCCGCCGCCGGCGCGCAGCCGCACCGGGATCTTCCAGGCGAGCGGCGGCATCTCGACGCCCGCCGTGGCGTAGCGCCGCTGCGTCACGCGCAGGCGGGCGGCGCCGATCGGCTCGACGGCGACGAGGGGAATGCCGGGCTGGTCGAGAAAGCCGGGGAGCACGGCCGCGACGTCGCGGCCGGAGGCCGCCCCGAGCGCTCGCCAGAGGTCGGGGCCGACGGCGACCCCCCAGGCGTGGGCGCGCAGGTAGCCGTGGACCCCGCGCCGGAAGGTCTCCTCGCCCAGCCAGCCCTCGATCATGCCGAGCACCGCCTTGCCCTTGGCGTAGGCGAGGCCGACCGCCTGCATCATCGCCTCGGGATCGGCGTCCGGCTGCCGGATCGGCTCGGCGGAGGGGCGCGAGTCGGTGGTCATCAGCGCGTCGATATCGCCGAGCTCGGCGCGGCCGGTGCCGAGCTCGGGGCGCAGCCGGTCGGTCGTCTTGTCGCCCAGCCAGTCGGCGAAGGACTCGTTGAGCCAGAGGTCGTCCCACCAGGCCATCGTCACCAGGTCGCCGAACCAGATGTGGGCGAGCTCGTGGGCCGTGACCTGGATCAGCCGCCGCAGCTGGCCCGCGGTCGGCGTCTCGCCGGGCAGCAGCAGGTCGTCGGCGAAGGTGATCAGGCCGGGGTTCTCCATCGCGCCGGCCCAGAACTCGGGCACGGCGACGAGGTCGAGCTTGTCGTAGGGGTACTTCGAGTCGAACCAGCGTTCGAGCTCGGCGAGGATGGCAGGGGTTTCCGCCGCGGCGACGCGAGCGAGGGCGCCCTGGCCGCGGGGGGTGACGATCCGGCCGGGCACCGACATGCCCGGGATCTCGACGTAGTCGAAGCGGCCGACCGCGAGCGCGAGCAGGTAGGTCGGCAGCGGCTTCGTCTCACGGAAGACGACGCTCCGGAAGCCGCCGGCGCTCTCCTCCGACTCGATCAGAGTGTTGGCGACGACGTCGATCCCCTCCGGGACGCGGACCCGGACCCGGAAGGGGATCTTGAAGGCCGGCTCGTCGAAGCAGGGGAAGGCGCCGCGCGCGTCCGCCGCCTCGAACTGGGTGAACAGGAAGGGCTCGCCCCCGGCGACCGTCCGGTAGAGCGCGACCGCCTGGGTGTTGAACTTCTGGGTGAAGGCGATCGTCAGCCGGAAGGGGCCGGCCGGAATCGGCCGGCCGTCGCCCAGTGCCACGACGTCTCCGGCGCCAGGCGTGGCGGCGAGCGGACGCGCGACGGCCCCCGCGGCCTGGAGCTCGGCGCTCTCGATCGCCAGCCCCCGGGCGTGCAGCCGGATTGCCGGCACCTCGCGCGCGACCTCGAGGTCGATCTCGACCCTCCCCCGGTAGTCCTCCCGCGCCGGGTCGAGCTCGAGCGCGATCGACTGGGCGGTCGGCCGCACGGCGTCGCCCAGCCGCTCGACGGCGGCGGCGGGCGCGGCGGCGAGCGCCAGGGCGAGCAGGGCGAACGGCCAGCGGCGGAGCGCGCGAACGGGGTGGAGCATGGGCGTTTCTCCCGGCGGATTGGAGCCGGCGGCAAGCTAGCACAGGGTTCGCGCCACCTACCCATCGGGGTGGGGCCGGAGTATGATGGTGAAAATTTGCAGCGTTCGAGCGGTGCGGGCGATGGCCAGCCCTCGGACCCAGGGAGATCCGGATGAATCGACTGCGCTTGGTTTCACTCGCTCTCGCCCTCGTCGCTCTCGCTCTCGCGGCGCCGGCGGCGGCCCTCGACAAGCAGGCCACCTACGACGAGATGCTGGCGCTCGGCGAGCAGATCCGCCAGCTCAAGCCGCTCTCGGGCGACGCCGGGGTGGCGGCCCAGCTCAGTGCCGCCCAGGCGCGCTACGCCGAGCTGAGCGCGCTGCTCGGCGGCGACGATCCGGCCAGTGTCCGGGGGGACGCGCCCCAGGCCCCGAGCGTCGCGCCGGCTCCGCCGCCCGGCTGCACCGAAATCGCGGTGAGCGGCTCGAACACGACGCCGCTGCCGATTCCGGACAGCCCGGCGCCGGCGGTGAGCTCGACGATCACGATCAGCGGCGCGGGGACCTATCTCCTCGATGTCGACCTGACCACGGCGATCACCCACACCTTCAACGCCGACCTCGACTTCACGCTGACCTCGCCGGCCGGGACGGTGGTGGTGGTCAGCACGGACAACGGCAGCCTCAACGACAACGTCTTCAACGGCACCCTGTGGGACGATCAGGCCAACGCGCCGGTGCAGTTCGCGGTCTTCGCCGACCTCGTGGTCGAGACGCCGCTGACCGTGGAAGGCGCCCTCGGTGCGTTCGTCGGCGAGGACCCGAACGGGACCTGGACGCTGACGATCGGCGACGACATCGGGCTCGACACCGGCACCCTGAACTCCTGGTCGCTCGACCTCGCGACCGTCGCCACGGCGCCGCCGGCCGCGGTCACGAGCGGTTCGAACACGACGCCGCTGCCGATTCCGGACAGCCCGGCGCCCGCGGCGACTTCGACGATCACGATCAGCGGCGCCGAGACCTATCTCACCGACGTCGACCTGACCACCACGATCACGCACACCTTCAACAGTGACCTCGAGTTCACCCTGACTTCGCCGGCCGGAACGACCGTGCTGGTCAGCAGGAACCGGGGCAGCTTCAACGACAACGTGTTCAACGGCACGTTCTGGGACGACCAGGCCAGCGCTCCCGTGTCCGAGGCGGTCTTCGCCAACCTGGTCACCGAGACGCCGCTGACCGTGGAAAGCGCCCTCGGGGCGTTCGTCGGCGAGGACCCGAACGGGACCTGGACGCTGACCATCGGCGACGAAGTCGCCCTGGACACGGGTTCCGTCAACTCCTGGTCGCTCGACCTGACGACCGCCGGCTCCTGCTACCAGGCGCCGGTCACCCAGGAGATCCCGACCGCCTCGACGCTCGGCCTCGCGGCGCTCGCGCTTCTGCTCGCGGGCGCGGCCTTCGTCGCGCTGCGTCGCGGCTAGTCGCCTCGTCTTAGCGTCGGATCCCCTCGAGCGGGTCCCCGGTTCGCCGGGGCCCGCTCGAATTTTTTTCGCGGCTGCCGGGCGGGCACGGGGCGACGGGTTCGGGACGAATCGGGCCTTGACAGAGGTAGACCGTCCTGCGAGAGTCGGCAAAATTTCGCTCTGCAGAAAACCCGGGCCGGAGACGAGGGGAGATTGTGACGATGACGAACAAGCTCGCAGTTGCTGGTTGGGTCGCCGCTGTCCTGCTCACGAGCGCGCTGGCTCGGGCACAGGAGACCAAGGACGGCAGCTCGCCGGCGCCCACGGAGGCGCCCGCCGGCTGCGCCACGGTGATCGACGACGCCTACAACGGCACGCTCGGGTCGATGACGTGCATGACTGTCGCGGGGCCGAATCAGGTCATCAGTGACCTCAACGTCCAGGTCACCATGAACCACACCTGGGTGGGCGACATCACGCTCAAGCTGGTGAGCCCGAGCAGCCAGGTGCTGACCATGATGAGCCGTCCGGGACTCGCCGAGCCCGCGGACGACGGCAACGGCTGCTGCGGTTCGGGCGCCGACGTGACCAGCGCCTCGACGATCACCTACGACGACGAGGCAGCCACCTCGGCGGAGAGCTTCGTCGGCGCCGCCGGTTCCTACATCCCCGCCCCCGGCGCCGGCCCCGGCACCAACCTCGCCCAGTACGACGGCCAGAACGCCTCGGGCAACTGGCAGGTCTGCATGGGCGACTCCGCCGGCGGGGACGTCGGCAACATCTGCTCTGCCAACCTTGTGGTCGCCTCCGCCGCCTGCACGGTCGGTATCACCTGCCCGGGCAACCAGACCGCGTCGGCGCCGCCGGGAGCGAGCTCGACCGCGGTGAGCTTCCCCGACCCGACGGTCTCCGGCACCTGCGCCGCGGTGACGACCTCCTGCGTGCCCGCTTCGGGCGACAGCTTCCCGGTCGGCACCAGCACGGTGGTCTGCACCGCCACCGACGCGACGGGCGCTTCGGCCACCTGCACCTTCGACGTCACCGTCGGCAACGCGACGATCCAGGAAGTGCCGACCGCCTCGACGCTCGGCCTCGCGGCGCTCGCGCTGCTGCTCGCCGGCGCGGCGTTCGTCGCGCTGCGGCGCGGCTGAGCGGACGCGGTCCCCGTCGGACCCCCTTCGAGCGGGTCTCCGGTTCGCCGGGGCCCGCTCGATCTGTCTCTGGCCGGTTCCGGCCGGCGGCCGCGCTATCCTCGCGGCATGATGACGCGCGACGAGGCATGGCAGATCGTCTGTGAGCACGTCCAGGCCGCGGGCCTGCGCCGCCACATGGTGGCGGTCGAGGCCGCGATGCGCCGCTACGCCGGGCTGCTCGGCGAGGACGTCGAGCTCTGGGGCCTCGGCGGCCTCCTCCACGACTACGACTGGGAGATCCACCCGACGCTCGAGACGCACCCGAAGGCGGGCATCCCGCTGCTCGCCGGACGCGGCGTCCCCGAGCCCGTGCTGCACGCGATCCTCGCCCACAACACGGAAGGCACCGGCGTCGAGCGCGAGTCGAAGCTCGACTTCGCTCTCCTCGCCTGCGACGAGGTCACCGGCCTGGTCACCGCCGCGGCGCTGGTGCGGCCGACGAAGGACGTCCGTGACGTCGAGGTGAAGTCGATCCAGAAGCGGTGGAAGGAGAAGGCCTTCGCCGCGGGGGTCGACCGCCCCGGCGTCGAGGTCGCCACCGCCGACTTCTCGCGCGTCGCGTTCGCCGGGGCCCTCGACCTCTGGACCCACGTCGGCCACGTCGTCGCGGCGATGCAGGGCGCCGCCCCGGCGCTCGAGCTCGACGGCCGGCTGGCGAAGCCGGCGTGAGGCGCCGGCTCACCCTCGTCGTCGCGTTCGCCGTCGCGCTGGCGATCGCCTTCACCTTCCGTCTCGGCGGCAGGGTCCGGGGGGGCGCGGTCGAGCGGCTGCCGGTCGCGGCGCGCGGCGAGCTCGTGGCGCCCGCGCCGCCGGCGCTCCCCGACGGGCCGGTCGACAACGTCGTCCTGCTCGTCGGCGACGGGCTCGGCCTCGCCCAGCTCGCCGCGGCGCGGATCCACCTCCACGGCCCCGACGGGCGGCTGCGTCTCGAGCGGCTGCCGGTCCTCGGGCTGGTCGCCACCCACCCCGCAGGAGCGCTCGTCGCCAAGTCCGACGCCGCCGCGACCGCGCTCGCCACCGGCGTCAAGACCCGCAACGGCCGGATCGGTCTCGACGCCGCCGGTCACCCGCTGCGGACCTTCGCCGAGGCGCTCCATGACGCGGGGGGCGCGGTCGGCCTGGTGACGACCTCGCGGCTCGCCGACGCCACGCCCGCCGGCTTCGGCGCGCACGTCGCGCGGCGCGAGGACGAGGCGGCGATCGCGGCGCAGCTCGTCGCGAGCGGCTTCGACGTCCTGATGGGCGGCGGCCGCGCCGCGTTCGTGCCCCGCTCGGAGCCGGGCGGCGCGCGCAGCGACGGGCGCGACCTGCGCGCCGAGGCGCGCGCGAGCGGCTACCGGGTGATCGAGCGCGCGGCGGAGCTCGACGGCGCGGACCTGCCGCTGCTCGGCCTCTTCGCCGACGACAAGCTGCCGATCGGCGCCACCGACCCCTCGCTCGAGCGGATGGCGCGGGCCGCGCTCGCACGGCTCGACGCCTCCGGCCGGCGCTTCTTCCTGCTGCTCGAGGACGAAGGGATCGACTCGGCGGGGCACCGGCGCCGTCTCGAGTCGATGGCCGCGTCGCTCGCCGGCTTCGACGCCGCGGTGGGCGCCGCGGTCGAGTTCGCGGCGCGCGACGGCCGGACGCTGGTTTTGGTCACCGGCGACCACGCGACCGGCGCCCTGGCGATCGATCCGGCGTCGACCGCGACCGAGCTCGTGGTGCGCTGGGGCTCGGACGCGCACACCGGCGAGCCGGTGCCGCTCTTCGCCTACGGCCCGGGGGCTGCGCGCTTCGCCGGAGTGCAGGACAATACGGACGTGGCGCGGAAGATCGCCGGGCTGCTGGGCGTCGAGCTCGGCACTCCGCGCTGAACGGGCGGTCCCACCGCCCTACAACCGGACCGACGGAGAGAATCCCGATGCGCAGGCTGCTGCTCCTCTCGAACTCGACCCACCACGGCCAGGGCTACCTCGATCACGCGATGGAGGAGATCCACGCCTTCCTCGACGGCGCGGCGAGGGTGACTTTCGTTCCCTTCGCGCTCCAGGACCGCGCCGGTTACGCCGAGAAGTTCCGCGCCCGCCTGGCGGCCGCCGGCTTCGAGGCCGACGCGCTCCTCGGCGACGCCGCCGACCGCCGGCGGGTCGAGGCCGCCGAGGCGATCTTCGTCGGCGGCGGCAACACCTTCCGCCTGCTCGCCGCGCTCCACGACTACGGGCTGATCGCGCCGCTGCGCGAGCGCGTGCGCGCGGGCATGCCCTACCTCGGCGCCTCGGCCGGCATCAACGTCGCCGGCCCGACGATCAGGACCACCAACGACATGCCGATCGTCGAGCCGCCGAGCTTCGCCGCCCTGGGCCTCGTCCCTTTCCAGATCAACCCGCACTACCTCGACGCCGACCCGGCCTCGACCCACATGGGCGAGACCCGCGAGCAGCGCATCGTCGAGTTTCTCGAGGAGAACGACCGCGTCGTGGTCGGCCTGCGCGAGGGGGGATGGATCCGGGTGGAGGCGAGCGCGGCGACCTTCGGCGGCCTCAACGGCGCGCGCATCTTCCGCCGCGGCGCTCCGCCGGAGGAGCGCTTGGTCGGCGCGAGGCTCGACGACCTGCTCGCCGTCTAGACGCGCCCGGTTCGATTCAGAAGCGGTCGGCGCGGAAGGGGGCGGGGTCGAAGGAGGGGGTTTCGCCCAGGATCAGCTCGGCCAGCAGGCGGCCGGAGGCCGGCGCGCAGTGGAGGCCCAGCATCTGGTGGCCGGCGGCGAGGAAGAGGTTCTCGTAGCCGGGGGCGCGGCCGAGGATCGGCAGGCCGTCGGGGGTGCAGGGGCGCAGGCCGCGCCAGACCTCGCGGATCTCGAGCGGCTCGGGCAGCGCGAGCATCGCCTGTGCGCCGGCGACGATCGCCGCCACCCGGCGTGGCGAAACGCTCCAGTCGCCGTCGACCACCTCCAGAGTCCCCGCAATGCGCAGGCTGTCCGCGCGCGGCGTCACCGCGATGCGCCGCTCGAGCAGCTTGAGCGGCAGCGGCGGCTGCGGGTCGAGCGGCGGCACGATCAGCGCGTAGCCCTTGCCGCCGAGCACGGGCAGGCGGAAGCCGAGGTTCGCGGCGAGCCCCTTCGACCAGGATCCGGCTGCGAGCACGATCCGGCCGGCGTCGATCGGCCCGGCGGTCGTCGCGACCGAGGTGATGCGGTCGCCTCGCCGCTCGAAGTCGTAGACCTCGACGCCGCTCTCGAAGCGGGCGCCGAGCCGTCGCGCCTCCGCGGCCATCGCCTCGACCGCGGCGAGCGGCTCGATCACGGCGTCCCCCGGGGTGAGCAGCGCGCCGGCGAGCGGGCCGGTCAGCGCCGGCACCAGCGCGCGCACCTCGTCCACGCCGAGCAGGCGCGCCTCGAGCCCGAAGCGGGCGAGCACCCCGATCTCGTGGCGTTCCGCCGCGAGCGTCGCTTCGGTCTCGCAGATCGAGAGCCGGCCGCTCTCGACGAAACCGGTGTCGACACCCGAGATCAGCGCCAGGCGGCGGAACTCCTCGAGGCTGGCGAGGGAGAGCGCGGTCAGCGCCTCGACGCCGCGCCGGAAACGCTGGGCGTCGGTCGCGCGGACGAAGCCCCAGAGCCAGCGCGCGAGGTCGAGCGAGAGCCGCGGCTCGATGCGCAGCGGGCTGTCCTTCCGGAACAGCCAGGGCAGCCCCTGGGCGAGAACCCCGGGCGCCGGCAGCGGGAAGGCGAGGCTCGGCGTCAGCCAGCCGGCGTTGCCGTAGGAGCAGCCGTGGCCGATCTCGCCGCGGTCGACCACCAGGACCCCGGCCCCCCGCCGCGCCAGCTCGAGCGCCACCGCGGCGCCGACGATGCCGCCGCCCACCACAAGGTTCTCGACGCGGCGCGGGAGGAGCTTGGCGGACATGCGCGCCAAGGGTAGCGCTTCGGAGGGTCCAGCGGAACCGCGCGGCGGGGTGGTTGATCAGTGGCCGCGCGCGACGGCGCGGGCGGCGATCCGGTCGATCAACCCGGGAGCGAGCATCCGCACCCAGCGGCCGACCCGGCCGCGCCAGGAGAGCAGGACCAGGCGCCGGCGCGTGCGCGCCGCGGAGAGGATCCGGCGGGCGCAGTCGGCGGTCGACATGATCTTTGCCTCGGCCATCGGGCTCTTGCCGAGCGGTTGGCCGTCGGGGCCGATCGCGCGCTTGTGGATCTCCGAGACGACGAAGTCGGGGCAGACGATCGTCACCGAGACGCCGCTGCCGGCGAGCTCGACGCGCAGCGAGTCGAAGAAACCGTGGAGAGCATGCTTGGAAGCGGAGTAGCCCGTGCGCGTCGGTACGCCGGTGAGGCCGGCGAGGCTCGAGACGACGACGATCCGCCCCTTGCGCTGCTTCAGGTGCGCGAGCGCGGCGTGGCTGAGCCAGGCCGGGCCGAGGTAGTTGACCCGTATCAGCCGCTCGAAGAGCGCGGGCTCCGCGACCTCGTCGAGCCGCGCCCACATGTCCTGGCCGGCGTTGAGCAGCAGCACGTCGAGCCGGCCGAAGGCCTCGACCGTGCGCGCCACGAGCTGCCGGCAGTCGGCCTCGACGCCGACGTCGGCGCGCACCGCGATCGCGTCGGCGCCGCGGTCGCGGCAGAGCGCCACGACCTCCGCCAGGCGCTCGACGTCGCGCGCCGCGAGGACCATCCGGGGCCGTTCGGGCGCGAGCTGGAGCGCCAGCTCGCGCCCGATGCCGGCGGAGGCGCCGGTCACCAGAACCGTCTGTCCCGCGAAGCTGGTCATCGCGATGCCTCTCCCGCCGGCCCCCGCGAGGACCGCCGGTTCACGTTGGTCGGAGCCGTGGAGTCGGAGCTCCATGCTACCTCCGCCGGCCTGCCGGCAGAGCGTCGTGCCGGGGGCCAGGCGGCCGCGATCCCCGGTCTGTCACCGGGCGACTTGACCCCGAGGCCCTGTTGTAATATCGTTTCATCCGGATTTAATGATGAATAGTACTTTTATCCCGCCCGTCTCCGCGCCCCTGGTCGACCGGCTCGCGTCGCTCGCCGACCCGGCGCGCCTGCGCCTGCTGGCGCTGGTCGAGGCGCGCGAGCTCGCGGTCTCGGAGCTCGCCGAGATCCTGCAGCTCCCGCAGTCGACCGTCAGCCGCCACCTGAAGGTCCTCGCGGACCTGGGCTGGGTGGTCGCGCGCTCCGAGCGCACGGCGAACTTCTACCGGATGGCGAACGGCGAGCTCTCCGAAGGCGCTCGCGATCTCTGGCGCCTGTCGCGCGGCGAGCTCGCCGGCTGGACCGAGCTCGAGCACGACCGGCTCCGCCTCGAACGGGTGCTCGCCGCCCGCCGCTCCGATGCGCGCGCCTTCTTCGCCGGCGTCGCCTCCGAGTGGGACCGCCTGCGCACCGAGCTCTACGGCGACCGCTTCACGGCCGAGGCGATCGCGGCGCTGCTGCCCGCCGACGCGGTCGTCGCCGACCTCGCCTGCGGCAGCGGCGCGGTGACCGCGCTCGTCGCGCCCGCGGTCGGCCGGGTGATCGCGGTCGACGCCTCGCCCGAGATGCTCCGCGCCGCGCGCGTCCGAACGAAGGGGCTCGCCAACGTCGAGCTGCGCCGGGGCGACCTGGGCGCGCTGCCGGTCGAGGACGCCTCGTGCGACGCCGCGCTGCTGCTGCTCGCGCTCACCCACGTCTCCGATCCGGCGCGCGCGGCGGGCGAGCTCGCGCGCATTCTCCGCCCCGGCGGCCGCGCCGTGGTGGTCGATCTGCTCCGCCACGACCGCGACGCCTTCCGGCGCCAGATGGGACAGCTCGGCAACGGCTTCGAGCCGGCCGAACTCGCGTCGCTGCTCGCCGCCGCGGGCCTGGATGCGGTGCGCTGCCGCCCGCTCGCTCCCGAACCGAAAGCCAAGGGCCCGGCGCTGCTGATCGCCACCGGAACCCGCAACGTCGTGTCACGCACCGCCCCCGGTCCGCGCCGGGGCAGAGAAAGGAAGAGCCGATGACCACCGCCGTCACCGCCGCAAAGCAGCTCGACTACCGGGTCGCCGACCTCTCGCTCGCCGAGTGGGGGAGGAAGGAGATCCGTCTCGCCGAGCAGGAGATGCCCGGGCTCATGGCCGTCCGCGAGGAGTACCTCGCGGCGCAGCCGCTCAAGGGGCAGCGCATCATGGGCTCGCTGCACATGACGATCCAGACCGCGGTGCTGATCGAGACCCTCGACGCGCTCGGCGCCGACGTGCGCTGGGTCTCCTGCAACATCTTCTCGACCCAGGACCACGCCGCGGCGGCCGTGGTGGTCGGCCCCGAGGGGACCCCGGAGCACCCGCGCGGGATCCCGGTGTTCGCCTTCAAGGGCGAGTCGCTCGAGGAGTACTGGGACTTCACGGCGCGCGCCCTCGACTTCGGCGGCGGCCTCGGCCCCACGCAGATCGTCGACGACGGCGGCGACGCGACGCTGCTCGTCCACAAGGGCGTCGAGTTCGAGAAGGCCGGCGCGGTGCCCGCTCCGGAGACCGCCGACAGCGAGGAGTACGCCTTCGTGCTCGCGCTGCTCGCGCGCATCCGCAAGGAGGACCCCGAGCGCTTCCGCCGGATCGCCCCGGCGATCCACGGCGTCTCCGAGGAGACGACCACCGGCGTCCACCGCCTCTACGAGATGGAGAAGGCCGGCACGCTGCTCTTCCCGGCGATCAACGTCAACGACTCGGTGACCAAGTCGAAGTTCGACAACCTCTACGGTTGCCGCCACTCGCTCACCGACGGCATCCTGCGCGCCTCCGACGTGATGCTGGCCGGCAAGGTCGCGGTCGTGCTCGGCTACGGCGAGGTCGGCAAGGGCTGCGCCCAGGCGCTGCGCGGTCAGGGCGCGCGCGTGATCGTCACCGAGATCGACCCGATCTGCGCGCTGCAGGCGGCGATGGAGGGCTACGAGGTCACGACGCTCGAGGACGTGGTCGCGACCGCCGACATCTTCGTCACCGCCACCGGCAACTACGACATCATCACCGCCACCGACATGGCGCGCATGAAGGACAAGGCGATCGTCGGCAACATCGGCCACTTCGACAACGAGATCGACATGGCCGGCCTGAAGAAGGTCGCCGGCATCGAGCGGATCAACATCAAGCCTCAATACGACGAGTGGCGCTTCCCCGACGGCCACTCGGTGATGATCCTCGCCGAGGGGCGCCTGCTCAACCTCGGATGCGCCACCGGTCACCCCTCGTTCGTGATGTCCTGTTCCTTCACCAACCAGGTGATGGCCCAGGTCGATCTCGCCGAGAACGCCGAGAAGTACGCCCGGAGCGTTTTCCTGCTGCCCAAGAAGCTCGACGAGAAGGTGGCCCGCCTCCACCTCGACAAGCTGGGCGTCAAGCTCACGCAGCTCACCGAGAAGCAGGCCGCCTACATCGGCGTCGCCGTCGAGGGACCGTACAAGCCCGAGCGGTACCGCTACTGAGAGGGACCGGACGGGCCGCCCGGTTCGAGAATCGGGCGTGGAGGGGGAAGTCGGCGTCAGGCCGGCTTCCCCCTTTTCGTCTCGGGAGTCGGAGGTTGCCCGTGGGCGCAGCGGTCCTTTGGTTTGACTTAGTCATAGACTAAGTCTATTTTGGGCTGATGACCGAGGTGAGTGTCCACGAAGCCAAGACCCATCTCTCGCGCCTGTTGCGCCGGGTGGCCGAGGGCGAGGAGATCGTGATCGCCAATGCCGGCCGGCCCGTGGCTCGCCTGGTGCCGGTCGAGTCCGCGCGTCCGAGCCGCCGGCTCGGCCTCGACCGCGACCAGGTGCGGATCGCCGAGGACTTCGACGCCCCGCTCCCGGAGGCGCTCCGGGGGAGCTTCGAGGAGTGAAGCTCCTGCTCGACACGCACTGCTGGCTCTGGCTGGAGAGTGATCCAGGACGGTTCTCCGCGCCCGTACGGCGGCGCCTCGAGGCCGGGGTGACCGAGCTCTGGCTCTCCTGCGCCAGCGTCTGGGAGCTCGCGATCAAGATCCGTCTCGGCAAGCTCGAACTGCCCGAGCCGCTGGAGAAGTACGTTCCGTCGCGCCTGCGCCGGAGCGCGATCGCCAGCCTGCCGGTCCGTCTCGAGCACGCGCTCGAGATCGCTGCGCTGCCACCGCACCACAACGACCCCTTCGACCGCATGCTGATCGCGCAGGCGCGCTGCGAGCGTCTGACCCTGCTCAGCGCGGATCGCGCATTCGATTCCTACGACATCGATCTGCTGAGAGCGGATTGAGCGGTTCCGGGAAGCCCTCGACGCAGACTCCGGCCGCGCCCGACTGCTCGGTGCACCCGGGTGTCCGGGCGCTCTACCGCTGCGACGGCTGCGGGCGGGAGCTCTGCGCGGAGTGCGCGCGGCCGTCGACGCGGCTCGTGCTCTGCGCGCATTGCGGCGAGCTGGCGCTGCCCCTGGCGCCGCCCGCCGAGCCGGAGGAGCTGCCCGCCGAGTGGACCCCCGCGCCACCCTCCGCGCCGGCCGAACCGATCGGCTGGCGGGAGCTGCTCGCCTCGCCACTGCGCGGGCGACAGGCGTCGTTGCTCGCGGGGATCGCGGCGCTGCTCGCCGGGATGGCCTGGCTCGAATCGGCGGCGGGCGAGGCGGGCGGGTGCGTCGCACTCCTGCCGCGCACGCTTCTCCTGCTGCTGGTTCCGGGCCTGATGGGCGACGTCGCGCGCCACGCTGCCGCCGGCTACGGCGACCTCGAGGAGTGGCCCGACTACTCTTCGCCCGCGGCGCGCCTGCGCGAGCTCGCGCTGTTCGCCGCGGTCGGGCTCGTCGCGATCCTGCCGGCGGCCTGGATCGGCGGCGCCCTCGGCTGCGGAGAGCGGCTGGCGTCGGGGGCGGGGCTGGGGCCGCTCTGCTGGCTCGGACTCGGCGTCGGGCTCGCGGCGAGCGCCCTGCTCTGGCCGATCCCGTTCGCCGCGGCAGCCGCGACCGGCAGCTTCGCTGCGGCCTTCGACGTCCGCGAGCATCTCCGGCGTCTGCGCCGGGCTCCGCGCGCGGCGATCGCCACCGCTGGACTCGGCTGGGGGGCGATGGTCCTGCCGCAGGCGCTGCGCGCGCTGCTGCCCGCGGGCTCGCTCGTCGCCGTGCTCGCCGAGGCGCTGCCCGGCGCCTACGGCACGCTCGTCGTCGCGCGCGCGGCCGGCCTGCTGCGCCGGCGCACCGACGCGGCCGAATCCCCCTAGAAAAGGGAAAGGCGGGGTCGCCCCCGCCCTGCCTTCGTCTGCGGACCGCGCCGATCCGTCAGGGCGTCTCCGAGCTCCAGGCCGACCGCGTGCCGCTCTCGAAGTCGTCGCGGAAGAGCCCGGTGCCGCCCGGCACCGGCACGTTGACCGAGACCGTCGTCGGCTGGCCGCCCCCCGGCGGCCGGAAGAGCGTGATCGCGGCGAGCCCCGCGCCCGGCGCCTGGTCGGAATCGAACCAGAAGTTGTACATGGTGCCCCAGCGCAGCGCGTTGGCGTTCGGGTCGGTGGCGTGGGTCACGCCGAACCAGGCGACGTGCCCGTTGGGACCGTCGGTGTCGATCGTCCAGTCGGTGTTCGAGTAGGGCTCGCCCGAGTGGTAGTCGACGTCGTGGAAGCCGGCGTTGGCGAGCGCGCTGCCCGGCGGCACGGGCACCTCGAAGCGCTGTGCGCTGCGGTGTGAGTTCAGGTTGTGGATCGCGTACTCGTAGCGCCACATGCCGGCGCCGAGGTTGTGGACCTTGGCGGCAACGTGGAAGCGGCCGTCGGCGACGATGTCGACGTAGTCGAAGTCGACGGACGGGTCGAGCATCGGCCAGACCGCGATCGCCGGATACTGCTGCTGAGTGGTGCCTCCGAGGTCGCCGCCGAAGCCGAGGAGCCGGGAGGTCGGCTCGGTGACCACGATCTCGCGGAACGAAGCGTTGTTCTCGTCGTTCCCGGCGGCGGCGTCGTCCGAGGTGAGGTACTGCCCCTCCCCGAAGTAGCGCGCGCCGGGGTTGAGCGCCGGGTCGAGGTCCGAGTCGGCGACGATGAGCCGCTTGCGCAGCGTCGCGTCCCCCGTGGCGCAGAGCTGGTAGGGGTAGGTGATCGCGCCGGTCGACGGATTGACCTCCGAGCGCGCGCCGAGACCCCCGGTGCCCCCGCTGCCGCCGCAGGCGGTGCCCTGCGAGGTGTTCGAGCCGTTAAGGCCGGCGCTGTAGGGGTCCGAGCAGCCGAGACCGAGCAGGCTGCCGGTGCCGGGGTTGTCGCATCCTGTGCCGTTGTTGCTCGCCACGGTGCAGTACTCGTTCTGGGCGAGAGCCGTGAAGCCGTGCTTCAGCCAGCTCAGGCCGATCTGCTCGAGGCGGCCGCCCGGACGCGCGGCGTCGGTCTTGATTCGGTACAGGCCCTGCCCGATGACCGGATGGAGGGCTGTGCTGCCCTGCCAGAGCAGCGTCGTGTCTCCGACGTTGAGCGACTTCGTGCCCATCGAGTAGGCGCGCTTGTCCTCGATCGCCGCGCCTTGAACGTAGTTGTCGATGCCGTAGAGCGAGGCGACGATGACGTCCGGACCGGTCGTGGCGCCGTTGCAGATCGCCCAGACCACGCTGGCGGCAAGAGCGGCCGTGGCGTAGCCGAGGGCGCGAGCAGAGCGGTGCCGGAGACGGCGGGACGGGAACTGGCTCATCGAGATCCTCTCGGGTTCGGACCGACCCACCCCAGAGGGTGGTTTTCGCGTTTGGCGCGCGAGCATGACGGCTGGCGGGCGATCCGTCAAGGAGCTGCAAGGCCCGCCGCTTCGCTCGAGGCCCGTTCGAGCTCGGCGGCGAGCTCGTCGATTCCGAGCAGGCCCGGTGCGAGCGCCCGCGCCCGCTCGAGCTCCTCGCGCGCTCCTGCGAGGTCGCCGGCCGCTGCGCAGGCGCGGGCGAGCAGAACCCGGGTCTCGGCATCCCCGGGGGCCAGCGCGGCCGCCTGCCGCAGCTCGAGGACGGCCTCCTCGAAGCGGCCTTGCATCGCCAGGGTTCCTCCAAGGCCCTCGCGCGCCTGCTGGAAGCCAGGGTCCAGGCGGAGCGCCTCCCGGAAGAGGCGCTCCGCCCCGACGGGATCGCCGCTGCGCGCCCAGGCGAGAGCGAAGTCGTGCAGCCGGGAGGCGGTGGGGCCGTCGGCTGCGATTGCGCCGCCGAACGCCCGCCGGGCGTCCGCATCGTCGCCGGCGCCGGCGAAGCGCGCGCCGAGCCGCTCGAAGAGCGGCGCGAGGTCGGCCTGGGGCATCAGGCCCCGGGTCACCGCCCGCTCGAGGTGCGCGAGGCTGCGCCGGGCGAGCTCGAGGTCGCGCCCTTCGAGAGGTGCGGCCGGGGCGACCGGTGGCAGAGCCGCTTCGCTCCAGCGGCCGATCTGCCGGTGCGCCTGGACCACCGTACTGTGGGCGAGCCCGGCGGCGAGCAGCACCGCCAGGATCGTGAATCCCCAGCCCGCGCGGGTCAGCCGGCCCGCGTCGCGCAGCAGCAGCCCCTTCGCCGCGAAGCGGGTCTCCCGCACGAGCCGGCGCGTGACGAGCGCCAGGTAGGCGAGGCAGCCGGCGAGGCCGAGCGAGAAGAGGAAAGGGAAGATCCCGTACAGGCCGCGCAGCGCGAAGAAGGCGAGGGCGAAGGCGACGGCGAGGAAGAGCTCGTCGCGCCAGCCGAGCGTCGGCCGGCGCTTCGGCGCGGGCGCGACCGGACGGGCGAAGAGCGCGGGGCGCCCCCAGCCGAAGTAGAGCGCGTCGTTGGGGCAGACCGAGACGCAGTCCATGCACTTCATGCAGCCGGGGTCGACCACCATGCGGTGGCTCGCGACCTCCTCGTGGACCCGTACGTTCGACGTGCAGACGGCGGTGCAGTGTCCGCAGCCCGAGCAGGCGTCGGTCACCCGGATGCGCCCCGGCGCCAGCCGTTCGGCGGCGCCGAAGATCGCGCCATAGGGGCAGGCGTAGGAGCAGAAGCCCTTGGCGCCGAGCAGGTAGACGCAGGCGAAGCCGCAGGTCGCGAAGGTCGCCAGCGCGACCGCCCACCCCGGGAAGGTCGCCCAGAAGCTCGCCGTGGTGAGCTCCACCTGGAGCGGCGGCGCGGCGCCTCCGGTCGCCATCCGGTAGAGGGCGGGCCAGAGGAACATGTAGACGAAGGCGAGCGCCGGAACCCAGGCGAGCGCCCGCGAGCCCAGGGGCCGCGGCCGGATGCCGACCTTCTCGAGCAGCCAGCGGCAGAGGTCCTGGAGGGCCACGAGGTGGCAGCCCCAGCCGCAGAAGAAGCGGCCGAAGATCGCGGTGGCGACGATCGCGGCGCCGAAGAAGATCGCGCCGGCGTTGACCAGGCCGCTGCGTCCGAGCTCCATCGCCTCCGAGGGCTCGACCGGGGTGAGCGTCGTCCCGGCGGTCAGCCAGTGGGCGAGGTGGGCGGCGATCAGCAGGTGGACGCCGATCAGCACGCCGGCGCGCCAGCGGCTGGTCCGCGACGGGCGGACGCGGGGCGCCGCGGGCAGGACCGGCAGGCGGGCCCGGGCGCCCGGCGTGGGCGCGACGACCGCCGCGGAGCGAGAGCTCGTGGGCACCAGGGTGCCGAGCCTACACTCGCGGCGAGGGGGGCCGGCTCAGGAGCGCGGGGCGCCGGGGGAGGCCGGGGCGGCCTTGCCCTGCAGCATCTTCTGGAAGTCGGAGATACCGAGCAGTTCGAGCTCGAAGATCAGCGCGCCGCTCGGGGCGCCCGGAAATCCCTCGTTGCGCTCGGCCGGGATCCAGCAGTGGCGCTTCTCGCCGACCTGCATCCCCTCGAGACAGTCGGCGAAGGCCGGCATCACCTTCTCCATCGGGAAGAGCGTCGGCCGCCCTTCGGCGATCGAGGAGTTGACCGGCCGCCCGTCGGGGGTCCAGAGGGTGTAGCTGACCATCGCCCCGTCCTTGCGGGTCAGCTTCTGCTCCCCCTTGCCCGCGGCCACCTGGAGGACGGCTGCGCCGCTCGGCAGGGTCCTTGCCTTCGGGTCGGGCGCGGAGACCGAGCGCGGCGGGTCGGGCATGCGGCCGACCGAGACCAGCTCGACGTCGAAGACCGCGGCCTCCTTGCGGCCGGTCTTGGGGTTGGGGGGCAGCTGGTCGGCCGGGAACCACCAGCGCCGCACCTCGCCCGGCACCATCGACTTCATGGCGTCGCGCCAGGCCATGAAGGTGTTCTTGACCTGCATGCGCTGCGGCTTGCCCTGGGCGAAGCTGTCCTGGAAGACCTCGCCGGAGGGGGAGCGGCCGATCACGAAGATGGCGATCACATCCTTGTCGAGGGGGGGCTTTTCGGCGGCGATGCCGGTGCGCAGGACCTTGTAGGCCAGCCCGCTGCCCGTCCACTGGGCGTCGGCCGGGACCCCGACCAGCTCGGCCGCGGTCGGGGCCGGCGGCGGCGGAACGGGCCGCGACGGCGGGGCGGCCCGTTGCTGCAGTCCCTGCGGCGCGGGCGTCTGAGCGAAAAGCGCCAGCGGGGCGAGCAGCCCGGCGGCGGCGAAAGCGGCGGTCCTGCGGCGGAACGAGGTCGTCGGCATCGGCATACGCCGGCCCGCCCTGCAACCCTCGCGCCCGCGGCGGTCTGCTATGTTGATTCCGGGTGCTCCGTGTCCTGATGGATCTGCCCGACCTCGGTCCATGGCGGCTCGCCGGCGGGCTGCTGCTGCTGCTCGACCTCTTCGCGATCGGGCGGGCCGTCGTCCGCAGGCAGGGGGTCGAGGCCACCCTGGCCTGGATCTTCGCCATTCTGGCGCTCCCCGGCCTCGGCGCCGCCGCCTACCTGCTGCTCGCCAACCCCCGCCTCCCCCGCCGCTCGCGCCGGATGCAGCGCGCCCGGGAGGCCGCGCGCGCGGCGGGTCGGCTCGTTCACCGGGTCGACCTCGAGGATGGCCCCGGCGGCGGCGACTACTCGGTGCTGCGCCTGGCGGCGGCGACCACGGGTCTCGTGCCCCGCTCCGGCAACCGGGTGGCGCTGCTCACCCGCGACGAGGCGGCGGTCGACCGCATGTGGCGGGTCTTCCTCTCCGCCCGCCGGTCGATCTGGGCCGAGTACTACATCATCGCCAACGACGACACCGGGGCGCTCTTCCTCGACCTGCTCGCCGACCGCGCGCGGGCCGGCCTCGAGGTCCGCCTGATCTACGACGCGGTCGGCTCCTGGGGCATCGACCGCCGGCGGCTCGAGGGGATCCGCGCGGCCGGCGGCCGGGCGATCGAGTTCCTGCCCATGAACCCGGTGCGCCGGCGCTGGTCGGTCCACCTGCGCAACCACCGCAAGCTGGTGGTGGTCGATGGCGAGGTCGCCTTCACCGGGGGGATGAACGTCGGCGACGAGTACTCCGGGCTCGGCCGCCGGCGCGGCCGCGGGACCTTCAGGGACTCGCACCTCGAGCTGGAGGGGCCGGCGGTCGGCGATCTCGCCCGCCTCTTCGCCGAGGACTGGGAGTTCGCCAGCGGCGAGCCGCTCGCCGCCCGCGCGCGGCCGCCGGCGGTGGCCGGGGCAGGATCGGTGGTTTCGGTGCTCCCCTCGGGGCCGGACCAGACGCGCAACGCGAGCGGACTCGTCTTCTTCGCCGGCATCGCGACGGCGCGCGAGCGGATCTGGCTGACCTCCGCCTATTTCGTGCCAGAGACGCCGACGGTGCAGGCGCTGGTGGCGAGCGCGCTGCGCGGCGTGGACGTGCGCGTCCTCGTGCCGCGCGTGCTCGACGTGCCCCTGCTCGGCGCGGCGGCGCGCTCCTACTACCCGGCGCTGCTCGACGCGGGCGTGCGCATCTGGGAGTACCTCCCGCGCATGCTGCACGCCAAGACAATGGTGGTCGACTCGAGCTGGGGCGTGGTCGGCTCGGCCAACGTCGACGTGCGCAGCTCGCACCTCAACTTCGAGCTCGGAGCCCTGGTGGCGGACGCCGGGTTCGCGGGCTGCCTCGAGGCGGCGTTCGAGGCCGATCTCGAAAGCTCCGAGGAGGTCCACGCGGCCCGGGTGCGCGCGCAGCCGCGTCTCGCGAAGCTGCGCGACGGCGCCGCGCGGCTGCTCGCGCCCCTGCTCTGAGGCGGTCGCTCTGCTAGGATCCCGCGCGATGAGCGCCGCGCGCAAGCGCATCTACAAGGTCGTCTTCCAGAGCCAGGGCCAGGTCGTCGAGCTCTACGCCCGCCAGGTCGGGCAGGGGGCGCTGTTCGGCTTCGTCGAGGTCGAGGACCTGGTCTTCGGCGCGCGCTCCGAGCTGGTGGTCGACCCTTCCGAGGAGGGGCTGCGCGCCGAGTACGGCGGCGCCAAGCGGCTCTACCTCCCCCTGCACGCGGTGCTGCGCATCGAGGAGGTCGAGCGCGAGGGCACAGCCCGCGCCCGCGCCTCCAAGGAGCCCGCGCCGAGCGGTCTGGTGCGCGCTTTCCCGGTGCCGGTCTTTCCCCCCACCCGCGACCCGCGCGGAACCTAGTTCCGCGCCAGGGTCGCCGGCTCGCCGGGTCTCCGGAGCGCCCGTGGCGGCGGGGGGAAACAGCCCATAGAAGGGATGATGGCGGCAGGCCGAACGCCCGCTGGTCGGAGCGAGGGGGCCCGCCGGACCGAGGAGACTTCCGGCAGGAGGGAGCTTCTGCGCGGGCACCCAGGGACCCGCGACCAGCGGGAGGCGAAACGGGTACCCCCTTAACTGAGAGCAGTTTCAGCGCTCAGGATCTCGCCCAGCGCCCCGGAATTCGGGCACCGGTCGAACTATTTTCGCCGCCGGGCGTAGAGATCAGGGGAGGGTCTGTCCGCGCGAGTGCTGCGGGGCCCTTGTCTTGCATTCAGTGGAGGTCTGCCAGGAACCGATGATCCGCATCCGCGAACTGAACAAGAGCTACCGCATGGGGGACAACGCCCTCCATGTCCTGAAGGGTCTCGACCTCGACGTCGGGCGCGGCGAGCTCGTCTCGGTGATGGGCGCCTCCGGGTCGGGCAAGTCGACCCTGATGAACGTCATCGGCCTTCTCGACCGCTTCGACAGCGGCGAGTACACGCTCGACGGGGTCGACATGTCCGACCTCTCCGAGGCGCAGGCGGCGCGCTACCGGGGCCAGTTCATCGGCTTCGTCTTCCAGTCCTTCCACCTGATCCAGTTCAAGACCGCCGTCGAGAACGTCGCGCTGCCGCTCTACTACCAGGGCGTGGCCCGCCGGGAGCGCAACCGGATCGCGGAGGAGTATCTCGAGAAGGTCGGTCTCTCCGACCGCTCCGGGCACCTGCCGCGCGAGCTCTCGGGCGGCCAGCAACAGCGCGTGGCGATCGCCCGCGCGCTGGTCTCGCGGCCCAAGGTCCTGCTCGCCGACGAGCCGACCGGCGCGCTCGATTCGGTGACCTCGCGCGAGGTGATGGAGGTCCTGCAGGGGATCCAGCGCGAGGGCGTGACGGTGGTGATCATCACTCACGAGCACGACATCGCGGAGATGACCGACCGCCTGATCCACCTGGTCGATGGGCGCATCACCGAGGACCGCGCGACCGATCGTGGCCGGGCCGCCGCGACCGGGGGCGGGATTCCCGCCGGGGTGGCCGCCGCCGCGGGAGCGGGAGCGGCCGCCGGCGCGGAGGCGGCGGGATGATCGACCGCGACACCTGGCGGGAGATCCTCGACGTGGTGGCGCGCAACAAGCTGCGCACCACGCTGACCGGTTTCGCGGTCGCCTGGGGGATCTTCATGCTGGTGGTGCTGCTCGGCTCGGGCACCGGCCTCGCGCACGGCGTCGAGTACCAGTTCCGCGACGACGCGATCAACAGCATCTGGATCCAGTCGGGGCGGACCTCGACTCCTTACCAGGGGATGCAGCCGGGACGCCGCATCCAGTTCGAGAACCGGGACTACGACGAGGTGACGTCGCGGGTGGCGGGCGTCGAGTACTCCTCGGCGCGCTTCATGATCTTCGGCAACTCGAAGATCGTCTACAAGAACGAAACCGGCAGCTTCACCATGCGCGCCGTCCACCCCGACCACGCGCGGCTCGAGAAGACCCGGATTCTCGAAGGGCGCTTCATCAACGAGATCGACATCCGCGAGTTCCGCAAGAGCGCCGTGCTCGGCCTGCTGGTCAAGGACGCGCTGTTCGGCGCCGAACCCGCGATCGGCAAGGAGATCCGCATCAACGGCCTCGCCTTCCGCGTGGTCGGCATCTTCGACGACGAGGGCTCGGAGCGCGAACGCGAGCTGATCTACCTGCCCATCTCGACCGCCCAGCGCGCCTTCAACGGCCGCAACCGGATCAACCAGATCCTCTACACGACCGGCGACGCCACGCTGCCCGAGAGCGAGCAGATGGCCGGCCAGTCGCGCGAGATCCTGGCGGTCAACCACGCCTTCGATCCCGAGGACAAGCGCGCGGTCTTCGTCAACAACAACGTCGAGAACTTCCAGCGTTTCGTGTCGCTGATGGGCGCGATCCGGATCTTCATCTGGATCGTCGGCATCGGCACCCTGCTCGCCGGCGTCGTCGGGGTGTCGAACATCATGCTGGTGGCGGTCAAGGAGCGGACCCGCGAGATCGGCATCCGCAAGGCGCTCGGCGCCACCCCCGGCTCGATCGTCGCGCTCGTCCTCCAGGAGTCGGTGCTGATCACGGCGGTGGCGGGCTACCTCGGCCTGGTCGCCGGTGTGGCGGTGCTCGAGGTGGCGTCGCGCTTCCTGCCCGAGGAGTCGAGCTTCTTCAGGAACCCGCAGGTCGACCTCCCGACCGCCGCCTGGGCGACGCTGCTGCTCGTCGCGGCGGGCACCGTGGCCGGCTTCTTCCCCGCCCGGCGCGCCGCTTCGGTGCAGCCGGTCGAGGCGCTGCGCGACGAATAGGAGCGCGCCATGTTCGACCTCGACCACTGGCAGGAGATCGGCGCCGCGCTCGCCAAGAACAAGCTGCGCACCTTCCTGACCGCCTTCGGCGTGTTCTGGGGGATCTTCCTGCTCGTCCTCCTGCTGGGGTCCGGCAACGGCCTCTCGAACGGCGTCCTGACCGGGTTCTCGGGCACCGCGACCAACAGCTTCTTCGTCTGGGGCATGCGCACGTCGAAGCCGTGGGCCGGCCTCCCCTCCGGGCGCAGCGTCGACTTCACCGACGCCGACGTCGAAGCGATCCGCGCCCAGGTGAAGGACGCCCAGGTGGTCGCCCCGCGCCTCCAGCTCGGCGGCCACATGGGCACCAGCCGGGTGGTCCGCCACGGCGAGACCGGCGCCTTCAACGTGACCGGCGACCACCCGGAGATCTTCACCATCCAGTCGCTCATCCTCGACCGCGGGCGCCTGCTCAACCGCATCGACATCGAGCAGAAGCGCAAGGTGGCGGTGATCGGCACGCGCGTGCTCGAGGTCCTGTTCGAGCCGGGCGAGGATCCGATCGGCGGGTCGATCCAGATCAACGGCGTCGACTTCAAGGTGGTCGGCGTCTTCCGCTCGCGCCAGAGCGGCAACCAGGCCGACCGCGACCTGCAGTCGATCTTCGTCCCGTTCACCACCTTCCAGCAGGCCTTCCACATGCTCGGCGAGGTGGACTGGCTGGCGGTGACCTCGCGGGCGGGCGTGCCGGCCTCGGTCGTCGAGGAGCAGGTCCTCGAGATCCTGCGCTCGCGCCACAAGGTGGCCCCCGACGACCGGCGCGGGATCGGGCACTTCAACCTCGAGGAGGAGTTCGGCAAGATCCAGGGGCTGTTCACCGGCATCCGCCTGCTGATGTGGATCGTCGGCCTGGGCACCCTCACCGCCGGCGCGATCGGGGTCTCGAACATCCTGTTGATCATCGTGCGCGAGCGCACCCGGGAGATCGGCATCCGGCGCGCGGTCGGCGCCGGGCCGTGGAGCATCATGAGCCAGATCCTGCTCGAGGCGCTGGTGCTCACCTCGGTCGCCGGCTTCGTCGGCCTCGCCGCGGGCGTCGGCGTGCTCGAGCTCGCGGCGTCGCTCGTTCCGCCGACCAGCGCGAGCGGCGGGCCCGCCATGTTCCAGAACCCGGGCGTCTCCTTCGGCGAGGCGTTCCGGGCGGTGGCGATCCTGATCGCCGCCGGCTGCGTCGCCGGCTTCGTGCCGGCCCAGCGCGCGATCGCGGTGCCGCCGGTGGTGGCGCTGCGCACCGAATAGCCGTCCGGCAAGGGAGTTGTCGCAATGAAGAAGTTCCTCGGAATCCTGCTCGTGGTCGCGTTCGCCGTCCTGGTGGTCGGCACCGGCGTCTTCCTCTGGAAGAAATCGCAGAAGAAGCCGGTGGTCTACGCCACCGCCTCGCCCGTGCGCACCGACATCGTGCACAAGACGGTGGCGACCGGCTCGGTCGTGCCGCGCAAGGAGATCCTCATCAAGCCCCAGGTCTCGGGCATCGTAGAGGAGCTCCACGTCGAGGCCGGGCAGGAGATCGAGCGCGGCGCGCTGCTCGCCAAGGTGCGGGTGATCCCGAACATGGTGCAGCTGTCGAGCGGCGAATCGCGCGTCAACAAGGCGCGCATCGCCCTCGCCGACGCCCGGCGCGAGCTCGAGCGGCGGCAGCGCCTGTTCGCCGACGGGACGATCGCCGAGGCCGAGCTGCAGAGCGCCGAGATCGCGGCGCAGCAGGCCGAGGAGGAGGTCGCCGCCGCCCAGGACAATCTCGAGATCGTGCGCAAGGGCACCAGCGGGCGCGTCGGTTCGGCTTCCACCACGCTGGTCAGCGCGACCATCGCGGGCACCGTGCTCGAGGTGCCGGTCGAGGTCGGCTCGTCGGTGATCGAGGCGAACAACTTCAACGACGGCACCACCATCGCCTCGATCGCCGACCTCGGCGACATGATCTTCGAGGGCAAGGTGGACGAGTCGGAGGTCGGCAAGCTGCGCGAGGGCATGGCGCTCGAGCTGACCGTGGGCGCGGTGCCGGACCGCCGGCTCGCGGCGACCCTGGAGCACATCGCTCCCAAGGGGGTCGAAGAGGAGGGCGCGATCCAGTTCGAGATCCGCGCCGCGCTGGCGCCGCAGGACGAGGTCTTCATCCGCGCCAACTACAGCGCCAACGCCGACATCGTGCTCGACCGCCGCGACCAGGTGCTGGCGATCGACGAGGGGCTGCTCCAGTTCGACGGCGGGAAGACCTACGTCGAGGTCGAGACCACGCCGCAGGTCTTCGAGCGCCGCGACATCGTGACCGGGCTCTCCGACGGCCTGCAGATCGAGGTGGTCTCGGGCCTCGCGGAGTCCGACAAGATCAAGAACCCGAACCCCGACCTCGCCCAGGGTGCGCCGAACGGCGCGCGTCCGGCCGCCCGCCGCGGCGGCTGACGCCAGGTCCACCAGGAGTTCGTCCGGACGGGGGGCGCAGCCGCGCTGGCCGCCGGGCGACCAGCGCGCCGGGGTGGGGTGCTGCCACCCCGAAGGGTGTCGGGAGCGGGCGTGCCGCGGCGGGACTGTTGAGGGGATGCGATCTTCAGGAGGCCCGCTTCCCATGTCGCACCCCATTTCGCCGCTCTCGCGCAGCCGCCAGCTCCTCCCGGCGGCGATCCTGGGCCTTGCCCTCCTCGCCCCGGGCCTCGCGGCCGCGGCGGAGACGACCGGGTGGTCCACGTCTCTCTACGTGCAACAGGCGTTTCCCAAGCAGACCCGCACCAACGCGCAGATCGAGCAGATCAACGACACCTTCGGCGTCGATTTCGACACCTGGGACGACGTCGCCAACCTGAGCCTCGGCGTCAAGCTCTTCCGGCGCGTCTCGGAGCGCTGGCTGGTGGGGCTCGAGCTCGATTACAGCGCCGGCGGGATCGACGGCGAAGCGACGATTCCGACCGAGGCGGGCCCGGCGCGGCTCGCCTTCGAGCAGAAGTACTCGGTCTGGACCGACCTCATGGCGGCCGCGCACTTCTTCCCCTGCCGGAGCTGCCAACGGGTGCAGCCCTTCCTGCTGATGGCGGCGGGCGCGGCCTACGAGAAGGACCGCACGACGCTCACGCTGACCAACGAGTACCTCGACGAGGATCTGCGCGTCGACAACGACGGCTGGTTCCCGGCCGCCACGGCGGGCGTCGGCGTCGAGATCTCGCTCTCGGCCGACCGCGCCTGGTTCCTCGAGGCGGGGGGCGCCTACTTCTGGGGCCGGCTCGAGCACCACGTGCCGGCCGAGGGTTCGCTCGCCCCGGCGCCGGAAGTGCTCGCCGACAACGACTCGACCGGCCCCAACTACTGGATCGGCATCGGTCGGCGCTTCGGCGCGCCGAAACCCTGACCTGGACCCGCTAGAGTCGACTCCTGGTGGTTTCGCAACCGCACGCCGGGCTCGTGGTCCGCGCGGTCCGCTCCCGGCGCGACCTCGGCCGCTTCATTCGCTTCCCCTGGCGCATCTACGCCCGCGACCCGAACTGGGTGGCGCCGCTGCTCGTCGAACGGAAAGCGTTCCTCGACCGCCGGAAGAACGCCTTCTTCGGACACTCGGACGCCGAGCTCTTCCTCGCCGAACGCGGCGGAGAGGTGGTCGGCCGCATCGCGGCGATCGAGAACCGGCGTCACCTCGAAACCTACGCGGACGGCACCGGCTTCTTCGGTTTCTTCGAGTGCGTCGACGACCGCGAGGTGGCGCAGACGCTGGTCGCGCGCGCCGCCGACTGGGTGCGCGGCCGGGGCCTCGGCCGCCTGCGCGGACCGATGAGCTTCACCATCAACGACGAGTGCGGCCTGCTGGTCGACGCCTTCGACCGGGCGCCGGTCCTGCTGATGTCCTACAACCCGCCCTACTACCGGACGCTGCTCGAGGGCGCCGGCTTCGTCAAGGCGCAGGACCTCTTCGCCTACCGGATGGACGTTCCGGAGCGGGTGCCGGATCGCCTCGCGGCGGCGGCCGCGGCGGTCGCCGCGCGCGGCATCGTGGTGCGCAAGCTCGACTTCGCGCGCTTCGACGAGGAGGTCGAGCGCGTGCACCGGATCCACTCGCGGGCCTGGGCGGAGAACTGGGGCGCGGTGCCGCTCACCGTCGCCGAGATGCGCGCGCTCGCCGCCGAGCTCAAGCCGCTCGCCGACCGCGACCTGGTCTTTCTCGCCGAGGAGGCGGGCGAGCCGGTAGGGGTGAGCGTCACGGTGCCCGACATCCACCAGGCCCTGCGTCTCGCCCACGGCCGCCTGCTCCCCTTCGGCCTGCTCAGGATCCTCTGGAAGAAGCGGCGGATCGACGCCGTGCGCGTGTTGATCATGGGCGTGCTCCCCGGACACCGCTTCCGCGGCGTCGACGCCGCGATGTACGCGCGCACGATGGAGGAGGCGCGGCGCAAGGGCTACCGCTGGGGAGAGATGTCCTGGGTGCTCGAGTCGAACCCGGCGATGTGCCGCATCGTCGAGCGGCTCGGCGCCGAGCGCTACAAGACCTACCGGATCTACGATCTCGAGCTGTGAGCGAACGGCGGGGGAGACCGAGCGCGACCGACTGGACGCTGGCCGCCTACGGCGCCGGCGTGGCCCTGCTGCTCACGCTCGACGGCGCCGCGCTCGGACCGCGGCGGCTCGAGCTCGCGGCCGGGCACGCGCTGGTCGTCGCGCTCGCGCTCGCGCTGGCGGCCGCGGATCGCGGCGAGGAGGGGAGCTTCTTCCGCTTCGCCCACCGCTGGCTGCCGGTGGTCGCGCTCGCCTGGCTCTACGGCTGGGCGGGGGAGATGCGCGGCCTCGTCCTCGGCGGCGACCTCGACCCGATGGTCGAGGGGTGGGACGAGGCGCTCTTCCCGGGCCACTGGCACACCTGGGGAGCGCGCCTGCCGCTGCCTCTGATCGAGCTGGCGCACGCCGTCTACTTCAGCTACTACCTGCTCCTCTTCGTTCCCGCGCTCGCCGCCGGCCGGCGCGCGGCGCGCGAGGTCGACCGCTTCCTCTTCTGGCTGACCGCGGCGATGCTCGCGCACTACGCGGCGAACCTCGTCTTTCCGGTCGCCGGCCCGCTCGCGGCGCGCGCCGCGACGATGCCGGCGGGGGTCGTCTTCGTGCCGCTGATGGACGCCCTCTACGGCCGCTTCGACCGGGGCGGCCTCGCCTTCCCGAGCACCCACGTGGTGGCTTCGATGGTCTGCGCCTGGTTCGCCGGCCGCGTCTTCTTCCCGCGCGCGGCGACCGCCTACGCCCTCTGGTTCGCCGCGATCGCCGCCTCGACGGTGGTCTGCGGCTACCACTACCCGGTCGACGTCGTCGCGGGCCTGCTGAGCGGCGGCCTCTTCGTCGCGCTGGCCGCGCGGCAGGGCGCCGCCGACCCCGTCTGACCGCGGCGGTCAGCCGCCGTCCGGCTCGTCGGTGCTCGCGGCGAGCTCGCGCGGGGCGAGATCGATGGGCTCGGGCTCGGGCAGCGACTTCTCCGCACCGGCTCCCAGGCGTTCGATCCGGCGTCCCTGCGAGAGGACGTTTCTCTCGTAGGAACCCACCGCGGCGTTGTAGGACTGGGTCGCGTCCTCGAGTCCCTTCCCGACTTTCTGGAAGTGCCCGGCGAAGACCCGGACCCGCTCGTAGAAGGTCCGCGCGACTTCGGAGATCTCCCGGGCGTTCTGGGCGAGCGTTTCCTGGCGCCAGCCGTAGTACACGGACTTGAGCAGCGCCACGAGCGTGGTCGGCGTCGCGAGAACGACGGATTCGGTGAAAGCGGCTTCGATCAGCGTCGGGTCCTGCTCGAGCGCGGCCGAGAAGAAGGTCTCGCCGGGCAGGAAGAGGACGACGAACTCCGGCGCCTCCGGAAACTGGGTCCAGTAGCTCTTGGCGGAGAGCTTGCGAATGTGGTCGCGGACCTGGCGGGCGTGGTCGACGAGCAGGCTCTTGCGGACGTCCTCGTCCTTCGCCTCGAGCGCGTCGAGGTAGGCGGAGAGGGGGGCCTTGGCGTCGATCACGATCTGCTTGCCGCCGGGCAGCCGGACGATCATGTCGGGGCGCTGACGACCCTCGTCGGTGTCGGTCGACTCCTGCTCGATGAAATCGACGTGGTCGACCAGGCCGGCGAACTCGACCGCCCGTTTCAACTGCATCTCGCCCCAGCGCCCGCGCACCTGCGGCGCGCGCAGCGCCTTGACCAGGTTGCCGGTTTCGAGCTGCAGCCGCTCCTGGGTCGAGGCGAGCGAGCGGACCTGCTCGGAGAGGGTGCCGTAGGCCTGCTCGCGTGCCGCCTCGAGCGTGCGCACCCCCGCCTCGTAGCGGTCGAGCTGCTCCCGGAGCGGCGCGATCAGGTGCTGGATCTGCTGCTGGCGCTTCTCGAGGTCCCCCTGCGCGCCCGCCTGCAGCGTCTCGAGGTTCTGGCGCGCGAGGTCGAGGAAGAGCTGGTTGTTCTGGCTGAGCGCGCGGCCGGCGAGCGTCGAGAAGGTGCCGGCGAGGCGGGTCTCCGCTTCCGCGAGCAGGCGCTGGCGCTCGACCGCCTGTTCGCGTTCCTCCTCGAGGCGGGCCTCGGCCTCGGCGCGCCGGGCGCCGAGCTCGGCGACCTCGCCGGCGAGCGCTTCGATCCGCCCCGCGGCGGCCGAGAGCTCGCCGTTCAGGCGCGCGATCTGCTCCTCGCGCCCGCGCAGGCGCTCCTCGACGGTGGCCCGCGCCGCGTCCGCTTCGGCGCGCGCGAGCGCCACCGCCTGGCCGATCCGGCGCCGGACGACGACGCGGACCAGGAGGAGGATGGCCAGGGCGGGGAGGAGGGCGAGCAGGATGCGCAGGAGGTCTTGCGAGGTCACGCGGAGAGGCTAGCAGAGGCCGTCGCGGGTGCACCGATCCCTCCCCTCGAGCCGCGTCTCTCTGCTACTTTGGAGTCCCGGCGCCGGGTCGACCGGCGCCGTACGGGGGATTCCTCGATGACGCTTCGCCGCCTCCTTCCGCTCGCGCTCGGCTGCGCGGGCCTCGTTCTGGTTCAGACCGCGAGCCCGGCGCAGTCGCGCCGCCCGATGACCGCCGACGACCTCTGGGCGATGGAGCGTGTGGGCGCGCCGGTCGTCTCGCCCGACGGCCGCCAGGTGGTCTTCACCGTCACCCGTTTCGACATCGAGAAGAACCGGGGGAACAGCGACCTCTGGCTGGCGCCGGTCGACGGCTCGGCGAAGCCGCGCCAGCTCACCTTCCAGGAGGGGAGCGATTCCGCGCCGGTCTGGAGCGCCGCCGGCCGGCGGATCGCCTTCCTCGCCAAGCGGGGCGACGGGCCGCCGCAGCTCCACCTGCTGCCGCTCGACGGCGGCGAGGCGCAGGCGGTCACCGACCTGCCGGTCGCGCCCCAGGCCCCCCGCTACTCGCCCGACGGGAAGCGGCTCTACTTCGTCGCGGAGACCTTTGCGGATCTCGACGGCGACTGGCCGGCGGTGAAGAAGCGGCTCGACGCCGCGAAGGCGGACAAGACGCAGGCGAAGGCGGGCGAGACCCGCGCCCTCCGCTACTGGGACCACTACCTCGCCGACGGCACCGTGCCCCACCTGTTCACGCTCGAGCTCGCGACCGGTGTCATCACCGATCTCACGCCCGATCTCGACCTGCTCTGGGGTTTCGAGGGCCCGGACTGGGACCTCGCGCCCGACGGCCGCGAAGCGGTGTTCGTCGCCAACTCGACAGCGCCCCCCTACGCGACGCTCAACTTCGACCTCTTCGCGCTCCCTCTCGGCGCGGACGGCCTCGCCGCCGGCGCGCCGCGCAACCTGACCGCCGACAACCCGGCCGACGACGGCTCGCCCCGCTACTCGCCCGACGGCCGCTGGCTGGTCTGGTCGCGTCAGCTCCGCCCCGAGGTCGACCCCGACTTCGCGCGCCTGGCGCGGCTCGACCGCAAGAGCGGCTCGATCGGCGCGCTCGCCCCGGCCTGGGATGTCGCGCCCTCGATCGCCGGCTTCGCCGCCGACGGCCGCTTGCTGGTGACGGTCGAGGAGCGCGCCCGCGTCCATCTCTACGCCCTGCCGATCGGCGGCGGCGACCCGAAGCTGGTCGCGCGCGGCGGCCGGATCTCGGCGGCCGACGGCGCGCGCGGCGGCCGGATCGTCTTCGCCCGCGCGGGCACCGGGCAGCCGACGGAGCTCTTCTCGATCGAGACGGTCGCGAGCGCGCGGGAGAAGGCGATCACTTCGTTCAACGCCGAGCGCATGGCAGCGCTCGCGCCGGTGCGCGTCGAGGAGCTCAACGTCTCGGGCGCGGGCGGCGAACCCGTGCACTCGCTGGTCGTCTACCCGCCCGACTTCGACCGCGCCCGCAAGTGGCCGCTGCTGGTCGTGCTGCATGGTGGCCCGCACGGAGCGTCGCTCGACGACTTCCACTTCCGCTGGAACGTGATGCTCATGGCCTCGAAGGGGTATGTCGTGGCGCAGCCGAACTTCCACGGCTCGACCGGCTACGGCCAGGCCTGGGCGGAGTCGATCCTCGGCGACCACGCCTCGAAGCCGTTCGAGGACGTCGAGAAGACCGTCGACCACCTGGTCGCGCTGGGCACCGCGGACCCCGACCGTCTGTTCGCGGCGGGCGGCTCCTACGGCGGCTATCTGGTCAACTGGATCCTCGGCCACACCGACCGCTACAAGGCGCTCGTCTCGCACGCCGGCGTCTACGACACCCTGGCGCAGTTCGCTTCCGACTCGACCTGGGGGCGCGCGAGGAACTACGGCGCCGCGCCCTGGGAGGACCCGGTGCGCGCCGCGCAGGCGAGTCCGGCGATGGCGGCGGCGAACTTCCGGACGCCCACCCTCGTCCTGCACGGCGAGAAGGACTACCGCGTGCCCTACACGCAGGGCCTGAACCTCTACGGTGTCCTCCAGGGCAAGGGCGTCCCCGCGCGCATCGTCGTCTTCCCCGACGAGAACCACTGGATCCTCAAGCCCCAGGCCGCGCTCCTCTGGTGGAAGGAGTACTTCGGCTGGCTCGAACGCTGGGACCCGGCGGTGGCGAAGACCCAGGCAGCCGAGAGCTCCAATCAGGAAAAGCAAGAAGCTCCATAGAAGGACTGGTCATGCCGGCCCGATCGCCCGCGGGTCGACCCGGCGGCGGGGAACTCGGTCGGGAGCCGATAAAACGGCACGAAACAGCGCTTCCGGGAATGCGCGAGCTCGCCGGCGGCTCCTGACAACGACCCGCAGGCAAGCCGCAACGGGTGCCCAGCGCGCGTCCCGGTGCAGCTTTCCTTCTAAGAGCTTTTCGCTTTTCCTCGCCGTCACCACCAACGCCGCAATCGCCGCCCCCGCTCCGGCCTCCGGCCGGAGCCGCGACGGCGGAGCGGGGTCAGCGGCAGTCGAGCAGGAGCTTGCCGGTCGTGGCGCGCGATTCGAGCAGGTGGTGGGCCGTTCCCGCTTCGGCGAGCGGGAGGATCCGGTCGATCGCGAGGGCGAGGCGGCCGTCGACGGCGTCGGAGGCGACCCGGCGCCAGCGCTCGAGCAGCTCGGCCGGCTCGCGCACGTAGTCGAAGAGGCTCGCGGTGACCAGCGTGCGGCTGCCCAGCACCCGGCGCGGGGAGAAGGGCTCGACCATGCCGCTCGCCTGGCCGTAGAGGACGAGCGTGCCGCGCACGCGCGTCGCGCGCACCGATCCCGCGAAAGTGTCGCGTCCGACGCCGTCGACCACGAGGTCGCAGCCCCGGCCGTCGGTTCCGGCGAGCACCGCGTCGGCGAAGTCGACCTCGGTGTAGAGGATCGGATGGTCGCAGCCCGCGGCGCGCGCGATCGCGGCCTTCGCCGGAGTCGAGCAGGTGCCGAAGACGGTCGCGCCGTCTTCCTTCGCGAGCTGGCAGGCGAGGCGGCCGACGCCGCCCGCCGCGGCGTGGACGAGCACCCGGTCGCCGGGCACGACGCGGCCGATCGACCGCACCAGGTAGTCGGCGGTCATGCCCTGGAGCGGCAGCGCGGCGGCCTCCTCGTCAGAGAGCCCCGGCGGCACCCGCAGCAGTCGATCGGCGCGGACCACGATCCGCTCGGCGTAGGTGCCGGCGGCGTCGGTGCAGGCGACGCGGTCCCCGACGGCGAGACTCTCGACGCCGGGGCCGAGCGCCTCGACCACGCCGGCGCCCTCGCGGCCGAGGACGACCGGCCGCGGGCCGGGGTCGTAGAGGCCGGAGCGGAAGTAGACGTCGACGAAGTTGACGCCGGCGAAGGCGAGGCGCACGAGCGCCTCGCCGGGACCGGGTGACGGGACCGGCAGCTCGTCGAGCGCGAGAACCTCGGGGCCGCCCGCGGCATGGGCCCGGATCGCCTTCATGGTCTCACCCTCCCTTCGTCAGGGTCTCGCCTCCGAGCTCCAGGGGGTGACCTGGTAGTCCGGGAAGGGGGGGCGCTGCGGCTTCGGCGCGACCCTCTTGGCGAGCTCTTCGAGCAGGATCTCGACGCCCTTGTCGAGCTGCGGATCGTTGCCGTGCGGCGAAGTCGTTCGGCGGCAGCTCGACCTCGACGTCGGGAGCGACGCCGACTGGTTCTCGACTTCCCACTTGCCGTTCGAGGCCGTAGAGGCCGCCGCGCGGCGCGGTGACGCGCGCCGCCGTCGAGGAGCTCCGGGTAGTCGTAGATGCCGACCAGGCCGCCCCAGGTGCGGGTGCCGACCAGCGGCCCGAGGTCGAGCTCGCGGAATATCCAGGGCAGCGCGTCGCCGCCCGAGCCCGACGTCTCGTTGATCAGCATCACCTTCGGGCCGTGGATGGCGCCGCCGGGCGAGACGGATGTCGATGCCGTCGCGCGCGGCCATGCTCCAGGCTGCGCGGCGGCCGGAGGTAGTCGACGATGTAGTCGGCGACAAGCCCGCCGTCGTTGAAGCGCTCGTCGAGCACCATCCCTGGCTTGTCGATCTGCGCGAAGAAGTAGCGGTTGAAGTTGAGCGAAGCCGCCGCGCGCCGTGTCCGGCAGGTGGACGTAGCCGAGCCGGCCGCCGCAGAGCCGGTCGACCGTGCGCCGGTTGTCCTCCACCCAGTGCGCGATAGCGCAGCATCCTCCTCGTCGGCGATCGGCACCACGGTGACGTCGCGCGCGTCCGGCGCCTCCGGGTCCGCTCGCGACGCGCAGCCGCACGCTCTTGCCGGCGCGGTGCTCTCGAAGAAGCCGTAGACGGAGGCCGGCGGCCGGACGTCGCGGCCATCGACCGCGATCAGGTACTCGCCCGCCACGACGTCGACGCCGGGCTGGGTGAGCGGCGCCTGGAGCTCGGGATTCCAGCTCTCGCCGTCGAAGACGCGGGCGAAGCGGTAGCGGCCGTTCGGCGATCTCGTAGTCGGCGCCGAGCAGCCCGCCCTTCACCTTCGGCGCCTTCGGCAGCGTCGCCGCCGCCGACGTAGACGTGGCCGACGCCGAGCTCGCCCAGCATCTCGTCGAAGCAGGTAGTTGAGGTCGGAGCGGTGGGCGAGGCCCTCGAGGTAGAGCGCGTACTTCGCCTCGGCCGCCGCGAGGTCGAGGCCGTGGAGCTGCGGGTCGTAGAGGAAGTCGCGCTGGATCCGCCAGGTCTCGCGGTACATCTGGCGCCACTCGGCGCGCGGATCGACGTGGACCTCGCATCCGGTCGAGGTCGAGCGCCTTCGTCTCCTTGCCGCCCTCTCGATCGGCGCGTCCGCGCCGGCGATCGACCAGTCGTCGCCGCTCTCGCAGCAGCATCTTCTCGCCGTCGGCGGAGACGCGGAGCTCGGAGATCCTCGTCCGCCAGCTTCTCGATCTTGCGCTTCTCGAGGTCGAACTTCGACGGTGCGCGGCGCCGGACTCCTCGCTGTCGCGCCTCGCAGCGCCGGTCGCCTCGAGCAGGAAGATCTCCCCGGCCTTGCCGGCGGCGAAGACCGCTGTAGTCTTCGCACCGGCACCGGCAGCTGCGACGTGCGCTGGCTCGAGGCGGTCGAAGTCGATCGTGTCACCGCCGGGATCTTCGGCGCCGCCGCGTCTCGCTCTCGGAGCTTGTCCTTGCCGGCCGCCCCTTCTTCGCCGGCGTCTTGTCCGTCGTCCTTCGGTCGGCGTCCTTCGCTCCTCCTCCTCCGCGGTGCCCTCCTCGTCGCTTTCGGGCGCGAGCGGCGAGGGCTCCTTGCGATCGAGGACGGCGACGTAGACGGCGCGCGACACCGGATGGTCGACGCTCGACATGTCGAGCCAGGTCGCGGTCGGGCCCCAGTCGGTCGAAGCGGTGAAGTAGAGGTACTTGCCGCCGCGATCGAAGGCCGGGAAGCGGGCGTCCGAGAGGCCGTCGGTCACCTGCGGTCGAGACGCGCGGAGTCGAGCGCGTAGACGAAGATCGCGTGCAGGTGGGACGGGAGCTGCTCGCGTGTAGGCGAGGTAGCGGCTGTCGGGCGACCAGGCCGGCTCGAGCGTGCGATACGGCGTTTCGTAGAGGTCGCTCTCCACCTTCGTGAGCGCGCCGCTCGCGACGTCGACGATCCACAGCGTCAGCCGCTTGTCGTAGAGCGCGATCTTCTTGCCGTCGGGGGACCAGAGCGGCTCGTAGAAGAACGACGGCGGGGAGCCGAGCGCGATGCGGCGGGCATCGCCGGTGCCGTCCTGCGGCGCGAGGTGCAGCGCGTACTCGCCGGAGGCGTCGGCCACCCATCCGACAGCCAGGCGAGGGTCTTGCCGTCGGGCGACCAGGACGGATCGCGGTCGGCCGCCGACGAGGAGTGCGGTCAGGTTGCGGATGTCGCCCTTCTCGGCCGGCACGGTGAAGATGTCGCCGCGGGCGGCGAAGACGGCGCGCTTGCCGCCGGGGGAGATGCCGGCGGCGGTGATCTCCTTCGCGACGTCGACCCAGCGCGGCCGCACGCCGGGCAGGTCGCCCTCGACCTGGATGTCGAGCCACTTCACCTTGCCGTGCGCGATGTCGTAGAGCCCGATCTCGCCGAAGCGTTCGACCGCGATCGCGCCCGGTCCGGCGGAGGCCGACTTCAGGTCGAGCCCGTCGTTGGCGAAGACGCGCGCGTCACCTTGCGGTCGGCCGTGTCGTAGCGATAGAGCGCCACCGTCGCCGTCGCGGTCGGAGAGGAAGTAGACCGCGCCGCCCGACCCACATCGGCCAGGCGTCGTTCGAGTTGTCGCGCGGGATCTTCTCGACCGCGAGCGTCGCGAGATCGACGAGCCAGATCGGCGTCGTCTGGCCGCCGCGGTAGCGCTTCCAGGCGAGCTGCCACTGCGCCGTGCGGCACGTAGGCGAGGCGCTTGCCGTCGGGCGAAGGCGAGGCCATCCAGACCGAGGGCAGCGGCAGCCGCTCCGGCCAGCCGCCGGTGGCGGGGACGGAGAAGAGATGGGCGTCGTCCGGTGCCGCTCGCGCGCGCGGAGCGAAAGAGGACCTCGCGCGCCGTCGGCCGACCAGGCGAGGAGCTGATCGTCGCCCGGATGCCAGGTCAGGCGCCGCGGCTCGCCGCCCGCGGCCGGCACGATGTAGACGTCGAGGTTGCCGTCGTACTCGCCGGTGAAGGCGACCGTCGCGCCGTCGGGCGAGAAGAGCGGATGCGACTCGATGCCGACGCTGGCGGTCAGCCGGCGCGCCTCGCCGCCGTCGCGCGCGACGATCCAGAGGTCGTCGGCGAAGACGAAGACGACCGCGTCGGCGGAGATCGTCGGCTGCCGGAAGAGGCGCGGGGGCTCGGCGGACCGGACGGGGAGGGCAGTGAAGAAGCCGAGAACGACGAGAGCGGGGAGGAGCGAAGCACGACGCATGAAGCCTCCGGGGAAGGGAAGAATCGCAGCCGTAACGATACCGCCGAAGCGGCCCCCCTCCGCCGCGTCAGGGCAGGAGCACCGCCGCGCCGCGCAGGCGCCCCTCGCGCAGGGCGGCGAGCGCGTCGCCGGCGCGCTCGAGCGGGTAAGCGCTCGACCTCGGTGCGCAGCGGGATCGCGGCGGCGAGCGGCAGGAACTCCTCGCCGTCGCGGCGGGTGAGGTTGGCGACCGAGCGCAGCGACGCGCTCGCCCCAGAGCCGCTCGTAGGGGAAGGCCGGGATGTCGCTCATGTGGATGCCGGCGCAGACGACCACGCCGCCCTTGCGCACGGCGCGCGAGCGCGGCCGGCACCAGCGCGCCGACGGGCGCGAAGATGATCGCGGCGTCGAGCGGCTCCGGCGGCGGCGTCGTCGAGCTCCCCGCCCAGATCGGCGCCGAGCTCGCGCGCGAAGCCCTGCGCCTCGAGCGTCGCCGGTGCGGGTGAACGCGAACACCGCGCGCCCCTGGTGGACGGCGACCTGGCGCGAGGATGTGCGCGGCGGCGCCGAAGCCGTAGAGGCCGAGCCGCTCGGCCGTCGCCCGCCAGGCGCAGCGCGCGGTAGCCGATCAGCCCCGCGCAGAGCAGCGGCGCGGCGCTGCAGTCGTCGAAGTCCTCGGGCATCGGGAAGCAGAAGCGCTCGTCGGCGACGGCAGGCGTCGGCGAAGCCGCCGTCGCGCGTGTAGCCGGTGAAGACGCGGCCGGTCGCAGAGGTTCTCCTCGTCCGCGCCGGCAGAACTCGCACTCGCCGCAGGTCCAGCCGAGCCAGGGCACGCCGACGCGCGCGCCGATCGGAAAACGGCGTCGGCGCCGCGGCCGCGCGCCTCGACCCGGCCGACGATCTGGTGGCCGGGAATGAGCGGCAGCTTCGGGTGGGGCAGGTCGCCGTCGACGACGTGGAGATCGGTGCGGCAGATCGCGCAGGCCGCGACCCGCAGCCGCACCTGCCCCGGCCCCGGCTCGGGCCGCGGCAACTCGGCGAGCCGGAGCGGCACGCCCGGCCGCTCGAGCACCATCGCGCGCATGGTCGACTCGATCTTAGTCCCGTCACCGAGCGGAGGGGGGTGACCTTGGCCCAGGGATCTTCCTTGACAGGCCGGAGGGCGGGGTCCACACTGATTGGCGGTTTCTCCCCACGGGAAGGGGTCCGGCCCATGGCTCGGCCGAGGCATGTCGGTCTCGACCTTCCCGGCGCCTTTCGCGACGCCCGGGTACGGGCCATCCCCTACGCGAAAGTTCCCCTTGCAGGCTGGAGTCTCCCCCCCGAAGGAGGTCCTCATGTTTCCCGTCGCCCACCTTAGGCGAGCGCTCCTCGTCGCGGGTCTCGCTCTCGTCTCGCTCCAGCCCGCAACGGCATCCGCTCAGACCATCGTCGTCACCACCCTCGCCGACAGCGGCGCGGGCTCGTTGCGCGAGGCGATCGCGGCCGCCAATCTCGATGGCGTGCCGACGACGATCACTTTCGCCCCGGGGCTCGCCGGCGGCACGATCGCGTTGCAGAGCGAGCTGCCCCTCTCGACGAGGGCGGCACTGCGATCGACGGCGATCTCGACGACGACTGCGTGCCCGACATCGCGATCGACGGCTCCGGAGCAGCCACCGGACCGTACGACGCCGGCCTCTGCCTCTGCTCGAACGGCAACTCGGCCAGTGGCCTGGCCATCCACTCCTTCAGCAGCACCGGCGTCGCGATCGTCGGGAGCGGCAATCTGGTCATCTGCAGCCGTGTCGGGACGGACCTCGCGGCGAGTCCGGGTCTGGGCAACGCCGGCGCCGGCATTGAGATCTCCGGACCCAGCGCCGACAACGTCGTCGGGCCCGGCAACTGGATTCTGGGCAACGGTGCAAGCGGAGTTGCCGTGGGGGACGGGATGCTCCCGGGTGTCTACCCGGAGTTCGACGGCTGGACGGCCGACGCCGTCGCCGTCTTCCCGGTCCTCGACTTCGAGGACACCGATGGGGCGTTCGAGAGCGTCGACGGGATCCGGCCGCTGGACGGGTCGGGTGCGCCCTTGTCTCGACGAGATCGGGCTGCGGCTCTCTGGGACCCTGACGGTGACGGCGCCGGGGACCTACACGATCGCGGTCGACGTCGACGATCAGGTTCGCATCGTGGTCGACGGGGAGGTCGTGCACAGCGCGAACAACGGCCAGTCAACCGTTGAGGTCGCCCTCGGCGGCGCGCACGCTTTCGAAGTCGACTTCCTCGAAGGCTGCGGCTGGGCCCACCTCGTACGTCGGCGTGAGCGGTCCGGGCACCGCCACGCTGTCGACCGACGGCGCGGCCGGAGGGGCCTGCGCGGGGGGCCTGCCCGGCCTCTGTGGCGAGCTCTTCCAGCTGCGTCAGCCGAGCGAGGGCAACACCGTCACGGCGAACTCGATCCACGACAACGGCTGGCTCGGCATCGATCTCGGCGAGTGCGGCGGGCCGTCAGTTCAGGTCAACGATGCCGGCGACGTCGACAAGGGCCCCAACACGTTCCTCAACCACCCGGAGATCGCAAGCGTCGCGAGCGCCGGCGGCGACAGCTACGTCGTTTCGGGCACGGCGCCGCCTGATTCCACGGTCGAGATCTTCGTGGCGGTCGCCGACCCGCTCGGTTACGGCGAGGGGCGGCTCTTCCTCGGCGCCACGACGGCGAGCGGCGGCGGCGCCTTCTCGGCGAACGTGGCGCTCTCTCCGGGGTGGGGCCTGCTGACCGCCACCGCCGCCGACGCCGCCGGCAATACGTCGGAGTCTCGGCCCGAACTTCACGGTGAGCGACGGCCAGGACCGCGCCACGATGGGTGGGGGGCCTCGCGCCCCCCGGCGCGACGGTCGCGATCCCGGTCTTCGTCCTCGACCTCGCCGGGACGCCGCTCGGCGTCGACCGCCCGGCGGGCGAGCGGATCCAGGGGCTCTCCTTCAAGGTGACGATCGCCCCGGCGAGCCGATGGTCGCGAAGCATCTAGCGCGCGCCGGGATCACCGCCGCGCTCACGCCGATCTGCGAGGCCACGCCGACCACCGCGACCACCGCGAGCTACTTGGCGCCCTTCGACGAGACCTCGGCACCGATTCCGTTCACGCTCGACGCGACGCCGCCGGGCGACGCGGTGCTGAAGTCTCTGGCCTGACGGTCGCGGCGACGCGCCCGCCGGCACGGTCACGCTCACCCTCGATTCCGCGACCACCGAGCTCGCCGAACCAGGCCGGCACGCTCGACGAGACCCAGGGCAACGGCTGGCTGGCGCTGGTCGGACGGCGTCCTTCGAGGTCGTGTCGAACGCGGCGGTCGCCCTGCGCGCCTTCGCCACCTCGAGCGCCTCGATCCAGCTCGACTGGAGCGACCCCGGCGCCGAACGAGACCGGTTTCCGGCTCGAGCGCTCGACCGACGGCGCGAGCTGGTCTGCCGTCGCGACGGTCGGGCCGGACGACCTCGGCTACCTCGACGCCGCCGGGCTCGCGCCCGCGACGCTCTACTACTACCGCCTGGTGACCCTCGTTCCCGCCGACTCGCACGTCTCGAACGTCGACCGCGGCGTCGACCTTCCCGGCCGTGGCGGCGAAGGTCTGTCCGCAGGCGGTCGCGACGCCGCCGCGCTCCTGGACCTGCGCGCCCTCGGCGGCCTGGGACGGCGCCGCCTGGGGAGTCGCCTGGATCGGCCGCGAGGGGGCGATCGAGGACGAGATCTGGTTCCAGCGCTTCGACGCGACGACCCTCGGCCGCTCGGCCCGCCGACGCGGGTGAGCGGCTCGGCGAACCCCGCCGATCGTCGTCCGCTCGCACAGGCCGATGCTCACTTGGAACGGATCGAGCTACGGCGTGATCTGGGACCGAAGGGCTGCCGGGCGAGCCGGGCACGCCGCTCGCCAACACCACCTTCTTCGCGCTGCTCGACGGCAACGGCGACGTCGTCCGCGGCGGCGTGCGTCTGACTTCGACGAGCGACCAGCCACCCCTGGGAGGACGGGCCAGCCGGTGCCGCTCGCGTGGGATGGCACCCACTGGGGCTTCTTCGACCTCTCGGTAGTGACGCCGCCGATGCTCGACCTCGTCTTCCGCCGGCTCGACGACGACGGCGACGTCGTGCTCGGCCCGGTCACGGTGCGCGCTCCGGCCGCGGCGCACGTCTCGGACGTCGACGCCGCGTGGAACGGCGCCGGCACGAGCAAGTACGGCGTGCTCTGGCACGAGATCCGCGACGACCACATCGACGTCTACTTCCAGGTCATGGAGGAGTCGACCGGCGCGCTCGAAGGGAGCCCGACGCACCTCGACGATTACGTCTCGGTGATCGGCACATACGGCGGCACCGTCGTCGCCGACGGCGACCGGCTGGGCGGTCGTCTGGATGGACCTCGAGATCGACGCCGGAGCTCGACGAGTGGGGAGCGACCTGGATGCGCCGCTTCGACGCCGCCGGCGCGCCGCTCGGTCCGGCGACCCGCCTATCGACGACCCGCCGACCGACGGCGGGCTGCCCCTGCTCCGGAGGAAGCCCGACGGCGGCTTCGCGGTGTTCGGCTACTGCCCGACCGCGCCGCGCGAGGTCTGCCGCCTCGAGGTCGACGGCGTCGGCGACTGGATTCGGCCCTTGACGCAGGTCACGCCCGCCGACGGAGCCAGCACGTACTTTACGACGTCGCCGACAACGGCACCGACTTCCTGGTCGCGTCGAGAACCGTCGGCCCGACGGGTTCGAGCTCGGTGCCGTGCTCGTGCCGGTCGACGACCACTCGACGCCGGGGCCGATGGTGCCGCTCACCGCGGGGCACGAGGCCAACTGGGTCCGTGCCCGGGCACGCCGGGGTGGTGCCGCTCGGCGCCGGCTTCGCGGCGGTTGGCTCGACCCGACGCCGCGGCTTCTACCCGATCCAGGCGCGGATCTGGAACGGCGCGGGCGAGGTCGTCGCGGACCTCTCACCGCTGACTCCGACGCTCGCCCTCGGTCGGCCCGCGGTTTTCGGCCGTCGGCGACGAGCTCGCCGTCGGCTGGCAGGACGTGACCACGGCGGACTACTGGTTCGCCCGCTTCGACGCGACCGGTGCGCCGCTGCTCGCCGAGACCTCGATCTCGACCACCGGCAACTCGACGGGCATCGCGATGGACTTCACGGGCGAGGCCTACGCTCTGCTCTGGCGGCACCAGCGGAGGCCTCAATTTCGTGCTCGTCGCTACCGACGGATCTCGCCTCGTCGCGGACCGGCTCGTGCCGGTGGGTGCCGTCGCGAGCTCGCCGGCTGCCGCAGATGCGCTGGACCGGTGCCGGCTTCGCCGTCGTCTGGCGCGCCGGGGACAACTCCCTCCACTACTCGTTCCTGGCTCCCGACGGCACACCGATGGTCCTCGACGCCCAGATCACGACGCCGGTCCAGGGCGCCATGGCGGTTTCCTTCCACCTGATCTGGACCGGCCAGGATCTCGGCCTCGCCTGGTCGGAGCTGCGGGATCTCGATCCGCCGCTCGACGACATCTACTTCGTGCGGCTCGGCCTCGACGGCACCCTGGCCTTCCCGCCCGTCACCGCAGTCTCGACGCCGGGGCGCGACCTCAACCCGCTGCTCTACTGGACGGGGAGCGATGCGCGCTTCCACCTCGTGCACTCCGCGGGCGGACTCGCCGGGGCGCGCGAGATCGAGCTCCAGGCCGACGGCACGGTGCTGCCCGGGGAGCGCTACTGGACCCACCGCGACCCCCTCGCGCGCGCCTGGAACGGCGTGACGCTCGGCTACCTCTTCCGCAAGGAGGGCAACCTCTGGTTCGAGACCGGCGAATGCGTGACGGCCGACTCGACCGCGCCCCCGTGCCCGGCGCTCAGCGTCGGCTCCTTCGACGACTTCGTCCGGCTCGAATGGGAGGCGGTCGCCGACCCGGAGTCCGGAGATCCACCTCTACCAGGTCTATCGGGACGAGTTGCCGCTCGGCCGGACCGAAGCGGCGACGACGCTGTTCGACGACCTCGGCTTCGAGATCGGAGCGACCCACGCCTACCAGGTGCGCGCGCTCAACGGAGCCTGGAACGAGTCCGACGCCTGTCCGGTGGTCTCCTACTCGACCACCGCGGGCGACGCCAACGGCGACGGCGCTTACGGCGTCGCCGACATCTTCTACCTGATCAACTTCTTCTTCTCGGACGGCCCGCCGCCCGCGGGCAACGCCGACGCCAACGGCGACGACGCCGTCAGCGTCACCGACGTCTTCTACTTGATCAACGACCTGTTCGCCGACGGCCCGCCGCCGGTCCCGCGCGGGCAGGTCGTCGCGACGCCCTCCTCCGCCCGTGAGCAGGCCGGAGCCGAAGACGCGCGGACGCCGGTCCTCGACGCGGCCGGGAAATCCTGGCTGGTGGCCGGGCGCGCCAGCGGGGCGCCCGGACACACGGTGCGGATCCCGATCGACCTCTACGACGCCCCGGGCACGCCGCTCGGTCCGGAGCGGCCGTTCGGCGAACGGATCCAGGCGCTCGCGCTGCAGGTGCGGTGCGCGCCCTGCGACGCCGTCTCGGCGCTCGCGGTCGAGCCCGCGGGCGCGCTGGCGGCCGTGACGCCGAGCTTCCAGTCCCGCCCGTCGGGGCCGGCCTCGGCGGCGCTGGTCACCACCTACGACGAGGCCGGAGGAATGCTCTTCGCGGCGAGCTCGTCGAACCGGAGCCGGCACCGCGTCGCTTACGTCGTGGTGCAGATCGCGGCCAAGGCGCGACCCGGCGACAGCTTCGAGTTGCGTCTCGATCCCGGCACGACGGCCCTCTCGAACGACGGCGGAACGCTGTTCGAGTCGGTCGCCAACGGCTGGTTGAAGCTGGGCGACGGCCGGGTGACGGTCGGCGCGCCGCCGCGGGTCGCCTGGCGATGAAGGCGTTCGCGGTGTTCGCCGCCCTGCTCGCCGTCGCGGGCGTCGCGCCCGCGACGGCGCAGGACGTGCTCGCGGTCGCCGCGCTCGAGGGCGCGCCCGGCCAGACGCGCGCCGTGCCGGTCACGGTGCGCGATCTCGCCGGCACGCTGCTCGACGAGGGGGACGGGCCCGATCTCGAGATCCAGGGGTTCGCCTTCCGGGTCGACTTCGCGCCCGCCGCGCAGATCACCGCGGTCACCTTCGTCCAGGCCGGGGTGACCGCCGGGCTGACGCCGGTCTTCCCGGTGATCTCGCCCTTCGCCGACCACATCGTGGTGCTGATGAACTTCGACGTGGAGACCGCCCCGCTCGCCTTCACGCTCGGCGCGCCGGCGCCCGGCAACGTCGTCGGCGAGCTGCGCTTCGGGATCTCGGCGGCGGCGCCGCTGGGCACGCTCGTGACGCTCGCGCTCGAGTCGGCCACGGGCACGCTGGTCAACGACTCGGCGACGCTCTCGGAGACGGTCGCCAACGGCCATCTCGCGCTGCTCGACGGCGCGATCCTGGTCGACGCCTCGGTCTTCGCCGACGGCTTCGAGAGCGGCGGTCTCGGGGGCTGGTCGTCGCACCTGCCCTGACGTCCGCGGCTCAGTCTCGCCTGGCGAGAAAGATCGTGTGGCGGTTGCCGCGGCCGCCGTCCATGCCGCGCGCGGTCTCGACGCGGGCATCGAAGCCGGCTTTCTTCAGGCGCGCGAGGAAGGCGTCGTCGGGACCGGCGGACCAGACGGCCAGGATGCCGCCGGGCGCGAGGCTCTGTGTGATCCGCGCCAGCCCGGCCTCCGAGTAGAGGCGGCGATTGCGCCGCAGAGTGAAGGCCTCGGGGCCGTCGTCGACGTCGAGCAGGATGGCGTCGAAGGGGCCGCCGGCGAGCGCGTCGTGGATGTCGTCCTGCACGAGCACCGTGCGCGGATCGTCGAGCGGCCGGTCGGCGAGCGCGCCGGCTTCGCCCCGGTTGGCGTCAATCACCAGATCGAAGAGCTCGGCCACGACGACTTCCGCGGCCGCCGGCAGCGCGTCGAGCGCCGCGCGCAGCGTGTAGCCGAAGCCGAGCCCGCCGACCAGCACGCGCGGCCGCCCGCGGCCGGCGATCGGCGCGCAGGCGAGCGTCGCCAGCGCCCGCTCCGACCCGTGCGCCCGGCTCGACATCAGCTCCGCCCCGCCGACGTCGAGCGACCAGACCCCGTCGCGCCGCCAGAGCTTCAGCTCCTCCCCGTCGGGAGTGGTCGCGCGGGCGAGGACCTCGATCGGCTTCATCGCGGGGGGGCCGCGAAGAGTCTACGGCGGGCCGGGATGTCCCGTCGGGAGCTGCTGGGGCCCGGGTCGAACCAGGCCGCCCCCTGGCACGTAGAGAGGTTCGGGTAGGCTGTGCCAACCCGGCGGCGGGGGTTCGCCCGGCCGCGCGGTTCCCCGCGAAAGGAGATCCCGATGGTTCGACGCACCCTGATCGGCCTCACCACCCTCGCTCTCGCCCTGGCGGTCGCGCTGCCCGCCTTCGCCGTGCGCGGCGACGACGCCAAGCGGAAGAGCAAGAACGGCAAGACCGAAGGCACCGTCGCCGGCGTCGCCGTGACGGTCGAGTACGGCCGGCCGAACGTCGCCGGCCGCGAGGTCTGGGGCAAGCTGGTGCCCTGGGGCCAGGTCTGGCGCACCGGCGCCGACGAGGCGACCGCGATCACCTTCGGCAAGGACGTCCTGGTCGAGGGGCAGAAGCTCGCCGCCGGCACCTACGCGCTCTTCACCATCCCGGGCGAGAAGGAGTGGACGGTGATCTTCAACCGGACCGCCGAGCAGTGGGGCGCTTACGACTACGACGCGAAGCAGGACGCGCTGCGGGTGACGGTGCCGTCGGGCGCCGCGGCCGCGCCGGTCGAGAGCCTCGACTTCGTGATCGAGGGCGACCGGGTCGTGATGCGCTGGGAGAAGCTCGCCGTCGGCTTCGCGGTCAAGCCGGCCGCCTGATCTCCGCCCGTCTCAGACCATCGCCTCCGAGGCGATCTCCGGGTGCTGCTTGAAGAAGCTCACCAGGTTCGGCAGGTAGTCCGCGAAGCGCGGGCAGACGATGCCGGCCTTCGCGAGATCCCGAGTGGCGTTGGTCGTGTCGTAGAAGGTCGGGTGGACGAAGTAGTCGACCGACGACGACGGGATCTCCATCAGGCGGTAGACCCCCGGCACCTTGTCGATCGCCAGCTTGGCGAGGCCGAGCGGCGTCGGCACCTGGACGATGGCCCGCCCGGTCGCCTCGGCCATCAGCCGGATCACCTCGGCGATGGTCGGCGGCTCCGGGTCGGCGAGCTGGTAGCAGCGCCCTGCCGAGCCCTTCGCCTGCGACAGGGCGTCGATCGCGGCGACCACGAAGTCGCGCGGCACGAGGTTGATGCGGGTGCGGTCGGGGTGACCGGGAATCGGCAGGAAGGCGAGCGTCGGCTGCTTGAGCAGCCAGCGGATCACGTAGTAGGGCCCGTCGTACTTCTGCGTCTCGCCGGTCTTCGAGTCGCCCACCACCACCGCCGGGCGGTAGATGGTCGTCGGCATCCCCTCGGCCATCTTCTGGCGCACGTCGAGCTCGGCGAGGTACTTCGTCTCCTCGTAGAAGTTGTTGAACTGCTGCCCCTTCTCGAGGTCGGTCTCGCGGAAGATGCCGGCGTAGCGGCCCGAGACGTAGCAGGTCGAGACGTACTGGTGCCGCTCGAGCGAGCCGCAGCGCTCGGCGAACTGGAGCACGTGCCGGGTGCCCGTCACGTTGACCTTGAGCCCCACCTCGCGCGGCACCGAGAGGTCGTAGATCGCGGCGAGGTGGAAGATCTCGGTGACCCCCTTCGCGGTCCCGTCGACGTCCTCGAGGTCGAGGTTGTGGCGGGTGATGTCCCCCTCGACGAGCGCGATGCGCGCGGCGTCGACTCTCTCGGTGGCGGCGATCTCCTCGACCCGGCGCGCGGCGAGCGCGGCGAATTTCGGCTGCACCAGGCAGACCACGTCGGGCCGCCCGGGGCGGGCGAGGATGCGGCGGACGAGCTCCGAGCCGAGAAAGCCCGGGAAACCTGTGACGAAGACCTTGGCGGGCATCAGCGGATCCCCGGCACCCGCTTGACCGCCTTCAGCGCGCCGGTGAACCAGCGCGCGAAGGCTTCGGCGGGCACCCCTTTGGGCGGCGCGAGCGGCATGCCGCGCTGCACCGTGATGTTCTGCGACTCGGTGTACTTGAGTATTCCCTCGTCGCCGTGGCGGCGGCCCGAGCCCGGAGTCCTTGAAGCCGCCCATCGGCGCCTCCACCGACGCCCAGCCGGAGACGTAGGTCTCGTTGATGGTCACGATGCCGCACTGCAGGCGGGTCGCCATGCGGCGGGCGAGCTCGGTGTCGCGCGACCAGATCGAGGCGGCGAGACCGTAGCGGGTGTCGTTCGCCTTCTCGACGGCCTCGTGGTTCGAGCCGACCGGGTAGATCGCGACCACCGGGCCGAAGGTCTCCTCGGCATAGAGGATCATGCCCGGGCTGGACGCCGGTGAACAGCGTCGGTTCGTAGACGAGCGGGCCGACGTCGGCCCGGCGGCGGCCGCCGCACTCGAGCTTCGCGCCCTTGGCGACGGCGTCCTGGACGTGCGCCTCGACCGTCTTCATCTGCTTCTCGGAGGCGAGCGAGCCGACGTCGTAGCTCCAGTCGAGGCGGGTGCCGAGGCGGATCGCCCGGGTCGCCTCGACGAACGCCGAGAGGAAGCGGCTGTACAGCGTTTCGTGGACGTAGATCCGCTCGATCGAGACGCAGAGCTGGCCGGCGGAGGCGAAGCAGCCGCGCACGGCGCCCATCACCGCGCTCTCGAGGTCGACGTCGGCGAGCACCAGCATCGGGTTCTTGCCGCCGAGCTCGAGCGAGCAGCCGGTCAGGCGCGCGCCCGCCTCCTTCGCGACCAGCCGACCGGTGGCGGTCGAGCCGGTGAACTGGAGGTAGTCGGCGACGTCGAAGATCGGCGTGCCGAGCGTCGCGCCGTCGCCGTAGACGACCGCGTAGAGACCCTCGGGCAGCCCCGCCTCGACCATCAGGTCGATCGCCCAGAGCAGGGTGAAGGGGGTCTGCGAGTCGGGCTTCTCGACCACCGCGTTGCCGGCGATGAGCGCCGGGATGGCGTCGGTGATCCCCATCGACAGCGGGTAGTTCCAGGGCGCGATGACGCCGACCAGGCCCTTCGGGTGGCGGTACTCCCAGGTCTGGGTGAGGCCGGGCACGGCGCCCCGCCGCGGGCGCGGCGAGAGGTAGTCGGCGGCGCGCACCGCGTAGTGGCGGGCGACGATCGCCGCGTCGGCGACCTCCTCGTAGGCGTGGAGTGCGCGACTTGCCGCTCTCGAGCTGGATGAGGTCGAGCGCCTCCTCCTGGCGCTCGAGCAGCAGGTCGTGGAAGCGCAGGAAGACGTCGGCCCGTTCGGCGAACGGCCGCTGCGCCCAGTCCTCCTGGACCCGCCGCGCCTGCGCCGCGGCCGTCTTCACGTCCTCGGCGCGCGAGCGGGGGATCTCGCCGATCGGCTCGAGGTCCAGCGGCGACCGGATCGTGGCCCGGGCCCCCCCGGAAGCGACGACGTGCCGGGTCAGCTCCGGCAGCCTGGCGAGATGGGCGGGGCGCCCGACCTGCGGACGACTCTGGACGGCGACGGTCATGGGGAAAGAGTGGCACCGCCCGGCCCGGACGTCAAGGTGCGGCATTTGCGCCGCACTGCGGCATGGTCCTGGCGGACGGACCCGTCCCGCCTCCTCAGGAAAGAGCGGACCGCGACCGCCAGAGTGCGGCGCTCGCCAGCAGCAGCGACAGGACGAGAAGTCCGATGGGAGAGAGAGCGGGAATCTCCGGAGCGCCGGAGGTCCGGTGCGGCGGCGCGACGGCGATGCCGCTCACGTAAGCGCCCGGCGGCGTGGCGATCGTCCCCAGCTCCTGCGTCTCCCCGGTCTCGAGGTCGATCGCGTAGAGCCAGCTCGCGTACGACCGGTGATCGTCGCGAGGGAGCTCGATGTCGTCGTACGTCGAGAGGAAGGCCTCGCCGCGTTCCGAGATATCGAAGCCCACGATTCGACCGCGGACGTGCACCGGACCGATCAACGTGACGGTGCCCGGCGGGGCCGGAGGCACCCCTCCCGCCCCTCCGATTCGCGCGAGCTGAATTGCATTCTCGTACTCCCAGAAGATGGCGAAAGTCTCGACCCCTTCGCCCTCCGCCGCGGGCGGCAGGTGCGCTACGGCGAAGGCGTACCCCGGGATATCCAGCGCCGGGTCCACGTGGAGCGCGAGACTCTCCAGCGAATACCGGAAGTTCCCACCCGACTGGGAGAAGAGTCGCAGCTCGTGGGCAAGCGGATCGATGTCCTTGTCGGAAGGAGCGAACTCGATCTCCGGCAGGCCCGGCCAGTCCAGATGCGAGAGGTCGCCGGTGAGCGGATCGATCCGCATCGGATCGGTCGCGATCGCCGGACAGGTAACCTGACATTGCCAGAAGCCGAAGCCGTAGAGCTCCCGCGTCACCGGATCGAACTCCAGCGAGACCTCGGTGAATTCTTTGATGTCGCCGTCGATCGGTAGCGACTGCTCGAGGTCCCAGGGCGACGCGCTGTCGAACCGAAGCAGGCGGTGGTCGACATGCCCCGCATCGCGCGCGAAGGCATAGATCGTCGCTCCGCGCGCCGCGGTTGCCACCATCAGGGCGATCAGGAAGGAAAGCGCGGTTCTCCTCGCAACCAGGCACCAGCGCCCGGTCGCTGGGCCATCGGATCGAAGTGAGTACCTGTTCACCATGCGGTCTAACGAGTGATTACACCGCGATGGCTCCATGCCATTCGGTGTGACAACGCGTGTGTAGTGGTGAGATGTCATTGTTGCTTTCCAGCTGCAAGTGACCGCTTCAGATCGACTTCAATCAGTGTAGGGCGGGAGGAAGGGAGTAGCAATGGCCGCCGAGAGTGTCGTGTAATGCAAGGTCGGCAAGGCGGGGTGGGGAGGGAATTGCGGCGGCTCGGGCGGCGGGCCTTGCGCCAGCGTCGGAGTGCCGCCCGGTGGGTGGCGGGACAGCGGACCCGCTAAGTCGCGCGCAGGAAGGGTCGCGGGAGGCGCTTGAGGCGGAGGCGGGCGCGGTGGAGGTCGAGCGCCTTCTGGGCGTTGAGCCAGAAGTCGGGGGAGGTCCGGAAGGCGGCGCCGAGCTTCAGGGCCATCTCCGCGGTCACCCCCGAGCGGCCGTTGACGATCCGGTTGATCACCTTGACGTCGCAGCCGACGCGGTCGGCGAGCTCCTTCTGGGTCAGGCCGAGCGGAGCGAGGTACTCCTCGTGCAGGATCTCGCCGGGGCTGGTGGGTTCGCGCTGCCTGTCCATGAGCACCTCAGTGGTGGTCCACGATGTCGACCGCGGTGGCCCCGAGCGGCGTCCAGAAGAAGCGTTCGACCGCCGCATCGGCAAAGCCGCGGATCGCCATCGCGGCGGACTATACCATGCCAAGGTATACCCTTACTGGGTATGTCTGCGTCCGGCCGCTCGCGAGCAGGTGAAGTGGGTCGGTGAGTCGTGGGGTCGGGCAACCCGTTCGTCGGCGCGACGGAACAGACCCTCGAAGTCATGCGTGGTACAGTGCACTCCGTTCTGGTGGAATCCCGACGGATTCCGCTTCCTGCCTCCCGCGTCTCTCGAACCCGGGTATCCGGTTCGGACGCGGAACTTCAATCCTCCTGACGTTTAGGCTTTGGTTTCCAGGGCATCCGGCCGCGGGCGAGGCTCGTGCGGCGGAGGCGTTGCTCACTGTGGCCGGAGGCTTGCTCCGGCCCGAAGGAGTCTTTCTGATTCGAATGAACAGGTCCGCCGGAGAGCGCGCCGGGTTCCGGTCTCCGGGGCATCCGTCCGGCGCGGTCGTCGGCGAAGAGGGCGCGCGCGAGCTCAACGAACGTCTGGCGCAGGTCGTCGAGTGGACCGCCGACGCGGTGCTCATCACCGCGCTCGACGGCACCATCGTCTACGTCAACCCGGCTTTCGAGACGGTGACCGGCTACACGCGTGAAGAGGCGCTCGGCCAGACTCCGCGGCTGCTGCGCTCCGGCCACCACGACGTCCCCTTCTACCAGAGCCTCTGGCGCACCGTGCTCGCGGGCGGCGTCTTCCGGGGGACGCTGGTCAACCGCAGGAAGAACGGCGATCTCTTCCACGCCGAGCACACCATCAGCCCGATCGTGGGCGCCGACGGGGCCTGCGAGTACCTGGTGGCCATCGCCCGCGACATCACCGAGCGCCTGCGCAACGAACGCCACGAGGCGGAGCTCGCCTGCGGGCGGGAGGTCCAGCGCCGGCTCTACCCGCGCGAGGCGCCCCGGCTGGCCGGGTACGACATCGCGGGAGCGGCGCACCCCGCGGCCTTTCTGTGCGGCGACTACTACGACTTCGTGCCGATGGCCGGCGGCGGCCTCGGCCTGACCATTGCCGACGTCTGCGGCCACGGCGTCGGCCCGTCGATCCTCATGGCGCAGGCGCGGGCCTACCTGCGGATGCTGGCGCTGTCGCATGCCGACGCCGGCGAGGTCCTCCGCCGCCTGAACGACACGCTCACCGTCGAGGGTTCCCAGCGGGAGTTCGTGACCCAGATCCTCGTGCGGCTCGCTCCGGACACCCGGACGATGACCTACGCGAACGCCGGGCACCCGTCCGGTCTGCTGGTAGCCCGCAATGGCGAGGTCCGGAGAACACTGTCGAGCTGCGACGTGCCGCTCGGGACGTTCCCGGATCGCGCCTACCCGTCGAGCGAGACGATCCCGCTCGAGCCGGCCGACGTCCTGGTTCTCTTCTCCGACGGCTACCCCGAGTCGTGCAATGCGCGTGGGGAGGAGCTCGGTTCGCGGCGGATCCTCGATGTCGTGAGGAGCCATCTGCGCGAGCCCGCACCGCGCATTCTCGAAGCCGTCTACGACGCCGCCCTCGCCTTCCGGGGGAGCGCTCCCCAGGTCGACGACATGACGGCCATCGTCTGCAAGCTCGACGAAGCGAGCTGAGCGGGGAGCGGAGAGGGCGCCGCCGGCGGCGCCCGGCTCAGGGGACGGAGAGCGACCAGGCGGCACGATCGCCGCTCTCGAAGCCGTCGGCGAAGCAGCGCTCGTCGGCGAGCAGCGCCTCGACCCGGTCGCCGCTGTCGAGCGCCGCGGCGAAGACGAGACCGCGCGAGTCCGGAAGGTAGCGGGCGTCCTGGATCAGCGCAGGCGTGCCGGCCGAGACGGCGACGATCTCGGGGATCGGCGCGGGTGCGAGCAGGCTCTGCTCGAAGAGCGTCGCGTTGAACCCGCCCGCCGGATAGATGTCGAACGCCAGCCGACGGGAGTCGGGCGAGATCTCGTAGTCGCGGATCGTGTAGATCGCCGGCAATCCCCCGTCGAGGTTGGTCAGCTGGGTGTGTCCGGTCAGGCCGGAGACGGTGGCGAGGTGGAGATCGCTCTGGACCTCGCTTACCAGGTTGGCCTTGTAGACGAGGCGCGTGCCGTTGGGCGCGATCCGGAAGCTCGAAACGTCGCGACCGGCCGGGAGGGCGACCGAGCGGCGGGTGGGAGCGGCGCTGGCGTCGATCGGCGCGCTCCAGAGCTCGACCTTGTCGTCGACGGCGAGATCCGCGAGAAAGACCGCCCAGGAGCCCGCCAGCGCGAAGGAGACGACGTCGCGGGTCGAAGCCGGCGTGCCGCTCACCGCGACCGGAGCGGCGCTGTCGTCGATCGGCACGCTCCAGAGCTCGAACCTGCCGTCGACGGCCGCGTCGGCGAGGAAGACCGCGCGCGCGCCGTCCGCCGACAACTCGAACTCGTACACGTCGCCACCCACGACCGGGATCTGGCTGAGCTGGCTGAGCGCGCCCGGCCCGTCGAGCGCGAGCCCGTAGAGCTCGCTCCGTTCGGCGAGGGTGTTGTCGGCCGAGAAAACGGCACGGCTGCCGTCGGGCGCGATCCGCAGGCTGCCGAAGTCGAGGCCGGCACGCAGCTCGGCCGGGCCGAGCGGCAGCGGGACGCCCCCGGCGAGGTCCACCGTGCGGATCTCCAGCCGGTCGTCGCCGTCGCTGTCGATGAGGTAGAGCGCGTGCTGGGCGCCGCCCGGCGCGACGTAGGTGTAGAGGCGGGCCACGTTGCCGTCGTCGATCGGGGTCGCCGCCGCCGAGCCGTCGAGCGGCGCGCGGAAGAGGGTGCCGCCGCCGGCGCCGTCGTCGAGGGCGATCACCGCGACCGAGCCGTCCTGGGCGAGGGCGTAGCGGGCGAGCGTCTCGCTGCCGGAGAGGTGGGGGTGGAGGCGCACCGGCGGCGCGGAGCCGTCGATCGGCACCGACCAGACCTCGTCCTCCGGGCCGAGCGAGGTCGGCGCCTCGAAGGCGACGTGGCGCCCGTCCGCGGCGATCCGGACGCGCAGCCCGCTGGCGTCGACGTACTGGCCGGTCAGCGTCACGAACGGCGCGCCGAGGCCGGCGTTGCGCCGCGCGCTGCCGAGCAGGCAGACGTCGACGCCCGCGTCGCAGCGGTCGAAGACGATCCACTCGCCGTCGGGCGAGGCCGCGAGCGCCGCATCGGCGATGTCCCCGCCGGGGGCGAAGCCGGCCGAGAGGGCCCGCAGCGCGTGCTCGGCGGACGCCGCGCCGGCGAGCGCGAGGCCCGCCGCCAGGGCGGCCTTCACCACCCGGCCGAACCGGCAGCCTGCGTCTTCGATGGTCCTCCCGGCTCCGCCGGTCCCGCCGTCCCTTCCTGCCATGACTTCCCCCTTCCTTGGCTCGAAAGGAAGAACGGCGGCGAGCGTCCAGGACTGACAGTCGACGCTTCGGCGTGGCCTCCCTGCGAGGCGGGCTCCGGCGTGGCAGCGCGCAGATGGAAAGGCCCGCGCCGCCACGGGGGCGGAGCGGGCCGGGTACATCGCGGAGCGAGAGTGACCTAGGCCACCGGCTCCCCGAAGGAGCGGCGGAAGAGGGCGTCGATGGCGGCGAGGCCCTCGTCGGAGAGGTTGCGGGTGCCGGTGCCGCAGAAGGTCCGCTCGCCGATGGTCGGGGTGTCGGGGGTCCAGCGCCCCTCGCGCCAGTGGAACCACTCGGCGCGGCTCTGGTCGTAGACCCAGACCGGGCGGTTGAACAGGCGCGCGAGCTCGACCGCCCAGCCGGTGCCGCCCTTGACGGTGTCGTCGGGCTGGATCTGGCCGACCACGAAGACCTGGTGGGCGTCGTTGACCATGTGGTACAGCGACTGGATGACGCGGCGGATCAGGTCGGCCTGGTGGTAGGTGCGGCCCATCCGGCGCGAGACCATCTCCATCGAGATGTCGCCCTTGGCGAGCTCGTCGTCGCCGAGCACGCGCACCGACATCGGCCACTCCATGACGTGGCCCTCGAAGGAGAGGGTGGTCTGGTCGAGCCCGTAGCGCTTGGCGGCGCGCCCGAACTCCGCTTCGGCGCCCTTGTGGCCGCCAGAGATCAGTCTCGGCTTCACTTTCGACATCGCGAGGCTCCTCGAGGGCATTCTATCGTGTCGGCCGGCCGCGTCTCAGCCGCGGAAGGCGGAGAGGACGTCGAGGACCTGGTCGATGTCGGCTTCGGTGTGGTCGGCCGAGACCTGGAAGCGGATCGTCTCGTCCCCCTTCGGCACCACCGGATAGTTGAGGCCGGTGGCGAGGACGCCGTGGTCGGCGAGGTGGCGGACGAGCGCGGTCGTCTTCGGCGTGTCGCGCACGAAGAGCGGCACCACCGGGTGCTCGCCCTGGAGCGTCTCGTAGCCGAGCTGGACGAGGCCGTCGCGGAAGCGCCGGGTGACGTCGGCGAGATGGGCGAGGATCTGCCGCCCTTCGGCCGAGTCGACGATCTCGAGCGCCCGCTTCGCGGCGGCCGCCTCGGCCGGGGTGATCGGGTTCGAGTAGATGTAGGTCGGCGAGGACTCGCGCAGGAAGTCGACGAGCGCCCGCGCGCCGACCACGTAGCCGCCGTTGACGCCGAGCGCCTTGCCGAGCGTGCCGATCAGGACGTCCGACGGCCCGGCGCCGGTCGCCTCCTCGGTGCCGCGGCCGGTCGCGCCGTAGGCGGCCACACCGTGCGAATCGTCGACGATGACGACCGCGTTCTCGGCGAACGCCGCGTCGTGCCTGCGGGCGGCGGCGAGGATCGCGGGCAGCGGCGCGTGGTCGCCGCGCATCGAGAAGATGCCGTCGGTGACGAGCAGCGCGCGCTTGCAGCCGGCGGCGGCGACCTCGGCGACCTTCGCCTCGCAGTCGGCGACGTCGTTGTGCTTCCAGACCCGCTTCTCCTTCGGGCGCGCCAGCTTGATCGCGTTGATGATGCAGTTGTGGTTGAGCTCGTCGGAGACGATCGCGGTCTCGGGCGTCACCAGCGGGGTGAAGACGCCGATCATCGCCGAGTAGGCGGCCGAGAAGATCATCGCCGCTTCGCGGCCGTGGAAGGCGGCGAGCGCGGCCTCGAGCTCGACGTGCGGAGCGTAGGTGCCGCTGATGAAGCGCACCGCGCCGGGGCCCGCGCCGTACCTGCGCGAGGCGGCCTCCTCGGCCTCGACCACCTCGCGGCGCAGGTTCATGCCGAGGTAGTTGTTCGAGTTCATCTTCACGAAGTCGCGGTCGCCCTGGCCGGCCAGCCGGTAGCGCGGGCCGTAGCCGCCGCGCGCGGGGACGACGTCGACGATCACCTTCTCGTGGCGCTTCGGGTTGCCGCGCGCGTCGAGGGTGGCGAGGTCCTGCTCGAGGGTCTTCAGGAAACGATCTTGGGGCATGGGGTCATGTCCTCGGCTCGTGGTGGTTCCTGCGTGGGTGGTCGATCCGCTCCGGGCCGGATCTCTTCCCTTCGCTCCGCCGCGGGAGAGTCTCCGCTCCGGGAAGAGACCCGTCCCTGCGCTCGGCGTTCTATCGAATCATCAACCAGGGATCTTCAGCTTCGTGCGCAGTTTCTCGAGCATGTCCGCGACCATCGCCGGCAGGTCGTAGGTCGGCTTCCAGCCCCACTCCTCCCGGGCCGCGGCGTCGTCGAGCGACTCGGGCCAGGAGTCGGCGATGCGCTGGCGGGCCGGGTCGACGTCGTAGTCGATCCGGAAGCCGGGCAGGTGCCTGCGGATCTCGGCCGCGAGCTCGTCGGGTGTGAAGTTGACCGCCGCGAAGTTGAACGCGTTGCGGTGGGCGAGTCGCGCCGGGTCGGCCACCATCAGCTCGATCGTGCCGCGGATGGCGTCGGGCATGTACATCATGTCGAGCCGGGTGTCGGGGCCGAGGAAGCAGGTGTAGCTGCCGTGGCGCAGCGCCTCGTAGAAGATGGTCACCGCGTAGTCGGTGGTGCCGCCGCCGGGCGGGGCGGTGTGGGAGATCAGGCCGGGGAAGCGCAGGCCGCGGACGTCGACGCCGAAGCGCGCCGCGTAGTAGTCGGCGAGCAGCTCGCCGGCGACTTTCGTCACGCCGTAGAGCGTGGTCGGCCGCTGCACGGTGTCCTGCGGCACGTCGCGGCGGGGCGTGGTCGGGCCGAACGCGGCGATCGAGCTCGGGTAGAAGACGGCGGCCTTGGCCTGGCGCGCGACCTCGAGCATCTTGTAGAGGCCGCCCATGTTGAGCTCCCAGGCGACGTGCGGCTTCTCCTCCGAGGTCGCCGAGAGCAGCGCCGCCAGGTGGTAGACGGTGCCGACGTCGTGGCGGCGGACGGTGTCCTGCACCTGGCGGGCGTTGGTGACGTCGAGGACCTCGAAGGGCCCGAGCGCGTCGGGATCGCCGGCGGGCAGGCGGATGTCGGTGGCGAGGACCCCGTCGGCGCCGAAGCGCTCGCGCAGGGCGGGAACCAGCTCGGAGCCGATCTGTCCCAGGGCTCCGGTGACCAGGATCTTTCGCAATGGAATCGCTCCGCCCCGCGCGATGGGCGGCCCCCCGGGGGCTCCGGGCGGCGGCGGCGGGGCGCCCTCATCGTATCGGCGCGCCCGCGGCGCTGGCAAACGGGGCGGAGAGGCTCAGGCGCTCGGGCGCAGGTAGACCCAGCGGCGGCAGGCGTCCTGGAAGGCCCGCGGGTCGTCCTGGGTGAGCGCCTCGGAGAGGAAGCGGTCGATCTCCGCCCGGTCCTTGCCGGCCCGCCGCATCGCCTGGCGGATCGCCGAGGCGACCGCCCAGCGGTTCCGGCTGCGGACCGTGACCTGGACTTCCGGGTAGCGAGGCAAGGGCGGCTCCTCCATGGGCTCTCACTGGATCTACTGAGGAAACCCGGTTTTGTTACACCTCGGGACCCGGGCCCGGAGGATCGGGGGCTCGCCGGGACCGTCTGGGACGGCGTGATAACTTTTCGGATGCGGGTGGGCCCCTGGCCCGCCCCCCGGAGGCGTCCCATGAAGAGCCGAGAGGAAGCCGAGCGCGACGAGTTCGCCGCGCTCCTGGAGCAATACGCGCCGACCGCCAAAGGGGCGGCCAAGACCCAGCCGGAGCTGGGCTCGACCGTCTCGGGCAAGGTCATCGAGATCTCGCCCGACGCGGTCTTCGTCGACCTCGGCGGCAAGGCCGAGGGGGTGATCGACCGCCTCGAGCTGACGGACGAGGAGGGCAGGCTGACGATCGCCGTCGGCGAGACGCTCGAGGCCCAGGTGGCCGGCACCGACCCCGAGTCGGGTGCCACCCGGTTGCGCAAGCGCTTCGGCCGCGGTCCCGAGGTCGCCGACTCGGTGCGCGAGGCCTTCTCCCTCGGCGTGCCGATCGAGGGCCGGGTCTCGGCCGCGGTCAAGGGCGGGCTCGAGATCGACGTCGCCGGCCTGCGCGCCTTCTGTCCCGCCTCGCAGGTCGACCTGCGCTACGTCGAGAACCTGGGCGAGATGGTCGGCCGCCGGCTCTCCTTCCGGATCACCAAGCTCGAGGAGGGGCGCGGCAAGCCGAACCTGGTGCTCTCCCGCCGCGCCGTGCTCGAGGAGGAGGCGCGCTCGCGCGCCGCCGCCGCCCGCGAGCGGCTGAAGCCGGGCTCGGTGGTGACCGGAAAGGTCTCCTCGCTCGCCGCCTACGGCGCCTTCGTCGAGCTCGGCGGCGTCGAGGGGATGCTGCACGTCTCGGAGATCTCCCACGCGCGCCTCGGCCATCCGCAGGAGATGCTGGCGGTCGGCCAGGAGATCGAGGTCCAGATCCTCAAGATCGAGCCGGGCAAGGACGGCCGCGACCGGATCGCGCTGTCGCGCAAGGCGCTCGAGGCGAGCCCCTGGCTGGGGGTCGAAGCCCGCTTCACGGTCGGCATGGAGGTCACCGGCCGGGTCAAGCGGCTGGAGACCTTCGGCGCCTTCGTCGAGATCGGGCCGGGGCTCGAGGGGCTGATCCACATCTCGGAGCTGGGACGGGACAGGCGGATCCAGCATCCGCGCGAGGTGGTCTCTCTCGGCCAGGACCTTGCGGTGCGGGTGCTCGCGGTGGACGCGGCCAAGCGCCGCATCTCGCTCGCCCTGGGCAGCGGCGCCGAAGAGCCGACCGAACCGGCGCCGGCGGGCGCCCCCGCGAAAGGCTTCGGCGCCATCGGCGACTTCCGCTCCAACCGCCCGCGCTGAGGGCAGGGAACAGACACAGGAAAAGGCCAAAGCAAGGGCCAAAGCAAAGGCCGAAGAAAAAGCCCATAGAAGGAAAGCATGGGCGGAACGCTGCCGGGTCCTGGAGGCCGCCGCGGACTCGCAGCGAACGCTCGGCCCGCCGCGTTTCTCCCTTCTATGGGCCTTTTCTTTTCGAGATCGGGAGATCGGGGACAGGCACGCCACACGTGTTACGTGCCTGTCCCCGAATGGAAGAGCCCATAGAAGGAAGGCAGGGGCGGCGCGCCTGCGGGTCCAGGCGGCCGTCGCGGGCTCAGAACGAGTTCTCCGCCCGCCTGATGTTTCCCTTCTATGGACAGTTGCTTTTCCTGCCGGCGACGCGGGCGTCCGAAATCGGGGACGAAGTTGGGGACAGGCACGCCATACGTGTGACGTGCCTGTCCCCGATTCTCAGAAGAAGCCGAGCTGGAGTCTTGCGGCTTCGCTCATCATGCTCGGGTTCCAGGGGGGGTCGAAGACGATCTCGACTTCGGCCTGGCCGACCTCTTCCATCTTCTCGAGCTTGTCCCGCACGTCCTGCGCGAGCACGTCGCCCATGCCGCAGCCGGGGGCGGTGAGGGTCATCTTGATCGCCACCGGGTGGCGTCCGTCCGCCGCCGCGGGGTCGACGCGGCAGTCGTAGACCAGGCCGAGCTCGACGATATTGACCGGGATCTCCGGGTCGTAGCAGCTGCGCAGCTCGTCCCAGATCCGGTCCTCGAGCGGGCGGCGCTCCGCGGCGGGCGCGGCGGCCGATTCTTCGGGGACTTCGAGACCGAGCGCGTCGAAGTTCTCGGGGTCGATCCGGTAGAGGCCGCCGAAATCGGCCGACACCGTGAGCGACCCGCCGAGGCGCTGCTGGACACGCACGACGGTGCCTTTCGGCAGCAGGGTCTTCGAGCCGTAGGGGATGACGATCGCCACGCAGTCGCGGGCGAGAGTGTGTTCTTCGGCGGGGGGCATCGGCTTCTCCGGATCCCGGACCGGCTCCGGTGCCGGGTCAGGATCGAAAACAGAACGCCAACGGTACCGATTCCCGGCCGGATGGTAAAGTCCCCCCTGCCGGCCGCCGGTTCGCCGCGGCCGATTCCCCCGATGGCTGCCACCGTTTCACCTGGTTTCCGTCCCGAGTCCTGACCGTCCGGAGGTTCCGATGAAGCTCTCCCTCGTTCTCGTCGTCGGCGTGGCGCTTGCCGCGCAGGCTGCAGCGCAGTCCAGGCCGCCCGCCACCCGGATCGATCCGGTGACCGAAACACTGCACGGCGTCGCGCTGACCGATCCCTACCGCTGGCTCGAGGGCGACAACTCGAACCCCGAACGGATGGGGCAGGTGACCCCCGAGGTGGCCGCCTGGACCGACGCGCAGAACGCGTACACCCGCGCGGTGCTCGACGGCTTCCCGAGCCGCAAGGCGCTCGAGGACCGGATGCGCCCGCTGATGGAGATCGGCTCGGTCGGCGCGCCCACGATGCGCGGCAATCGCTACTTCTTCACGAAGCGCGAGGGCAACCAGAACCAGCCGGTCGTCTACTACCGCGACGGCCACAAGGGCGAGACGAAGACGCTGCTCGACCCGGCGAAGATCGACTCCTCGGGGTTGACCACCGTCACCTGGTTCTCGCCGACCGAGGACGGCAAGCAGGTCGCCTACGGCACCTATCGCGCCGGCGACGAGAACACGACGCTGCACCTGATGGAGGTCGAGACCGGCAAGGTGCTGCCGCTCGAGATCCCCAACAAGACGCAGTCGCCCGACTGGCTGCCCGACGGCTCCGGCTTCGTCTACCAGAACCTCGACGACCCGAAGAACCCCTACCGCGGCCGCGTCCTCTTCCACCGGATGGGGACCGATCCGGCACAGGACGCGGTGCTCTTCCGGCAGTTCACGAAGGAGGAGAACGAGAAGCTCGCGACGACCTGGGGCCCGAGCGGCTCGCTGTCGCGCGACGGCAAGTGGCTGGTGCTCGGCTACGCCACCAGCACCCGCAGCAACGACCTCTGGGTCGCGGACTTCGAAGCCTGGCGCGCGACCGGCAAGCTCGAGAAGAAGGAGGTGACCGTCGGCGGCGACGGCGCGGCCTACGGTGACGTGGTCGACGGGACCCTCTTCCTCTACACCAACCAGGGCGCGCCGAACGGTCGCGTCGTGGCGGTGGACCCGAAGAACCCGGCGAAGTCGGCCTGGAAGGAGCTCGTGCCCGAGCGCAAGGACGCCGTGATCCAGACCGTCTCGGTCGCCCGCGGCGTGCTCGCCGTCGAGTACCTGAAGAACGCCGCGAGCTCGATCGAGCTGTTCGACTTCGACGGCAAGCCGGCGGGCGAGCTCAAGATGCCCGGCATCGGCTCGGCCTCGCTCGCGGTCGAGAGCGACCGCACCGAGGCCTACCTCTCCTTCACCAGCTTCAACTACCCGAACAGCATCTTCCGCGTCGATCTCGCGAAGGCCGGCCGCCGAGCCCGAGCTCTGGGAGCGCCCGGCGGTGCCAGTCGACCCGTCGACGGTCGAGGTGAAGCAGGTCTGGTATGCCTCGAAGGACGGCACGAAGGTCTCGATGTTCGTCGTGCACAGGAAGGGGCTCGCGCTCGACGGCGCGCGGCCGACGATCCTCAACGGCTACGGCGGCTTCAACATCTCGGAGACCCCGTTCTTCAACGCGCTGCTCTTCCCGTGGTTCGAGGACGGCGGCGTCTTCGCGCTGCCCAACCTGCGCGGCGGCGGCGAGTACGGCGACGCAGTGGCACGAGGCCGGGATGCTCGAGCGCAAGCAGAACATCTTCGACGACTTCATCGCGGCGGGCGAGTGGCTGGTCGCCAACGGCTACACGAAGCCCGAGAAGCTCGCCTGCTACGGCGGCTCGAACGGCGGCCTGCTGACCGGCGCGATGGTCGTCCAGCGCCCCGATCTCTTCCGCGCGGCGATCGTCGCGGTGCCTCTCCTCGACATGCTGCGCTACCAGGACTTCCTGATGGCGCGCTACTGGGTGCCGGAGTACGGCTCGGCCGAGGACGCCAAGCAGTTCGAGTTCCTGCGCGCCTACTCGCCCTACCAGCAGGTGAAGAAGGGCGTCGCCTACCCGGCGGTTTTCCTCACCGCCGGCGAGAACGACAGCCGCGTCCACGCGCTCCACGCGCGCAAGATGGCCGCGGCGCTCCAGGCCGCCACCGCCGACGATCCGGCGGCCCAGCCGGTCCTGATCTGGGTCGACCGCGAAGCCGGCCACGGCCAGGGCAAGCCGCTCAACCTGCAAGCTCCGCGACGCCGTCGACCTCCGCATCTTCCTGATGTGGCAGCTCGGACTGATGCCGAAGAGCTGACCGGAAGGCGGGGACAGGTTATTCAAGTTACCTGTCCCCACTTACCACCCGGTTATTCAAGTTACCTGTCCCCACCTAAGTTACCTGTCCCCACCTACCGCCCCTGCGCCCGCCTAGAGGTACCCGAGCGCCTTGAGGTGCTGGACCTGCTCTTCGCTCAGGTTGCCCTGGGCGGCTGGTGCGCGCGGGGTCTCCGGGTAGCGCTTGAGGGCGAGGGCGAGGGTGCGCACGAGGTCGGGGCGCTCGGTGGAGAGGTCGGTGCGGGCCTGCCGGTCGGCGGCGAGGTCGAAGAGCTCCAGGCGCTCGAGCGGCGCCCCGTGGATCTTGAACGAGAGGCAGCGGTCGTCGCTCCCGGCGCCCACCGAGACCGGCGTCGTGCACTCCGGCGTCCAGAGCCTGACGCGCACGTGGCCGGGCACGTCGGGCAGCGCCAGACGATGGGTCTCCCAGTCGGTGCCGATCGCGAGGTCCGCGATCTTGCGGCCGTCGGCGAAAGCCTCGACCTTGCGCGGCGTCGCGAAGGCGACCGCGCGGAACTCGATCCAGGGCGGGCGGGCGTCGAAGCGGACCCGGCGCGAGACCCAGAAGCCGTCGGGCTCGAGCGCGGCGGCGGCGCGGTAGAGCTGGTGGAGCTTGCCGCCGACGCCCTGCACGATCGTCCTCTCCTCGAAGCCGTTCAACTTGTTCTCGGCCCAGGCGTAACCCTCGAGCGCCGGATCGCTGCGCCCGAGATCGGCGGCGCGGCTCTTGCCCGGCAGGTCGGGCGGGGCTTCGACGCCGGTGAGCGCGTAGATCGTCGGCGCGTAGTCGACCGTCTCGACCACCCGCGCGACCCGCGCGCCCTTGCGCCCCGGCGCGACCACGATCAGCGGGATGTGCAGGCACTCCGGGTAGGCCTGGGTGTGGACGAGCCGCTCGTGCTCGCCGAACTCCTCGCCATGGTCGGAGGTGAGGATCACCACCGTGTCGCGGTCGAGCCCCATCCGCTCGAGCGCGCCGAAGAAGGCGGCGAGCTGGTCGTCGAGGTAGCGGATGCCGGCGTCGTAGAGCTCCTCGTACCAGTCGATCGCCGCCGGCGTCGCGTCGAGCAGCTGCAGGTTGTAGCTCGCGAAGTTCGGGCCGATCGGATCGAACGCGCCCGCCGGCCGCGGCCCCATCCAGGGCAGGTCGCGGTATGCGGGCGGCGGCTCGTAGGGGTCGTGCACGGTGTAGGTGTGCAGGAAGAGGAAGAAGCGCTCGCCGGGGCGCACCTCCGCGAGCGAGTCGAGGCCGGCGCGGAAGGTCCGTTCGACGTCCGTCTCGTGCGCGTAGGGGGTGTCGGTCCACTCCTCGAAGCCGCGCGCGAAGCCGTAGCCGCCCTGGACGTAGCCCCCCTCGGTGTGGCCGAAGGTCCGGAAGCCGGCCTTGTGCAGGATCTCGGGGAGGGTCCGGATCCGGTCGGAGAGGACGCTCGAGGGGGGATGGACCTGGTGCTCGGAGGGGTAGAGCCCGGTGAACATCGACATGTGGCTGGGCAGCGTCGAGGGCACTTGGGCGAAAGCGTTCTCGAAGACGGTCGCGCGCGCGGAGAGCCGGTCGAGGAAGGGGGTGGTCGGCCGGCCGTAGCCGTAGGGCCCGAGGTGGTCGGCGCGCAGGGCGTCGATCGAGATCAGGATCACGCCGCGCGGCGTCTCGCCGCCCACGGCGGCCGCCGGCGCCCCTCGAGGGGCGGCACCGCCTCCGCAACCGACCAGGGGGAGTACCAGGGAGATGGAGAGGATCGCCTGAGCGAAGCGGCGCATGCGACGGGGGATCCTATCGCCGCCCGGGTAGAATCGGGCTTCGCGGCTGCTGCCCGCCCGAAAGGACCCCCCTCATGCGCGTTCTGGTCACCGGCCATCACGGCTATCTCGGCTCCGTCCTCATGCCTCTGCTGGTCGAGGCCGGCCACGAGGCGGTCGGTCTCGACAGCGACCTGTTCGAACCCTGCACGCTCGGCCCGGCGCCCGACGAGTCGCGCTGGCGCTCGCTGCGCAAGGACCTGCGCGACGTCGAGCCGGCCGACCTCGAGGGCTTCCAGGCGATCATCCACCTGGCGGCGCTCTCGAACGACCCGCTGGGCGACCTCAATCCCGACCTGACCTACGACATCAACCTCGAGGGGTCGCTCCGCCTGGCGCGCCACGCCCGGGCGGCCGGCGTCGAACGCTTCCTCTTCTCCTCCTCCTGCTCGAACTACGGCGCCGCCGGCAACGACCTGCTCGACGAGACCTCGGAGCTGCAGCCGCTGACGCCCTACGCGATCTCCAAGGTGCGCCTCGAGGAGGAGCTCGCGGATCTCGCCGGCCCGGCCTTCTCGCCGGTCCACCTGCGCAACGCGACCGCTTACGGCGTCTCGCCCCGGCTGCGCGTCGACCTCGTGCTCAACAACCTGGTCGCCTGGGCCGTGACCACCGGCAAGATCGTGCTCCAGAGCGACGGCACCCCCTGGCGCCCGATCGTCCACGCCGAGGACATCGCGCGCGTCTTCCTGCTCTTCCTCGACGCGCCGCGCGCGGCGGTGCACGGCCAGGCCTTCAACGTCTGCGCCTCGAGCGAGAACTACCGGATCCGCGAGCTCGCCGAGATCGTCGGCGAGACGATTCCCGGCTGCGAGGTCGCCTTCGCCGCCAACGCCGGCCCCGACGCCCGCAACTACCGGGTGAGCGGCGACAAGCTGGCGCGCGCTTTTCCCGACTTCCGGATGAAGTGGACCGCACGCGCCGGAGCGAAGGAGCTCTACGACGCCTACCGCGCCGCCGGGCTCGACCGCGAAACCTTCGAGGGGCCGCGCTTCAAGCGGCTGGCGCAGATCCGCCGCCTGCTCGCCGCCGGCGACCTCTCTTCCGACCTGCGCTGGCAGTCGGCCTCGGCGCCCTCCGGAGCCTGACCGTGAGCGGAGCTCTCAGGCTCCTGCCGCTCGGGACCAACGGCTACTACCCGACGCGCGGCCGGCAGACGATGAGCTTCCTCGTCCACGGCGGCGGCGCGGCGCTGCTGCTCGACGCCGGCACCGGCGTCGCCCGGCTCGCCGAGCCGGCCGTGCGCGCCGCGCTCGCCGGCGTCGCGCGCCTCGAGATCCTGCTCACGCACTACCATCTCGACCATGTGGCGGGGCTGACCTTCCTGCCCGGCGTGGCGCGCCACCTGCCGGTGCGCATCCACGCGCCGGCGCCGCCGCTCACCGAGTTCGGCCCCGAGGCGCTCGACCGGCTGCTCGCGCCCCCCTTCTTCCCGGTCGGCACGACGCGCTGGCCGATGCCGGTGGAGATCGCCGCGTACGGGCCGGGCGAGGTCACGATCGGGCCCTTCCGGCTCCGGACCCGCGGGCAGAACCACCCCGGCGGCTCGACCGGCGTGCGGCTGGGCGACGCGCTCGCCTACACGACCGACACGGTGATCGACCCGGCGACCGCGGAGTTCGTGCGCGGCGTCGATCTGCTGCTCCACGAGGTCTGGCTCTCCGACGAGGAGGCCGCGCGCGAGCCCGCCGGCCGCACCGGCCACTCGGCCGCCGGCGACGTCGCCGATCTCGCCCGCGCGGCCGACGTCGGCCGCCTCGGCCTCGTCCACCACCACCCGCTGCGCGACGACGCCGGCATCGAGGCGATCCGCCGGGCGATGGAGGAGCGCTGCGGCCGCCCGGTGCTCCGTCTCGAAGAGGGCGTCGAGGTCGATCTCGGCGTCAGCCCGCCGCCGGCGCGGTGACCCCCATCGCGCGCGCCAGGCTCTCCGGCGTCCCGATATCGAGCAGCTTCGCCTGCGGGGCGGCGAGGGTGTCGATCTCGAAGCCCTCGGCGAGCGCCGCGGCGAAGACGTCGGAGACGAAGGGCTCGCGGCCGAGGCGCGCGGAGCGGGCGTTCCAGGTCTCGGTCCAGCGCACCAGGAAGCGGGTGAACTTCGGCGTCCAGACCGCGAAGGCCCAGGTCCATTTGAGCGCCGTCGTCTCCGGCTTGATCTCGAAGCGCTTGACCCTGCCGCGCGCGTCGACCGCGACGAGGTCGGAAGCCTGCGGGCGGTCGCACGGGGCGAGCGCCAGCGCCACGTCGGCGCCGCCGCGCTCGCGGTGGGCGACCAGCCGCGCCAGCAGGTCGCGCGGTTGGACCAGGATGTCGGGGAAGCCGAGCGCCGCCAGCCGGTCGCCCAGGAAGGGGGCCGCGGCGGCGAGCGTGAAGGGGACGCCGCGGGTGGGCGCCAGCACCCGGTAGGCGAGCTCGACGCCGAACTCGGCGCCGTCGCCCAGCCGCTTCGGCACGTCCCACTTGCCCTGGCGCAGCAGCACCAGCACGCGGGTCACGCCGGCCAGCCGGAAGTTGTCGAGCAGGTCCTGGCAGGCGGGGCGCGGCGCGCCATCGGCGCCGGGACCGGCCGGCAGCGGCAGAATCTCCTTGCTCGGGCCGCGCCGCCGGCCGAGGCGCGTGGCGGCGCCGGCCGCGGGCATCAATCCCCAGATCTCGCGCATCGCTCGCCCTCGCGAGAAGCCCATCTGTTAGCCTTCGCGGAGACTCTACGGCGCGATCCGATGTTCGACAACCTGCGACAGGACACCCGGCGGCTGCGCGAGGTCAAGCCCAGGCCCTTCCCCTGGTACGTGCTCGAGTCGCTGCTGTTCGAGACCGGCTACCAGGCGGTGGTGCTGCACCGCCTCGCGCACTGGTTCAAGCGCCACCGCATCCCCCTGTTCGGCCCGCTCGTCGCGCGCTGGAACCAGTTCACCACCGGCGTCGACATCGCACCGGCGGCGAAGATCGGCCCCGGCCTGCGCATCTCGCACGGCACCGGGATCGTGATCGGCAACGGCGTCGAGATCGGCCGCGACTGCCTGCTCATGCAGAACGTCACGCTCGGCGCGCCGACCCTCGCGCGCATCGCCGACATGCCGAAGCTGGGCGACCGGGTCACGGTCGGCGCCGGAGCGAGCGTGATCGGCCCGGTCGCCATCGGCGACGACGTCTTCGTCGGCGCCCATGCGCTGGTCACCGAGGACGTCCCGGCCGGGCACAAGGTGATCGCCCGCATCCCCCTCGAGATCCGCCCGCGCGGCGGCGCCGCGCTCTGATCGCGCGCGCGATGACCGGCGTCGAATACACCCGCGGCCTGCGCAAGGTGGCGACGCTCTGCTGGCTCGCGGGCCTGGCGCTCGTCCTCGCCGCCGCCGCCACCGGCCTGCTCCCGTTCTCGCCCTGGCTCCCCTTCCTCGCGCTGGCGCTCGGCGGCGTCCCGATCCTCCTCTGGGCGCTCTCCCACCGCCCGGTCTGCGCGCGGTGCGGCGGCCGGGTGCGCATCGTCCAGGGCTTCCCGCGCATCGTCTTCGGCTGCCGCGGCTGCGGCGCGCGCCTCGACACCGGCATCCATCCGGACTTCTGAGCCGCGGCGCACCCGCCTGCCGCAGCACCCGTTGATACGCTCCGCGCATGCTCCGACACCTGCTCGCCCTGACCCTGCTCGCCGCTCCTGCGCCCCTCCTCGCGTCGGCGGCCGGGGAGGCCCTGGACGCACTCTGCCTGCCGGCGGGGATCTCCGAGGGCCCGGTCTGCCTCTCGGGGGGCGTCTGGGAGGGGGAGCCCTACGTCGCCGGCGGCGCGGCGCGACCCCGCGTCGAGCGGGTGGGCCGCCTCACGACCGCGGCCGACCTCGACGGGGACGGCCGTCTGGAGAGCGCGGCGCTGGTCGCGGCGACCGGCGCCGGCACCGGCAGCTTCCTCCACCTCGTGGTCGCGCGGATCGAGGACGGCGTCGCCGCTTTCGTCGCGCAGGCGCCGATCGGCGACCGCGTGCAGGTGCGCGCGCTCGGCGTCGAGGGGGGCGAGCTCCGGCTCGACATCGTCCGCCACGGCGAGGGGGAACCGCTCTGCTGCCCGACGCGCAAGGCGACGCTCGGCTTCGCGCTGGTCGACGGCGGGCTGGTCGCGCGCACGAACCGCGACGACGGCGCGATCTCGCTCGCCGATCTCGCCGGTCCCACCTGGCGCCTCGCCCGCTTCGCCTTCGCCGAGCCGGCGCCCGCCGAACCGGAGGTGACGCTCGAGATCGCCGGGGGGCAGGTCGCCGGGCGCTCGGGGTGCAATCGCTACGGTGGCCCGGTTCGCGAACCGAAGCCGCGGGAGATCGAGATCGGCCCGCTCGCGTCGACCCGCATGGCGTGCTCCGCCGAGGCGATGGCGCTCGAACAGCGGGTGCTCGTCGCACTGGGCGCCGCGCGCCAGTACTCGTTCCTCGGCGGCGAGCTGGTGCTCTCGGGCAGCGCGCCGGACGGCGCGCCGGTCCAGCTCCACTTCCGCGCCGGCCCGCAGCCGCGCTGAGGCGCGCCGACCGCCCATGACCGCCCGAGCCCGTCCCCGCGAGCGCCATCGCGCGGAGCGCCGGGCGACGATTGGCCGGGAGACTCCCGCGGCGCCGGCGGGCGCGGGCGCGGTCGACGGCCAGCGCGCGGGCTCCGCGGCGTGGGTGGACCGGGTGCTTCCCCTGCTGCCGGCGCTCCTCGCCGCGGCGGCATACGCCAACACGCTCGGCAACGGCTTCGTCAACGACGACGAGCACCTCGTCCTGCTCAACCCCTGGCTCGAGAGCTTCCGCTCTCTGGGGTCCATCTTCGGCGACGACGCCTGGGGCTTCGCGCCCGGCCCGCCGATGGCCGAGTTCTATCGGCCGCTGATGCACCTCGTCTACCTGACGATCCACCAGCTGGCCGGGCCGCAGGCCTGGGCCTTCCACCTGGTCAACGTGCTGCTGCACGTCGCCAACACGTCGCTGGTCTTCCTGCTGGTGTCGCGCTGGGTCGTCGCGGCGGCGCCTCTCCGGCGCGCGGGTGCGCGGTGGCTGCCCTTCGTCGCGGCGCTCCTCTTCGCCCTCCACCCGGTCCACACCGAGGCGGTGGCCTGGATCGCGGCTCTCCCCGAGCTCGCCTTCACGCTCTTCGGACTGGCGGCGCTCCTGCTCGACGCCAGGCCGGGCGAGCCGACGGCGCGCCGGACGGCGGCGATCGGCGCGCTCTTCCTGCTCGCGCTGCTCGGCAAGGAGACGGCGATCACGCTGCTCGCGATCGTGGTCGTCCAGCACGGGATCCTGCGCGGCCGCTCCCGGCCGTTCGCGTTCGACTGGCGGCGGCTGGCCCCCTTCCTGGCGGCGACGGGGATCTACCTGGCGATGCGGGGCGCGGCGCTCGACGGCGTCTCGATCGCGGCCGGCCACTCCTGGAATCTCGGTCCGGCGGGCTGGTTGCTCAACGCGATGGCGCTCTTCGCGGACTACCTGCGCTATCTCCTGGTGCCGGTGGGCCTGGCCTACTGGCACCCCTTCGCGCCGGTCGCGTCGTTCGCGACGGCCACGGGCGCCGTGGCGCTGCTGGTCGCGGCCGCCTTCGCGGCGGCGGCCTGGATCGCCTGGCGCCGCTCGCGGCTCGCATTCCTGGCGCTCGCCTGGATCGTCGTCCCGCTGACGCCGACGTTCCTGCTCGACCGCTTCCCACGCACCCCCTTCGCGGAGCGCTACCTCTACCTCTCCGTGCTCGGCTTCGCGCTGCTCGCCGCCCTGGGCTTCGACGCGCTCGCGCGGCGGCGCACGCTGCGGGGGGTCGCGGCGGTCGTGCTGGTGGCCCTGGCGGCCGGCTACGCGACCGCGACGGTGGCGAGGAACCGGGTCTGGAAGGACGCCCACACCCTCTTCATGGACTCTGTCCGCAAGGCGCCCGACACGCCGCGTCCGCCGGTCGCGCTCGCCTCGAAGCTGGTCGAGCGCGGGCGCTTCGAGGAGGCTCTCGCCCACCACCGGATCCTGGTCGCGATGGAGCCGGAGAACCCGCGCGCCCACTCGGCGATGGCCGGCGCGCTGTCGATCGCGGGGCGCTCCGACGAGGCGCTCGAGCGCTTCGAACGAGCCGTCGCGCTCGCGCCCGGCGACGCCTACCACCACAACCTCCTCGCGATCGAGCTCGCGCGCCGCGGCGACGTCGAGGCGGCGCGCGGCCACTTCGAGGAAGCCCTCCGCCTCGCCCCGGACGAGCCCGCCTACCGCAACAACCTCGAACGGCTCGGAACCCCGGCGCGCTGACCTCGCGGCCCCGGCCGGCGCGCCGACCCCGGGCCTCAGCGCTTCGCGGTCGCGCGCGCCAGCACGCTGCCGACTTCGAACAGCAGCTTGACCGCGGCGAAGACTCCGAAGAGGAGGAGCGGCTTGCCGGTGAGCATCGCCGCACCCAGGCCGAAGAAGCCGACGATCCAGAACAGGACGAAACGGCGGTTGCCGGCGTTGACGCGCGCCGCGAGGTCGGTCGCGCCGAGCCGCGGGAAGCGCGCGAGATCGATCCCGAGCTCGAGAGCGACGAGAGCGGCGACCACCGGGATGCCGGCGAGCGACGCCGCGAGGCCCGCGCTCCCGACGTGGCCGTTGCCGATCAGGATCGCGAGAAAGGCCGCGAAGAAGAGGCCGAAGACACCGAACGCCCCGCCGTGGACGAGCAGCACGTCGCGGGTGGCGATCCCCTCCCGCACGATGGCCTCGCGGTCGGCCCCCCGCTCCGGCGCCCGCGCCCGCCGCGCGTAAAGCGCGAGCAGCAGCGCCGTCGCCGCCAGCGCGAGAACGCTCTCCACCCAGTAGAGCATCAACCCGCCGGCCGGATGCCAGGAGAGCCCGAACACCCCGGCCGCCGGCACGCTCTGCGCGCCGGTGCGGAAGAGCACCCGCCCGACGCGCGAGACGAGGTCGCGGATGGCTGGAGCCGTCATGACCGGGAGAACGGAAACGGGGCGCCCGGGGCGACGCGCTCCGCTTCAGTCGACCGCGACCAGCAGGTCCGCCTCGAGCAGCCGGTCGGCGGCTTCGCGGACGCGGGCGAAGGGGAGCTTCGAGCGCTCGGCGACCGCGAGCAGGTCGTGGACGCCGTCGGAGAGGTTGAGCACCCAGAGGAGGGCGAGCTCGCGCTCGCGGCCGGCGTCGTCGCCGCCGATCGGACGGTAGAGGCCGCGGCGGCCGAGCATCGGCTCCCCCTTGGGCGAGCGGTTCCGGTAGATCGCGTTGCCGTCGAGCAGGTCGACCACCGCGCGGTAGGCGGCGAGCGAGCGCTCGAGGTGCTCGGGGCGGATGAAGTCGAGGTCGTCCGCCGAGGTGTGGTACTCGGGGTAGCGCCCCCATGGCGTGCGGGTGAGCGAGCCGACCGGCAGCGCGAAGCCGGGGGAGTTGTACTGGCGCTCGTCGTAGCCGAAGGGGACGAAGTCCTCGATCTCGATGCGCTCCCCGATCCCGGCGAGCGCGAAGGGCACCGCGCGATCGATCGGCGCGTCGCCGCGCCGGCTCCGTTTGTAGTGGAAGGCGCCGCCGTCGCCCAGGCCCGCCGCGACCAGTCCGTGCGCGATCTTCGACGTCTTCGCCTCGTTGCGCGCGAGCCAGGTGATGGCGCCGATGGTGCCGGGGGCGAAGAGGAAACGGTAGGAGAGCCGCCGGCGCGGGCGCGCCGCGAGCTCGCGCGCGAGCGCCGCCAGCACCACCAGCCCGGAGAGGTTGTCGTTGGCGAGAGAGGGGTGGCAGGTGTGCGTGGCGAGCAGCACCTCGCTCTCGACCTCGCCGGGCAACGCGAGCTCGGCGTAGGTGAGCGCGCCGTCGAACAGCTCGGTGTCGACCACCACCTCGTACTCCCCCTCGGGCAGCGCCTCGACCTCGCGGTGCGGAAGGCAGAAGCCCCAGGTCTCCTTGTAGTAGCTCGTGCGATAGGGGACGAGGTCGGGCCGGTCGGGCAGCGAGAAGAGATGGGGCCGGAGCTCGGCGAGCGGCAGGCGGCCGCGGAACGGCGCGCTGTAGTTGAGCAGGTGGAGGTTGTGGACGGCGGCGTCGGCGAAGCGGCGGCCGTCGGGAGCGACGAGCCAGGCCGCGCGCAGCCGCCACTCCTTCGGCACCGTCCAGTCGAGGACCGGCGTGCCGGTCGGAACCTCGGCGCGGGAGAGCGGGACCCACTCCTCGAGGATGTCGAGCGTGGCGCGCACGCCGTCGCCGGTGATCGAGCGGCAGATCGGATAGAGGCGGGCGGCGAGCTCGTGGAGCTCGGCGCCGGTCGCGGTCGGGTTCGGGTCGGTCACGGGTGGGCTTCCGCGTGGAGCAGTCTACCGTGCGCCGCGCGGGGGGCGGCGTAGGATAGGCGGCCCCGGGCCCGCGCCCGCCGTCGAAGGAGGAGACCATGACCGCCCGACGCGCACTCCGCCTCGCCCCGCTCGCCGCGCTGCTGGCGCTCGGCGCCGCTCCCGCGAGCGCCGGCAAATCGCCCGCCGCCGAGGTCCGCCACCCGGAGGACCTCTTCATCGTCGACTGCCTGCTCCCGGGCAAGGTGCGCAGCCTCGGCCGCTACAACAAGATCGCGACGCCCCGGAAGGTGGTGCGGACGAGCGCCCACGAGTGCGGCCTGCGCGGCGGCGAATGGAGCCAGGACCTCCAGGACAATGCCTGGGCGCTCCAGTCCTGGCAGGCGCAGGCCGAGGCGGGCGACGCCGAAGCGATGAACAACGTCGGCGAAATCTACGAGCAGGGAGTGCGCGGCGCGCCCGACCACACCCTCGCCGCCGCCTGGTACCGCAAGGCGGCGGAGGCGGGGAGCCGGCGCGGGCAGCGCAATCTCGCCGCGCTCTACGAGCAGGGACTCGGCGTCGAGGCGAGCGACGAGCAGGCGGTCGCCTGGTACCGCAAGGCGGCGGGCCTGACCGGCGAGGTCGAGCTGTCGGCCGAGAGGGAGGCGGCCGCGCTGCGCGCCGAGCTCGAGAAGGCGCGCGCCGAAGCCGCCGCGGCGCAGGGCGAGCTGGCGCGCCTCCAGGGCGAGCTCGACGGCGCCCGCGCCGCGCTGGCGGCGGCGGAGCAGTCGGCCGCGACGGCGAAACGGCAGGCGGCGTCGGTTGCCGCTGCGGCCGGACAGCGGGCGAAGGGCGCCGAGCAGCTCGCCGTCGCGGAGGCCGAGGTCACCGCGAGGAAGCAGCGCGTGGCGGAGCTCGAGGGCGCCCAGGACCGTTTCCGCACGATGCTCGCCGAGCTCGAGGCCTCGGAGCAGGCCGCGCGGAAGACCGGAAAGGTCTCCGGCGCCACGCTGGTCGCCAGGCGCGCCCCGGCGATCGAGTTCGTCCGCCCCGACGTGCTCGCGACCCGCGGCCCGGCGCTGGCGCCGGTCGAGGCGGGCGCGCGCGAGGCCGAGGTGGTCGGACGGGTCACCGCCGAGCTCGGCCTCGCCTCCTTCACCGTCGACGGCCGCGCCGAGAGCCTCGACGCCCAGGGCTATTTCCGGGTCCGGCTGCCGGTGCGGACCGACTCGACCGTGCGTTTCGTCGCGCTCGACCGCGCCGCGCGCCGCGCCGAGGCCGAGCTGCGCTTCGTCGCCCAGGGCGCGCCGCCGGCCCCGGGCCCGCCGCCGGGCGCCGTCGCGCCGCCCGCGACCGCCGGGAAGGGGAAGCGCTATGCGCTGGTCCTCGCCAACGGCGCCTACCGAGCGTTGCCCGGGCTCAAGACCGCGCGTGCCGACGGCGAGGCGCTGGCGCGGGTGCTCGGCGAGGAGTACGGCTTCCAGGTGAAGCTGCTCGAGGACGCCGGCTTCCTCGACACGATGGTGGCGCTCGACGAGGTCGCGCGCGCGCTCGCCCCGGGCGACGACCTGCTGGTCTACTTCGCCGGCCACGGCCGGATCGACGAGGCCTCCGGGCGGGGTTACTGGTTGCCGGCCGACGCCGACCCGCAGGACCGCACGACCTGGCTGCCGAACGACGCGCTCGCCAAGCGGCTCGGCACGGTCGCGGCGGGCCACGTCCTGGTGGTCTCCGACTCCTGCTACGCGGGGACGCTCGCGGCCTCCGGCCTCGAGGCGACGAAGCCGGCGCCGGGCGCCGGCCGCTCGCGCACGGTGCTCGCCTCGGGCGGCCTGCAGCCGGTGCTCGACGAGGGCGGCGGCGACGGCCACTCGATCTTCGCGCGCGCCCTGCTGTCGGTGCTCCAGCTCGCGCGCGGGGCAACGCCGGCCTCGGCGGTCGCCTCGGCGGTGGCCGCGCGCGTGGGCTGGAAGTCTGCCCAGCTCGGCGCGCCGCAGACCCCCGTCTACGCCCCGATCCGCCACGCCGGACACGAGTCCGGCGACTTCGTCTTCGTGCCGAGAGGTTAGGAGCCGGGGCGGCCGAGACTGGCGCCCGCCGCCTCGACCGCAGCGGCGAGCAGTTTCTTGAGCAGGGAGCGGGCGTCGGCGGTGCGGTCCGACGCCTCGAAGACCTGGCCCGGGTCGCGCCGCGCGCGCGCCGCCGCGAGCGCGCGGTCGGCCTCGGCGATCAGGCCTTCGACCCGCTTCTCCTGCTCGCCGAGCCCCGGGTTGCCTGCCCAGAGCTGCGCGACCGCCGGTCGCGTCTTCTGGCGGCGCAGCTCGGCGAGCTGGCCGAGGACGAGCTGGAGGTCGTCCTCGGCGACGGCGAGGTCGTCCTCGAAACGATCCCCCGCGGGCGCGCCCGCGCAGCCGGCGCGCGCGGCGCCGACCGCCGCCCAGAGCGGCGAGCGGGTCGCGTGCCCGGCGGCTTCGGCGGCCGCGAAGGCCCGCTCGGCCTCCGCGCAGTCGCCGAGCGCGGCGAGCGCGCGGCCGTACTGCGCCCGGGGGTAGTAGCCGTCGCGCTCGGCCGGGTCGGCGGCGAGCGCCTCGCGCAGGCGGCGGGCCGCCTCCGCCGCATCGCCGCGCTCGAGGGCGGCGACGCCCGCGGCGTAGGCGTCGCCCGCGGCGGTCGCCTCCCCTCCGGCGGCGGGCGTGGCCGTCGCGGCAGGCGGAAAAGGCGGGGCCGGAGCGGCGAGCGCGCGCCAGAGCAGCCAGCCGGCGACCGCCACGGCGACCGCCAGCGCGGCCACCCCGAGCGCGGCGGCGGCGGAGCGCCGGGGCGGAGCGCCGGGCCCGGCGCCGGGCCCGGCGACCGGCACCGGGGCGGTGACCTCGTCGGCCGCGGGCGGCACCGGCGCCGCCGGCCGCTCGACGACGCGCGGCGTCGCGGCCGCCGCGGTCGGCGCGGCGGCGACGCGGCCGGCGAGCAGGGTGGCGGCGGTCGGCGCCCCTTCGACCGCAGCGTCCTGCTCGCGGCGCGCCCGGTCGATCCGCTCCTGGAGCGCCCTGCCCCGCTCGTGCTGCGGGTCCCGGGCGAGGATCTCGAACACCTTCGACATCGCGTCGGGCAGGTCGCCGGCGTCGAGCGCGCGCTCGGCCGCGTCGGCGAGCGTCGCCAGCCGCTCGTTCTCGGCGCTCGCCTGTCGCCGGTCGCGCTCGCGGCTCTCGATCGCGCGCAGCAACTCGGCGAGCCGCGTGTCGTTGCCCAGCCGCTCGACCGCCTGCGAGAGCTGCTCGCGCGCCGCGAGGTAGTCGCCCTGGTCGAGCCGCTGGCGCACCTCGCGCTCGGCGGCCTCGATCGCCTCGGCGCGCTCGCGCTGGGCGCCCTGCCGCGCGGCGTCGAGCAGCGCCCGCTCCTCCGTGGGCGCGGCCGGGGCGAGCCCGGCGGCGATCCCGGCCAGGAGCTTCGAGAACTCCTCGGCCGAGGCGAAGCGGTCCCCTGGTCGCTTGGCGAGCGCGCGCAGGATCAGCTCGCGCAGCGCTTCGGGCACGGTGCCGCCCGGGTCGGAGACGTCGAAGCCGACCGGCTCGCGGTGCAGGTGTCCGGTGATCAGCGACGGCAGGTCGTGGCCCAGGATCGGATAGACGCCGGTCACCAGCTCGTAGAGCAGGACGCCGAAGGAGTAGAGATCGCTGCGCGCGTCGATGTCCTGGCTGACCAGCTGCTCCGGGCTCGAGTACTTCGGCTTGCCGAGGTAGAGCGAGGTCGCGGTGCCCTTGCCCTCGCCCTTGAGGATCTTGACGATGCCGAGGTCGATCAGCTTGACCAGGGGCTCGCCGTCGACGTCCTTGGTGAGCATCAGGTTGTCCGGCGCGATGTCGCGGTGGACGAACCCCTTGCGGTGGAGGTAGCCGAGCGCGCGCAGCCCCTGCTGCGCGATGGCGAGCGTCAGCGGCAGGTGGCGCGCCTCGGGCTGGCGGGCGTACTCCTCGAGCGTGATGCCGTCGATGTACTCGAGCACGATGTAGGCCGTGCCCTCGTCGTCGATCGAGAAGTCGTAGAGCTGCGCGACGTTCGGGTGGCGCAGCTGGATCGCGATCTTCGCCTCGCGCAGGAAGCGCTGCTTCAGGTCCTCGTCGGAGGTCAGCTGCGAGCGCAGCACCTTGACCACCCGCAGCTCGTCGAGCAGCCGGTGGCGGACGAGATAGATCGCCCCCATGCCCCCTTCGCGGAGCTTGCGGAGGACCTCGTACTTGGGATCGATCTTGGCCTGGATCACGCTCGCGCTTCGATCTCCCGGCTCAGAACTCGAACCGCAGGCCGCCGTTGAAGGTCTCGAGGTCGAGATCGGAGCGGTCGAGCTCGCGGTCGTAGGCGACGAAGAAGCTGCCCCAGAGGAACTGGAAGCGCAGCGAGGCGCCGACGTTGAAGAAGTCGCGGTCGGGGTCGTCGCTGAACAGCTCGAAGCTCGAGGCGGCGGCGACGTCGCCCAGGAAGCGGCCGCGGATGCGCTGGGCGTCGTCGTCGAACTCGTGCAGGTAGGAGACGTTGACCTGCGGCACGAAGATCCCGCCCGAGAACTGGAAAGCGCGCGACAGGTCGAGGCCGAGCTCGCCGAGCAGCGACGAGAGCTCCTGCTCCTCGACCGCGATGCCGAAGTCGGCGGTGAAGGGCGTGCCCGGCAGCGGCGCGACCGCGCCGGTCTCGCGGAAGGCGTCGACTTTCGCATCCGCCCAGCTGCCGCGGCCGAACAGCGTCGCGGTGCCCCGCGGGCCGTCCCAGGACCAGCCCCCCTCGAGCGTGCCGGCGAGCTGGTCGCCGTCGAACTCGGAGTGGGCGGTGAGCGTGCCGATGACCGGCAGCTCGAGCCGGCGGGCCTGGTCGTAGCTGTTCTGGCCGTAGGTCCCGGTGGCCTGGAAGTAGCCGTGCTCGCCCGCCTCCCAGATGCCGTAGAGGGTGAGCGCGAGACCCGAGACGTCGAGATCGCCGCCGGCGCCGTCGAGCTCGGTCGAGTTGTCGAGCGCCGAGAGCGCGGCGCCGAAGAAGGAGTTGACGCCCACGGCGCGGTCGACGCCCAGCGTCACGCCCACGGTGTCGAAGTCGAAGCCGGTCTCGTCCGTGCCCGGGTCGCGGTCGCCGCGGGTCAGGCGGCCGTTGACGAAGAAGCCCCAGGGGCGGTCGCGCTTGGGCTCCGGCGCGGCCGCGGGCGCCGCGGCCGGCGCGTCGCCCGTGTCGAGGCCGGCGTAGAGGCGGAGGAGGCGGTCGTCGAGACGACGCCCGAAGGCCTCGCGGCGCGCCGCGTCGGCGCGCGCCGACGCGAGCAGCCCGTCGCTGACCGTGCCGCCGTCGAGCGAGAGCGCGATCTGCGCGAGCGACTGGCGCAGCGCGCCGCCGCGCAGCGCCGAGAGGCGCGACTGGACGGCGTCGAGCTGGCTGGCGAGCCCGGAGCTCGCGGCCGACGTCTGCGCGCCGAGGCCGGTCGCCGTCAGCTCCTCGATCGCGGTCGCGCGCTGGTCGCGGTCGGTCATCGTGCCGGTCATGAAGACGCAGAGCGGCGTCGGCTCGGGGGCCTGCGTCGAGAAGACCTCGGCGCAGATCGCGTCGAGCGCTGCGCCCGCCGATTCGTAGCTCTGGTTGCCGGGAGTGAGGCTGCCGAGGCTGCCGGTGTCGACCTGCCAGCGCACCGGCGTGACCCCCGGATAGGAGGCGGCGAGGATCGTGCGCCCGGTGACCGCGAAGCCGAAGGTGCCGGTGGCGTAGCCGCCGCTGTCCGAGGGCGTGGTCGAGGCGGCCGCGCGCGGCGAGCCGGGCGAGGATTCGACCGTCCAGGTCAGCGCGACGCCGGCGAGCGGATCGCCGTTCTGGTCGAAGACCCGGACCTGGAAGGTGCGGCGGTCGCCGAGCACCAGCGCGACCGGGCTCTCCGTCACCCGCTCGAGGCTGCCGACCACCGGTTCTTCGGGCTCCGGCGGCGGCGGCGGCGCGAAAGAGACCGCCTCGAGCCGGTAGACGACCGTGTTCGAGCCCCGCTCGGCGACCGCGCGGATCTCGATCGTCCCGGTCGCGGTGGCGGTGAAGGTGGCGGCCGTCTCGCCGAGCGAGTTGGTGACCGAGCTCGCGGCGGTCGGCGTGACGCGGCCGGTACCGCGGGTCACGGTCCAGTCGACGCCGGTACCGGCGATCGGCTGGCCCGGCGCGCCGAGCAGGCGGACCTTGAGCGTGAAGGTGGGCGACTCGAGGTCGACGTCGAAGCCGGTCGGGCCGACCGGCTCGAGGATGAACTCGGCGGTCTGGGCGGCGGCGGGCGCGGCGACGGCCAGCGCGACGGCGAGCGTCGCGAGCGTGGCGCGGAGGCGAGGCCAAGTGAGCGGAGCGAGACGCATGGTGTCCCCCTTTCGCGGTCCGGGCTCGGCGCCGGTGCTCCGGCGCGGGATGCGAGCTGTGTTGGCGAGCGAGTGTAGCAGGAGGGGTCGGGGCGCTCAGGGCGCGGGCAGGAAATCCGGCCAGGCGCGATCGCGCGCCGAGACGACGGCGACCGGCCCGGGCCACACGATGCCGAAGGCGGGGTCGTCGTGGCGGGCGCCGCGGCCCGCCTCGGGCGCGTGGAACTCCGACATCTGGTAGTGCACCTCACAGTCGTCGGCGAGGGTGAGGAAGCCGTGCGCCACGCCCGGCGGGATGTAGAGGGCGTCGCGCCCGTCGGCGTCGAGCTCGAGCGCGACGTGCTGGCGGAAGGTGTGCGACTCCGGCCGGACGTCGACGAGCGACGTCGTAGATCCGCCCGCGCACGCAGCGCACGAGCTTCGCCTCGGCGTGCGGCGCCGCCTGCCAGTGCAGCCCGCGCAGGGTGCCGCGGCGCGGGTTCCAGGAGAGGCTGGTCTGGACGAGGCGCGGCTCGAGGCCGGCGGCGGCGAACTCGCGCGCGCAGAAGGTGCGCGCGAAGAAGCCGCGCTCGTCGGCCTGCGGCTCGAGCCCGACCAGGAAGGCGCCGGGCAGCCCGAGCCGGACGAGCTTCACGGCAGGACCTCGACCTCGGGCACCGCGACCACGAAGCGGCCGCCCCACTCGCGGATGCCGGCCATCTGCCCGGCGATCTCGTCCCGCAGGTTCCAGGGCAGGATCAGCACGTAGTCGGGGCGGGTCTCGAAGATCCGCTCGGGCGCGAGGATCGGGATGCGGCTGCCGGGCAGGAAGCGCCCCTGCTTGTGCGGGCTGCGATCGACCGTGTAGTCGAGGAAGTCGGTCGCGCACGCCGCAGTAGTTGAGCAGCGTGTTGCCCTTGGCCGGCGCGCCGTAGCCGACGACCGTGCTGGCCGGCGCGCTTCGCCTCGATCAGGAAGTCGAGCAGCTCGCGCTTGGTCTCCCGCACCCGCTCGGCGAAGGCCGCGTAGCGTCCGGCCGTCTCGAGCGCCGCGCGGCGCGCTCGCGCGCGACGCAGGGCGCCGACCGCCGCCGAGACGCGGCCGCGCGCCGGTCGTCGGCGTGCCGCGCGTAGATGCGCAGCGATGCCGCCGTGCGTGGGCAGCTCCTCGACGTCGAACAGCGCGAGGCCGTGCGCGGCGAACACCCGCTCGACCGCGAGCAGCGAGAAGTAGGAGAAGTGCTCGTGGTAGATGGTGTCGAACTGGTTGCCCGCCGACCAGCCGCATCGAGGTGCGGGAACTCCATGGTGATGGACGCCCGCGGGCTTGAGCAGGCGCTGCGAGGCCGGCGACGAAGTCGTTGAGGTCGGGCACGTGGGCGAGCACGTTGTTGCCGAGCAGCAGGTCGGCCGGCGAAGCCGTCGCGCGGCGAGGTCGCTCGGCCGTCGCGCGGCCGAAGAAGCGCACCATCGGTCGGGATCGCCGCGGCCTCGGCCGCGGCCGCCACGTTGGCCGCCGGCTCGATGCCGAGCACCGGCACCCCGCGCGCGACGAAGTAGCTGCAGCAGGTAGCCGTCGTTGCTGGCCACCTCGACGACCTGGCTCGCGGCGCCGAGGCCGAAGCGCTCGATCATCGCCTCGCACGTAGCGGCGGGCGTGCTCGAGCCAGCGTCGTCGAGTAGGAGGAGAAGTAGGCGTAGTCGCCGAAGATCTGCTCGGGCGTCGCGCACCTCGGGGAGCTGGACGAGCCAGCAGCGCTCGCAGACGTAGACGCAGAGCGGGTAGAAGGGCTCCGGCGCGGTCGAGCGCCTCGGGCTCCAGGTAGGAGTTGGCGAGCGGCGAGCTGCCGAGATCGACGAAGACCCGCTCGAGCGGCGCCGCGCAGAAGCGGCAGGCGTGGGCGGTGCGGCTCAAGCCAGGGCCTCGTACCTGCGGATCTGCTCCTCGGTCACCGCGTATGCGTCGGCGCCCCCGTGCACCCGCTTGTACCAGTCGACGACCCAGACGAGCGTCTCCTCCAGCGCCAGCCGCGGCCGCCAGCCGAGCCGCGCCTTGGCCTTGCTGGCGTCGAGCTTGAGATAGATCGCCTCGTGCGGCTTGGGCGCCTCCGTCGGGCAGCCAGCGAGGTGCGCGAGCGCCCCAGGCGTCGTGCGAGGCGCTCGACCACCCAGCCGACCGGCTGCGCCTCCTCTTCGCGCGGGCGCGAAGTTCCAGGCCTCGGCGAACCTGCTGCCCTCCTCGTGCAGCCGCTCGGCGACCGTGAGGTAGCCCGAGAGCGGCTCGAGCACGTGCTGCCAGGGGCGGATGGCGTTGGGGAAGCGCAGGTGCGAGCGGCGTACCGCCGGTCAGGTGGCGGATGGTGTCGGGCACCAGCCGGTCGCGCGCCCAGTCGCCGCCGCCGATCACGTTGCCGGCGCGGACGGTCGCCATCGCGATCCGCTCCGCCTCCGGCTGCTCGTCGAAGTAGGACTCGCGATAGGACTTGGCGACCAGCTCGGCGCAGGCCTTGCTCGCGGAATAGGGGTCGCGTCCGCCGAGCGAGGACTTCTCGCGGTAGGACCACCACCACTCCCGGTTCTCGTAGCACTTGTCGCTGGTGACGACCACGATCGAGCGCGCGCTGCCCCACGCGCCGGACCGCCTCGAGCAGGTTCACCGTGCCCATGGACGTTGGTCGCGAAGGTCTCGGCGGGCTGCTCGTAGCTCGCGCGCACGATCGGTCTGCGCCGCGAGGTGGAGGACCACCTCGGGCTCGGCCTCGTCGATCGCAGCCTGCAGGGCCCCGAGGTCGCGCACGTCGCCCTCGATCGGATCGCATGCCGTCGAGCCAGCCGGGCGGCGCTGAAGAGGTTGGGCTTGGTCGGCGGCGAGAGCGCGTAGCCGGTCACCTGGGCGCCCATCGTCTGGAGCCAGAGGCAGAGCCAGGCCCCCTTGAAGCCGGTGTGGCCGGTGACGACGACGCGGCGACCGCGCCAGAACTCGGGATTGGGAATGGGAACCTCCGTCGGGACCGGGTTGCGCCCGCCGGAGGGGGCGGGCGGCGGCATGGTAGCACGCACGCGGCGCCCCCGCCGGCTGTGCTAGCTTTCCGGGGCGATGGCCGTCGACCCGGAGCTGCTCGAGATCCTCGTCTGCCCGAAGTGCCGGGGCCGGCTGGAGCCGGTCGACCTGCCGGAGGCGGTCCGCCGGGAGCTGGTCGACCGCTACCGCGAGCACTTCCGCGACGAGACGCCGGTGATCGAGCAGGGGCTGCTTTGCGCCGAGTCCCGGCTGGTCTACCCGATCGTCTCCGACATCCCCGTCCTGCTCGTCGACGACGCGCTGCCGGCCGACGCCGTAGGGCGCTAGGGCCCGGCCGCCGGGCCCCGGTCGACCGCCGTTGAGCGCCTCCCCTTCCGCGAAATTCGCCCTGCCGGCGGCGCCGGGCCGCCCGCGGCTCCGCTTCGGGCTCTACGCGGCGCACCTGCTGGCCGCGTTCGCGATCGCCGTCTCCAACTCCCTGCTGGGTCTCGCGGTGCTCGCCTTTCCCTGGTTGCGGACGGAGCCGGCCCTGCCGGCGCCGGCGCGCCGCCCGGCGGCGCTGGCGGCGGTCTACCTGCTCGCCCTGGCCGCCGCGGTGCTCGCCTCGCCTTCGCCGGGGCTCTCCACGCGGTCGCTCTCCGAGCTCTTCAGCTTCGCCACTTTCTTCCTGGCGCTCGCCTGGGTGCGCGGCGAGCGGCAGGTGCGCTGGCTCGTCGACGCGGCGATCCTGATCGGCGCGCTGCTGGCGCTCTCCGGACTGGCGCAGCTCGCCGCCGGCTACGGCGACCTCGAGCGCCGGATCCGCGGGCCGTTCTCGCACTACATGACCTTCGCCGGCTTCCTGCTGGCGCTCGACCTGGTGCTGATCGCGCGCCTGCTCGGGCGGCGCCGGGAGCCCGCCGCGGACGGCCCGACCGCCGGGCTCGACCGCCCCGCGCTTCCCTGGACCGCGCTCGCCGCGATCAACCTGGCGCTGCTTCGCCAGCCTCACGCGCAGCGCCTGGCTCGCGCTCGCCGTGGCGCTCGCCGGCGTCTGCGCCCTGCGCGGCCGCGCCTGCTGCTCGCCGCGCCGGTCGCGGCCGCCCTCTTCCTGGCGGCCGCTCCGGTGCCGGTGGTCGCGCGCGCGCTGTCGATCGCAGACCTCGGCGACGAGTCGAACTACGACCGGCTGTGCATGGCGGAGGCCGGCCTGCGCATGGTCGGGGAGCGCCCGCTGCTCGGCATCGGGCCCGATCTGGTCAAGCGCCTCTACCCGATCTATCGCCATCCGAGCGCGCCGCGCTGGAACGTGCCCCACCTGCACAACGCCTTCCTGCAGGTGGCCGCCGAGCGCGGACTGCCGGCCCTGGGGGCGCTGCTCGCGCTGGTCGGCGGCTCGGCGCTCGCCGCCTGGCGGGGCTGGCGGCGCGGCGGAAGCGCGGCCGACGTCCACCTCGGAGCGCTGGGCGCGCTCACCGCCTTCGCGGTCGCCGCCTGTTTCGAGAACAACTGGGGGGACACCGAGGTCCAGCGCTACGTGCTCTTCCTGCTCGCGGTGCCCTTCTGCCTGGCGGTCGCGGAGGACGCAAGCCCTTGAGCGGCGAAGACTTCCTCGCCTTCCTGGCGGCGGCGCGCCCGGCGATCGACGCCGAGCTCGAGCGCACCCTGCCCGGTGCGGGGCTGGCGCCGCGTGCGACTGCACGCCGCGCTCCGCTACAGCGTCTTCGCCGGCGGCAAGCGATCTGCGGCCGGCGCTCGTCCTGGCCGCCGGCGAGGCGTTCGGCGCGCCGCGCGAGCTGCTGCTGCCGGGAGCGGCCGCGGTCGAGATGATCCACACCTACAGCCTGATCCACGACGACCTGCCGGCGCTCGACGACGACGACCTGCGGCGCGGCCGGCCGACGCTCCACCGCCGTTCGACGAGGCGACCGCGATGCTCGCCGGCGACGCCCTGCTCACGCTCGGCCTGACGCGCCCTCGCGACGGCGCCGGAGGGGTCGACGGCGAGGGTGCGGGCGCGCGCGGCGGCGCTGGTCGGCGCGGCGATCGGCACCGGCGGGATGATCGGCGGGCAGGTCGAGGACGTGGAGGCGGAGGTCACCTGGCCGGCCGACGCGCGGCGGCGCTCGAGCGGATCCACCGGGGCAAGACCGGCGCGCTGCTCGTCGCCAGCCTCGAGCTCGGCGCACTCCACGCCGGCGCCGCCCCGGCGACCGACGATCGCTCCGCGCCTGCGGGCGAGCGCTCGGCCTGATGTTCCAGATCGCGGATGATATTCTCGACGTCTCGGCGATGCCCGGAGCGCTCGGCAAGACGGCGGGCAAGGATGCCCGTGCGCACAAGCTGACCTACCCGGCCGTCTACGGCCTGCCGCGCAGTCGGCAGGAGCTCGAGCGGCTGCGGAGCGAGGCCGCGGTGCGCATTGCCGGGTTGCCCGGCCGGCACGATCTATTCCGGTCGCTCGCCGACTTCCTCGCCTCCCGGGACCACTGACATGAGCCTGCTCGACCACGTCCACTCCCCCGTCGACCTGCGCAAGCTCGAGCGCGGGCAGCTCGACGCGCTCGCCGACGAGCTCCGCGAGGAGATCGTCCGCTGCGTCTCGCAGACCGGCGGCCATTTCTCCTCCAACCTCGGGCTCGGTCGAGCTGACCGTGGCGCTGCACTACGGCTTCGAGACGCCGCGCGACCTGCTGGTCTGGGACGTCGGCCACCAGACCTACCCCCACAAGATCCTCACCGGCCGGCGCGACCGGATGAACACGATGCGGCAGTACGGCGGGCTCTCCGGCTTCTGCCTGCGCGCCGAGAGCGAGTACGACGTGGTGGCCGCCGGCCACGCCTCGACCTCGATCTCGGCGGCGCTCGGCCTGGCGCTGGCGCGCGACCAGCGCGGCGAGAAGCACCACGTGGTGGCGGTGATCGGCGACGGCTCGATGACCGCCGGCATGGCCTTCGAGGCGATGAACCAGGCCGGGCACCTGGGCACGCGGATGATCGTCGTGCTCAACGACAACTCGATGTCGATCCGCCCGAGCGTGGGGGCGCTCACCCACTACCTCAAGGAGCTGATGGCCGGCGCGCCACTACACCAAGCTCAAGGACGACGTGAAGAAGGCTCCTGCACCGCGATGCCGGGGGTGGGCGATCCGATGATCGAGGTCGCCACGGGCTCGAGGAGGGCATGCGCCAGGTCTTCACCCCGGGCTCGCTGTTCGAGGAGCTCGGCTTCCGCTACGTCGGTCCGGTCAACGGCCACTCGGTGGCCGACGCTGCTCGCGGCGCTCGAGCGACGCCAGGCAGATCGACGGTCCGGTCCTGGTGCACGCCATCACGCAGAAGGGCAAGGGCTACAAGTACGCCGAGGACGAGCCGGTCGAGTACCACGGCCCCTCGCCGTTCGACCCGGTAGGCCGGATCCAGAAGGGCAAGTCGGCCTCGGCGCCGAGCTACACGGCGGTGTTCGGCAAGGCGGTGGTCAAGCTCGCCGAGCGCGACCCGCGCATCGTGGCGATCACCGCGTCGATGCCCGACGGCACCGGCCTCAACGAGTTCTCGGAGCAGCTTCCCGGACCGCTTCCTGAACACCGGCATCGCCGAGCAGCACCGGTGACCCTCGCCGGCGGCCTCGCGCTCGGCGGTTCGAAGCCGGTGGTGGCGATCTACTCGACGTTCCTGCAGCGCGGCTTCGACCAGATCTTCCACGACGTCTGCCTGATGGACCTGCCGGTGGTCTTCGCCATGGACCGCGGCGGCATCGCCGGCAACGACGGCTGGACGCATCACGGTCTGTTCGACTTCGCCTATTTCCGGATCTTCCCGAACACGATCGTCATGGCGCCCAAGGACGAGAACGAGCTCCAGCACATGCTGGCGACCTGTCTCGCCTCGGACCATCCGACGGCCCTGCGCTACCCTCGCGGCAACGGCTACGGCGTGCCGCTCGACACCGAGTTCCGGCCGCTGCCGGTGGGCAAGGCCGAGGTGCTCCGGCGCGGCCGCCACGGCGCGGTCTGGGCGATCGGCTCGACCGTGGTTCCGACGCTCGAGGCCGCCGAGCGGCTGGCCAAGGAGGGCGTCGAGCTGACCGTGGTCAACGCCCGCTTCGTCAAACCGCTCGATCGCGAGCTGCTGCGCTCCCAGGTCGAGCAGCTCGGCGCCGGCGCGCGGCTGGCGACCGTCGAGGAGCACGTGGTCGCCGGCGGCTTCGGCTCGGCGCTGCTCGAGGCGCTCGCCGAGATGGAGCTCTCCGGGGTCACGACCCTGCCGATCGGCGTGCCCGACCGCTTCGTGCCGCACGGCTCCCAGGACGTGCTGCGCAAGACCCTCGGCCTCGACGCCGAGAGCCTCTACTTCCGCCTGCGCACCTTCTTCGGCCAGCGCGCGGCGGCGGCCCCGGCCGAGCCGGCGGCCCCGTCCGCGCGCCCCCGTTCGCTCGCCTGACCGCGGGCGGCGCGGCGCCGCTGTTCTAGACTCCGCGCATGACGGCGCCCGCCCGTTCCCGCCTCGACCAGCTCCTGGTCGACCGCGGCCTGTTCGAATCGCGTGAACGGGCGCGTCGGGCGGTGATGGCCGGCGTCGTCGAGGTCGACGGCCGGCGGGTCGACAAGCCGGGCCACGCGACCGCCGGCGACGCCCGCCTGACCGTGGCGGCCCCGGCCGAGCCCTTCGTCTCGCGCGCCGGGCGCAAGCTCGCCGCGGCGCTCGACCACTTCGCCGTCGACCCCGGCGGCCTCACCTGCTCTCGACGTCGGCGCCTCGACCGGCGGCTTCACCGACTGCCTGCTCTCCCGCGGCGCGCGCCGCGTCGTGGCGCTCGACGTCGGCTACGGCCTGATCGACGCCCGGCTGCGCGCCGACCCGCGGGTCGAAGTGATCGAGCGGGTCAACGCGCGGCACCTCGCGGCCGACGCCTTCCCGGCGCCGTTCGACCTGGTGGTGGCCGACGTCTCCTTCATCTCGGTCGTCAAGGTGGCGCCGGCGCTGGTGCCGCACGTCGCGGCCGGCGGACGGCTGCTGGTCCTGGTCAAGCCGCAGTTCGAGGTCGGCCGGGGCGGGGTCGGCAAGGGGGGCATCGTGCGCGACGAGACGCTGCGCCGGGAGACGATCGAGGCGCGCGCGGCGGAGCTCGCCGCGCTCGGCTTCGAGCTCGCCGGCCTGTTCGATTCGCCGGTCGCCGGCGCCGAGGGCAACCGCGAGGCCTTCGCCCTGCTCGCGCGGAGCGTCGCTTGAGCGATCTCTTGCTCCGCGCGTCGGGGTGGTGGCGCGCCGCGACAGCCAGCTGGCGCGCGATTCGGCGCGCGAGGTCGGCGAGTGGCTGACGCGCCGCGGCCACCGGGCGCTGCTCGACCCGGCGATCGAGGCGGCCGAGAACGGCAGCGCCGGGGTCGCGGACGAGCCGGTGCTCGACTGCGACCTGGTCGTCGTTCTCGGCGGCGACGGCACCCTGCTCTCGGTGGCGCGCAACTACGCGGGCGGACCGCCGATCCTGGGCGTCAACCTCGGCCGGCTCGGCTTCCTGACCGAGGTGCCGCGCGAGGACCTCTACCCGGCGCTGGTCGAGATCCTGGCCGGCCGCTTCGAGGTCGAGCCGCGCTCGCTGCTCGACGTCGAGCTGGTCCGCGAGGGCTCCGCGTGCGCCGCTTCCGCGCGCTCAACGACGCGGTGATCGCCAAGGGCGCGCTCGCGCGCATCATCGAGATGACCCTCTCGGTCGACGGCCGGCTGGTCTCCCGCTACCGCTCGGACGGGCTGGTCATCTCGACGCCGACCGGCTCGACCGCCTACAACCTGTCGGCCGGCGGCCCGATCCTCCATCCCCACCTGCCGGTGGCGGTGACTGACGCCGATCTGCCCGCACACCCTGACCCTGCGCCCGCTCGTCGTCCCCGACACGAGCCGCACCGAGATCCTGCTCGAGACCCGACGCGAGCGCGTCTTCCTCACCGTCGACGGCCAGGAGGGGGTCGAGCTCGCCGACGGCGACGTCGTGCGGGTGACCCGCGCGCCGGAGCCGGTCCGGCTGCTGCGCACCACCGAATCGCGGTCGATCTTCGAGGGGCTGCGCAGCCAAGCTGCACTGGGGGGAGTGAGGCTTGGCCGGTCCGGGACGCCTGCGACGCTGGGTGCTGCGTCCCGCGGTCTGGGCGCTCGCCGTCGCTGGCGCTGCTGCTCGGCCTGGGCCGCCTCTTTCTCGGTTCCGATCTGGCGCGCGAGCGGGCGCGCGACCTGCTCGTGGCGCGCCTCGCCGACGCCCTCGACCGGGCGGTCGCGATCGACCGGGTCGATTTCTCCCTGCTCCCCCTCGGCCTGACCGTCGACGGCCTGCGCATCGCCTCCGACCGCGCCGGCGAGCCGCCGCTCGCGACCGTGCGCCGGCTCGTGCTCGAGGGCGATCTCGAGGGCTTTCGCCGCTCGGAGCTGGTGCTGCGCACGATCGCGATCGACGGCCTCGACCTGCGGCTCGAGTTCCGCCCCGACGGCAGCGACAACCTGCCCCGGCCCCGGCGCGGCGGCGCGGCCTCGCGCCAGCTCGCGCTGCGCGTCGACGGCCTCTCGATCTCCGACTCCGCCGTGACGGTCGCCGAGCGCCGGGCGAAGGTGGACGTGCGCGCGCGCGCGGTCGCGGCGCGCCTCGCCGGGCTCGGCCGCACCGATCTGGTCGGCAGCGTCGCGGCGCAGGAGGTCGAGCTCGGCCTGCCGAAGGCCGCGCCGGTCGGCCTGGCGCTCGCCGCGCGCGTCCGGCTGCTCGCCGACCGCCTGGAGATCGAGTCGGCGCGCGTCAGCGGGCCGGACTTCGCGGCGCAGGTGAGCGGCCGGGTGGGCTGGAGGAACGCGACGCGGGTCGAGCTCGCCGGTCAGGTCGAGAGCTCGGGAGCGTTCGTCGACCGTCTCGGCTACCTGCACGGCGAGATCGCCGGCCCGATCGCCTTCGACGGCGGCTTCGAGTGGCGGCGCGAGGCCTGGGGCTTCCGCGGTGACGTCACCTCGCCCGGGCTCGACCTGTTCGGCTTCCGCCTCGACGAGCTCGCCGGCCGGGTCGCCGGCGAGGAGCGGACGATCCGCCTCGATCTCGCGCGCGGGCGTTTCGAGGGGGGCAGGGCCTCCGGCTCCTTCGCGGTCGACCTCGAACCGGGCAGCTACCCGGCGCGGCTCGACCTGGCGCTCGAGGGCGCCGAGCTCGAGCGGGTCCTGGCGCGCTTCTCGGTGCCGATCGCGGGACTCGCCGGCGAAGTCTCCGGCCCCTTCCGCTACGACTTCGACCTGACCGACGCCGAGCGCGGCGAGGGGGGCGGCGAGTTCCAGATCCTGCCCGCGACCGATCCGGGCGCGAAGGTGCCGGCGACCGGCGGCGCGCTGCTGCGACTGACCGGCGGGCGGGTCGAGCTGCCGGCGATCGAGCTCGCCACGCCGGGCCAGCGGGTGACCGCGAGCGGCTCCTACGATCTCGTCGCGCGGCGCGGCAGCTTCGACCTCGAGACGCAGAGCGAGGACCTGGGCGAGCTCGTGCGCCTGCTGCCGATCGCGGAGCCGGGCTCGCTCTGGCAGCCGACGTCCGGCACCGGCCTGGTCTCCGGGCGGATCGAGATCGCGCCGCGGGGCTTCGCGGCCGACCTCGAGCTCGCCTGCGCCGCGGTCGAGGCGCCCGGCTTCTCGGCGGCCCGCCTCGGCGGCAGCGTGAGCGTCACCGAGCGGGAGATCGAGGCGCTCGACCTCGTGCTCGAGAATCCGGGGGCGCGGCTCGCGCTCGCCGGCCGGCTGCCGTTCGCCGGGCCGGCGCCCGGCGCGGCGGCCGCGGCGCTCGACCTGCGCCTGCGCGCGGAGGGGTGGCCGGTCGAGAGCGCCGCGCCCTGGTTGCCTTTCGAGCTGCCGCTCGCCGGGCGGGCCCAGGGGACGCTCGCGCTCGGGGGCTCGCTCGAACGGCTCACGGGCCGGCTCGACGCCACCGTCACCGAGGCCGCCACCGCCGGCATCGAGCTGGGGCGACTGACCCTGGCGCTCGGCTGGGACGGCGACCGGCTCGAGCTCGAACGGGCGACGCTCGCCGCGCTCGCCGGCGCCGTCGAGGCGAGCGGCGAGCTGCGCTTCGCCGACGGCGCGCTCGACCTGGTGGCGAGCGCGCCCGCGCTCGATCTCGCCGCGCCCCCGTTCGCGCGCTGGACCGCGGGGCGTCTCGGGGGGAGCCTGCGCGCGACGCTGCGGGCGAGCGGCACGCTCGAGCGGCCCGCGCTCGTGCTCGACGGGGAGATCCTGGCGCCGAGCGTCGCCGGCGCCGCGCTCGGCGAGGGGGAGAAGGGGCGGCTCGACGCGCGCTGGAGCGAGGGGCGCCTGACGCTCGCGGCCGACCTGCCCGGGCTCGCCCGCATCGACGGCGGCGGGCCCTGGACGGTCGAGGCGGGGGGCGAGCTCGAGCTCGGCGTCGAGAGCGATCGCCTCGACCGCCTGGCGGCGCTCGCGGCCGGCGCGCCGATCGAGGGGCTCGAGGGTCGGCTCGCGGCGACGCTCTCGCTCGCCCTGCCGACGAGCGGCGCGGCGCGTCTGACCCTCGTCGCGCCCACCCTCGCCTTCCGTTACCGCGGACGCGAGCTCGCCAGCCTCGAACCGGTGCGCGCCGACCTCGACGCCGCCGGGCTCCACCTCCGTTCCCTCTACCTCGGGCTCGCCGGCGAGCCCGACGAGCTCTTCGTCGGCGGCGACGTCCGTTTCGCGGCGGAGCCGGAGCTCGATCTCAGGGTGCAGGCGAGCCTCGCCGGGAGCTGGCTGCGCCCGCTGCTCGCCGACCTCGACCTCGGCGGCCGGGTGGACCTGGTGGCGGTCGTGCGCGGCACCGCCGCGCGCCCGCAGTTCAACGGCCAGGCCGAGTGGAGCGGCGGCCGCTGGATCCCGCCCCAGATCCCGCACACGATCGAGCGGGCGAGCGCGCTCGTCCTCCTCTACCCGAACGCGCTGGTGATCGACCACGCCGGCGCCGACTTCGCGGGAGGGCGCCTGCTCGCCAAGGGGCGCATCGAGCTGCCGGCCGCCGGCGAGCCGTCCTACCGGGTGGAAGCGACGGCGCGCTCGCTCACCCTGCGCTGGCCGGCCGGCTGGGTGCTGCGCGGCGACGGCGACTTCACCCTCGCGTCGATGGCGGAGGGGCGCCAGCTGCGCGGCGAGGTGCGCCTCGAGCGCGCCTTCTACCTGCAGGACATCAAGCTCTCGCCGGCCCAGCTGCTCCAGCGCGTTCTCACCCGCAGCCGGCTCGAGGTGACCGAGACCGACGACGTGCTCGCGACGACCTACCTGGCGCTCGCGCTGCGCGCGCCGGGAGCGCTGCGCGTCCGCAACAACCTGGCCAACCTCTCCGGCGGCGGCGACCTGACCGTGCGCGGGACGCTGGCGCGGCCGGTCGCCTTCGGCGAGCTCGCCGTCGAGCCGGGCGGGACGGTCGAGTACGGCGGCAACCGCTACGAGATCGCGCGCGGCCTCGTCACCTTCGCCAACCCGGAGCGGATCGAGCCGCTGCTCGACTTCGTGGCGCGCACGCGGATCGACCAGTACGACGTCACCGTCCGGCTGGGCGGCACGCTCGACCGGCTGGAGACGAACTTCGCCTCCGACCCGCCGCTGCCCGATCTCGACGTGCTCTCCCTGCTGTCGAGCGGCGCGCCGCTCGGCGAGACGACCACGAGCGCGGGCGCGAGCGGGGTCGGACCCACCGCCGCCGGATCGGACAGCCAGGCCGCCGAGCGGCTGCTCTACGGTCAGGCGAGCGCCCTGATCTCGTCCCGGGTCGGCCAGCTCTTCGGATTCGACAAGCTGAGAATCGACCCCCTGACCACCGGCGACACGCTCTCCGCCGCGCGGGTCACCGTCGGCAAGCGGATCTCGCGCCAGCTCTACGTCACCTACTCGGTCGACCCCTCGTCGACCGCGCAGCAGATCCTGCAGGTGGAGTGGCGGGTGACCGATCGCATCGTCCTGGTGCTCACCCAGAACGGCAACGAGTCCTACTCGGTCGACGCGCGATGGGAGTCCGGCTTCTGAGCGCGGCGCGTTTCGCCCGCTTCCTCGCGCTCGCCGCGCTCGCCGGCGCCGGCGTCGCCCGCGCGGAGGCGCCGACCGTGGTCGGCGTCGAGCTGCGCAGCGACGCGCCGGTCGACGCGCGCGAGGTCGGCGGGCTGGTCGCGATCCGCCCCGGCGCGCCGCTCGACGAGGAGAGCGTCCGGCGCACGCTGCTGCGGCTCCGGCTGGCCGGGCTCGCCTCCGAGATCGAGGTCCTGACGCGTCCGGCGCCGGGCGGCGTCGTCGCGGTGGTGGTGCTCCACGCCGACCTGCAGGTCGAGGCGGTCGAGCTCGCGGGCGAGCTCGGGGTCGAAGAGAAGACGCTGCGCGCGGCCCTGCCCCAGCGGGCCGGACAGCCGCTGCGCGAAGACCGCGTCCTGCGCGGCGTCTACAAGCTCGAGGAGGCGCTCGCGGCGCAGGGCTGGATCGACGGGCGCGCGACGCTCGCGGTGCAGGTCGATCCGGCGACGCGCCGTGCGCGGGTCACCTACCGGATCGAGCCGGGCCCGCGCTGGACGGTCGGCGAGGTCCGCCTCGAGGGGCTCGACGGCGGGCCGCTCGAGGCGAAGGTGCGCGCGGCGCTGCGCGCGGGCCCCGGCGCGCCCTACCGTGCGCAGACGGTGCGCTCCGAAGAGGACCGGCTGCAGCGCTTCCTGGTCCGCGAGGGCTTCCGGCAGGCGACGGTCGAGGCGCTGCCCGAGCGGCGCGACGACGAGCGCCACCAGGTCGATCTCGGCTACCGCGTGGCGGCCGGCCCCCGGTTCGTGCTCGAGGTCGTGGGCGCGGAGCTCGAGACGCTCGAGAAGAAGGGCCTCCTCCCCTTCCTCGGCAGTGGCGGCTACGACGAGGCCCTGCGCCTGCAGGCGGTCGGGCTGATCCGCGCCTGGTACCAGGAGCGCGGCCACTACCGGGTCGAGGTGCGCGCCGACGAGACGCGCGCGGAGGACACCCTCCGGCTCCGCCTCACGATCGACCCCGGCCCGAAGCTCACCCTGGAGACGGTCGAGTTCGCGGGCAACCAGAGCTTTCCCGCCGAGCAGCTGGCGCGGCGCATGACCACCTCGCCGCGCCGCCTGCTGCAGCCGAAGAGCGGCCGTCTGGTCGACGAGGAGCTCGCCGCCGACCTCTCCAACCTGCGCTCGTTCTACGCGCTCTCCGGCTTCGCCGCGGCGCGCGTCGGGCCGGTCCGGATCGAGCAGACGGGCGACCGGCTCGACCTGACCGTGCCGATCGTCGAGGGGCCGCGGCAGATCGTCGGCGCGGTCGACTTCGAGGGGGTCACGGCGATCGACCGCGCGGCGCTCGCCCGGCGCCTGCCGGTGGCGCCGGGCGGACCCTTCCACCGCGTCCTGCTCGACGAGGCGCTCGCCGCGGTGCGCGCCGCCTACGAGGAAGCCGGCTACCGCTCGGTCATCGCTTCGGCGGAAGTCGGCTGGAACGCCGAGCGCACGCTCGCCGCCGTCACCTTCCGGGTCCTCGAGGGCGTTCCCACGCGGGTCGGCGCGGTCATCCTGCGCGGCAACCAGCGGACGAAGAGCGACGTGGTGCGCCGCTTCGTCGACCTCGAGCCGGGCGAACCGGTCTCCACCGCGCGCCTGCTCGAGGTCCAGCGCCGGCTCTACGGCCTCGGCCTGTTCTCGCGCGTCGACGTCACCTCGCCCACGCGCGGTCCGCGCGACGACGGCGGCGACGTGCTGGTCGACGTCGAGGAGGGGCGCACCCGCTCGGCCTCCTACGGCGCGGGCTACGACTCGGAGAGCGGCGCGCGCGGCGTGCTGCGCCTGTCGGAACGCAACCTGCTCGGCCGCGGTCTGTCGCTCCAGCTCGAGCTGCTCGCGGCGCAGCGCGACCAGATCTACCGGCTGACCTACCTGCAGCCCTACCTCGGCCGCTTTCCGCTCGAGCTGCGCTCGGCGATCTACCGGGAAGCGGAGGACCGGCCGGCGTTCGACGTGAAGCGGCGGGGCTTCCAGCTGAGCGTGCAGCGCAACTGGCAGTCGCTGGCGGCGTGGCTGGTCTACGACTACCGGATCGTCGACCTCTCCCAGGTCGACGAGCGCGCCGACATCCCGCGCGAGAGCCAGAACGCGCGGGTGGCGAGCCTCGCGCCCACCTTCCTCTACGACCGCCGCGACGACCCGATCGACCCGCGCCGCGGCTGGAGCGCCAACGGCCAGATCGAGTTCGCGTCGCCGGTGTTCGACGCCACCGCCGATTTCGTCAAGCTCTTCGGCCAGGCGACCGGCATCGTCGACCTGCGCCGCTGGGGCACGCTCGCGGCGAGCGGGCGCGTCGGCGCGATCCACAATCGCAAGCCGCTCGACGAGCCGGGCCTCGAGCCGATCGACCAGGTGCCGGTCGCCGAGCGCTTCTTCGCCGGCGGCCGCACCACCCACCGCGCCTTCGCGCGCGACGAGCTCGGCGTGCCGGGCGAGACGCTGCTCGTCAACGGCCGCGAGGACGTGACGCCGCTCGGCGGCGGCGCGCTGCTGCTCGGCAACTTCGAGTGGCGCTTCCCGATCGCCGGGCCGGTCGGCGGCACGCTCTTCTCCGACGTCGGCCAGGTCTGGCGCGAGTTCGGCGAGATCGATCCCGCCGACCTGCGCTGGGGCGCCGGCGTCGGCGTGCGCTACCTCTCGCCGATCGGCCCGATCCGCATGGAGATCGGCTGGAAGCTCGACCGCGAGCCGTTCGAGGCCCCCTACGTCTGGTTCTTCAGCCTGGGAAATCCCTTCTGATGCTCCGCGCGCTCCTGCTCGCCGCTCTCGCGCTCGGCGGCGCGGCGCCGCGGACGGCGGCCGCGGCCGACGCCTGCCGCGCCGCCGCGCCGCGTGCTGTTCGTCGGCAACAGCCTGACGCGGACCAACGATCTGCCCGCCCTGGTGCGCGCGCTCGCCGCCGCCGACGGGGTGGCGCTCGAGGTCGCCGCCGTCGTGCACGACGGCTGGAGCCTCGCCGACCACCGCACGGCCGGCGCGGCGGTCTCCCGCATCGCATCGGGGGGTTGGGACGTCGTCGTGCTGCAGCAGGGACCCTCGGCGCTGCCGGAGAGCCGCACCGAGCTCGTGCGCGAGGCCGAGGGCTTCGCCGCCGCGATCCGCGCCGCCGGGGCGCGGCCGGCGCTGTTCATGGTCTGGCCTTCTCGCGACCGCTCGTTCGACCTGCCGCGCGTGATCGAGTCCTGGCGGCTGGCCGCCGAGGCGGCCGGGGCGTTGCTCCTGCCGGCGGGGGAGGCCTGGCGCGAGGCGCTCCACCGGGCGCGCGTGCCCGCCCTCTGGGGGCCCGACGGCCTGCATCCGACGCCGGCCGGCAGCTACCTCGCGGCTCTCGCCATCTATGGCGCGCTGACCGGCCGCGACGTCCTCGGCCTGCCCGACCGCCTCGACCTCGGCGCCGGCGGGATCCGCCTGAGCGAGCGTTCCGGCCGCCTGCTGCGCGAGAGCGCCGCCGCCGCGCTCCGTTTGACCCCTCCGAAGGGGGACGGGTAGACTTCCGCGGTGCGGAGGCGACCCGCCGCACCCTCGCCCCGACATCCGATGACGTCCCCGAGCCAGCTGCCCGCCCCGCCTTTCGCCACCGTCGAAGAGGCGATCGCCGACTTCCGCGCCGGCCGTTTCGTGATCCTGGTCGACGACGAGGACCGCGAGAACGAGGGCGACCTGGCGATGGCGGCCGAGGCGGTGACGCCCGAGGCGGTCAATTTCATGGCCCGCTTCGGGCGTGGCCTGGTCTGCCTCGCGCTCACCGAGGAGCGCTGCGACGAGCTCGACCTGCCGCTCATGGTGCGCGACAACACCTCGCCCTTCGGCACCGCCTTCACGGTCTCGATCGAGGCGCGCGGCAAGATCTCGACCGGCATCTCGGCCGCCGACCGCGCGGCGACGATCCGCACCGCGGTCGACCCGGCGACGCGCCCCGAGGACCTGCTGCGGCCGGGCCACGTCTTCCCGCTGCGCGCGCGCCGGGGCGGCGTCCTGAAGCGCGCCGGGCAGACCGAGGCGTCGGTCGACCTCGCGCGCCTCGCCGGCCTCGCGCCCGCGGCGGCGATCTGCGAGATCATGAAGGACGACGGCACGATGGCGCGGGTGCCGGACCTGCTCGAATTCGCCGCGCGCCACGGCCTCAAGGTCCTGACCGTCGCCGACCTGATCCGCCACCGCCTCGCCGCCGAGCGGCTGGTCGAGCGCGTCGCCTCGCCCCGTCTGCCCACCGCCTTCGGCGAGTTCCGCGCCCACGCCTACCGGGTCGCGGCGACCGGCGAAGAGCACGTGGCGCTGGTCGCCGGCGACATCACCGGCCCCGCGCCGGTGCTCGTGCGCGTCCACAGCCAGTGCCTCACCGGCGACGTCTTCGGATCGACGCGCTGCGATTGCGGGCGCCAGCTCGAGATCGCGCTCGCGCGCATCGCGGAGGAGGGGCGGGGCGTCGTCCTCTACCTGCTCCAGGAGGGGCGCGGCATCGGCCTGCTCAACAAGCTGCGCGCCTACGAGCTCCAGGAGCAGGGGCACGACACGGTCGAGGCCAACGAGCGGCTCGGCTTCGCCGCCGACGAGCGCGACTACGGCGTCGGCGCGCAGATCCTGCGCGACCTCGGCGTCACGCGCATGCGCCTGATGACCAACAACCCGCGCAAGTACGTGGCGCTCGACGGCTACGGCCTGGAGATCGTCGAGCGGGTGCCGCTCGAAGTGCCCCCGACCGAGAGCAGCCGCGACTACCTGCGCACCAAGCGCGACAAGCTCGGCCACCTGCTCAGCTTCGTCTGACCGCGGGGCCGCCGCCGTGAAGCTGCTCTGGGTCGCGACCAAGAGTCCCTGGCCGCCGCTCGACGGCGGACGCCGTCTCCTCGCCGAAAGCCTCTCCGCCCTCGCCGGCGCCGGCGTGCGCGCCACGCTGGTCGCGCCCGCCGACGGAACGGACTCCGGCGCGGCCGAGGCGCTCGCCGCCTGGTGCGAGCCGCGGCTCGTCCCGGCGCGCCTGGCCGGGCGCGTCGCGAGCGGCGTCCGCGCGCTCGCCGGGAGCGAGCCGGCGGCGCTCCTGCGCCATCGCTGGCCCGCGCTCGCGCGCGAGGTCGAGGCGCTGGTCGCCGGGTCCCGGTTCGACGTCGTCGTCGCCGAGCAGCTCCACGCGCTCGCCGCGACCGCGCCGGCGCGCGCCCGCGGCGTGCCGGTCCTGCTGCGCGCGCAGAACGTCGAGAGCGACCTCTGGCGGGCGGCGGCGGAGCGCGCGCGCGGGCTGCGCGCGGTGGCGCTCTCGCGCGAGGCGCGGCGCATGGCCGAGCGGGAGGCGGAGGCGGCGGCCGGCTGCGCGGCGGTGGTCGCGCTCTCCGCGGAGGATGCCGCCGGCTTCGCCCGCCTCGCCGGCGCGCGCGCGCGGGTCGCGGTGGTGCCGCCCCCCTTCCCGTCGCGACTGCCGGCGGGGGCCGAGCCGCTCGCCGGCGCGCCGGCGCTGGTGCTCTTCGGCAGCGCCGGCTGGCTGCCCAACGCCGACGCCGAGCGCTGGTGCCTGGAGGCGCTCTGGCCGGCGATCCGCGCGCGCCTGCCCGCCGCGCGGCTCCACCGCTTCGGCGGCGGCAGCGCGGTCGAGCTCGCGGGCGCCGGGGTGACCGAGCACGCGGCGCCGGCGGAGAGCGCGACGGCTTTCGCCGCCGGCTCGATCCTCCTGCTGCCGATCCGCCTGGCGAGCGGCGTGCGGCTGCGCCTGCTCGAGGCCTGGGCGCGTGGCGTGCCGGTGGTGGCGACCGCGGCGGCCGCCTCCGGGCTCGGCGTCGAGCCGGGGCGCCAGGCCCTGCTCGCCGAGACGCCCGAGCAGTTCGCGGCGGCGGTCGAGCGGCTCGCCGCCGAGCCGGAGCTCGCCGCCCGCCTGGCGGCCGCGGGCCGCGAGCGGCTCGAGCGCGAGCACGCCCCGGCGCGCTTCGCGGCGCGCTTCCTCGAGCTCGCCGGCGCGCTTGCGGACGGATCCCGATGAGGGTCCTCCTGGTCTCGCCTCGGCCGGTCGAACCGGTGCGCCGGGGCCACCAGCTGCGCGCGCTCCAGCTCGTGCGCGCGCTGGTCGAGCTCGGCCACGACGCGACCCTGCTGGCGCCCGCCGACGGCGCGCGCGACGAGCGGGGCGCGGACGGGGTGCGGCGCGTCACGGTGCGCGAGGGCGCGGGGCGCGCGGCGTTCGGCGTGCTGCGCGCGCTCGCCGCCGGTCTGCCGGCGCAGGCCGGCATCCACGGCGGCCCGGCCCTGGGGGCGGCCGCCGCCGAGCTGGCGCGCGACGCCGACCTGGTGGTGCTGCAGCTGGCGCGACTCGGTCCGCTACAGGCGAGCATCGGCGCCGTGCCCGTGGTCTTCGATCTCATCGACAGCCTGGCGCTCAACTTCGAGCGGCGGGCGCGGTTCGAGCGCGCGGGCCTCGCGCCGCTCGTCCGCTTCGAGGCGCGGCGGCTGCTCGCGTTCGAGCGGCGTCTGGTCGCCGGAGCGCGCGGCGCCTGGCTGGTCACTGACCGCGACCGCGCCTGGCTCGCCGAGCGCCTGCCGGCGGCCGACGCGGGCAAGCTCGCCACGTTGCCGCTCGCGGTCGAGCCCCTGCAGCCGGCCGCGCCCGCGCGCCCGGCCGGCGCCACGCGCCGCGCTCCGGTCGCGATGATCACCGGCAACCTCGGTTACTTCCCGACCCGCCAGGGGGCGTGCGCCTTCCTCGCCGCCGCCTGGCCGCGGGTCGCGGCGCGCCGCCCGGAGCTGGAGCTCGTCCTCGCCGGGGCGCGGCCCCCCGGGTCGCTGCGCCGCGCCGCGGCGCGCGCCGGCGCCCGACTGATCGCCGATCCGCCCGATCTGCCGACCCTGCTGCGCGGCGCCGATCTCGCGCTGGTGCCGCTCGAGGCCGGCTCGGGGGTGCCGATCAAGATGCTCGAGGCGTGGAGCGCCGGCGTGCCGGTGGTGGCGACGAGCTGGGCGGCGGCGGGCGCCGACGGGCGCGCCGGCGTCGATCATCTCGCCGCCGACACGCCCGGGGCCTGGGCCGAAGCCGTCGACCGTCTGCTCGGCCGCCCGGAGGAGGCTCTCGCGCTGGCCGCCGCGGGGCGGGCCCGCCTTGCCGAGCGCTGGAGCCGCGAGCGGCTTTCCGCCGCTCTCGCCCGGGCGCTCGCCTCCTTGTGAATTTCTTCACGAGCGCGAAGTAAGCAGTCCGACGGCGGCGGGATGCCGCTCGCGACATCGTGACGGGTGTGAGCGCGCACCGCTGTCTGCTGGCCCTGACCCTCGCCCTGTGCAGTGCGCCGGCCGGCGCCGTGGCGACGTTCGTCGATGCCGGCAGCCTCGCCGTGGCCGCGCGCGCCCTCGCTCCGGCCGACCGGCTCCGGGTTGCCGTGACGCTCGAGGCGTCGGGGGGACGGGAGGCGGTCCTCGATCTCGCCCGCGGCACGCTGGCGGCCCCGGGGGCCCGGCTCGTCCTGCACGGCGAGACGGGGACGAGCGAGCGGGCGCTGCCGCCGACGGTCCATCTGCGCGGCGCGATCGACGGCGAAGCGGGGACGCGCGTGGCGCTCTCGGTGCGCGCGAGCGGCGAAGTGCGCGGGCTGCTCGTGACGCCCGCCGGCCTCGAGCTCGCCCGTGCCCGCGCCGGCGAGCCGCTGCGCTTCCGACGCGCCGCTGCGGGCGGCGCCGCGCCCTCGTTCGCGTGTGGCGCGGACGGTCTGGAGGGGCCGGACGGCGGGGTCGAAGCGCTGGTGCCGCTGGCTCCGGTCCCCGACATCGCGACGGCGTCCGCGCACAGCGCGCGGGTCGCGCTCGAGACCGACTACGAGTACTTCCAGAAGTTCGGCGACGCGACACTCGCCGCCGAGTACGCCCTCGACCTGCTGGCGTTCTCCTCGACGATCTACGCCGCCGAGCTCGACACCGATCTCGCCGTCGTCTCGATCAGTCTCTGGAGCAGCGCGTCGGATCCCTGGGCGCAGACCAGCACCTCCTGCGGCTTCTACGAGTTCGGCGGTTACTGGAACCAGAACCACGCCGGCGAGGAGCGCACGCTCGCGCACTTCCTGTCGGGCAAGGCGACCGGCGGCGGCATCGCCTGGGTCGGCGTGCTCTGCTCGGGCGCCTTCTCGGTCTCGGGCCTCGCGTGCGCCGGGATGCCCGCCAGCGGCACCTACGGCGGCGCCTACGGCTTCACCGGCAGTCTCTCGGGCACCTTCGATCCCGACCACCCGGTCTCGATGTGGGACATCATCGCGGTCTCGCACGAGATCGGGCACAACTTCGGCTCGCCGCACACCCACTGCTACGCGACCTATGGCGGTGTCGCCCAGCACGTCGACCAGTGCGCGACCTCGACCTCGAGCGGCTGCTACGCGAGCGGGACCAAGACGCTGCCCGGCCCGGACAGCGTCACCGGGGGCACGGCGGGGCAGCACAACGGCACGCTGATGAGCTACTGCCACCTGCTCACGGGCGGCTACAACAACATCGAGCTCTCGTTCGGGCTCGACCACCCCTACGGTGTCGCCGCCGACCGGGTGCCGCAGCGCATGGCGGCCCACGTCGCGTCGCGCGCCGCGTCGTACCCGAGCTGCCTCGCGCCGCTCGCGCCCGGCACCATCTTCGCCGACGACTTCGAGAGCGGCGCGCTGACCCACTGGATTCAGTAATCGGTCCGCAGCGACGCGCCCGGGCGGGCGGCCGAGCGCGGACGATAGGATGTGCCCGTCTTGGCGGCCCCACATCTCACCGTGGTCATTCCGGCCTACAACGAGGCCGGGCGGATCCTCCCGGCGCTGCGCCGGGTGCACAAGTACCTCTCGACGCGCACCTACGGCTGGTCGGTGCTGGTGGTCAGCGACGGCTCGACCGACGGCACCGACGACCTGGTGCGGGAATTCGGCGCCGCCCATGACGGCTTCTCGCTCCATCGCGTCTCACCCAACCGGGGCAAGGGGTGTGCCGTGCGCGAGGGCGTGCTGCGCGCCGAGGGGGATTGCGTGCTGATGTGCGACGCCGATCTGGCGGCGCCGATCGAGGAGATCGAGAAGCTGCTCGCCGAGGTCGACCGCTATCCGATCGTCATCGGCAGCCGGCCGCTCAGGGGGAGCCGTCTCGAGGTCCGCCAGCCCTGGTACCGGGAGGCGCTCGGACGCGCCGCGAACCTGCTGGTGCGCGCCATCGGTGTGCGCGGCATCCACGACACCCAGTGCGGCTTCAAGCTGTTCGAACGCAGCGTCGCGAGCGACGTTTTCTCGCGGTGCAAGCTCGACGGATTCAGCTTCGACCTCGAGGTCCTGATGATCGCGCAGGACCTCGGGCACGCCATCCGCGAGGTGCCGATCCGCTGGGCGCACCAGGAGGGCTCGAAGGTGGTCCTCTGGCGCGACGCGCCGAAGTCGCTGTTCGATCTGCTCCGCCTGCGGCTCGCGGGCCGGGCGCGGCGAGTGGCCCCACGTGCAGACCGCTGAGTACGACCGGATGTTCGCGCTCGAAGGCGGGCACTGGTGGTTCGTCGGCCGCCGCATCCTCGCCCTGAAGCAGCTGGACCGGTTCGCAAGGCCGCACGGCCGCATCCTCGATCTCGGCTGCGGCACCGGAGCCGTGCTCGGCGAGCTCTCGCGGCGCGGCCCGGCGACCGGGCTCGACATGAGCCCGCTGGCACTCGGCTACTCGCAGCGGCGGGGGCTCGCCCGCCTGGTGCGCGGCGACGCCGGGGAGTTGCCGTTCGGGGAGGGGGCCTTCGACGCCGTCGTCAGCCTCGACCTGTTCGAGCACCTGGCGAGCGATCACGCCGGCATCGCGGAGGCGTTCCGTGTCCTGCGACCGGGGGGCGTCCTGGTGCTCTCGGTACCGGCCATGATGAGCCTCTGGGGCCCGCACGACGTCGCGCTGATGCACCATCGCCGCTACACGAAGCGGGAAGTCGTCGCGCGTCTCGAGGAAGCCGGATTCCGGGTCCGGCGCTGCTCCTACTCGGTCTGCTTCCTCTACCCGGTCGTGCGCGTGGTGCGGGCGCTCGAGCGGCGCCGTCGGAGCGAGCCGAGGAGCAGCCTGCGGTCGCTCCCAGGGTGGGTGAATCGCCTGCTGGTGGGTGTCCAGCGGCTCGAGGCGGCGCTTCTCGGCAGCTTCGACCTGCCCTGGGGGAGCAGCGTGGTGGCGGTGGCGGAGAAGCGAGAAGCCCCGCGGGCCGCGACTGCGCCACTCCGCGCGGCGACCCGAGACGCGACCCGCGACCGAGCGCCCTAGCGGGAATGGACCGAAGTCCGCGACCAGTCGCCCAGGTCCCCGGACTCGAAGGTCGTGGCGAAGATCTCCGTGTCCGCGGCCCCATCGGGCGCCGGCTGTCGATCGCGGAGCAACTCGATCCAGTCGCAGCGCAGGCCGACCAGCACATCCCCCCGCTCGCCGCGAGCGGGAACTGCGTCGGGCGCCTCGAGGACGAGTGCGTTGCGGGCTTCCAGGTACGCGGCCGGCAGCCTCCATTCGAGCGTGTACATGTCGTCGCCACCGAGCCGCGCCTCGCCGAGCGGGTGTCCGTTGAGCCGAATCCGCAACCGCTGCGTGTGCCAGGTACCGACGCGGAGACGGACGCGAAGTGGCTCGCGCCGCGCGAGGTCGAACCTCACGGTGGCGGACGAGCGCTCGGTCCAGCGCGGGGCCTGGCGGGGCGCCCAGCCCTCGAAGAGGAAGTCGTCGGCGTCCGGCGCGTCGAGCCGGAGTCGCCGTCCCGGTTGCCATGGGAAGACGGGACGTTCGAGACGGAGCGCGCGGGCGCGCTCGAGGTCGATCGATTCGCGCCACGTCGCTGGCTTGGGCAGGAACTCCACGACGCCGACCTCGGGCAGGAAGGTGGCCGTCGCGGCGGGGCTTCCGAATCGCGCGTGGAAGCCGCGCAGGGTCGCCTCCGGCAGCAGGTCCCGGTAGAGCAGGATCCCGGCGAAGTCGCCGAAGCGGACGAACTCCTCGAGAAAGCGCCACTCCGACGTCGTGAAGTCCCGGCGCTGGCGGACCTCGAGAGGCGAGGAGCCGTCGGTGAGCAGCAGCGACGACCAGCCCGGCGCTTCCGCTCGGGCGAGCTCGGAGGGGTGCAGGCGCCCGAGGTAGGCGCCCATGCCCTTCTTGCCGTGGAGGATGGCCAGCTGGGAAAGACCGCCGAGGCGGCTGTAGTAGGCGCCCAACGGGGAAGACGACGGCGCGAGCACGAAGGGCCACTCGAACAATGCCTCCCCAGGCGCCGCCGCGATCGTCCGGCCCAGGTGATCGAGCTCGGGAGTGAGCGCGAGTCCACCGAACTCGACGCGCGCGCGGACGATGCGCTGATAGGCGGTGGCGGCCTCGGCGGCGAAGAGCAGCGCGAGCGCGCCGCCGACGAGCCGCGCTCGCCCCCTGCGCCACCAACCGGTGGGAAGGCCGAGCGCGAAGAGCGAGAAGACGAGTGGGAGGACCACCGTCGCGCGCCCCGAAACGCGCGCGAACTCGAACCAGGGCAGCACGCGGAGGATGGGGAGCTCGACCGGGTGGAAGCTGAGCAGGGTCGCCACGAGCGCCACGAATGGGAGGAGCGGCAGCCTGCGCCCGCGCGCCGAGAGTCCGCCGAGGAGCGCCAACAGCAACAGAGCCAGTCCGGGAGCGAGGGTGAACGACCAGGTCTCGGGATTGTCTCCGAACCAGGATTCGAGGCGATCCCCGGCCAGGTAGGGGTCGAGCCCCGGCAGGATGGGGACCAGAAGACGCAGCGGATTCGCCCACTGCCAGTAGCTCGGGATCCCGGAGAAATCGAAGGCCTTGGCGCTGCTGGCGACTCCGAGCGCGAGTGGAAGGTAGAGCCAGGCCGCGCCGAGGGTAGGGAGCGCCAGGGCAAGAGTCCGCTGGCGCCTTCCCGGATCGCTCGGGCTCGACTCCCAGAGCGCGGCGCCGATCTCGCCCATCGTCCCGGCGAGCGGCGCGCGCGGCCGCGACAGGAGGGCGCGGCCGAGCACCCAGGCCACCGTCAAGCAGAACGAGGTGATCCCGTAGCCGGCGACATAGCCGAGCTCGAGCCCGAGGCTGGCGACCAGCAGCAGGCCGCGCAGCAGCCAGAGTTGCGCGGAGCGAGCCGATTCGCCCCGGGCGTCGCGCTGCAGCAGGACGTAGTCGAGCGCGATGCCGAGCAGGACCCAGTGTGGCGACGAGTAGGGCTGGTGGATCGGGAACTTGCCTATCGCGTAGAAGTTGAAGAACGTGGCCGCCCAGGCGACCAGGGCCGCGCGCCGCGGTCCGGCCTCCGCGCGCAGGATCAGGTAGAGCCCCGCCGCCGTGATCGCGGTGGTGAGCAGGAAGTAATACTGAAGCCAGGGTCCGGCGCCGCCTCCGGCCCAGGAAAGCAGCGTGACGAAGAGGTCGCGCTCGAAGGCCCAGTGCAGGAAGGCGTGGCTGAGACCGTAAGGGTAGAAGCTCCAGTCGGTCACCAGCGCCAGGCGGGGGATCGGCCACCAGGAGACGTTGCGCGAGAAGTACTCGCTCGTGAAGTGGTATTGGCCGGGGTCGAGCGGATAGAAGCGCACCGAATCCAGATCGCGGACGACGAAGACCGCGAGCAGGACGAGGCCGAGCGCGGTCCAGGTCGCGAAGCCAAGCGGCGCGGCCCAGCCGGAGAGGATGACTCTGGCGCGCAGGGCGGCGCCGATTCGCGTTCGCGGTCCCGGCCGCGGGAGTGGCGCGCGAGGGTCGGGAGGCGGCGCTCCGGGTCCGGGACCTTCGTTCGAGGTCAAGCCACGGGGGAGCATATCCGGGGCCGGGTGACGCCCTGTCGCGCCCCGTCGAGGGGTGCTCGACGCCCGGCCGGCAACGCTCGAATCTAGGTCCAGTGCCTCAGGTCGGCGGTCTCGAAGTCGTCCCAGAAGATGCCGGGGGGTGAGCCGGCTTCGTCGGCGCCGAGGTCGCGCTGGCCGCTCCGGGTCTGACTCTCGAAGTCGAGCGGTTCCGTGCTGCCCACCGCCGCGTCGACGGCGGGGGAGCCGCCCGCGATCCGGTAGTCGAAGGCCGGAGAGCCGGGCGCCAGGAAGCCCGCGCTCGCGGCGGTCGTCGTGGGCGAGATCTCGGCGAAGGTGCCGGCCCCGAAGCCGCCGTCGTTGGTGTCGATGTCGTTGCCGGCGAACAGCCCGCGGGTGAAGGTCACGGTCGTTCCGGTCTGCGCGTGGATCGCCGCGGTGCCGACCGGCGCCTCGTGGTCGGCGACGATGCCGTAGCGCGCGGCGAGCGTCGCCGGTGCCGCGCTGGCTAAGAGGACAACCGCCGAGCCCTGCATGCCCTCCGGTCCGTTGGAATTGCCCGCGAGCGTGACGTGGTCGAAGGTGGTGGCGACGCCGTCGAGGAAGAAGCCCCCCCCGCCGCCGCCTGGACTGCATCCGGTCGTTCCCATACGGGCGCGGTTGGCCGCGACGATCGAGTTGGTGACCAGCGTGGTCGTGGCCGCCGCGCCGTAGCGGGTGAGCGTCGCGCCGCCGCCGTCGGCGGGTCCCTTGCGCCCCTCGCCGTCCGCGCAGACCCCCGAGCCGGAGGCCGCGCCGTCGCCGCCCGTCGCCTCGTTGTCGAGGATCAGGACGCGATGGAGGTTCAAGGTCGCGTCGGTGGTCTGGAGGGCGCCGCCACGGCCGATACCTCCGGAAAAGGCGTCGCCGCCGCGCGCGGCGTTCTGCACGAAGTCGGAATCGGTGAGCGTTACCGACACCGGGTTGGCGGGGCTGCCTTCGATCTGGATCGCGCCCCCGAACCCGCCGGAGGCGCCCGCCGCAGAGGCGCTCGGGCTCGCGACGCCGCCGAGGGCGAGATTGCCGGCGGCCACCACGTCCGACCAGTCGATGATTGAGCCGAACTCGATCGAGACCGCGCCGCCCAGGCCATCGCCACGCGAACTGTTCGACTGGAGGATGCCGTCACTCGCCGGCGCGTTGCCGCCGGCGGCCGTGTTGCCCTCGAAGAGCAGCGCCTCGCCGTCGACGTCGATGCAGTAGACGAAGAGCGCGCCGCCGTGGGCGTAGCCGCCGCGGCCGGTCGAGCCGGTGTTGTCCCCCGCGTCGGCGAGGTTGCCGGTGAAGCGGACGTTTTCGAGCGTGGCGGTCAGGCGCGGCTGGTCGCAACGGCTGCGCAGCGAGAGGCCGCCTCCTGCCGCAGCGCCAGCATAGTCGCCGGCGCTGTTGGCGCCCACCGCGACGTTGTTGGTGAAGCTCACCGAGCGCAGCGTCACCGCCGCGAAGACGGCGTCGATGCCGCCACCGAAGCCGAAGATCAGGGCGTCGCCCGTGTTCGGTGGCAGCCGGTGGGCGCCGCGGCCGTTGACGATCTCGACATTCTCCAGAAGCAGCGACGCCACGGGAGCCGTGGTGGAGGTGCGCTCGACGACCAGGGCGCGTCGAACGCCCTCGCCGTCGATCAGGGTGGGATTCCGCCAGGGGTCGGCAGTCGTCCAGTCGGTGGCGGCGTAGCCGCCGCGCATCGTCAACTGCTTGTTGACGATGCAGGCGACGGCGTCGACGTGGAGGTCGCCGTTGCAATCGTAGGCGGCGGGGCTGAAAGCGCCGGCAAAGGTCCCGCCGGAGAGGCGGAGCTCGTCGCCGCTCGCCGACTGGTTGACGGCATACTGAATCGTTCCGCAAGGCGACGCAGAGGAGGTGCAGGCGCCCGTGTCGCTGCCCGTCGGCGCGACGTAGCGGACCGTCGCCGCCGCCGATCCCGCGGCGAACGCGAGCGCGGCCGCGAGAATCGGCAGCCTGCCGGGGCGGGGGGCGACGAACTCCATCTCTTTAGTCTGACATCTCGACCACAACCGCGGAACAGAGCATTCGACCCGCCGGCAGTGCAGCCGGCCACACCGGCGCCGCTCAGCCGGCGTCGAGCTCGTCGCGCAGGCGGTCGAGCTCGACCAGCAGGCGGCGGGCGGCGGCCGGCAGACCGTAGATTTCGAGTGCCCGCCGGCGCAGGCGATCCGCGCGGCGGCGGGCCTCGCCGGGATCGGCGGCGAGAGCCGCGAGCACCGCCGCGGCCCTCTCGGGGTCGACCTCGGGGACCCGGGCGGAGCCCGGCAGGGGTCCGGAGCTGCGGCCGAGGCGGGCGTCGCGTACCGGCAGCGGATAGCCGGTCGACTCGTCCACCAGATCGAGCCAGGCGCCCGCCGCGGGGGCGGCCAGCGGCAGGCCCCGCGCCGCCGCGGCCACCGACTCCGGATCGAGGGCGCCGGATCGGCTGCAGACGAGCAGGGCCGTGGCCCCTTCGAGGCTCGCGGCGAGGTCGGCGCCGCCCGTCGCGAGCACCAGACGGATCGGCAGGCCCGCGGCCTGCTCGGCGAGCGCGGCGACGGTCTCCGCCCCGGCCGACGCGGGGTTGCCGGCGTCGTCGAACCCCTCGAGATGGAGGTCGAGCGACCAGGAGAGCTCCGGCCGCGTCCGCGCGAGACAGGCGAGCGCCGCGATCAGCGCCCAGGGGTCTTCGAGCTGGAGCGGATCGCCCGCCCGGAAGCGGGCGATCCAGCGCGCGGCTCCGGTGCCAGGCGCCGGTTCGCGCTCGGCTTCGGCGGGGTCGAGCAGCGCGGGGGGAACCCAGCGCACCGGCACCGGCGAGCCGGTGCCGAGCGCCGCGAGCGCGGCGCGCGAAGGCACCCAGATTTCGTCCCACTGCCCGAGCCGCTCGCGGTAGCGGGCCGGGAGCTCCGGGAAGTCCCAGTCGAGATAGCCGACCCGCCGCCCTCCCTGGGTCGCGGGTGCCGGCAGCCAGCCGAACCGCCAGGGCGCGAGGCGCGGGTGGAGGTGGGTGATCGTCACCGGCCAGGGCGCGCCTTCCGCCGACGAGAAGAGCCCGTCGACCGACTGCCCCAGCCAGTCGCGGTCGACGTCGACCTCGACGTGCGGCACGGCGGCTTCGGCGAGCGCGTCGAGCAGGGCGCGCGCCAGGCGCGCGCCCGCCGGCTCCGAACGCCCCGCGAAGAGGACCTGGACGCCGAAGGCCGGCGGCCGGGTCCGCCGGGGCGGTGCCGCGCCAGCGCCCTCCGGGGGAGTTGTCGACGCGAGCGCTTCCGGCTCGAAGGCGAACTCGCGCGGTGGGCGCATCGCGAGGTCGGCCGACAGCCGGAGCGCCAGCTCTCCGACCAGGTCGACCGAGAGCCCGAAGTGCTCGGCGCCGCGGCGCGCCAGCCAGAGCGCGAGGTCGTCGAGATCGCGGCCGAGCGGATCGGGAAAGGCGCGCTGCAAGGGCCGGTGCTTCTCCCAGAGCAGCATGCCCAGGCGGGTCAGCCAGGGGCGCTCCGGACCCGCGCCCGGAAAGGGCTCGATCAGCCAGGCCCGCCATTCGCGGGGGCTGGCGAGGTCGACCGCTTCGAGCGCCTCGGGGCGCTGCGGGCGGGTGAGGTGGAGGAAGTTGCGGAAGGGCTCCTGCTGGTAGGGCACGCGACGAGGTGTGGCGCCCTCGCTCGGCTCGACGCCGGCGACGAGCTCCGCGGGGACCTCCTCGGCGAGCCCGGCGCGCGCCCCGTCGAGCCAGGCGGCGAAGCCGGGCAAGTCCCGGTGTGCCAGCTCGGGGAAGCGGGCGACCAGCTCGGGCCGGCTCTCCCAGAGCGCGAGCGCGGCGCGCGTCAGCCGGCCGTGCGGGAAGTCGAGCGGCTCGCCGAGCCAGGTGAAGAACCCGTCGGGGTCCGCGCGGTCGAAGGGATCCGCGAAGCGGCGGCCGTGCGGGTCGGTGCGCAGCAGCGTGCGCCGCAGGAGCTTCCCGACGCGCGGCCCGTCGGGCCGGAAGCGGCCGAAGCCGTAGGGCAGATCACGCAGCCGGTCGTGCCCCGCGGCGAGCGCGAGGCGCCGGTACTCCTCGACCAGCGCGGAGACGGCGGGCAGCGCCGTGACGTCGACCCGGTCCTGGTGCCGTGACAGGCCGGCGCCGACACCGAGCGGCACGCCGCTGAAATGGAAGAAACCGAGCGGCTCGGACTCGACCGTGAATCCGCCGGCGCCCGCCTCGATCCGGCGCCCCGCGAGGTTCCAGTAGGCGACGTTCAGGCGCGGCGAGCGCAACACCGCGACCCGGTCGAGGAAGGCCGGAGCGAAGTCCATCCAGGACTGGTCGACGAACAGCCCGTGGTGCGGATCGATGAGACAGAAGCGGTAGAGGCGCTCCTGCCACCAGGAGAGGAAGGCGGCGGTCGAATCGTCGAGGCGCAGGCCGACGAATCCGAGGTTGTAGATGCCCGCCATCCGGATGCTGCGCTCCGACGGCCGGTG
>CAWDOT010000007.1:0-199256 GCA_963803995.1 uncultured Acidobacteriota bacterium
CCGAGACCGCGTAAAAGTTTAACTTTTCCTGGGCGCCGTCGCGGATATTGCCGGTGAGCAGCCCGATCGCCGCGTGCGGCAACGTGGCCAGTTGTTCGAGCAACTCGACGACCCCGGGCAGCACCCGGCCCGGGCGATTTCGCAGGGCGTGGGGCAACTGACCGAAGTAGGCGGTGCGGAACCGTTGCCAGTTGGCGTCAGTGGCTTCGAGCCCGTGGACGCTCATCAGTTCAGAGGCGATGGCGACGTAGCTGCGACCGGCGAACGCCACGGCCGCGGAGATCTCGGCGATGCCGAACTCCTGAGCGAATGTCTGCACAACGCGAGCTGCCCGGCGCCGCCTGTCTGGATGAGAGTTCCCGTCAATGTCGAACAACACGGCGTACACAGGCGGGAGCTCTTGCGGGATGGGGCAGGGCGATCGCGGTAGGCAAGATCATCATTTTAGAGGGGTTGCGCCTCCACGGCGACCCCGCAAATCGCGGGTGTGGCGAGAGGGAATGGCCGCGACCTTCCCAGGCGCCGCGGCATGTTGCGATCCGGATTTGCGGCGTTCCAGGCACAACCGGCAATCTTCGCCCGAGCCGTGCATGCCGAAAATCGGCTGCATCTGTTCCGCGGGGCGAAGCCCGCTCTCGATAAGAGGTGGGAACGGCGCGGATACTCCAATTGGCACGGTTGTTATGCGTTTGCCGAGAATTGCTATCGTCGGGATTCTTACCGTGGCAGTGGCGGCGTCGGCTGTCGTTGCCCATCGGGCTGCTGCTTGCCCGCGACGCCGCATGTGGCGTGCGATCTCGCCGAGACGGTTGCCCAACAGGGCCCGCCGGACCTGATGCGAGTGGTCCCCGATTGCCAACATGAGATTCCCACCTCGAACCACTCCCGGCGCCAAGCGAGATCTATCAACTGCTCACGCCGTCCGACGCCCAATGCCGCGCGCGACCGATGCCGCCGTCCCGAACATGCTCGAACTCGAACAGCATTGGGCGAGCATTGTTATCGAGTGTGACTCGAAGTACGTCCACGCAGACGTGCCTGTTGCGCAGCCTCCTGGAACTGCGCGAGGCCGATTTGCGGAACAAGGCTGCGGGGTCGGCGGTCGAGGCGTTTTACCAGTTGGCCGCGCTCGAAGCGCGGCGGCACTACCTCGACCTGGCCATCGACGAGACATCCAAATCTCTCCAACGGGCCGAAGGGCTCAAAAAGGCCGACCTGGCCGTGCCGGTCGATCGCGACGAGCTCGGCGCCCAGCTTGCCAAGCTGCGGGACGATCGGCTGCAGCTCGATTACGCCCGGCTGCAGCTCACCGGCCAATTGCAGAAGCTGATCGGCTGCCCCGTGTCTGAGCAGAACTTCTTCTGGCCGCAGGTGGATTGGACGCCCGACATGACGCCCATCGACGCCGACGCCGAGCTGGCGTGGGCCTTGCCGCGGCGCTACGACCTGCGGGCGATCGGCATGGTGTGGTGCAACCTGGAGAAGTCGACGCTCCGGGTGGCCCGCGGCGTGCTCAAGATCGCCGACGGGGGCGTGGGTTCGGTCGAGCCTACCCCGGGGTTGATCCACAAACTCCGCTGCATCCGCTGCAGCGACCACGAGGTCGACGTTCGCTGCAAACAACTGGAAATCTTCTACAACGATACGGAGCAACTTGCCACGGGCGAGATCAAGGCCGCCGCGTTTCAGGTCGTGCTGCAGCAGCAGCGCGCAGATTGTCGCAGGCACGGCAGGCCGTCGAAAGCCGGCGAGCTTATCTGTATGAGCTGACCGCCAAACGCGACGCCGACGATGTGGCGGTGTTCGAGATCAGCCAGTCCCGGGCCCGGCTCTACACGGCCGAGTCGGACCTCATCGAGGTCGTCGCCGGGCTGAAGATTGCTCAATCGAACCTGAAACGCACCCAAGCGGCAGTCGGCGAGGAATGCGGGTTCGTCCCCCACCTCTGCCGCGAAGGCTGCTGCAGCGGGGCCTGCACATAGCGCGCACCTGCCGCCCCGGAGAGCTGCCGTGCAAGTGTGCGAAGTGCCGCGAATAACCGCCGGGGCAGGGCGGTAAGCGATTGCGACGGCCAAAGACGAGTGCATCGACCCGGGAAAGCGCCACTCACCATTCCACTCGTTGTGGCCTAGCGGGACGAACCGCACCGCACGCCCATCCACGCGACCAGTCGCGGCGTCTCATCTGGCGCTCTCATTGACGACAGATTTCGTTGGCGCCTGGGCAGATTTGTTACAATGGGCAGCGACTGTCTGGATCTTGGCACGCGTTTATGAATGACGTAACGCACATTCTTTCGCAGATCGAAGGGGGCGACCACAGCGCCGCGGACCAGCTTCTGCCGCTCGTCTACGACCAACTTCGCGAACTTGCCGGGCAGCACTTGCACGGGAAAAGCCCGGGCAGACGCTGCAGGCCACCGCGCTGGTGCACGACGCCTATCTCCGCCTGGCGGGCGACGACCCGGCGCTGGAACAGCCGCGGCCACTTCTTCGCCGCGGCGGCCGAGGCCATGCGGCGAATCCTCGTCGAGAGACGCCCCCGCAAGAGGCGTCCGAAGCGGCGGGGAGCGGGCGACGTGTGGCCGCTCGACGACGTGGGCGAAGCCGGTCAGGCCGGGTCGCGACCTGATCGCCCTCGACGATGCCCTGGACGAAGCTCGCAGCCAAGACCCGGAGACGGCCGATCTGGTCAAGCTGCGGTACTTCGCCGGCCTGGCTGTGCAGGAGGCCGCCGACGTCCTGGGCATCCCTCTCGCCACCGGCCGCCGCTGGGCGTACGCCCGCGCCTGGCTCGGCGAGCGAGCTCCGGCGGCGCCGAATCGGATCGAGTAAGAATCCGCGATACTCGGCCAATCCGCTCACATTGGCTGGGTCATTGCGGCGTACGGACTGATCAGGGCGCCGTTCGCGCGCAGGGGGCGTGGACGATGAGCGCCGAAACGCTACTGAAGAAGCGATCTTCGACTGCGGCGTCCGCCCGTCGAACGGGAGGATCGCACAAGCCTTCCTCCAGCGGGCCTGCGGGCAGGACACCGCCTCCGGGCCAGCGAGTGCGAGGCCCTGCTCGCAGCTACGAGACGCCGCGAGGTTTCTCGACCAATCGCCCGCGTCGGAATCGCCGGACGGCCGACCCTCGACCAGCCCGCCGGAACAGCCCGGGCGCAGACGATCGGGCCGCTACAAGCTGCTGGAGCAGATCGGCGAAGGCGGCATGGGCGTCGTCTTCATGGCCGAGCAGCAGCAGCCGGTCCGCCGCAAGGTGGCGCTGAAGATCATCAAGCCGGGCATGGACACGCGGCAGGTGATCGCCCGCTTCGAGGCCGAGCGGCAGGCGCTGGCGATGATGGACCACCCGAACATCGCCAAGGTGCTCGACGCCGGCACGACCGACGACCGGCCGGCCCTACTTCGTCATGGAGCTGGTCCGCGGCGTCCCGATCACCGAGTACTGCGACCAGCAGCGAGCTCACGACCGCGCGAGCGGCTGGAGCTGTTCGTCACACGTCTGCCAGGCCGTGCAGCACGCCCACCAGAAGGGGATCATCCACCGCGACCTCAAGCCGTCGCAACGTGCTGGTCGACGCTGCACGACGGCGTGCCGGTGCCCAAGGTGATCGACTTCGGCGTCGCCAAGGCGATCGGCCAGCAGCTGACCGAGCAGACGCTCTTCACCGGCTTCGCCCAGATGATCGGCACGCCGCTCTACATGAGCCCCGAGCAGGCCGAGCTGAGCGCGCCTGGACGTCGACACCCGCAGCGACATCTACTCGCTGGGCGTGCTGCTCTACGAGCTGCTGACCGGCACGACGCCGTTCGACACGAGACGCCTGCGCGCGGCCGGCTTCGACGAGATGCGGCGGATCATCCGCGAGGAGGAGCCGCCGCGGCCCAGCACGCGGCTCAGCACGCTCGGCGCCGACGCTGGCGACCACCGTCGCCGAGCGCCGCCGCACCGACGCCCGGCGGCTCAGCCAGCGCGTCCGCGGCGAGCTCGACTGGATCGTGATGAAGTGCCTGGAGAAGGACCGCAACCGCCGCTACGAGACGGCCAACGGCCTGGCCGCGCGACATCGAGCGCTACCTGCACGACGAGCCGGTGCAGGCCTGCCCGCCGTCACGGGCGTATCGCCTGCGAAAGTTCGTCCGGCGCACAAAGGCGGCCCTGGCGTTCGCGGCACTGCTTCTTTGCGGCTTCGCATTCTTCGCCTTCAGCAATGTAGCCGATAGCGAGAACACGACGCGAAATCGGCGGCGTTGATTCGTGCGCATGCCGCGTCGAACATGGTCCAGGAGATGTTGGGCTCTGCCAGCCCAGACATACAGAACGACACGGACTACACGATTCGCCAATTGATGATTTATGACGACGTGCGCATCGCGTAATTCTTGATCACAACCCACCGGGAAGATGAGGCCATTGAGTGCGTCCGCCGCGCGGCTCTCAGCGCAAGTGGCATTACGGACCATGTCGGGTTCATCAACGCAGCATATTTTGTCGCGCTGATCCAGCTACGACTGGGCGACGTCGCCGGCTATCGAGCTCACTGCCGAGCAATGATCGACGTGTCCGTCGATAACGTCGACGACGTCACCAAAGCTCGACCGATCTGGACGTCGTGCCTCGCCCCTCTTGCGCTGGACGACCTAGACGTACTCGTAGCGCACACTGAGGCGTATGTCGCCAGCAATGCGCCGGTCAGTCGCCATTTTGGACTGACGTTGTTAGGCGCCGCGCATTATCGAGCGGGCAAGTATGATGTCACGGCGCACCACCTCAATGGGGCCAACGCCGCGTATCCCGATAACGCGCCGGGGCCCCTTGCTTGACATGATCATCTACCAGCGGCTGTTCCTCGCTATGACCAGATGGCAACAAGGCGATCGTATCGCCGCGCGCGCGATTACTTGCCGATGTGCAGCCGACCATCGACAACGAACTGCACTTGCCAACAATCAGCTGGAACCGCCGGGCAACCTTGGAAATGCTCTCCGAGGAGGCGAATGCCTTGATCAGACGGCGCAGAGGCCGAAAGTGGCCAAAGCAATGACGATCTCGAATCCGACGTGCCGCTAAACCCTTAATCGCAAAAACAAAACGGGGCCGGTGAGCTCAAGTCGCCAAACTCACCGCTCACCGGCCCACACCCGCCCCGCAGCGCTCGTTTTGCGCACTGCGGAGCACGGCTGTACTTATTGTAACCCCATCTGGATTTCAACTTAATCCCGTGCAGGTGCATTATGAACCGCAACGCTATGAGGCTTGGCTTAAACGTCGCTCTGTTCTTGAGCTTTGCCCTTCACCAACTTCACAACGCCGGCGTGCCGCTGTGGTGCGAACGGTGGCACTAAGCGGCCAGCCGGCGCCCGGAACGCCCGGCGATATCTCCTTCGACAGTTTCGCTTCTCATTACGACAGCCTTGCTGGACGGTTTTTCCGCGGGCCAGTCCTTAACGACGCTGGTCAGACCGCGTTTCGGGCCAACATCAGCGGTAGTAGCGTCGATGCTTCGAACAACCAAGGCGTTTGGTCGGAGGGCGCCGGCAGCCTAGCCCTGGTGGCGCGCACCGGGAGCCAGGCGCCGGGCGCCCCCGGCGGCATAAACTTCGTCGCAGACGCCTCGCTCGAACTGTTCACGCCCGTGCTGAACGGCGCCGGCAAGACGGCGTTTTATGGCGCTCTCACCGATGGCAGCGTGGGGCTCTGGTCGGAAGGCGCCAGCGGTTTGAACCTCGTGGTTCGCAGCGGGAGTTGAAGCGCCAGACGCACCCGCCGGCGTGAACTTGAGCTTGACGGGTGGGCTAACGCCGTTTCACCTGGATTGGCCCAAGCTGAATGATGCTCGCCAACCGCGTTCGTGGGCACGCTTACAGGCGCAGGCGTGACGTCAACGAATAATTGGGGCGTGTGGACGAACGGCTCGGGAAGTTTGAAGCTTTTGGCCCGCGCTGGCGATCAAGCACCGGCGCGCCTGCCGGTACCACTTATGGCGTCAGTACTTTTTCGCCCCTGACCACTTTCGTTGGCGGGCTGAACGACGCCGGAGAGGTCGCAATGTGGGCGAACTTGAGCGGAAGCGGCGTCGTCGACGACCAAACGTATGGCTACTGGTCGGGACCCACAGCCAACTTGCTGCTTGCGGTGCGCAAGGGTGATCCGGCGGCCGGCACTTCCAGCGGCGTGACGTTTGACCTTCTTACTGGTCCCGTCGCATTCGATAACGCGGGCAAGATTGCATTTGGCGCCACGCTCGTCGGCAGCGGCGTGACAGCACCAATGAGGAGGGACTCTGGTCGAATCGTTCCGGCAGCCTCGAACTCGTGGCCCGTCGGGGGAGCCACGCGGCCGGAACGCCAAGCGGCGTGAACTACCAGTTTGCGACGCCTTCGTATCCTGTGCTGAACGATTCTGGTCAGATTGCTTTTCGGTCCTACCTCGCCGGCAATGGCGTCGATTCGAGTAACGAGCTGGGAATCTGGTCTGATGGGGCTGGCGAGTTGGCACTTGTCGCCCGTACAGGAAGCCCGGCACCCGGGCACGGCCGCTGGAGTGAGCTTCTTCGACCTGCATTTTCCAACGCTGAATGAAGCTGGTCAAACGGCGTTTCGCGCCGATCTTACCGGCAGCGAAGTGGATCTCTCGAACGATCGAGGAATTTGGGCGACCGATACAGACGGCGGCGTTGCAGCTGATCGCTCGCACGGGCGACCGAGTTGGAAGTATCGCCCGGCGACTTTCGCACGTTGACCGCCGTGGACTTCGTCACGGCCACGGGCAACGGCGACAGCCGGCCCAGGCGCATTCAACAACCTCGGCCAGCTCGCCTTCTGGACTAGTTTCACCGACGGCTCGCAAGGTGTGTTCGTTTCCAACGCCGTGGCCCACATTCCTGGCGACTTCAACCACGACGGCGCCGTCGACGCCGCCGACCTCGCGCAGTGGAAAGGTGACTTCGCCCTCAACGGCGACAGCGACGCCGACAACGACGGCGACTCCGACGGCGCCGACTTCCTTGCTTGGCAACGGCAATTCCGCAGCGGTCCCGGCGTCGTGCCGGCGCTGCCCTGTCCCCGAACCAGCGACGTCTTTGCTGCTCATCGCGGCGGTGGCCGGAATTCGCCGTTTCGGCTGTCGAAAGCGTCAAAAACTCGACAGCGGTGATACGGGTCAATACCGACCGTTTTAGAAGCAGTGCCGGATCTCTCAAAGTCGCCTGCCGATTGAGAGCGTTGAGAACGTGTGGATCGTGGAACGTTTACAATGAGTTAGGGCATTCTCACGAGTCTCATCGCAAACTTCGGATTGGCACTATTGACGCTCCAAGCCGAAAAAGCATCAAGTTTCGGAAGTCTTCCCCTTGTTTTTGGGCCACGGACCTGATACTATACAGACGTTCAAAGCAGGCATCGTGACGAAACACGAGCCGTCGGAGAGTTTCTCGCGTCCAGCGAGCAACCTCCCACGGCTCGTGTTTTTTTATGGCGTTGCAGATGAACCAACCCGCGCGCTCAAGCGCCGCGGAGTGCGGACAGCGTCCAGACTTTCGCAGGAGTTCCCCCTCATGCCCTCCGCAATTCGTCATTCGTCATTCGGACTTCGACGACTCACCCCCCCGCCACCCACCCCCCTGACCCCTGACCTCTGCCCCCCCGAGAGAGGGAATTATGTCGCCAAAAATCGCGATTCGTCATTCAACATTCGGATTTCGTCACTCCCCAACCCCCTCCCCAGAACGATGCGGCCAGATCGGACAACCAACCTCACCGTTCGGAACCCACACGCGGCGACATGCCGCCCCTTCGCCCCTGCGGCCGACATGCGCCCTTTGGCCCCCCACCCCAATCCAAAATCCATAATCGCAAATCCAAAATCCGCCCCCATCGCCGCTCACAACTTGTTCCAATCTCCCAAGCAGAACCCTGAACGCTGAACCCTGAACCCACTCCCAAAATGCGGCTCCGCATGACCCACGAGAACTCAAATCCTCGGCGCGGTGCGCAAGCAGCGTTTCCCATTGCGGGAGTCGGCGATCCTCGGCTCCGCAAGAGATTGCGGATCCGGCGCTCGCTCTGCCAAGAGGGCCAGGATCGCCTGCGACGTGCGGGGTGCGGCGTGCGAAGTCGACCGTCGCCTGCCGCTGGCCTTCGCCACGTAGTTGCCCAGCTCGTCGACGAACGTCTTGCTGCGCGATCGCGTCTTTGAAGTCCGCCTTGCCAAGCGTGTAAAACACGCTCGGCGCTCGGGCGATGATCGTCGCGTTGCGCGGCTCGTCCGTCTTCGAGCGCCAGCTCGCCAAAGAACTGCCCGCCGACCAGGTGCGCGACCGTTTCGGTCTTGCCGTTCTTCTCGATCACCACGTCGACCTTGCCGGAGCGAATGAGGTAGAACTTCTCGCCGACGTCGCCCTGCCGAATGACCACCTGGCCCGGCTCGGCCGTTTCGCCGCGCATCTTCACGGCGATCTCGATGAGCATGCTCGTCGGAAAGTCGGAGAACAGGGTGGTCTGCTGCAGCAGGTCGCAGATTTCACGCGTCTCCTGCACGGCGACGTTGACCGTGATTTGGCCGTCCTCCATTTTGACCAGCCGGTCGGCGACGTCGAGGATGCGGTCGTCGTGCGTGACGATGATGATCGAGCAGCCCTCGTCGCGGGCGAGCTCCTGGAAGAGCGTTACCACGGCCCGTCCGGTCTCCTTGTCGAGAGCCGCCGTCGGTTCGTCGGCGAGCACCAGCTTGGGCCGATGCACGAGCCCGCGCGCCACGGCAATGCGTTGCTTCTGCCCGCCGGAGAGTTTCTGCGGTTTGTAGTCGATGCGGTGTCCCAGGTGCAGCCGCGTGAGCAGGTCCTTGATTCGATCGCGGGCATCGGCACGGCGGCATGCCCGCCAGCTCGGCGGCCATGTTGACGTTCTGGAACGCGGTCAGCGACTCAAACAGATTGGTGCGCCTGGAAGATGAATCCCATCTCGCGGCGGAGCTGGGCGATCAGATCGGGCGTGGCCCCCTTCAGCTCGTTGCCGAGCACCTTAAGGCTCCCCTCCTGGACCGTACGGAGCGTGCCGATGAGCGTGAGCAGCGTGGTTTTGCCCGAGCCCGACGGTCCGGTCATGATCACAATCTCGCCCCGTGCGCACCTCGAACATATTGTCGATCAGCGCCTGGCTGCGTAACTCGCCCTCGCCAAAATAGTGGTTCAGGTGCGAGACCTTCACCGTCTTCGGCAACTGGGCGGCTTGCGTGTACGCGCCGCTGGTGGCGGGTGCGGAATTCAGGGTGGCCATGGAAACTCCGTCGGGAGTGAGTCGGTGATTGGTGAGTAGGCGAGTCAGCGATCCTCGGACGCCTACTCATCGATTCATTTACTCACCCGCACTTGCTTGAACTCGATTCTCGTGATTCGGTCGGATCCACTCCTACCTCAAAACAAACTGGCCGGGTCGGCTCGCAGCAGCTTCCGCACGGCGAGCACGCCGGAGAGATTGCACATGATCAACGTCGACAACAGCACAAAGGCCATGGTCCCGAGCGTCATTTTCAACAGCAGGCCAGTCGCGTGGGCCAGAAACGCGTAGAGCCCAAAGCTCGCGATGGCGCCCGGAACGAAGCCGACGAACGACAGCAGCACGGCTTCTGCCGCGATGAGCGAGCGGAAATACCACGGGCCGTAGCCCATGGCCTTGAGCGTCGCAAACTCCGACATATGGTCGGCGATGTCGGAGTAAATCACTTGGTAACAGATGACCAAGCCGACGACGAAGCCGATGATTTTTCCCGCGTTGAAGATGATGCCGATGGGCGTGCTCTTGTCCCAGAACCGTTCTTCTTGATCGCGAAAACTTTCGCGCGTCAGCACCAGGACGCGGTCGTCGAGTAGGTCGTCGACGGCCTTGCGAACCGTTTCGAGGTCGGCGCCGGCGGCGAGTCGTACAATGCCGAGATCGACGACGCCCAGCGGATCGCGACCTTGCAGCCGCTCGGGAAAATAGACGGCGAAGTTCTCGGCGCTCATCACCAGGTTGCCGTCGTGGGCGAAATCGGTGCCCAGGTCGAACGTGCCAACGAGGTTCACGCGCTTGCCGGCGAGCTCCGGCCGGCACGGTCGGCGAGTGCCTGGGGATCTTCCATCGGGAAATCAAAGATGTCGCGCTTGCTGCGCACGTCGATCAGCGCCGCCTTCGGCATCCGCAAGAGCGGGAAGTTGCGACGTCACGTCGTGCGAACGAAACACGGGATCGTCCAGGCGGAAGCCGATGGTGCGAATCGGGTAGCCCTTGGGCGACGTGCCGGTGCGCAGGTTCTTCAGCCGCGACAACGTCAATTCGGTATACAGCGGATAGGCGCCCGCCACGCCGGGGCACGACGCGGCCTGGTTTACCAGCTCGCGTGGAAACCGCTTCTCCGCGGCCAGCGTGTACTTGGCGGGGCTCACCAGAAAAATGTCCCCCTCCAGGTCGTCGATCATCTTCACCTGGCTGTCGAACAGCGCGTTCTGGAATCCGACCTGCGTGAACATCAGCACGACGGCAAAGCCGATACCCGCCACCGCCACGAGCAGCCGACGCCAGTCGTGCGTAAGGTTTTTCCAGGCCAGCGGTGTGCGGGTGAATAAAGTCATGGGGGCGCTCAGAACAGATCAGCCGGGTCGGCCGCGTAACAGCTTGCGCAACGGCGAACATGCCGGACACGACGCACATGACCACCGCCAGCGCGAGCACGAGCGACGGCGATTTGCCACGTCATGATCATCGGCAGGCCGCTCTTGGCGCCGATAACCAGGTACAGCAGCCAGGACATGATGATCGACGGCACGTACCCGACCAAGGCCAAGAGCACCGATTGCTGCAGCACGACGCCCGTCAGGTAACGGCTGCTGTACCCCATCGCCTTGAGCGTGGCGTACTCGCTCATCATGTTGGCGATATCGGTCGACAGTACCTGGTAGACGATCGCCATCCCCACGAATACGGCGACCCACACGCCGAAGTAGAAAATCTGGCCCAGCGGCGTTTGTACCACCCAGCGGTATTCCTCGCGTTCGACCACCTCGGCGCGGGTGAGCACCTCGCAGTCGGCCGGCGTCGACGATACGGAACCCGAGGCATCGGGTTGCCCCACGAGCGCCACGATTCGTTGCTTGGCCTCCTTCGGATCGACGCCCGTCTCGAGCTTGATCAATCCAAAATTCACCTCGTCGAGCGGCTGCCAAAAGACAGGCGCGGGCGAAGCCGTCGATCGTTCGTAATGCACGCCCCATTGGCCGCCAGGCCGGTGCCGAACTCGACAACGCCGACGATTCGCACGCGCTGATTGCTGAGCGCCGTTTCGACGCCGATGTCCTCGTCGCTGAACCGCACGCCGTTCTTCGGGCCCGAACTCCGGCTTGCTCTTACTGTCGATCAGCAGAAATCGCGGGTCGGTCAGCAGCTTGGCCGCCTCGCGCAGGCCTCCCGCACAAACGGCGGATCGAGCGGATCGACGCCCATGGCGATGATGCCCCGCCACTGGCCGTTCCAGTCCTCGGGTTGTCACGTCGGGCGGCTGGGGGGCCTGCCACTCGCACAGGCCCAGGTAGAATGGGTGTGCCGTCGTCACCTCGGGCAGCGACGCCGCCTGGATGCACGCGATCGCGGGGAAACGACCGCGGCTCGGTCAGGTGCAGATACGCCGGCGACCGCAGCATCAGGTCGAAGTCGAGCGCGTCGTAAATCTGGGTGGCCGTCTTGCGGACCGCCCCCAGGAACCCCATCTGCATGAAGATGAGGATGACGGCGAACCCCACCCCCGCCAGCGCCACCGCGGTGCGCACCTTGTTATAAACGAGGTTCTTCCAGGCAAGGGGCGTTTTCATGAGGTCGTCGCATGGCCGTCGCGCCGCACGAGGCAGGTCACTGTCATTCTGAGAGCCTGTCCTGAGATCTGACGAAGGATCCGCCGAGGAATCTAGCTGGCCCCTCACGGAGTCTTACGGTGATTTCGAATCGTCGACCTTAGGCGCCGTCGCGTCAGTCGCCTTCACAGGACTCGCCGCCTTGGCCGCCGCGACCGCGGGCTGTTTTCCAAAGTACACCGTCACTTGCATTCCAATGTGGGCGGCCGCCTCGGCCGTCGCCTTCACGTCCTTGGGATCAATGGCGATCAATACCTCGATGATCGACCGATCGCTCGGCGCCAGGGGATTCCGCTGAATGAGCCCGCCACTGGAGACCAGCGAGCCCACGCGCACCACCTTGCCGGCAATGCCCCCCGACACGACGCCGTCACCGCGCCCGTCGTAATCGTATACTCGTCCGACAACGCCGAGCTGTGGATGATGGCCGCTTGCCCCGGCTTGATCTCCTTGGCATCGGCTTCGTACACCTCGGCAATGCACACCATGTGCGTCACGTCGGCGATCTGCAGCACGGGAAACTGAGTCACGAACTCGCCGGGCTCCAGCAGGATTTTTAGAATCTTGAATTGCTGCGGACCATTCTCGGTCTTCGGCGCGTGCAGAATCGACTGCTCCAGCGTTTGTTCGGCAACTTTCTTCTCGATCTCGGCGACCGCGTTGCGATCGACGTCCTGGGCTAGCTTCAAGTTGAGGTCGGCCAGCGAAACGCTCTTCTCCGCGGCGACAACGGCGGCCCGGGCGGCGGTGAGCAGCGGCGTCGTGCGAGCGTTGCGGCACGTCGTATTCCCGACCGGCTTGATCGGCCTGATTCCGCTTACGGCGAAGTTGAAGCTCGGTCACGAGATCGGGATCGGTCGCCCGCAGCTCCACCAGCTTTTCGTAGTCCGTCTGCGCGATGCGGGCCGCCTCGGCTATGCTGCCCAAGGCGTCGCCCTGCGCTTCAATCTCTTCCAGCTTGGCTTTGACCTCGGCCTGGCTGGCCAGCGCTTGTTGTTGGTTCGCCTCGGCGACGGCGATTTCCTGGTTGCGCTGCCGCTTGCCCAGTTCGAGTTTGGTGGTCGCCGCTTCGAGCTGGGTCGCCCGCAAGTTGTAGCTGTTCACCAAGGCGAGCACGGAGCCGGCCTCGACAATGGCGCCTTCTTCCACGCCCGAACCGAAGCTCTTGAGCACATCGCCCGGAATCGCGCTGATCGCCAGTACGCCGCCCGCCGGTTCGAGCCGGCCCAGGGCCACGATATGGCGGTCAACCGGCTTGGCCCCGTTGTGCGCCGCCATCGCCGGCCTTGCGGCAGCCTGCCGCGCACACGCGCGCGCGACGGTGAATGCCAGCAGGCGCAGAGTTGACGGCAACAGGCCCTATCGACCATGGCGATCCATCCAAAAAACGACGCATCCAAGACCTCGCATTGCCGCGCGGCCGCAATAGCTCGTACAAGTCTAAGTTGCCCAAACGTCGCGAGCGTGCGCGGCAACGCAATTTCCCAAGATGGACAGGCAAAGGGCCTCTGTCAAGCAAGTTCTGACGCCACTTGCACTTGCTGCCAGATTCACCCTCCTGCTGGGGAACCCTCGCCAAGGGCGAGGACGGTTTCAACCCTCATGACAGATAGGATTTCCAGCCGCTCGCCGCGATTTCCGCCCGCCCCCCGCCATGGCACAATCGCAGAGCGGCGAACGCCCCTCGACTGGGCGCCGTAGAATGTTCGACGGCTCGAACCGCGGCCAAGCAGCTGCGAGAGGCCGCGTCGGGGGTCGGGCTCGGACCTTTGTGACGGTCATACCGTCAGGAGTATATGATGCGTCGCTGGGGGACATTCCTGCTGGGGATGGTGGCTGGCGGACTGATCATTTTCGCCGCCCTCAACTACCACATCATTCGCACCAGCGACGGCATGCACCTGGTCCCGAAAGTCGACGCCTCGCTCGCGGGCACCTACGTCGACATACGGCAATTCGGCCCGCGCGACTGGGCCCAACACGGCGAGGTCTTCCTCGCCCTGGCCAACGCCGACCGCCGCGACCTCATTGGAACCGCCGCCGACGACGCCGTACGCAATGGCCTCGACCGCCTGCTTGGCCCGCAGGACAACAATCGCTAACGCCTCGGGCGGCGCCGATTGGCGCGATCGCGCCGCGCCCCCAAGCGTCGTGCCGCCGTACGCCGCGAAGCACCCGCGTGCATCGCGTTGGCGCCGTCGGTAGCATCTGTCGGATCGTCATTCTTTTCCCGCCCCTGATTGGGATGCCGGTGGATTCTCGATAGTACTCGGTAAGCGCGATCGAGCCCCGCCCCTCGCCTGCGGCGTTGCGAGCAATTGCGCCACCTTTTTCGCAGGTCCCTCGCCATGGACTCTACCGCAACCAGTACTTTTTCATCGGGATCGTGCTCCTGCTCTTGGGCGTGCAGTTTCGCATGGTCAGCTCGTACACGTTGACCGAAAAAGCGACGCGATTCCTGGCCGAGCGCACGCAAGGCTCCGCCAGCGACATCGCCATCCTGGCGCTAGGCGCCGACTTGGTGCAGGCCCCCAGAAAGAAATTCGACCCCCCGACTGGCTGGGCTGGTGCCTGATGTCGGTCGGCGGCGTGCTCACCGCCCGACTCCGGCCGCGAGCCCTGGCGGGTCCGGCGGCAGGCCCACGGCGTCGTCGTCGAGCGGCTCGCCGACCTCGCCCCGGGGCCGCTCTCCTCGAGCCCGTTGATCTTCAGGAACGCCGGCGCCGACGTCTACACCGTCGCCAACGACAACCTCCACGGCTTCGAGCTCTGGAAACTGCGCGACCCCGACCTGCTCTTCGCCGACGACTTCGAGTCGAGCGGCCTCGCGCACTGGGCGAGCCCCGCGCCCTGACCTCTCTCCCGGCGGGCTGTTACGCTGCGCCCGCCGAGCGGGCAACCGGAACGCCCGCCCGGCCGTAGAGGAGAGGGATGAACGCGCCGGCCCTGGAGCTCGTCAATCTGACCAAGAGGTTGCCCTCGGGCGACCGTGAACTGACCATTCTCGACTCGGTGAGTCTCGCCGTCGCGCCCGGCGAGTTCGTCGCGATCCTCGGGCCCTCGGGCAGCGGCAAGTCGACGCTGCTCGGCCTCGCCGCCGGCCTCGACCGGCCGACCGAGGGCGAGGTCCGCATCGGGGGACGCCCGATCCAGGCGCTCTCGGAGGACGAGCTGGCGCGGCTGCGGCGCGGCCGGATCGGCTTCGTCTTCCAGTCCTTCCAGCTCCTGCCCAACCTGACCGCGCTCGAGAACGTGCTGCTACCGCTCGAGCTCGCCGGGCGCGCGGAGCCGGTCGGGCGCGCCCGCGCGCTGCTCGCCGAGGTGGGCCTCGCCGAGCGCGAGCACCACTACCCCGTCCAGCTCTCCGGCGGCGAGCAGCAGCGCGTCGCGCTCGCCCGCGCCTTCGCGCCCGAACCGGCACTGCTCTTCGCCGACGAGCCGACCGGCAATCTCGACGGCGCCACCGGCGAGCGGGTGCTGGCGACGCTCGCCGGCCTGCGCCGCTCGACCGGCGCGACCCTGGTGCTGGTCACCCACGACCCGGCCGTCGCCGCGCTCGCCGACCGCCGCGTCCACCTGCGCGACGGACGCATCGAGCGGATCGAGACGCGCGCCGCCGGCCTCGACTCCGGCAGCGAGCCCGCCGCGTGAGCCTCCGCTTCTTCCTGCGCCAGCTCCGGCGCGAGTCGCGCGGATCGCGCGCCCGCCTCGTCTTCTTCGCCCTCTGCCTCGCGGTCGGCGTCGCGGCGGTGGTCGCGGTGGCCGGATTCTCGGCGACCCTGCGCGCCGGCCTGCGCGCCGAGGCGCGCGAGCTGATGGCCGCCGACCTCAAGCTCTCCGGCTCGCGGCCGGTGCCGCCCGAGGTCGAGGCGCTGCTCGCCGGGCAGCCGGGGGTCGAGCTCACCCGCGTCGCCGAGCTGGTGACCGTGGTCGCGGCGCCCGCCGGGAGCGCGGGCGCCGGCCGCAGCCGGGTGGTCGAGCTCAAGGCCGTCGACGGCCGCTTCCCGTTCTACGGCGAGCTCACGCTCGCGCCGGCGCGCCCGCTCGACGAGCTGCTCGCCGGGCGCAGCGCGGTGGCGGCGCCCGAGCTGCTCGAGCGGCTCGGCCTCGCCGTCGGCGAACAGATCTCGGTCGGCGGGCAGCTCTTCACCCTCACCGGCACCGTGCTCGGCGAGCCCGACCGCCTGGGCAGCGCCTTCGCGCTCGGCCCCCGGCTCTTCCTCTCGGGCGCGAGCCTCACCGCGACCCGCCTCGCCGAGACCGGCAGCCGCGTGCGCCGCGCGCTGCTCGTCCGGCTGCCGGAGGGCGCGACGGCCGAGCGCGCCACCGCGCTCGCCGCGCGCCTGCGCTCGGCGCTGCCCGAGCCGGCCTTCTTCCGGGTCGAGACCTTCGCCGAGGGGCAGCCCGAGCTGCGCCGCGGCGTTGACCGCACCGAGCGCTTTCTCGGCATCGTCGCGCTCCTCTCGCTGCTCGTCGGCGGCGTCGGCGTCGCCCAGACGGTGCGCGCCTGGCTCGCCGCGCGGCTCGACTCGATCGCGGTCTGGAAAGCGCTCGGCGGCCGCCCGCGCGAGCTCGCCCTCCTCTACCTCGGCCAGACCGCCGCGCTCGCGCTCGCCGGCTCGGGGCTGGGCGCCGCCGCCGGCGTCGCGCTCGAGCGCGCGGTGCCCGCGCTGCTCGGACCGCTGCTGCCGAAGCTGCCGCCGCCGTCGTTCGACTTCGTCGCGGTCGGCCGCGGCCTGGCGCTCGGCGTCGGCATCGCGCTGCTCTTCGCGCTGCCGCCGCTGCTCGCGGCGCTGCGCGTGCCGGCGGCGCGCGTCCTGCGCCGCGACGTCGAGCCGCTGCCCGCCGGCCGGCTGCTGGTCGCGCTCGCCGCGCTCCTGCTCGTCGCCGGCGTCGCCGCGTTCGCTGCGTTCCAGGCGCGCTCGCTCGTCCAGGGCGCGCTCTTCGCGGCGGGCGTCGCCGCCACCACGCTGGTGCTCGCGCTCGGCGCCCGCGGGCTCGTCCGCCTGGTCCGCGGCCTGCCCCGCCTCGGCCTGCCGCTGCCGCTGCGCTACGGCCTTTCGGCGCTCGGCCGCCCGGGCTCGGCGACGGTCGCCTCGATCGTGGCCCTCGGCCTGGGCGCGATGGTGGTGGTCGGCATGCGGACGATCGAGACGGGGCTGACCGGGCGCCTCCGCTCCGACCTGCCGACCGACGCGCCGACCGCCTTCCTGATCGACATCCAGCCGACGCAGTGGCCGGGCGTGCGCGCCGAGATCGAGCGCGCCGGCGCGACCCGCATCGACACGGTGCCGGTGGTGATGGCGCGCCTCGCCGAGATCGACGGCCAGCCGGTCGCCGCGCTCGCCGAGAAGGCCGGCGGCGAAGGGCGCGAGCGGCGCTGGGCGTTCACGCGCGAGCAGCGCCTCACCTATCTCGAGCAGCTGCCCGCCGACAACGAAGTCGTCCAGGGTCGGCTCTGGAGCGATCCGCAGAAGGCCGAGGTCTCGGTCGAGGAGGACTTCGCCGGAGACCTCGGCCTCGCGCTCGGCTCGAAGATCGTCTTCGACATCCAGGGGGTGCCGGTCGAGGTGACGGTGACCTCCATCCGCAAGGTCCGCTGGGAGACCTTCGGCATCAACTTCTTCCTGGTGGTCGAGCCGGGCGTGCTCGAGAAGGCGCCGCAGCTGCGCATCGCCGCGATCCGGCTGCCCGCGGGCGGCGAGCAGAAGCTGCAGGACACGCTCGCCGCGGCCTACCCGAACGTCACGCTCTTCGCGATCCGCGACGTGCTCGAGAAGGTCGCCGCCGTGCTCGACCGCATCGGGCTCGGCGTCCGCTTCCTCGGCGGCTTCACCGCGCTCGCCGGGATCGCGATCCTGGCCGGCGGCATCGCCGCCGGCGCGGCGCTGCGCGGCCGCGAGGTCGCGCTCGTCAAGTCGCTCGGCATGACCCGCGCCGGGGTGGCGCTGCTGTTCGCGACCGAGGCGGCGATCGCCGGCGCGATCGCGGGCGCGATCGGCGCGGTCGCGGGGACGCTGCTCGGCGCCGCCGTGCTCGAGCGCGGCATGGAGATCCCCTACCGCCTCGACCTGGTGCCGCCGCTCGTCGCGGTCGCCGGCGCCGCGCTGCTCGCCGTGCTCGCCGGCCTCGCGGCGAGCCTGCGCCCGCTCTCCGTCCGCCCGCTCGAAGCGCTGCGCTCGGAGTGAGCTTCAGCGCAGCCGCGCCGCCGTGAGGCGCGCGCGCACCGGCGTCCGGTGGGATTCGACGCCCGGTCCTTCGAGGCGGATCCGGCGCACGCAGCCGGCGGCCTCGGGCGCGAAGAGCGCGTCGAAGTCCTCCGGACCGCGCACCGGCAGATCGACGATCAGCCCCCCGCCCGCGACGCCGGGAACCAGCCGCTCGTGACGCACGCGACCCCCTTCGCCGCCGAGCGCGAGCGCCAGCGGCTCGGTGCGGAAGAGCGCGCCGCGCAGCCGGCCGAGCGGAGTCGGCTCGAGGTCGAGGGCCAGCAGAAGGCGCTCGCCGGGTTCGACCCGCGGCAATGACACCCACTGGTCCGGCGCGAGCTCGATCTCGTCCAGCGCCCGCTCGCTCCATGCCGCGGGCCGCGCGCGGCGCTCGAGGACCCGCCGCCCGGTGAACGGCTGCGTGGCCGCCGGCGCGTAGCGCGCGAGGAGCGTCCGCCAGGTTTCCGGCGCCTCCCAGAGGAGCTGCCGGCCGTCGATCGTCTCGAAGTGCACGACGACGCGGTCCGGCGCGCGCGGCGAGGCGAAGTGCGCGGCGACGCGGCGGTCGAGCTCCGGCGTGGCGGCGAGGTAGAGCTGGAGGACCGGATTGGGTCGCCAGGCGAGGCCGTTGGCGGCGAGCAGGAGCAGGTCCCAGGGGAGGACGTCGAAGCTCGTCCCGTCGGTACGCCAGCGGTCGAGCTCCGCGCCTTCGACCCGCAGCGGCGCCAGCCGCTCGCGGCTCTGCGCGGCGAGGCCCTCGATCTGCCCGCGCGCGTGCAGGTAGCTCCAGAGGTTGCCGAGGCCGCTTCTCCCGGTGACGACGTCGCGCGGCACGAGCCCCCCGGGGCGCTCGACCTGCGTCGTGGTCGCCAGGGCGACGGCGAGGCTCGCCGCCAGCACCCCCGTCCAGATCCGCCGCGCCGCGCCCGGCGGCAACGCCAGGCCAGCCAGCAGCAGCCACGCGAGCAGGAGGTAGGCGAACTGGAAGAGGTGACCGTCGGCGCGCACGAAGCCGTGGCGCCAGGCGAGCCAGGCGGCCGGCAGCAGGCCGAGCCAGACGCCGGCGCCGGCCGGGCGGCGCCGGTGCGCCGCGCACGCGGCGAGCGCGAGGAGGCCGAGGGCGCACGCGCCGATCGCCTCGACGTGGCCGGGCCCCGGAACGCTCATCGCGCTCGCGAAGCCCGCCGCGAGCTCCGCCTCTCCGGACAGCCAGGAGACGAAAGCGGACGGAGACCCGAACAGGAGCGGGACGGCCGCCGCGAGCACCGCGAGGCCGCCGCCGGCGAGCGCCGCGAGCGGCCGGCGACCGGGCCGGCCGCGCACGGCGAGCGCGACGGCGCCGGCGAGGACGAGCGCGCCCGCGATCGCCCCGGTGCTGATCTTGACCAGCAGCGCGAGCGCGGCGAGCGCGCCCGCGGCCGCGGCCGCGGCCGGCGCCAGCGTCGCGCCGGCGAGCGCCGGCATCAGCAGCGCCGCCACCGCCACCGCGGGCTCGTGCTCGATCGACGAGAAGAACGCCACATGGACCGCAAGCGCCGCCGCCGCCCAGGCCCAGGCCACCGCGCGCGAGCCGCGCCGGAGCAGGAGGAGCGCGACCGCCGCGAGCCCCGCGCAATGGACGCCGAGCAGGTAGACGAGGCTCCAGGGCGCGAGCTCCGGATCGGGCGGACCGAGCAGGAGAAAACCGAGCGGGCCGTACGGGAAGACCGTGTCGAGGCCCGGCACCGCGCCCTGCCGGAAGCTCTCGGCGACGCCCCAGGCGTAGCCCGGGTCGAGCCCGGGCGAGTAGGGGCGCCCGAAGGGGGGCAGCAGCAGGAAGCCGGCGAGCAGCAGCGGGAGGAGGAGCGCGGCGCGGCGCGTGGCCGGCATGGCGGTTCCCGCGGTCGCCCTACTCGGGCAACGTCTCTTCGCGCTCGAGCAGATAGGAGACCGGCACCAGCTCGAAGCCGCGCGCCTTGAGCCGCGGCAGCTCGCGCTCGAGCAGCTCGAGCGTGGCGCGGTGCGGATGCGCGATGGCGATCGCGGCGCCCCGCTCGCGCGCGAGGGCGAGCAGGCGATCGAGCTCCGCCCCGATCGAGGGCGCGTCGACCCCGGCGTCGAGGAAGACGTCGCGCGCCGCGGTGGGCAGCCCGAGCTCGCGCGCGATCTGCTCGGCGACGCTGTCGGGCGTGGTGCGCGAGTCGACGAAGAAGAGCCCGCGCTCGGCGACCACGCCGAGCACCGCGCGCATGGTCGGCGCCTCGGCGGTCAGCCGCGAGCCCATGTGGTTGTTGACGCCGACCGCTCCGGGCACCGCCTCGATCGCCGCGCGGGTGCGGCGCGCCACCTCGCCGGCCGACATCCCCTCGGTGAGCGCGCCCGGCCCCGGATCCTCGCTGCCCTCGGGCGCCATGGGCAGGTGGCAGAGGAGCTCGCCGCCGCGCGCCGCGACGAGCGCCGCGACCGCCTTCGTCTCCGGTTCGTACGGGAGCACCGCGAAGGAGAGGGGCACGCCGATCGCGAGCAGGCGCTCGGCGTCGCCGAGCCGCGCGCCGAGATCGTCGATCAGCACCGCGATCCGCGCGACCGGCGCCGGTCCGGGCGCCGCCACCAGGCGCGCCGCGGGCTCGGCGGGCGGCTCGGCCGGCGCCGCGGGCCTGCTGCGCGCCGCCGCCGCCGGCTTCGGCGCCGCCGCGGACCGCGCCGGAGCTCCGGCCGCGCGTTCGCCTTTCGACCAGGGCAGCTCGGGGCGCGCCGGCCAGCGCCCCTGGCCGAGCAGGAGCCCGAGGCCGAACAGCGCCACCCCGGCGGCGAGCGCCAGGAGCCAGCGGCCGGTGTTGCGACGCTTCCTGCGGCGCGCCATGGGTCGGGAAATGGAGCGGGAGCTTACGCCGCGCGCGCGCCGGGGGTCTCGGACTCGCCGGAGAGGTAGCGCACGCCGCGCTCGAGGATCAGCTCGCGCAGCGTCTTGTCGCGCTCGCCGAAGGTGCGCGAGAGCTCGTCGACCAGCAGGTCCGGGGCGAGCCCCGCCGACAGGGGCTTGCCGTCCGGCCCGGCGTAGAACGAGGTGGTCAGGTGCAGGCGGCCGCCGCTGGCGAGCTCGACCAGCGTGCGTTCGCCCGCCCAGCCGAAGGTCTTGACGCCGATCAGCTTGGCGCCCGCGCGCTCGCGCAGCGCGACGGCGAGGACCTCGGCCGCGCCGAGCGTTCCGCCGTCGACCAGCACGGCGATCTGCCCGGTCCAGACCGGCGGCGCGGCGCCCTCGAAGCTCCTCGACTCCTTGCCGCGCTCCTCGAGCTTGCCGAGCGCCCCCTGGGCGAAGAGCGCGGCGACGTCGAAGGCCGCGGCGGACGACCCCCCGGCCAGCTCGCGCAGGTCGACCATCAGTCGGGTGGCGCCCCTGCCGGCGAGCCCCGCGAGCAGCGGGCGCACGGCGGCCGCGGTGCCGGGCTCGAAGCGCGCGATGCGCAACATCGGCAGTCCCGAGACCTCCTCGATCGCCGGCGCGGGCGGCACGAAGGCGGCCGGCAGCAGCGTCAGCACCTTGGCGTCGCCGCGGCGGATGACCTCGAACTCGAGCTTGTCGACGCCGTCGCCCGCGAGCTGCGTCTCCATCTCCCAGGCCGGCATGTCGCGCGTCGAGCGCCCGCCGATCTTGGCCAGGATGTCTCCGGACTCGAACCCGGCCGTGGCGCCCGGGCTGCCCGCTTCGACGGCGACGACGAAGGCGATGCCGCGGTCGCGCACGGCGATCAGCCCGCTGCGCGAGCTGCCGAGGGCGATCGCGCGCGTGTAGCGCTCGACGCCGCCGGCCGGCAGGTAGATCGAGAAGGCGTCCAGGGCGTCGGTCGAACCGTCCATCGCGCCGGCGAGCAGCTTGTCGAGGTCGGTCGCGTCGACGTAGTTGTTGCGCACCAGGCCCAGGACCTCGGAGAAGATCGCCAGGTGCTTGAAGAAGGAGTCGGCGCCTTCGTCGTCGCTGCGGCGGTCGGCCGCGCTCCAGAGCACGCCCGTGACCAGCGGCAGCAGCACGGCGAGGGAGAGGGCGAGGAAGAGGGCGCGGCTGCGATTCATCGTCGGCGGTCCGGTCTCCGGCATCGGGTCTCCGGGCGCGGCTCAGCGCACCCAGGCGCGCGGATTCTCGGGACGGTTCTCCACGCGAATCTCGAAGTAGAGACTCGCCCCCGCCCGCCCGATCGCCTGGCGCAACGATAGCATGTCGTCTTTCGCCACCGAGATCTGCGCGAGCCCGGCGTAGAGCGTAAAGGCGCGGCCGGCGTGCTGGACGACGACGGTCGGGCCGTAGCCCTCGAACTGCGCCGCGAAGACGACGCGGCCGGGATAGACGGCCCGGACCTCGGCGCCCGCGGCGGCCGCGAGGTCGACGCCGTTGTGCGGGACGCGGGTGCCGTAGCGCGGGTCGAGACGGGGTCCGAACTCCCCCGTCACGCGGCCGTCGAGCGGCCAGTCGAGCACGCCCTTGAATTCCTGGATCGGCAGGCCGGCGAGCGCGTCGGTGTTGCGGCCGTAGAGGAAGTCGAGGAAGCTCGACAGCTTGCGGGCGTGGTCGGCGAGCTCGAGCGCCCGATCGGCGAGCACCGCGCCCTGGCGGCGGGCGCCCGCCAGCAGGTCGGTCTTCTGTCGCTCCAGCCGCGCCAGCTCGTCGCGCCGGCGGTTCTGCTGCGCCAGCCAGGCCGCCGCCTCCTCGCGGCGGGTGGCGAGCTCGTCGCGCTCGAGCGAGAGGCGCGCCCGCAGATCCTCGAAGCGGCCCACGGTTTCGGCGTCACGCCCGACCAGGTAGCGCAGCAGCCGCACCGCCGCGAGCAGGTGGTCGCCCGGCTCGAGCGCGAGCAGCAGCCGCAGCGGGCCGTGCCGGCCCAGGCGGTAGAGCCCGGTCAGGCGCGCCGCCAGCCGCTCGCGCTCGGCGGCGAGGCGCGCTTCGAGCTCGCGGATTCCCGCCTCGCTCTCGACCACCCGTGACTCGGCGAGGGCGTGCGCCGAGGCCGCTTCGGCCAGCCGCCGTTCCTGCAGGGCGAGCTCGAGGCCGACGCGCTCGAGGTCGCCCTCGAGGCCGCGCGCGCGCAGCTTCGTGCGCTCGACCTCGGCCGTGCAGCTGGGCGATCTCGCCCCGGATCCGTTCGAGCTCGGCCTCGCGCTCCTGCGTGCCGGACGCCGCCGGAGCCTGGGCGGCCGCCGGCGCCACGGCCGGACCCGCGGCGAGCAGCGCGCCGAGGATCAGGGCGAGGAACGCGGGGCGGGCCGCGGCGGCGGAGCGCACGAGCATCGGGACCGAAGCCTACCCCCTCGCCCCGCGGCCGGCGCTCCGCCTGCCGGCCGCCGCTACCGGACGTTGAGGCTCTTGCCGTCGAGCGCGACCGGCGACTTCACGCCGTAGAGCTCGAGCAGGGTCGGCACGAGGTCGGCCATGTAGGGCTTGTCCGCCGGCGCGAGCTTCCGGTTGGAGAAGAGGACGCCGTCGACCAGCGGCGGGTAGACCGAACAGTGGTCGGCGCTCCAGACGTCGAGGTTCGGCTCGACGACCTGCTTGGCCACGATGCCGAGCGTGTCCTGCCAGCCCACCCGGTAGCCCACGGAGTTCGAGGGGAACATGTCCGGGATGAGCTGCGGGTCGTAGGTGCCGTAGGCCTCGTCGCGGGTGAAGACGTAGGCGACCGGGTGCTCGCCGGTCTCCTCGTCGACGTACTTCGGGCAGCCGCCGCTTGATCTCGGCGACCAGCGCCTGGTAGGGCTCGCCCGGCTCGACGATGCCTTCGCCCTCGCGCCCCTTGAGGTTGATGTAGATGTTGCCGAGGCCCATCGCGTAGGCGCGCGTCTTCGACCAGTCGACATCCTGGAAGAACTGCCCCTGGTCGAACAGGTCCTCGAGGTTGGCGCGCTGCTCGCTCTCGCCCTTGAGCACCAGGTAGCCCTCCTTGGCCAGCCAGGTGTTGTAGTTCATCGTCCGCCGCCAGGGCTGGAAGCCGTGGTCGGAGACGACGAACAGCAGCGCGTCCTTCGGCATCGTCTCGCGCACCTTGCCGACGATCTCGTCCATCCGCAGGTAGGCCTTGAAGATCGCGTCGCCGTGCTTCGCCGCGCCCTCCGCCGTGTACAGCGGGTGCTGCGGGTCGATGTGGTGCCACATCACGTGCTGCACCCGGTCGGTGAACTCGAAGTAGTGGAAGTAGACGTCCCAGTCGTCGGCGAGCAGGCCCTGGACCATCTTCTCGTCCTGGGCCACCGTCATCTCGACGTCCTCGTGGAAGACGTCGTCGTCGATGGTGCCGCCCTTGATCGACCAGGTGTCGATCATCCAGCCGATGGTCTTGAACAGGCCGAAGCGCCGGACGAGGTCGCCGGCGAACGAGCGCGGCGCGGTGACGTCGACCACCGGCGGCAGGTGCTCCGGATCGAACTGGATCGGCGACAGGTAGAGGCGCACCTCGGGGGCGATCGACAGCACGCGGAAGCGGCCGACGCCGGAGAGCTTGATCAGCGGGTTGAAGGGGAAGACGAAGCGCACCCAGGGGCTCCACTTGCCGGGCTCGAGCGAGACCTTGCCGCCCGAGACCTCGATGTCGAGCTTCGACTTGTCCTCGGCCACGGTGATCCGCATCGGGATGGTGATGTACTCCGACTGGCCCGGGAAGAGCTTGTTCGGCGGCCCCTTGATCTCGGTGTCGATGACGCCCTTGTTGTCGATCAGCTCGACGATCTCGATCGAGATCTCGTTGCCGCCCTTGGGCTGGAAGAAGAGCTCCGAGGTGAAGTAGAAGGGCTTGCCGATGCGGAACGAGAGGTCCGGCGTGCCGAGCCCCGACAGCATCTCGCCGTGGTCGTAGTGCTCGGGCGGGAAGGTCACCGGCATGCGCATCACGCGCACCTTCTTGCCGGCCTCGCCGAGCAGCTTCCAGAAGGTGTCGCCCTGCCGGCGGTTGACCGGCACCGGGCGCTCGGAGGGGAGCCAGTTCGCGGCGACCCAGTACGATGCCGGCGCCGGCGACCGCCGCGACCGCCAGGGCCGCGGCGAGGGCGCGCGAAGCGCGCGCGCGGAAGAGCTTGAGCAGGAGGAAGACGACCACGAAGAGCGCCGCCGCGGCGCCCAGGCCGAAGACCAGCCCATTGCGCTTGCCGTAGAGGAAGGGCACCTGCTTCTCGTCGAAGGCGGCGAAGCTCGGGCGGTAGGTCGCGGTGTCGCGCTTGAGGAAGTCGAAGATCGCGTGGCGGCCCGGATTGAGGCCGGTCGAGAAGGTCGACCAGGAGACCGGCGTCTGCGACGGAATCGTCGAGCGCAGCGGCGAGTAGGTCCCCTCGTCGCGCAGCCTCGCCAGGTTGGGGAGCTTGCCCTCGTCCATCCAGCGGGAGGTCATCTGCGCGTCCACGCCGTCGAAACCGAGGATCACGACCCGGGGCGAGTCGGCGGCCACCGCCGGCAGCGTGCCGGCCAGCGCGAATGCGATCGCCGCGAGCGTGCGGCGGGTCTGTCCTGTCGTCTTCACTGTCTGCCCATCCTCCTGTCGGCGCGCCACGGGGGCGCATCCGGCGCGTGCTAGCCTGCGCCCGATGCGCGGCAAAGCGGCGCGGATACTAGCAAACGCCCGCTTCGGGGCCCTTCCGGCGGCCGCCGCGGGCGCCGCGCTCCTGCTCGCGAACCTGCTCGGCGCCTGCGCCGCGCCGCCGCCATCGGGCGCGCCCGGGGACGGTTCGCTCACCGTCGCCCTCGAGGCGGCCCCCATCCACCTCGACCCCCGGGTCGCCACCGACCAGGCCTCCTCCCGGGTCTTCGAGCTGATGTCGAGCGGCCTGGTGACCAAGAGCCCCGCGGGCGAGTTCGTCCCCGACCTGGCCGAGTCCTGGGAGTACCTCGACGAGGGGCGGCGCTGGCGCTTCCACCTGCGCGACGGCGTCCGCTTCCACGACGGCCGGCCGCTCGAGGCCGCCGACGTCGCCTGGACCTTCGGCTCGCTCCTCGACGGCACGGTGGCGAGCGCCAAGCGGGGCGCGCTCGCCGCGCTCGGGCGGGTGGAGGCCATCGACCGCCGGACCGTCGACTTCCACCTGCGCGAGCCGAACGGCGCGCTGCTCGCCAACCTCACTTCCTACCTGGGCATCGTGCCGCGCGGCTCGACCCCCGGCCAGATGAACCGGGCGCCGATCGGCAGCGGCCCGTTCCGCTTCGTCGCGCGCACGGCCGACGCGGTCGAGCTCGCGCCGTTCGACGGCTACTGGCGCGGCCGGCCGGAGCTCGCGCGCGTGGTGCTCCGCGAGGTTCCCGACGCCACGGTGCGGGTGCTCGAGCTGCGCAAGGGGAGCGTCCAGCTGGTGGTCAACGGTGTGCCTCCGGACGTGGTGCCGCTGTTCCGGAGCGATCCCGCCTTTCGCGTGGTCGAGGCGACCGGCTCGAACTACGCCTACCTCGGCCTCAACCTGCGCGATCCCCGGCTCGCCGACGTGCGGGTACGGCGGGCGCTGGCGCTCTCGATCGACCGCCCGCGCCTCGTCGCCACGCTCTGGCGCGGCCTCGGCGTGCCGACCGAGACGATGCTCCCGCCGGGTCACTGGGCGCGCGACAACGCGCTCCCGGCACTGCCCCACGACCCGGTCGCCGCCCGCCGGCTGCTCGACGAGGCGGGCTACCCCGACCCCGACGGGCCCGAAGGACCCCGGCCACGCTTCACGCTCACCTACAAGACGTCGACCGACGAGACCGCGCTGCTCCAGGCGCAGATCGTCCAGGCGATGGCGAGCGAAGCGGGGCTCGGAATCGAGATCCGCTCCTACGAGTTCGCCACCTTCTACGACGACGTCAAGCGCGGCAACTTCCAGATCTTCAGCCTGACCTGGACCGGCGTCGCCGATCCCGATCTCTACGCCCAGATCCTCCACTCGCAACGCGTCCCGCCCGCGGGATCGAACCGCGGCCACTATTCGAACCCGGAGTTCGACGCGCTGATCGACGCCGGCGCGCGCTTTCCCGACCCGCAGCGCCGCCGCCCCTTCTACGTCGCCGCCCAGGAGATCCTCGCCCGCGACCTGCCCTACATCTCGCTCTTCACCAAGGTCAACGTCGCGGTGATGCCGGCCCGGCTCGAGGGCTACGAGAGCTACCCCTCGGGCGAGCTGCTCGCGCTCGCGGGCATGCGCTGGCGCGGCGGGAGCGGGCCGGACGGACGATAGAGTCGGCGCGTCCCGGACCATGGCCGACGCCTCGATCCACGATCCCCGTCTGCGGGCTTTCCTCGCGGCTGCCGGCGAGCCGGCCGCCGACCGCGAGCTCGACCGGCTGGTGGCCGGCGAGGCCGCGCCGCTGGTCGCGCGCGTCGTGCGCGCGCAGCTCGCCGATCTGCCCGAGGCGGACCGGGAGGACGTCGCAAGCGGCGTGCTGCTGCGCCTGACCGACGCGTTGCGCGGGCTGCGCACGGGCCGGCGCGAGGACCCGATCGAGAGCCTCGAGGGCTACACCGTCACCGCCGCCCGCAACGCCTGCCGCGCCTTCCTGCGCGCGCGCCGGCCGGAACGCACCCGCCTCGCCAACCAGGTCCGCTACCTGCTCGGTCACGACCCGGCGCTCGCCGGCTGGGAGGGGCGCGGCGGCATCGCGCTCGCCGGTCTCGCGAGCTGGCGCGACCGGACGCGCGCCGCGCCGCCGGCCGCCGGCACCCCGCCGCTCGAGCGCGCGGCGGACCGGATGCCGCTCGGCGAGCTGCTGCGCCGGCTGCTCCTGCACCGCGGCGGGCCCTGGCCGGTCGGCGAGCTGGTCGCCGCCCTGGCCGAGCTGCGCGGGATCCACGACGCGCCGTACCTCCCGCTCGGGCCGGAGGCGGGGGGCGAAGAAGAGGGGGCGGCGCACGAGCCGGCGGAGGGTCGGCCCGGCCAGGATCGCGAGCTCGAGGACCGGCAGTTCCTGGCGCTGGTCTGGCGTGAGGTCCGGGAGCTGCCGCGTCGGCAGCGGGTGGCGTTGCTGCTCAACCTGCGCGACGGCGGCGGCGGCGACATGCTCTCGCTCTTCTCCGTCACCGGGCTGGTCCGCCCGGGCGAGCTCGCCCGGGTGCTCGAGCTGCCGCCCGACGGACTCGAAGCCCTCTGGGAGCGCCTGCCGCTCGAGGACCGCGAGATCGCCGAGCTGCTCGACGCAACCCCCCGTCAGATCATCAACTTGCGCAAGAGCGCGCGGGAGCGCCTGGCGCGCCGGGCGCTGCGGCGCGGCGGTATCGACCCCTCGAGAGGACGGTAACCACCCCCCCGGTTCCGCGTCTCCCTCGGTGGGAGACGACAAACGTGCGTTCCGCGAGCCACGACAGCATCGTTCCACAGCCGGTCGATCTGGCCGCCCGGACCCGCCTGGTCATGCACCTGCGCGACCAGTTGGCCCAGGTCGAGGTCGAGACGCCGACCTACGAGGAGTTGGAGGCCTACGTCGACGGCCGACTCTCCGAGGCCGACGCCGAGGCGTTCGCCACCCGGCTCGAGGACGATCCGCTGCTGGCCGCCGAGGTCGCCGACCTCGAGCGCCTGCGCGACCAACTCGCGCGGCGCCGGGGGACGGCGGTGGCTCGGCCTGTTCCGGCGCTGCCGCGCTGGATCTGGGTCGCCGCGGCGGCTCTCGCGGTCGCGGTCGCCGGGACGGTCGCCGAGCGCTCCCTCGCGCCGCACCGTCCCGTCGCCTCCCCTTCTTCCACGCTCGCCGTTCAGGCGCCCGCCGCGAACCCGATTTTCGTGGACGGGTTCGAGTCCGGCGGCACCAACGCCTGGCAGTCGAACTGACGCGCGAGCCCGGAAGTCGTCGGCCCCCGCTGAAGCTGGCGGGGGCCTTGTCGTCTGCGGCCGGTGACGCCGGCGGGATCCCGAAGCCCTTCGATCAGAGGTAGCCGAGCGAGCGCAGGCTCTGGAGGTACTCCTCGCCACCCGCAGCCGCGCCGGGAGGGGCGGGCCGCCCGCCGAAGCCGTCGACCGCGGCGCTCGCCGCGGGCCACGTACAGAAGGGCGGCGGCTCGGGCAGCTGCCGGCTCTGGGGCAGCCCGGCGGCGCGCAGCAGGCCGGAGGCGAGCGCCAGCGGATCGACCTCCGGCCGACCCGCCGCGGCGCAGCGGTCGCGCCAGACCAGCGCCCGCCCGTCGCCGCCGCCGCGCCGCCCGGGATCGAAGACGACGATCACCGTTCCGAGGCCCGGCGCGATCTCGGCGAGCAGCGCGTCGGTCTCGATCAGCTGCACCCGCACCAGGTCGGCCAGCGAGACGTCGCCGCCCAGCCAACCCTCCGCCGCGATGTCGAGACCCGGCAGGTAGAGCGCCGTCACCTTCGGCCGCTGCCCTTGCGCGCGGCGCGCGACCTCGCGGTAGAAGCGGTCCGGCAGGAACGCGCGCTCGAGGATCTCCGCCGCGGCGGCCGGGGGCAGCGCCGCCGCCAGCGGCCGCGCGAAGGGTCCGGCGTCGGTGGCGCGCGCGAGGTCGGCCGCCGGGCCACGCAGCTCGGCGGGCTCCACCACGCCGGCGGCCGGGCCGGAGAGAAGCTGATAGGCGCCGTGCGCGATCACCCAGCCGGGCAGGGGATCGGCCGGGAACGTCGCCCACCAGTCGACCGCCGCGATCGGCGCTCCGCCGCGCGCGGCGAGCTCCCAGATGGCGGGCGCGCGCCGCCGGTTGGCGAGCAGCGGACGGTACTCGGCGAGACCGAGCGGACGCTCGACCAGCTCCCACCAGAGCCGCCAGGGGCCGCTGCGCGCGAGCGGAGTCGAGACCCCGAGCGGCCGGTAGGAGTCGAGCGAGACGACGCCGTGCCGGCCCGGTGGCTGCCCCGTCGCCACCGAGGTCCAGAAGGCCGCCGGGGCGAGCGCCTCCGGCCGCCGGTAGGCGGCGAGCACGCCCCCCTCGCCGATCAGGCGGCCGAGCGTGGGCAGGTCGCCCCGGGCGAGCAGGTAGTCCACTTCGTCGGCGAGCACGCCGTCGACGCCGAGGAGCAGCACCCGTTCGCCGGGCGCGACCGGCAGCGCGGTCGGCGTCACCGGGTCGGACTCGTGCGGCAGCAGCAGCGCGAGCAGCGCGAGGACGCCGATGCTCGCCGCCATGCCCGCGGCCAGCGCGCGGCGCGACACCAGCCGCTCACCCGGCGTCCAGCGCGCCAGCATCACCTCGACCGCGAGCAGCCCGTCGGCGAGCAGCCGGGCGAGCGCGGCCACCACCAGCGGCAGCGCCAGCCCGGCGAGCGCCCGCTGCCAGCGCGGCAGCGCGATCAGCAGGTCCCAGCCGCGCGCGACGCCGACCAGCGCGATCAGCGCCGCCGCCGCCAGCGCTCCCCCCGTGCGCAGCGCTTCGAGCCGGCGCTGCGGCACCGCCTCGAGCGCCGCCCGGAAGAGACCCGCGACCGCCAGGAAGCCGGCGGCCGAGCCGAGCGCGAGCGGCAGCCAGAGATGGAGGAAGAGCGGCAGGAGGTCGAAGGCCGACCCGGCGAGCGCGCCGTTGGCCGCGGCGAGCGCCAGCGCGTTGACCGCGGCGAGGACGCTGCCGGCGAGCGCGCCGACCTTGGCGGCGAGCAGGGCGAGTCCGCGGAAGGGGCGCCGCGGCAGCAGCGCGTCCGACAGCAGCAGCCGGTCGAGACGGTGGGAAAGGTAGCCCAGCCGCTGCAGCTCGCGCCGCACGCGGTCGAGCTCGTGGCGCTCGCTCACCCGCGCCCCGGGCGGCCGACGATCTCGGCGAGCGCGAGCAGCGCGTCGGCGCGCCGGCCGAGGGGCTCGAGCGAAGCGGTCGCGAACGCGAGCAGCTCGGCGGCGAGCGCGCGGGCGCCCTCGACGCCGAGCAGCTTGACGAAAGTCACTTTGCCGGCGTCCTGGCCGGCATCCTTGCCGGTCTCGTCGCTCGAGGCGAGGACGTCGAGCAGGTCGTCCTCGATCTGGAAGGCGAGCCCCAGGTTCTTGGCGAAACGGGACACCGCCTCGAAGTCCCGGCGGCGCGCGTCGGCGGCCATCGCGCCCAGCTCGGCCGCGGCGAGGAAGAGGGCGCCGGTCTTGTGGCTGTGGATGTACTCGAGCCGCTCGAGGTCGATCTCGCCGGGCCGGCTCTCGAGATCGAGCGCCTGGCCGCCGATCAGGCCGCGCGTGCCGATCGCCCCCGCCAGGTGGTGCACCATGTCCTCGGGCGTGTAGCGGGAGAGGCGCAGCCGCTGGGCGCTCGCCGCGACCAGCGAATAGGCGCGGTTGAGCAGCGCGAAGGCGGCGAGCAGGGCGACCTCCTCGCCGTGCGCCCGGTGGGTGGTCGGCCGGCCGCGCCGCAGCTCGGCGTCGTCCATCGCGGGCAGGTCGTCGAGCACCAGCGAGCAGGCGTGGACGAGCTCGACCGCGACGCCCAGGTCGACCACCGGCTCGAGGTCGCGGGCCCCGAACATCTCGGCGACCGCCAGCGTGAGGACGGGACGGATCCGCTTGCCGGGGCCGAGCGCCGCGTAGCGCATGGCCCGGTGGACACGCTCCGGGCGCTCGGCTTCCGGGGGCAGGAGCTCCGGGAGTCGGCGCTCTACCCGCGCGGCGTAGTCGGCGAGCCGCGGGTCGGGGCTCGCGAGGGTGCGGACGATGGCGGTTCCGGCAGGAAGGTCAGAACGAACCGACGGCTTCGTCCTCGTTGTCGAAGACCTCGAACACGGTGATCAGCTGCGTGATCTGCAGGATGTCGTTGACCTTCGGCGGCAGGTTGAGGAGCTTCAGGCGGCCGCCCCGGTTGGTCACCGTGGTGAAGGCGGAAACCAGCTCGCCGACGCCCGAGGAGTCGACCGTCGAGACCGAGCCGAGGTTCATCACGATCTTGGTGGCGCCCTCGCCCAGGGCCTGGTGCACGGCGTCGCGCAGGGCGACGTCGCCCTTGCCGATGGTGATCTTGCCCTCGACCTCGAGGATCGTCACGTCGCCGCGACTGCGCTTCTCGATCTTCATGGGTACTCCTCCTATCGCTCTTGCGTGCCAGCGGCTTCCGGCGCGAGGCGCTTCCGCAGGATCACGATCGTCCCTCCGGACGGCCGGAAGGCGTAGCGGACCTCGTCCATGAACTTCCGCATGTAGAAAATGCCACGTCCGTCGGCGCGGAACTTGTTCTCCGGCGCCAGCGGGTCCTTCACGGCGTCCGGATCGAAGCCCGGACCCTCGTCCGAGACCCGGATCTCCATCTCGCCGCCGGCGAGGTCGAACTCGACCTCGACCTGCTTGGCCGGATCCTGGCGGTTGCCGTGCTTGATCGCGTTCGCGACCGCCTCGCGCAGCGCCAGCCCGATCCAGTGGCGGTGCTCCTCCGAGGCCCCGCTCTCCCGGAGGGTCTCGTCGATCGTCATCTGGACCAGCTCGATGTTCTCGAACCGGCTGCCGATCGTCAGGTGGAGCTGCCGTTCCACGGTGGGGTTCATGGTCGTCCGGAGCGCGGCGCAGTGTACCAGAGGGCGACGGTCCGCGGCTCAGCCGCCGCCCGGCGCGGCCCCCCACATTTCCAGCACCGAGGGGATGACGACCAGGAGCTGGACGGCGTCGAACAGGGTGTGCGCGGCCATCGCCGCCCAGACGCTCTGCCGCCAGCGTACCAGGGCGGCGTAGAGCAGCGAGAGCAGCGTCACTCCGACCAGCAGGAACGGCTGGCCGTAGGCGGCGTGCGCGAGCGCGAAGAGCGCCGTCGAGAGCGCGATGCCGATCCGCGGCTGCAACAGGCCGCGGAAGAAGACCTCCTCGACCACCCCTGCCGAGAGCGCGATGCCCAGGCGCAGCGCGACCGGCTGACCGGCGATCCAGGGGATCATCGCCGGCGGCTGCTGCGGCAGCAGCTCGTCGCCGCCGAGCGCCGAGACGGCGAGGGCGACGAGCACGATGCCCGCCAGCACCACCAGCCAGGCCCCGACACCGAAGACGAGCCCGACGCCGACCTCGACGAGCGGCGATCGGGTCGCCAGCCCGAGCTGCGCGCCGACCGAGCCCGTCGGTCCAGCCGCCTCCCGGTAGCCTCCGAAGCCGAGCAGGTACCAGGCCGCGATCGTCGCGACGAGCACCATGTGGAGAGCGAACAGCTGCCACGGGGGAACCGTCGCGAGGTCGACCTCCCCCGCGCTCCCGCCCCCGGAGAGCGCCGCGAAGACGGCGACCCAGAGGCAGCCCGAGAAGACCATCAGCCAGGCCCAGCGCCGCAGCGGCTCGGCGAAGCCGGGCGGATCGAGCCCGGCGCGCCGGGTGCGCAGCTCGACCCAGGCCGCCGTGGCGAAGGCGGCGACCAGCGGCCCGATCGACAGCAGCGCCTGTCTCAAGCCGAACCGCCGCGCGACCGGAAACGGGCCTGGAACGCGCGCAGCATGGTGAGCGCGCCGGTCAGCCGCGAGATCTTGCGGTTGCGCAGCTGGAGCGCGGGCTGGTCCTCGAGCGGGGGCTGGCTGCCGCGCACATCGCGCAGCGCCCGGTCGAGCTCGAAACCGAGCTGATCGAGCTCTCCCGGCGCGAGGCGTTGATAAGTGCGCTCGGTGACCAGGAGGAAGCCCTCCGCGATGTCCTTCGCCATCGCGTACGCGCTGCCGCCGGAGAAGTTGCCCACGCCCGTATCCTAGCCGAACCCTATGCTAGGATTTTCTGCAAGTTCTTATCGCGCCGACCTTTCCGGTCGCCGCCCGCCCGCCCGAGCCTAGAAGGAGGAATTGCGTGAACCGCTTCCCGGGTGTCGACTTCATCGACTTCGAATCCCTGTTGACCGAGGAGCAGCGCATGGTGCGCGACACCGTGCGCGCCTGGGTCGACGAGAAGATCAAGCCGATCATCGAAGAGTGCCACCGCGAGGCGCGCTTCCCGCTGGATCTGGTGCCCGAGATGGGCGCCATGAACCTGTTCGGCTCGAACCTCAAGGACTACGGCCTGCCCGGCCTCGACTCGGTCGCCTACGGCCTGATCATGCAGGAGCTCGAGCGCGGCGATTCCGGCCTGCGCAGCTTCGTCTCCGTGCAGAGCTCGCTGGTCATGTACCCGATCCACACCTTCGGGTCGCAGGCGCAGAAGGACCGCTGGATCCCGCGCCTGGCGAGCGGCGAGTCGATCGGCTGCTTCGGTCTGACCGAGCCCGACTTCGGCTCCAACCCGGGCGGCATGCGGACGCGCGCCAGGAAGGTCGGCTCCGACTGGGTGCTCGACGGCGCCAAGCAGTGGATCACCAACGGCAGCCTGGCCGAAGTCGCCGTGGTCTGGGCGCAGACCGACGACGAGATCCGCGGCTTCCTGGTCGAGCGCGGCACCCCGGGCTTCACGGCCTCCGAGCAGCACGGCAAGTTCTCGCTGCGCGCCTCGGTCACCTCGGAGCTCGGGTTCACGAACTGCAGGATCCCGGGCGACGCGATCCTGCCCGGCTCGGGCGGCCTCAAGAGCCCGCTGATGTGCCTCTCCCAGGCGCGCTACGGCATCGCCTGGGGGGCGCTCGGCGCCGCCATGGAGTGCTACTGGACCGCGCTCGAGTACGCCAAGCAGCGCATCCAGTTCATGGGCCAGCCGATCGCCGCCCACCAGCTGGTGCAGGAGAAGCTGGCCTGGATGATCTCGGAGATCACCAAGGGGCAGCTGCTGGTGCTCCAGCTCGCGCGCCTCAAGGAGGCCGGCAGGCTCAAGCCGCAGCACATCTCGCTCGGCAAGCGCAACAACGTCTGGGTCGCCCGCGAGTGCGCGAAGCTCGCGCGCGAGATCCTCGGCGCCAACGGGATCGTCGACGACTATCCGGTGATCCGCCACATGCTCAACATCGAGTCGGTCTTCACCTACGAAGGGACGCACGACATCCACGGCCTGGTGATCGGCGAGGCCGTGACCGGCATCCCCTCCTACAACCCGCCGGCGCCCTCCGAGAAGAAGTCGAAGGCCCCGGCCGGAACGGGCAAGGAATGAAACTCGACCAGCTGCTGGAAGACGGTTTCGTCCGCGTCACCGAGCAGGCGGCGGTCGCCGCCGCCCACACCGTGGGTCTGGGCGACCGCAAGAAGTCGGACCAGGTCGCGGTTTCGGCGATGCGCAACGAGCTCAACACCCTGGCGATGGCCGGCCGCATCGTGATCGGCGAGGGCGAGCGCGACGAGGCGCCGATGCTCTACGTCGGCGAGGAGGTCGGCGCGCTCAAGGGGCGCCCCGACGGCGTCGGCGTCGACATCGCGGTCGATCCGCTCGAGGGCACCAACCTGTGCGCGACCGGCGCTCCGGACGCCACCGCAGTGCTCGCCGCGGCCGAGCGCGGCGGCCTGCTCCACGCCCCCGACGTCTACATGCAGAAGCTGATCGTCGGCCCCACCGCGAAGGGCAAGCGTGCACGTCGACGCGCCGGTCGCCGAGAACCTGCGCGCGCTCGCCAAGGCCTTCGACCGCGACGTCGAGGACCTGACCATCGTCGTCCTCGACCGTCCGCGCCACGACCAGCTGATCGAGCGACATCCGCAGCGCCGGCGCCCGCATCCGGCTGATCGGCGACGGCGACCTCTCGGCCGGCATCGCGGTCGCCGTGCGCGGCACCGGGCGTGCACGCGGTGATGGGCATCGGCGGCGCCCCCGAGGGCGTGATCACCGCCGGCGCCATGCGCTGCCTCGGCGGCGAGATCCAGGCCCGCCTGGTCGCCACCGACGACGGCCAGCGCGAGCGCCTGGCCAGGCTCGGCTTCCACAGTCTCGACAAGATCTACTCGACCGAGGACCTGGCGCCCGGCGACGAGATCCTGGTCTCCTGCACCGGGGTCACCGACGGCGAGCTGCTGCGCGGCGTCGGCTTCTTCGGCGGCGGCTACCGCACCCACACGGTGTTCATGTCGCTGTCGCGGCAGCTGATCCGCTTCGTCGACACCATCCACCGCGAGGACCTCCAGACGCCGGTCTACTTCGGGCAGTGATCAAGCCCGACCGCTGGATCCGCGACTGGGGCGGGCGCGGCGGGGTGGCGCCCTACGTGCCGGCGCAGGTCAACGCCGCCTCGTACGACGTCCGCCTCTCCGACCACTGGATCTGCCCCACCCGCGAGCCGGAGGAGTTCCGCGCCGAGCACATGAAGCTCTTCCCGGGCGAGGTCGTGCTCGCTTCGACGCTCGAGTACGTGCGCATCCCGCGCACGGTCGCCTGCGATCTCAAGCTCAAGTCGACGCTCGGCCGGCTCTGGATCAACCACTCGCTCGCCGGCTGGTGCGACCCCGGCTTCGAGGGCAACATCACGCTCGAGCTGCAGAACCTGGGGCCGACGCCGTTCGTCCTCGAGGCGGGCCGGCGCATCGCGCAGCTCATCTTCATCGCCATGGAGTCGGAGCCCGACGTCGCCTACGGCGAGCCCGGCTCCGGCTCGCACTACCAGGGCCAGACCGGCACCACGATCGCCCGCGACTGAGCGGCGCCCGCACGCGGCCTGCTAGCATCCAGGCCATGCTCAGAGTCCCGCGATGGACGGCGGCGGCCGCGTTGGCGCTCGCGGCGGCGCTCGCCGCCTGCACCCCCGCCTCCGGCCCCGAGCCTCCGAAAAGCAGTCCGTCGAACGAGTACGACAGCGGCTCCTCCGAGGCCACCGCCACCTCCGAGGCCGCGCGTACGCGCGAGATGGAGGATCGGGCCCGCGAGATGGAGCAGATGGCGCGCGACGGCCAGGATCCGAACGCGAGCGCGGCCGATCAGCAGCGCGCCTACGAGGAGTTCGAGCGCGAGCGCCAGAAGCTCAACGCCCAGGCCGAGGGCCGAGAGGCGGAGCCGGACGACGAAGGAGACGACGGCGGCGAGTAGGCGCGCCGCCGGGCGGGCTCAGGCGCCCGTGAGCGGCACGATCTCGAGCTGCTGGCGCAGCTTGACGACCGCGTCGGCCGGGTAGACCCCGGCGCGCAGCTGGACGCCGGTGTAGATCTGCGTGCCGGCGCCGACGATGGTCCCCGGGTTGAGCACCGAATTGCAGCCGGTGGCGACGCCGTCGCCGAGGATCGCGCCCAGCTTGCGGCGGCCGGTCGCGATCCGCGACCCGCCCGCCGGAATCACGATCTCGTGCCCGTCGTGCCGGAAGTTCGAGAGCACCGTGCCCGCGCCCAGGTTGACGTGGGCGCCGAGCACCGAGTCGCCGACGTAGTTGAGGTGCGGTGCGCGCGCGTCGGCGAGGAAGATCGCCCGCTTCACCTCGCTCGAGGCGCCGACGATCGCGCCCGCCTCGAGCCAGCAGCCGCCGCGCAGGTAGGCGCCCGCCCGGATCTCGCAGTCCGTCCCGACGTAGAGCGGCCCCTCGAGCGTCGCGCCGGGACCGATCCGCGCGCCGCGCTCGATCACGATGCGGTCGCCGATCAGGTGGGCGCGGCGATCGATCAGCCCCTCGAGTCGCGACGAAGGGAGCTCGCCCAGCGCCAGCTCCAGCGCCTCGGCGAGCAGCTCCCAGGGGCGCTCCGGGTCGTAACGCGGGGCGAACCACGCCGGCAGGTTCGCGAACAGGCGCGGCAGGGGGGTCACTTGCGCCCCGCGCGGTCCCGGTACCAGGCGAGCGTTCGCTCGAGCCCCGCCTCGAGGGCGATGCGCGGCCGGACGCCCAGCGCGCGCTCGAGCGCGCCGGCGTCGAGCGAATTGCGGCGCAGCTCGGCGGCGAGCGCCGGCACGTGGTTGGGCGGGACCTCGACGCCCAGCGCGCGCGTCACCATCCCGAACAGCGTGTTGACGCTCGTCTCGACCCCGGTGCCGACGTTGTAGGTGCCGGGCGTCCAGCGCTCGCAGGCGGCGCGGTTGGCGGCGACGATGTCCGAGACGTGGACGTAGTCGCGGGTCTGCTCGCCGTCGTCGAAGATGCGGGTCGGCTCGCCGGCGAGCAGCTTCTCGGCGAGGATCGCGACGATCCCCGCCTCCCCCTTCGGCTCCTGGCGCGCTCCGTAGACGTTGGCGTAGCGCAGCACGATCGGGTCGAGATCGCCGCTCGCGGCGAAGGCGCCGAGGTAGAGCTCGGCGGCGAGCTTGGCGCAGCCGTAGGGGCTGGTCGGCCGCGTCGGGTGGCCCTCGTCGCAGGGGAAGGCCTGCTGCACCCCGTAGACGGTGCCGCCGCTCGACGCGAACAGGAAGCGGCGGATCCCCGCGCGGCGCGCCGCCGCGATCAGGGCCAGGGTGCCGAGCACGTTGACCCGCGCGTCGGCGGCCGGGTCCTCGAGCGAGATCCGCACGTTGGCCTGCGCGGCGTGGTGGTTGATCAGGTCGACCTTCTCGTCGGCCAGCAGCTCGTCGAGCCCCGGATCGAGCAGGTCGCGCTGGTGGAAGACGGCGCCGGCCGGGACGTTCTCCCGCTTGCCGGTCGCCAGGTTGTCGAGCACGACGACCCGGTCGCCGTGGGCGAGCGCGTCGTCCGCGAGGTGGCTGCCGATGAAGCCGGCGCCGCCGGTGATCAGCACGGTGCGTGACATCGGCCGGATTATAGTGCCCGCGGTGAGCCGCTTTCGCGCGCTGCCCGCCTCGTTCTACCGCCGCCCGGCGGACGTCGTCGCGCGCGATCTCCTGGGCCGCTGGCTGGTGCGCGAGCGCGCCGGCGAGCGGCTGGTGCTCCGCCTGGTCGAGACCGAGGCCTACCTCGGCGCTCCCGACGCCGCCAGCCACGCCCGCGGCGGCCATCGCTCGGCGCGCAACGAGGCGATGTACCTCGCGGGCGGCCACGCCTACGTCTATTTCGTCTACGGCATGCACTGGTGCCTGAACGTGGTCTGCGCCGAACGCGGCGTCCCGCACGCCGTCCTGCTGCGCGCGGGCGAAGCGGTCGCCGGAGGCGCGCGCATGGCCGCGTTGCGCGGATTGACGGGAGCGCCGCGGCCCGGCGCGCTCGCGGGCGGACCGGCGCGCCTCTGCGCGGCGCTCGGCGTCGACCGCGCGTTCGACGGCGCCGATCTGCGCCGGGGAGAGCTGCGGGTCACCGCCGGCGAACCGGCCGATCCGGCGTCGATCGTAGTCTCGGCCCGCGTCGGCGTCGACTACGCGGGTGCGGCCGCGCGCTGGCCGCTGCGCTTCTTCGTCGCGCGGAGCTCCGAGGTGTCGCGGCCGCCGGGCGGAGGCCGCGCGGCGGCTCAGCCGGGACCGCGCCGGCGCCGGTAGCTGGCGCGGTCCATGTCCCGGATCTCGACCGAGAGCCCTACCGGCTGACGGGCGAGGCTCTCGGGGAAAGCGCGCTCGAGCGCCGCGAGCACGCCGTCGGCGGCCGCCGCCTTCACCTCGTCGCTGCGCCCCGCGAGGATGCGGACCTCGACCGCGACGAAGCCGCGCCCGGGGGCGCCGTCGGCGACGGCGTAGGTGTCGTGCCGGATCGCCCGGCTCTTGATGTCGTCGCGGACGAAGGCGCCGGTCGCGAGCAGCGCCTCGTGGATCTCGAGCAGGAGTCGGCCGAGGTCGGGGCGGTCGACCAGGTTGTCGCTGTACTCGAGGACGACGTGGGGCATGGGCGCTCTCCTCCTCGGGGCTCGGTCGCCGCAGGGATCCTAGCCGCGATGACCTGCCGGCCGCTCACCGCCCCGGGAGGTCGAGGTACTTCTCCGCCAGGACCCGATGATGGTGCAGCTCGTGCCCCGCGATGTGGAAGGCGAGCCCGCGCACGCTCGCCGGATAGCCGTTGACCTCCCCCCGGCGCAACCACGCGGAGGCCGGCAGCCCTTCGAACAGCGCGAGGCTCGCGCGGCGGACCGCGACGTACTCGCCGATCAGGTCGGCGAGCGGCCGCGCTTCGAAGCCGGCGTCCCGCATGTAGAGCTTCTCGTCGAAGCCCGGCAGGGGCCGCTCGTCGCCGCGCGCGAGGCAGAGCGCGCGGTAGGCGAAGATCCGCTCGTCGTCGGCCAGGTGGCCGAGAACCTCCTTGACCGTCCACTTGCCGGGCGCGTAGGCGAGACCGGCGATCGCACCCTCGTCGAGCGGGGCGAAGAGGGCGACGGTCGCTTCCATCTGGCGCCGCAGCACATCCACCGCGTCGTCGCCGACGACCTGGTCGAGATCGGCCCGGGCGTAGGCGGCGTACTCGCCGGGCAAGGGACGTCCGGAGCGATGGCGTTGCGGCTCGGGCACGGCGGCCTCCTCTCTTCGCGCGAAGACCGGAGTCTGCCACGCGGGGCGGTGACTCGGGCCTTTCCGGCATGCGCCCGAGGAGCGCTCACGCTTGCCGCGCCGTTTCTCGTCCACCTGGCCCGAATCACCTTCGGCGCGGGCGGGCCTTCGCGCTCTGAGGCATCCGATTCCCACCCCGCCGGGTGAGCCTGGCGACTGCCCCTTCTGGTAGTTATACTGGCGGTTCTTCAGATTCGAATCGGCTTCCGGCCGCGGCTCTTCGTTCGACAGGCCGGGAATCCGTGCAGCCCTGACCGCTGTCCAGGAGGGAGTTCCGCATGTCGACCGCCGCCGTCCGCAGCCGCGCCCCGTGGTGGGCGCTCGCCGCCCTCGTCCTCGCCGCCACCTCGGCACCGGCTTCGGCGCAGTGCACCTTCGGGAGCGCCTTCGGTTCGGCGACGATCAACCTGACCGGTACCGTCGTCCAGATCAGCACCTGCTCGTTCGCGGGAGAGTACTCGACGATCAGCGGGGCGGTTGCCGGCCAGACTCTGCAGTTCGCGAGCAGCGTCGCAACCGACTTCATCACCATCCACAGCGGCACTCCCGCCGGCCCCGTGGTCGCCTTCGGCACCACGCCGCTCTCCTTCGCCAACACCTTCACCGGGACGCTCTACGCCCACTGGGCCGCGAATGCCGCCTGCGGCACGCAGAACAGCTGCCGGACGACCACGGTCCAGTGCACGAGCTGCACGCCGCCGCCAGCGCCGGCGAACGACGCCTGTGCCAGCGCGACCGTCATCGGCTCGCCCTCGGCCACTCCCGGCACCACGGTATCGGCGACGAGCGACACGGTCCCGACCTGCACCACGACCCTGAACACGGCGCCCGGCGTCTGGTACAGCTTCACCCCCTGCGCCTCGGGCAGCTTCACCGCTTCGCTCTGCGGCGCGGGCTACGACACCAAGATCGGCGTCTTCACCGGCGGCTGCGGCGGCCTCACCTGCGTGATCGGCAACGACGACTTCTGCGGCCTGCAGTCACAGGCGACCTTCAGCGGCACCGCGGGCACCACCTACCTGATCCTGGTGACCGGCTTCTCGACCAACAGCGGCGCCTTCACGCTGAACATGACCGGCGACGACCTCTGCAACGCCTGCTCGCTCACCTGCCCGGCGAACCAGATCGCGGGCACGGCGCCGGGCACCTGCGCCGCGACGGTCGCCTACCCCGCTCCGACGGCCGCCGGCAACTGCGGCGCCGTCACCTGCACGCCGCCCTCCGGCGGGACGTTCAACCTGGGCACGACGCCGGTCGGCTGCGCCTCGGCGCTCAACGGCGGCGCCTGTGGCTTCAACGTCACCGTCAACGACAACCTGCCGCCCTCGATTACGGCGCCGGCGAACCAGACGATCGGCACGGACGCGCCGGCCTGCAGCGCGGTGGGCAACTACCCGGCGCCGACCGCGGCGGACAACTGTCCGGGAGTCGGGACCGTCTGCAACCCGCCGGCAGGGTCGACCTTCCCGCTCGGCCCGACGACGGTGACCTGCACGGCGACCGACGGCGCCGGCAACACGGCGACCGCCTCGTTCAGCGAGACGGTGGTGGACGACGATGCGCCCGCGCAGACGGCCTGCCCGGCGGACATCGTCGTCGACCTGCCGCCGGGGGGGCAGTCGACGACGGTCGACTTCGCCGCGCCGACGGCGACCGACAACTGCTCGGCGTCGCCGGCGACGGCCTGCGTGCCGCCGGCGGGGGACCCCTTCCCGCCGGGGACGACGACGGTCGCCTGTACGTCGAGCGACGGCGCCGGCAACGACGCCACCTGCGCCTTCGACGTCGTGGTCGGGAATCAGACGATCCAGGAGATCCCCGCGGCGTCGACGCTCGGCCTCGCCGCGCTCGCCCTGCTGCTCGGCGCTGCCGCCTTCGTCGCCCTGCGCCGCGGCGCCTGATCCGGGCTCCCCTGCACGCCTCGTCACGGTCCTCTCCGGCTGCCGCCGGGGAGGGCCGCTGCGCGGCTTGACCCGCCCCGCTCCCCGGTCGTACCGTTGGCGCTCCCACGACGGCCCCCGGCCCCATGCGCCTCGGGGAAAGGAGCGGTCGATGAAGCCCCATCCCGACACTGCCGAGCTCGTCTACGACTGGAACATCGCGGGCACCGGCTACCCGCACCGCGAGCGTCCGGTCGAGTTCGACGACGAGACGCTGCGCGACGGGCTGCAGTCGCCGTCGGTGCAGGACCCCGACATCGAGACGAAGATCCGACCTGCTCCACCTGATGGAGCGGCTCGGCATCCACACCGCCGATCTCGGCCTGCCCGGCGCCGGGCCGCGCGCGCGCGCCGACATCCTCGCGCTCTGCCGCGAGATCGCCGACCACCGCATGCGCATCACGCCGAACTGCGCGGTGCGCACGGTCATCGCGGACATCACGCCGCTGGTCGAGATCTCGCAGAAGGCGGGCATGGCGGTCGAGGCCTGCGCGTTCATCGGCTCGTCGCCGATCCGCCAGTTCGCCGAGGAGTGGTCGCTCGACCACATGCTCCGAGCTCACCGAGGAGGCGATCTCCTACGCGGTCGGCCATGGCCTGCCGGTGATGTTCGTCACCGAGGACACCACGCCGCGCCACGCCCGAGGCGATCCGCCGGCTCTACCGGACGGCGATCGAGGCCGGCGCGAAGCCGGGTCTGCGTCTGCGACACGGTCGGCCACATCACGCCGCGCGGCGTGCGCAACCTCGTCCCCTTCGTGCGCCAGCTCGATCCGCGAGACCGGCGAGGACGTCAAGATCGACTGGCACGGCCACAACGACCGCGGCCTCGGCGTGATCAACACCATCACCGCGGTCGACCTCCGGCGTCGACCGCGTCCACGCGACCGCGCTCGGCGTCGGCGAGCGGGTGGGCAACTGCGCGATGGACCAGCTCCTCGTCAACCTCAGGCTGATGGGCTACATCGAGAACGACCTCGACCCGCTGCGGCGACTACGTCGGGTCGCGAGCGACGGCGACCGGCGTGCCGGTCGCGCTCAACTATCCGGTCTTCGGCAGGGACGCCTTCCGCACCGCCACCGGCGTCCACGCCGCCGCCATCATCAAGGCCAAGAAGAAGGGCGACGACTGGCTGGCCGACCGCGTCTACTCGGGCGTGCCGGCGGGCATGGTCGGCATGCGCCAGCAGATCGAGGTCGGCTTCATGTCGGGCCTGTCCAACGTCGTCTACTGGCTGCACGAGCACGGCATCGAGCCGACCGACGGCGTGGTCGAGGAGATCTTCCGCGCCGCCAAGGAGCGCAACCGGGTGCTCTCCGACGACGAGATGCTCGAGATCTGCAAGTTCGCCCGGGCCGAGTCCGAGGAGCCGCTCCGCCTCGAGACCCTCGACCAGTGGAAGAAGGAGATCGAGGAAGCCTGAGCCGCCGGCCGCGCCTCACTTCGGCGCGGGCGACACCGGGCGGAACCCCGGATTGCCGCCGTCCAGGGTACCGCAGCGCGGCGCCCCGACCCGCGGCAGGAACGACGCGGGACCGGCCGGCGCCGGAAGCTGCCCGCTCCAGGCGCAGATCGCTCCCGGCTCGACGATCTCGAAGCCGTCGCCGAAGACGAAGTCGCTCGGCCCGTGGAGGCCGTAGATCCGGGCGTAGCTGTCCTCGCTAGCTCCGCCGCAGGTGCAGGCCCGGGGAGCGTACTCTCCGCAGGAGACGTCGCGGGCCGGCAGCACCTTCGGCCCACACCCCTCGAGGTAGGTCATCGCGTCCGTCAGGTCGAAGTGGTGGTCGAGGCCGTGCTGATGGCCGATCTCGTGCACCATCGTCCAGCAGAGCTCGTCGTGCAGAGCCGGCGAAGGCTCCGAGCCGTAGAGCTCGGCGAAGGTGAAGGAGATCGAGTTCGGAAAGAAGCCGCAGGAGAAGGGCGATATTCCGCCGGTGTCCGGGTCCAGGCCAAGGTCGCTGGGCAGCCCCGCGGCGACGTGTTCGAGGTGGGGCGCGGACCGGGTCGACGTCGGTGATCTCGACGTCGAACGGACGGTAGGCGCGGCGCACGCACTCGACGAGCTCGTTCCAGAAGTCATCGGAAAGGTGAACTCCGGAAGGGTCCTCGTACCGCTTAAGATGCTCGATTGGTTCGTCCGCGAGTTCTCCGGGCCGCGGTGGTAGACGCAGCCGCCCGGCTTGCAGTTCTCGAGGAAGACGAGCGGCAGCTGCGGCGGGCCGATCTGCGCGAGGACGAAGTCGATCCCCTCCGTCGTCTCCCCCTCCACCAGGGTCACCGGCGTGCCGGAGGTCGGCGCGCAGGGCGCGCAGGGAAGGTCGTCGTAGAGCTCGTCGACGTAGCCCTCCGGACCGTCGGCGACCAGGTAGTAGGTGCCGGCTGCGAGCGGCAGCGCGCCGGTCGTCCGGTAGGCGCCCGTCCCGTCGGTCAGGACCTCGCCGGCGAAGGCGCCGCCTTCGTCGTGGATGCGCACCGGGACTCCTTCGAGCGGCCCGGAGGGTCCGGCGACCGACCCCGCGATCCCCGGACCCTGCGGACCGCCGTCGAGCGTGAAGGTGAGGCAGGCTGGGGCGCCGGCGCCGACCGCGATCGGCGTGCCGACCGACGCGTCGCAGCTGCCGGGCGCGCAGGGCTGCTCCTGCCAGACCTCGTTCAACAGGCTCGATCCCAGGTCCGGCTGCGCGAGAGCGCGGTAGTCGGCGCCGAGCGGCGCCCCGAAAACGAGGAACCGGCCCTGCGTGTCGGTGTTGACGAAGGTCTCGAGCAGGCCGGCCCGGAAGATCGCGACCGACGCGCCGTAAAGCGGAGCGTTGGTCGCCGCGGCGACGACGGCACCCGCGAGCAGGCCCCCGGGGCCGAGCTCGAAGTCGATGCCGCCAGTCGTGCCCGCGCCCACGACCTCGACTATCGTCGGCGTGCCGGTCGGCACGCAGCTGAACGGGTCGTAGCAGCTGCCGGCGTCGTCGTAGATCTCGCCCGCGTGGACGCCGTCGAGCGCCACGACACCATAGAAGTCCTCCGCCAGCCCGCCGATGCGATACGAGCCGTCGACCGCCGTCGTGGCGAAGCCGGGGATGAAGCTCGAGGCGGGGCGCGCCACGACGGTGACGCCGGCGATCGGCAGGCCGGTGACCTCCTCGGTCACCGCGCCCGCGATCGCGCCCAGCCGGGCTAGCGCGAAGTCGACGCCGCCGACGTCGCTCGTCTCGACGACAATCGGCGTGCCGGCGGTCACGCTGCAGAACGGCTCGCAGGGGAAGCCGTTCCAGAGCTCGTCGACCTGCTCGCTGCCGGTCCGCGCGAAGTAGGTGCCGGGCGGCAGCCCCTCGGGGGTCGCCCAAGCGCCGCCCGCGTCGGTCGTCGCGTAGACAGAGTGCACCCCGGAGGCCTCGTAGACCGCGACGAAGGCGCCGGCGAGCGGCGCGGCGGCGAGATCGGTCACCGTCCCGGCGATCGTCGCGCCCGCGGCGAGGGCGAGATCGACGCCCGAGCTGGTCACGCCCGCGGTCACCTCGATCGCGCCGCCGAGCGAGAAGACGTCGCAACCGAGTGGACAGGGGGTGTCGGGGTAGAGCTCGCGCCCGGCGGCCGGGGGCCGCGGCGCGCACCTTGTAGCTCCGGCTCTCGAGGCCGTCGAACGCGAAGGAACCGTCGGCGCCCGTGAAGACTTCGCCGAGGCCCCACGTCCCGAACGGCGTCAGAGCATAGCCGTCCACGCGCGCGCCCGGTACCGGCGTGACGCCGTCCCCCTGGCGCACGAACCCCTCGATCCGGCCACCCTCGTCGAGCGCGAAGTCGATCTCCTCGACCAGTGTGTTCGCCGTCACGGCCACCGCGGTGCCGGCCCCCTGCGGATCGCAGACCTGGTCGCAGGCGACGTTCGGCCAGATCTCGTCCACCAGCGGCGCGGTTCCCTCGGTCCGCACGAAGTACTCCCCGGCGGCCAGCTCCCCCAGCAGGTAGTGCCCGCTCGGCCCGCTCTCGGTCGCGACGACGAAGGTCAGCGTGCCGTCGATCACGCGCTCGGCGACGACGCGCACGCCCGCGACCGGATCGCCGGTCGCCGTCCCGGTGACACGGCCGGAGATGGCACCCGCGCCAGGCAACGGACAGAGCTGCGCGCGGGCGGCCGAGCCGCCGCGGATCGACAGGGGCGAGAACAGGAGGAGCGCCAGAACCAGGACACCCGGCCGCGTCGTGCGCATGCGCAGTAACCTCCGCAGGCGTGGATTTCGGCGGAGTCTACTCCCCTGCGGGCGGGATCGAGACCGCTCGCCGGCAGGGCAGCCGATTCAGATCCGGAGCGAGGGGAGCGGCCCCGGCGGCGCTCCTCAGCGCTCCTCGGTTCCGGTCCCGCTCCAGCGCACGAAGTCGCCCGACTCGAAGCTGTCGGCGAGGAGCAGGGCGTCGGCGCCGGCGATCGTGAAGTCGGTGTTGGAGATGTCGAAGAACACGTTGCCGCGGCAGGCGACCCGGATGCGCGCCGAGGTGCTGTCGTCGACGCCGGCGTAGACCGACTCGCCGCCGTCGTTGGCGACGTTCACGGCGAGCGCATGCGGGAAGGTGAAGCCACCGTCGGTCGACAGATCGATGTCGACCGTCGCGCAGGAGACCGGCGCGGCCGTTGTGCCGGCGACGTTCCAGGCGACGGCGTGCGGTCCGATTCCGTTCCAGGCGACCGCGCTGTTCGGCGCGGTGACCAGGAAGGGGCCCGCCGCCGCGCTCACCGTGATCACCGCTTCGTCGTACCCCTCGTCGCCGGCGGGCACGGCGTTGTCGCGCGCGGTCAGCCGGAAGTGCATCGTGCGGGCGTAGGTCGGCAGCGTCTCGCCGATGGTCGGCGTGCCGTCGACCAGGTCCGCCACCTTGGGGAAGGTGCGGGTCGGCTCGGGCGTCGGGTCGAACGAGCGGAAGATCGGGGCGTTGCCCGAGATGCCGGGCCCGGCGGGGCCGAGGTCCCACTGCTCCCAGCAGTAGGTGAGCGGGTCGCCGTCGGCGTCGGTGGCGGCGCCGGTGAGCGCGAAGGGCGTCGAGATCGGGATCGTGTAGTCGGCGCCGGCATCGACCACCGGCTTCGCCAGGTTGCCCGTCGCCACCAGCGCCTTGCAGGCGTTGCCGCCGCCGGTCCGGCTGAAGGACTCGATGACGGTCAGGCTGTCGCGGTGGAAGTAGGCGTCGCTGTTCGGCTGGAGGTCCTCGGCGCCGCAGATCCCGGCGTAGGCCATGATCGTCGCGCCGCTGCCCGGCTCGTAGGCGTGGGTGGCCGACCGGTTGCCGCCGCCGCAGGAGCCGGTGGCGCCGTTGAAGGTGTGGTTCGCCCCCCACTGGTGCCCCATCTCGTGGGCGACGTAGTCGATGTAGAAGGCGTCGCCGGTCGGCGCGCCCAGTCCCGTGACACCCTTCGCCTTCGAGCTGCCGCAGACGACGGAGAGCTGGGCGATGCCGCCACCGCCGGTCGAGAAGACGTGGCCGATGTCGTAGTTGGCCGAGCCGATCACGGCGTCGAGCTTGGCCTGGTTCTCCCCCAGCATGGTGCCGCCGTTGTTGTTCGTATAGCCATCCGTAACGGCATTGGTGAAGACCACCGAGCTGTTGTTCGCCACCAGCACCATGCGGATCGCGAGATCGCGCTCGTAGACCTCGTTGACCCGGTTGACCGCGGTGACGATCGCGGCCTGACCCAGCGGCACCGTGCCGCCGTGGAAGGCCGTGTACTCGCCGGTCGCGGCCACCGCCAGGCGGTAGGTGCGCAGGTCGAGCGCGACCTCCGGCGCCGCGGGCGCGAGGCTGGGGCCGTCCGAATCACCCTCCCCGGCGACGTCGCAGCGGAACTCCTGGTCGGGCCGCCGCCGCAGGTCGGCTCGGTGGTAGGTCTGGTAGCGCTCGGTGTCCCCGGCGACCAGAGGATCGACGAACAGCGTCCCGGCCGGCGTGCGAACCAGCGCGTGAAAGCCCTGGATCGTCCAGTCGCCCCGTCCGCCGTAGCGGGAATCGGCGACGTCGATCAGGCGGAAGGTGCGCCACTCGGGATACTGCGCGGCCAGGCCGGGCTCCATCACCGGCGAATCGACGACACGATAGCGGCGCTCGCCGCCGTCCACGTCGGGAATCGTCAACTCGACCCCTTCGAACCCGCGCGGGGCCGACGCCTCGTCCGGAGCGGTCGCGAGCAGCGCCGCGAGCGCGCCGCGGTCGAGTCGGACGAAGCGCGCCCGCTCGGGGACGATCCAGCGCCCGCCGCCGGCGGCCGCCGCGTCGACTTCGGCGGCCGGGAGATCGCTCCACAGGGAGCCGTCCTGGGCCGCGGCCGGAACGGCGGCGAGGAACGTGATCAGGACTGCGATTCGCGGGCTCGGGCGGCGGTATCTCATGGCGACGTCCCTCTTCAGACGGCATTGCGTCGGTGCGCAATGACGGTCCATTTTCTCACCGATCGGCCAGCGCGGGCGGATCACCCGCCGGCGAGGGGAAGCTCGCTCCGCTTCGCTTCGCTTCGAGCTCCGCCCAGCGGGCGTAGAGGCGTTCGACCTCGGCGAGCGCCTCGGCCAGCGCGGAGCTGCGCAGATGGAGCTCCTGCGCGTCGGTGGCAATCGCCGGTTCCTCGGCGGCCCGGTGGCAGCGGGCGGCGGCCTCCTCCGCCGCGAGGATCGCGGCTTCCATGCCTTCCCACTCCCGCTGCTCGGCCCAGGAGAGCTTCTTCGCGGGCCGCTTCGCCGGTTCCGATCTCGGCTTCGCCGCCGGCGAGGCGGCACTGTTCGCCGCAGCGCCCTCCTCCCGGCTCGCCTCCCACTGCGCGAGGTCGGCGAACAGGCGCGCGCCGCCGCGGCCGTCGAGCGCGAGCAGCGCGGTCGCGACCCGGTCGAGCAGGTAGCGGTCGTGGGTGACCAGCACGAGCGCGCCGGGGAACTCGAGCAGGCTCTCCTCGAGCACCTCGAGGGTCGGGATGTCGAGGTCGTTGGTCGGCTCGTCCAGGATCAGCAGGTCGGCGGGCCGGAGCATCAGGCGCGCGATCAGGATGCGCGCCTGCTCGCCGCCGGAGAGCCGGGAGACCGGCGTGTCGAGCTGCTCGGGACGGAACAGGAACCGCTTCGCCCACGCCGCCACGTGCAGCTCGCGCCCCTGGTAGACCACCGCGTCCGCGTCGGGCGCGAGCGCGCGGCGCAGCGAGAGCGAACGGTCGAGCGACTCGCGGCTCTGCTCGAAGAGGACGGTCTCGAGCGCGGGCGCCCGCTCGATCCGGCCCGCGTCGGGCGCGAGCGTCGCCGGCGAGGATCGAGAGCAGCGTCGTCTTGCCGCTGCCGTTGGCGCCCAGCACGCCCAGCCGCGTCCCGGGACCGAGCGCGAGGTCGACGCCCGCGAGCACCGGCCGGCCGCCGTAGTCCTTCGCGAGGCCGCGCGCCTCGAGCAGGCGCTTCGTGCGCCGCCCGGAGGCGGCGAGGTCGATCGCCGCCGCACCCGCCGCCTGCCGCGACCGGACCTCCGCGAGCTCCGCCTGGAGCCGCTCGGCCTCGCCGACGCGCGCCTTGGCCTTGGTGGTGCGCGCCTTGGGCCCGCGCCGCAGCCACTCGAGCTCGCGCCGCGCGCGGTTGGCGAGCGATTCCTCGTACTCGGCCTGGTTGCGGCGCACCTCGTCGCGGCGGGCGACGAGGTCGGAGTAGGTGCCGGACACCGCCAGCAGCCCCTCGGCGTAGACGCGGTCGAGCTCGAGCATCCGGCGCGCGACGTTCTCCAGGAAGTAGCGGTCGTGGCTCGCGACCACGAAGGCGAACGGCGCGGCGGCGAGCAGCCGTTCGAGCGCGAGGATGCCGTCGAGGTCGAGATGGTTGGTCGGCTCGTCCATCAGCAGGACGTCGGGCTCGCGCGCCAGCGCCGCCGCGATCGCCAGCCGCTTGCGCCAGCCGCCGGAGAGCGTCGCCACCCGCTGCGCGCCGTCGCGGAAGCCGAGCCGGCCGAGCGCGCGCGCCACCCGCCCCGGCCGCTGCGACGCCTCGACCGGATCGCCCGCCAGCGCCTCGAGCAGCGCCTCCTCGGCCGTCGAATCGTGGTCGAAGCGGGGGTCCTGCGGCACCAGCGCCAGGCGGGCGCCCTTGCGCACCGAGCGGGTGCCGGCGTCCGGCTCCTCGTCGCCGGCGAGGAGCCGCAGCAGGGTCGTCTTGCCCGCGCCGTTGGGCCCGACCAGCCCCACCCGGTCGCCTTCCGCGAGGCCGAAGGAGAGCCCCGAGAAGAGCGGGCGGGCGCCGAACTGGCGCGCCACGCCGTCGAGCGAAACGAGCAGGGGCCGGCTGCCGGAGGACATCGTCGGAGACTGGGTTCGGCCCGGCGGCCCTAGCGGCGCGCTTCGAGCACGACGTGTCCGGCCTTGAACAGGCGCCAGACCAGCAGCTGCGCTTCGAGCGGGGCGAGCGGGGTCAGCTTGAGGATCGACTGCAGGTCGGAGGTGCCGTCGAGGCGGGTGAGCAGGAACCCCTCCTGCGGCGTCAGGTTGACCTGGGTGAGCTCCTCCATCCGGCGCGCCAGCACCGGCACCGAGGCGAGCTTGACGCCCGACCGCTCGACCTCTTCGCGCAGGCGCGCCTCGATTCGGACGCACTCGGTCTCGATCTTCTTGCTCTCCGGCTCGAGCGAGCGCGCCGCCCGGACATGGCGCAGGGCGATCTCGAGCTCGCCCTTCTCGTTGAGCTGACGGGCGGCGTCGAGCAGCGCTTCGGCGGTGATCAGCGACCCCGAGCTGCCGGCCGGGGTCCCGTTGGCCGGCGCCGGCTCGGGCGACGTCGCGGCGCCGCGCGCGCGCACGATCTTCAGCCGGCCGGCCCGGATCTGGCGGAAGAGGATCCGGCAGACGTGGAACTCGCCGGAGTGGGTCGAGCGGCAGATGTCCGCCACCGAGCGGTCGTCGTCGACCAGGCCGAGGATCTGGCGCGCGCCCTCGGTCATCACCGACGCCTCCCAGTCGCCCACCGCCACCGGCACCGCCGCCGCATTCGGGATCGCCTCGCGGATCCGCTTCCACTCGTCGAGCCGCTGCATGCCTTCGAGCACGATGGCGGCGACGTCGAGCGCGATCGGCACCATGTTGCTGGTCGGCAGCTGGCCGTCGAGGAAGCGGAAGGCGCCCTCCGGCCAGGTGAAGACGTCGTAGATGCCCTCCTCGGCCTTGAGACGGAGCATCCGGTGCAGGTCCTGCTCGGAGATCGCGCCGATCGTGGTCAGGATCTTGCCGAGCAACATCCGGTTGCTCTCCTGCATCTTGACCGCCTGGCGCAGCTCCATGTCGGTGATGAAGCCGTGGCTGACCAGAAAGGCGCCGAGGTACTCGCGCGAGTCGGTCGACGCCGACGAGATGATCATCCCGTCGCGGAAGTAGATCTGCTTCTGGACTTTGCCGTTGTCGACGACGAGCGTGCCGGTCTTCTGAGCCCCGGAGAGCCACTGGAGGAGCTCGGCGAGCTCCATCGTCTTGAGGTTGCCGGTGATGCTCATCGGAGGGCCGGACAAGGGATTCTACCAGCGGCGCGCCGCCCGTCTGCAGGGCCGGGAAGCCCCGCTTCCGCGCTCCCGCGGGTGGGACCGGGGCCGGCCGCGGCCGCCGGGCGAGGCTTCAGGCGGATCCCGTCGCGGCTGTCGGCGGGAAGCGCACGACCAGCACCGTGCGGTCGTCCTGTGGCGGGGCGTCGCCGCAGTAGGCCTCGACGTCGGCGAGCAGCGCCTCGCCGATCTCCTTCGCCGACCGGGCGCGCAGCGAGCGCGCCAGCGCGATCAGACGCTCGACTCCGTACTCGGCGGCGACGTCGCCCTCCTCCGCTCCCGCCGGCATCGCTTCGATCATCCCGTCGGTGTAGAAGACCAGCAGGTCTCCGGGCTGCATGCGGACGAAGCCGCGCTCGTAGGTCGCGTCGGCGACCGGGCCGAGCACCGCGCCACCCTCCTCGAGGAAGCGCGCCTCGCCCGCCGCCGAGAGGTGGAACGGGGGCGGGTGGCCGGCGTTGACGTAGATGAAGATGCCCGACAGCTCGAGCTCGCCGTAGAAGACCGAGACGAACCGGCTGGTCAGGGTCGAGCGGTGGATGATCTGGTTCAGGCGCTCGACCGTGCGCACGATCTTCATGTCCCGCGCGAGGCCCATGCGCAACCCCATGTAGATGTCGCGCACCTGCAGCGCCGCCGGCAGGCCGTGGCCCGACACGTCGGCGATCGCCAGGCCGAGGATCTTGTCGGTGATCGGGATCAGGTCGTAGAAGTCGCCGCCGACCTCCTCCATCGGCTGCGTGCGCCCGTGGAACTCGAAGGCGCCGTAGCTCGGCATGCGCCGCGGCAGGATCGAGGCCTGGATCTTGCGCGCCTGGGTGAAGACCTCCGCCATCCGCTCCTGGCGCAGCTTCTGGTTGATCGAATGGCGCAGGACGCCGAGCGAGAAGAGCACGTCGTCGCGGTGGATGCCGGGCGCGACGTTGAAGGCGAGCAGGAACTCCTCGTCGCCGACCACGATCGCCGAGAAGCCCTCGACGCCGAGCTTCGCCTCGATCTCGGCGTCGAGCCGCGGGTCGTCGGCGGTCATGTAGACGATCCCCTCGGAGAGCGCGATGTCGATCGGCGCGTAGTCCGCGGCGACGCGGAAGCCCTCGAGCTCGCGCGATTCCGGGAAGGTCGCAACCAGCTCGTACTCCTCGCCGGAGCGGCGGTAGAGCCGGCCGCCGTAGATGCCGAGCGCGTCGCGGAAGCGGGCGACGATCGCGTTGGCGAGGGTGTGGATGGTGTCGCCGGTCTCCTCCGAGGCCTCGATCTCGCGCACCACCTGCTCCACCTTCTTCATCAGCTGGCGGTAGTCGACGGGACGGGCGTCCGGCGGATTCACGGCTCGGGTTCTCCGGAGGAAAGGGGGCGGTCAGCCCCGGTCGATCAGGGCGCGCAGGATGCGGTCCTGCGCGGCGTGCGCGGAGGCATTGCTCCGGACCTGGTTGCAGAGGATCGAGAAGGCGTAGACGCGGCCCGAGGTGGCCTTGACGTAGCCCGAGAGCGTCGACACGCCGTTGATGGTGCCGGTCTTGGCGAACACGTTCTCGCGGTAGGGCGGCTGCGCCAGCCGGCGCTCCCACTTCAGGCCGTCCTCGCCGCTGTGCGGCAGCGAGCGCACGTACTCGCGCCCGAACGCGTGGAAGTACATCCGGTCGAGCAGCGTGGTCATGGCGCGCGCGCTCATCACGTTGCCGCGCGACAGGCCGGAGCCGTCCGCCAGCCGGAAGGCCTCGGCGGGCACGCCGAGCGAGACGAGGAAGCGGGAGATCGTGTCGACCGCGGCCGACCAGCTGCCGTGCCCGCTCTGCTTCCAGGCCAGGAACTTGGCCAGGCTCTCGGCGTAGAAATTCTGGCTCCGCTTGTTGGTCACCTCGAGCGTGCGCTGGAGATCGCTCCGGTGGCTGGCGACCTGCTCCCAGACGCCCTCCGGCGCGCCGTGCACGAAGCGGCTGGCGCCGGCGACCGCGATGCCCTCCTCGGCGAGCGCGCCGCGCAGCGCGGCGGCGAAGTAGGCCTGCGGGTCGAGGACCGCGACCCAGACGTCGACCTGACCGGTGCCGCGGCCGATCCAGCCCGAGACGACCAGGGTGTCGTTCTCCGCATCGCGGGTCACGAACAGCTTGTGCTTCTTCCCGTCGCCGGTGCGCGCGCTGTTGCGGATCCCGAAGTAGTCGAGCTTCGGCACCGTTTCGACGATCGCCGGCGCCCCCGACTTCGCGGCGGGGCGCACGCGCACCAGTACGCAGTTGTCGTTGAACGACAGCGCGTCGACCGGCGCCTCGTACCAGGTGGTGAGCTGGTCGCGCGGCCAGTCGGGGTGGACCCGGGGCTCCTCGAAGATGCCGTTCACCAGGTAGAGGTCGCCGGCGACCCGCGCGACGCCGCGCGCCCTGAGCGCCGCCGCCCACTCGCGGAAGACGGCGTAGGAGTCGCCGTCGTGGAAGCGGCCGGAGATGTTCGGGTCGCCGCCGCCGAAGACGGCGAGATCGCCCTGGAGCACGTCGCCCTCGACGCTGCCGCGGATCAGGACGCGCGTCTCGAAGGCATGCTCGGGGCCGAGGCCGACCAGCGCCGCGGCGGTGGTCAGCAGCTTGGTGTTGGACGCCAGGATGCGCGGCTGGTCGGCTTCGTGCTCGTAGACGGTCCGCTCGTCGGCGAGATCGAGGATGTGGACGCCGACCGCGCGGGCGGCCTTGCGGGCGACGTCGACCTCGCGGGCGAGCGCGTTCTCCAGGGAGAGCGGAGCCGCCGCCGGGCGGGCGCGCTGGCTCCTGCCGTCGGGCGAGGCGAGGAGAGCGGGCGCCGCGAGCGCGGCGAGCAGGGTGACGGCGAGAGTGAAGCGAAAGCGAAACATCCCGACTCGAATTCCTCCCGGCGAGCGTGCGGCGCCAAGCTCGCCGCGAGGATCGGAACCAGGGCCACACAGAGGCGTGCCCTTCCGCTCCGAACCCCGGGCCGGCGCGTCAGGCGATGCTCGATCCTACAGGATCGCCCGCGCCCGCGCTGTGGAGCGGGCGCCCGCCCCCCGCCCGGCGCGCCGGCTACCGGCGGCGGAACGGAACCACTTCGCCGCCGCCCGGGGTCGCGGGCGGCTCCGGGCGCCGGTCGCTCTCCGCCGCCGGAGCGTCGTCTGCCGGCTCCTCCGCCGCCTCCTCGCCGCCGCCCGGCGGCGGGGAGCCGTCGGGGCGCCCGCCCCCGAACGGGGAGAGGTCGAGGCCGAAGGGGACCGAAGGGTCGATGAAGGTGGTCAGCGCGACGTAGGGAACCCGCAGCCGCTCGAGCGCGCTGCCGAAGCGCAGGGTCACCTCGAAGGCCTCGGCCTCCGCGACCAGGTCCCAGAACTGGTTCTGGAGCACGATCGTCATCGTCTCGGGGAACTGCAGGGTGAGCGCCGGGGGCAGCTCCACGCCCGGATAGCGGGTGGCGAAGGTGAGGAAGAGATGGTGGTTGCCGGGCAACCCTTCGACCGCGACCTGCTCGAGCACGCTGCGCACGACCCCGGCCGAGGCCAGCAGGACCATGCGGCGGTAGTCGAACCCCTCGGACACCGGAACCTCAGCGCCCGTTGCCGATGAGGAAGCCGGCGATGGCCGCGGTCTGGAAACAGGCGAGCGAGCCGGCGACCATCGCGCGCAGGCCGAGGCGGGCGAGGTCGCTCCTGCGCTCCGGCGCCATGCCGCCGATGCCGCCGATCTGGATCGCGATCGAGGAGAAATTCGAGAAGCCGCACAGCGCGTAGGTCGCGATGATCTGCGCCCGCTCGGAGAGCTGTCCGGCGGCGACCATCTTCTCCATCTCGACGTAGCCGACGAACTCGTTGACCGCGGTCTTGATGCCGATCAGCGTCCCCACCTGGCCGGCGTCCGCCCAGGGCACGCCCATCAGCCAGGCGAGCGGCCTGCACACCACGCCGAGAATCCAGCGCAGGGAGAGCTGCTCCTGTCCGATCCAGTGGCCGAACGAGGTGATCGGCCAGTCGATGAGCGCGATCAGGCCGACGAAGGCGATCAGCATGGCGCCCACGTTCAACGCGAGCTTCAGGCCGTCGCCCGCGCCCGAGGCCGCCGCGTCGATGACGTTCGCCCAGGGGCGCTCGACCTCGATCTCGACCTTGCCCTTGGTCAGGCTGTGCTCCTTCTCCGGGAACATCAGCTTCGCCATCACCAGCGCGGCCGGCGCCGACATGACGCTCGCCGCCAGCAGGTGCTTCGCCGAAACGCCCATGCCGATGTAGGCCGCCATCACCCCGCCGGCGACCGTCGCGAACCCGCCGGTCATCACCGCCATCAGCTCGGACTTCGTCATGGTCGGCACGTAGGGGCGGATGAGGAGCGGCGCCTCGGTCTGGCCGACGAAGATGTTGGCCGAGGCCGAGAGCGACTCCGAGCCGGAAGTGCCCATCGTCCGGATCATCAACTTCGCGAACACCTTGACGATCCACTGCAGGATGCCGAAGTAGTAGAGGATGGTGATGAAGCTCGAGAAGAAGATGATGGTCGGCAGGACCTTGAAGGCGAAGTAGAACTCCTTGAACTTCTCGCCGAAGACGAAGGAGGCGCCGGCGTCGGTGAAGTCGAGGAAACGGGTGATCACCGCCCCGATGGCGTCGAAGGCCTGACGGCCCCATTCCGTGCGCAGGATGAGCAGAGCGAAGACGACCTGGAGCAGGGTGCCGCCGATCACCGGCCGCCACTTGATCGCCTTGCGGTCGACCGAGAGCGCCCACGCGATGGCGAGCATCGAGAACAACCCGAGCACCGAGACGACCTGGTCCATCGTTCCTCCTGCGCCGGGCGGCGCGGTGGCTCCTGCTGGACGGTGGGCCAGCGTATCCGAGCGGCTTCGGCAGTGGCAACCTTCGCGGCTCTTCACGGATCGACCCCCGCGTCGCGAGGCCCCGCGTCGGCCTTCTGCGCTGGTGGACGCCGCGGCACCCCGATCCCCTTTCCGCTTGCGGGGAACCCCACGGTCGATCTCATTCTGGAGGCGTGGGGACCCCCCGCCGTCTGCGCGGAAAGGGGATCGGGGCGCCCCGGCCTGCAGAGAGATCGCAGGCCGACGCTCGACAGCGGGGCCGACGCTCGACATCCGAGTGAATGCCCGTCGCCGGCCACCGCTGTATCAGGTCGCGGGGCCCCCTTCCTCTCTCCGCGCAGACGGCGGGGGGTCCCCACGCGAACAGAATCCGATCAACCGTGGGGTTCCCCGCAAGCGGAGAGAGGAAGGGGGCACCGCGACAACCACCGACGCTGACCCGGCGACGGTTTCCACCACGGAATTCCGTCCCTGCGAGGAGATGAACATGTTTCCACACGCACGAGCCCCACGGCTCCCGGCGAGAACGCTCGTATAGGCTCCGACCATGGCGCCGCGCTTCGACACCGAGGGCCTGGTGATCGAGCTCTCGGTCGCGGACCTCCTCGACCCGCAGCTCGCCCGCTCGATCGGCTTCGCCCACCGCGGCGGCTTCGAGCGCCTCTGGCTCGGCCAGGCGATCCACGGCCGCTACCAGGAGGGCGCCCTCGCCGAGGACCCGACCTACCGCCGGGAGGTCGCCCTGCGGATCGAGATCCCGCACCGGGGCTGGCGCGTCGTGGTCTCCGGCCGCGCCGACGGGCTGCGCAAGGGCGACGACGGCGGCCGCGTGGTCGAGGAGATCAAGTCGGTGCGCCGCGAGGGGCAGCTCTCCCCCGCGGTCCGCGACCTCTACGAGCGCCAGGCGAAGCTCTACGCCTGGATGCTGGCGAAGCTCGAGCCGGGCCCGGTCGCCGCCGAGCTGGTGCTGATCCCGATCGGCGGCGACGGCGTCGAACGCCTGGAGGTCGCGCTCGACCTCGACGCGGTCGAGACCGCCGTCCGGCGGCGGCTCAACCAGCTGCTGCGCGAGCACGACGCCGAACGGAGCGCGCGCGAGGAGCGCCGCCGCGCCGGCGGCGCGCTCCCCTTCCCCCACGGCGCGCCACGCCCCGGCCAGGACGAGATCGTCGCCGCCGTCGAGCGGGCGCTCGACGCGGGCGAGCACCTGCTGGTCGAGGCGCCGACCGGCATCGGCAAGACGGTCGCCGCGCTCTGGCCCGCGGTCCGCCACGCGCTCGAGCACGACCGCCGGCTGTTCGTGCTGACCGCCAAGAACCTGCAGCAGGAGATGGCCCTGAAGGTGCTGCGCCAGCTCGCCACGGGCGGCGGGCTGCACGCGCTGCGCCTGCGCGCCAAGGCGCGCATGTGCGCCAACGGCGAGGTGATCTGCCACGAGGACTACTGCGGCTTCGCGCGCGACTACTACGCCAAGCTCGCCGCCTCGGGCGTGGTCCCCCGCCTGCTCGGCGAGGAGGCGGTGCTCGACCCCGACCTCGTCTTCTCGGCCGCCGCGCAGGCCGAAGTCTGTCCGTTCGAGGTCTCGCTCGACCTCGCGGGGCGCTCGCAGGTCGTGGTCTGCGACTACAACTACGCCTTCGACCCCTACGTCGCGCTCACCGACTTCGCCGCCGACGGCGACCTCTCCGACGACCATCCTGGTGATCGACGAGATCCACAACCTGGTCGACCGCGGCCGCGGCTACCTCTCGCCCGAGCTCCCCGCGACGGCCGCGCGCCGCGCCGCCGAGTCCGCCGCGCACGGCGGCGCGCCGGTGCACCGGCGGCTCGAAGCGGTGGCGACCGAGGTCGCCGAGCTGGTCGAGGGCGCGGTCGAGTCGGCGCTCGCCGAGCGGCCGGACGGCGACGGCGCGGTCGAGACGCTGCTGCCCGAGGACGCGCTCTGGCGCCTGCGCCCCGAGCTCGACGCCGCGTTCGTCGACCACCTCGAGTACCAGCGCGAGACGAAGAGCTTCCGCGCCGACGATCCCTTCGTCGACCTCTACTTCCAGTTCCTGCGCTTCCTCGAGGGGCTCGTTCACACCGGCGACGCCTTCGCGCGGCTGGCCGAGCGGCGCGGCGAGGAGCGGCTGCATGCCGCATCCTGTGCAAGGACCCCAGCCGCTACCTGGCGCGCGTCTTCTCGCGCTGCCACGCGGTGGTCGGACTGTCGGCGACGCTCTCGCCGCCCGAGTTCTACCGCGACCTGCTCGGCTTCGACCCGGACGCGCACCGATCACCTGACCGTCGCCAGCCCCTTCCCGCCCGAGCGGCGGGCGACGGTGGTCGACGACTCGGTCGCCACGGTCTGGCGCGAGCGCGCCGCCAACGTCGAGCGGATCGCCGCCCGGCTGGCCGAGTTCGCCGACGCGGTGCCCGGCAACTGCCTCGTGCTCTTCCCGAGCTTCCAGTTCCTCGCCGACGTCGCGGGGCGGCTCAAGCCCGCCGGCAAGCGGGTCTTCGTCCAGCAGCGGACCGACAGCGAGCGCGACCGCGAGGCGCTGCTCGACGCGCTGCGCGGCGCGGTGCTGGGCGACGTCATGCTGCTGGCGGTCGCGGGCGGGGTCTTCGCGGAGGGCGTCGACTATCCGGGCGACATGCTGCGCGCGGTGGCGGTGGTCGGCCCCTGCCTGCCGGTTCCGACCCTCGACACCCGGCTGCTGCAGGAGTACTACGAGGAACGCTTCGAGCGGGGCTTCGAGTACGCCTTCGTGGTGCCGGGCATGACCCGCGTGGTGCAGGCGGCGGGGCGCCTCATCCGCTCGGCCGACGACTTCGGGGTGATCGCGCTGTTCGACCGGCGCTTCCTCGACCGCCCCTACCGGGACCGGCTGCCGGCCGACTGGGTTCCCGCCGAGGGTCCCCAGGCCCTCTCCGGCGACCCGGCGGGGGTCGCCCGCGCCTTCTTCGCCGACCTCGCCGCCCGCGAGCCCCGCTGAGCGCCCGGTCCGGTCCGCCGGATCTCCGATCCAGAACCCTGGACGTTCCGCCGGGGGTCTCCGTAAGAAGGAAAGAAGCAGGCGAGAGACGCTCTCCGACCTCTTCCCTCCTGAGCCCCGCGCGTCGCGGGGCCTTTTTTTTGGCTTCCTACAGCCAGCCCCGGCGGCGGAACCAGAGGATCATCGTGGCGGCGAGCGCCACCATCAGGCCGATCACCCCGAAGTAGCCCCAGGGCGGTGGAGCTCCGGCATGTTGTCGAAGTTCATGCCGTAGACGCCGGCGATCAGCGAGAGCGGCAGGACGATCGCCGAGAAGACGGTGAGCACGCGCATGATCTCGTTGGTGCGCTGCGACATCACCGACAGGTAGGTGTCCTTGACGTTGACCAGCAGGTCGCGCTGCTGGTCGATCGCGTCGGCCAGGCGGAGCACGTTGTCGAGCGTGTCGCGGAAATTGAGCGCCGCGGTGTCGTCGAAGTAGCCGCTGCGCGAGTTGGCGAGGTGGTTGAACACCTGGCGGTGGGGCAGCATCGAGCGGCGCAGCGTCGAGAGCTTGCGGCGCAGCGCCAGCACCCGCTCCAGATGGCGCTGCTCGGGGGCCTTGACCACGCCCGCCTCGAGCTCCTCGATCTCGGCGCCGATCTCGTCGACGATCGGGAAATAGAGGTCCATCATCTCGTCGCAGATGCTCCAGAGCACCTGCGCCGCGCCGCCCGGCAGCGCGCGGCCGGTCTCCTCGACCCGCCGGCGCACCGTCTCGACGCTCTTCAGCGGCGCGCGGTGGACGGTCACCAGCCGGTCCGGGGAGAGGAAGGCCGCCATCTTCAGCGTGCCCAGCGTCTCGTCGTTGCCCTGCTTCGGGTTGAAGTCGAGGCCACGGACGATCACGAAGAGGTGCCCGGAGTACTCCTCCACCTTGGGCTGGTGGTGCAGGGTGAAGGTGTCCTCGATCGCCAGCGGATGGAAGCCCCAGCCCGCCAGCAGCTTCTCGTGGGAGGAATCGAAGCCCTGGAGATCGACCCAGACCGAGCCGCCCGCGGGCACCGCGGCGTCGAGCAGCTCGCGCCCGCCGCAGGTGAGGCCCCCGTCGGGGGCCGAGATCACGACCCGGATCACGCGCGGCAAGCTATCACGCGGCGCGCGGGCCGCCGGGCGTCAGGGGCGTTCGGTCCGGGGCTCCGGAGGCGGGCGCAGAGCCGGTCCGTCCGCTCCCTCGTCGGGCGCCGGCGCCGGGCCCCGCCGCGGCACCCGCGGTCCCTCCGCCCGGTCGCGCAGTGGCTCGCGGCCGCCCGGCGGGCCCGGCTGGGCGAAGCGCTCGACGAAGCGCAGATAAGCGTCGAGCGCCCGCCCGGAGAGCTGCTGGCGCGACTCGAGCACGCTGTCGGCGAAGGCGCGATCGAGCGCCTCCTGGTGCGCCGCGACGTCGGCAAGCAGGCTGTCGATCCGCTGCCGGTCGGGCTGCGCGGCGATCAGCTCGGCGCGCAGCTGGTGGCGCAGCCGTCCGATCTGGCCCCGTTCCTCGCGGACCGCCTCGGCGAGCCGCTGCTGCAGCCGCAGGAACCGTTCGCGCTCGCCCCCCTGGAGGCTCAGCCGGTCGGCGAGCCGCGCGCCCGGGTCGGGACCGCCCGGATCGCCCCGGTCGCCGGTCCAGCGGGCGATCGCGCGCGCCCGCGCGATCTGTACGCCGACCAGCCCGAGATTGAGCCCCAGCGAGGCCAGGAGCGCCACCACCAGCCAGCCCCGCTTCATCGGGCGCTCCCCGCGCCGTTCGCGATCGCCGTCTCGTCGGTCGCGGTCGCCGACAGGTAGGTCGCCGCGATGGGCTCGTCCTCCTCCCAGACCGTCGCGCCGGGGCGGGTCGCGGCGGCGCTCACGGGCTCCGTGGCGAAGCGGCCGAGCCCGACCCCGGCGAGGGCGCCGGCGACCAGCGCCACGGCGGCCGCGGCGCGTGCCCAGGCGGGGAGCGGCGCGAGCTCGCCGGCCGCGGCCTCCGCGCGCGCCCGCGCGGCGACCCGCGCGGCGAAGCCGGGCGGAGCCGGCGCCGCCGGCGGCAGCTCGAGCTCCTCCCAGAGCCGGCGCCGCCGCTCGAGCTCGCGGGCGAGCCCGGCGTCGTCGGCCCGACGGGCCTCGAACGCGCGCCGCTCTTCCGGGGTACCCTCCCCGACGAGCTGGCGCGTCACGTCGATCTCCCCCCGGCGGCTCATCGTGCTCTCCCCTCTGGCCGTGAAACCCTCGCCCGGCCGCTCTCCTGCGCCCCGTCGAGTCGGCGCAGCGCGCGTACCAGGCGGCTCTCGACCGCCCCTTCGGTGATGCCCAGCGCGGCCGCAATCTGACGGTACGACAGCCCTTCGAACTTGGCCAGCACCAGCACGGCGCGCTGGCCGGCCGGCAGGCGGTCGATTGCCCTACGTGTCGCCCGCCAGCGCTCGCGCGCCCCGCTCTCCCGCTCCGGCGAGGGCGCCTCGCTCGCCGGTTCGGGGATCCGGGTCTCCTCTTCGCCGGAATCCGCCCGCGAAAGCGAGAAGAAGCGGGCGATCCGCCGCCGCCGAAGCCGGTTCAGACAGTGATTGACCGCGATCCGGTAGAGCCAGGTGAAGAGCTGGCCCCGCGGCTCGGCGCCGCCGGCGTGCCGGAAAGCCTTGAGGAAGACCTCCTGCACCGCGTCGCGGGCCTCCTCGCGGTCGCCGAGCAGGCGCTCGCAGAGGCGCAGGAGCCGCTCCTGGTGGCGCTCGACCAGCGGCTGATAGGCATCGCCCTCGCCGGCCGCGACGCGCGCCAGCAGCTCCCAATCCGGGTCCGCGCTCCCGGGGCCGGCGGCTCGGGCCGTCTCCACGTCGGTTGGAACCCCCGGGCGCCCGCTTCCCTGCGCCGGCGCCCTCAGAGCCTCTCGATCTCGGCGGCCAGCGCCGAGGCGTTGGCGAAGCGCGCCGCGGGGTCCTTCTCGAGGCAGCGCAGCAGCGTCGCCTGGAGCGGCGCCGGCATCTCCGGCCAGTAGGACCGCGGATCGACCGGCGGCTCCTTGAGGTGCTGCATGAGGATCTCGACCGCGTTCTCCCCGCCGAACGGCAGGTGCCCGGTGAAGATCTCGTAGAGCACGACGCCGCACGCGTAGACGTCGGCCGGCGGGCCGGCGTCGAGCCCCTGGAGCTGCTCGGGGGCGAGGTAGTGCGGGGTGCCGACGATGAACCCGGCCTGGGTCACGCCCTTCTCGACCCGGTCGACCGGCCGCGCCAGTCCGAAGTCCATCAGCTTGGCGTCGCCCGTGGCGTCGAGAATGATGTTCTCCGGCTTGATGTCGCGGTGGAGGATGCCGAGCGCGTGGGCGGCGGCGAGGCCCGACAGGAGCTGCTTCGAGAGGCGCAGGCCGGCCGAGAACGGGAGCCGCCCCGACTGCTCGAGCATCGAGCGCAGGGTGAGACCCCGCACGTATTCCATCGAGATGTAGGGGACGCCGTCGATCTCGCCGAAGTCGAAGGTGCGCAGCACATTCGGGTGGGTGATCCTGCGCGCCAGCTTGAGCTCGCTCTTCAGCCGCTCGACCAGCGCGCGGTCGCCGGCCACTTCGGGCTTGAGCATCTTGAGGGCGACCACGTCGTCGAGCTCGCGGTCGCGCGCCTTGAACACCCGCCCCATGCCGCCGGCGCCGAGCGAACCGAGGATCTCGAAGCGCGCCCCGAACAGCGACCCCGCGCCGAACGCCGAGAGCGTGGCGCGGCTACCGTCGCCGGATGCCGCCTGAGCGGCGCCGTCCGGCGCCGCCGCCGCGCCGGTGGCGCGCGCCGCGTCCCCCGCCGAGAGCAGGTAGAGCGGCTGGGTCGAGAGCAGGCCGCGCTGCGGCTGGAGGTCGAGCCCGGCGCGGGTCAGCGTCGACGCCACTTCGCCGTGGACCGCCGGCGAGAGCAGGACCTCGCCCTCGCCCGCCTCGCGCAGGAGGCCCTCGATCTGTTGCACCGGCAGGCCGAGCAGCGAGCGGTCGGCGCCCTCGCCCCAGGAGACGGCGCCAGCGAGGATCTCGCCCGCGGCGATCGCCTGCGCGGGCGCCTGCGCGTCGTCGAAGGCGTTCTCCCGCGTGCCCACCGCGCCGGCGATCTCGGCGGCGGCGGCGAGCGCCTGCTCGGAGCGGACCGGACCCGCGAAGCTCGCCAGCACGCGCGGACCGACCACCGACTCGAAGCGGCCGCCGCGCGCGCCGACCGCCGCCGAGATGCGGCGCAGGTCGCGCGAATAGCGGTCGAGCGTCTCCGCCGGGTCGTTGCCCGGCCGCGGGTTCACGTAGCGTCGCAGCTCGACGCCCAGCAGCGTCGTCCGCCCCGACTCCGGCCGCCCGGTCGGCATCCGGGTCGTCGCCGCCGAGGCGGAAGCCGGCTCGGGCAGGCTGCGCGAGAGCTTCTCGACGTACTCGGCCATGTCGCGGCGCTCGCGCAGGTCGGCGAGCAATCCGTTGAACGCCCCGGCGAGCTCGACCACCTCGCCCGCGCCGCCGGGCGGCGGCGTCACGTCGTAGTCGCCCCGCCGCGCGGCGGCGACCGCGCCGACCAGGCCGCGCAAGGGCTGCATCACCCGGCGCGACAGCGCCCAGGCGAGGCCGAGCGCGGCGGCGAGCGCCGCGGCGCCGGCGGCCAGCAGCACGTTGCGGATGCGGTTGTAACCGGCGAGCTCGCGGTCGAGCGAGGCGAGCGAAGCGAGCGCCCCGACCGGCTTGCCGTTGGCGTCCTCGAGCGGCGCGACCAGCGCGGCCCAGCGCGCGCCGTCGAGCTCGAGCTCGAGGCCGTCGGCCGCCTCGCCGCGCTGGGTGACGCGCGCGAGCAGGTCACCGCGCAGGCGCAGCGCCGCCAGCAGGCGGTCGATCTCGGGCGGCGCCAGCGTCGAGGCGACCGGCTCGACGCCGGTCGGCGTGCCGGTCAGGAAGAGCACGTCGCTGCCGGTGCCGCGCTTGACCTCGAGGGCGCGGACGTCGGTCACGCGCGTGCCGACCACGAGGTAACCGAGCAGCCCGTCGCCGACCGCCATCGGCACCGCCACCGTCTCGTAGAGCCGCGCCCCCTCCTGCCAGATGCCCGCCGCCTCGTATTCGGCGCGCGCCTTCTGGACCAGCGGTCGGGAGTTGAAGTCGGCGCCGACCACCTCGGGCTGATCGGTGCGCGCGAACAGCGTGCCGTCCGGCCGCACCAGCATCGCCAGGTCGTAGCCGAGCCCCGCCGCGCGCTCCTCGAGCTGGTCGAGCACGGAGAGCCGGTCGGCGTTGGCGAGGGCGTCGGCGATGTAGGCCTTGAACGTGGGGTCGCCGGCGAGCAGCTGCGCCATCAGCTTGAGCTGCGCGAAGCGCTGCTGCTGGAAGGCGCTCTGCAGCGAGGCCGACGCCGCGATCCGGTCGCGCGCGGCGCGCGCGCCGATGCGGCCGCCGACCGCCGTGGTCACCGTCACCGCGGCGCCGATCGCGACGATCAGGATCAGACCCGTCGACAGGAAGATGCGCGTCGCGAGCGACAGACCCCGCCGCGGCTTATCCGCCATAACTCCCTCCGGAATACGACTTGCCGAACTTGTTCTTGTGCGGCGGCACGCGCGGCTGGGTGATCTCGATCGCCAGCTCGACCGGCGCCGCCGCCGGCAGGGTCACCGGACGCGACTGGACCTCGCCCCGCTCGTGCCAGAAACGGAGCGTGCCGCGCCCCGGCGGCAGCCCGGTGAGGCGGAAGGCGCCGTCGGCGCCCGGCTGCGCGAAGTGCGGCGTGGCGACCACCACCACGTGACCGAACATGGCGTGGTGGACGTTGCAGAAGACACGGACCACGCCCGCCGCGCGGAAGACCGCCTCCTTGCCCTTGCCGGCGCCGACCAGCCCGAGGTCGAAGGCGTTGCCGCCGGAGACCGAGAAGACGTTGTGGAGGATCGGGTCCTGGTTCGGGAAACGGACGGTCGAGCCGACCGGCACCACCAGCACCTGCGGCGAGAACTGCTTCTTCACGGTGAGCATCTCGGCGACCACCGGACGGAGCGGCGCGTCCGCCGCCTCGCCCGCGCCGGCCGGCTTCGCCTCGGGCTCGTACCAGACCACCGCGCGGCGGGGGTCGGCCGAGGCATCGGCGGTTGCCTTCCCCTTCTCGGTCAGCCGCACGCTCCCCGCGAGCTCGGCGCCGCGCGCCGGCAGGGCGCAGACGAGGAGGCCCGCGGCCCCGAGGGCGAGGGCTCGTGGCGGGATCATCGAATTCGGATTCAATCACGAGAGCGCCCCCCGCCGCCCGCCCCGGCCGCGCGCGCGACGGCCGCCTCGTCGCCGATCCAGGTCCCCGGCGCTTCCGGATGGAACGTATTCCGCACCAGGATCGGCACGCCCGCCGCGCGCGCGGGCGCCAGCGCCTTGTGATGCAGCACCCTGGCGCCGGCCCTGGCGATCCGCTCCGCCGCCCCGTAGTCGAGGCGCGCGAAGGGCCGCGCACCGGCATGGCGACGCGGGTCCTCGGCGCAGACCCCGTCGACGTCGGTCCAGATCTCCACCCGCCCGGCGTCGAGCGCCGCGCCGAGCGCGGTCGCCGAGGTGTCCGAGCCGCCGCGGCCGAACAGGCGGACCCCGCCTCCGGCGTCGCCGCCGAAGAAGCCGGGCACCACCGGCAGCGCGCCCACCGGCGCGGCGGCCAGCCGGAGGCGGGCGCGTGCCGCGCTCCCCGGGAGATCGGGCTCGGCATCCTCGAAAGGACCCACGGCGACGAGCAGCCCGGTCGCGTCGATCGCCTCGGCCGGGATTCCGCGCGCCGCGAGAGCGGCGGCGAAAATCGGCGCCGAGAGCCGCTCGCCGGCGGCGAGGATGGCCGCCCGGCCCGGCGGAGCGATCCCGCCGCGGCGCTCGACGCCGGCCAGGCGCCGTTCGAGGTCGGCGAAAACGAGGTCGAGAGCGACCGCGGCGCGCGCCGCCGGCGGACCGCCGGCGAGCGCCGCGAGCTGACGCCGATGGCGATCGCCGAGGCTCCGGAACCCCTCCCGCCAGACGGGATCGCTCCCCTCCGCCGCAGCCACCAGCGCCACCAGCACGTCGGTGGCGCCGCCCAGGGCGGAGACCACCACCAGCGGCCGCGCCTCGCGCCGCGCCGCCTCGACCCGGGCGAGCGCGGCGCGCGCCGCCGCCGGCGTCGCCACCGAGCTGCCGCCGAACTTCAGCACGCGCAGCGTCATCGCTCGCCTCCCGCCGCGGCGAGCGGAGCCCCGGCCGCGAGAATCCGCGCGCGGAAGCGCGCGAGCAGGCGCTCGAGCCGATCCGCCGCGGTAAGGAACGCGTCGTGGCCGTCGATGCTCTCGAGGATCTCCAGTTCGGCGTCGGGCAACAGCGTCGCGAGCTCGGCCTGCTCCTCCTGCGGGTAGAGGAGGTCCGTGCTCGAGGCGACCACCAGCACCGGGAGGCCGACGCCGCCGAGCACGCGGTCGAGCTCCCCACGCCCGCGCGCCACGTCGTGGGTGTCCATGGCGTCGAGCAGCGTCCGGTAGGCGTTGGCGTCGAAGCGCTCGACCAGCCTCGCGCCCTGGTGGGCGAGATAGCTCTCGACCTCCCAGCGGCCGTCGGGCCGGCGCGCGCGGCCGAAGCGCCGCTCGAAGCTCGCGCGGGTCCGGTAGGAGGTCATCGCGACGGCGCGCGCGAGGGCGAGCCCGTCGGCCGGAGGAGCGTCCTCGGGGTAGCGACCGCCGCGGAACTTCGGGTCGAGGTCGAGCGCCCGGCGGCCGAGATCCGAGAGGGCGATCGCCCAGGCCGAGTGGCGCGCCGCGGCAGAGATCGTCGCGACCGCCTCGACCCGCCCGGCGTCGAGGAGCGCCCATTCGAGCGCCTGGAGCCCACCGAGCGAGCCGCCGACCACCAGGCGGATCCGCTCGACGCCGAGCCGGTCGACGAGCGCGCGGGTGAGCCGGACCTGGTCGCGGACGGTGATCGCCGGGAAGTCGGGACCCCAGCGCGCGTCCGCCCCGCGCCGCGCCCCGGGGCGGAGCGAGGCCGGACCGGTGGTGCCGTAGCAGGAGCCGAGGGCGTTGGCGGCGACCACGAAGTCGCGGGCCGGGTCGAGCGCGCGGCCGGGGCCGAGCACCCTCCCCCACCAGCGGTCGACGTCGGCCGAGCCGGTGAGCGCGTGGCAGACGACGACGGCGTTGTCGCGCCCGGGCGCGAGCTCGCCCCAGGTCCGGTAGGCGATCTCGACGCCCGCGAGGCGCTCGCCGCTGTCGAGCTCGAAAGGCCGCCCGAGCGCCGCGAAGCGGGTCTCGGGCGAGATGTGCGCGTGCGGGTTCACGACGCGACTCCCGCGCCGACGCCGGCCTTCGCGAACGCCTGCTCGAAATCGGCGACGAGGTCGTCGAGGTGCTCGAGGCCGACCGAGACGCGCACGAGGTCGGGGGTGACACCGGCGCTCCGCTGCTCGGCCTCGGAGAGCTGCTGGTGGGTGGTCGACGCGGGGTGGATGACCAGCGTCTTGGCGTCGCCGACGTTGGCGAGGTGGCTGGCGAGCTCGACGGAGTCGATGAACCGCCGCCCCGCCTCGAGCCCGCCCTGGATGCCGAAGGCGAGCACGCCGCCGAAGCCGTTGCGCAGGTACCGCCGCGCCCGCTCGTGGTAGGGGTGCGAAGAGAGGCCCGGGTAGCTCACCCACTCGACCGCCGGGTGCGCCTCGAGCCAGTCCGCCAGCGCGAGCGCGTTGTCGACGTGACGCTGGACGCGCAGCGACAGCGTCTCCAGCCCCTGCAGGAAGAGGAAGGAGTTGAAGGGGGAGAGCGACGGCCCGAGGTCGCGCAGCCCCTCGACGCGCGCGCGGATCGCGAAGGCGATGTTGCCGAACGGTCCCCGCGGTCCGAAGACCTCCCAGAAGTTCAGGCCGTGGTAGCCGGGCGCCGGCTCGGTGAAGGCCGGGAACTTCCCGTTGCCCCAGTCGAAGCGGCCGGCGTCGACGACGACGCCGCCGATCGAGGTGCCGTGGCCGCCGATCCACTTGGTCGCCGAGGCGACCACGACGTCGGCGCCGTGCTCGATCGGCCGGACGAGGTAGCCGCCGGCGCCGAAGGTGTTGTCGACGACGAGGGGGATGCCCGCCTCGCGCGCCACTCTCGCGAGCGCGTCGAAGTCGGGGACGTTGAAGCGCGGGTTGCCGATCGTCTCGACGTAGAGCGCCTTCGTGTCGGAGTCGATCGCGCGCCGGAAGTCGTCGGGATCGTCGCCCGCCACGAACTTCGTCTCGATGCCGAGGCGCGGCAGCGTGACCTTGAGCTGGTTGTAGGTGCCGCCGTAGAGGAAGCTGGTCGCGACGAGGTTGTCGCCGGCGCCGGCGAGCGTCGAGAGCGCGAGGAACTGCGCGGCCTGGCCCGACGCGGTCGCCACCGCCGCGGCCCCGCCCTCGAGCGCGGCGATCCGTTTCTCGAAGACGTCGGTGGTCGGGTTCATGATGCGCGTGTAGATGTTGCCGAACTCCTGGAGCGCGAACAGGCGCGCGCCGTGCGCCGAGTCGGCGAACGTGTAGCTGGTGGTCTGGTAGATCGGCACCGCGCGGGCGTTGGTGCCCGGCGCCGGCTCCTGCCCGGCGTGGATCTGCAGCGTCTCGAAGCGGCGCTGCGGCTTCTGCTGGCTGGCGTTCGTCGCGCTCATCGTCGTTCCTCCTCCGGTTCACCGGAGTACCGGCCCGACCTCTCCGACGAGTGCCGCGACGATGAGCCCGAATGCAGAACGACCCGCGAACGGTGCCACCGTCGCGGGTCGTGAGGTTCGGGAACCTGTTGTCGGTTACCTGGTCTAGCTCCTAGACCACGCCTCCGCCCCGCGAGCGCGCGCGCAACACATGCACATCGCCATTCGCGAGGAAGAAAGAGCGGTCGGGAAGCGGTGACCCATGGTGGGCGGATTAGAGGGCAGACGGCGGGGCGCTGTCAAGCATCACGGCAACGCCGTCGACCCGCGCGGCGATAAGCTCATAGAAGGAAAGCAGCCCGCGGCGACTGCGGGTCCGAGGATCGTCGGTGGGCTCGCTCGGCCTGTCGTTGGAGTCCTGCGCTTCGCAGAGCTTCTCTTCTCGGTCAGGCGAGGTCGCGGAGATTCCACGACGCCGTCGTCCATCGCCCGGGGCCAGCGCAGAAGCGCAAGGGACCCTCTTCGATGCTGCGAATCTCACATTGGGGACGGTCACTTCGGTGAGGTCCCGAAGCCCTCAGCGCTCGGCAGCGTGGCCGCGCGTCAGGTCGTCGTAAATCGCATCCGGAGCGATATCGGCGCCGTTCGGCCAGCGGGGGGCGCCGAACTCGTCCAAGCCGACCTGGGCGAAGAACGCCGGGTCCCTGAGCGGCTCGAACATCGGGCCCCAGAGGTCGTCTTTCAGGTCCACGAAGCCGTGCACCCCGTCCTCGAACCAGACTTCGAGCCGGAACTCCGGAAGCGCCTGGATCCTGACGATGCGCCACATGTCACGCCTCCTCGTCGAGCGGAGCGATGGGCAGCGGCGGCTCCCGCCGGAGTATCCGCTCCCAGTTCTCGCGCAACTCGGGCCGGTGCAGCATCGCCCACTCCAGCACCAGCGTCAGCACCCGCCTCGGCAGCCGCCCGCCGAGCACCTCGAACGTCTCGATCGCGAACGTCGCCTGGTGCTCCGCGTACTCCACGTGAAAGTGGCTCGCCCCGTGTTCCCGCCAGTACATCCGGATCACGATCCCGTAGAACCGGCTGATCGTCGGCATCTCCCCTCCCTTCGCGGGAGCGCCGGTCATGCGGCGCTCTCCCCACGAAGGGAGGAGACGAAAATGCGGAGCTCCATCTGGCAGCTCCACAGAGTCACAAAAACCGAGCGTTGCATCACCCCAAGTGTAGCTGGAAGCCGTCGAGCCCCACCCTGCGGTGAGCAGCACCCCCACGCCGCACGCCTCTGCCCCCGATCGGTAGGGCCGCGTCAGCTCCCGCCGTGCGCCTTGACCGACCTCGCGAACAGGCCGAGGTCTCCGACCCGCAACACGAAAGCGAGGAGGGTGTTGAAGAGGCTGGTAGCGCGGAATGGGATAGCCCGGGCGCGCGCGCGCCTGTGAGAGGATTTCGGCGTGATCGCAGACCGCATCCGCGCCTTCGTCGCGCACCCGCAAGCCGCCGAGTTCGAGCCGCTCGCGCTCGCGGCGTTCGCCTGGCAGTTCGAGCGGATCGCGCCCTATCGCGCGCTCTGCGAGCGGCAGGGGAAGACCCCGGCGACCGTCGCCGCCTGGCGCGACATTCCGACGGTGCCGGCGGCGGCGTTCGCGACGGTCGAGCTCGCCACCGGCCCGGCGCTCGAGACCTTCCGTTCGAGCGGCACGCTCGGGGCCGAGACGAGCGTCCACCGCCACCCCTTCCCCGACCTCTACCGCGCGACGATCGACGCAGCCTTCCCCGCCTTCTGCCTGCCGCGCGGGGACCGGCCGTCGCTCAACCCGCCGATGCTCGCGCTGGTGCCGCCGCGCGCCGTGGCGCCGGACTCGAGCCTCGCCTTCATGGTCGACCACGTGCTCGAGCGCTTCGGCGGCGCGGGGAGCGACCACGCCTTCGGCGCGCGCGGCGTCGAGGTCGGCAAGGCGCGCTCCTGGCTCTCCGCGCGGCAACGCGAGCACCGCCCGGCGCTCGTCCTGGCGACCAGTTTCGCGCTCGCCGACCTGCTCGATTTCCTGGCGCGGATGAACCTCAAGCTCCGCCTGGCGCCCGGCTCGGCGGTCTTCGAGACGGGGGGCTTCAAGGGGCGGACGCGGACGGTGTCGCGCGAGCAGATCGAGGAGCGGCTCGAGACCTTCCTCGGCCTCGGCCGCGACGGGGTGGTCTTCGAGTACGGCATGACCGAGCTGACCGGACAGTGCTACACGCGCGGGCTCACGGGCGGCGACCCGTCGCTCTACGTCGCGCCCCCCTGGATGCGCGTGCGCGCGCTCGACCCGGCGACGCTCGCGGAGCTGCCCGAAGGCGAGGCCGGCCTGCTCGCGATCCTCGATCTCGCCAACGTCGGCAGCGCGCTCCACCTGCTGACCGAGGACTGGGGCAGCGTCGAGGCCGGCGGCTTCCGCCTCGAAGGCCGCGCCCCCGACGCCGCGCTGCGCGGCTGCTCGCTCCTCGCCGAACAGCTCGCCGGCGGCCGCTGAGCGCGGCCGGGATGAAGAAGAAGAAAAGAAAAAGCTCCAGTTGAGGGGTGGCTTGCCTGGCGGCAGTGGCGAGAGCGGGGCGCTCTTGGCTTCGGGGTCGCGCGGCCGGCCGGAGTCACCGCAGCTGCGACCTGATCTTCCTTCTATGGGCTTTGTCTTCTTCTTCTTCGGGCCGGCGCGAGCCGACCGGAGGGGAGACTTCCGGCGCTCAGGGCGCTGGCTTCGGCAGCGGTTGCCAGAGGCCGAAGCTGTTGCCGGCGGGGTCGGTGAAGCGGGCGAACCTGCCGGAATGGCCGATCTGGAAGGGCTGGAGGGCGGTTCTGCCGCCGTGGCGCTCGATGCGCGCGAGCGCGTCCTCCAGCGTTTCGCCCTCGATGCGGATCATCACGGTCAAGGTCTCGACCAGTCCGCTCGCGTCTCGCGCGAGCACGCCGCCCCCCGGCCGCTCGCTCGATTCGGGCGGCAGCAGCCGCACGTAGCGCGGACCTTCCCAGGGCACCTCGAGCGACTCCCAGCCGAAGACGGCCGCGAAAAACTCGACCACCCGCGCGGGGTCGTCGGCCGGGATCTCGAAGAAGGAGAGGGTCGCGGTCGGCATGATGGCCAGCGAGCGTAACATCGCGGCGTGCTCGACGACTTCGCGGTGCCCGCGGGCTGCGCGCCGGCGCGGAGCGGAAGCGACCCGCGCGGGTTCCGGCGCGGACTGTTCACGGCGGCGGAGCTGGCGCGCGTCGGTGAGCGGCTCGCCGAGCGGGGCGGCGCCGCGCTCGCCGGTTTGCCCGTCGACCGGCGGCTCGCCGCCTGGCGGTCGGCGCTCGAAGCGCTCGCCGAGCCCGACTCGGCGCTGCGCCGACGTCTGCTGCCGGCCCTGATCGAAACTTCGCGCCTGTCGCCCGAAGGCCTGGTCGAGGGGCTCCGCCTGATGCTCGAGGGCGCCGGCGGCGAAGCCGCCATCCGCCTCGCCGAACGCGCCGCGGAGGCGGGTGGCGCGCGCGCCCTGCCGTGGGGCGCGGCGGTGCTCGCCGGCAACCTGCCCGGCCTCGCGCTCCAGGCCGTTCTGCCAGCGCTCCTCGCCGGCCGCCCGCTGCTGCTCAAGTCGTCCCGCGACGAGCCGCTCTTCGCCGCGGCGCTCGTCGCGGCGCTCGCCGAGGCCGAGCCGGCGCTCGGCGAGGCGTTCGCCGCGGCGACCTTCGCCGGCGACGACGCCGAGCTCGTCGAGGCCGCACTGGCGAACGCCGCGCGGGTGGTCGCCTATGGCGGCGCCCAGGCGCTCGGCGCGCTCGCCGGCCGGCTCGGCAGCCGCCTGCTCGCGCACGGTCCCAAGGCGAGCGTCGCGCTGGTCGGCCGCGACGTCGACCCGGTCGGTGTCGGCCGCGCGCTGGCGCGCGACGTCGCGCTCTACGACCAGCGCGGCTGCCTTTCGATCCACGCGATCTACACCGACGGCGACGCGCGCGAGCTCGGCGAGGCGCTCGCCTGGGGGCTGGCGCTCGAGCACGGCCGCCTGCCGCCGGGGCCGCTCGAGCCGGCCGCCGCGGCCGCGGTCCAGCAGCTGCGCGGCGCGGCCGACCTCGCCGGCCGGCTGGTGCTCCGGCTCGAGCTGGCGCAGGGCACGGTGGTGATCGACCCGGAGCTCCGCTTCGCGCCCTCGCCCGGCCTGCGCACGGTGCGCATCCACCCTCTCGCCGCCCTCGGCGCCGCGCTCGACGCGCTCACGCCCTGGCGGGGAAGGCTCCAGGGCGTTGCCCTCGCCGGCGATTCGGCCTGGGCGCTCGAGGCGCCGCTCGCCGCGCTCGGCGCTTCGCGCGCCGCCGAACCGGGCCGGCTGCAGGCGGCCGACGCCACCTGGGCCAACGCCGGCGTCGACCCGTTGGCTGCCTACGGCCCCTGAACTTCGACGACTCCCGGAACCGGCGCTACTCGGCTGCCAGGCCGCGGAGCGCCTCTTCGCCCGGCGGATGGGTGAGCGACCACTCGGCGAGGAACGCGATCCGTTCGTCGCCGCTGGCTCGGAGCTGCTCGAGGACCTGCATCGCCCGCTCGCGTACTTCACCGGCGCCGAGGTGGGCGACGATGCCGAGGTCGAGGGTCGCTTCCGCGCGGAACCGGCGGTCCGGATCCTTCTCGGCCATCTCGACTATCGGTACCAGGCGCTCGGCGGGCAGATCGAGCCGCCGCAAGTCCGCTGACAGGAAGGGCGAGACATCGACACGGGTCACCCGCTCCGAGGTCAGCAGGCGCTGCGGCGCGAGCTCACCCAGCGCAATCGCCGCAACGAGGGCGGCGTCGAATCGACGGCGCTCGCGCTGCTCTACGTACATCGCCTCGAGCCCCAGGCGGAGGCAGGCGAGGCCGACCAGATCGGAGATGACCGTAACGTCCTCCTGGCGCAGCAGGCGACCGAGACGCACGACGCGGCGATAGTCGGCGAACGCCGCTTCCCCTCCCGCTGCCCGGCCGCGGGCCACCCAGGACTTCGCCAGGTCGAGTGCGAAGACAAGGTCGGGGATCTCGGTGCTCCAGCCATCGAGGGCCAACACCGCCGGATAGAAGCGCATCGTCGCCTGGTCCATCCAGGGCTCCGCTTCCAGCAGCAGCGGGTGCGCGGGCGGGAAGACATTGCCGAGGTCGGAGGGGCCATCGATCATCTCGGCGCGCGCCCTTTCGAGCTCGGCGCGCCGCCGGCCACTCGCCTTGGCGAAGTCGCGCAGGAAGAGCGCGGCGTTGCCGCTTCCCTTGCCGAGCGGGGCAACGAGGTCGAGGTCGACGCGCGAGCGCACCGGCCAATCGCGGGCGTCCCGACAGGACCAGCAGGGGACTTCGAGGCGGGCGAGCTCGACCGGCGCCGGAGCCGGAACGGTCGCGGCCGGCGCTTCGGGCGGCGAGCCAGCCAGCCGGGCGCGGGCGCGCACGACGAGCGAGCCCGCGAGCAGGACCACGGCGGCCGCGGCGAGGGTCAGGAAGAAGAACCTCTTCGAGGTAGCGGACATCAGGAAGGCTCCTTGATCGGTCGTGTGGCGCTGCGCGCAGGGGCGATGCCGTCGCGGGAGGTCCCCTCCCCCACCCAGGTGAGTCGCGTGATCCTCAGGCGCAGCGTGCCGGTGGCCTCTTCGAGCTCGGGCTCGGCCGGGCGGGCGAGAGTCTCCGGTCCGCCGCCGGTCGTCCGCGCTCCGGCCGCCGCGGGGCGCGGCTCCGGATTCGGGAGCAGCAGATTCCCGACGGCCAGCGCGACGACTGCCGCTGCCCAAGTGAGGCGGGCGGACCGGCTCTCCCAGAGCCGGGTCCAGAGGTCCGGCCGCGCGTCCCAGCTCCGTTCGGCCGCAGCGAGCACCGCCGCGCGAAGGTGCTCCGGCAGGGCCGGCGGCACGGTCCCCGCGAGCCTGGGGTGGATCGGCTGCTCCCTCATCGGGTCTCCTCCTCGAGGCGCTTGCGCAGGCGGGCAAGGCCGAGCCGGTGGCGGCTGGCGACGGTGAACAGGGGCGCCCGCACCACGGCGCCGATCGCGGCGAACGAGAGCCCCAGGAAATGGTGGAGGTAAAGCACCTCACGCTGCTTCGGCGGCAGCTCAGCGAGCGCGCGCGAAGCGCGGGCGGCGTCGAGCTGGCGCTCGGGATCGACCGCCGCCGCCAGCAGGAAGTCGCAATGCTCGATCGGCTCGGCGGCGCGCACGAGGCGCCGCCTCACGCGATCGATCGCTGCACGGTGAGTTACGGTGAAGAGCCAGCTCAGGGGATCGCGGATTCCCGCCAGGCGATCGCGCTGCTCGGCGAGACGGACGAAGACCTCCTGCACGACCTCCTCGGCGTCGGCTGGGTCGCCGGTGCGCCAGAGCGCGAGGCCGTAGAGGCGGGCCGCCGCGAGATCGTAGAGCTCGCCGAGCGCGGCCCGGTCGCCGGCGGCGAGCCGGGCGAAGAGCTGACGCCCGGCGTCGCGGATCGACGCGTCGGCGGGCCGGTCCGCTTCCCGCGGGACCCCTCGCGGACCTTCCTGGGCCTCGCTCATGGGAATCGTGCTCGCCGTCTCCACGCTGGATCCGACGCACGAGCGCTTCGATGTTGTCACTCCCGGAGCAGAAAGCGGCGTCGGAAGCCGGAGGCCGTCGGCGGCCCCGACCGCCGCACCGCTCCACCTCGTCGTCCTCAGCGCAGCGAAGGACCTCGCTGGCGGGACGTCCAGGAGCGCCCGGTCTTCGAGGCCCTTCGCTGCGCCCAGGACGACTGCGCGAGGGTGCTACCGCACCCGCCAGCGCAGGGTGGTCAGCAGCTCGTCGTTGGAGACCTCGCGGCCGTTGGCGAGGGTCATCGTGTGGTCGGCGAACTCGACGGTCAGGTCGACGCCTTCGACGATTCCCAGCCGGAGCCCGTAGTCGAGCTTGACCCACTCCCAGCGCACCGAAGGGGCCGGATAGCGGGGCGAGCCGCCGGCGAACTCGGGCTCGAGCGAGGAGTAGCGCAGCGCCGGCTGGATCGACGGGAAGAGCTGGCGCCCGCCGACCGCCCAGGCGAGCGGCAGCTCGAAGCGCCAGGCGATCTCGGCCTCGTAGCCGGTGCGGTCCATGCCGGCGATCTCCTGCGCGACGTACTGCCCGAAGAGCGAGAAGCCGCCGAGGTAGAGCCGGAGGTTGGCGCCGACCTCGCTCTTGTCGTCGCCCGAGATGGGCAGCGACGCCACGTCGTCAGGGCCGTTCAGCAGGTCGAGGTCGCCGCCGTAGTAGGTCCCCTCGAGCGCGACTTTCGGCGCCAGCTTCCGCTCGTAGCCCCAGGCGAGCAGGTCGAAGTAGCGCCCGGCGTCGCGGTCGCCGAAACGGAGCCCCAGCCCGGCGCCGCTCTCGAGGTCGCCGTCGACGTCGAGGTCCTCGACCTCGGCGTCGTAGAGGATCGGGAAGCCGCTCTTCAGGGCCGGGTCGGGGTTCGGGTTCGCCTGCGGGTCGAGCTCGGGCGTGCCGTTGTCGCCGGCGAGCGCGTTGGGGTCGCGGAAGAAGAGCGGGTTGCCCTGGGTCGCCGACAGGCGCAGATAGACGTGGCGGCCGAAGTCGGCGCCGACCTCGAGGCCCTGGTCCTCGAAGCGGTTGAAGGCGGTCGAGACGAGGCCGTAGCTCTCGAGGTGGCGATCGTTCTGGCGCTCGAAGTGGGCGAACTTGCCGATCCTCGCGTAGGCCCCGAAGCCCTCGGCGACCGCTTCCGGATCGCGGCCGAAGCGGATCCAGAGCTCGTCGACGTCCACCTTCTTGTCGCTCGAGGTCGGGTTGCGGTCGTACAGGTCGATCAGGTCGACTTTGGCGTGGGCGGCGAGGTTCCCGCCCCAGGCGACGTCGGCGAAGAGCGTCAGCACCGAGACCTCGAAGTGCTGCCCCTCGTTCACCGTCTCGAGGAAGCCCTGGCGAGCGCCGGGCGGCAGGAACTCCGGCGGGAAGGGGAACGGGCTCGGAAAGCGGAGGGACTCGCTGTCGCGATAGTGGGCCTTGGCCTCGAAGCCCCAGTCGACGCGAAGCTCGCGCGCCTCGCCGGCGGCGGCAGCGTCCGGCGCGTCGGCTCCCGATTCCTGCGCGCGGACGGGCGCGGCCAGCGCGGCGCCGACGAGAAGACAGACCGATCCGACGAAACGACGGCTCCCCCGCATCGCGAATCCCCCTCCCCGGGGCGGGCGCCGGAGCGGCGCCCGCGACGTCCGGCGCGAAGTTTCGCGGGAGTCTAGCGCGAGCCGGCGGCGGCGGTGCCGGAGAGCACGCTGTCGAGGCCCGCCTCCGGCTTCAGCCAGCCGGAGTTCGGCAGCCGGCCGATCTCCTTGCCGCCGACCAGGACGATCGCGGTCGGCACGCCCTTGATGCCGTACTTGACCGCCTCCGGCTCGTTGGTGAACGGGCTCGGCAGGCCGTAGAAATCGAACTGCCACTTCGAGCCCGCGAGCTCCTCTGCGACCTTCATGAGCATCGGCACGTGCTTCTTGCAGTGCGGGCACCAGGAGCCGAAGAAGGTCAGGACGCGCACCGGCTGGTTGTTCGCCTTGAGCCTGGCGACGAGCGCGGCGTCGGGGGTGTACTCGCTGGCGCGCCGCGGGTACTCGGGGTTGTGCTCGCCCAGCTCGGCGCCGGAGTGCGCGCCGAGCAGCCAGGGGCGGGGCTTGAGCCGCACCTCCTTGCCGCCGGCGCTGAACAGGATCGACTCGCCGTCGAGCCGGAACGCCCCTTCGGGCGAGAGCACGGCGTCGGCCAGCACGTCGATCACGCCGTCGGGACGCACCGCGACCTTCATCAGGTCGAGCGACTGCACCTCCTTCGCCGACGGGCTGACCAGCACCGGCGAGGGCAGCTCGGAGCTCCTGATCAGGAACGCCCTGGCGCGCTCCGAGAAATAGGTCTCGGCCTTGGGCTGCGGCCGGCCGTTGATCTCGACCACGTACTCGCCGGAAACGCGGAAATCGGAGAGGAAGGCGTCGGTGCCCGCCGACTGCGCGTGGGCCGGCAGGGCGAGGAGCGAGGCCGCCACGTAGGCGGAGGCGATCCAGGTGCGGTTCATCGGGGCTCTCGGAGTCGGTGGTTGGAGGATCGGTTCAGGGACGCTCGGCGGCCGGGACCTGCGGCGGCAGCCCCGCCCAGGTCTCGATCACGACGCCGCCGTCGAGCAGGAACGATCGCGGCAGGGCGCGGTAGAGCGGACGGAGCATGGCCGCGGGCGCTTCGTGCAAGTCGAATGCCGGAGCGACGCGCCAGAACAGCGCGCGCTGCTCCTCGACGGTCATGTCCGCGAGCAGCGTGAGAGGGGGCTCGGCGCCCGGCTGGGCATAGGCGTTGAGCCGCCCGGCCAGGGCGTCGAAGCCGGGGTCGCGGACGTCGGCGATCACCACGAGCTGGCGCCCCTCGGCGAGCCCCGGCGCCAGGTGCGCCAGACAGACACGCTCGGCGTCGCGGCCGGCGCAGATCCCGTCGAGCCGGACACCCGGCTTCAGGCGCGTGGCGACGTCGTCGAGCGGCAGCGCGGGGGCCCGCCAGCCGAGTGTCACCGCGGCCAGCGCGGCGACGCCGGCCGCCGCCGCCCGACCACGCACGAACCGGGAGGCGCGGGGCCGGGCCAGCCAGGCGAGCGCCATCCCGGGCAGGAGCATCACGACGTCCTGGACGAAGGCCTCCTTCGGGGTCCGCTCGACCAGATTGCCGAAGCAACCACAGCCGCCGGAGGGGTCGGCGAAGCCGTGCTCGGCGCGCCACCAGCTGCGGCCGGTCAGGAAGACGAAGAAGAGGACGAGCAGGGTCGCCGGGACGAGGATCGCCGGGCGGCGCAGATTGAGCAGCAGCGCGACCCCCAGTCCCGCCTCGAGCGCCAGCGCGGCGAGCGCGACCACCGCGGCCGGCAACAGGAACTCGAGCCCTTCGGCGCGGATCTGCTGCGCGAAGGCGGCAGGATCGATCGCCTTGGCCCAGGTCGCCACCAGGAGCGCGGCGCCCACCACGGCGCCGCCCAGCCAGGCGAGCGCCGGGAGCACGCGATGGGCCTGCGCGGAGGAACGTGCGGTCGCCGCCGTCATGGCCGGCGAGTCTAGCAAGCTACTTCTTGCGGCCGACGTAGGTCTTGGCGATCAGGTCGTGCAGACCCTGCTTGCGGCTGGTGAAGGCGACCATGACGTAGCCGAGCGAGAAGGTGAACGAGCAGGCCATGTGGCCGACGAAGCGCATCGCCGCCTGGCCGTAGCCCAGCCCCCGTCCCGGCGGAGTCTGATCGCTGTAGATCCAGAGGCCGAGCATCTTCTTGCCCGGAGTCTGCCCCTTGGTGGCCGGGTAGTAGAAGTAGAGCAGGAACATCATGCCGAACATCGTGCCCATCATCAGGAGCAGCGACAGGGTCGCCACCGCCTCGGGCGGCAGCACGAAAGCCAGGCCGAAGCCGATCGCCGCGATCAGCAGGTAGACGGCGCCGAAGATCACGCCGTCGATCAGATTGGCCGCGACGCGGATCCAGAAGCCGGCGGGCTCGACCTGCACCGTGGCGCCGGCGGCGGCCGGCGCCGCGGCGGCGCCCTTCTTCGCCGCGGGCGGCGGCAGGGGCATCTTCTCGATCTCCTGGATCGAGGGGAGAAGGTCCCCCGCCTTCTGCGGCGCCGCGACCGGCGCGGCCTGCAGGGCCGGCGGCGGCGGAGTCGCCGCGACCGGCGGCGGCGCGCCCTCGCGGCGGATCGGCGGGTCGATCATCGCCGGCGGCGCGGCGGCGCGCGGCGGCGGCGGCGGCGCGATCGGCACGGGCGGCGTGGGCGGCGCGGGCGCGGCGGACGCCGCGGCAGGAGGCAACGGCGGCGGCGCGTCCGCGAAGAGCTGCGTCGCGCCGGCCTGCGGCGCGGGCGCCGTCATCGGCGGGATGTGGACCTTCATCGTCGCATCGGCGGGCTCGACCGGCGGCAGGATGCGGACGACCACGTCGGCCTCGCCCACCGTGACCCGGTCGCCGTTGGCGATGGCGCGCTCGCCGTCGACCTTCTCGCCGTTGACGAAGGTGCCGTTCGACGACCCGAGATCGCGGACGATCACCTTGCCGGCGGCGCCCACGAGCAGCTTGGCGTGCTGGCGGCTGACCGTCGACTCCGGGATGTGGACGGCGCAGGTGCGGCTGCGCCCGACCACCGACTCGCCTTCGGGCAGCTCGACCGGCGGCTTGCCCGGAACTTCCACGAAGACCTGCCACGCTTGCATGGTTTAGCCCGCCCTCTTCGAAGCCTTGCCGTCCCGGGAACGAATGGCCCGGATTCTACTCGATCCGCCCTGGCCGCGCTGCCAGTGCAGCGAGCGGCGCAACAGCTCGGCGGTCGGGCTCTCCGCCTCGTCGAGGAAGGTCGCCAGCGGGCCGCAGAAGAGCAGCCGCCCGCCGTGCTCACCGCCGCCCGGCCCGAGGTCGACGATCCAGTCGGCGTGGGCGAGCAGGTCGAGGCTGTGCTCGACCACCACCACCCCGTCGCCGCGCTGGACCAGCTTGCGCAGGGTGCCGTACAGCAGGTCGATGTCGGAAAGATGGAGGCCGGTGGTCGGCTCGTCGAACAGGAAGAGACGCCGCCCCTCGCGCGCCGGGCGGCTGAGGAAGCTCGCCAGCTTGAGGCGCTGCGCCTCGCCGCCCGACAGCGTCGAGGTCGGCTGGCCGAGGCGCAGGTAGCCGAGGCCGACCTCGGCGAGGGGCGCGAGCTTGCGGCAGAGCGTGCGTTCCTTCGCGAAAATGGCGAGCGCCGACTCGACGGTCAGGTCGAGCGTCTCGGCGATGTCGCGCCCGAGGTGGCGGACCGCCAGCACCTCGGGGCGGAAGCGTCGCCCCGCGCAGCGGTCGCAGCGGACCACCACGGGCGCCATGAACTGCATGTCGACCTCGAGCACGCCGGTGCCCTCGCACTCCGGGCAGCGCCCGGTCTCGAGGTTGAACGAGAAGTGGGCCGGAGTGATGCCGCGCCGGCGCGCCTCCTCGGTGCCGGCGAAGATCCGGCGCAGGTCGTCGTACGCCTTGATGTAGGTGACCGGGTTCGAGCGCGACGAGCGGCCGATCGGGCTCTGGTCGACCATGGTCACGTCGGCGAGTGTGTCGAGCCCTTCGAGCGCGTCGCAGCGCCCCGGGTCGGCGTCGGCCGAGCCGCGCGACCGGCGGTAGGCGCCGTAGAGGACGTTCTCGACCAGGGTCGACTTGCCCGAACCGGAGACGCCGGTGACCGCCACCAGGGCGTCGAGCGGAAACTCGACGTCGATGCCGCGCAGGTTGTGCTCGCGCGCGCCGCGGATCGAGACCTTCGGCCGGTCCTCGAGCTCCTCCTCGACGCTCCGGCGCCCCCGCTCGCGGCGGAAGCGCGCGAGGTGCGCGCGCGCCGGCGTCGCGGCGCGCGCGCGCAGGTAGCGCGCGGTGGCCGACTCGGGGTGGGCGAGCACCTCGTCGACCGGCCCCTCGGCCAGCAGCTCGCCGCCGCGCTCCCCCGCCGCCGGCCCGAGGTCGATCAGCCAGTCGGCGCCGCGGATGAGGGTCGGGTCGTGCTCGACCACCAGCACGGTGTTGCCGCGCGCGGCGAGGTCGCGCAGCAGGTCGAGCAGCTTCTCGCCGTCGCGCGGATGGAGGCCGATGGTCGGCTCGTCGAGCACGTAGAGGGTCGAGGTGAGGCCCGAGCCGAGGGCGGCCGCGAGGTGGATGCGCTGGGTCTCGCCCCCCGACAGCGTGCGTGCCTGGCGGTCGAGCGTCAGGTAGTCGAGCCCGACGCGGTGCAGCACCTCCAGCCGCTCGGCGATCCCGGCGAGCAGGTGCGCGCCGACCTCGCGCTGGCGTTCGGAGAGCTCGAGCCCGGCGAACCAGTCGCGCAGCGTTTCGACCGACTGCGCGGCGAGCGCGGGCAGCGTGCGTCCGGCGAAGGTCACCGCCAGGGCCTCGCGGTTCAGGCGCGCGCCGCCGCAGTCGGGGCAGGGGTTGTAGGCGCGGTAGCGGGCGAGCAGGACGCGCACGTGGACCTTGTAGGAGCGCCCTTCGAGCCAGCGGAAGAAGGAGTCGAGATTGACGAAGGAGCCCGCGCCCCGCCAGAGCCACTCCCGGTGCGCGGCCGAGAGCTTCGCCAGCGGCCGGTCGAGCGGCACGCCGCGCCGTTTCGCCGCGGCGTAGAGACCGTCGTAGAGCTCCTCGTAGGCGGGGGTGTTCCAGGGCGCGATCGGCCGCTCGGCGAGGCTCTTGCCGGGGTCGGGAATCACCCGTTCGGCGTCGACCCCGATGACCCGACCGAAGCCCTCGCAGGTCGGGCAGGCGCCGAGCGGCGAGTTGAAGCTGAACAGCGCCGGCGAGGGGGTCCGCACCGCGATGCCGCAGACCGGGCAGCCGAGCTCGGTCGAGTAGAAGCGCACGCCCGCCTCGCCGCGCGCCTCGACGACGCGGGCGCCGAGCCGCCAGGCGTCCTCGACCGTCGCGGCCAGGCGCGCGGTCGACGCGGGGTCGGCGCGGAAGCGGCCGAGCACCAGCGGCAGCGGGTCGAGCTTCGCCGGCCAGGGGTCGCCGGGCGCGATCGGCGCGACCCCCTCGCCGTCGAGCCGGCGCGCGAACCCCTGGCGCACCAGCTCGGCGAGCTTGGCGTCGGCGCCCCGCGGCGGGCGCGCCAGCCGCGCGACGAGCAGGAAGCGCTCCCCGGTCTCGCCGCCCGCGAGCGCCTCGGCCACCTCGCCCGCCGTGGTGCGCCGCGCGGGCCCGTGGCCTTCGGGGCAGCCGACCACGCCGAGGTGCGCGAAGAGCAGGCGCAGGACGTCGTGCACCTCGGTGATGGTGCCGACGGTCGAGCGCGCGTTCTTCACCGAGTTCTTCGCTTCGAGCGCGACCGCCGGCGGCAGGTTGCGGATGTCCTCGACCGGCGGCCGCTCCATCTGGTCGAGGAACTGGCGCGCGTAGGTCGACATCGACTCGACGAAGCGGCGCTGCCCCTCGGCGAAGATGGTGTCGAAGGCGAGCGAGGACTTGCCGGCGCCGGAGGGGCCGGTGACCACCGTGACGCGGCCGTGGGGGACGCGGCAGGAGACCCCCTTGAGATTGTGCGTGCGCGCGTCGACCACTTCGATCGCGCGCAGGTCCATCGCGGGTCGGGGGTCCTCCAGTGCTCGACGGCGGTCCGGAGCGGTCACGGTAAACGCCGATCCTACTCCTACTCGTCGCTGGCCTCCGCAAGGCCTCTTGCAAGCCCCCGCGGGGGTGGCCGTCGTGGGCTGCCGGGGGTCCCTCCGCTCGCGGGGAACCCCAGTTCGATCTCATTCTGGAGGCGTGGGGGCCCCCCGCCGTCTTCGCTCCGGGACCCCCGGCAGCCCACGCCGTCCGCCCCCGCTCGACACCCCTGGCCCGGCTCGCTCGACTAGGATTCCCTCGTGCAGAACCGCCTCGCCCGCCTCGCGCTCGCCGTGCTGCTCTGGAATCTCTTCGTCATCGGCTGGGGCGCGTTCGTGCGCGCTTCGGGGTCGGGGGCCGGGTGCGGCGCGCACTGGCCGCTGTGCGACGGCGAGGTGGTGCCGCGCGCGCCCTCGGCCGAACGGATGATCGAGTGGACGCACCGGGCGACGAGCGGGCTGGCGCTCGCCGCGGGCGTCGCCCTGCTGGTCGGCGCCTTCCGCTGGCGCCCCGCCGGTCATCCGGCGCGGCGGGCGGCGGCCTGGGCGTTCGGTTTCCTGCTGATGGAGGCGGCGCTGGGCGCCGGGCTGGTGCTGCTCGAGCTGGTCGCCGGCAACGACTCGGCGGCGCGCGCGGTGGCGATGGCGCTCCACCTGGTCAACACCTTCTTCCTGCTCGCGGCGCTCGCGCTCGCGCTGCACTACGCGGGCGAGGACCGCCCGCTCGTCCGCGCGCACGATCCCGCGCTCGCCCGGCTCTGGCTCGCCGCGCTGGCGCTGCTCGTCGCGGCGGGCGTCTCGGGCGCGATCGCCGCGCTCGGCGACACGCTCTTCCCCGCCGCCTCGCTCGCCCACGGCCTCGCGCAGGACCTCTCGCCGACCGCGCACCTCCTGCTCCGGCTCAGGCTCCTCCACCCGCTGTTCGCGGCGATCGCCGCGGTGGCGGTGGCGCTCTTCGCGCAGCGGGTGCTGGCGCGCGAGGCGGGCGTCGTCGCCGATCGGCGCGCGCGCTGGGCGGGGATCCTCGTCTTCGCCCAGATCGCCCTCGGCGTGGTGAACTTCGGCCTGCTCGCCCCGATCCCCCTCCAGCTCGCCCACCTGCTCCTCGCCGACCTGGTCTGGATCGTCACCGTCCTCGCCGGCGCCGCCGCCCTGGCGGCCCCGCGCCCCGCGCCTTCGAGCTAAGGCGGCGGGCCCGAGGGCGGGCCGGGCGGCTTCTTGTCGCGGCCGAAGACGCGGCGCAACCAGGAGCGCAGGCCGTGCTCCTCGCTCCGCTCGGCGTCGCGCTCCGCGGCGACGGTCGGGTCGAGCGGGCGCGCGCGGAAGCCGCCGTGGAGGTGGCAGGTCTCCTGCGGAATCCGGTCCTCGGGGAAGGCTTCGGAGAGCACCTCGGGGCAGCGGTCGGTGGCGAGCTCGCCGGTCGCCGGGTCGATCAGCACGACCCGGATGCCGGCGGGCGGCGTGAACGGCGCGAAGCCGCTCGCCGGGCGGACGTCGAGCGTGAACCTCGTCCAGATCGGCAGCGCGGCGCGCGAGCCCGAGAAGGGGGTCGGCGTGTCGTCGTCGAAGCCGACCCAGACCAGCGAGACCCGGTCGGGCGTGAAGCCGGCGAACCAGTTGTCGCGGCGCTGGTTGGTGGTGCCGGTCTTGCCCGCCACCGGATCGCCGAGCCCGAGCGCGCGCGCCGGCCGGCCGGTGCCGAAGTCCATGACGCCCTGGAGGAGGGTGGTGACCAGATAGGCGGTCTCCGCCGAGAGCACCCGCTCGGGCGCGGCGAGCGGCGCGCCGGCGAGCGGTCGCCCGGCGCGGTCGAGCACCGCGTCGACCCGGTGCACCGGCGGCCGCACGCCCCGGTTGGCGAGCGTCGCGTACGCGGTCGCGAGCTCGATCGGCGCCAGCTCGAAGGCGCCCAACGCGACCGAAGGCACCGCCTTCAGCCGCGACTGGATGCCGCAGGAGCGCGCCATGGCGACGACCTTGGGCAGCCCGGTCTGCATCGCCAGGCGCGCCGTCGGCACGTTCAGGCTCAGCTCGAGCGCGGCACGCGCGGTGACCCAGCCGCGGAACTGGTCGTCGTCGTTCGACGGCGACCAGAGCTGCCCCCCCGCCTCGACCGTCAGCGGCGCGTCCTCGAGCAGCGTGCCGGGGGTGGCGACGCCCGACTCGAACGCGGTCGCGTAGACCAGCGGCTTGAAGGCGCTGCCCGCCTGCCGGCGCGCCTGGGCGACGCGGTCGAACTGGCTCTCCCGGTAGTCGCGGCCGCCGACGTAGGCGCGCACGGCGCCGGTCGCCGGCTCGAGCGAGACGAGCGCCGCCTGGAAGAGCCCGCCCTTCTTCTTCGCGCGCGGACTGCGCTCCTCGAGGTCGCCCAGGCCTCCCGAGACCGCCCGCTCGGCGGCCTCCTGGTCGGACAGGTCGAGCGTCGAGAGCACTGTGAGACCGGCGTCGGAGAGCTCGGAGACCTGGAAGCGCGCCGCGACCTCCGCCGCCGCGGCGTCGGCGAAGTAGGGGGCGCGCCGCCGGGAGAGCGGGAGGTCGCGGACGGGCAGCGGCTCCTGCTGCGCCGCGTCGGCCGCCGCGCGCGAGATCCAGCGCAGCTCGGCCAGGCGGTCGAGCACGAAGTCGCGCCGGCCCCGGGCGGCCTCGGGCTTGCGAATCGGCGAATACTCGGCGGGCGCCTTGATCATCGCCGCCAGCAGCGCGCCCTCGGCGAGGTCGAGCTCCGCGGGGCGCTTGCCGAAGTAGGCCCAGGAGGCCGCGCCGACGCCGATCAGGTTGGCCGCGCCGCTGCGCCCCCAGAAGATCTGGTTGAGATAGGCCTCGAGGATCTGCTCCTTGGAGTAGCGCCACTCGAGCATCACCGCGAGCATCGCTTCGCGCAGCTTCCTGCCGACCGTCCGCTCGGAGGTCAGGTAGAGGTTCTTGGCGAGCTGCTGGGTGACGGTCGAGCCCCCCTGGCGCACCTCGCCGCCGAGCGCGTTGGTCCAGAGCGCGCGCAGGATGCCGGTCGCCGAGATTCCCGGGTGCTCGAAGAAACCGGCGTCCTCGGCGGCGAGCACGGCGCGCGCGAGGTCGCCCGGGATCTCGGCGAGCGGCGTCGGCCGCCGCTCCATCAGGTCGGGTCCGTAGAAGGTCGCGACCAGCGGCGGGTCGAGATAGGCCTCGGCGACCGCGGCGCCGTCGAGCTCGACGCGCACCAGCCGTTCGCCCTGGAAGTCGCAGACCAGCAAGCCTCCCCCTTCGTCGCCGACCTGCGCCCGGAAGCTCCGGCGCGCGATCGAGACCCGCTCGCCGGTGAAGTGGAAGGTGCCGGGCAGCAGCCCCCGCTCGGTCGCCGGATGGTAGGCGAGCTCGCCGAGGCGCTCGACCAGCCGCTCGGGTCCGAGCGCGAGGCCGGGCTGGAGACGCACCGGCCGGCCGTAGAGCCGCGAGGGCTCGACCCGGGGCAGCGTCTCGAACTGCCCGGCCAGCCGCCAGTAGGGCCAGGCGGTGGCGAACGCGGCGAGGACCGCGAGCAACCCCAGTCCGAGCACGACGCCGGCGATCACCCGGTCGCGTCGCTTGAGGCGCAGCCGGCGCGACAGCGAGAGCGACCGCGTCGAGGTGCGGGTGGCGCGCTTCTTCGTCACGGCCCGATCCTAGCCGCGATCGGCGAACAGCCCGGCGAGATCCGCCGCGGCGAGATCGCGCGGCGCCGGCAGCAGCCCGGCGCGGAACGCCGCTTCGCCGAGCGTCCGGCCGGCGCTCCAGCCGGCGGCGCGCAGGTCGGCAAGACCGGTGTCGCGATTCGATTTCGAGAGCTTGGCACCGTCCGGGTGACGCACCAGCGGGTGGTGGAGGAAACGGGGCAGGTCGGCGCGGCCGAGCCGCCGGCCGAGGAGGATCTGGCGCCCGGTCGACTCGAGCAGGTCCTCGCCGCGAATCACGACGCCGATCCCCTGCGCGAGGTCGTCGACCACCACCGCGAACTGGTAGGTCCAGTGGCCGTCACGGTCGCGGGCGAGCAGGTCGCCGCACTGCTCCGACGGGGACTGCCGTTGCACGCCGAGGCGGAGATCGTCGAAAGCGACCCCACCCTCGTCGATCCGGACCCGGCGCATCGCGGAGGCGCTCTCCGGCAGGTTCCGTGCCCGACAGGTCCCCGGGTAGCGCAGCTCGGCTCCCGCCGGCACCGGCTGCGCATCGAGGATCTTCCGGCGCGAGCAGTCGCAGACGTAGACGAGGCCGGCCGCCGTCAGCCGCGCGAGCGCGGCGCGGTAGAGCGCGTCGCGATCGCTCTGGCGCACGAAGGCGGCGCCGGAGTCCGGGTCGGGATCGGACGCGAGGCCGAGCCATTCGAGGTCGTCGAGCAGCGCGCGCTCGTGCTCCGGCCGGCAGCGGATCCGGTCGTGGTCCTCGACGCGCAGCAGGACCCGGCCGCCGAAGGCGCGCGCCAGCCCCCAGACGTAGACCGCGTTGACCGCGTGGCCGAGATGGAGCCGGCCGGTGGGCGCCGGGGCGAAGCGGGTGCGCCAGCCCGGCGCCCCGAACGCCGCCGGATCCAGGGGTTCAGGAATCGTCGTCCTCGGCGAGGTGGAAGCGATGCAGGAAGCGGTGGAAGACCGGCGCCAGCAGGAAGCCGACGGCGGCCAGGAAGACGACGCCCGAGAAGATCGCGTAGCCGGTGGCGAAGAGCTTGCCGGCGTCGGTCACGAGCGTCGAGACCGGGCCCATCCCGGTCAGGATCATCGAGGCATTCAGGAACGCGTCGAGCCAGGACATCCCCTCGGTCACCCGGTAGCCGAGCGCGCCGCCGCCGAGCGAGAGCGCCAGCACGACGACGGTGAGGCCGCCGTGGCGGAGCATCCGGTGCAGGAAGTCGCGCGGGGTGAGCAGCGGCTCGTGGTGCCGCTCGTAGCGCAGGATCGCCCGCCGCGCCCGCCGGGCCCGCTTCGCCGCGGCGCCCCGGTCCCGTTCGTCCACGCCCGTTCCCATCGGCATCAACCTTAGCGCGATCCGCACCGAGCTGGACTCCGCCCGGTCCGGGCTCGGCTAGGCTGAAGGCCGGGATCCGAACCATGCGTCGTCCGCCGCCGCCGCTCCTCGCCGCGCTCGCCCTCGCCGGCGCGACCCTGCTCGCCCAGGCGCCGCCGGCCGCGAGCCCGCCGCCCGAGGCGACCCCCGCCCCGCCGGCCGGCAGCTATGCCGAGACGCTCGAGGTCGAGCTCGCGACCCTCGAGGTCCGCGTCGAGGACCGCACGACCGGCGGCGCGCTCACCGGGCTCGGGGTCGCGGACTTCCGGCTCTTCGCCGGCGGCCGCGAGCTGCCGATCGAGGCGGTCGAGTGGGTCGGCGCCGCCGCGCCGTCGCTCGACGCCGGCTCGCTCGCCGAGCTCGAAGCCGCCGGCGTCGCGCCGCCGCCCGCGGGCAAGCGGGTCGTGATCTTCGTGCAGGCCGACTTCCACCCGTCGCGGATGAGCGGCCAGCTGCGCATGCTGCCCGAAGCGAAGCGCTTCCTCGACACACTCGGCTACGAGGATCGGATCGCGGTCGTCTCGTTCGACTCGCACCTGAAGCTCCGCCTCGACTTCACCGACGACCGCGAGCGGGTGCGGCGGGCGCTCGACGAGGCGATCCTCTCCGGCCCGGAGCCCTGGCTGCGCAAGAGCGGCGGCCCGTCGCTCGCCCGGACCTTCGACTTCGCCGCGGCGAAACGCGCCGCGAAACCGGAGCAGGGGCTCGAGATCACCGCGCGGGCGCTCGAACCGCTGCCGGGAGCGAAGGTCCTGGTCTACCTCGGCTGGGGGCTCGGCCGCTTCGGGGCGCTCGGCGTCACGCTGCCGCCGGAGTACGGTGCGGCGGTCGACTCGCTGCGCCGCGGCCGCACCGCGGTCTTCGTGCTCGACGTCACCGACGCCGACTACCACTCGCTCGAGGTCGGCCTGCGCGAAATCGCTTACGACACCGGCGGCACGTACTCGAAGACCCGCCACAACCCGAAGGCGGCGACGAACCGGGTCTCCGCGCTCCTGACCGGGCACTACGTCCTCTACTTCCGTCCGCCGGGACCCGGCGTCACCGGCACGCTGCGCGTCGCGCTCGCCGAAGGCCGCCGCGGCGAGGTGCTGATGGCGCCGGCCGAGCTGCGCTGAGGCACGCCGCGCGCGCGGACCCCTAGGACCCCTGCGGCGGGGTGGAGGGGACGGGTGCCGCTGGGGCGGCTCCGCGCGGCGGTGGGCAGCTGGCGCGCGGCGGCAGGGCCTGGAGGATCGGGGCGATCGACGCCGGGGGCTGGATGCCGGCGGCCTCGAACGCGTCGCGCACGGCCCAGAGCGCCCAGTCCTTGCCCTGGACGTCGCGGAAGTCGCGGTCGAGGGTTGTGACGTAGAGCGGCAGCGCGGCGCGGATCTTCTCGGCGAGCGCTCCGCCGGCGCCCCGGCCGATCTCGCGCGCCACGTTGGCCTGGTCGGCCATCTGCACCAGGTAGACGGTCGCGAAGCTCTTCTGCCACGAGTAGCTGACCCAGGCTCCCGACAGCACCGCCCCGAGCGCCAGCCCCACGCCGAGATCGAAAAACCTGCGCCGCGCGTCCGCCATGCCGTGCTCCTTCCCGGGCGAAGTCTACGTCGCGCCGGAGCGGGCCCCGCTGCCATAAGATAGAGGCCTCTCGAGCGCGGTCCTCGCGCTGGAAACCGCCCCACCATGGAGAACGACCCGATGTCCAATCCCGTCGTCACCGGCCTCGGCATGGCGACTCTGCTCGCCGCCGGGGCGCAAGCCCTCGACAGCCCCCTGCTCAACCCCTGGACCGGCCCCTACGGCGGCGTGCCGCCGTTCGACCAGGTCCAGGTCGAGATGTTCCAGCCCGCGCTCGAGGCCGCCATGGCCGAGCAGCTCGCGGCGATCGACCGCATCGCCGCCGACCCGGCGGCGCCCGATTTCGCGAACACCATCGCCGCGCTCGAGCGCTCCGGCCGCACCCTCGACCGCGTCAACGCCGTTTTCGGCATCTGGGGCGGCAACCTCTCGACCCCCGAGTTCCAGGCCGTCGAGCAGACCATGGCGCCCAGGCTGGCGGCCTTCTACGACTCGATCGTCCAGAACGAGAAGCTCTTCGCGCGCATCGCTGCGGTCTACGAGAAGCGCGAGAGCTCCGGGCTCACCCCCGAGCAGCAGCGCCTGACCTGGCTCGACTACACGGAGTTCGTCCGCGCGGGCGCGCAGCTCGACGCCGCCGCCAAGAAGCGGCTCTCCGAGATCAACCAGCGCCTGGCCACGCTCTACACCACCTTCAGCCAGAACCTGCTCGGCGACGAGAGCGAGCTCTTCCTGACCCTCGACAGCGAGGCCGATCTCGCCGGGCTGCCCGCCGGCTTCCGCGCGGCCGCGGCGGCCGCCGCCGAGGCGCGGGGCAAGGCCGGCAAGTGGGTGGTGCTCAACACGCGCTCGGCGATCGAGCCGTTCCTCACCTACGCCGACCGGCGCGACCTGCGCGAGAAGGCGTGGACCATGTTCGTCTCGCGCGGCGACAACGGCGGCGCGCGCGACAACAACGCGCTGATCACCGAGATCCTCGAGCTGCGCGGCGAGCGGGCGAGGCTGATCGGCTATCCGACCCACGCCCACCGGCGGCTCGAGAACTCGATGGCGAAGAACCCCGAGCGGGCGATCGAGCTGATGGAGGCGGTCTGGAAGCCGGCCGTGGCGCGGGTCGCCGAGGAAGTCGCCGACATGCAGGCGCTCGCCGACCGGGACGCGGCCGGGGGCGGGGCGAAGGTCACCATCGAGCCGTGGGACTACCGCTACTACGCCGAGAAGGTGCGCAAGGCGAAGTACGACCTCGACGAGAACGAGATCAAGCCCTACCTGCAGCTCGAGAAGCTGCGCGAGGGGATGTTCTGGGTCGCCGGCGAGCTGTTCGGCTTCCGCTTCGCGCCGGTCACCGACGTGCCCGTCTACCACCCCGACGTGCGCGTCTGGAAGGTGACCCGCGACTCGGGCGAACTGATCGGCCTCTGGTACTTCGACCCCTACGCCCGCAGCGGCAAGCAGTCGGGCGCCTGGATGAACGCCTACCGCAACCAGGAGCGGATGGACGGCGAGGTCCGGACCATCGTCTCCAACAACTCGAACTTCGTGCCGGGCAAGCCGGGCGAGCCGATCCTGGTCTCCTGGACCGACGCCAGGACGCTGTTCCACGAGTTCGGCCACGCGCTCCACGGGCTGTCGTCGAACGTCACCTACCCGTCGGTCTCCGGCACCTCGGTGGCGCGCGACTTCGTCGAGTTCCCCTCGCAGATCCTCGAGCACTGGCTGTCGACGCCCGAGGTGCTCGACCGCTTCGCGCTGCACGTCGAGACCGGCAAGCCGATGCCGAAGGAGCTCGCCGCCAAGATCGAGCGCGCGGCGACGTTCAACGAGGGATTCAGCACCGTCGAGTACCTCTCGAGCGCGCTGGTCGACATGAAGCTCCACCTCGCCGCCGCCGGCGGCGGCGTGAAGATCGACCCGGACGCCTTCGAGCGCGAGACGCTGGCGGCGCTCGGCATGCCGAAGCAGATCGTCATGCGTCACCGCACGCCGCAGTTCGCGCACATCTTCTCGTCGGACGGCTACTCGGCGGGCTACTACAGCTACCTCTGGGCCGACACGCTGACGGCCGATGCATGGGAGGCCTTCGTCGAGGCCGGCGGCGCCTACGACAAGAAGCTGGCCAGGAAGCTCTTCGACGACGTCCTCTCGGTCGGCAACACGGTCGACCCGGCCGACGCCTATCGGGCGTTCCGCGGCAAGGATGCCGGCATCGCCGCCCTGATGCGCATGCGGGGGTTCCCGGTGCCGGCGGCCGCCGTGGGGATGGAGTAGGAAGGAATCCGCAGAGTGACCGCGGGCGGCGCCGGGTCGCCGCCGCCGCCCGCCGGTCAGCCCCGCCGTCTCACTTCGGCGGGTACTTCTTCAGCGTGCCCTGGACCGCCTTCTCGACCTTGTCGCGCATGACCGCCAGGACGTTCGGGTTGTTGCCGGTCATCACGTAGGACGCCGCCCAGATCGCCTGCTCCTTCGCCGGATCCTGCATCTCGATCAGGATGCCGGCGGACATCCGCGACTCCGCGCCGGGAATCGCGATGATGTCGCCGTACCAGCCGGCGGTGATCGTCATGCCGGCGGTCAGGGTGTCGACGCCGCCGATGCTGTAGACGATCTGCACGTCGGCCTCGGGGTCGCCGAGCGGCAGCTCGCGCAGGCCCTTCTTGGCGAGCTGGGTCCGGAGCTCCGCCCGCACGCGGACGTCGATGTCGTCGACCCCCGGCCCCTTCTCGACCTTGAACCGCCAGGTCTTCACCTGCGAGAAGTCCCAGGCCGTGTCGTGCCGCTCGCGGATCTTCGCGGCTTCGGCGAGCGTGACGGAGAACAGGAAAAGGGCGGCGAACAGGGCGAGGGCGCGTTTCATCGTGGGTCCACCTCGGGGCCGGGTCGATCGATCGAACCGGATCGTCTCAGGAGCCCGGCCCTCCCGCAACCGGAGAAATACCGAAGGGCCGGCCCGCACCCCGCTCAGGGGCGGCCCAGGATCAGGCGCGAGCCGCGCTGGCGGGTGAGGTAGGTCCAGGCCCACTGCGCCATCACCAGCAGACGGTTCTGGAAGAGCGCCAGGAACTGGATGTGGACGAGCGCCCAGACCAGCCAGGCCAGGAAGCCGCGGCTCTTCCAGCCGCCCCGCTCGAGCACGGCGAAGTTGCGCCCGACCACCGCCAGGTTGCCCTTGTCGTGGTAGCGGAACGGGGGCAGCGGGCCCTTGCCGGCCAGGCGCCGCGCGAGGACTCGCGCGACATGGCGCCCCTGCTGCATCGCGACCTGGGCGACGCCCGGCAGCGGGCGCCCGTCCTGCTCGTAGCTCGCCGCGTCGCCGATCACGAAGACTTCCGGCCGGCCCGGCACCGAGAGATCCGTGTCGACGCGCACCCGTCCGACCCGGTCGGTCGGGGCGCCCAGCCAGCCGGCCACCGGGGTCGGGCGCACCCCCGCGGTCCAGAAGACGTTGGCGGCCGCGATCCGCTCCCCGCCCGCTTCGACGCCCCCCTCGTCCACCGCCGCGACCGGCGCCCCGGTGCGGACCTCGACCCCCATCGCCGCCAGCCGCCGACGCGCGCTCTCCGCCAGCGCGGCATCGAAGCCGGGCAGGATGCGCGGGCCGGCCTCGAGCAGCACGATGCGGGTGGCGCGCGGATCGAAGCGCCGGAACTCGCGCGCCAGGGTCTCGCGGGAGAGCTCGGCCAGCGCGCCGGCCATCTCGACACCGGTCGGTCCGGCGCCGACCAGCGCGAAGGTCAGCAGCTCGCGGCGGCGCGCGACGTCGCGCTCGAGCTCGGCGGCCTCGAAGGCCGCGAGCGTGCGGTAGCGCAACGCGGTGGCGTCGGCGAGGGTCTTCAGGCCCGGCGCATGGCGCGCGAACTCGTCGTGTCCGAAGTAGGAGAGGGTGACGCCGGTCGCCACGATCAGGAAGTCCCAGGACAGGCGCTCCGTCCGCCCGCCGGCGGCGAGGAGCACCGTGCGCGCGTCGAGGTCGACGCCCGTCGCTTCGCCCAGCAGCACCGTCGCGTTGGCCTGGTCGCGCAGGATCTGGCGGATCGGCGCGGCGATGTCGCCGGGCGCCAGGTGCGCGGTCGCGACCTGGTAGAGCAGCGGCTGGAAGAGATGGTGGTTGTGGCGGTCGACCAGCGTCACGTCGACCGGCACGCGGGCCAGCCCCTCGGCCGCCGAGAGCCCGCCGAAGCCGCCGCCCAGGATCACGACCCGCGGTCGTTCGCCCATACCCCCTCCGGCACCCCGGCCGGCGCTCCGGCGCCGTTCCGGCGGGCACCCCCGGCGGCGACTCTGACACGGGTGGGCGCCCGCTGTTCCGTTCCACCGCGCCCGCTGTCTCACCCCCCGAAGCCGGAGTCGGCCGCCGAGCGATCCCCGCTCCGCCGCGACCCGGGAGGAGACAGAAGATGAACACCAGCAGCCGCAGGAACGCGATCCCCGGGCTTCTCGGCGCCGCTCTGCTCTGCGCCGCCCCCGCCCTGGCCGCCGGGCCGGGCGTCGTCAAGTTCGACCAGTCGAGCTACTTCGGCAACGAGGGATCCACCATCCAGGTCATGGTCGAGCGCTCGCAGGGCGAGGACGGTCCGGCCTCGGTCCGCGTCCTCTCCAACGGCGGCTCGGCGACCCCCGGATCCGACTACCCGGCGGTCGACGTCGTGCTCACCTGGGCCGCCAACGACGGCTCCGACCGGTTCGTCGCGGTCCAGCTGAGCGACGACGCCTCGCCCGAGTCGACCGAGTCGATCCAGCTCGTGCTCGTCGATGCGACCGGGGCGTCGATCGACCCGACGCGCGCGACGAACACGATCAGCATTGGAGACAACGATGGCGGCTCGGGCGGCAGCGGTGGCTCCGGGGGCAGCGGCGGCTCGGGTGGCAGCGGTGGCTCTGGCGGCTCCGGGGGCAGCGGTGGCTCGGGTGGTAGCGGCGGTAGCGGCGGCTCCGGTGGCAGCGGCGGCTCCGGCGGCAGTGGTGGCTCGGGCGGCAGCGGCGGCTCCGGCGGCAGCGGCGGCTCGGGCGGCGCCACCAGCCCCAACGGCGTCTTCAAGTTCGACGAGCGCTCCTTCTTCACCAACGAAGGCGTCGGCGTCGCGGTGATCACCGTCGAGCGCTCCCACGGCGAAGACGGCGCGGTTTCGGTGGCCTACTTCGCGCAGGCAGCGTCGGCGACGGCCGACGACGACTTCACCGAGGTCTCGGGCACGCTCTCCTGGGGCGCGGGCGACGGCAGCATCCGCTCCTTCACCGTGCCGATCGTCGCGGACGGCGTCGCCGAGCCGAACGAGACGATCGACCTGCTGCTCTCGAACCCGACCGGCGGGGCGGTGCTCGACGACGAGCGCTCGGTCGCCGTGCTCACCATCCTCGACTCGGGCGGCAGCGGCGGCACCTCCGGCAGCCGCGGCGTGCTCAAGTTCGACGAGGTCAGCTTCGAGGTGATCGAGGGGCAGACGCAGGCCGTGATCCGGGTCGAGCGCTCGAACGGCGAGACCGGCGCGGTCGCGGTCGACTTCTCGACCTCCGATGGCAGCGCCACCGCCGGCGACGACTACCAGGCGGTCTCCGGCACGCTCTCCTGGGCGGCGGGCGACGGCAGCGTCAGGACCTTCACGGTGGCGGTCTTCGGCGACGACCTGTCGGAAGGCAACGAGTCGGTCAACCTCCACCTCTCCAACCCGACCGGCGGCGCGACCATCGACACCACGCGCGGCAACTCGGTGCTCAACATCCTCGACGACGACGGCTCGACCGCCCCGTGCGAGCCGGGCGACGACTCCGGCTGCACCCAGGGCTCGCGCTTCTCGGTCGAGGCCACCTACCGCACGGCCACCGGCGCCACCGGCCGCGGCCAGATGGTCCAGCTCTCGGGCAACTCGATCGGCATCTGGTTCTTCAGCCCCGACAACATCGAGGTGCTGGTCAAGACGCTCGACGCCTGCGGCTTCCAGGCCCAGCCCGCCTACTGGCTCTTCTACGCGGCGACCACCAACGTCGACTTCACCCTGCGGGTGACCGACCGCCACACCGGCATCGTCAAGGAGTACAAGAACAACCTCGGCCAGATCGCGGCCCCGGTGCAGGACACCGCGACCTTCCAGACCTGCGGGCAGTAACGCGCCGGGACCCGGCGCGCAGCACGTAGACAGCGGCACCCTCCGAGCGGCCGGGGAGCGACTCCTCCGGCCGCTTTCTCTTTCGTCCTGGGCGTTCCCGGAGCCCGGACTCCAGGCGCTCCACCAGATCGCGGATCTCTTGAGAGCTCTACCCGGGGAGCGGCCGGCCCGGCGACCATCCCTCGAACAGGCGGCGGACGCCGGTCAGCAGGGCCGCTGCCGGGACGTGCTCCGTGCGCTCGATCACCGTGAGCCGGCAGGTCAGATTCTCCGGAGCCAGCGCCTCGACCTTCTCCTTGAGAGCGCTGTTCTGGACGAGCACGGTGGGCAGGTCCTGCTCGCCCATGATCAGGATCAGCTGGCGCCTGCCGCCGGCGAACGTCCGGATCCGCTCGTCTCGCTCCGCGAGGAAGCCCGGAACCGACAGCGTCGCGCTGGCGGCAATGAAGGCCGACGCCAGCTCTGGCCGGTGGAAGAGGGCGTGGACCGCCGTGAAGCCGGTATTCGAGGTGCCGTAGAGCACTCGATATGGCTGGGTGCGGTATGTCCGATCGATGTAGGGAATCAGTTCGCTCTGGACGAAGTCCAGGTACCGGTCGGCGCGTCCGCCCGCCTTGCTGCCATCGGCGTACGTCACCTCCTCCGGGAAGCTGTCCTGCGATCGATCGGTATTCTTGATTCCGACGATGATGAACTCCGGGATCTCGCCGAGGCTGGCGGCGTAGCGCAGGCCGCCGATCGCGCCCGAGTTGAAGTTGAACTCGCCGTCCATCATGTAGAGCACGGGGTAGCGATCACCGGTCGCGCTGTAGGCATCCGGCAACGAGACCCAGAACGGCCGGGTCTCTCCGACCTTGACCGACTCGAGCTTCTCCGACAGAACTGGGATCGGCATCGGGAGCTGTTGCGCAGCGATCCCCACTGCGCTCGACCAGGCCAGCGCCAACAGGCCCGCTGTTCGACGACGTTTCGTGATCACAGTTGCGACCTCCATGCATATTGAACGTTGCGATCGCGCCTTTGTTCTCGATACCCGACCTGGGTGCCGCGGCGAAACTCCGCGCGAGCGCCAGGTAAGCAAGAGAGAGTGGAGAGACGAGAAGAGAAGAGAAGAGAAGAGAAGAGAAGAGAAGCTCTCATAGAAGGGATGGTGACGGGTCGCCGAGCGCTCGCTGGTCTGCGTGGCTTGCGCTGTCGGCGCCATGCAGACTGTTGGTCCTTCGCGCTCCACGACCGCAGCGCAGGCCGATGGCGGGCCATGGACCTGCCGCCGACCTGCCTGCCTCGCGCTTCAACAGAAGGCCTTTTCAGCGCCCTCGGGCCAGCGACGCCCGACGGACCCTCGATCGACCTGCCCGCCACCCCCTTCAACAGAGGGCCTCTCCAGCGCCTCCGAGCCATCGGCGGTCGACGGGCCCGCGAACGACGCGCTCGCCCTGCTTTTCGACAAGAGGCTTCTCCAACGCCCCCGCCAAGGGGACGCCCCACGGACCCGCCGCCCGGCCCGAAGGGCCCAGGCCTCGGGTTCAGTCGCTGGCGCGACGCGGGGGGGCGGCAGGTACCAGGACGAAGCGCGCCAGGAGCACCGTCAGCGCCAGCACCGTGGCGAGCGAGATCCAGGTGTACTGCTCGTCGCGCCAGGTCGACATGCCGGGCAGCGGCGCCAGCGAGACGAACTGCGAGAACGCGCAGAGGACGAGCAGCAGCGGACCGGTCCAGCGCCAGCGCGCCCAGAGCAGCGCGGGCACGAAGAGGAAGGCGTAGTAGTACGACGTCAGCTCGACCGCGAAGGCGATCGTGACGGTCCCGAGCGCGGCGGCGATCCAGGGCTCGGGGTGGCGTGCGACGGCGAGACCGAGCAGCGCGAGGACGCCGGCCAGGATCGCCGCCGCGAGGGGCTTCGAGCGCTGCCAGGCCGCGAGCCGCGCCGTCTTCCAGCGCAGCCAGGGATCGGCCTCGGCGTCGGAGACCAGGCGGCGGCCGACCTCCGCGGGGCGGAAGGTCAGGACGGTGCGCAGCCCCATGTTGTTGGTGAGCGGCGTCGACTTGTGCTTGAGCGTGTTGGCGACGAACCCGCGGTAAGCCTCGGGGCCGCCCGCGACGACCGCGCCCAGGGGCAGGAGCAGCGCCGCGGCGAGCGCGGCGCCGGCCAGGAAGCGCAGGTGGCTGCGCGCCGGTTCGGCGCGCAGGGCGAGCGCTAGCGCGTCGCGCCGGCTCTCGCCGGCGTGCCGGCGCAGAGCGCGCGCGACCGCGATCGCCAGCGCCAGCGCCGGACCGGCCGCGAGCAGGCCCGGGAAGATCCGCAGCAGCGCTGCGTAGCCGAGCGCCAGGCCCCCGAGCCAGGGCCTGCCCCGCTTGAGGCAGGCGACGGCGGCGACGGTGTAGAAGAGCCAGTCCCACCTCAGGAAGGCGCCGCCGGTCCAGAAGAAGCGGCAGGGAAAGAAGGTCGCGAAGACGAGCAGGGCCGCCGCCACCGGACGCCAGCCGAAGGCCCACGCCGCGACCGCCAGCATCGCCCCGAAGTAGACGACGTCGAGCGCGGTGAGGGCGAGCACCAGGCCGTCGCTCGCCGGACCGAGGTTGGCGAGCAGCGACCCGGCGACGTTCCAGACCGGCGTCGCGTTGTAGCCATGGTCGGTCGACAGCTCCTCCCAGCGCTCGGCCGTCTCGCGGGCCCGGAACCAGGCCACGTCGTTTCGGAACCCCTTCCAGCGCGCGGGCGAGAAATGCTCCGTGCACCGACCCGGTGCGGCGAGGATCGCCGCGCTCGACTCGAGCACGTTGGTGCGCAGGTCGGTGATGCGCCGCTTCGCCACCCGCGCCGCGAGCTCCGGCTCCGCGGCGTCGGCTACCGCGACGCATTCGTAGAGCCGCTCGTAGCCGAGCTCGCGGAAGTACTTGGCGCCGACGTAGTAGTGGAAGGTGTCCCAGGCGTGGACGTAGTTGAAGAAGTGGAAAGCGCCGAAGTTGAAGTAGGTGAGCGCGGCGAGCACCCCGCCCAGCGCGAGCAGCCGGTCGAACCTGCGGCCGGCGGCGCCGCGCCACGCCCCCCAGGCGAGCAGGGCGCCGCCGGCGAGCGCGAGCGCGAGCTCCCACCAGCGGCTGGTGACGTCGTTCCAGGCGAGCCGCGCCGGGCCGAGCGCCGCGTCGAGCGGCGCGTCGACCACCGTGAAGGCCGGCGGCCAGGGAGCGGGCACCGCGCACCAGGCGGCGAGCTCGGCGACCGAGTGGGCGCCGTCGCCGGCCGGTGTCGTCAGCCGCAGGAAGCGCGCGGGCCGGTTCGCCAGCCGGACCGCGCGCGTGCGCAGACCGACCGCTTCCGCCGCCGGGCTGACCTCGACCAGCGGCTCGAACCCGACGCCGTCGAGCGAGCTCGCCACCGGATAGACGTCGTTGCCGTCCGCCTGAAGCAAGAGCGCGCGCAGCTCGACGACACTGCCGAGGTCCCAGGTGAGCGACTCCGTTGCCGGAGCGAGCACGAACGCCGGCGGCGCGTTCCAGCGCGCCCCTTCGGGCGTCACCCGCTCGTCGGTGATCCGCCCGAGCGCGGCCGGCGCGCCGAGCGGCAGACGCCCCGCGAGAAGGTTGTCGGCGGGACATCCGGCTCCTGCCGGCGCCGGCGGCCCGCCGAGAATCCAGAGCGCAGCGAGCAGGAGCGGAGCCCCGCGGCGGCGGTGGCGGGGTGTCATCGGTGGAACTCTAGTCGTTGCCGCGCATTTCGAGGCCGACGCCCGCGCGCAACCGGCCGAGCGCGTCGGCCGCGCCCGGCGCGAGCACGACCTGCAGGCGGTCTCCGGCGCGCAGCACCGTCTCTCCACTCACCACCAGATGGTCCGCCCGCCGCTCGAGCGCGACGATCAGGCAGCCAGCCGGCAGCCCGAGGTCGGCGACGCGGCGACCGGCGAAGGGCGCGCCGGGCAGGAGGTCGAGCTCGACCATCAGCGCACCCTCCGGTCGCTCGACGTCGCTCGTGCGACGCAGCTCGCGTTCGAGCAGCGAGTCGTAGATCGGCGGCTCGCCCAGCCGGTCGGCGACCCACTGGGCGGCGAAGCTCGCGGCGAGCAGGGCGAGCATGAGCGTGTAGCTCTCGGTCATCTCGACCATCAGCACGATGCCGGTCAGCGGCGCGCGCACGGTGCCCGCGAAGAGCGCCGCCATGCCGACCACCGCCCACGCGCGCGGCTCGCCGGCGAGGGTCGGCGCGACGCCGGCCGCCGCCACCCCCAGCGCGAGGCCGGCCTGCGAGCCGAGCACCAGCATCGGCGCGAAGATGCCTCCGGGCGCGCCGGTGCCGTAGCTGAAGATCGTCATGACGAAGCGCAGCGCCAGGGTCAGCAGCAGGAGGCCGAGCGCGCCGTGGCCCGCGAGCGTGCGGGTGACCAGCGGCCCGCCGCTGCCGACCAGCGACGGCGCGAACCAGGCGACCGCGCCGATCGCGGCGCCCACGCCCGCCGCCGCGACGAGCCGCCCGCGGCCGGAGGCACGGTCGAAGAGGCGCAGGACGGCGAGCAGTCCGCGATCGAAGGCGACGGCCAGCAGCCCCGCCGCGACGCCGAGCAGCACGAAGAGCGGCAGAGAACCGAGCGGCGGCGTCGGGATCGGCGGCGTGTGGAATACCGCGGTCTGGCCGAACAGGAAGCGGCTGACCGCGTCGGCCGTCACGCTGGCGAGAAACGTGGCGGTGAAGACGCCCGGCGCGAAGTTCTTCTGGATCTCCTCGAGGACGAAGACGAGGCCGGCGAGCGGCGCGTTGAATGCGGCCGCCAGGCCCGCTCCGGCGCCGGCGGCGATCAGGATGCCCCGCTCGTGGCTCGAGCTCGGCAGCCGGCGCGCGACGACCCGGCCGACGGCGCCCCCCATCTGGATCGTCGGCCCCTCGCGGCCGAGCGCCAGACCGGAGCCGATCGCCGCCAGCCCGCCCGCGAACTTCACGGCGATCAACCGGCCCCCCGACATCGGGCGCAGACGATGGAGCACGGCCTTGAGCTGCGGGATCCCGCTGCCCCCCGCCGCCGGCTCGTAGCGCCGGACCAGCCAGACCGCCAGCGCCGCGCCGCCCGCGCCGAGCACCACGAGCGCCGCGAGCCCCGCTCCGCCGAGCGGGTGGAGCCGCTGGACGAGCAGCCCGCGCCACTCCTCGAAGCGCTCGAGACCGGCCCGGAAGAAGGAGGCCACCAGGCCGGCGATCGCGCCGACCAGCAGCGCGCGCGGGAAGATCCGCCGCCGCCGCTCGTGCCGACGGCGCAGCGCCTCGATCAGCCGTCCCGCGGAGCGCGCGGGCTGCGCGTCGGCGCCACTTTCGGGCGCGAGAATGCGCATTCAGCCATGGTATCGCGCCGGTTCCGATACCATGGCCGCAGGGAGGGAGGATGCAGGCAGTGGACTGGCGCGACCTGCGTGCCGACCTCGGCGCGCTCCACGCCGCGGCGTTGGCGGCGGCGGACCCGGTTTCGGCGGTGCTCCGGCACCTCGAGGGCGGCACGGGGGAGCTGCGCGTCGCCGGCGAGCCCGTGCCGCTCGCTGCCGGCGCCCGGCTCTGGCTGGTCGCCGCGGGCAAGGCCGCCCGCGGCATGGCGGCGGCCGCCCTCACCGCGCTCGGACCCCGGGTCTCCGGCGGCCTCGTCGTCCACCCGCATGGCGCGCCCCCACCGGCCGGCGAGCCGGATCCTCTGCCGGCCGGCGTCGTCCGTCTCGCCGCCGGCCACCCGCTGCCCGATGCCGGGAGCCTCACCGCCGGCGAAGCGGTCTGGCGGCTGCTCGACCGGCCCTCGCCCGACGATCTCCTGCTCGTGCTGCTCTCCGGCGGCGCCTCCGCGCTGCTCGAGCTCCCGCGGCCCGGACTGACGCTCGACTCGCTGCGCGAGATCACCCGCGCGCTGCAGCGCGCCGGCGCGGACATCGTGGAGCTCAACGTCGTGCGCCGCGCGTTGTCGCGGCTCAAGGGCGGCGGCCTCGCACGCCGCGCCGCGCCCGCGCGGGTCGTCACGCTCGCCCTCTCCGACGTGCTCGGGGACCGGCCGGAGGCCATCGGCTCGGGCCCCACCCTGCCCTCTCCGACCGGAGCGGACGAGGCCCTCGCAGTGCTCGAGCGCCGCGGCATCGCGGCGCAGCGGCCGGAGGTCGTCGCCGCGCTCGGCGCCCTGCGCCGCGAACTGGCCCCGCCAGCGGGCGCGCCCGGCCTCTTCCGGATCGTCGGATCGAACCACGAGGCGGCGGAGGCGGTCGCGCTCGCCGCCGGAGCGCGTGGCTTCCGGGCGCGCGTCGTCACCACGTTTCTCCAGGGCGAGGCGCGCGAGGCCGGCGGCGCCGTCGCCCGCTACGCGATCGCCTCGGCCGCGCAGGGCGTGCCGTTCGGCCCTCCCGCCTGTTTCGTCTTCGGCGGCGAGACGACGGTCACCGTCCGCGGCGGTGGGCGCGGGGGGCGCAACCAGGAGCTCGCGCTCGGCGCGGCGCGGACGCTCGCCGGCCGGGAGAACGTGGCGGTCTTCGCGTTCGCCACCGACGGCGTCGACGGAAGCTCCGGCGTCGCCGGCGCCCTGGCCACCGGCGACACGCTCGCGCGCGCCGCCGCGCTCGGGCTCTCGGCGGATCGCGCCCTCGCCGAGAACGACAGCGAGACCTTCTTCCGCGCCCTGGGCGACGGCGTCGCGAGCGGCCCGACCGGCACCAACGTCAACGACCTCGCCCTGGCGCTCGTCTATCCGCCGGACGGACCCGCCGGAGGCCCCGATCGATGAGCGGCCTGATCTTCGCGACCGACCTCGACGGCACGCTGCTCGACGCGGTGACTTACGGCTTCGAGCCCGCCCGCCCAGCGCTCGCCGCGCTGGCGCGCAGCGGCGCCGCGCTGGTCCTCGCCAGCAGCAAGACGCGGGCGGAGATGGAGCCTCTCGCGCGCGCGCTCGGGCTCGAAACCGCGCTGATCGTCGAGAACGGCGGCGCCGTGCTGGTGCCGGTCGCGGGCGGCGGCTACGAGACCCTCGCCTGCGGCGTCGCGCGCGCCGCGCTGCTCGACGCTCTGGGCGCGATCGGACGCGAGACCGGAGCCGGGATCGCCGGCTTCGCTTCGTTCTCCGCCGAACGGGTGGCCGAGCTCACCGGTCTCGACCTCTCCGCCGCCACCCGCGCGCTCGAGCGCGAGTGGGACGAACCCTTCCTGCTCGCGGACGAGGAGCTCGCCCCGGCGGTGGCGGCGGCGGCCGCGAGGCGGGGCCTCGCGGTGACGCGCGGCGGACGCTTCTTCCACCTCACGGGCCGGTCCGACAAGGGAGGCGCGCTGCGCCTCCTGCTCGCGCGCTCCGCGGCGCGCGGCGAACGGCGCTCCAGCGTCGGCCTCGGCGACGCCGGCAACGACCTGTCGCTGCTCGCCGCGGTCGACCGCCCGATCGTGGTCCCGCGCCCCTCCGGGCGCCCCGACCCCGCGCTCGCCGCGGCGCTGCCCGCCGCCGAGCTCGCTCCGGCGCCGGGACCCGTGGGCTGGAACGCCGCCGTCCTCGCCGTGCTCGGCGGCGACCGGCTGCCGCTCGTCGGCGGCGGAGGCGGCCCGCGGTGAGCGGCACCCTCGCCACCGTCGACTGGGCGATCGTGCTCGCCTACATCGGAGGCATCGTGGGCCTCTCGTGGGCGATCGCGAGGCGGCAGCGCACCGGCACAGATTACTTCCTGGCCGGCCGCGACATGGGCGCCCTCCCGCTCGGCGCGTCGATCCTCGCCAACCAGGCGAGCGCGATCTCCCTGGTGGGGGCGCCCGCCTTCGTCGCGCTGCGCGAAGGAGGCGGCCTGCGCTGGCTGCAGTACGAGCTCGCGCTCCCGCTGGCGATGTTGCTGCTGATCGCCTGGCTGCTGCCCGCGCTGCGCTCGGTCCCCGGGGCTTCGATCTACCAGTACGCCGAGCTCCGCTTCGGGCGGGGCACCCGGCGCGCCCTGGCCGCCGCCTTCCTGCTCTCCCGCGGCCTCGCGCTCGGCGTGGTCCTCTATGCCTCGTCCCTGGTGGTCTCGGCGGCCACCGGGCTCGGCACGACGACGTCGCTGCTCGCCGTCGGGCTGCTGTCGGTCGCCTACACCAGCCTCGGCGGGATCGTCGCGGACATCTGGAGCGACGTCGCGCAGCTCGCCCTGCTCTGGCTCGGCACCCTCGCCTCGGGCCTCTGGCTCCTGACCCGGCCGGGCGTCGTCGACGCGATCCCCGCGGAGCGGGCGCGCGCCCTCGTGCCCGAGTTCGGCCTCCATGCCGATTCCTTCACGCTCGGCCCGATGCTGCTCGGCGGGCTCTTCCTCTACCTCTCCTACTACGGCTGCGACCAGAGCCAGGCCCAGCGGCTGCTCACGGCGCGCGACGACCGGGTCGCGCGGCGGGCGCTCGTGCTCACCGGCCTCCTCCGTTTCCCGATGGTGCTGACCTACTGCCTGTTCGGGCTGCTGCTCGCCGGTCTGCTGCGGGTCGATCCCGCCTTCGCGGCGAGCCTCGAAGGCCGCCCGGCCGACAGCCTGGTGCCGGTCTTCCTCACCACGCAACTCCCGGCCGGCCTGCGCGGCCTGCTCGTGGCGGGCATCCTCGCCGCGGCGATGTCGTCGATCGATTCGGCGCTCAACTCGCTCGCCGCGGTGACGCTGGAGGACGTGCTCGGCCGCGCGGCGGGCACCCAGGACGCCTGGGTGGGGCGGGCGACCTCGCTCGCCTGGGGTCTCTTCGCGGTGGCCGCCGGTCTCGCCTGCGCGCACAGCGGGGCCGCCATCCTGGAGCTGGTGAATCTGATCGGCTCGATCTTCTACGGCCCGCTGCTCGGCGTCTTCGCGCTCGGCGTCGCGGCTCCGAAGGTGACCGGGCGACACGCGGTCACGGCGCTCGCGATCGGGCTCGCCGGCAATCTCGCCCTCGCGTTCGGCGCGCCCTGGATCTCGTGGCTCTGGTGGAACGCCGCCGGGTTCCTGTCGACCGTCGCGGGCGGGTCGCTGCTCGCGTGGCAGCGCCCCCGGCTCCCCCGCTCCGCCGCCAGCCGGCCGGAGGTCCTGCTGCTCGGCGGCGCCTTCGTTGCGATGCTGGTTCTCCTGGCCGCGCTGTGAGAACCTGCCCGTCAACTCTTGCCGCGCCACGGCGCGGAACCCTGGAGGCCCCATGAGCGATTTCCACCAGCCCGGCGTGGTGACCGCGCTGCCCCGCCTGCGCGATCGCCCCATCGAGGACCTCGAGGGCGAGATTCGCGCCCTCACGCCGAAGTTTCCGGTCGCGCTCGTCCTCCCGATGATCCCCTCCGAGATGGACCGTCCGGCGCTCGCCGGCATCCTCGACGAGCTCTGCCAGGTCGACTACCTCGACACCCTCGCTCGTCTCGCTCAACCGCGCGACGCCGGAGCGACTACGAGCGGGCCGTGCGCTATTTCGCCCGCTACCCGGGGCGGAAGATCGTCCTCTGGTGCGAATCGCCGGCCATGCGCCGGTTCACGTCGGAGCTCGAGCGGGCTGGGCTCGACATCGGCGCGCCGGGCAAGGGGCGCGCCTGCTGGCTGGCGATGGGGCTCCTGCTCGCCGAGGAGCGGGCGGACTACTTCGCCTTCTTCGACGCCGATGTCGTCAACTTCCGGCGCGAGATGCTCGCGCGGCTCGTGCTGCCCGCGCTCGATCCGATCCTCGACTACGACTTCGTCAAGGCCTACTACGCCCGCTACTCGGACCGGCTCCACGGGCGCGTCACCCGGCTCTACGTCGTCGCCGCTGCTCTCCGCCTTCCGCCGGCTGATCGGCGCGGACCCCTTCATCCGCTACATGGCCTCGTTCCGCTACCCGCTCTCGGGGGAGTTCGCCGTTCAGCGCGACCTCGCGTCACGGATGCGGCTGCCGTCCGACTGGGGCCTCGAGATCGTCTCCCTGTTCGAGGCGCGCCGGCACCGCGCCCCGGTGCGCATGTGCCAGGTCGAGATCGCCGAGCGCTACGACCACAAGCACCAGGAGCTGTCGGCCGACGACGCCGGCGCCGGGCTGCACCGCATGGCGCGCGAGATCGGCACGCACCTGATGCGCACCCTGGCCGCGGCCGGACGTCGAGCTCTCGACCGGACTGCTCAACAGCCTGCTCGCGGCCTACCAGCGCGAGGCCGAGGACGCGGTCGCCGACAGCTACGCGGTGGCGCGGATCAACGGCCTCGTCTACGACCGCCACGAGGAGGAGGTCGAGGTCCAGACCTTCGCGAAGGCGCTGCGCACGGCGATCTCCGAGTTCCTGGCCGACCCGGCCGGTCCGCCGCTGGTGCCCAACTGGGCCCGCGTCTGGGCCGGCGCGCGCGACGCCGGGCGCCTGCTCATGGCGGCCGCGGCCGAAGGGCCGCGGTGAGGCGATGAGCCCGTCCGGGAATCGCGTGGCCCGGCGGCGGCGCCCGCCCGACCGCCGCCGCCACCTGCCGGCGCCCGACTACACGCGGCCGCTGCTCGAGCCGGGCCCCGGGCAGAGCGCCCGGCTGATGGCCCTGCTCGCCCGTATCTACGGCGAGGAGGCCGCCGCGGCGACCTATCCCGAGATGCTCCGGCTCATGCGCTCCTTTTACGCGCACAAGACGCCGGAAATGATCGAGGACGAGCAGACCTACCGTCCGACGGCGCGCTTCGACGAGCGAAGCGCGGTGCTGATCACCTACGGCGACCTGGTCGCCGGGCCAGGGCTGCGCCCGCTCGAGGCGCTCGACCAGGTGGTGACGCGGATCCTGCCGGGCGCCTTCGACACGATCCACCTGCTCCCCTTCTACCCCTACACCTCGGACCGCGGCTTCGCGGTGGTCGACTTCCAGGAGGTCGATCCGCGGCTCGGCACCTGGGAGGACATCGAGCGGCTCGCCGACCGCTACCGGCTGATGTTCGACGGCGTGTTCAACCACGTCTCCTCGAAGAGCCGCTGGTTCCAGCGTTTCCTCAACTGCCGGCCGGGCTACGAGAACTACTTCGTCTCCTTCTCGACGAACGAGGCGATCTCGCCGGACCACCTGCAGCTGATCCTGCGCCCGCGCACCTCGGAGCTGCTCACGCCGTTCCGGACCATGTACGGAGTCAAATGGGTCTGGACCACCTTCGGCCCCGACCAGGTCGACCTCAACTTCGGCAACCCCGAGGTCCTGCTGCGGCTGATCGAGACGCTGCTGCTCTACGTCCGGCGCGGCGCCGACATCGTGCGGCTCGACGCCGTCTCCTACATCTGGCGCGAGCTGGGCACGCGCTGCGCGCATCTCGAGAAGACCCACGCGCTGGTCAAGCTCTTCCGCGCCGTGCTCGACGTGGCGGCGCCGCGGGTGGCGCTGATCACCGAGACGAACGCCCCCCACGACGACAACATCCGCTACTTCGGGGACGGCCAGGACGAGGCCCAGCTCGTCTACAACTTCGCGCTGCCCCCGCTCACGCTGCACACCTTCCTCACCGGCGACGCGACCCGGCTCTCCGCCTGGGCCGCCACCCTCGCGACGCCCTCCCCGGCGACGGCCTTCTTCAATTTCCTCGACTCCCACGACGGCATCGGCCTGCTCGGCGCGCGGGGCATCCTGACCCCGGCCGAGATCGCGGCGATGGTCGCGAGCGTCGAGGCGGGGGGCGGGCTGGTTTCGTACCGGAGCGAGGGGGACGGTACGGCGAGTCCCTACGAGCTCAACGTGGCCTGGTACAGCGCTCTCAACCGGGAGGACGGCACGGAGAGCGTCGCCCTGCAGGTCGCGCGCTTCCTCGCCTCGCGCTCGGTCGCGCTCGCCCTCGCCGGCGTGCCGGGCGTCTACCTGCCCAGCCTGTTCGGCTCGAAGAACGACGTCGAGGCGGTCAAGGCCGGCGAAGGGGCGCGGGCGATCAACCGGGACACCCTCGACCTGCCGGTCCTCGACGCCCTGCTGGCCGATCGCGGAGAGCTGGGTCGCCCGCGTGGCGGATCGTTTCGGCGCGATGATCCGGACCCGCATCGCGACTCCCGCCTTTCACCCCGCCGCCGCCCAGACCGTGCTCCAGGGCCACCCCGGCGTCTTCGCGCTGCTGCGCGAGGCGGCGGACGGCGACCGCGTGCTCGCCCTCACCAACGTCACCGCGCGCGCGCAGCGCTTCGGCGCGCCGCGGGCCACGCTCGGCTGCGCAGCGCGGCGCTGGCGCGACCGGCTCGGCGGCCGTCGCGTCACGGCCGCCGCCGACGCTCTCGCGGTGGATCTCGAACCCTACGAGGTGCTCTGGCTCTCGCCCGAGGCCTGAGCGGCGAGAACCGGCTCCAGCCGCGGCCGCTTCGGGCCGCGGCCGTCGCCCGAGGAGCGGCCGTGCAGGTGCCGCCAGGCCCAGGGCAGGAAGTGGCGGCGCTGCCAGTCGAGCTCCGCGGCGAGGCGGGCGCCGAGCCCGGCGCGCGGCGCCGGCGGCAGCGGCTCGGCCCACGAGGCGTCGGCGCCGGGCACGCCGAGCGCGTGGGCGAGGGCGTGGGCGATGCGTGCGTGGCCGGCGGCGTTGGCGTGCAGGCGGTCGTCGCTCCACAGACGCGGATCGTGGGTGACCGCGTAGGCGGCGAAGTCGACCAGGAGCGCTCCGGTCCGCGCCGAGACCCGCTTCAACTCCCCGTTGAGGGCGTGCAGGCGCGGCGTCACCGAGCGCGCGAGCGGCAGCACCGTCGAGAGGTCGGGCAGCGTGAAGGTCACGAGCGTCGCGCCGGCGCCGACCAGGTCCCGCTGCATCGCCTCGATGTCGCCGGCCACCTGCGCCAGGTCGAAGCGGCGCGCGACGACGTCATTGGTCCCGCAGAAGAGCGTGACGAGGTCGGGCGCGAGCTCGAGCGCGCGCGGCAGCTGCTCGGCGCGGATCTCGCGGGTCTTGCGGCCGCGGACGCCGAAGTTGGCGTAGAGCAGCGCGCCCTGGGCGGCGGCGATTCGCTCCGCGAGCCGGTTGGCCCAGCCCCGGTAGCCGCCGCGGCCATCCGGGTCGTCGAGTCCCTCGGTCGAGCTGTCGCCGATCGCGACGTAGCGCTCGTAGCTGCGTGCGGGGGCGATCGCCATCGACCCGATCCTAGCCGACGCCCCGGCTGATAAACTCTTCCGTCGCCATGATTTCGGTTTCGAACCTTGCCAAGGCCTGGGGCGGCGACACTCTGTTCGAGGGCGTGTCGATGCAGCTCAACGCCGGCTCGCGCTACGGACTGGTCGGCGCCAACGGCTCCGGCAAGTCGACCTTCCTCAAGATCCTCGCCGGCGACGAGACCGCCTCGCGACGGCGAGATCTCCATGCCCCGGCGGGCGCGCCTCGGCGTCCTGCGACAGGACCACTTCGAGCTACGAGGAGATCCGATCCTCGACGTGGCGATGATGGGCCGCCACGAGCTCTGGGAGGCGATCGCCGAGCGCGAGCGGCTGCTCTCCCACGCCGACGACGAGGAGTTCGACACCGACCGCTACGCCGAGCTCGAGGACTTCATCCTGCACCGGAACGACGGCTACACGCTCGAGGCCGCGCGCCGGCGAGATGCTCGAGGGGCTCGGCATCCCGACCCGCGTCCACCGCCAGCCGCTGCGCACGCTGTCGGGCGGCTTCAAGCTGCGCGTCCTGCTCGCCCAGGTGCTCGCCGCCGACCCCGACGCGCTGCTGCTCGACGAGCCGACCAACCACCTCGACATCCTGACCATCCGCTGGCTCGAGAAGTTCCTCAACGCCTTCCCCGGGCTGCGCGGTGGTCATCTCGCACGACCACCGCTTCCTCGACAACGTCGGCACCCACATCCTCGACGTCGACTACGACACCATCACCCTCTACCACGGCAACTACTCCGCCTTCGACGAGGCCAAGGTCGGCGAGCGCGACCGCAAGGAGGCCGAGATCGAGAAGCGCGAGGCCGAGATCGCGCACCACAAGCGAGTTCGTCGACCGCTTCAGGGCCAAGGCGACCAAGGCCCGGCAGGCCCAGAGCAAGATGAAGCTGATGGAGCGGATCGTGATCGAGAAGCTGCCGACCACGTCGCGCCGCTACCCCCACTTCAAGTTCACGCCGAAGCGACCGCGCGGCAAGCAGGTGCTCGCGCTCGAGGGGATCGCCAAGGCCTACGGCGAGAACCTCGTGCTCGACGGCGTCTCGCTCACCGTCCGGCGCGGCGACCGCCTGGCGGTCATCGGCCCCAACGGCATCGGCAAGTCGACGCTGCTCAAGATCGCGATGGGCGTCGTCGCCGCCGACGCGGGCAAGGTGCGAGTGGGGCTACGAGACCTGGCCCGGCTACTTCGCCCAGGACCACCGCGAGCTGGTCGAGCGCCTCCGACCAGACCGTGCGAGGCCTGGTTCTGGGACGCTCTGCCCGGGCGAGCCGATCGGCTTCGTGCGCGGCAAGCTCGCCGAGGTGCTCTTCTCCGGCGACGACGTCGAGAAGCCGCTCCGCGCGCTCTCCGGCGGCGAGGCCGCGCGCCTGGTCTTCGCCGCTCTCGGTCGACCCAGGCCCAACGTGCTGGTGCTCGACGAGCCGACCAACCACCTCGACCTCGAGGCGATCGAGGCGCTGGTCGAGGGGCTCGAGGCCTACGACGGCACGCTCGATCTTCGTCTCCCACGACCGCTGGTTCGTCCAGAAGCTCGCCACCCGGATCCTCGAGATCAACCCGACCGGCATCAAGCGACTTCGTCGGCAGCTACGACGAGTACCTCGAGCGCTGCGGCGACGACCACCTCGACGCCGACAGCCGTGCTGGCGCGCGCCCGCCAGGAGAAGAAGAAGGCCACCGCCGCGAAGAAGGCCGCCGGCGGCAAGCCGGACGCCGCCCACGCCCGCCACGCCAAGGACCTCGCCTCGAAGCGCGACAAGCTCACCGCCGAGATCGACAAGCTCGAGACCCGCGTCCACCAGATCAGCGAGCTCTTCTGCAACCCCGGCTTCTTCGACAAGACCCCGGCGCAGGAAGTGAAGAAGCTCGAAGGCGAGCAGAAGCAGCTCCAGCAGCGCATCGAGGGGCTCATGTCCGACTGGGAGAAAGTCGAGACCGAGCTCGCCGCTGCGAACGCGCTGAACGCGCACCACTGAAGCGCCACCAGCCCAGCGAACTGCCCTGCCACCGGTAGGGGCCGTGGGGCCTCTTCCCTCTTTCCGCGCAGACGGCGGGGGGTCCCCACGCGACCAGAATGAGATCGACCGTGGGGTTCCCCGCAAGCGGAAAGAGGGAAGAGGCCCCACGGCCCCGGCACCGACCCACACCCACCCGATTCGCGTTTCTCGCGAAACTGTGAGAGACTCCGCCCTCGTTCGTTGCCCCAACGCAGGTAGCACTCCGCACAAGGCAGCCGACGCAGAACATCGCCGGGCGCCTCCGCGCGCCCGAACGGCGGCCTCTCCGGCAGTCCCCGTTCCCTTTCTCCAGTTTCGCCGGAAGCACCCGAGCGGCCCGCGCGCCCTCCCGTCGGAGGACTGCATCGCGCCGCGGAAAGTAGAGCCTCACACATGTCGTTTTCCCAGTTCGGCCTCCACCCCGATCTCCTCAAGGGCGTCAAGGAGCTCGGCTTCACCCGGCCGACCCCGATCCAGACCGACGCCCTGCCCCCCGGCCTCGCCGGCAAGGACGTGCTCGCCTGCGCCATGACCGGCAGCGGCAAGAGCGCGGCCTTCCTGCTGCCGATCCTGCAGCGGCTGATCGGCAAGAAGCGCGGCACCACCCGCGCGCTCATCCTCACCCCGACGCGCGAGCTCGCGGCGCAGATCGAGGAACACCTGCGCGAGCTCGCGGTGCACACCCCGGTCACCAGCGCCGCCGTCTTCGGCGGCGTCGGCATGGGCCCGCAGGAGCACGCCTTCCGCACCGGCGTCGACGTCGTCGTCGCCACCCCGGGGCGCCTGCTCGACCACATGCGCCACAACTACGCCCGCTTCGACGGCCTCGAGGTGCTGGTCCTCGACGAGGCCGACCGCATGCTCGACATGGGCTTCCTGCCCGACATCCGGCGGGTGCTCAAGCAGCTCCCGACCAAGCGGCAGACCCTCTTCTTCTCGGCGACGCTGCCGCAGGAAGTGGTCAAGCTGTCGCGCGAGATGCTGCACGAGCCGGCGACCATCGCGATCGAGCGCAAGTCGGCGCCGGCGACCGGCATCACCCAGTCGGTCTTCCCGGTCAGCCAGGAGCTCAAGGCTTCGCTGCTCCTCCACCTGCTCGCGCGCGGCGAGATCAAGAACGCGATCGTCTTCACCCGCACCAAGCACCGCGCCAACCGCCTGTTCGAGCAGCTCGAGCGACGCAAGGTCTCGGTCGCCCGCATCCACGGCAACCGCAGCCAGGCGCAGCGCACCGAGGCGCTCGACGGCTTCAAGACCGGCCGCTACCGGATCCTGGTCGCGACCGACGTCGCGGCGCGCGGCATCGACGTCGAGGCGCTCTCGCACGTGGTGAACTTCGACGTGCCGGCCGCCAGCGACGACTACATCCATCGCGTCGGCCGCACCGCGCGCGCCGAGGCGACCGGCGACGCCTTCACCTTCGTCTGCCCCGACGAGGAGGGCGATCTGCGCCAGATCGAGCGCGCGGTCGGCAAGCGGCTGCCGCGCGTCCAGGTGCCCGACTTCGACTACACCCAGAAGTCGGCCGAGAAGCTCGAGATCCCGCTCGCCGAACGGATCGCCGCGATCCGCGCCCGCAAGTCCGAGGAGCGCGCCCGCGCCAAGGCCAAGGCCGAGCGGCGTCCCGGCCCGGCGGCGCCCGCGCGCCCGTCGTCCCACGCGGGGCGCCCCGCGGGACCGGCGCGCTCCGGCGCTCCGGCCCGTCCCGGCTCGCCCGCGCGGCCGGGCTCGCCGTCCCGCCCGGGCGGCGGTTTCCGCCCCGCCGGCCGCCCCGCGCGCGACGCGCGTCCGGGCCGGCCCGGCGGCCGCGCCCGCTAGTCGCGCTCCCGATCGCCGGCACGGCGAGGAGCTAGACTCTTCCGTCGTGCCGGTTCCTCTCCCTTCGCTGGTCCTGGCTTCCTTCCTGACGGCCACCGCCGCGCTCTCCCAGCTCCCCGGGAACGCGCCGGCGGCGGCCTGTCTCACCGACGGGCAGGTCGAGGACATCCTCCTCGTCGACGGCGTGGCCTACCTCGCCGGCCGCTTCTCGCACGTGCGCCCGCCGGGAACGGCGATCGGCGACCCGGAAGAGGTCGAGCGCGTCTGGTTCGCCGCCTGCGACGCCGCGACCGGCGCCGTGCTCGCCTGGGATCCGCAGGCGGGCTGCGATCCCGCGACCTACCCGGCCTGCGCGAGCAACCCGCGCGGCCAGACCCTCGCGCTCGCGGCCGACCGTCAGTCGCTCTATCTCGGCGGCAAGTTCCGCACGGTCGCCGGCGCCGAGCGGCGCCACGCGGCGCGCGTCGCCCGCTCGAACGCCGCGCTCGATCCATCCTGGCTGCCCGAGCCGAACGACCGCGTGCAGCGGATCGCGGTGGCGCCCAGCGGCGCCCGCGTCTATGTCGCGGGCAACTTCACCCAGATCGGCGGCTGTGCGCCGGCTCCCTGTCACGCGCATCTGGCCGCGGTCGACCCGGCGACCGGCGCCGTGGTCGAGATCTTCGATCCCGAAGTCGCCGCGGCGGAGGATGGCTTCACGACCGTCTACTCGCTCGCCTTCTCGAGCGACGGCGGGACGCTCTACTTCGGCGGCCAGTTCGACGAGGTCGACGGCCTCGCGCGCTCGAGCGCCGCCGCGGTCGACGCGGCGACCGGCACGCTGCCGACCCCCTTCGCGCCGCGCCTCGTCGACGCCAACCCGAGCGACCCGGCCGTCCAGGTCCACGACATCCGGCTCAATGGCCCGTGGGTCTACCTGTGCGGCGACTGGTGGGCCACCGCCGACCTCGGCGACCAGCAGAACCAGAGGAACGTCAATCGCTTCGCGGCGACGACCGGCGCGGTCGATCTCGACTTCTGGATCGCCACCGATGGCGGCGTCCAGGCCTGCGCGCTCGACCTCGACCTCGGCCTGCTGTTCGTCGGCGGCCACTTCGACTGCGTGCGCGAGTGGCTCGACTCGACGACCCCGGCCGACCCCGACCCTGGCCCGTGCGGGACCGATCCGCTCTTCCTCGGCACCCCACAGCGCGACCTCTTCGCGCTGTCGCTCGCGGACGGCGCCCTGGTGTCCTGGAATCCGGACACCGGCGGCGCCGCCGGCACCTGGGCGATGGCCCGCGGCGAGGGACGGCTGCTGGTGGGCGGCGAGCTCTTCTGGCCGCGCACCGGCGCCGCCACCCACCAGACCCTCCTCGCCTTCGACCTGCCGCTCTTCGCCGACGGGTTCGAGGGCGGCGACGCCGGGCGCTGGTCGCTCCTCCAGCCGCCGCTCTGACCCGGCGAACCGGCTAACCTGCCGGCGATCGGAGCGTCCAACGGGATGGTGAGAATGGAATCGCCCATGCCCGCTTCCGACGACCTGGCCGCCATCCGCCGTGTGCGGGCGGGCGATCCCGACGCCTTCGAGGCGCTGGTCGCCGCCCACTCGCGCAGCGTGCACCGGATCTGCTGGCGCATCGTCGGCGACGCGGCGGCGGCGGAGGACGCCGCGCAGGAGACCTTCCTGCGCGCCTACCGCTTTCTCGCCAGCTTCGACGACCGCGCCGGGTTCGCCACCTGGATCCACCGCATCGCGGTCAACGCGGCGATCGACGAGCTGCGCAAACGGCGGCGCGAGAAGGTCTTCCGCGACGAGCTGCCGCCCGACGAGGACGAGGCCGCCGCGCCGGAGCTCGCCTCCCACGAGCCCGCGCCCGACCGGCGCGCGATCGCCTCCGAGCTCGCGCGCGCCGCGCAGGCCGCGCTCGCCCACCTCTCGCCCGACGAGCGCACGGCCTTCGTTCTGCGCCACTACGAAGGGCGCTCGATCGCCGAGATCGGCGCCGCGCTCGGCAAGCGGGAGAACGCCACCAAGCAGTCGATCTTCCGGGCGGTGCGCAAACTGCGGCGCGCGCTCGCCCCTCTCCTGGAGCAGCCCCATGAAGCGCTTCCGTGACGACGACCTGATCCTCTTCCGCTACGGCGAGAGCCCCGACGCCGAGGCGATCCGCGACGCGCTCGCGGCGGATCCCGAGCTCGCGCGGCGCTACGCCGGGCTCGAGCAGGCGCTGGCCGCGTTCGACGGCATCGAGCCGCCCGCGCCGGCCCCCGGCTTCGAGGCCGAGCTCTGGCGCAATCTGCGTCCGCGGCTCGTGCCGGAACCCGCGCGCCGCCGCTGGTTCGACGGATTCGGCGGCTTCGCCGGCTGGCGGCTCGCCGCCGCCGCGGCCGCCGCGCTGGCGCTCGTCGCCGGCGGCTTCCTCGCCGGCCGGACGGGAGCGCCCCGGTCGGAGGCGACGCCGCAGGAGACCGCGGCCCTGCCCGAGGCGGCGCGCGAGCGCGTGCTGCTCGCGTCGGTCGGCGGCCACCTCGACTCCAGCGCGCGACTGCTCACCGACCTGGTCAACCAGGGCGGCGCCGGCGACGACGAGCGCGCCTTCGCCCAGGCCCTGCTCGACTCCAACCGGCTCTATCGGCGCGCCGCCGAGCGCGCCGGCCAGCGCCGGATCGTGGCGCTGCTCGACGAGCTCGAGCCGGTGCTCACCGAGCTCGCCAACGCGTCCCACGCCCAGGGCGGCCTCGACGACGTCCGCCGCCGCGTCGAGGACGACGATCTGCTGTTCAAGGTCCGCATCGTCGGCGGCCGGCTCGGGACCCGCGTCCCGGCCGCCAGGCCGACCTCCCCCACCGCCAACCTCTGATCCGGAGAGACGACTCATGTCCCCTACCCGCAACTCGATCCTCTGCGCCGCGCTCGCCGCCGCGACGTTCGCCGGTCCGTCGGCGCCGCGCGCCGACGCCACCCCTCTGCCCTCCGCCTTCGCCGCCGCCGACGCCGCCGCGGGTCGCAGCGATCTCTACCGCGACGGGCAGCGCGCCCTCGCGGAGGAGCGTTACAACGACGCCGCGACTCTCTACGCCCGCCTCGCCGCCGAGAAGGGCGAGGAGGCCGACGCCGCGCTCTACTGGAAGGCGTACGCCGAGAGCCGGGCCGCGCGCAAGTCCGAAGCCCTGGCGACGATCCGCGAGCTGCTGGCGAGCTATCCGCAGAGCGCCTGGGCCGACGACGCCGGAGCGCTCGAGATCGAGCTGCGCTCGCCCGCGCGGGCGCCCCGCGCGCCGCTGCCGCCAGGGCGGCCGGCGCCGGCGTCGCCGCCTGCCCTGGCGCCCGTGGCGCCTGTGGCGCCGGTTCCCGCCGTGCCGCCGGTGCCCGGGACCCCGTCTGCGGCTCCGCCGGCCGGCCGGCGCGGCGGCGACCCGGAGCTCTCCGAGGGCGACGAGCTCAAGCTCTACGCGCTCGACGGCCTGCTCCAGGCCGACCCCGACCAGGCCATCCCGGTGCTCGAACGCTTCCTGGCCGGCAACCAGCCGCTCCGCCTGAAAGAGCGCGCGCTCTTCGTCCTCTCGCAGAGCGACTCGCCGCGGGCGCGCGAGATCTTGCTGCGCACCGTGCGCGAGGGCAGCCCGGAGGAGCTGCGCGTCGAGGCGGTGCGCACCCTCGGGATGGCCGGCGAGAGCGAGGACCTCGCCGCGCTCGCCACCCTGTTCAAGTCGGACGCGCCGCGCGCCGTACGCGAGGCGGTGCTCGAGGCCTTCATGATCGCCGAGGCGGCCGGCCCCCTGGCGGCGGCCGCGCGCGACGACCGCGATCCCGAGATTCGCGGGCGGGCGATCGAGATGCTCGGTGCGATGGAGGCGACCGCGGAGCTGCGCGCGCTCTACGGAACGGAGAAGGACCCGCAGTTGCGCATGAAACTGCTCCAGGCCTTCGGCATCGCCGGCGACGTCGAGTGGCTGGCCCGCGCCGCGCGCGCCGAGAACGACCCGCAGGTCAAGCTGGCGGCGATCGAGGGGCTGGCGATCGCCGAGTCCTCCGGCACCGCGACCCGCGCGCTGATGGACATCTACCGTGGGTCCTCCGACCCGGAGATCAAGCACCGGGTACTGGAGGCGCTGATGATCCAGGAGCAGGCCAAGGCGCTGATCGAGCTCTTCCGCACGGAGCAGGACCCGGCCCTCCGCCGGGTGATCGTGCAGCAGCTCGGCATGCTCGACTCCGACGAGGCCCAGCAGGTGCTGCTCGAGGTGCTCGAGGGGAAGCCGTGAGCGCGCGGCTGGCGCTCGCCGCCGCCCTGGCGCTCGCCGCGCCGGCACTCGCCGGCCCCGAGCGGATCGCGGACGCGCGGATCACGGCGCGCGCCGCCGCCGACCCGGCCCCGGTCGTTGCGACGCTCGGCGCCGCGGCGCCCGAGTGGCTGGCCTGGACGGTCCCGGGCCTGCCCGCGGCCGCCGACCTCTGCTGCTTCACGGGCAACTGGCGCATCCGCCGCTGCTCTCTCGCCGGCCGCGACCAGGGCTGGGGGACGCAGTCGGACCCCGACGCCGCCGCGCCGCCCACCGAGCTGCTCGTGCTGGCCGAGATCGAGCGCGGGCGCGTCACCGCCCTGCGCTCGGCCGGCCCCTCCTGTCCGATCGACGGCGCGGGGCGCACGGTCACCTGGCTCGACGGCGTCGACCCCGACGCGAGCCTCGCGCTGCTCGACGGGATCGCGCGCGCCGCGGCGCCGCACCGGGGCGAGGAGGCGGGCGACGGGGCGCTCGCCGCCCTCGCGCACCATCTCTCGCCCGCCGCGGACCGCCGGCTGGCGGCGCTCGCCGGCGATCCCGGGCTCGACCGGGACCGCCGCGAGCAGGCCCTGTTCTGGGCCGGAACCTCGCGCGGACGCGCTGGCTACGAGCTGCTCGACCGCACGCTCGCCGCCGAGCCCGATGCCGACCTGCGCGGGCCGGCGACCTTCGCGCTCTCCCAGAGCCCGGTGCCGGAGGCCGCCGCCCGCCTGCGGCGCGTCGCGCGCGAAGACCACGATCCGGAGGTGCGGGGGCAGGCCCTCTTCGCGCTGACCCAGGAGCCGGCGCGACCGGAGGAGGCCGCGGACTGGATCCTCGATGCGATCGCGCACGACGCCGACGCCGAGGTGCGCGAGCAGGGCGTCTTCGCCCTCTCGGAGCTCGAAGGGGGCACCGCCCACCTCATTCGGCTGCTGCGCGAGACCCGCGACCCCGAGCTGCGCCGCCAGGCGCTCTTCTGGCTCGGGCAGTCCGAGGATCCGCAGGCGCTCGCCGAGATCGAGCGGCTCCTCGCCTCGCGCTGACGGCGTCCCCGCGGTTCCCGAGCGGCGGCGCGCGGCTTGACCCGCGCGCGGGCGAGCGCTACGGTTCGGGACCAACTGCAGCCCACTCGAAAAGCCGGAGCGTCACCGCATGCGGATCGCGATTCTGTTCGCCACCTCCCTCTGTCTGGTCGCCTGCGCGACCGGTTCGACCGGCGCGCCCGCCGCGACCGCTCCCGCAGCGCCGCCGCGCGCGTCGGCCGCGACGCCGGTGGCGCCCGCCGGACCCGTTCTCGCGCGGGTCGGCGCCGAGTCGATCTCGGCGGAGGACTTCCGCGCCGAGATGGAGCGGCGAGGCGGCAAGATCCCCGGCCGCTTCGCGACGCCGGAGCAGCGGCAGGCGTTGCTCGACGACATGATCCGCGCCCGCGCCGTGCTCATCGCCGCGCGCGCGGCGGGCTTCGATCGCGATCCGGAATTCGTGGCCACGGTCGAGCGGATGCTCTCCGCCCGCTTCCTCGACCAGCAGCTCGACCAGCAGCTCGAGGCCGTCGAGGTCACGGACGCCGACGTGGCGGCCTTCTACCAGGAGCACGCGAGCGAGTTCCTGGTCCCCGCGCGCGTGCGCGGCGCCTGGATCTTCCTCGAAGTGCCGAAGAAGGCGACTCCCGAGAAGGTCGAGGAGGGCCGCCAGCGCGCCGAGAGCGTGCGCGCCGAGGCGCTCGCCCTGCCCGCGGAGACGAGGAACTTCGGCCCGGTCGCGCTCTCCCGCTCCGACGACACCGGCACCCGCTACATCGGCGGCGAGCTCGGCTGGCTCAGCGGCCCCGAGGCCGAGAACTTCCGCTACGGCCCCGAGGTCGCCCAAGCGCTGCTTTCGCTCGCCGCGCCGGGCGACGTGAGCCCGGTGCTGCGCATCGAACAGGGCTTCGCTCTGGTCAAACTGGTCGAGCGCGAGGAGGCGGCTCCCGCGCCACTCGCCAGATGGCGCCCGGCATCAGGAGCCGGCTGATCCGCGAGCGCCGCGAGGCGCTGCGCGCGACGTTCTATGCCGACCTGCTGAAGGACGTGCCGGTCTCGGTCGACGCCGAGGCCCTGGGCAGGATCGAGCCGCTCTCGCCGCCGGCACCGACCCAGCCGGCCGTTCCGCCGCCGCTGCCCGGCGGCAGGTGAGCCGCGCCGCCCGATGACGGCCCACGCGGCCGAACTCGCCCGACCCTGACCTCTCGCCCGTGCTCGCCGGCCCGCTCGCCCGCGCCCCGGACTGGTGGCACTACAAGCTGCCTCCGCTCCTCGCCGTCGCCTATCTCTGCCTCGAGCGCGGGGGGGCGCCGGCGGCGACGGCGACGCTCCCGCTCCTCCTGATCCTGGCGACCTCGGTGGGCACCGCGGCCTTCGGCCACCTGCTCAACGACTGGAGCGATCTCGACGCCGACCGCCGCGCCGGACGCCCCTCGGCTCTCTCCCGTCTCCGTGCGCCGACGCGGCTCGCCTGGACGGGCGCCGCGCTCCTGCTCGCGGTCGCGCCCTGGGCGGCGCTGCCGCGCTCGCCGCTCGTGCTCGGCCTGTTCGCGACGGAGCTCTTGCTGTTCGCCGCCTACTCGCTGCCTCCGCTCCGCGCCAAGGAGCGTGGCTTCGCCGGTGTCGCCTGCGACGCGCTCTACGGACACGCGCTGCCGGTCGCCGTTTTCGCGTCGACCTTCGCGCTCGTCGCCGGCACTTCCGGAGCCGCGGATCGCCGCTTCTTCGCCGCGCTGGCCGGCTGGAAGCTGGTCCAGGGCGTCGCCAGCGCGCTCGCGAGCCAGGCACGCGACCGCCGCGCCGACCGCCGCGCCGGAGTGCGCACCTTCGCCCTCGCGATCGGACCCGGCCGGGCGTTCGCGCTGGCGACGGCGCTCTTCCCGCTCCACGCGGCCGCTTTCGTCGCGGCGCTCGCGCTCGCCGGCCGCCTCGCACCCTGGCTGCTCGCCGCCTTCGCCATCCACGTCGCGGCCACCGCCTGGCGGCTGCACGGGCGGTACGGCAAGCGGGCGAGCTACTACCGGCGCGACCTCGCCGCCTTCCCTTACCTCCACGACTTCCAGGAGCGCTGGCTGCCGCTGCTGCCGCTCGCGGCGCTCTCGCTCGGCGACTCCCGTTGGCTGGCGCTCGCTGTGGGCCACCTCCTGCTCTTCCGCAGCGGCCTCGATCCGCTCGTGCCCTGGCGCCGGAGAGCGACGTGAGCGAGCCCGGCTTCGTCTTCGCCGTCTGCGGCGGTGAAGAGCACCTCGCCCGGCTCGACCAGGCGCTCGCCTTCCTCGCCGCCTTCTCCCGCCACCGCGCGACGGTGGTGACCGATCCGCGCCGCAACGGCCGTCCGATCGCGGGAGCACGGATCGTCGAGGTCGAAACGCCGGCGGGGCTCGACGACCGTGCCGCCGCGATCTGGCTCAAGACCTCGCTGCCCGACCTGCTGCCCGGACCGGAGCCGCGCTGCTACCTCGACACGGACGTGCTCGCGGTCTCGCCCGCGGTGGACGGCGTCTTCGCGGCCTTCGCGCCGCCGGCGACCTTCGCTTCCGACCTGCCGACCGCCGGCTCCGATCTCCGGACCTTCAGCAAGCACGCCGTCGCCTGCCCCTGCCACGCCGAGGGCGAACGTCTCGAGCGCTTCTTCGTCCGGCTCGACGCGCTCACCGCGCTCCACCGGGCCCACGGCGATTTCGCGCTGCTCGACGATCCCGCCTTCTACCGCGACCCGCGCTTCGAAGGCGAGCGCCGCCGCGGCCGCTGGTGGAACGGCGTCGCACGCGCGGCCTGGCCCGACGGCTCGCTCCGCTTCGAACAGCGCTTCGAGAGCGGCGAGCCGGTCGCGATCCGCTACGCGTTCCCGGGCAGCGATTGGCGCCTCGAGAAGCGCACCGGGGAGCCCCGCGGCGTCTGGCACGACGGCGAGGGGGGCAGCTTCCGCCGGGTCGGCGAGGACCCGGAGAGCTACTGGGAGGACGAGCGTGGCGACTCTTTCCGCCCGCTGCCCCGCAGCGACGGACGCGCGGAAGGCTGGTGGTTCCGCGGCGGCGTGGCGCGGCGCCGGTGGGTCGAGCGCCCCGGCCACGACCACGGCGGCGTCTGGCTCGATTCGCAGGGGGGCGATCTCGGCGAGTGCGACCACCTCGCGGAGGCGCTCGAGACCGCCTTCGGCATCCCGATCCCCGATCGGCGCTGGGTGCCCTGGAACGGCGGCGTCTTCCTCTTCTCGGACGCTTCGCGCGAGCTCTTCGCCGAGTGGCACCGGCTCGTCGAGGCGGTCCGCCGCGATCCGCGCTTCGTGCCACGCGACCAGGGGGCGCTGGTCGCCGCGGCCCACCGCTGCGGGCTCGCCGCACACGCCCGGCTGCCGCGACGCTACAACCGGATCGTCGACCGCCACGCCCGTCCGGCGCCCACGCTCCTCGACCTCACCGGGCGCGAAGGCGCCGCTCTCCTCCACCTGATCGACGGCGGCCTCTCCGGGGTCGCTCCCGAGCTCGCCGCCGCGCTCGTCGCGCACCGCGGCGCGCGGGTCGGGCACCAGGGTTAGGGAGCGCCCTGTCGGCGGGGACAGCTTCCGGCGACCGGGTCCGGTCTCAACGACCCGCGACGAGCGCGCGGATCCGCTCGGCGAGCGCCCCCTCGCAGACCTCGACGTCGAAGCGCGCGCGCACGGCAGCGGCAGCGCGTGTCCCGAGCTCGCGCGCCCGCTCGGGCGCGCGCGCGAGCCGCGCCACCGCCCCGGCGAGGGCGACGGCGTCGCCCGGCTCGACCAGCAGGCCCTCGACTTCCGACTCGATCGCTTCCGGGATCGAGCCCGCGCGGGTCGCCACCACCGGCAACCCGGAGGACATCGCCTCGAGCAGAGCGGTCGGGATGCCGTCCTTGTCCCCCTCTGGCGTCTCGATCGAGGGCACGACGAAGAGGTCCGCGCGAGCGAGCGCCGCGGCCACGCCCCGCTCGCTCAGCCAGCCGAGCAGCTCGACCTCGCGCGCGAGATCCCGTCGCGAGATCGCCGCGCGGAGCTCGGCCAGGGCGCGCTCCCCGGCCGCCGAACCCGGTTCGGCACCGCCCGCGATCTCGAGCCGCACCGCGTCTCCCGACTCGCGCAGCCTGGCCAGCGCGTCGATCAGGATCGGCAGCCCCTTCTTGGGGTCGATGCGGCAGACGGCGAGGAGCCGGAGCGCCTCGCCGTCCGCGCGCGCGCGCGCAGTCCGCATCGGGAACGCGGCGGTCGAGATCGCGTTCGGCTTCACCAGCGTGCGCGCGGCCGCCGCCGGACAGAGCGCCGCGACCTCCGCAGCGATCCGCTTCGAAGTCGCGACCACCAGCGCTGCGTGCGCGAGCTGGAGCGGGACAGCCTTCAGGTCCCAGTCGTCGAGCCGGTGGTCGGCGTAGCAGGTCACGCCGCGCGGCAGGTCGAGCAGGCGCGCCGCCAGGTGGGCGGCGAGCCCGCCTTCGTAGAAGAAGTAGCCGTGGACGTAGTCGGCGCGTACCGCCTCGGCGAGCCGGGCGAACGAGAGCGCGCGCAGCACCTCGCGCCGGGCGACCAGTTCCGGCACGGTCCGCGCGGTCGCCTCGGCGAGCTCGGTGAGCGCGGCCTCGAGGCGCGCCGGTCGGGTGGCGCGGAACCAGGCGAGGTCGCGCCGGCCGGCGCTGACGGCGCCCGTCACTTCGAGGCCGCGGGCGGCGAGCGGGGCGAAGCGGTGCGGGAGATCCGCCGCGCTCTCCCGGCGGCTCCAGGCCAGCCGCACGTCGAAGCCGGCACGGCCGAGCGCCGCGAGCTCCTCGTAGACGAAGCGCTGCGAACGCACGGGAAAGCTCCAGGAGCCGATCGCCAGGATCCGCGGCCGCGCTTGCCGCCGTCCGCTCCTGCTGGCGCGCTCCGAAGCTCGGGCCAGCGCCCCGACGCTCCGGCGGTGGCGCGCTCCGGCCAGAGCGTCCGCCGCCGCTCGGGGGAGGGCGGCGAGGGCCCGCGCGGCGCGGCCGAGCGCGCGGCGCGCGCGGCGCGCGACGCGCAGGCCGATCCGGGCCGGCGCGAGAAAAGGCGCAGATCCGGGCGCGCTCCGCTTCAAGCGCGGCCCTCCGCGTCCGGCGACGCGCCGGTCAGCCCCCGGTAGACCGCGAGGCTGCGCCGCGCAATCGCGACATCCGAGAGATCGCGCTCGACCCGCGCGCGCGCGGCAGCGCCCAGCCGGAGGGCGAGCTCCCGGTCGTCGAGCAGACGCTCGACGGCTGCGGCGTGGGCCGCGGCGTCCCCGGTCGGCGCGGTGAGACCGGTCCGCTCGTGCGCGACCAGCTCGGGCAGCCCGGTGCCGTCGCTCGCCACCACCGGGCGTCCCGCCGCCATCGCCTCGAGCACCACGTAGGGGCAGTTCTCCCAGCGGCTCGGAACCAGCACGACGTCGGCCTGGGCGAGCGCCGAGCGCGAGCGCGCGAGCCCCAGGCGACCGAGGTGGTGGACGCTGCCCGGCCCGGCCAGCGCGCGCAGCGGCGGCAGCAGCTCGCGTTCGAGCCAGCCGAAGAGGTCGTCGCCCGCGAAGACGAAGGCGCCCGGCCGGCGGGGCACGAGCCGCGCGGCGACGGCGGCGGCGACGTCGGCGCCCTTGCGGCGCTCGATCCGCCCGGCGAAGAGGACGACCTGCGTTCCGGGATGCAGACCGAGCGCCGCGCGCAGATCGTAGCCGGGCTCGCCCCCGCACTCGGCGAGGTCGATGCCGTTCGGGATCGTCACGATCGGCGCCGAGACGCCGAGCCGCGTTTGCGCCTCGCCCGCCAGAAACCCGGAGGCCGAGGTGAACGCCGCACCCGCACGCAGCGCCCGGCGCTCGAGCCAGGAGCAGAGCCGGCGATCGAGCGCCGGAACGTCGTAGAAAGGCAGGATCAGCTCGGCCGGCGAATGGAAGCGCACCACCACCCGCCCGGGCAGGAGCCGGGCCAGGAACAGGCCCTCGGCACCGCACTCCGGCACTTCGACGACGTCGAGCGGGTTCCGCTCGAGCAGCCGCCCGAGCGCATGCCGCATGTCGATGCCGGTGGCCAGCCGGCCGCGGGTCCAGAACAGACGGGCGCGACCGAGCAGGGCCGCCCAACGCCGCGGACCGCCGTGGTACCGCCAGATCCGTACGCCATCCTCGACGGTCGAGTCGAGCGGGCGCGGCGCGGTCGCGCCGGCGATCACGTGGACCTCGTGGCCGAGGCGGACGAGCGCGCGCGCCTGCGTGCGCGTGTACGTGCCGATACCGCCGAAGCCGGTCTCCGGCGGGTATTCGTAGGAGAGCAGCCCGATCCGCACCGGCTTCGACGCTACTCGACCTGGCCGGCGCGCGCACGCGCCGCGGCGGCGACGGCGGACTCGAGCCGGGCGGCCTCGTCCGGTTCGACGAGCCAGCGGGCGCGCGCGAGCGCCGCGGCGGCCTCGTCCGGCCGCCCGGCGGCGGCCGCGAAGAGGGCGAGATCGCGCTGCGCTCCGTAAGCGTCCGGCGCCGCTCGGGCGAGCGCTCCGAGCAGCTGGCCGGCGCGCGCCGCGTCGAGGTCCCCGGCCGAGCCGAACGCTTCGAGCGCGCCCGTGAGATCGCCCGCGCTCCCCCGCGCCCGGCCGAGCAGGAGCGCGGACTCGAGCGAGCGCGGGGCCAGGCGGAGGCTGCGCTCGGCCGCGGCGACCGCACCCGGGGGATCTCCCAGGTCGAGGCGCACGGCGGCCAGATTGCGCCAGACCGTGGCGCTGGCCGGCGTGCGCGCGGCGACCGACTCGAGTCGCTCGCGCGCCTCGGCGAGCCGCGACGCGCGACGCTCGGCATCGGGCGCCTGCTCGGACCAGCGGGCGAGGACAAGTGCGGTTTCGGTGTCGACGTCCGGGTCCTCGGGGTGCCTCCGCCGGACTCGCTCGAGAACCGCGAGCGCGGTCTCGAATCGGCGCTCGCGCGACTCGGGCGCGCGGGTCGCCGCCGCCAGTCGAGCGACCGCTCGAGCCTCGAAGCGGGCGGGATCGACGAGCGCCGGCGCGCGCGCGGAGGAGACGGCGAACGCCGCTGCGGCGAGGTCGGGCTCGCCGCGCTCGAGCTCGATGCGTCCGAGGCGGAAGGCCATGCCGCCCGCCAGGGGCCGCGCGGTGCCCCAGAAGAGGATCGCCGCGAGCGCTCCCGCGACCGCCAGCGTCAGCAGGGTGCCGCTGGTCCGGCCGCGCGTCCCCCCTCCGGGCTGGCGCGCCCCGCGAATTGTGAGCGCGAGGACGACCGGTCCGAGCACCGCCGGCAGGAGCAGCGCGGCGGCACCGGCCTCGCTCGCCGCAAGGACAGCCTGCGCCTGTCGCGTGGCGACCCAGGCCACGGCGAGGATCCCCAGCGCGAGGGGCGCGGCGCGGCCGGCGAGCTCGCGGGCGCGCAGGCCGGCGCCGAACGCGAGCGCGGCCAGGACCGCCGAGGTGGCGAGGATGGTCCCTGCCCCGTCCGCCGGCGCCGGCGCCGCGGCGAAGGGGTGGGCGACCAGGGCGAGCGCCGTGCCGGCGAGGCCTCCGGCGAGCGTCGCGGGCAGCGGACGGCTGCCCGTGGGTGCGCGGCCGCCGTCCCGCCGCGCCGTCGCGAGCCCGAGCACGACCGCCGCGAGCGCCCCGGTCGCCGCCGTCCGGAAACCGAACTGGATCTCCGCGAGATGGCCCGCCAACGCTGCGGCGCAGGCCGCGTCGAGCCAGGGCTCGCCGCCGCGAGTGGCCGCCCGGAAGGTCAGGCCCGCCCGCGCGAGCGGCCGCGCGAGGCCGAGCCCCGCGAGCCCCGCCGAGAGCGCGAAGCCGGCCAGACCGAGCGCGGCGATCGTGTCGAGCAGCCCGTTGTGCGCACGGTCCTGCGTGCGCCCCGGCTCCCAGACCAGCGCCGGCAGCTCCTCCGTCAGGTGCCGGGGCAGGACGAGAGCGAGGCTCTCAGGACCCCAGCCGAGCGGCAGCCGCGCTGGATTCGACGCGAGCAGATCGACCGTCGAGCGCCAGAGCAGCAGGCGCTGGCGCGCCGTGCCGGCCGACGGATCGAGGCCGGGCAGCGGCCGGCCGACGAGCGCCGGCAGCAGGGCGAGGGCGACGGCGAGCCCGGCCGCCCCGAGGAGGAGCCGCAGCGCGCCGCGCCGCCGGCCCGTCGCCGCCAGCGCCACGGCGCCGAAGACGACCGCGGCGACGCCGGCGCCGACCAGCGCGCCGCGCCCCCGTGCGGCGGCGAGCGCGACGGCGGCGGCGAGCGTGGGCACCGCCAGGGCGACGGCGTGCCTTGGCCGTCCCCCCGCGACGTGGCGCGCGACCTCGGCGACGCCGAACGGCACCAGCAGGAGCAGGGCGCCCCCGAGGAAGACCGGGTTCCCCTGTGCGCCGACCGGCCGGCCGGGCCAGGCCCGCCCCCAGTCGAGCGGGTCGATTCCCGCGACCTGCGCCAGCGCGTACGCCGCGGCGATCCCGCCCGCCGCGAAGAGCACGAGCGCGAGCCGCTGGCGGCGATCCGGGTCGGCCGCGAGCGCGCGTGCCGCGAGGAAGAGAGCAACATTGGCCGCGAGCGCGAGCCAGCCGTCGAGCCGGGGCAGATCGCCGGCGAGCGAGCGCAGCGGATCGGGCGCCAGCAGGGTGGCAAGAGCCCCGGTGGCGAGGAGCGCGAGCGCGAGCCAGGTCTCGGGCGCCACCGCGCGCCACGCCGGGCGCTGCGCGGCGCGCCCGGCCAGGACAGCGACGGCCAGAGCGGCGACGGCGAGCGCCGTGACGGCCCTCAGCGCCAGCGCGCGATCGGCCTCGGGGCCGAAGCCGCTCGTCGGCGCGAGGAAGAGCATGGCGACCAGGGGCGCGACGAGAAGCGCTCCCTCCGCGAGCGCTTCGCCCGCGGTCGAAAGTCGAGAGAGGCGGTTCACGGCGCCCGTGTCCCCCGTCTCTCCGGCCAGGCGGTCGCGCAGGCGACGAGAAAGCCCCAACCCCAGGCAAGGTGCATCGTCGCCAGGACGACGGGCAGGCGGGCGAAGTGCCGCGCCCCGTAACGCGCCGCGAGCGACGCGCTCACCGCCAGGGCGGCCAGGGCGTAAAGTCCGGCGAGCGCGGGGAGGGCGAGGCACGCCGCCGCCGGCAGGGGACCGGCGACCGCCGCGACCGACGCCGCCGCCGCGAGCAGCAGACCCAGCACCAGGAGCGGCGCGGCCAGCTGGCGCAGGCGCACCGAGCCGGGGTGGAGCCGGAGCATCCGCCGCTTCCAGAAGCCGTAGTCGAAGTACTGGTGGGCGACCTCCGCCAGGGTCGACCGTGTGAGGTAGGTCGAACGGATCGCAGGATCGACTACGACCGTGCCGCCGGCGCGCCGGATCCGCCAGTTCATCTCGTAGTCCTGATTCCGGACCAGGCGCTCCTCGAAGGGGCCCACCCGGTCGAGCGCGAGGCGCGGGAAAGCGCCCAGGTAAACCGTGTCGACCCTCTCGCGCTGGCGTGCGGAGCGGAAGCGTGCCGGGCCGGCGCCGAACGGATGGCGCATCGCGAGCGCCACCGCCTCACCCCAGGGCGTCGTCCCGCGCGCGAGCATCGGACCGCCGGCGCACCAGGCGCCGGTCTCGGCGAGCACCGCCACCGAGCGCTCGAGGTAGTCGGGATCGGGCAGGGTGTGGGCGTCGATGCGCACCACGATCTCGCCGCGCGCCGCCGCGATACCCAGGTTGAGCGCGCGCGAGACCAGCCCGCCCGGGTTGTCGAGGAGCCGGAAGCGCGCGTCGCGCGCGCACCAGGCCGTGGCGAGCACGCGGGTCGCGTCGCGCGAGCCGCCCTCGACGAGCAGGATCTCGACCTGGTCCGCGGGCCAGCGCAGCGCGGCGATCGCCGCCAGGCATTCGGCGAGCGTCGCCTCCTCGTTCCGCAGCGGAACGACCACGGAGAGGAACGGCGGCCCGGTCCTCGGCTCGTTCGGGGTCATGCAGCGCGCACCGGGCGCAGTATCTCCCGGTAGAGCGCGAGATGGGCCGCCGCCTCCAGCGCGGGCGGGAAACGGAGCGCTGCCGCGGCGGCGGCCCGGCTGCCGGCGGCCAGCGTCGCCGGCCGGTCGGCGAGGAGCGCGGTCAGGACGCGGGCGAGCGCCGCGTCGTCGCCCGGCGGCAGCGCCCGCCCGGTCTCGCCGTCGATCACCTGCTCGGCGAGCGCGCCCACGGCGGTCGCGAGCGGCAGTCGCCGATGGCGCCAGGCCTCGAGCACCACGGCGCTCGCCGAACCCTCCCGGTAGGGGAGCACCACGACGTCGCAGGCGGCGAAGAGCGCCTCGGCCTCGCGCTCGTCGAGGTAGCGGTCGATCCGCAGCAGGCGCTCGCCGAGCTCGCCGCCGAGGGTGCCGCCGCCGAGCCCGGCGACGACCAGCCGCGCTTCGGGCAGTTCGCGCGCCACGCGTGCGAAGGCCTCGAGCAGTCGGTCGACGCCCTTGTAGGGGCGCACCAGGCCGAAGAACAGCGCGACCGGAGCCGTCGCCGGCAGGCGCCAGAGAGAGCGCGCCGCCGCCTGCGTCATCGGCCGCTCCGGAGGCGGCGGCAGCGCGGGAGGCACGACCTCGATGCGGGTCCCGGCCGGGGCGGCAGCTTCGATCTCCGCGGCCAGGCTCGCGCCGAGCACGACGACTGCGTCGGCCGACGCGACCAGCCGTCGCTCGCCTCCCCTCCGGCCCGGCGCGTCGCCGCGGGAGCGCGCGTTGTGGAGGGTCAGCACGATGCGCGCGCCGCTGCGGCGCAGCCGGTCGAGCCACCAGGCGTCGAAGCGCGCGTCGAGCGACCACTGGAGGTGGACGACGTCCGCCGGGTGGCGCGCCAGCCGGCGCTCGACCCGTGCCCAGTCGAAGAGATAGGTCGCCGCCCTGCCGCTGCGCCGCGCCGCCGCCGACCGCGCCAGCGGGGCGAGCGCCGGCAGCCCCAGCCAGCGCGCGAAAACGAGCTCGCGCCGGTAGCCGACCGGCTCCGGCAAGCGATGGTAGGGAAAAGGGGCGCAGAAGAGGCGCGTCGCGGCGCCGCCCGCCGCCAGAGCGCGGGCGAGGCGGTCGTCGTAGAAGGGCACCGCGCTCGCGGGGTCGAGCAGCGCGACCTCGACGGCCCGCTCGCCGCTCACGCCGCGTGCTCCCGATAGAGGTCCGCGTTGGCCGCCGCCATGGCGGCGGCGCCGAAGCCCCGCTCCACCCGCTCGCGGCCGCGGCGGGCGAGCTCGGCGCTCCGCAGAGGCGCGGCCAGCGCCCGCGCGAGCGCCCCGGCGAGAGAGGCCACCGACCCCGGCTCGGCCAGCCAACCGGTCTCCTGGTCGACGACCAGCTCGGGGATCCCCCCCACCGCGCTCGCGACCAGCGGCCGCTCGAGCGCCAGCGCCTCCAGGGCCACGTAGGGCAGGCCCTCGCGGCGTGACGGCAGCACCACGAGGTCGGCGGCGCGCATCAGCCCGGCGACGTCGGAGCGCTCGCCGAGCAGCGCGACCCGGGCGCCCAGTCCGCGCCGCGCAACCTCGCGTTCGAGGCTCCCGCGCTCGGGTCCCGAGCCGACGAGCGCCAGCCGCACGTCCGGCAGGGGCGGATGCAGCGTCGCCATCGCCTCGAGCAGCAGGTCGAAGCCCTTCTGGAACGCGAGCCGGCCGGCGGCAAGCAGGAGCGGAGCGTCTCCGTCTCCCGCGAGCGCGCGCCGCGCGCTCGCGGCCTCGTCCGCCGCGCGCTCGCGCAGACGAACGGCGTCGAGCCCGTTGTGCACGACGCGCGGCCGGCCGCCGTTGCGCAGCACGGCCGGCAGATCGCCGAGCAGCGCGGCCGCGACCGCCAGCACGCCGTCGCAGCGCGCGAGCTCGCGCCGGTCGAGCCGGTGGTAGAGGCGCAGCCGCAGCGAGGAGCGCGTGTGGAGGTGAACCGTCGCGACCGCCGGGATCCCCGCCCGGAGGGCGGCGCGGCGACCGATCCAGTTCGCCTTGTAGTCGTGCGTGTGGACGAGGTCGAAGCCACCGGCGAGGAGGCGGTGCGCGACCGCCCGGACCGCGCGACCCGGCGCCAGCCCCGCGGCGGGGAGGGCGAAGGCATCGACACCCGCGGTCCGCGCTCCGGCGACCAGCGGATGCTCCCCGCCGCCGCGCGACGCCTCGGGATCGAGGACGCAGAGCGTGGCCGCCACGCGCTCTCCGGCGAGCGCGCGGCCGAGCTCGACCAGGTGCCGCTCCGGCCCGGCCCAGGTCGCGCTCGAGCGCAGGTGCAGGACCCGGAGGGTCACGCCGCCTTCCCGCCCGCCCGCCCGGCGACTTCCCCGAGCCAGGTCTCGATCACGCTCTCCCAGCGCCGCGTCGCCGTCTCGGCGCGGAACTCGCGGAGCACGCGGGCGCGGCCCGCCGCCCCCAGCGCCGCGCGCGCGGCCTCCGCGGCGAGCAGATCCCCGATCGCACCGGCCAGCGCCCCGGCATCGCCGGCGGGCACCAGACGACCTTCGTGGCCGTCGCGGATCGCTTCCGGCACGCCGCCGACCGCCGTCGCCACCACCGCCCGCCCGGCGGCGAGCGCTTCGAGCAGCGCGGCAGGCAACCCCTCCGCGCGCGACGGCAGCACGACGACGTCGGCGGCCGCGAGCAGATCGGGAATGTCCTCGCGGTGGCCGAGCAGGCGCACCACGCCGGCCAGTCCGAGCCCGCGCGCCGCGGTCGCGAGCGCCGCGCGCTCGGGGCCTTCGCCGGCGAAGATCACCTGCAGGCCGGGGTGCCCGCGGCGTACCTCCGGCAGCGCCGCGAGCAGGTCCCGATGCCCCTTGGCCGCATGCAGCCGCGCCGGAACCAGCAGCAGCGGGGCCTCCGGAGCGACGCCGAGCGCCGCGCGCGTCGCCGCGCGCTCGCCCCGCTCGAAGGTCCCGGCCTCGATCCCGTTGCGCACCACCGCCACCCGCGCCGGCGCCACTCCCGACCCGACCAGGCGTTGTGCGTGGTGCTCGGAGGCCGCGATGAAGCGGGTGGCAGGGCGGAGCAGGAGGTCGACGGCCCGGCGCGCGAGCCCTGGGGGGCCGCCGCGCTCCCACTCGTGCGCGACCACGAGCGGCACGCCGGCGCGGCGGGCGGCGAGCCGGAGATAGGGGCTGGCGCGGCTGTAGAGCGGAACCTCGAGCGCGACGGGCCGGAGCGCCGCGACGGCCGCCGCGAGCGCCGCCGGCGCCCCGCCGTCCCACGGGCGGCGGAGGCGACCGCAGGCAAAGACCGGCAACCCCGCAGCGCGCGCCCTGGCTTCGAGCGCGCCGCCGCCGCGGGCGAGGAGCAGCGCGGGAGCGAAGCGCTCCCGCGCCAGGTGGCGCAGAGTCAGCAGCGTCGCGCGCTGCGCTCCCCCGTCGTCGAAGTCGAGGAAGCCCCAGACGACACGGCGGGGCCCAGGCTCGCGCTCCCGCATCGGCCCGTCCGGTGCTGCCCCGGCCTCAGGGCAGGTCCCCGACCGCGTCGGACCAGCCGCCGAAGTCCCCGCTCTCGAATCCGCCCGCGTAGATCACGCCGCCCAGGTTCAGGCGGAGGTGATCGAACCAGGCCTCGAACGCCGTGCCGGTGGTGCGCTCGGCGTAGAACGAGATCCGCGCGCTCAGGGCGTCTTCGGGCGCCGAGACCGCTCCCGACAGCTCGATCCAGGCAGGACCGCTGTCGCCGTCCGTGGTCGAGCTGAACTGCAGATTCCCGGGCATCGGGTTCGAGCAGTTCGCGGCGCCGAAGAACTGCGCCTGGCCATAGAGCACCGGGTCGGTAGCGGAGGTCGTCTCGACGAACACCCGGGCCTGGAGCTGGTAGCTCGTCAGCTCGGTGACCGTCACGCACTGGGTGACGCCGACGAAGAAGTCGGCCGCCGAGAAGGTCGCGCGCGCCGAACCGGAAGTCGCCCAGCCGTGGCCGTCGTTCGCGGAGAACGTCACCACCCCGCCGGCAGCCGGAACCAGGGTCCACGACCCGAGCCCGGAGTCGAAGTTGGGGTTCTTGAGCGAGTTGGTCGCCAGCACCTCGAAGTCGAGGTTGTAGTCGTCGCCGCCGGTACCGTTGCCGTCGCCGTCGAGCGGGTTGCCCACGGTGGCGTCGACGATCGACGTCGAGCCGCAGGCGATCAGGCGGTAACGGCCGGCGTCGAGCGCCGTGCCCACGGCGGCGCCGCGCACCCGTACGCTCGCCGTGAAGCTCGCCGCGTCGTAGGAGACCGACTCCACCGTCGCCGCCTGGTCGTCGCCCGCCAGGCCCGCGCAGGTCGAGGTCTGGAAGACGCCGTCGCCGCCCGGCCGGACCAGCGGGAAGTTGGCCGGATTGGTGACGTCGTCGGCGCCGGCGTTGCCGCCCGGATCCGCCACCGCCTCGCTGAAGGCGACCAGGATCTGGGTGATCGACGCCGACGTCTGGTCGCCCGGGTCGAGCGAACCGTCGCCGGTGTCGGCCACGGTCGCCACCCCGGCTACCTGCGGCGGCATCGTCTCGACCACGTAGGGTCCGAGGGTCGCCGCCGCCGACCAGTTGCCGGCGTTGTCCCGGGTGCAGAGGTGGAACCACCAGGGCCCGTCGCCGAGCGCCGCGCTGGTCACCGTGTTGATCGTCTCCTCGAGATCCTTCGTCTGGTCGCAGACCGGCGCGGCCGTGGTGTCGAAGGAGTACGAGAAGCCATCCGCACCGGAGAGCGCGTCGGCCGCCGGCAGGGCCCAGACCATCGTGATGGTCGTGTCGGGCGTCGGCACGCTCACCACGTGGCTGGTGCTGGTGATCGTCCCCGGGTTCGACGGCGGCGTGGTGTCGATGAAGAAGCCGCCGAGGTGCCCCGTGGGCGAGCAGTTGCCGACCACGTCGCACGCCCGCAGGTGGAAGTAGTAGGGATCGATGTCGTCGGGCAGCGGCGGGCTCGTGGTCGAGGTCACCGCGGCGCCGAGCTCGACCGTGCCGTCCAGGTTGGTCAGCGCCTGGTCGTCCCAGAGGATCGAGTAGCCGGCGACCCCCGTGCCGCCCGGATTGTCGACCGCCGCCGGCCAGAAGACGTCGACCGTCGGGTCGTTCGACCAGGAGGTGGCGGTCGGCGGCGGAAGCGCCGGGGTGTGGCTGCTGCTCTGGATCGGAGCCGGCAGCGCCGGCGCGATCGCGTCGCGCATGAAGACCGCCACCATGTCGTCGTTCTCGCCGGCGACGTAGAGGTGCTGGTCGTCATGGCTCACCGCCACCGCGTTGGCCCGCGCGAGGCCATCGTTGGCGCCGAAGCCGTCGCGCTGGATCTCCCGGAAGGTGAGCGCGCCGGTGACGCCGTCGCGGTCGAAGACGGTCAGGGAGTCCTCGAAGTAGCCACAGACGTAGACGAACCGGTTGTCGAAGCTCACCGTCACGCCGGTCGCGCCGTCGAGGCCGTCGACCCCGTTGGTGTCGTCGCGCAGCGCGTTGAGGAAACCCAGCGCGCCGGTCGCGTCGTCGCGCGAGAAGATCGCCATCGCGTCCTCGACCGCCCCGGTCGCGTAAACGTGGCCACCGTCGGGCGCCACCGCCACCGAATTGGCGCCGTCGAGGCCGTCGACGCCGTTCTGGTCGTCCTGGTAGAACGCCACGAAGGCGAGCTCGCCGGTGACCGGATTGCGCGTGAAGGCCGCCACCGCCCGGTCGATCGGGCTGGCGGCGTACAGGTGGTCGCCGTCGGCGCTGATTGCCAGCGACTCGACGCCGTCGAGGCCGTCGATGCCGTCCGCGTTGTCCGACACGACGCCGACGAAGGTCAGCTCACCGAACGTCGGGGAGAGATCGTCGTCGTCGCGCGCGAAGACCGCGATCTCGTCTTCCAGCGCCCCGGCAGCGTAGAGGAATGCACCGTCCGGCGAGAGCGCGAGAGCGCTCGCACCGAGCAGTCCGTCCGCGCTCCCGAGCACGCTGTCGTCGAGCTGGACGCCGAGGTAGTCGAGCAGGCCAGTGCCCGCGTCGCGCGCGAAGGCGGCCACGCCGCCGTCCGCATAGCCCGCGACGTAGACGTGGGCGCCGTCGGGAGAGACGACCACCGCCTCGGCGCCGTTCAGACCGTCGATCGGGCCGTCGCCGGGGTCCTCGCCGTCGTAGATCACGACGACGAGCTCGAGCTCGCCGGTGACCGCGTCGCGGTCGTAGACGGCGAGGCCGTCGTCGTCCCGGCCGGTCACGTAGACGTGGCTTCCGTCCGGGCTGACCGCGGCGTGCGAGACGCCGAACAGGGGTGCCCGCAGCTCGCCGAGGCCCTCCGCCTCGACGAAGGTCAGGAAGCCGTCGTCGTCCCGGATGGTGCCGACCGCCTGGCTGTCGGCGATCGTGGCGTTGCCGCTCTGGCCGGAGAGGTTGACGAGGAGGGTCTCGTCCTCCTCGTTGTCGTCGTCGCCGACCACCTGCACGGTGACCGTGGTCGCCGTGGCGTTCGCCAGGAAGGTGGCGACGCCGCCTCCGGGCTGGTAGTCGTTGTCCCCCGTGGTGGCGGTCTGGTCGACGGTGACCCAGTTGACGGTGATGGGCTGGGCAATCGGTCGCGTCGTGGTCAGGTTGAAGACCAGGGCGACCAGGCCGGCGTCACCCTCGATCACCTCGGCGTCGGCGATCGAGATCGCCGGCGGATTGTCGTCGTCGAGGATCGTGCCCAGCGCCTGGCCGTCCAGGATGACCGCGTTGATGCTCGGATTGCTCAGATTGACGAAGAAGGTGTCGTTCGCCTCGAGGAAGACGTCGCCCTTGACGGTCACCGCGAGCGTGGTGCCGAGGTTGCCGGCGGCGATGGTGCCGACCGTGCCGGCCGCCACCTCGACGTAGTCGATGGCGGGCTGGGCCGTGTCCGCCTGGGTGGCCCAGTCGAAAGTCACGTCCTCGGTGGCCACCTGGTCGAGGGTCACCGCGAACGAGAAGATCGTGTTGCCGCCGTTGCCCTCGTAGACGGCGAGGTCCGCGATCGAGATCTTGGGCAGCCCGCCCTCGGCCTGATCGACATTCAGGAACTGCACCGTTCCGCGCTCCCCCACCGTGGTGCTGCCGGCGGGCACACCATCCACGTAGAGCTGGAGCGCCTCGCCTTCCCGCGCCCGCCCGGGCAATCGGGGATCGACCGAATCGATCGGGATGCGTAGAACGTATTGCCCCGGGATCAGCGGGTTCGCTCCGATCGTGTAGGACGCGATCGACTCACCGGACCCGACCAGGCGAGCAGTGACCACGCCTGTCTCGAGAGGTTCGCCGTTGTGCGTGGGGGTGCCGTAGACCAGATGGTCCGGCTCCGGCAGAGTGGCACCCAGCGGGGTGGCCGCCAGCAGTGCGGCGATGCCCAACAGCACGATCGGGTTGCGTGCGCGGCGCTCCATGGCGGTCACCTCTCGAGCATTCTGCATCGCGGTCGCTCTCGTTCTCACGGTTCTAGATCCCGGAATAGGCGTAGGTCATGAAGAACATCAGGATGTCGTCGATACCGTTCCCGTCCCGCTCTCCGCCCGGCAGGAGCGCGCCGTGGATCAGCGTGTCGAGGCCCTCGTTCGGGTCGTTGAGCAGCGTGCCGCCCGGAATGATCAGCAGCCACTTCCTGTTCCACACCGAGCGCCCGACCAGCCGGCTGTCGAGGTGCGTCTCGCTCGGGTCGAAGTCCTCGATGTTCTCCGAGTGGTAGGCGCGGAGGGCCGGGATACGCCGGATAATTCCGAACGTCTCCGACAGGGTGTCGTTCATCGGGATCCAGGTCGGTTCGTCGAGGTCCGCGCCACCCAGCGGGAACGGCACCGGCAAGGCCTGATCGACGACCTGCCATTCGCGGGTCTTGAACAGGTCGTCGGAAGGCGAGCGCAGGACGTCCGCTCCGACCGGCACCAGGTAGACGCGGGGCGTGTTCGACAGCGGTAGTCCGTCGTAGCCGCCCAGCCAGACGCCAACCGAGTTCACCTTGGTCGCGAAGTGGCTCGCGTCGTATGCGCTGTCGCCGGGACCGAGCGGCCAGCCGAAGAAGTTCAGGCCGAAGGTGACCGTCGTCTCGAAGGGGATGACCAAGCCGGGCTGCGGACCCGCGCTCTCCGGAGCGAACGGCTTGCAGTGGATGCGGAACTCCGGGACCTTCCAGAGGTCGTCGACCCGGTAGAGGTTCTCGAGCCGCGAACGCCACTCCTCGTCCGACTCCTCGAACAGCCGCATCATCTCGTGCCGGAGCGAGAAGCGGTTGGTCTCGACCTGCGGGTTGTTGAAGCCGAGCTGCCCCTTGAGGACCGAGAAGTTGGCCTTCATCTGGCCGAGCGGTCCCGCCAGTCCGCGCGAGCCGGGCACCGGGGCGCCGTCGATGATCTGGCCGAGCGCCCGCTCCTTGACGATCGACGTCAGGAAGCGGCGGCCCGCCGCGTTGCTGTCACCGAGGAGGTTCGTCTCGTAGTCGTACGCGGTGGCGGCCAGGTAGGTGTAGCGCGCGGCGAGGTCGAACTGGGCGCGGTACTTCTGGATGGCGTCGTTGCGGAAGATGCGGAACGCCATGTCGCGGTAGCGGTAGGTCTGGATGTCGGCCGCCGAGTTGGCGCGCCACTGGGCGAGCTCGCCCAGCAGACGCTGTCCCTGCGCCAGCGCGATCTGGTAGTTACCGCGGGAGGCGTCCACCACCTCCTTGCGCGAGTAGATCTCGAGCCGGGCAAGCGCCTCCTGGCGGAAGAGCTTCTCGAGCTCGAGCTTCTTCTCGTAGAGATCCAGGTTCGCGTCCTGGATATCGACCTCGATCTCCGCCTGTTTCTCGACGTCCTCCTTGGCGGCATCCATCGAGTTCGTCGCGATCTCGATGCCGTCCGACACCAGGTCCGAGACAAACCCGGCAATTCCTCCCGACATGAACAGGCCGCAGCGCGCAGCCGAGAAAGTGTCGCCACCGGCCGCCAGACCGGCGATGATGTTCTTCGGCACGCATTCGCCGACGTTCTGCGCCGTGTCCTTCGTGAAGGCCGACACCCGCTGGGCGACGACCTGGATACCCTTCAACACCTGGATCGCGACCGTGAGATTGAACAGTTCCTTGCGGGCGCCGCTCTTGATCTTGATCTGCTCCTTCTTGACGCCGAAGGTCGTCTCGATCAGGTCGGCCTGATCGATGATGTCGTCGATCAGGTTGTTGTACTCGGTCAGGCCCTGCTCGTAGGCGTTCATCGCCACGAGCAGGTCGGAGAGGCGTCCCTGCAGGTCGCCAGGCGCCCGCCGCTGGGAGCTGCCCCACTCGGGGGGCTTGACGAAGAAGAAGGAGTCGGCGACGGTCGGGTTGCCCGCCGCCTGGTCGCTGCGCACCCGGGTCGTGACGTGGTAGGTGACGTCGAGGTTCGTCGGATCCGGGTCGTTGACGGAGCAGGTGTCGGTGTCGAGAGCCGACCCGCAGCCCGGATCGCTGTTGTCGAAGTTGAAGTGGCCGATCCCGTTCGGCATCGGAGCGAACGAGGCGGTGAAGGTCTGGTACTCCTGCCCGGCTGCGCCGGTCAGGTCCGTGCCGTCCACGTACATGTAGTGGTAGACGTCGGGACCGTCGTAGCCCTCCGGATAGGTACCGGCCGGCCCGATGTCGGCATCGTACGGATAGCCGAAGATCTCGATCAGGCGGTTCTTGTAGTCGATCTCCTGATCGAAGTTGTTGTTGTAGATCTCCTCGACGCTGTCCTGCGTGCGGCGGATCAGCTCGGTGAGCTGGTTGGCGAAGTTCCAGGTCGAGACGGCGTTGTCCATCGCCGCCATGGCTCGCTCGTGGATCTGCTCGAAGTGGGTCTTGCGCTCGCTGACCAGGATCGGGTTCAGACCCGCAGGATCGATGTCGAAGGGCACGACGTTCTTGGCGAGCCCTAGGGGGTTGAGTCCTCGGTCCGCGTCGTCGACCTGCGTCTGCACCTTGGCGTACTCGCTCGAGATTCCGACCAGCTCGTCGACGTTCTTCCGATCGACCTTCTGGATGCCGACGTGGTTGGGGTTGGGATCCTCCGCGGGCAGGATGGCGTTGCCGACCACCCAGTCGAAGTAGGCGCCCTGACCGGCGCGCTTGCCCCACTCGGAGAGGCCCCAGGCGCGCTGCGGCTGGGTGTCCTTGTAACCCTGCCACTGCCCTGCCGGATCCTCGACATAGGCGCGTCGGTAGGTCAGATCGACGATCTCGGCCCCCGCTTTGGCCTTGGCGGCCGCGATGGTGGCGAACTTCCGCTCGTCGAGGAAGTCGACCTGGACCGGGGCGCCGCCGACGGTCACCGCCTCCGGCCGCGGGATCCAGGTGAAGAACGAGTGCCGTAGCAGCTCGTAGTAGGTGGTCATCGCGGTCAGGTAGTGGCCCCAGGCGTCGCCGTGGCCCTGCGGGAAGAGGACCTTGGCGTCGTCCTCGTCGATGACGCCGTTCAGGTCCTGGTCGGTGATGTTGTAGTTCACCTGGTAGGCGAACTCGCCCTCGCCCGAGGTGAAGTTCCAGAACAGCCGGTTGTAGACCGGCCGACCCACTACCGTCGCCTGGCCGTTGTCGCGGCCACGCAGGAGAACGAGCTCCTCCTCGAGCAGCGAGTCGAGCTGGTTCTGGAAGGCGAAGACCGCCGGCGCCAGCGAGCCGTAGATGCCGGACCCCGTGCCGAAGCCGATCATCGGGTCCGAGGAGTCGCCGTAGGCCTCGTTGCCGAGAAGCGTGTAGAAGTCCGCCAGGCGTGACGCGACCAGCAGAATGGCGTTGTTCACCGGTGCGTAGTCGATCGGCGGCGTGCCCTCGATCGACAGTTTCTTGGCCCGGTTGAGCACGGTCTGGTAGGCCGAGATGAGGCCGATCGCGTTCAGGTTGTCCGGGCTGTCGTTGAGCGCGATGTCCCCCTCGTACCTCTCGCCGAGCTGGTAGAGCATGCTCGCGTAGGTGTTGGTCGGGCCGGAATGGAAGTCCTTGACCCGCGCCTCGAACGGTCCGAGACCCTTGACCACGCGCTTCACCCAGCCCTCGGCGAGCTGGCCCTTGGGATCCGTCGGCGGGCTCGGCTGCCCGGCGAAGATGCTCCAGGTGCCGCCGCACAGCGGACCGTCGTCGCCCGTCCCCTCCAGTCCGTCGTCGCCGACGTCGATCGGCGGATCGACGTAGCGGTAGCGCATCAGGTACCAGTTGTCGGAGAGCGTCTGGATGTTGGCGCCCTCGATCGTGATGTCGATCGCTCCGACCGGGTTCGGCACGTCCGTGAACTGCAGCCAGCCGTTCATCTGGCCGTTGTCCGGATCGGGGTTCGGCGAGGGCGGCAGCCCGTCCTCGTCCGGGTGGAAGAACCACTCGAACTCGATGCCGTCCACGTTGCCCGCGAAGTCGCCGCTGTGGCGCAGCGTCAGCGCCTCGTCGAACACGCCGCCCGGCTCGATGATCTTGATCTCGCCGACGTAGGTCGAGATCCGGTCCTCGTCGGGCGGCTGCGGCACCCGCAGGCAGTCGATCCGGATGACGTTCAGGCTCACCGGCAGAGGGTTGAGCGACGGGTCGTTGTTGAAGGCCAGCGTCAGGTAGCCCGTCCCCTGGGCGAAACCCGCCGTCAGGGCCGGCGTGAAGCCGACCACCTGGAGTGGCTCCGGTACGCTGTCGCCGTCCTCGTCCTGCATGCCGAGCAGGAGGTCCTCGTCCACCTCGCCGTCGGTCGGCTGGTCGCAGATCACCGTTTGAACCATGACGCCCGAGCCCGGCGGATCCTCGTAGGACTCGACGTGGCAGCGGTCGTTGTCGAGGTCGAGGTCGAGGCGCTTGGGGTTCCTCGAGATGTTGTACAGCGCCTCGATGGCCTGGTCCCAGGAGCAACCCTCGGCGAGCGAGCTGCACTCGCCGGTGAAGGACTCCTCTTCGGTGCCGTCCCCGCCGTCGAGCGACTTGAGGCGGCGCCGTTCGTCCTGGGTGAGAACGTTGATGAGCAGGACGGCCTCGCCGATCGGCGGCTGCTCGAACAGGCCCGCGAACGAGAGCTTCTTGTTGAGCGGGTCGTAGGTGATCCGGCTGACCAGTGTCGAAGGCAGCTGCACGGTGCCCTCGGCATTGCTCACCGGGATCACGAACCCGGTCACCACGTCCGTCTCGGTCGCGATCTCGGGCGGGATCGACGGCAGATAGACCTTGCGGGAGCTCAGCGGATCGATGATCCGCGCCAGCGAGGTGTTCGGCGAGTAGTCCTCCGCCTCGAGCCAGCGGTCGACCTTCTCGTCGAACACCACCTCGACCGCGGCCTGGTTGGCGATGTCCGGCAGACCGAACTTCGGGTACATGAGGGTCTCGCCGACCAGCAGCGACGGCACCTCCGGCGGCCAGGCGATCGAGTAGTGGACGTCCACCGGATCGTCGAGCAGGCCGCCCAGCCAGGCGATGCACTCCCCGGTCGTCTTCTCGGGAATGTGGTCGCCGGCGCGATCGTAGAAGAAGGTCGGCTGCAGCGGATACCAGAACTGCGCGACCAGGTCGCCCGCCGCCTTCGCCCAGGTCTGGTTCTTGTAGTCCTTGAACGCCGGCTTGCCGGTGACCTCGCTCTGCGGGCAGTTGCCGAGCAACCGTACCGGGTAGGGCGGATTGACCGGCGTGCCCGCGACCCCGTTGTACTGGAAGGTCTCGTAGCCCGCGCCGGTGGCCAGCACCTGGTAGATGCGGAAGCGCCACTGGCCGTTGCCCGGATCGGCGTACTTGAGGAGCACGTAGGGCTCCGAGGAGCGGGCGACCTCGGCGGCGGTGTGGTCGCTGCGCAGGGCGAATGCCGCGTTGAATCCGGTCGACGAGTTGGCCGGCAGCAGCAACGCGTGCTCGTCGTTGGGATTGAAGCCCGGCAGCGAGTCGTCGGCCTGCTGGTAGATGCGGGCGCCCGGGAAGACGAACGGATCGAGCGGCGGCTGCCCGAGGACTTCGGAGCCCAGCTCGCTGGCGATGATGATCTTGTCCGGATCGACCGGCCACTTGCAGTCGTAGCGCTTCGACTTGACCGGCCATGCGATGTTGTCGTGGTCGAAGCGGTACCAGGCGACCGCCATGTCGTCGTCGCCGGGCGACGCCGGGGGCACGCGGTTGACCGGCATGATGTGCCCGAGCCGGCTCTGACGGTCGTACGCCTTGTCCGGGCCCACGCCGTCGAAGTAGGCGCGCTCGTTGAGGACGTGGCCGTTCTTGTCGCCGTAGTCCTCGTGGGCGGGATCCGAGATCTCCTCGCCGATCGTACAGGTGGCGGCGTCGGTGAAGACCGGGTCCCCCTCCGGAATCGCGTTCGTCGAGACCTTGAGCGGAGTGTCGTAGGCCACGGTCTCGATCGGGCGGATGACCGCCGGATCCTGCGCGATGTTCCGCGACGCAGGATCGTCCGCGAAGATCAGGACGCTGAAGCCCGGCGTGATCGCGTTGAACTTCGCCTGCCCGACGCCGCCGGGATCCACGGCCGCGTCGGGACTCATGCCCGCGGCGCGAGGCGCCGCCAGCAGTCCGAAAGAGAGGCCGGCCGCGGCCGGCTCGATGTCGACCGGAGCGCCGGCGATGTGGATCTGGACGCAGGGCTCGCCCGGATGGTCGTCGGCGTCCTTCGAGCCGCAATACCGGATGTCGCCGTCGGGCTCGCGCGGCCAGTCGTTCGCGCCCGCCGATTCGGCCCGCAGCTCGCCGGTGAGCGGGCATTCCACTGCGCCCGCGCTCTTCCTCCACTTCACGATGGCGTTGACCGGCTGGACGGCATAGAGGTGGCCGTAGGCGTCGATCACGCCCGGAGGCGTCCAGTGGAAATAGTCCGGAATCGGCTGCCCGGGCCCGACGATCTCGATCTGCGGCAGCGCCAGCGTCGCGTTGGTGAGGCAGATCTCGGAGGCCGGCAGCGGCGGCAGGACCTCGGCCCCGACCACGCGCCGCTGAAAATCGACGAAATACCACTCGCCGTCGGCCGCCGCCAGGTTCGCCACGAACATGTCGGTGGCTCCCTGCGAAGCGATCTCGATGGTGCCGAAGTTGGCGAGACCGTCGAACGAGCCGCCCACGTAGATCTGGGAGCCGTCGGGGCTCGCAGACACCGCGGCGCCGCGCTCCGCGCCCGGCGAGGGCACCGGTGGGTCAGATTCCGGGAACTCGCCCGCGAGAGTGACCCAGCGCCAGGTCGAGCCCGACCCGGCGAGGCGCGCCACGAAGACCTCGGTCCCGTCCGCCGCCGTCAGGTTCACGGTGGCCGTCCCGGCGCCCGGATCGCCCGGGTTGGTCTGGACGTCGGTGAACGAAGGCGCGCCGGAGTAGGTACCGGTCACGGCGAGGTCGCCGCCGAACAGCACCGTGATGTCGGCGCCCTCGCCACCGCTGGCGCCGCGCGCCCACTGCCACGAGTAGCTGGTGCCGTTGTCGGTCAGCTTCGCGGCGTGAGCGCCGAGCGTCGAGAGCACGTTGCCGCCGAAGCTGAAACTGGCGGCCGGCGGCCGCGTGGTGCCGGTGACGTACACGCCGCCGGCGCCGTCGGTGGCGAGACCGTCCGCAGTCGCTCCGGCCGGCAGCGGGGCGGCCCACTGCCAGACCGGTGCGGTCGTTCCCGGGGCGCCGATCTTCGCGACGAACATCGAGGGGATGCCATCGGCGAGCGCCACCGACTGGACCGTGGTCAGGACCTGGTCCGAGACGACCGAGCCGTCCGGCACGTACCAGGAGTGGGTCGGCGACGAGGCGAAGTTGGTCGCGATCGACCAGGGCGTCACGCTCGCCGTGCCCGTCGGCGTGAAGCTTCCCGCACCCGCTTCGACGTTGTCCGAGAGGAGCACTTCGCTGTTGCCGCCGGTGATTTTGAAATCATCGATGTTCCAGCCGGCGGCGCCGACCTGATAGCCGGTGCCCATCCGCCAGCGGAAGCGGACGTTCTGGCCGGCAAAGCTGCCCAGATCCACCCGGGTGGTCTGGAAGGCGCCGCTGGAGGTGTAGCAGTACGCCGCCCGGGACCCGAGCGGATTCGACTCCTGGCCGTTGAGCGTGCCGTTGTAGCCGCCCTGGAGGAAGCGCGGCACGTCGGCGCTCGTCGAGGGGTCGTTGTCCCCCGCGCCGGAGAGGATGTCGTACCAGCTCGTTCCGCCGTTGGTCGAGTACTCGACGACGCCGCCGTCGTAGCAGGCGCCGCTCGCGAGGTCGAACTCCCAGCGGTGCTTGAACTCCAGCTCTCCGCCGGCCGAGACGCCGCCGAAGGTGAGGGCGGTCGGAGGCGAGGTCTCCAGCGTGGTGTCGTTGAGGAACGAGCCCACCGCGTAGACCTGTCCGGCGGCGTCGCTCGTCAGCTCGGAGATCCAGGCGTTCGTCCCCGCGGTGCCGCCGGTCAGGGTCCAGATCCAGCCGCCGTCGCTGTCGAGCCGGTAGACCTTGATCGGCTTGTTGTCGCACACCGTATTGATCACGGTGTCGTCTTCCTTGGCCAACTCGGCGCAAGGGGCGTAGCCGCCCACGATCACGCCCGCCGGCATGGGGTCGATCGGATCGTTGACCGCCGGAGCCAGCGCGATGGCGTAGCCGACCTGCTGGCCGCCCACGCTGTAGCCGATCTGTCGGGCCCACTGCCATGCGCCTTGGGAGTCGAGCTTTGCGATGAACCAGTCGCGGCCCGTCGAGCCGGTCCGCCCGAGCTCGATCGGGCCGATGCCGGCGCTGAACACGTCGTTGTCGTTGGTGAACTCCATGTCTTTCATGAAGAAACCGACGACGTAGACGTTCTGCGCCGCATCGACCACGAGGTCGTAGCCACCGTCGATCAGGAGCCCGCCGGTACTCGCCGCCCAGAGCACCTTCCCGTTCGGGTCGTGCTTGACCACGAAGACGTCAGAGAGCCCGCGCGCGTAGAGAATCTCGCTGCCGATATACGCAGTACCGCTGAAGTTCCCGATGGCATAGACGTTGCCGTTGGCGTCCACCGCCGTCGCGGTGACACCGTCGGCCTCGACGCCGCCGCCGAAGCTCGGCCAGATGGCCGCGGCGGGCGCAGCCGCGAGGACGCCCGCGGCGAGCAGGGCCAGGAGTCGCGATCCGTTGCGAACACGCTTCATCGGCGGGATCTCCGGGTAGTGGCTGGGATTCGTCTGCATGGCGGGCCCCCGTCTCGTCACTGGTTGAGGAAGGGCCGGCCGGAAGCCCGGCGAAGGTTGAAGACACCCTCGACGGCGATGTCGTTGCGATGGAGGCCGCTCAGCGTCTCGCGATAGATCCCCGAGATCTCGTCCTCGCCGTAGCCCGGTCGGGACACGCCGAGCGGGTCCGCGGCGGTGAACTCGAACGAGATCGAGCGGCTGACCGGGTAGGCCTCCTCACGGAAAGCGGCGAAACGAAGGTCCAGGTTGTCGTGGTCGGGGTGATAACGATGGAGGAACGGATTGGTGGGCGACTGGCTGTCGACGACCAGCTCCGTCGCCGCCGTGCCGCCCGGCCCGAAGCTGCCGGACATCACCACGAACTCCTGGGGAAAGTCGTAGGCGATCGTGCTCACCCGGAGCCCCACCGGCTGACCGTCGCGCAGGACGGCGCCTTCGAAGCTCGAGAGCAGCGAATCCTTGGTGACCAGGACGTAGTGCCCCGGCTCGTCGACCACGAAGTAACCCGGAGTCTCGGGATCGGGCACCTCGGTTCCCGCGATCCAGAGCTGGATGACCTCCTTCAATAACCGAACCGTGCCCGCGCCGTCCACGTGGATGAGGACCCGCAGCCCGAACTCGTCCTTCACCGGTGTCGGCTGGAGCGAGCCGGTCTGCGCCTGGCTGACCTGGCGCACGCGCGCGGTGCCGACCCAGAGTCCGGCGTAGCGGTTGGTCGCGGCCGAGGCGAGCGCCCGGTCGAAACCACGCCCCTCCGCCGCGCGGCGCAGAGCGAACGTCGGGGGGGCGAAGGCGGTCTTCGCGCTCACCGCGATCGAGCGCTTGTAGCCGAAGCCGTTGGTGACCTCGAGGATCAGCTCACCCGTTTCCGAGGTGAACGCCGACCGCTTCGGCGCCAGCTCGAGCAGCAGCTCTCCACGCGCGGGAACGTTCTCGTAGTGCTGCATCGGCAGCATCGGCCAGGCGATCTGACTGGTGTCGGGATCGAAGCGAAAGAGCTGGAGCGGCAGGGGCGAGGAGCCCCCCACCTGGGTGACGCGGATCGTCGCCGGGCTGGTCGCGAGGTTCCTGATCCTGACCTGAGCCCTTCCCAGCGCACCACCGAAGTCCAAGTCCCTGCCCGTGTCGAGGGAGATGTCGAGCGGACCGCTGTAGTCCGAGGGACCCTTGCAGTAGACCCAGTAGGCCTCGCCCGACCGGATCGAAGTCGACGCCGGATTGACCTGCTGCCAGGCCCCCGCGACAAGGCGAAAGACGACCTGCCCGGCGTGCGCCGGCGAGGCCGCAAGGAACGTCGCGAAGGTCGGCGGGATCGCGGGATCCACCGGGAAGCCGACCAGGTTGAACGAGTCGGGGACCCAGGTCTGCTCCCGGACTTCGGGGCGGCCGCGCACGGTCCAGCTGACCGGCGTGTCGCCGTCGATCTTCAGGAGGTAGGGGCGGTTGGGCTGGACCGCGAAGAGATTCGTGAGGACCGCTTCCGGCCGCGGCCTCGGAAAATAGCCCAGCCAGGCCGGCGACTGGATCAGCTCCTCCGTGGGATCCTCGATGAAGTCTGGCTTCGGGAAAGCCGGATTCCAGGTCCAGGCGCTCGCCAGCGGCAGGCCACCGAAGACGGAATCGGCGTCGTTCGGCTCGGGCCGAACCTCGAGATAGATCGAGTTCCAGCCCGGCTGGAGAACGAAGGTCTGGACCGCCTCCGGCTCGGCGCGCAGCGGCGAGACGCCGAACGCGGCGAGCATCAGGCCGGCGCCGATCGTGGCGAGACGCCTCGAAGTCGTGCTCATCGTCGTCACTCTCCTCGATACTCCTGCGCTGATCACGGCGTGCCTCCCACCGTCGAGGTCCAACGGATCGTGTTGCCGGATTCGAAGCCGTCGGCATGGATGGGTGGGAAGACTCTCAGGTCGTCGAGCTGGATCTCGATCGGGATGCCGGAGGGCTCTTCGGCCTGGAACAGGACCCTCTGCGTCGCCGCGCCGGCGGGCGCGAGCGGCAGGATCAGGTCGATGTCCACCCAGGCGCCGCCCGTGTTGCCGGTGACGCCGGCCGACTGACCGGTCGCGAGCAGGCTCCCGGTGCAGGTCGGTCCGGCGAAGAAGCGATACTCGATGCGGACGGTCGGCGAACCGGCGGCCGAGATGACCCGCGTCCGTGCCTTCACGACGTCGGACTCGGTCGGCGCCGGAGGCGACACCGTCATGCACTGACTGACCGCCATCGCCGCGCTGCCGGTCGTGCCGCTCATCGACAGGCCGTCGGACAGGAAGAAGCCGCTCGCGTCCGGGGCGGTGACGTCCACCACGGTCAGCCCGGCGTCGTCGACATCCCAGACGTCGAGGTCGGTCGCGAAGTCCCAGTACGGCCGGTTCAGCCGGTTCTCGGTCTGGACACGGAAGTAGAGGACGTAGTCGTCGCCCGGCGTGCCGTCGCCGTTGCCGTCGAGCGGATTGCCGCTGACGTCCTCGATGGTCGTGCTGCCGCAGACCAGGAGCTGGTAGAGCCCCTCCGGCAGCCTCGTCCCCGCGGCGAGCGAGAGCGTGGCCTCGTCGCCGAACGGATCGTAGACCACGCTTTCGAACGGCATCCGGACGTCGTCGCCGAGCGCCGGTCCGCAGACGGCGGTGGTGAAGACCCCGTCGCCGCCCGCCCGCTGCAGCAGGAAGTTCGCCGGGTTGGTCACGTCGTTCGGATCGGAGTCGCCGAGCGGATCCGCCACGTCCTCACTGAATTCGACGACCAGGCCGGTCACCTCGAGGCGCAGCGTCTCCATCAGCGTGACCACCGGGTCGCCGTGATCGGGCACCGTGTCGATCCGCACGACGTTCGGCGCGATCACGGCGACGACCGTGAACGGCGCCAGCGCGCTGTCGTTGCCGGAGACCGGATCCGTCGAGGTCGACGCGACCGCGGCGGTGTTGATCAGCGCTCCCAGCGTGGCCGGCGCCGTGGCGTCGACGACGATCGCCGGCGCCGGACCCGGCGGCAGCACCGCCGCCGTGCAGGTCACCGTCGTGGCGTCGAAGCCGCAGGTCCACCCCGTCCCGGCGGCGGCGGTCACCGCCACCCCGGCCGGCAGGAAGTCGGTGACGGTCACGCCGTCCGCGACGCTCGGGCCATGGTTCGTCACCGTGATCGTGAAGGTGAGCGCCGAGCCCGCCTCGACCACTGACGGATCGACCTGCTTGTCGATCTCGAGGTCGGCGACGTGGATGATCGGGTCGGAGTCGGTGGCCGAGTTGTTGCCGAGGTCGGCGTCGGTCACGCCGGCCTCGGGCGTCACCGTCGCCGTGTTGGTCAGGGTCCCGGTCGCGGCCGGGTCGAGCGAACCGACGATCGCGAAGAGCACCGTGGCTCCGGGCGTCACCAGCACCGCCTCGTTCAGGTCCCCGCTTCCGGCTGCCGTGCACACTCCGCCGGCCGCGCCCTCGCAGGTCCAGGTGACGCCGGCGAGGTCGGCCGGCAGGTCGTCGGCCACCAGCGCCGCCTGGGCACAGCTCGGTCCCGCGTTGGAGACCTGGACCGAGTAGACGACGCTCGTCCCGGCGACGACCTGGTCGACGCCGTTGGTCTTCGAGATCGCGAGGTCGGCGAACGGCGTCAGCACGTCCGTGTCGCTGTCCGAGGTCGCGCCGGTGTTGGTCGTTCCCGGCGGCATCACCACATCCACCGTGTTGAGCAGGCTGCCGACGGCGCAGGGCTCGATGGTCGCGATCGCCGTGTAGGTCACCCGGCCGCCGACCGCCAGATTGATGAGGTCGTCGATATCGCCCACGCCGCCGCTGCCGCAGACGCCCCGGCCGAAGCGCTGGAAGACCGCGATCGCGTCGTCGTACTCGCCGATCGCGTAGACGTTCTGGCCGTCGGCTGTCGCCGCCAGCGCCCGTGCGCCGTCGAGGCCGTCGACGCCGCCCAGGCCGTCGGTCTCGGCCTCGAGGAAGGTGAGCAGGCCGGTGACGCCGTCGCGCGCGAAGATCGCCAGCGCATCGCTGTTGTACCCGGCGGCGTAGAGGAACTGGCCGTCGGGCGAGAGCTCGACCGCGCGCACGCCGTCGAGCCCGGCGACGCCGCCCACCCCGTTCTTCACGATTTCCAGGAAGCCGAGGGCGCCGGTGACCGGGTCGCGATCGAAGATGGCGATCGCGTCGTCGGCCAGGCCGGCGGCGTAGACGAACTGTCCGCTCGGGCTGACCGTCAGGCCCTGGACCGCGTCGAGGCCGTCGACGCCGCCCAGGCCGTCCTGGACCTCGCTGGCGTAATCGACCGCGCCGGTGTCCGGATCGCGGGCGAAGACGATCAGCTTGTCGTGCACCGGGCCGGCCACGATCACGTGCCGCCCGTCCGGCGTGACCGCGAGCGCGGTGACGCCGTCGAGCACGCCGAGCTCCAGCCCGCCGAAGCCGTCCTTCTCGCGCTCGACGAAGGTGAGCTCGCCGGTCGCCTGGTCGCGGGCGAAGACGACGAGGGTGTCGTCGATCTCGCCCGTCACGTAGACGTTCCCGCCGTCCGGGCTGACCGCGACGCCGAAGGCGCCCTCGAGGCCGTCGAGCCCCGGATCGCCCTCGTGCAGCGCCTGCTTGAAGGTGAGCGAGCCGTCGGTCGGGTCGCGGTCGAAGACCGCCACCGCGTAATCGAGCGAGCCGGTCGCGTAGACGTGCAGTCCGTCCGGCGAGAGCGCCAGCGAGCCGGCGCCGCCCAGGCCATCGACGCCGTCGACGCCGTCCACGTAGCTGGTGACGTAGGCGAGCCTGCCGTCGTCGAACGGATCGCGCGTGAAGTGCGCGATGGCGCTGCTCTGGCGGGAGGCCACGTAGACGTCCTGGCCACCGCCGAGGGGGCCCTGCGGCCCGTCCGGATCGGGGTTCGCGGCGACCGAGTAACCGCCGTCGAGCCCGCCGACGCCGTCGACGCCGTTCTGCTCCATCTCGATGAACTCGAGCACGCCGCTCGCCGAGCAGGTCCAGACCGGCTCGAGCAGCTCGGGGACGAAGTCGTCGAGCACGTTGCCGCCCACCAGGTCGCTCGGGCCGAGGTTGGTGATCGTCATCGTGTAGATCACCTCGGTGCCGGGGATCTCCTCGTCGGCGCCGTCCGTCTTCTCCACCGTGAGCGCGACTTCCGGGGTCAGCTCGATCTCCGCCGTGCTGGAGTTGTCGAGCGGATCCGATTCGGCCACGTCCTCGGAGGTGGACGCCGTCGCCGTGTTGAAGAGCGTGCCGACCGCGGAGGGGCTGAGCAGGGCGCGCACGGTGTAGACCACCGATCCCCCGGCCGCGACGTCGGCGACGTCGTCGACGTCACCGAAGCCGGCCGGCGTGCACCGCGAGCCGGGCTGGCGGCGCAGCATGGCGAGCGCGTCGTCGGCGGCGCCCGCGGCATAGACCTGCTCGCCGTTGGCCGGGATCGCCATCGCTTCGACACCGCCCAGTCCGGGGATGCCCGGGACCGCCTCGAGGAATGCGAGCCGGCCGGTGGCCGGGTCACGGGCGAACACGGCGATCGCCGAGTCGGCCGCGCCGGCGACGTAGACGTGCTCCCCGTCGGGGCTGACCTCGACTCCGGTCGCGCCGGCCAGACCGTCGACACCGTCGACGCCGTCGAAGAAGGCCTCGAGGAAGGTGAGCAGGCCGCTCCCGGCGCTGCGGGAGAAGACCGCCACGCCGCCGTCGGTCGCGCCCGCGACATAGACGTTCATGCCGTCGCCGTCGAGCGCCACGCCGGAGGCGCCGCCCAGGCCGTCGACCCCGCCGACGCCGTCCTTCTCGACCCCGAGGTACGTGAGCTTGCCGTTGCCGGCGTTGCGGGAGAAGACCGCCACGCCGCCGTCGGTCGCGCCGACCGCGTAGACGTGCGCGCCGCTCGGATCGACCGCGACGTCGCTCGCTCCCGCCAGGCCGTCGATGGTGAGCGGGCCCTGCGCGCCGCCGTCGACCTTGATGCTGTCGTAGGTGACGTTGCCGGTGCCCGGGTTGCGCACGAAGACGCCGACGCCGTCGTCGCTGAAGGCCGCCGTGTAGAGGTGCTTGCCGTCGGGGCTGATCGCCACGGCGAGGACATTGCCGAGGCCGTTGGCTCCGACGCCGTCGCGCAGCACCTGGTGGTAGACGAGGTCGCCGTCTGCGCCGTCGCGGGAGAAGACCGCCAGCGCGTCGTCGTCCTCTCCGGTGGCGTACAGGTTGTTCCCGTCCGGGCTCGCGACGAGGTCGGAGAGCCCGTTGAGCCCATCGACGCTCCCCTGAACCTCGCAGGACAGTCCGTAGGCGGTCGCGCCGTCGAGGATCCGCCCCACGAAGGTCAGGCTGCCGTTGCGCAGGTCGCGGCGGAAGACCGCGATTCCGTCGTCGAGCCGCGCGCCGACGTAGACGCTCCGGCCGTCGGGCGACAGCGCGACCGCGCGGGCGCCCGCCAGGCCGTCGAGCGCGGTGAGCGGCGCCGGGGGCGGCGTCAGCGGACAGCGCGGCGTTGCCGGCAGGCCAGGGATCGGCGGCGGCGGCGTGGCGCCGTCCTCGAAGGTCGCGAGCGAGGAGAGCAGACCCGGGATCGGCTCCGCCGCGCAGGTCCAGCTCGCGTCGGTCAGGATCTCGGGGAGGACGTCCTGGACGTGCACGCCCTTCGCGTCGCTCGGCCCGGCGTTGGTGACCGCGATCTGGAAGAAGACCTCGGTACCGGGCACCAGCTCGGTGGTCGCCGAGCCGGGGCAGTCCGCCGCCGGATCGCCGTCCGTGCAGGCGATCTTCTCGACCTCGATGTCGGCGACCGGCGAGAGCACCGTGTCGTCGTCGGTGGCCGTGTTGTTGCTCTGGTTGATCTCGATCACGCCGTCGGGCGCGGTGACCGTCGCGGTGTTGACCACCGAACCGGCGATGCCCGGCTTGAGCGTGCCCGTCGCGTGGAAGGTGACGGTCGAGCCGACCGGCAGGTTGACGTGCTGCTCGAGGTCGCCGACGCCGCCGAAGCAGGTGGCTCCGCCGGTGAACTCGCACACGAAGATCACGTTCTCGAGCTCGCCCGGGAAGATGTCCTCCACGTAAGCACCGATCACGTCGCTCGGCCCGTGGTTGGTCACCACGATGTCGTAGGTGACCGGCGAGCCGGGGGCGACCGTCCCGTCGCCGTCCCGCTCGGTCTGAACCAGGGTCAGCTCGCCGGTGCCGGCCGCGCCGTCCCAGTCGCGATCGAAGACCGCGACCGCGTCGTCGTCCGCCACCGCCGCGTAGACGTTCCGCGCGTCGGGGCTGACGGCGATGGCGCGCGCGCCCGGCAGCCCGCCGAGGCCCGTGTTCCCGACGTAGGTCAGAACGCCCGTCGTCTCGTCGCGCGAGAAGACCGCCAGCGCGTCGTCGTTCGAGCCGGCCACGTAGACGTGCTGGCCGCCCGGATCGCCGCCACCGCCCGGCGGATCCGGGACGACGAAGACGCCGCGGGCGCCCGCGAGGCCGTCGGCGCCGGCGCCGTCGGTGATCGCGCCGATGAAACTCAGCTTGCCGAAGCCGCCGCTGCCCCCGTCGTCGTCGCGCGCGAAGGCGACCACCGCCCCGGAGGTGAAGGACGCCACGTAGAGGTGCTTGCCGTCGGGCGACAGCGACAGGGCGCGCGGGCCGCTGAGGCCGGAGACGCCGCCGACGCCGTCGAACTCGGCTTCGAGGAACGTCAGCGCGCCGGTGTCGGCGTCCCGATCGAACGCCGCGACCGCGTTGTCGCCTTCGCCCACCGCGTAGAGGTGCTCGCCGAACGCGGACATCGCCAACGCGCGCACCCCGCCGAGGCCGTCGACGCCGCCGAAGCCGTCCGGCACCTCGCCGATGAACTCGAGCGCGCCGAAGCTCGGGCTGATCGGGTCAGCGTCGCGCGCGAAGATCGCGATCGCGCTCGAGCCGCGCCCGGCGACGTAGACGTGACGCCCGTCCGGCGAGACCAGCGCGCCACTCGGCGCCAGCATGCCCGTCACCCCGCCGGCGCCGTTGTGCTCGTGCTCGAGGACGGTGAGCGTGCCGGTGAACTCGTCGGTGACCGGGTCGCGGTCGCGCGTGAACGCCACCAACGCGTTGTCCGCTGCGCCCGTGACGTAGACGTGGCGGCCGTTGGGCGACAGCGTCACCCAGGAGGCGCCGTTCAGGCCGTCGACGCCCGCCGTGTTGTCGAGCAAGGAACCCAGGTAGGTCAGCTCGCCGCTGCCGGTCTCGGTCCCGGCATCCCAGTCGCGCTCGAACATCGAGATGCCGTCGCCGATGCCGCCGACCGCGTAGACGTGATTGCCCTGCGGGGAGACCGCCACCGCGGCGGCTCCGGCCAGGCCCTTCACGGTCGTGTGGCCGTCGGATTTGGTGATCTCGAGGTCGACGCGGGCCGACAGGTTGTCCGTGTCGGTGTCTTCGTTGTCCGAGGGGTCGGGGTCAGTGGCGCCGACCGGCAGCGTGACGTTCGCCACGTTGACCAGGTCGGTCGAGGTGCAGGGATAGGGCGGCGGACAGGCGTCGGCCGCCACCACGCCGGTGATGGTGTAGACGATCTGGCTTCCGGCCGCGATGTTGACCGTGTCGCTCAGCAGCGTGCCGGCTCCGCTGTTGCAGCTCGAGTCCGTCGGACGCGAGAAGACGTTGATCGCGTCGGCGACTCGGGCGGCCGCCAGGATCCAGCGTCCGTCGGGCGAGGCCGCGACGGCGACCGGCCCGAGCAGGCGGTCGACCGCCCCGAAGCCGTTGCGACGCACGTCGACCGGCTCGAGGCGGCCCGCGTCGGTGATCTCGCGGCGCAGCCCCGCCACGGCGTCCTCGCCGCTGCCGGCGGCGTAGACGTGGAAATCGTCGGAGGTCACCACCAGGTCCGCGACGCCGGCGAGGCCGTCGAAGCCGTCTTCGCCGTCGCGCGCGGCCTGGACGAAGGCGAGCGTGCCGTTGCCCTGCGCCGGGTTGCGCACGAAGACCGCGATGGCGCTCTCGGCGGTGCCGGCGACGTAGACGTTGAGGCCGTCGGCCGAGATGGCCACTGCGCGCGGGCCGGCCATGCCGTCCGCGCCGGCGCCGTCGACCTTGCGCTCCCGGAACTCGACCAGGGCACCGGTCAACGGATCGCGCTCGAAGACGGCGATCGCGTCGTCGTTCTCGCCCGTGGCGTAGAGGTGGAAGCCGTCCGGGCTGACCACGACATCGCTGGCGCCCGCCAGCCCGTCGACGCCGCCGACGCCGTCGACCCGGCTCTCGAGCCAGGTGAGGCCGCCGAAGTTGCCCAGGTCGAGCTCGTCCTCGTTGCGGTCGAAGACGGTGACCGCATTGCTGTTGGCGGCCGCGACGTAGAGGTTGCTGCCGCCGGCGTCGAGCGCCAGCCCGCCCGGCTGGTCGAGGCCGGCGACCGCCACCGCGGCCAGGATCGGGCTCGGGCTGTTCTCGTCCTGCAGGATCTGATGCAGGGCGAGCTCGCCGAAGGCGATCCCCGCGGTCTCGTCGCGGTCGAACACCACCACGGTGTCGTCGATCTGGCCGGAGACGTAGACGTGGGCGCCGTCCGGGCTGACCACGACCGCGCCCGCGCCGTCGAGACCCTCGATGCCGCCGACGCCGTTGGTGACGGTCTGGACGTGGACCAGCTCGCCCGTCGCCCCGTCGATGTTGAAGACGAGGAGCGCGTCGCTGGCCAGGCCCGTGGCGTAGACGCTCACCGCGCCGGTCACCGGATCCGCCGGGGCGAAGGCGACGCCCGTGGCGCCGTCGAGGCCCGCGAGGACGACCGTGCTCAGCGGCGGATCGACGTGCTCGATCTCGTCGCCTTCGCCGTAGGACTGGGCGAAGGAGAGCGCGCCCGAGGGCGCGGCGACGCAGGTCCAGGTCGCGCCGTCCGGGAAGATCGCGGAGAGATCGTCCGTGACCGTGGCCCCGACGATGTTGCTCGGGCCGCGGTTGAAAACCGTCAACGAGTAGGTCAGCTCCTCGCCGGGCACGGCGACGTCGGTGCGGTCCGTCTTGCGCACCTCGAGGTCGGAGCGCTGCTGGATCTGATCGATGTCGGTGCAGGTGTCGTTGGTCGGATCGGGATTCGTTCCGCCGTCGTTGTCGTTGCCGTTGCACAGACCCGGCTCGTGGGGGACGTCGCCCGGATCGATATCGCCGATGTCCACCGCGGCCGTGTTGATCAGCTCCCCGGTCGCCGCCGAGTCGATCGTCGCCTGAACGGTGAAGATCACCTGGCCGAACGCCGCGATGTCGACCAGCTCGTCGATATTGCCCACGCCAGCGCCCGTGCAGCGCGAGGCCGAGGACCGCGCGAATGCCGCGACCGCGTTGTCGCCGAGGCCGGCGACGTAGATCTGCCGGCCCTCGCGCACCACCGCCACCGAGTAGGCCTGGTCCATGCCGTCGACGCCGCCGACCCCGTCGGTCCGCGCCTCGACGAAGACCAGCGTGCCGCCGACTTCCTCGCGCGAGAAGATGGCCAGCGCGTCGTCGTCCTCGCCGGCGACGTAGACCTGCTTGCCGTCGGAGCCGACCGCGACCGAGCGGGCGCCATTCAGGCCGTCGACGTCGTCGACACCGTCGACGAAGGTCTGGAGCAGCGTCAGTTTGCCCCAATCGGGGCTGGAGTCGTCGATGTTGCGCTTGTAGACGACCAGCGCGTCGGAGGTGTGCCCGGTGACGTAGACGTTGCGGCTGCCCAGCGCGTCGACTTCGCGCGAAACGGCGATCCCGATCGCCCGGTCGAGGCCGCCCACGTTGGGCTGCACCTGGATCTGGGTGAGGGTGCCGAAGGTGGCCGGATTGGCGCCGGTGTAGCGCTGGAAGACGGCCACCGCGTCGTCCACCGAGGCGGTCGCGTAGACGTGCGCGCCGTCGCTCGAGACCGCCACGCCGTGCGCGCCGCCCAGGCCGGTGACGCCGCCGACCCCGGTCTTCTTGACCTCCTTGAAGATCAGCGTGCCGTCGCCGGCGCGATCGAACACGGCGATCGCGCCCGGATAGCGGCTCGCTACGTAGACGCTGTTGCCGTCCGGGCTGACCGCGACCGACGACGCGCCGAACAGGCCGTCGATCGGACCGCCCTGGCGGATGACCTGCTTCTGGGTGAGCAGTCCGCCCGCGTCGAACTCGAACACCGTCAGTGCGTTCTCGGCCGCGGTGACCGACGCGCTGACCACGTAGACGTTGTCGTCCCGAACCGCGACGCCGGTCGGCGCCTCGAGGCCGTCGATGCCGCCCTGTCCGTCGCGCACAAAGTCGACGAAGGTCAACTGGCCGGTGATCGAGTCGCTCAGGAACGAGGCCAGCGCCTGGTCGCCCAGGCCGGTCGCGAAGACGTGCTCGTTGTTCGCCGAGGCGGCCACCGCCGAGGCGCCCGCCAGGCCGTCGACCACCGTGGGCGGATCGCCCGGCCCGCCGGCGCTGCCGGTGGCCGCGCCGTCGAAGACCGCGACCGGCGGGCTGTACGCCGGTCCGAACGGCGTGCTCGGGTGGCCGCCGATGAATTCGAAGGTCGGCGGGGCGCCGCCGCGTTCGAACGCGATCAGCGCCCGGTCGGCGCCGCCGGTGAGATAGACGTGACGGCCGTCCGCGCTGACCGCGACGCCCGCGGCGCCGCCGGCGTTGCCCAGGATGCAGGTGTTGGGCACGGGCAGGCAGTCGACGGTCGTGCCGTCGGCAAGGGCCTCGAGGAACTTGAGCGAGCCGGTCACCTGGTTGCGCGCGAAGACCGCGATCCGCGAGCTGCCGGCGCCCGCCGCGTAGAGATGCTCGCCGTCGGCGCTGACCGCGATGTCGAGCACGCCGGTCAGGCCGACCGCGGCGCCGCCGCTGCCGGCGTCGCCCTCGTAGCGGGCTCCGGTGTAGGTCAGCTTGCCGAAATTGGTGACGTCGTTCGCGTCGGTGTTGCGGCGGAAGATCGAGACCGAGTTGTCGGTCCCCGCGGCGACGTAGACGAATTTCCCGTCCGGGCTCGCTACGACGTCATCGGCTCCCGCCAGCAACGAGATGGTCAGCGCCCCCTGGATGTCGCCGTCGGACAGCTTTTCGACGTAGGTGAGCTTGCCGAAGTTCGACGGGTCGCCCTCGGCGTCGGTATTGCGGCGGAACACGACGACCGAGCTCTCGGTCGTGCTCGCCACGTAGACGTGCTCGCCGTCGGGGCTGACCGCGACCGAGGCCGCGCCGCCGAGGCCGTCGATCGTGGTGTCGTCGTCGAGGAGCGTCTGCAGCGCGAACAGGGTGCCGAGCACCTCGCGGGTGAACACCGCCACCCGGTCGTCGGCCACGACGTAGACGTGCTCGCCGTCCGGCGAGACCGCGACGCCGCGCGCGCCCGCCACCGGGTAGGTCCCTCCCGACAGCAGCGCCAGCTCGCCCGTGTTGGGGTTGGCATCGAACGCCGCGACCCTGCCCGAGCCCGGGCTCGCCACGTAGAGGAACTCGCCATCCGGCAGCAGCGCGAGGTCGTACGCGCCGTCGAGTCCGGTGACTCCGCCGACGCCGTTGACCTCGGACTCGACGAAGTCGAGCTCGCCCGTCGCGGCGTCGCGCGCGAACGAGGCGAGCGCGTCGTCGGTCTGGCTCACGGCGTAGACGAAGCCCCCGGCGGAATCGACGGCGACCGCGCGCGCTCCGTTCAGGAAGAAGACCGGCGAGGCGGGCGGGTCGATCTCCTCCTCGATCTTGATCAGGGTCCCCGCCGGCGGGGTGTCGGAGGAGCAGGTCCAGGTCGCGTTCTGGAGCGCGGCCGGGAAGACGTCCGTCACGCTCGCGCCGACCACGTTCTCCGGACCGTTGTTGAAAACCGCGATCGTGTACTCGATCGGCTCGCCGGCGAAGACCTGGGTGTTGCCGTCGTCCTTGACGATCGCGAGGTCGGCCTCCTCGGTCAGGATCACGCTCACCGTCGAGGCGTTGTTCGCGGTGCTCTGGTCGGTGGTGCCGAGCGGGGCGGAGACGGTCGCCGTGTTGGCGAGGACGCTCTCCAGGGTGCCGCTCTCGATCTCGCCGGTGACCAGGAAGACCGCCTCGCCGGCTCCGGCGCAGGTGCCGGGCGCCCCGGCGACCAGGTCGACCAGGGCGTTGATGTCGCCGCTGCCGCTCGCCGGTGCGGGACATGCGTTGGGCGGGGTCGCCGTGCAGGTCCACGCCGGGTCTCCGGTCTGGCCGATGCCGACGTAGGTCGACGGGAAGGAGTCCTGGACCGTCGCGTCGATGACGTTCGACGGACCGCAGTTCTTGACCGTGATGCGGAACTGCAGCTGGTCTCCGGGACCGGCGTCGGGCGTCAAGACCTCCTTGGTGATCACCAGATCGGCCTCGCGGGCGAGCTGCGTCTGAAGGGTGACCGTCGCGTTCGACGGCGACGGATCGGTGTAGCCCGCCGGCAGCGTCGCGGCGGCGGTGTTGACGATGCAGGTGCCCGAAAGCGGCGCCACGCAGGCGACTCCGGTCGCGCCGGCCGAGAGCGTCACCGTCACCGTGTACTCGACGTAGTGGGTCTGCGCCAGGGTCACCAGCCCGGCAATGTCGCCGTTGCCGTTGGTCGCGGCGCCGCACGAGGCCTCGGGCGAGGGCAGGCAGGTCCAGCTCACGCTCGCGATGTCGGAGTTGGTCAGGTCGTCGGCGACGGCGACGTTGCTCACCGCGTTGGGGCCGTTGTTGAGCACCTTGACGGTGTAGACGATCTGGCCGCCGGGGACCGCCACCGTCGTGACCGTGGTCTTGGTGGTCACCAGGTCGGCGAGCAGGACGATCGGGTCGCTGTCCGAGCAGCTGTTGTTGGTCGCGCTCGCCGGCGCGTCGGTGCAGAGCGGGTCGGGCGTCCCGGCCGGGTCGCTGTCGACCACCGCGTCGCCGGTCGAGGGGGCCGCCACCGTCGCCGTGTTGACCAGGGTGCCGCTGGCGCCGACCGAGACGACCGCGGTCGCGGTGAAGACCACCTCGGCGTGCGCCGGCACGTCGACCAGCTCGGTGAGCGTCGTTCCGGTGCCGCCGTCGCAGACGGCTCCGGCGCTCTCGGCGAAGATGGTCAGAGTGCTGCCGTTCTTCGACAGCACGTAGAGGAACTCGCCGCCTGGGCTCATCGCGAGGCCGAAGGGGTCCGTCGTGCCCTGGGTCGCGCTCCAGGTCACCTTGCCCTGGTCGCCGCCGCCCAGCACGCGCTGGAAGATCGCCACCGCGTCGCCCGCGCCCTCACCCGCGACGAACACCTTGCTGCCGTCGGGGCTCACCACCACGCGGCGCGGCTGGTCCATACCCTCCACGCCCGAGACCCCGTCGACTTCCAGGTCCCGGAACTCCAGCGTGTTGGTGTCCGTCTTGCGGTTGTACACCGCGAGCGAGTTGCCCGCGAAGCCGGTCACGTAGAGATTGCCGCCGTCGGGGCTGGTCGCCAGGCCGCCGGCGCCGTCGAGGTAGGTCGCGCTGGTCTCGACGTCGGCGATGGTCAGCGCGCCGGTCGAGGAATTCCGGTTGAACAGCAGCAGCGAGTCCTCGTCCGCCGAGGCCACGACCACGTGGCGGCCGTCAGGGCTCACCAGCACCGCGGCGACGCCGTCGAGCGGCGTGCCGCCGGCGTCGCTCACGGTCGTGGCGGAGGTCAGCACGCCGGTCGACGGGTTGCGCGAGAGCACGACCACCTTCTTGGCGGTGGTCGCGACGGCGTAGACGTGCCGGCCGTCCGGCGCGATCGCCAGGTCGATGGCCCCGTCGAGGTCGGCCGAGGTGACCGCGCCGTCCCGGGTCAGCTCCCCGAAGGTCGGGCTCACCGGGTTGTCGTCGCGGCTGAAGTAGACGACCGAGTCGTCGTCCCGGCTGGTCGCGTAGACGTGCTTGCCATCGGGCGAGACCACGACGGCGGACGCGCCGTCGAGCGTCGCCGCGTCGATTTCGACCTCGAGCAGGGTCAGCGTGCCGGTGTCCTCATCGCGCTCGTAGACCGCCACGCCGTTGTCGCCCTCGGCGGCCACGTAGAGATGGTGTCCGTCGAAGGACACCGCGCCACGCCGGGCGCCGTTCAGACCATCGGTCGTGATGTCGGTGAGCACGTCGCCCACCTGGGTCAGCGGCCGGCTGGTCGAGCAGACCCAGCTCGCCGAGGCGACCTTGCCGGTGGCGTTGAAGTCGTCGGAGACGGTGGCCTGCTTGACGTCGCCCGGCCCGAGGTTCCGCACGCGGATCGTGTAGGGCACGGCCTGGTTGGGCGCGACGCCGCTGAGTCCGTTGTCCTTGGTGATGTCGAGGTCGACGACGCGCTGGATGGTGTCGCTGTGGGTCGCGCTGTTGTCGCTGCCGTCGGTGTCGACGTAGGGGCTGACGACCGCGACCGTCATCTGGGTCGCCAACTCGTCCGTCCCCGTGTTGTCCGGATCGACGAAGGCCGGATCGAGCCAGGCCCCGATCTGGAGCGTGGCGCTCTCGCCGGTGTCGAGATCGAGCCCGGTCCAGTTGGCGACTCCGGCGAGCGTCGTGGCGCTGTAGATGCCCTCGCCGGCGACGAAGACCGGCGACAGCAGGTAGCGCACGACGTTGTTGGGGCCGGCGGTCAGGCGCACCCGGTCGGTCGAGCTGGGGCCGCCGTTGGTCACCGTGACGGTGTAGAAGACGATCTCGCCCGGCGTCGCCGTGGTCGCCGTGCTGGTGTGCGTCACGGACAGGTCGGTCTTCGGCACGACCGGGGTCGAGAACGCATGGGTGCGGTCGCCGGGCGGCGTCGGCTCCGGCGTGTCCGAGGTCACGGTCGCCGTCTGAGCGACCGTGGTGGTCGCCGGGTAGTCGAGATGGAAGTCCTGCGGGACCGCGATCGTCATTGTCACGGTGACCGAGGCGCTGGCCGCGATCGAGGTGATCGCGCACGGGTCGCCGGCGGCGGCGGTGCAGCCGCCGGAGAACGCCGGGGCCGGCAGCCCGGTGACCGCGCCCAGCGTCACGCCGATAATGGCGGCGTCGGACGGGCCGTTGTTCTGGATCTGGACCGCGTAGACGAGGTTCTGGCCCGGGACGACCTCGGTCGGCGTGGTCGAGTCCGTGACCGCGAGCTCGGCCTCGGTGTCGACCGTGGTCGAGGTCGCGCCGGCCGCGGGGACGTCGGCCTCGGCGTTGGCGAGCACCCAGGAGAGCGCGATCGAGCTCGCGTCGGCGGCCGACGAGGCGACGTCGAAGGTGATGGCGCCGCCCGCGGTGCCCCCGGCGTCGTCGATCGTGCCCAGGGCGCAGGTCAGGGTCGGCGCCGAGTAGGTACAGGCGCTGTTCGATCCCGCTCCGAGGTCGTCGTCCGTGTAGGTCAGGGGCTTGCCCATCAGGTTGACGGAGAGCGTGGTCGAGGTCGAGTCGTTGTCGTTGCCCCCGCCCGGATCGGCCGCCGAGTTGGTGATCAGGACGGTGATCGTGAGCGTCTCGCCCGCGATCACGGGGTCGGGACTGTCGGAGAGGGTCGTGAAGGCGAGGTTCGGATTGTCCTGCGCGAGTGCGGGTGCCGCGGCGAAGCCGGCGAGGACCGCGAGGAGCGGCAGGAGAGCGCCGCGCCTGGGGCGCGCCGCCGGACGATCCGATGTGCTTCCAGCTTCCTCGAAAGCGGCTCCGCAATATCCCTGCGCACCAGCCTGCTGCTGCGGAGCGCTTCTCATAGACCCCTCCCGAATCGGGCTGCCCACTACCGACCGACGCCAGACCTCGGAGTCCGCTTCGCAACGGACCCCGCCCCCTCCCGGTGCTCCCGTTCCCCACCCCGTTGGGTAGGCCTTCCACACTCGCTCTATGAGCTATGTCACGCGGGACTGTACCATCTGCGAATCCGGAGTCAATCCGATTTCGTCGAGGAATCCCCCGGGCGTGGTGACAGTCGCTCGACCGTCGCCCGGCGGCCAGCCGGCGCACCCGTCGCCGCCTGCCCGGCCGACGCCTCGGGGGAGCGCGGACTTCGTCAGAAAGGAAAAGGGCGCGGACCCCTGCGGATCCGCGCCCCGAAGCCGGTAGAAGACGCGATCGCGCTTACGGCGCGAGCGGGTTCCTCACGTCGGCTGCGCCGCGGGGCCCACGGTCGGACTCCTGGGCGCCGGTGTAGAAGCCCTCGTAGAACGGCGACGGGAGATCCTCCTCGGCGGGATAGTCCGGGCCCGTCGGGCCCAGGATCACGCTCGAGAAGTCGCACATCGAGTCGAGCTGCACCGCCGGCAGACCGGCGCTGAACCGGCCCTCCGCCGAATGCACCGCCGTCACCCATGCCTGTGCCGCGAACACCACCGGCCGCCCGACGTTCCAGACCTGGTTGAGGTTCATGTAGGTCCAGCCCGACTCCGGCGAGACGTCCAGATCCTCGATCGAGACGCGCTGCGTCTCGAGCGGGAACAGGATGTCCTCCTCCGGGCAGGGCGAGATCGTGCACGCCGTCTCCGGGTTCTCCTGCTCGTCGAAGAACACCACCTGCCGCTCGTTGAGCGGGTACCAGTCCGGGCCCGCCGCGCAGCTGAACCCGTCTTCGTCGCCGAAGTAGACGTTGAACAGCGAGTCGCGCCAGACCAGGTAGTCCGTGCCGCCCGTGAACGCCGCGTTCTGGTAGAAGCGCGCCGCGAACGTCGTCGCCAGCGGCTCGCGATAGTCGAGCACGAAGTTGAGGTCGAAGTTCGTCGCGCAGCGGCCCCAGAAGGTCGCGCCGCCGATTCCGTACCCGAGACCCAAGCCGGCTCCTTCCGGGCTGCGCGCCGCCATCGCCGCGGCCAGATTCTCCTCGGGGGTCGGCATCCGGAAGCTACCGCCTCCGATGCCGCCAGAGACGAGGTACGGCCACTCGGGGAAGAACGACTGCACGTGGACGAGGGTGTCGCCCTGCGCGAAGTCGTTCGCGTAGTCGATCATGTACCAGTCGCCCCACAGCGCGTTCAGGTAGTAGCCGACGAGACCGGGCGGCGGGTTCTGCGGATCGACCGTGAAGTAGCCGCTGTCGCACGGGGTGAGCAGCGTGCAGTCGACCACGTTGTCGACCGTCACATAGCCGCGCGCGATGCCGTCGCCATGGTCGAAGCCGCCGCAGCGGCCGCCGTAGATCGACGACGGACCGCCGGTCAGGATCGACTGCAGATGATCCAGGAAGTCGGCGTCGAGCTCGGGCTCGGCGTAGGGCAGGATCGACGCGCAAGCGACGTAGGTGCCCAGGAACGCCGGAATCGAGTACGGCCCGATCGGGCTGACGGCGGGGCTGATCGCGGTGACCGGCAGGATGCCGTCGCGGATGATCAGGCCCATGCCGATCGTCTGGACGTCATAGCCGGTGAGGTAGACGTTGAAGTCGAGCGCCTCGACCGACATGTCGGTCCAGACGATCACGTGCGCCAGGATGCTGAAGGGCTCGGCGTTGTTGATCGAGAAGAAGGTATCGACGCCGCCCGGATCGGCGATGTCGACCTCGAAGTAGGGCAGCAGCAGCGTCGCCGCCGGCGCCGCCGTGATGTTGCACAGGCCGTCGTGCAGGCTCGGTTGGCCCCAGGCCGCGGTCGCGACCAGGGCCAGACAGATCAGGAACTTCTTCATTCGGACCTCCTGAGAAGATGGTTGCTGGACGAAGCGCGACCGCAACGGTGCGGGCCGCGAAACTCTCGGGCGCTCTTCCGAAACCAGAAGCGATCACCCCCCGGAAATGGATTCTTCGGGCGGAGTATAGCCGAGTCCGGCCGGCAGCCGGGCCCCGGGGGCTGGCAGCCGGCGGAAACAACAAGGGGCGCGGGCCCTTGCGGACCCGCGCCCCGGTCAGACGACTGCGAAACCGCTGTTTACGGCTGGAGGACGTTGCGGACCGTGCCGCCCTGGGAGGAGCGGCTGTTCGGAGCTCCGCCGTAGGTGAACGAGCCCCAGTAGAACGGCGAGTAGGTCTCTTCCTGCGCCGGGTAGTCCGGGCCCGTCGGGCCCAGGATCACGCTCGAGAAGTCGCACATCGAGTCGAGCTGCACCGCCGGCAGACCGGCGCTGAACCGGCCCTCCGCCGAATGCACCGCCGTCACCCACGCCTGCGCCGCGAACTGCACGTTGCCGACCGGGACGACGCTCCAGATCTGGTTGAGGTTCATGTAGGTCCAGCCCGACTCCGGCGAGACGTCGAGGTCCTCGATCGAGACGCGCTGCGTCTCGAGCGGGAACAGGATGTCCTCCTCCGGGCAGGGCGAGATCGTGCACGCCGACTCCGGGTTCTCCTGCTCGTCGAAGAACACCACCTGCCGCTCGTTGAGCGGGTACCAGCTCGGGCCGGCCGAGCAGCTGAACCCGTCCTCGTCGCCGAAGTAGACGTTGAACAGCGAGTCGCGCCAGACCAGGTAGTCCGTGCCGCCCGTGAACGCCGCGTTCTGGTAGAACCGCGCCGCGAACGTCGTCGCCAGCGGCTCGCGGAAGTCGACCACGAGGTTCTCGTCGAATACCGTCGCGCAACGGCCCCAGAAGGTCGCGCCGCCGGGACCGAAGCCGGTCGCGTCGGGCGCCTCGGCGGACTCGGCGCGCAGCCGGCGGATGTTGGCGAGGTTCTCGGCCGGGGTCGGCAGGTCGAGCGTCACCGTGTCGGTCAGGGTCGTCGCCGTAGAGGGCCAGCGGCCACTCGGGAGCGTACGACTGAACGTGGACGAGCGTGTCGCCCTGCGCGAAGTCGTTCGCGTAGTCGATCATGTACCAGTCGCCCCACAGCGCGTTCAGGTAGTAGCCGACGAGACCCTCGATGCCGTCCTCGACGACGAAGTAGCCGGGATCGCACGGGGTGAGCAGTGTGCAGTCGAGCACGTTGTCGACCGTCACGTAGCCGCGCGCGATGCCGTCGCCATGATCGAAGCCGCCGCACCGGCCGCCGTAGATCGACGACGGGCCGCCGGTCAGGATCGACTGCAGGTGATCCAGGAAGTCGGCGTCGAGCTCCGGCTCGCCGTACGGCAGGATCGACTCGCAGGCGGAGTACTCCGCGTAGATGTAGTCCCACGAATAGGGCCCGATCGGGCTGTCGTCGTAGGAGGTGACCGGCAGGATGCCGTCGCGGATGATCAGGCCCATGCCGATCGTCTGGACGTCATAGCCGGTCAGGTAGACGTTGAAGTCGAGCGCCTCGACCGACATGTCGGTCCAGACGATCACGTGCGCCAGGATGCTGAAGGGCTCGGCGTTGTTGATCGAGAAGAACGTGTCGACGCCGCCCGGATCGGCGATGTCGACTTCGAAGTACGGCAGCAGCAGTGTTGCCGCCGGAGCTGCCGTGATGTTGCACAGCCCGTCGTGGATCGGGGGCTGGCCCCAGGCCGCGGTGGCGACCAGGGCCAGACAGATCAGGAACTTCTTCATTCGGACCTCCTGAAAAGATGAGTGCAGAACACGGAGCGACCGCAGCGGTGCGGGCCGCGCGTCTCTTCGGCTGTCTTCCGGAACCAGAAGCGACCACCTCCCGGAAATGGATTCGTTGGCCGGAGTATACCGGATCCGCCGGGGATGGGCGGACCGCCGCAGGAAAAGGAAAGGCGCGGACCCTTACGGATCCGCGCCCCGGTCAAACGACTGCGAAACCGCTGTTTACGGCTGGAGGACGTTCCGGACCGTGCCGCTCTGCGCGGGGCGGTTCACCGGAACGCTGCCGTACGTGAACGAGCCCCAGTAGAACGGCGAGTAGGTCTCTTCCTGCGCCGGGTAGTCCGGGCCCGTCGGGCCCAGGATCACGCTCGAGAAGTCGCACATCGAGTCGAGCTGCACCGCCGGCAGACCGGCGCTGAACCGGCCCTCCGCCGAATGCACCGCCGTCACCCACGCCTGCGCCGCGAACTGCACGTTGCCGACCGGGATGACGCTCCAGATCTGGTTGAGGTTCATGTAGGTCCAGCCCGACTCCGGCGAGACGTCGAGGTCCTCGATCGAGACGCGCTGCGTCTCGAGCGGGAACAGGATGTCCTCCTCCGGGCAGGGCGAGATCGTGCACGCCGACTCCGGGTTCTCCTGCTCGTCGAAGAACACCACCTGCCGCTCGTTGAGCGGGTACCAGCTCGGGCCGGCCGAGCAGCTGAACCCGTCTTCGTCGCCGAAGTAGACGTTGAACAGCGAGTCGCGCCAGACCAGGTAGTCCGTGCCGCCCGTGAACGCCGCGTTCTGGTAGAACCGCGCCGCGAACGTCGTCGCCAGCGGCTCGCGGAAGTCGACCGCGATCCGGCCCTCTTCCTCGCCGCCGTCGAACACCGTCGCGCAACGGCCCCAGAAGGTCGCGCCGCCGCGACCGTAGCCGGTCGCGTCCGGAGCATCGCCAGCCGCGGCGCGCGCCGCGCGGATGTTCGCCAGGTTCTGGGCGGGCGTCGGCATGCGCTCCGGATCGATCTCGAGCTGGACGTCGCCGTAGAGAGCGAGCGGCCACTCGGGGAAGATCGACTGGACGTGGACGAGCGTGTCGCCCTGCGCGAAGTCGTTCGCGTAGTCGACCATGTACCAGTCGCCCCACAGCGCGTTCAGGTAGAAGCCCACCAGCTCCTCGGTGGTCGGCGTGTCGACGAAGTAGCCCGGGTCGCACGGGGTGAGCAGCGTGCAGTCGAGCACGTTGTCCACCGTCACGTAGCCGCGCGCGATGCCGTCGCCATGGTCGAAGCCGCCGCAGCGGCCGCCGTAGATCGACGACGGGCCGCCGGTCAGGATCGACTGCAGGTGCTCCAGGAAGTCGGCGTCGAGCTCCGGCTCGCCGTAGGGCAGGATCGACTCGCAGGCGCCGTAGTCCGCGAGGGGCTCGTCCCAGGAGTAGGGCCCGACCGGGCTGTCGTCGTACGAGGTGACCGGCAGGATGCCGTCGCGGATGATCAGGCCCATGCCGATCGTCTGGACGTCGTAGCCGGTGAGGTAGACGTTGAAGTCGAGCGCCTCGACCGACATGTCGGTCCAGACGATCACGTGCGCCAGAATGCCGAACGGCTCGGCATTGTTGATCGAGAAGAACGTGTCGACGCCGCCGGCGTTGGCGATGTCGACCTCGAAGTAGGGCAGCAGCAGCGTCGCCGCCGGGGCCGCCGTGATGTTGCACAGCCCGTCGTGTGCGACCGGCTGGGCCCAGGCCGTGGAGGCCACCAGGGCGAGACAGACGAGGAGCTTCTTCATTTCGATCTCTCTCCAGAAAAATGGAACCGAATGTTTCTTCCACAGACGAAGGACACGGAAATCAGAGGACTGCCCGCCGAAACCGATCACCTCCCAGTGAAGATCTCTATTGCTATTCAGCATAGCACGGCGCCGCGGGCGCAATCCAGCCCCGCTCCGGCGCGGTAGCATCGCGCCCCACGATGCCGATCTACGAGTTCTACTGCCCGGACTGCCACACCGTGTACAGCTTCTTCTCGGCGCGGGTCGCTCCCGAGGCCTCCCCCGCCTGCCCGCGCTGCGGGCGCGCGGACCTCGGCCGGCGCCCCTCCCGGTTCGCCACCCCGCGCAACCGCGCGGGAGCGCCGGAGGAGGGGGCCGACGATCTCTTCGCCGGCCTCGACGAGACCCGGCTCGAGTCCGCCATGGAGCAGCTCGCCGGGGAGATCGGCGACCTGGACGCCGAAGGGCCGCAGGACCCCCGGCAGGTCTCTCGCTTCCTGCGCCGGTTCAGCGACCTGACCGGTCTCGAGGCCGGCCCGAAGATGCGCGACCTGCTCGAGCGCCTCGATCGGGGCGAGGACCCGGACGCCCTCGAGGAGGAGATGGGAGGCGGGGAAGGCGACGATGACCTCGCCGATCTCTTCCGACTCAAGCCCGCCGCGCTCGCCCGCCGACTCCGGCGGCCGAAGGTCGACGAGACGCTCTACTTCCTCTGAAGCCGTCCTCCGCCCTTCACGAGCCGTTCGGCACGTCCCACGCGTTGGTATTGCTGGTCTCGAAGTCGTCGTAGAAGAGCACCGGCTGGTAGAGCGCGGTCCGGTAGTGCTCGACGGTGCACCGGACCCGCCGCATCTGCTGCAGCGAGAAGCGGTCCATGCAGGGATCGTCCGAATAGTCCATGTAGTTCTCGATCGGGTCGGCGCCGGCCGAAGCGCAGGTGTCGCGGCTCGCCGGACAGCCGAAGTTCGAGGACTGCTCGGGCGGCGTGTCGCAGATCAGATCGGCGTTCGAGAAGCAGGTGGGATTGGTGGCGGTCGCGCAACCGCCCGCGAAGGTGTGCTCGAGCCCGAGGAAGTGGCCCACCTCGTGGGTGGCGCTGCGTCCGAGATCGTAATCGGGCATGAGCCCCCGGTCCCGCCCGAAGGCTTCCCAGAGGATGACCACCCGGTCCTGGTTGGTTCCGATCCCGGCGGGATTCGTGTGGGGCAGGAAGGGGACGTAGCCGAGGTTGCCGGCGGCGCTGTTCGTGTACATGTTGAGGACCGTCGCCGGCGTGACGGCCAGGCTGTTGTAGTAGGCGCCGCCGTCGTTGTACCAGGTCGTGTTGTTGGAGAAGTCGTAGCCCTTGAGCCGGAAGAAGAGCCGGCCGTCGGCGCCCGGATCGCCGTTCGAAAGGGGGATCCCCCGGTAGTCCTCGTTGAGCACGGCGATCTGCTCGTAGATCTCCGCAACCGGCACGTCGCCCGTCGTTCCCGGGGTGTTGCGAATCACGTGCACCCAGACGTCGATCAGGTAGTTCTGCGCGCTGGCATGCTGCGGGTCGTAGATCGTGGGCGCTGCGCCGCCGATCGTCGTCGGGTCCGAGGAACCGTCGCAGTCGGCGGTGCTGCCGCCGAGCAGGTCGAACGGGCCGGGGACCTCGATGCCGGGCTCCGGAGCCGGCGTGCCGCAACGGACGAACTCCTGGATCGTGCCGTCGGGGCGAACGACTTGGAAGATGTCGTCGTAGCGAATCCCCTCTTCGACGCGGTCGGAATCGGGGATGACGGGGATGTAGTCCTGCGCCGCGGCGACGACCGGCGACAAGGCGAGGACGAACGCGATACGAAAGGAAGCTGAACGGCGCATGGGGGCCCTCCGAAGGGAGCGCTGATTATCTCAGAGCTGCCCGCCGAAACGCTTTGCCGCCGGCAGGCAGCGCCTTCGGCTCCGGTCGGTCTCCCGGGCATCCAGTTGATTCGGACCGAAAAGCTCCAGAGAAGGGTGTGTGGTCCGCGGCCCGCCCGAAGGTCGAACGGCCTGTCGAGGTACCGCACACCCCGGTCTTGCCCTTGGATGGAGCTGTTCTCCGGGGGCTTGCAGCGGAAGCCCAGAGAAAGCGGTGTTGTCCGCGGCCCGCCCGAAGGTCGAACGGCCCGCCGACGTACCGCACGCCCCGGTCTTGCCCTTAGATGGAGCTGTTCTCCGGGGGCTTGCAGCGGAAGCCCATCTCGGCCGGTCCGCGCTGCTACTGTTCCGCCGTGCTCGAACCGGGCGGAAGGGGTGCGGGCGGGGCGCGAGCGGTGCGCCCGGTGCGGGTTCTCGCCGGGCTGCTGGCCTCGGCCACGGTGTTCGTGCTGCCCGGACTCTTCTCCGATCTCGGTCCGGCGGCGCCGCGCGCGGCCGCGGCGGCGGCGGTCACGGTCCTGATGGCGGTCTGGTGGTTGACCGAGGCGCTCCCCATCTATTGGACGGCGCTCGTGCCGTTGGCCGCCTGGCCGCTGCTCGGCGTCTTCGCGGGGGGACCGGTCGCGGCGCTCTCCGGCCTCGCCGGGGCCTACTTCGATCCCTACATCTTCCTGTTCGCCGGCGGCATGGCGATCGCGGCGGCGATGCAGGCGACGCGGCTCCACCAGCGCCTCGCCCTCTCGGTGCTCTCCGCCATCGGCACGCGCGGCGACCGGCTGCTCGCCGGCGTCCTCGTCGCCACCGCGGCGGTCTCGCTCTGGATCTCGAACACGGCCACCGCGGCGATGATGGTGCCGATCGCGATCGCGCTGGTGAAGACCCTCGAGGCGCGCAACGGCGGCGTGCGCCTCGAGCGCTTCGGCATGGCGGTCATGCTGGCGGTGGCCTGGGGCGCCAACCTCGGCGGCATCGGCACCAAGATCGGCACCGCCCCGAATGCGCAGCTCGCCGGTTTCCTGGAGCGGGTCGGCCAGCCGATCTCGTTCCTCCAGTTCATGGTCCTCGGACTGCCCTTCGTCCTGCTGATGCTGCCGATCGCCTGGTGGCTCCTCTCCCGGCTCGGGCGCCGGGATCGCCCGCAACAGGACGCCCGCGAGGAGGTCCGGCGGGAGCTCGCCGCTCTGGGCGGCGTGCGCACCGCCGAGCGGATCGTGATGGCGGTGTTCGTCGGCGCCGCGCTGCTCTGGATCGCCAGCCGCCCGCTCACCGCCGCGGTCGCGGTGCTCGCGGCGCCGACCCGGATCGGTTCGGCGCACGTCGAGGCCGCGATCGCGGTCGGCGCCGCCCTCCTGCTGCTGGTCGTGCGCGCCGGCGGCCGGCAGGTGACGCCGGTCCGCGCGCTCGCCGGCGTGCCGTGGGAGACCCTGCTCCTGCTGGGCGGCGGCTTCGCCATGGCCGCCGGAATCCAGGAGAGCGGCCTCTCGGGCTGGATGGCCGGGCGCCTCGCGGCGGCGCAGGCGCTGCCGCCGCTCGGCCAGGTCGCGGTCGCCAGCCTCGCCGCGGTGACCCTCTCCGCGTTCGCCTCGAACACGGCGACGGTGGCGATCCTGCTCGTGGTGCTGAAGGACGCGGTCGCGGCGAACGCTCTCCAGTCGGCGCTGGTGGCCGCCACCTTCGCCGCCTCCTGCGACTTCGCGCTGCCGGTCGGCACGCCGCCCAACGCGATCGTCTTCGGCAGCGGCTACGTGCGGATCCCGGTGATGGCGCGCTACGGCGCCGGGCTCGATCTGCTGGCCGCGCTCGTCGCCGCGCTCTGGTGCGCGTTCGCCGTGCCGCTCGTGCTCTAGCCCGACCTACTCACTCGCGGTCGGCGCTGCCGCCGGCAAGGGTCTCCAGGGCCGCGGCATCGAGGATGAGGAAGCCCTCCGGTTCGGTCACCACCCAGCGCTGCTTGCCCCACCGGCTCATCACCCGGATCGCCGTCTCGAGCGTCGTGCCGGCGAGATCGGCGAGCTCCTGGCGCGAGAGGTGGAGGGGCAGGAAGACGCCGCCGCGCTCCGGCCGACCGAGCTCGGCGGCCTGCTTGAGCAGCAGCCGCGCGAGGCGCTCCTCGACCCGCGCCCCGGTCAGCTCGACCAGGCGATCGGTCAACTCCATCAGCCGCATCGTGAGGCCGCCGAGCAGCCCGGCGAGCAGCGTCGGGCGCTCGGCGAGCAGGCGGAAGAAGGCGTCGCGCGGGGTGCGGAGGCAGCGCACCGGCTCGAGCGCGCGCGCCGAGGCCGGGAAGTTGCGGCCCTCGTAGACCGCCACGGCGCCGATCGGCTCGCCCGGCCCGAAGATCTCGAGGATCACTTCCCGGCCGGCCGGGGTCAGCTTGGCGATCTTGACGTGGCCGTCGAGCGCCACGTAGAGCCAGCGCGCCGGGTCCCCTTCCGCGAAGATCTCGCCGCCGCGGTCGAACCCGACCAGCGACGAGACCGCCGCGAGCTGGGCCCGGTCCTCGGCGCCCAGGCGGCGGAACATGGGGATGCCACCCAGGAGGGCTTCGATCGACTCGGCCATGGTGGCCCGATCCTAGTCCGCCGGCAGCGGGTTGCGGCAAGCCGGGTGTCGGAAGGACTCCGGCGGGCGTGAAACGGTCAGGCGGAGGCGGCGGTGCGCTCGCCGATCTCGCGCAGCTTCCGGTCGAAGCGCCGGCCGAAGACCCGCTTCATGACGCCCAGCTTGGCGCTCTGCCAGAGGTAGCGCTTGGGCGAGAGCCAGCGGCACTCCTCGGGCAGCATCACCAGCGAGACGTGGATGTTCGGCGCGCACCCGATCGGCAGCCCCTGCTCCATGCACGCCTCGTAGAGGCGGCGGAAGACGGGGACCATGTCCTCGGTCTTCGGCGGCGCCGCAGTCCTCGAGGTCGGTGCCGACCAGGGGGCGGAAGACGCAGACGGTCGGGATCGCGCCCACCGAGGTGATCCAGTCGATCGCCTTGATCGACGACTCCGGCGGCTCGAGCCCGGCGATGATCTCGCCGTTGGTGACCCAGGGCTCGTCGGCGGGACCCTTGTCGGCGAGCGTCGCGCAATAGCGGATCGCCTCGAGGTAGTAGTCGAGGCCGTACTCGGCGTGCTTGCCCGGGCAGATCTCCTCGAACAGCTTGCGGTCGAAGATCTCGAAGCAGAACGAGACCCGGTTGACGCCGATCTCGCGCAGGTGGTCGTAGCGCTTGAAGGTCGCGGTGCGGCGGCGTCTGGACGCCGATCAGCAGCCCGAGCTCCTTCTTGATGCGCAGGATGTAGGGCTCGAGGATGTCGAGGTAGGTGTCGCCGTCGTAGTGGCCGGTGTTGAAGTCGACGTAGGTGATGCCCGATTCGTCGCGCGCCGCGCGCACGACCTCGAGCACCTCGTCGACCGACTTCTCGTCGGCGTCGTCGACGCCGAGGTTCAGGCCCACCGAGCAGAACTTGCAGTTGACCTTGGCCGGCTTCTGCGTCCAGTACTCGCAGACCTTGGCCTGATAGATGCCGAGGTAGGTGCCCTGGAGCGTGCCGATGCGGGTCATCGGCTTGCCGGTCGCGGTGTTGGCCTCGTACCAGCCGGGACGCGGCGAAAGCTCGACTCGGCACCGACGTCGGCGCCGTCGAGCCGGAGCCAGTACTTCCCCTTCTCGCGGTGGAGCGTGTAGGGCGACTTCTGGGCGAACGGCTCGGAGACCGGCGCGTTGGTCCAGAGCCCGCCGGGCAGGATCATCTCGAGGCCGGAGCCGAGCCCGGCGCGGGTGCGCAGGATCTTGCGCCCGCCATCCTCCTCGATGAAGCAGGAATCGTCCAGCCGCAGGCCCTTGCAGTACAGGTCCAGCTTCAGCAAGGCCGGATTGGTCTTGAGGTCAGCGATCATCGACTTCCCCCCCTCGCCCATCAGTTTCGCCGGGCCGGCCCGCGCCCGTCGCCACCCTTGCGGGTGGGCGGCGGGCCCATACTGACAGGGCGCCGCGGGCGCGCGATGACGCAGGTCATGGCCGGCCCGGGCGGGCCTGGAGAGCCCCGACTCCGGGTTGGCACCCCGCGGTGCACCTCATAGAATTCCCTCGACGAATCGACCCGTCACCCGCGTCGCACTTCCGATTCGCCTCGCTGCCCTTCGAAGGAGCCTCTCGATGCCCCTGCTTCGTCGCCTGCTCGCCCTCGCGGCACTCGCCCCTGGTCTGGCCTCCGGTCTCCTCGCCGAGCGCCCGCAGACGGCGACCCTGGTGATCAACGAAGTCGACGCGGACCAGACGAGCACCGACGCGGCCGAGTTCATCGAGATCTACGACGGCGGCGGCGGCGCCACGGCGCTCGACGGCTACGTGCTCGTTCTCTACAACGGCAGCAACGACCTCTCCTACCTGGCGTTCGACCTCGACGGCAAGGCGACCGACGCCAACGGCTTCTTCGTCCTCTGCGGCGACGCCGCCAACGTGCCGAACTGCGACCTCGACGTCACGCCCAATACCGACCTCGTGCAGAACGGCGCGGACGCCGTCGGGCTCTACGCCGCCAACGGCTCCGACTTCCCCCTCAACACGCCGGTCACCGTCGCGAACATCGTCGACGCGCTCGTCTACGACACGAACGACGCCGACGACGCCGGCCTGCTCGTCCTGCTCAACGCCGGCCAGCCGCAGGTCGACGAGAACGCCAACTCCGCGGGCACCACCGAATCGAACCAGCGCTGTCCGAACGGCGCGGGCGGACAGCGCAACACGTCGAGCTACGACCAGTACCCGCCGACCGCGGGCACGGCCAACGACTGCGGCGGTCCGGCGACTCCGACCCTGACCGTCGCCAACGCCGGCGTCGCCGAGGGCGACGCCGGAACCACCAACCTGGTCTTCACCGTCACGGTGAACCCGGTCGCCGTCGGCACGGTCACTTTCGACATCGCGACCCAGGACGGCACCGCGACCGACGCCGACAACGACTACGAGCCGACGAGCGCCACCGGCCAGACGATCGTGCCGCCGGCGACCACGTACCAGTTCACCGTCCAGGTCAACGGCGACACGACGGCGGAGCCCGACGAGAGCTTCACGGTCGTCGTCTCCAGCCTGACCGGCGCCGACCCGGGCGACCTCACGGCGACGGGCACGATCATCAACGACGAGATCGTGATCACCCCGATCCACGCGCTCCAGGGCAGCGGCGCGAGCTCGCCCTACGCCGGACAGGCGGTCACCACGCGCGGAATCGTCACCGGCGTCAAGTCGAACGGCTTCTTCCTGCAGGCGAAGGCCGCCGACGCCGACGCCGACCCGGCCACTTCGGAGGGCATCCTGGTCTACACCAACAGCGCGCCGCCGGCGGCGGCCGCCCTCGGCAACGAGGTCGAGGTGTCCGGCACGATGAGCGAGTACGTGCCCAGCGCCGATCCGCAGCAGCCGCCCCTGACCGAGCTCGGCGGCACGCTGTCGGTCGCCCAGCTCTCGACCGGCAACCCGCTGCCCGCACCGGTTCCGCTGACCACCTCCCTCCCGACCGCGGCCGGCGCCCACGACCAGCTCGAGCGGCTGGAGGGGATGCGCGTCTCGGTCGCTTCGCTCACGGTCGTCGGTCCCACCCTGGGCAACCTGACCGAATCGACCGGCGCGACGAGCTCGACCGGCGTCTTCTACGGCGTCGTCACCGGCACGGATCGGCCGCTGCGCGAGGCGGGCGTGCAGCAGCCGGACGACCTCGCGGTTCTCCTCGGCGGCACGCCGCCCGCGAACATCCCCCGCTTCGACACCAACCCGGAACGGATCCGCGTCGACAGCGACGGCCTGGTCGGCGGCCCGCTGCTCGACGTCCGCGCCGGTCAGACCGTCGCGGGCCTGATCGGCCCGCTCGACTACACCTTCCGCACCTACACGATCCTGCCCGACGCCGGCGCCGTGCTGGTGCCCTCGGGTACGGTCACGCCCGGCGCGGCCTCCCTGCCGGCGGCGGGCGAGGTGACGGTCGGCGCCTACAACATGGAGCGATTCTTCGACACCGTCGACGACCCGGCGGTCGGCGAGCCGGTGCTCGCCAGCGGCTGGTACCAGGCCCGGCTGGTCAAAGCCTCGAAGCACGTCCGCGAGTACCTCCACTCCCCCGACATCCTGGGCGTCGTCGAGATGGAGAACCTCGCGACTCTCCAGGCGCTCGCGGCGAAGATCTCGGCGGACGCCGTCGCCGCCGCGCAGATCGATCCGATGTACGCGCCGTACCTGGTCGAGGGCAACGACGTCGGCGGCATCGACGTCGGCTTCCTGGTCGCGACCCGGCCCGCGCTCGGCTCGCTGCCGCGGGTCGAGGTGATCGACGTCGTCCAGGAAGGCAAGACCACGACCTGGATCGACCCCAGCACCGGCGGCGCGGCGCTGCTCAACGACCGCCCGCCGCTGCGCCTGCGCGCCCGGGTCAACAGCGCCAACGGCAGCGAGTTCGCGCTCACCGCCGTGGTCGTCCACCAGCGCTCGCTCAACGGCATTTCGTCAACCGAAGCGAGCGGAGCGACGACCGCCGGAAACCGGGTCCGCCAGAAGCGGCGCGCGCAGTCCGAGTTCCTGGCGAACCTGATCCAGGCGCGCCAGGCCGCGGACGCGAACGAGCGCATCGTGGTCCTCGGCGACTTCAACGCCTTCGAGGACAACGACGGCTTCGTCGACGTGATGGGAACGATCCAGGGGACCCCGGCGCCGGCCGACCAGGTGGCGCTGGCCTCGATCGACCTCGTCGACCCCGACTTCGTGCGGCTGGCCGACACGGACGACTACTCCTTCGTCTTCGACGGCAACTCGCAGAACCTCGACCACGCGATCGTCAACGCGCCGCTGGTCGCGGCGACCTCGGCGCGCCGGCTCGACCACGCGCGGGTCAATGCCGACTTCCACGAGAGCGACCGCGCCACGCTCGACGCCCGGCTCGCCGACCACGACCCGCTGGTCGCCTACTTCGAAGTGGCGAGCTTCGCCGACGCCGGTGCGCTCTTCCGCGACGACTTCGAGCGCGGCGCCTTCTCGCGCTGGTCGGGAGTCCAGCCGCCGCCCGGGCCCTGAAAGCCGTCGCTCGCGCCGCCGGGCGCCTGCGGCCTTCGTGGTACCCTCGACGCAAAGCCGAACGCACTCGCGCTCGCCGGAGGTCGACCCTGTTCGTTCCTCGGCAGCAAGCCACCTGCAGGCCCTCGGGCGCTGACCGCCCGGCGCCGGGTCTGCACGCGCGGCGGTGGCTGGCGCCGCTCGTCGCCGCAGCGATCGCCGGCTGCGCCGCGGCGGCGAGCCCGCCCGCGGAAACTGCCGCGGAGCGCACGCCGCGGTTGAGGCTGGACACCGAAGAGGGCGAGATCACGATCCAGATCTACCCCTCGTCGGCGCCGGCCGCGGTCGACCGGGTGCTCCGACTGGCGCGAGGACCGCTCTTCCGTGGCGAGGTGCTCGCCGATCCGGAGGCCGCCCGCGCGGTCGGCTACTTCGACGGCCTGGCCTTCGACTACGCCAAACCCAGACTCGAGCTGCGCACGGCCAGTCGCGCCCCCGCCGAGCTCTTCGAGGTCGCCGTCGAGATCGATGCGGCGGCGCTCGGCCTCGATCGTGACCGCCTCCGCGATCCGGCCGCCGCGATGCAGGTGCTCCAGGAGGAGCTGCTTCCCGCCGCCTCGGCCTCGAGTCGCACCGGGGGTCCCAGCCCCCGGCTCGCCGACTGGATCGCGCAGTGGGAAGCGAGCCTGCGCCCGGACTTCCTGGTCGGCGTCTCGCGCCTGGAGATCAACGAAGCGCTCGGCTGGCGCTACCGCTCCGGCCTCGCTTCGCGGCCGGTCGTGCGCGGCGCCGTCTTCCTGCCCTCCCGCTCGCCCGGGGTCGCGAGCCTCGCGCTCGGCATCGCGCTCGCCGACCTGCCACGTCGGACCGGCCTCGAGACCGTCATCGGCCATGTCGAGTCCGGGCTCGAGGTCGCCGATCGGATCGCGCTCGCCCCGCAACTCGACCCTGGAAGCCGATTCCAGCGACCGCGCCATCCGGTCCGGATCCGCTCGGCCGCGATCCTCGAAGATCCCTGAACCGCCCACGCCGAGGAGACACCATGCGCAAGCCGCAGATCCTCCTGTTCGCGATCGTCGCCCTCGCGCCCGCCGCGCTCGCCGCGCAGGCGCCCCCGATCGACGTGCCGCAGACCCTGCAGGCCGTCCAGCCGGACGTCGATCACCCGGTCGCCAACGGCGCCCCGTTCGAGGCGTTCGGCCCGGTCACCGTCGACTCCAGCCGCCTGCCGGTCGCCGGACCGGAGGAGCGCTCCGGTCCTCTGCGCTCCCACGAGCAGGGCGCTCCGGGCCCCGCGCCGCGAGCGGACGCCCCGCCGCCGCGCGCCCCCCTCGGGCCGGCGCCGCCGCCGCAGCCGGCTCCGGTCCGGCCGGGTGACGCCGTCGAGGCGCTCGGCGACTGGCCCGGCGTGATGTTCGACGGCATCGCCGCGAGCGGCTGGATCCCGCCCGACACCGTCCACGCCGTCGGCCCCCGCGACGTCATCGAGGCCACCAACTCCGGCTACGCGATCTGGCGCAAGACCGGCACGCTGCGCCGCGCCTACACCACTTTCGAGACCCTCTTCGCCGCCGTGATTCCCGGCGGCTGGAACGGCTTCACCTACGACCCGCGGCTCGCCTACGAACCCGTGAGCGCCCGCTTCGTCCTGCTCGTGCTCGGTCTCGACACCGCGGCGCAGGACAGCTACGTCTTCGTCGGCGTCTCGCAGACCACCGACCCGAACGGACTCTGGTGGCTCTACCGCTTCGAGGACACGTTCAACACCGACGCCTGGATCGACTACTCCGGGCTCGGCGTCGACAGCCACGGCCTCTACTTCACCGGCAACGAGTTCTACTGGACCGGCGGCTTCAAGCACTCGATCATCTGGAGCGTCGTCCCCGCGATCTACTCGGGCGGCTCGGCCACCGGCTGGCTCTTCTGGAACCTGCAGTGGCCCGACACTTCGCTCGCCTTCTCGCTCCAGCCGGCGATCGCGCATTCGATCACCGGCGACGGCGCGACCTTCTTCGTCAACAGCCAATGGAGCTCGGGCAACGCCGTCTGCCTCTGGAAGCTGACCGGGCCGCGCGACAACAACCCGACGCTCACCCGCGCCTCGATCGCCACCGGGGCGTACTTCATGATCGGCCAGAACGTCGACCAGCCGGGATCGGCCACTCACATCGACGGTGGCGACGCGCGCGTCATGGATGCCGTCTACGCCCAGCGGCGGGTCTACCTGACGTTCACCAGCGCCGAACCAGCTCGTCGGCCCCACCGAGTCGCGCTTCGTGGTGGTCAAGCTCGACGTCGATTCCAACGCCAATGCCTGGGAGTACGTCTACAGCTCGGGCGCGGGGGTCTACTACTTCTATCCGGCGATCACCCTGCTCGACGCCTTCTCCGCGACACCGCCGCTCGCGGTCGGCATGAGCTGGACCCAGCCGTCCGGCACCGTGTACGCCTCGACCGCGCTCAAGGTCTACGCCAACCACCCGGTCGACGGCAACGGCGCCTTCTGGTGGCTGAACTCCGGACAGGCCGCCTACGTCGCGCTCGACGGCAGCAGCCGCAACCGCTGGGGCGACTACAGCGGCAACGAGTACGACTGGAGCTGCAGCAGCTACTGGACCGCCCTCCAGTACGCCGGCGGCGGCAGCACCTGGCGCACCAGCCTCGCGCGCCACGGCGCGCAGGGCGCCGGGGTCGTCTACGCCGACGCCTTCGAGGCGGGCAACCCCTACTGCTGGTCGTCGCTCGCGCCCTGATCCGGGCTACACCCCGAAGTAGCGGGCGTCGGGGTGATGGACGACCAGCGCCGAGACGCTCGCCTCGGGGTCCATCATGTCGCCCTCGGTGAGCTCGACGCCGATCTCCTCGGGGCGGAGCGCCGCGAACAGCGCGCGCTGTCCGGCGAGGTCGGGGCAGGCCGGGTAGCCGAAGCTGTAGCGCTTGCCGCGGTAGCGGGCCGAGAAGCGGTCCTGCGGCGTGGTCTCGGGCGGATCGGGGAAGCCCCAGTCGGCGCGCAGCTTCCGGTGCAGCCACTCGGCGGAGGCCTCCGCGGTCTCCAGCGCGAGCGCCGCGAAGGCGTGGCTCTTCAGGTACTCGCCCGCCTGCTTCCAGGCCTCGACGCGCTCGCGCACCCCCGCGCCCGCGGTGGTGACGAACAGCGCCAGGTGGTCGCCCGGCAGCAGGTAGTCGGCGATCGAAAGGCCTTCGGCGCCGCGCTGGCGCGGGAACTCCCAGGCGGCGACCTCGCGGCCGCTCTCCGGATCGAGGAGCGTCGACCCGCTCCCCCGCCGCGACTGCCGGGAAGAACCGCCAGACCGCCTTCGCGGTCATCGCTCCGGCGCGCCCGACCGCCTTGAGCTCGTCGAGGACGGCGTCGAGCTTGCGGTACTTCTCGTCGCCCGCCGCCGCGAGCTTGGCGACCGAGCCGCGCAGCCCGAGGTGCTTGCCGTAGAGCATCTGCGGGTTGATCTCGGCCCAGACCGCGTCGAGGTCGAGCGTCGCCACGTGGCGGTCGAGGTCGGGGGGTGGCGGCACCGGCAGGTCGCGGCGCACGAGGCTCCGGCGCGGCGCGCTCTCGAACGCCTCCTCGGCGCGCACCTCGCCCGCTTCGGCGCCGTCGTGCGCCACCGCCTCGGCGACCTCGCGCTCGAGCTCCGGCCGCTGCGCCGGGTCGAGCAGGCGCTCGACCAGCTTCAGGCCGTGCATGGCGTCGTGCGCGTAGGTGCAGAGCGAGCCGTAGGCCGGCGCGATCTTCCTGTGGGTGAACTTGCGGGTGAGCGCGGCGCCGCCGACCAGCAGCGGCGTCGTGATGCCCACCGCGGCGAGGTCGGCCGCGGTCGCCACCATCTGCTGCGCGCTCTTGACCAGCAGGCCGGAGAGGCCGATGACGTCGGGACGGTGCTCCTCGACCGCCTGGATGAGCTGCTCGGAAGGCACCTTGATGCCGAGGTTCACCACCTCGAAGCCGTTGTTCGAGAGCACGATGTCGACCAGGTTCTTGCCGATGTCGTGGACGTCGCCCTTGACGGTCGCGAGCAGCACCCGGCCGCGGGTCGAGCCCGCCGCTTTCGTCATGTGCGGTTCGAGGAAGGAGACCGCCGCCTTCATCACCTCGGCCGACTGCAGCACCTCGGCGACGATCAGCTGGTTGGCGTTGAACAGGCGTCCGACCTCGTTCATGCCGGCCATGAGCGGGCCGTTGACGATCGCCAGCGGATCGGCGAAGCGGGGCTCGGCGAGCGCGGCGGCGAGATCCTCCTCGAGCCCGACCTTGGAGCCTTCGACGATCGCCCGCGCCAGCCGCTCGTCGAGCGGCAGCGACGCGCGCGCCGGCCCGGCCGCGGCGCTCGAGCGGCCGCGGAAGTGCTCGGTGAAGGCGGCGACCGCCGCCTCCCCCGCCGCCTTGTCGCCGAGCGGCGAGGAAGATCAGCGCCTCGGCGAGCCTGCGCTCCGCTTCCGGGATCTCGGCATAGCGGGCGAGCCGCTCGGTGTTGACGATCGCGGCGTCGAGCCCGGCCTGTGTCGCGTGGTAGAGGAAGACCGAGTTGAGCACCTCGCGGCCGGCGGGCGGCAGTCCGAACGAGACGTTCGAGACGCCGAGCACCGTCTTCGACGAGCGGGAACTCCGCCTTGATCCGCCGCACCCCTTCGATCGTCGCCGCGGCCGACCCGACGTAGTTCTCGTCGCCGGTGCCGCAGGGGAAGACCAGCGCGTCGAACCAGAGATCCTCCGGCGGTACCTCCATCTCCTCGGTGAGGATCGCGAAGCTCCGGCGCGCGACCTCGACCTTGCGCTCGACCGACACCGCCATGCCCTTCTCGTCGATCAGGCCGACCACCAGCGCGGCGCCGAAGCGGCGGGCGAGCGGCACGACCTTGTCGAAGCGGGCGCGGCCGTCCTCGAGGTTGATCGAGTTGAGGATCGCCTTGCCCTGACACCAGGCGAGCGCGCGCTCCATCACCCGCGCGTCGGTCGAGTCGATCATCAGCGGCGCCTTGATCAGGCGGGTCAGGCGGTCGAGGAAGGCGTCGATGTCGGCGAGCTCGTCGCGGTCGGGGTCCTGCAGGCAGACGTCGACGACCTGGGCGCCGGCCCGCACCTGCGCGCGGCCGACCTCGGCCGCCGGCTCCCAGGCGCCCGCCGCGACCAGGTCCTTGAACTTGCGGCTACCGAGCACGTTGGTGCGCTCGCCGACCAGCAGCGGCCGGTTGTCGGCGGTCAGCTCGACCGCCTCGAGACCGGAGACGAGAGCGCGCTGGTGGTGCGGGATCGGCCGCGGCCGGCGGCCGGCGGCGAGCTCGACCAGGGCGCGGACGTGGGCGTCGGTCGTGCCGCAGCAGCCGCCGACGAGATTCAACCAGCCGGCGTCGAGGAAGCGGCCGAAGACTTCGCGGAAGACCTCGGGGCCCTCGCGGTACTTGCCCTCCTCGTCGGGCAGGCCGGCGTTGGGGACGCAGGCGACGCGCGTCCGGCAGAGCTCCGAGAAGGTGCGCAGGTGGTCGGCCATCAGCGCCGGCCCGGTCGCGCAGTTGACGCCGACGTAGAGCAGATCGGCGTGGCCGAGCGAGACGGCGAGCGCCTCGGCGTCCTGGCCGGCGAGCATCGTGCCGGTCGGCTCGAGGGTCACCGACACCGCGACCGGCAACCGCCAGCCGCACGCCTCGAAGGCGCGCTCGATGGCGAGGAGCCCCGCCTTGACGTTGCGCGTGTCCTGGCAGGTCTCGAGCAGCAGGTAGTCGGCGCCGCCGGCCATCAGGCCGAGCGCCTGGACATGGTAGTGCCCGATCAGCTCCTCGAACGTGACGCCGCCGGTCACCGAGATCGCCTTCGTGGTCGGTCCCATCGCGCCGCAGACGAAGCGCAGCCGGCCGGGCGCGTCGAAGCGGGCGCAGGCCTCGCGCGCGAGCGCCGCCGAGAGCCGCGACAGCTCGAAGGCGTGGTCGGCGAGACCGTACTCGGCGAGCACGAGCGGCGTCGAGCCGAACGAGTTGGTCTCGACGATGTCGGCGCCGGCGGCGAGGTAGAACTCGGAGAGCCCGCGCACGACGTCGGGACGGGTCCGGCAGAGGTTCTCGTTGCACCCCTCGAGCTCGGGCCCGCCGAAGTCGGCGGCGGTCAGCGTGTAGCCCTGGAGCGCGGTGCCGGTGGCGCCGTCGAGCACGAGGATGCGCTCCTCGAGCGACTCGAGCAGCGCCTGGGTACGCGCCTCGCGGTCGGGCGCCGGCGCCGGCGTCGCGAATCCCGTCTGCCTTCCGATCGTCTCGGCCATGCGCCGCCACCTCCCGTCCCGCCGGAAAAACGAAAGCGCCCCGCGGACATCGCGAGGCGCTCGTAGGAGACCCTCCGGACACTCGATTGCCGCGTCGCCGCGGCCACATCCCCGCTCGCTCCGAGCGGGAGGGCACCTTGGGTGTCCGCCCCAGGTTGCCGAGCCCGGGCGACGCCCGGGCCACTCGCGATGTCGCGCGGAGTCTAATCCGCGCGGCCCGGACGGTCAAAGCCGCGGCTAGACTCTCCGGCGGAGATCGCCATGACCCACCCGATCCGCTTCGCGCTCGCCCTGTCGACCGTCCTGCTGGCCCCTCTCGCCGCCGGGGCCCGGGAGCCCATCGCGCCGCCGGAGGTCGCGGTCGGCCGCGTGCTCGACGACTTCCACCTCGCCGCCGCCCAGGCCGACGAGGCGCGCTACTTCGGGCTGCTCGCCGAGAATGCCGTCTTCCTCGGCACCGACGGCTCCGAGCGCTGGGAGAAGGAGGCCTTCCGCGCCTTCGCCCACCCCCACTTCGCGCAGGGCAAGGGCTGGACCTTCACCCCGCGCGACCGGCACGTCACCTTCTCGACCGACGGCAAAGTCGCCTGGTTCGACGAGGCGCTCGACTCCGCCACCTACGGCGCCTGCCGAGGCAGCGGCGTGCTCGAGAAGACGAAAGCGGGCTGGAGGATCACCCAGTACAACCTCTCCATCCCCATCCCCAACGACCTCGCCGACGAGTTCGTCGCCCGCATCCGCGCCGCCCCCTGACCGGGGACAGGCACCCGTGGGGACAGGCACGCCATACGTGTGACGTGCCTGTCCCTCCTTCCCCGTTCCTCATCTTGCCAGGCGCGAGCTCGTGTCACCCGCGGGCTCGCAACCTGCTGAAAAGCTTCCAGTTAAGGGGTGGCGCACGGATCGCTCGTGGCGAAGCCGGTCAACGTGCGCCTGGGTCGCGTGGGTCGCGTGGGTAACAAATACACATAAGGGGACAGGCACGTCACATGTGTGGCGTGCCTGTCCCCAATCGTCCACTTGCTTCTTCTTCTTGCTTCTTTCAGCCGGGCGCCGCCGCGTCAGCTGGCGGCGACTTTCAGCTTCGCCATCAGCTTCTTGATCGCGGTCGAGCTCGACATGACGTAGAAGTGGAGGGAGGGGACGCCGCTCGCCAGCAGCTCTTCGGCCTGGGCGAGTGCCCACTCGACGCCGACGTCGAGCACCCGGTCGTCGGCCGCGGCGCTCGCCGCGTCGGAGAGCGCGGCCGGGATGTCGACGTAGAAGTTCCTGCGGGATCGAGGCGAGCTGGGCCTTGCCGGTCAGGATCTTGATGCCCGGGATGATCGGCGCGTCGATGCCCGCGGCCCGGCACTTCGCGACGTAGTCGAAGTAGCGCCGGTTGTCGAAGAACATCTGGGTGACGATGTAGCCGCCGCCGGCGTCGATCTTCTCCTTGGTGCGCCGGATGTCGGTCTCGAGGTTGGGCGCCTCGAAGTGCTTCTCCGGATAGCCGGAGACCCCGACGCAGAAGTCCGAGGGCTCGGCGTCGAGCAGGTCGGTCGCGAGGTAGCGCCCCCGGTTCATGTCCTGGACCTGGCGCACCAGGTCGACCGCGTACTCGTTGGCCGTCTTGCCGTCGCGCAGCGGCTTCTGGTAGGCGCTGTCGTCGCCGCGCACCGCCAGCACGTTGTCGATGCCGAGGTAGCGCAGCTCGATCAGGAAGTCCTCGGTCTCCTCGCGCGTGAAGCCCTGGCAGAGCACGTGCGGCACGGCGTCGATCTGCCACTTGTTCTGGATCAGCGCGCAGACGCCGAGCGTGCCCGGGCGCTTGCGCTTGACCCGCCGCTGGATGCCGGTCGCCGTCTCCTCGTAGACCACCTCCGCGGCGTGGCTGGTGATGTCGATGAACGGCGGCCGGAAGCGGACCAGGTCCTCGACGAGGGCCATCAGCGACCCGATGTTGCCGCCACGCAGCGGCGGAATGATCTCGAAGCTGATCGGCGGCGAGGCGGCGCGGGCGAGGTGCTCGGTGACCTTCATCGGCCCGAGGACGATAGACAGCGGCTCGGCCGGGTGTCAAACCACACGGCGCCCGGCGCGCTCCGCTGCTAGCATCGTTCCGCCACGATGAACCGCCACGCGATCTCGCGCTGGCTCGGCCCGCTCCGCCCGCTCGGCGACGCGGCCGCCGCCGCGCTCGCTCTCCTCGCCGCGTTCCGCCTGCGCATCGACATCGAGCTGCCGTTCACGGCGTTCGCGATGCCGGCCGAGAAGCTCGCCTATCTCCCGCTCGCGCTGCCCTGGTTGATCGCGGCGCAGCTCCTGCTTCTCTCGCTGTTCGGGCTCTACGAGGGCTTCCGCCCCCTGCCGCGGCTCGAGCTCGCCCGCCGGCTGCTGTTCGTCGCCAGCGGCCAGGCGCTGGGCGGCGCGGCCGCGATCTTCCTGACCAGCGGCGCCTTCCCCCGCTCGGTCCTGCTGCTCTACGCCGGAGCCGACGCCGTGCTGCTCTACCTCTGGCGCCGGCTGGTCGAGCGCCTGCACGAGCCGCCCCGGCGGCGGGTCGCCCTGGTCGGCCGGGGCCCGGCCGCGCGCGAGGTCGCGCGCAGCCTCTCCGCGCACGGCTGGCACGGCCTGCGCGTCGTCGGCCACGTGCGGGTGCCCGGCGAGGAGGGCGTGGACGAAGGTCTCGAAGCGCCCGAGCTGGGGCCCTCGCTCGGCACGGTCGAGCGTCTGCCCGAGCTGCTCGCGGCCGGCGAGATCGACGACATCCTGCTCGCCCCGCGCGCCGCGAGCTGGCAGACCACCCTGATCGACAGCCTGGCCGGCACCCGCCCCCCGCATGCCAGCGTCCTGCTGCTGCCCGGTCCCTTCGAGAGCCTGATCGGGAAGATGCGCTACCGCTGGGTCCACGACCTGCCGGTGGTCGAAGTGGTCGGCGAGTCGGAGTGGCACATCCGGCGGCCCTCGAAGCGGCTCTTCGACCTCGTCGCCGGATCGCTGCTGGCGGTCGGCACGGCCCCGCTGCTCGCGCTCGCGGCGCTGGCGGTCCGGCTCTCCTCGCCGGGGCCGATCCTCTACCGCCAGATCCGGGTCGGACGGGGGCTGGTGCCCTTCGAGCTGGTCAAGCTGCGGACAATGCGGGTCGACGCCGAGACGGGCGGCGAGGAGCGGCTCGCCGAGCCCGCCGATCCCCGCGTGACGCCGATCGGCGCCTTCCTGCGCCGCTACCGGATCGACGAGCTGCCCCAGCTCGCGCACGTCCTCTCCGGCACGATGAGCCTGGTCGGCCCCCGGCCGGAGCGCCCCGGATTCGTCGCGCGCTATCTCGCCGAGGTCCCCGGCTACCGGGAGCGCTTCAGCGTCGCCCCCGGTCTGACCGGCCTCGCGCAGGTCAACGGCGACTACGACTCGCTGCCCGAGAACAAGCTGCGCTACGACCTCGCCTACATCGCCTCCGCGAGCCTCTGGCTGGATCTGTCGATCCTGCTCCGGACCGTGCGCATCGTGCTCACTTCGCGCGGATTCTGACCTCTTCCTCGAGCTCGCGCGGAATCCGCTGCGCGAGCATCGGATCGAGCCGCAGCACCGAAGCGAGCTCGGCGACGGCGTCCTTGCGGCGGTCGAGCCGGAGCATCGCCTCGGCGATGTTCAGGTGGGTCTCCGGCCGCCGCTCGAGCTGCTGCGCGGCGTGGTAGGCCTCGATGGCGCTCTCCCAGGCTCCCAGCAGGAGGAACTGGTTGCCGCGCGCGATCGGGATGCCGACCTCGGCGCGGTCGAGACGACCGGCGTCGTCGAGCGCCAGCAGGTGCGCGCGCAGGACGCGCGAGTCGGCGGTGCCGATGCGGGCGAGCTCCGCCGAGCGCGCCTCGACGCTGCGCAGGATGGTCTGCGCGCGGAGCAGATCGCGCGCGCGCAGGACCTGGGCGACGAGCGCCACCGCCAGCGCGGCGGCGAGGCCGAAGCGGAGCAGGTTCTTCACGCCGCCTCCGCGGACGCTTCGTCGGCGAGCAGCCAGGCGAGGAAGAGCATCGCCGGGAAGCCGACGACGGCGACCCGGAACGGGAAGCCGACCAGGGCGAGCACCGCGAGCCCCGCCACGCCCGCCCGGGCGAACGCCCGTTGCCCGCCCTCGCCGGCGAAGTGCCCGCCGGCCAGCCGCGCCCCGATCACCCAGAGCGCCCAGCCCAGCGCCAGCAGGCCGGGCAGACCGGCCTCCGCCGCCACTTCGAGCGGCTCGCTGTGGGCGTTGGCGAAGACCGGGAAGGGCTGCCGCTCGTAGAAGGCGACGCCGCGCTCGACGAGCGCCTCCTTGGTGTCGACGAACTCCGCCCGGTAGGCGCCCTGGCCGACTCCGGTGAAGGGGTGCGCGGCGAGCATCTCGACCGCCACGCGCCAGCCGTCGAGGCGTCCCGACAGGACCTCGTTCCAGTCGCCGCTGGCGAGGACCTCGAGCTTCGAGATCACGCGCTCGCGGGCGGGCGAATACGAGGCGAGGAAGATCGCCCCGAGCGCCAGGCCCGCGACGGCGACCCGCCGGCCGCGGCCGGCGAGGCGCGGCAGCCAGATCAGGGCCGAGCCGACGGCGAGCGCGGCGATCGAGGTGACGGTCTGCGTCGCCAGGATGCCGAGCGCGCAGGCCCCCGCCGCGAGCGCCGGCCAGAGCCCGCCGCCGGCGAGCGCCGCCGCCTGCGCCCAGAGGCAGGGCAGCACCAGCGCGGCCGAGAGGTCGCCCGGGTTGCCGGCGAAGCCGATCACTTCGAAGCGCTCGTGCTGGACGGTGAGGTCGCGCACGAAGCTGAAAGGCTGGTAGAGACCGGTCGCCTGGGCGAAGCCGAGCAGAGCGGAGAGCACCGCGCCCGGCAGCGTCCAGGTCAGCAGCCGCGCGAGCTCGCGTCGCTCGAAGCCCCAGCTCCAGCCGAGCAGGCAGACGCCGGCGAGCCAGAGCCCGGCGAGGCCGCGCGCGACGTGCTCCGGATGGCGGGTCGAGAACGACAGCAGAGTCGCGACCACGAGCAGCGGCGCGACCGCCGAGGCGACCGGCGAAGCGAGCGCCCGCTTGAAGGCTTCCGGATCGAGCCGCTCGGCGCCGAGCGCGAGCAGCAGGAGCGACGCGAGGCCGAGCGTCTGCGCGGCGAGCGCCTTGACCAGCCGGAACTGCCCCCCGACCCGCGGGTCGAAGACGAGCGCCACCAGGACGAGGAGCGCCCCGACGGCGAGGAAGGCCAGCCGGTGCAGCTTCCGGCCGCGCTCCGGCGCAGGTGCGGGGTTCGTGGTGCGAGCGCGGGCGCGGGCCGCCATGCCCCGATCCTATCCGGCGCCGCCGCTCTTGCCAGTCGAACGCCGCACCCGTAGATTGTCGATCGAGATGCCTCCCGGCGCGCTTTCGATCGTGGTGCCGACGCGCGACACCCGGGAGCTCACCCGGCGCTGCCTCGCCTCGCTCGCGCCCCTGGGCGCCGCCGAGATCCTGGTGGTGGACGACGGCTCGACCGACGGCACCGTCGCGGCGCTCGCCTCGCTCCACCCCGAGGTCCGCTGGCTCCGCAACGAGAGCCCCCAGGGCTTCGGGCGCTCGGTCAACCGGGGCCTCGCCGAAGCGAGCGGCGACCTGCTCCTGCTGCTCAACAGCGACACCGAACGGATCGAGGGGGACGCCGCGCGGCTCGCCGCCCGCTTCGCGCGCGAGCCGCGCCTGGGCGCCCTCGGCGCCCGGCTGCGCAATCCCGACGGCTCCCCCCAGTGGAGCGGCGGCCGCGAGCCGACGCTCGCCTGGCTCTTCGCGCTCGCCAGCGGCCTGCCGACGCTCTTTGCAGGAAGCGCCGCCTGGCGGCGGATCCGCCCGGTCTCGGGCGCGGCCGGCGGCGCGGTCGGCTGGCTCCCCGGCACCGCTCTCGTTCTCTCGCGCACGGCCTGGCGCGCGGCCGGGCCGCTCGAGGAGAGCTACCGCTTCTACGGCCAGGACCTCGAGCTCAGCTCGCGCCTCGCGCGCGCCGGCTTCAACCTCGCCATCGCCGAGGACTTCGTCGTGCTCCACCACCTGGGCGGCACCGTCGCCACCGCCGGCGGCAGCCAGGCCGGCCAGCGCCTCGACCTGCTCTGGAGCGACCTCCTGCACTGGGCCGCGCGCGTGCGCGGCCCGCGCTGGGCGCGCGGCGCCCGCCGGGCCCTCGCCGCCGGCGCCGCGCTGCGCTCCGCCCGGCTCGCCGCCGCGCACTCGCTCGCGCGCGGCGGGCGCCGCGCGGGGCTCGCCGCGGAGCGTTCCGCCCTCGCCGCCGCCCGGCGTTCGGTCGCGGCCGCGCGGAACCCGTAGAATCCCACCCCGTGACCCGTATCCTCGCCTACCGCGACCTCTGCTGGGAGCTCGTCCGCAGGGACCTCAAGATCCGCTACCGGCGGTCGCTGCTCGGCTTCTCCTGGTCGATGCTCCAGCCGCTGGCGACCATGTCCGTGCTGCACGTGGTCTTCTCGACCATCTTCAAGTTCAAGGTCGACAACTACCCGGTCTACGTGCTCTCCGGCCTGCTGTTCTGGAACTTCTTCTCGCAGAGCATCGTGATGTCGATGAACAGCCTGCGCAGTAACTCGGTGCTCATCCAGCGGCTGCCGGTGCCCAAGGCGGTCTTTCCGATCGCCGCGATCATCTCGGGCATCATCAACCTCGGCTTCGCGCTGGTGCCGCTGATCGCGATCCTGGTCGTCACCGGCCACCCGCTCCGGCCGGCGCTCCTCTTCCTGCCCTTCGCGATCGCCATCGCCGCGCTGTTCACCGCCGGCGCCGGGCTGCTGCTGTCGCCGCTCGCGGTCTTCTTCATGGACGTGGTCGAGCTGGTCGGGCTGCTGCTCCAGCTCGTGATGTACCTCACGCCGATCATGTACCCCATGTCGATCCTGCCCGAGAACTGGCACTGGATCGTCCGCTACAACCCGGTGCGCTCGGTGCTCGAGGTCTTCCGCGACCCGATCTACTACGGCAAGATCCCGCCCCTGAGTCACCTGTCGGTCGCCTTCGCGCTCGGCCGCGGGCCTCTTCCTGCTCGGCGCCTGGTCCTTCTCGCGCGTCCAGCGGCGGATCAACCTCTACCTCTGACCGCCATGCCGGCCGCCATCGTCCTCGACCAGGTTTCGCTCTGCTACCGCCTCGCGCACCAGAAGACGCGCTCGATCAAGGAGTACGCGATCCACTGGGTCAAGGGGGCGCTCGACTACGAGGATTTCTGGGCGCTCGAAGGCCTCTCGGCCGAGATCCAGACGGGCGAGGTGGTCGGCATCGTCGGGCGCAACGGCGCCGGCAAGTCGAGCCTGCTGAAGATCGTCTCGGGGGTGCTCGAACCGGCGCGCGGGCGCTGCGAGGTGCGCGGCCGGGTGTCGCCGATCCTCGAGCTCGGCACCGGCTTCGACCTCGAGCTGACCGGCAAGGAGAACATCTTCCTCAACGCGCTCCTGCTCGGCCGGACGCGCAAGGAGGTCAAGGAGCGCCTCGACTGGATCGTCGACTTCGCCGAGCTCGCCGGGCTTCATCGACTCGCCGCTGCGCAGCTACTCGACCGGCATGGTCGCGCGCCTCGGCTTCGCGGTGGCGACCGCCTGGGTGCCCGACGTGCTGATCCTCGACGAAGTGATGGCGGTCGGCGACCAGGCGTTCAACCGGAAGTGCCAGACCCGCTTCGAGCAGTTCCGCGACGCCGGCACCACGGTGCTGCTGGTCAGCCACGCGCCCGAGGTGATCGAGTCGGCGTGCAGCCGCTGCCTCTGGCTGAATGCGGGCAAGCTGGTGGCCGACGGCCGGCCGGGCGACGTAATGGGCGCCTACCTCGAGTCGACCGGCGCCCCGTCGGGCCCGCCGGCGCCGCTCGCGATCTCGCTCGCCCCGCCCGTCGCGCCCTGAACCGGCGCCCCAGCGCCAGAGCGGCACCAGGCCGGCGCCGAGGGCGTCGGCGGCGAGATCGCCCCATTCGGCGGTGCGAATCCCGGAGCGCCCCCTGCAGGAGCTCGAGCAGGCCGCCGTAAGCGACGACCGCGGCGAAGATCGCGGCTAGGGCGACGGCCGCCCCGCCCGCGCCAGGCTCCTGCGCCAGACCCAGCCGAGGGCGAGGAAGAGGAGGAGGTGGGCGAGCTTGTCGACGGTGGGTCAGCCCGAACGGAGCCCCTTGACCCGCATCCGAAGGCACGGGCGCCATCAGGAGGAGGCCCGCCACGGCAGAGGCGAGAAGCGCTCCGCGATGGCCCGCCCGCGGGCTCGGGATGGGGTTGTTCCGCACTGGCTGGTCGTCCGTTGCGCGCCGTCGCCGCCGCGCCGTCCGGCGACGACTTCGGCTCCGGCTACACTAGCGTCATGGCCCGCCCGAGGATAGTCCTGCGGCTCGATCCCGAGTCCGGATCGGAGGGGTTCCTCCAGCCCTTCGTCGATGGCGAGCTCTGGTGCGAACGGCGGATCCTGCCGGGAGCGCGGCCCGCGGCGCTGGCGGCTCCCCCGCCGGAAGCGCGGCCCTCCCCACGCCGGGGGCTCGCGATCTATGACGGCCCCGGCATCCTCGAGGGGCAGACGCGCAGGATCAGGGTCTGGGCGGCTCCGTCCGGCGGGTACCTCCTCGACCTCGACTCCGAGGAGACCTGGACGGTTTCGGAGGCTGGCGCACAGGTCGCCTGCCACCACCGGTCCGCTCACCGGACGGAATCCGCGGACCTGGCCTGGGCCCTCGGTCCCCCTGCGGTCCTGGCGCTCGCGATGTACGGCGTCCACCTGTTGCATGCCGCCGCGGTCGCCGGGACTCGCGGCGCGGTCGCCCTGGCAGCGGACTCCGGCGTCGGTAAGTCGACGCTCGCCGCAGCCGCGGCGCAGTGGCCCCGGCTCGGATTGCGAAGGGTCGCGGACGATCTGCTCGCGGTCCGGCTCGGGGCGCCGGAATCCGTCGCGCTGCCCCGTTTCCCCCAGCTCAAGCTCGCGGATCCCGGACCCGACGCGCCGGTCGAGGCCGGCAGCCTGCCCCTGATCGCACTCTGCCTTCTCGTGCGCAGCGAGGACGCGGCGGGGGCTTCGCTCGATCGACTCGAACCGGCAAGCGCTCTCCGGGCCCTGATCGATGCCACGGTGGGAGCCCGGCTCTTCGATGCCGGCCTGCTGGCTGGGCACTTCGAAGCCTGCGCCGCGGCAGCCAGCTCGTTGCCCGTGTTCAGGCTCCACTATGCGAGCGGCCTCGAGCAGCTCGAAGCACCGCTGGCGCTCGTCGCCACGCTCGCCGATCAGCGCTGACTGTCCATCGGATCAGTGACCCGGACTGCTCCGGGCACCAGGCCCGGATGCGGGCCCGGGGCGGCCGAGGGCCCGCCCCGGACTTCGTCGCTTGCGTGTGAGGCGGGTGCCGCAAGGAGCCTGGTCCAGGGGGACCAGGCTCCTTACGAACTAGGGGGCGGGAACGATCAACGACCAGGGCGTGTCGCCCGGTTCGAAGCCGGTCGCGAAGATCAGGTCGCTCGCTCCGCTGCCCTCGCCTCCGAGCCCGAGGGTCGGATCGCCGAGCAGGTTCCAGCCGAGGAGCACGTCGCGCAGGGCGGGATCTCCGCTGGCCGCGAGACTGCGCTTGGCGTCGAGGACGACCTGTCCCGAGGGTCGCGCCCGCATCGAAGATGTGGTCGAAGATCTTCAGCGAGAGCGCCCGCTCGGAGCGCGCCTCGGTGAGGGTCGTCGCCCCGAGCACCGCCGCGGCGCCCTGCTGCCGCTCAGCAGCAGCTTGTGCGCCAGCGTGTTGTTGGCCGGCTCCACGAAGTAGGACGTCCAGCAGCCCCACTGCAGCACGACCGTCGGCAGGTCGTAGTTGGTGAGCCCGGCGGCATCGGCGTTGTTGAAGAGCCCGTCGGAGGTCCACGCGATCGGTCCGGAGTGGCCCATGTAGCTCGTCACCGCGGCGCCCGCGTTCATCTGCGACAGCAGCGCGGTGCGGGCGTCCGGCACGTTCATGGCATCGAGATAGACACGATCGATCTGCCAGTCCGCCGGCACCCTGCCGGCGAGCTCCTCGCTGGTCTGCGAGAAGCTGAAGTGCGCCGACGCGTCGTAGCCGTCGGCCGCCAGGACCAGGCTCTTGCGATTGACCAGGGTCTCGTACTGGAGGGTCTTCTCGACCAGCGCGTCGACGTCGGCGCCGGTGCGCACCGGGAATCGCCCGATGGCGACGTCGGCGACGTGGTCGCCGTCGACGTCGACGAACAGCCCGTCGGCCGGGGCGAATCTCACGATGTCGCCGCTCGGCGCGTAGATCGACGGGATGAAGCTCAGACCGCCGTAGCCGAGGTAGTTGCGATAGTCGTAGGTGTCGCCGCCGACCAGCAGCACGGCCCTGGTCTCGAGGTTGGCGACCGCGAAGGCGATGTAGCTCGCGGATGGCCGCGGGATCGAAGATGTCGTCGCCGAACTGCGGCATAGACGTCCTCGACGTCGACCACCTTGACGCTCCAGCCCTGGGACTCGCGCTGCTGCACCAGCGGCGCGAGGCCGTCGGTGAAGTCCGGATGGGAGATGACCAGCAGCTCGGCCGGACCGCTCTCGAGATCGCTCGGCTGCCGCGCCGGGGAGAGGCCGGGGACCAGGCTGGATCCGGCGCTCGCCACCAGGTAGCGGGCCGCCTCGGGCTGGCCGGGGAAGGTGACGCTGTAGTTCCCCGGGCCGACCGGCGCGACGACCCCGCCGGCCAGACGCTCGAACGTCTCGCCGATCTGTCGATAGACGACGATGTCGGCGCTCGGCAGACCCTGCACCTCGAACGCCGCGCCGGCGGCGGTGAAGTCGAGCCGGCCGTCGCGGGCGACCAGGTGCCGCGGATAGTCGACGGTGAAGGCGTCGACGTCGACGAGATCGAAGTCGACCCCGGTGTCGCCCGGCAGCTGCACCAGGAGCGTGTTCGCGCCGGGCAGCAGGAGGCCTTCCGGCACGATCGGCGGTGACGATCACGACGTGGTCGGGGCCGTCGAAGAAGACCCCGTCGCCGACCTGCGTCGCCGTTGACCTTCAGGACCACGTGGTGATCCGGAGACTGCGGCCAGTCGGTCACGCCCCAGAGGTCGACGTTCAACGTCACCGGCCCGGAGACCCGACCCTCGGTCGCGAAGGCGAACGACGGCCGACGCGGGCGTCGAGAAGGCGAGGATGTCGGTGTCGTACCAGGGATCGGAGGTCGGCGAGCCGAAGCTGTAGGCCAGCTGACGCTCGATCCGCATCGGCTCGCGATACTCGGTCTCCGCCCCGCCCGCCGGCGCCGTGGCGTCGACGTCCACCCGCAGCGCCTGGCGCGGGTCAGACCGAGAGCCGGTAGACGTTGGTCCCGGTGTAGAGCGTGTCGAGCCTGTCGGCGACCAGCTCGACGAAGGAGCCCGGACCGAAGGGACCCGGCGGTTCGACCCGGATCGGCACCGGCTCGCCCTGCAGGGTCACCGCGATGTCGTCCGCAGCGACGCCGGCGAGATCGAGGCCGGCGGCGGCGAGCTGCTCGTAGGTCACCCGCTGGATGCCGCTCGTGTCGACCTCCAGCAGCAGGGTGGGCTGGCACCACGAACGGCAGGTTCGCGCGCGCCTGGGCCCTGCCGCTGGGCCACCTTCTCCGCGTGCTCGCGACCGATCGCGTCCCAGTCGATGCGGCTCGTGGGCCAGGTTCTCGTGGCCGTAGCGCTGGCCCACTTCGAACGGGCCGTGGAAGCGGCTGCGGCCCTTGACGTCGACCTCCTGCAGGAGCAGCTGCGTGCCGCCCGCCGCCGAGGCCTGGAACTCGTACCTCCGGATGTCGAGCGAATCGCCGCTCCGCCGACGCGGATCAGCCGCTCGTTCAGGCGCCGCCACTGGTCGCCGTTCGAGACCCAGAGATCGAAGCCGACGTGGCCGACTTCGGTCGCCGTCTCCCAGCGCGCGGTGAACGAGCTCGCGTCGCCGATCGCCTCGAAGAAGGAGAGCGTGACGGGCGTCGTCGTGATGCCGCCGTCGTAGAACCCGAAGTCGTTGCCGGGCGAGTTGGCGATCGGCCCCAGCGTCACGGACTGGACGCCGCCGGTCGTCGTCTGGGTGGTCTGCAGGAAGCCGTCGACCGCGGTCGACGTCGGGTCGACCTGCACGGCGTAGTTGCCGGCCGGCAGGTCGCCGAAGCTGTAGGTGCCGTCGACCGCCGAGGTGGTGACGCCGATCAGCTCCGGGCCGCTGACGATCCGGTAGAGGCGGACGTCGACGCTCTGCACCGGCAGCTCCGTGCGCCGAGCTGGTAGGTGCCGCTGATGTTGGCGTCGACGAAGACGGTGCCGCTGATCGTCGAGCGCGCCGGTGACGATGTCGTCGCGATAGCCGAAGTCGGCGGTGACGTTGTTCGGCGTGCCGCCGGTGAGGACGACGGTGTAGGGGTCGGCCTGGCTGTTGTCGTCCACGCCGGCGTTCGGGCCGTCGGTCATGGTGAAGCCGGCGAGCACGCCGGCGGTGTCGGTGACGTCGACGAAGTAGGTGCCGATCGGCAGCCCGAGCAGCTCGAAGTTGCCGTTGAAGTCGCTCGTCACGGTGCGGATCCGGTTGTCGACGCCCGGGTTGAAGGAGCCGTTGCCGTTGGTGTCGAAGTAGACGTCGACGGTGACGCCCTCGATCGGCGGCTCGCTGGCCTGGCGGATGCCGTCGGCGTTCAGGTCGTGCCAGATCGAGGTGCCGATCGTGCCGGCGCCGCCCGAGGGGACGTAGCCGAAGTCGGCCAGGGTGTAGTTCTGCCCGGCCGCGAGCGGGATCGAGCGCCGTCGGGTTGGTGCCGGTGCGCGAGGTACGAGACCGGCGAGGACGCCGCCGATGTCGGTCACCTCGACCCGGTAGCTGCCCGCCGGCAGGCCCGAGAAGGTGTAGGTGCCGTTGTCGGCGGTCGTCGTGGTGGCGATGATCGTTGCCGCCGGCTGTCGAGCAGGTTCACCGTCACGCGCGCCGAGCCCGGGCTCGCCCGGCATCCTGCGACGCCGTCGTCGTCGACGTCGAGCCAGAGCAGGTCGCCGATCGAGCCGAAGGTGCCGCCGTTGAAGCCGAAGTCGAGCGTCGTGAGCACGTCGCCGGCGACCGCGGTCAGGCTGAAGGTCCGCTGCCCCGGCGGCAGGTTCGTCGGCTGGTTGGTGAGGCCCGAGGGCGAGGACGTCGGCCTGGTCGTAGGTGGCGAGGTACATGCCCGGCGGCAGGCCGGTGAACAGGTAGCTGCCGTCGAGGCCGGTCGTGGTGGTGAACGACGTGTCGTCGCCGGTGCCGTAGGTGTTGTCCGGTCCGGCGCCGATGAGGTCGATGTCGATGCCGGGAATGCCGGTCTCGCCCGGATCCTGCAGGCCGTCGCCGTCGGCGTCGTACCAGACGAAGTCGCCGAGCACGACGGTGCCGGGCGATCGGCCGGTAGCCGAAGTCGGCCACCTCGTAGCGCTCGTCGTCGCTCAGGTTGATCACCCGCGACGGATTGCCGCCCGGCGGGTAGGTCGTCTCGACCAGGTCCTGGGTCGCGTCCGGACCGTGCTGTCGGGCAGCGTCGACTCGACGACCTCGACGAGGTAGCGGTCGGCCGCGAGGCCGCTGAACAGGTACTGGCCGTTGGCGTCGGTCACCGTCGTGGCGATCGCCGCGCCGTCGCCGGCGCTCGATCACGCCGTTGCCGTCGACGTCGATGTAGAGGCGCACGGTCACGCCGGACAGCCGCGGCTCGGTCGGCCCGGGCAGCCCGTCGGGGCCGTTGGGGCCCGGCGGATCGACGTCGATGAAGAGCGTGTCGCCGATCGTGCCGGTCGCCGTGCTGCGCGCGTAGCCGAAGTCGATGCCGGTGATGCTCGACGCCGGCGACGGTGACCGGGATCTGGTCGCGGCCGCTGGTCAGCTCGTAGCCGTCGAGCACGCCGCGCGCCGTCGCGCACCTCGACGCGGTAGTTGCCGTTCTGCACGTCGAGGAAGGAGTAGGTGCCGTTGGCGGCGGTCGTGGTGGTGGCGACCACCAGGTCGTCCGACGGTGCCGAAGATGCCGTCGGGGCCGGCGGCCACCAGGGCGACCTCGACGTTCGCGATGCCGGTCTCGGCCGGCGGGCGCGGCGTCGAGCACGCCGTTGCGGTTGCGGTCCTCGAAGACCGTGCCCGAGATGTCCGGCCGCGCGTTGTTCCGGAAGCCGAAGTCGAGGTTGCGGTCGGTCGCGCCGAGGGTCAGCGTGCTCGAGCCCTGGAGGTCGCAGGCGGGCCGACGCAGGGCGGCGTTCGGCACGTTCGGATCGCCGGTCTGCGTGTAGCCGGTGAGCACCGCCTGGCGCCGGGACGCGCACGCGATAGCCGCCCGGGCACCAGGTTGTCGAACTCGTAGCTGCCGTCGGCGCGCGGTCGTCGTGGTCGCGAGCACCACGTCGTCGCCGGTGAAGAGCAGACCGTCGGGACCGGGGCCGAGCAGCTCGACGGTGACGCCGCCGATGCCGGCCTCGCCCGGGTCCTGCACGCCGTCGCCGTCGGTGTCGCTCCACACCCGGTCGCCGATCAGGCCCGGCTGGGCGTAGCCGAAGTGCGCGCCGGTGAGGTTGGCGCCGGCGACGGTGATCGCGCGCTGGCCCGCGATCGCGTCGGGGGTGGTGCGCTCGCGGCCGGCGAGCTCGCCGCCGTTGTCGGTGACGACGATCGTGTAGTTGCCGTTGGGCGACGCCGGAGAAGGTGAACTGTCCCGTCGAGCCCGGAGGTCGTGGTGCCGACGACCTGGCCGAGGTTGTTGACCAGGTTCACCGTCACGCCGGCGATCGGCCGCTCGGTCGGCGTCGTAGACCCCGTCCTTGTCCTCGTCCACCCAGAAGGTGTCGGTGACCGTGAAGGTGCCCGGGCGCGTTGTAGCCGAAGTCGACGTCGGTCAGCACCTGGTTGGCGACGACCGCGATCGGCGGGCTGGTCGCCGAGCCGACGCTCTGCGGCCCGATGGTGGCGGTGCGGCCCGGCGAGCGGCGCGCCGCTCGACCTGGACGATGTACGTGCCCGGGGCGACACCGGTGAAGAGGTAGGTGCCGTCCGGATCGGTGACCGTCGTGCCGGCGATGGTGTCGTCGCCGTTGCCGAAGATCCCGTCCGCGCCGGCGCCGCGCAGCTGCACGGTGACGCCGCCGATGCCGAGCTCGCCGGGATCCTGGATGCCGTCGCCGTCGGCGTCGGCCCAGACCCGGTCGCCGATCACGGCGGTGCCGCTCGAGGGGACGTAGCCGAAGTCGACGTTGGTGAAGACCTCGTCGCCGGTGACGACGACGACCGGCTGGGTCGGCGGGTAGGCGTCGGACCGAGCCCGCCAGGCACGCCCGAGAGCACGACGACCGTGTAGCTCCCCGGCTTCAGCCCGTCGAACAGGTAGTTGCCGTTGAGGTCGGTGACCTGGGTCGGGCAGTTCGACGCCCGGCGTGCAGGTGCCGTTCCGCAGCTCCACGGTGACGCCCGAGAGCCCCGGCTCGCCGATGTCCTGCACGCCGTCGCGGTCGACGTCGAGCCAGACGCGGTCGCCGATCTGGCCGCCCGGGCGAGATCGGGTCGATGACCGTCGCGTGCACGCGCTGCGTCGACTCGAACGGCCGAGGCGAGGACCGTGTTGACGATCCGGCGTGAGCGGCTCCGGGTCGTTCACGACGACCTGGAAGGTCGCGGTCATCGACTCGCCCGGCGCCAGCGCGAAGCTGTCGGCCGGCAGGGTGAGCGACGGAGGGCACGCCGTCGACGCAGGTTCGGCGTGCCCGCCGGGATGTTGTCCTTGGTGACGCTGCGTCTGGCCGCCGGTGACGATGCTGACGTTGTCGACGAAGAACTGTCGCCGTGTCGTCGAGCGCTCTGCGCCGCGGAAGCGGATCGTCGTCGTGGCCGAGATGTACGGCGTGAGATCGAAGCTGCGGAAACCCGCATTGGCGCCGGTGTCGTCGACGAAGCTCGCCAGCGTCGTGAAGGTCGCGCCGTTCGCCGAGGCTTCGACGTGCAGGAAGTCGCCGTCGTCGACGCCGTTGCGTGGTGAGGTTCAGCGTCAGGATGCGCGAGCACCGGCCGCCGGCCGTTGACGAGGCTGAGGTTGACGGCGACGCGTGACTTGCGGCTGCATCGCGCCGCCGCGAAGTCGGAGGCGGATGTCTCCGGCGTCGAGGGCCGAGCGTGTCGACGTTCGTGCCCGCGAGGGTCCAGGGGGCGAGCCAGCCGGTGCCGCCTCCGGGGAAGGCCGTGAAGTTGTCGGTCGCTGGGTTCCGCCGGTCGTCGACGGCGCGCACTTCGACGTTGTCGATCAGAAGGAGTCGCCGGCCTCGTCGTACTCGCTGACGCTGAACTGGACACGCGTGTCGTCGCCGAGACACAGCCGGTCGGAATCTCGAAGGCCGACGCGCCCGAGAGCAGCGGGCCGTTGCGCCGTCGAGCCAGTCGATGTTGCCCAGGGCGGTGAAGGCGCCGTGCCGTCGGCGTCGCACTGCAACCTGGATCGCGTCCTGGCCGTCGATGTCGACGTGGTCGACCTCGTTAGGTCGGTCCGACGCCGAGAAGTCGAAGCGCACCATGCGCAGGGCGCCGCGCCGGCGTAGCTCGAGAAGTCGACGAGCCGCGTGACGCGTCGGCGTCGCCGCCGCCGGAATTCGTGATTGAGGAGCAGCTCGCCGCCACCGGGGCCGATGCTGCACCTGGACGTCGCCCGCCGGTCGGCCCGCAGTTCCGTCTCGTCCACCTCGACCCACGGATCCGGCGACGGTCCCGACGTCGCCGCTGTCGGCCCAGCTGTTGGGTCCGTTGTCGTTGGCGTAGCTCTGCGTCACCGTGCCGAAGCGGTCCGCGACGTAGAGCTGGCGCGGGCCGGTGACCGAGGTGCTCTGGGCGCACGTAGGTGGTGCCCACGGGCAGCCCGTCGGTCAGCCGCACGCCGGTGACGCCCGCCGTCGCGGAGTTGTTGCGTGACCTGCACGGTGTAGGTGATCGTCTGCCCCGGGATCGCGTCGGCCGGGACGTTCGAGGTCTTGGTGACTGTCGAGCAGCGCCGTGGGAATCGGGTTCGTCGAGGTGTCGACGTAGGTCTCGGTGTCCGACTGCACCCGCACGGTGTTGACGATCGGGTCGGTCACGCCCGCCAGCACGACCACCTGATAGGTCAGCACGATCTCGCCGCCCGGAATCAGCGGCGTCGAGTAGACCGGCGCCGGGGAACCGGCGGGGGACTCGACCAGCACGAAGCCCGCGGTGTGCGGCGAGTCGAGGTCGAGCGGGAACGGAGTTCCGCGGGTTGTCGTCGGCGACCGGCACGCCGTCGACCTCGAAGGTCCCCGGGAACGTACTGCGGTTCCAGCTGTCGAGCGTGTCGGTGACGAAGATCTCGGTCACCGGGATGATGCCGGTGTTGCGGACGATCGTCGTGTAGAGGATGGTGTCGCCGACGTCGACGCCGCCGTTGCCGTTGAGATCGACGAGCAGCGCGCCGTCCTTGAAGGCGTTCAGGCTCGAGAACGGCAGCGATGGTGGTGCCCATGTCGAGCTCGGTGCGGCTGCCCCGAGGCGGCGAGCGCGACGTCCTGGCCCCAGGCCGCGGCGATCTTGGTGCCGTTGACGGTGTAGATCCGCATGCCGGTCTGGCTGTTGTCGCCGCTGCCGGCCGGTGGAATGAAGCAGCTCCCCGCCGGCGGCGGGTTGGGCGTGCCGCCACCGTCGTCGAAGATGCGGATCGACTGCAGGTTGGAGATGGCGCAGGCGACGTCGTACCGGTTGCCGTCGGGATCCGGACCGAGGAGCCCGGTCGCCGGGTCGCCGTCCCGGTCGACGTAGAGCAGGGTGCCCGGCGGCGGATTGACCGCCGTCACCCAGAGCGGATTGACGTCACGATTGAGGTCGGTCGAACCCGGAGCCCAGCCCACCACGGCGGCCGGCGTCAGCGAGGACTCCGGCACCAGGGCGTAGCCCCAGTCGTAGACCGTGTTGTTGATGGCGATCGCCGAGACCGCGTAGAAGGGCTGCGGCGGGGCGCCGGTCGTGAAGAAGTGCGCCGCGGAAATCGGGTTCGTGAGCGGCAGGGTCCGGGCGACCGTCGCGCGGGCGCTGACGTTGAACGTGACAGACCCAGTGAGGTCGGCCTGGGTCACGGTGATCTGCGCGGCCCCGGGGTTGTGCACGTAGACGATGGCCGCCGTGTCGGCTCCGGCCACCGTCGTGCCGGCCGGCGCGTAGTAGCTGTCCCCCAGGTGCGAGTCGGCGGCAGGTTGAACCAGCGCCCCTCGTAGGTCGAGGCGTTGTTGGCGGTGAGGATAGAAGCAATACGTAACTGAACTCGAGCAACAGGCACATAACA